>CAVQSC010000044.1:0-32410 GCA_963715375.1 uncultured Actinomycetota bacterium | reverse complement strand
GTACGACTCGCCGAGCCGACCCTGCACGACACCGCCGGGCTTCGTCGTCGCTCAACAACCACTCGACCGGATAGGGCGCGACCTCGCCCTTCACAGGCTCAGGGTCGATGACGTGCCCCGAGCCGGAGACGTTGTTGTTGGTGACGTACTCGACGCCTCCGCTCAGCTCCTTGCCGTTTCCGACAATGCGCACGTCGTTGTTCGAGTGGACGAGCCCGTCCGCCACCGTGCCGTCACCGGTCAGGTCGACCGCGTACTTGGCAGTCTTTTCGAGGCGGCCCACGACGAGGGCACGATCTTCGGCGCAGAGAGGCCGACCCCGCCGACGTCGACGACCGTCGTACTCGTGTCGGACTCGCCACCGTCGTCGTCGCGCACCGTCACTGTGACGGTGTAGGTCCCCAGCGCGTCGTAGATGTGCCCGGCATGGGCGTAGCCCCAGCCCGACCCCTGCATGACGGGGAAGGTCTGGGCAGGTGACTCGTCACCCCAGTCGTAGGTGGCCGTGTGCGTGTCAAGGGGACCAGCGTCCGTCAGCGTCGTGGTCACCATGGCCAGTGCGTCGTCGGCGGTCGGTTTCGCGTCGGCGGCGATCACCGGCCTGGCGTTCAGCACCCGCACGGACACCTCGTCGGTGAACGTCTGCCCGGCTGCTGACGCTTCGACGGCGAACTTGTAGACGCCGTCGTCGAGGGGACGGAAGCTGGTCGATGCGTTCGCCGGCGAGCTCAGAGTGATGGGTGAACCGGATGCACCGATGAGCTTCCACTCGTAGGTCCCTCGCGTCGCGCTCCCCCCGACCAGCTTCGCCGACAGCGTGACCAGCTCGCCCTCGCGAACCGTCTGGTCTTGCCCCGCCTCGAGTCCCGTTGGCGTGATCTGCGGAGCGCACAGCCCGTCGAGCTCGACGTCGCCGTCCGCGACCAACGCCTTCGGCCCACCCCAACGGGCCGCGTAGTACTTGTGTGCGCTCGAGAACTCCCAGCGGCTGACGAAGTCGTCAGAGATCCAGTCCGACCAGCCCTCGTCGAAGATCGTCGAGATGTCGCCGACCTCCCACGTGCTGGAGGGAGCGGCTGGATCGTCGAAACCGTAGACGGTCGCCTCGAGCGCCTCACCCGGGACAGGGCCATGATCGATCGAGGGGAACATGTCGACGGTCGTGGTCTCTTCGGGCAGCTCCCACACCAGGGCGTTGTCGATCGCACCCCCGTTGCTGTCCTGGATGAAGTGGTGGTCGATCGCGTTGGCGGAGCCCGTCCCCTTGGGCGAGGGCATGACGTAGGAGTACGACGAGGGCGAGGTCATGTAGCCGCTGTCCTCGGCTCCTCGCAGAAGCTGGCCACACTGGTGCTCCGACACGTCCAGCAGACCGGAGACATGCTCGTGGCCGCCGACGTCACCGGGCAGCACCACGGCGGAGGCCGGTGGCGAGATCAGTGCCAGCGGCAGCGATGTCGCGAACAACGCGGTCGCGGTGGACACCACGGTCGTGAAACGACCGCGCGAACGAGCACCCTGAGCCATGCGAATCCCCCGATACAGCGACGACAGGTGACGAACAGTCAGCCAGCGCGCAGCAGTCGCATGGGGCAATACGTCAGGAAATGGTCAAATCGGACTATCAGGCCGCCGTTGTGGCCAGGTCGCTACCACGACGACCCTCCTCCATCGCTCTGCAGAGTCACGATGCGAGACCCCTTGAATCATGACAGCAGTGCTGTCACGGTAGTGCCTGCGTGGGGACCCCATGACGAACCGCCTGCCTCGACACAGCGAAAGTAGGGCCATGAAGCTCTCGATGCCCCTGATGTACGCCGGAAACCCCCGTGAGGCCGCCGACCAGGTGGTCGCCCTGGAGAAGGCCGGCCTCGACACCGTCTGGGTCGCGGAGGTCTACGGATTCGACTCCCCCACCCTGATGGGCTACCTCGCCGCCAAGACCGAGACCCTCGAGATCGGCTCCGCGATCCTCAACATCTACTCCCGCACACCCGGAACGCTCGCATCGACGGCCGCCGGCCTCGACAACGTCTCCGGCGGACGCGCGATCCTCGGCCTCGGCGCCTCGGGCCCGCAGGTGATCGAGGGCTGGCACGGCATGCCCTACGACAAGCCGCTGACCCGGACGCGTGAGGTCGTCCAGATCGTCCGTGCGGCACTGCGCCGGGAGACCATCGAGTTCCACGGCAAGGTGTTCGACCTCCCGCTCCCCGCCGAGCAGGGCCTCGGCCTGGGCAAGCCGCTGAAGATGCTGACCAAGCCCGAGCGCCCCAGTGTCCCGATCTACATCGCGGCGCTCGGCGAGAAGAACGTCCAGGGCACCGCGGAGTACGCCGACGGCTGGCTGCCGTTCCTCTACGCGCCCGAGAAGGCCCCAGACGTCTGGGGCGACGCCCTCGCCGCGGGCAAGGCCAAGCGTGCCCGACGACCTCGGTCCGCTCGAGATCGCGGCGGGCGGCATGGTCGCGGTCGGTGACGACGTCAAGGGGATGCTCGACTTCGCACGGCCGATGTTCGCGCTCTACATCGGTGGCATGGGCGCCAAGGGCAAGAACTTCTACAACGAGCTCGCCTGCCGCTACGGCTTCGAGGCCGAGGCCGCGAAGATCCAGGACCTCTACCTCAACGGCAACAAGCGTGACGCCGAGGCACTGGTCCCGCTCGAGCTGCTCGAGATGTGCAACCTGGTCGGTCCCGAGTCCTACGTGAAGGAGCGCATCGCGGCGTTCCGCGAGTCCGGAGTCACCAGCCTCCAGATCACACCGGTTGCCGACGACCCGGCAGCGCTGGTCAGCCAGATGAAGGAGTGGGTGTCCTGATGTCCGAGTCCCGCGAGATCTTCGAGCCCGAGCACGAGTCGTTCAGGCAGACCGTCCGCTCCTTCATCGAGAAGGAGGTGACGCCGTACCACGAGCAGTGGGAGAAGGACGGGGTCGTCGACCGCTCGGTCTGGACCAAGGCCGGCGAGCTCGGCCTGCTGTGCTTCGACGTCGACGAGCAGTACGGCGGAGCCGGGGTCAAGGACTTCCGCTACAACATGGTGATGGCCGAGGAGCTCACGAGAGCGGGCGCGAACGGCCCCGGCTTCCTCGTGCACACCGACATCATCGTCCCCTACATCTCGAGCCTCGGCACGGAGGAGCAGAAGCAGCGCTGGCTCCCGGGACTCGTGAGCGGCGAGCTGATCAGCGCGATCGCGATGACCGAGCCGGGCGCCGGCAGCGACCTGCAGGGCATCCGCACCCACGCGGTCGACAAGGGCGACCACTACGTCCTGAACGGCTCGAAGACGTTCATCAGCAACGGCATCCTGGCCGACCTCGTCATCGTCGTGGCCAAGACCGACCCCGAGGCCGGCCACAAGGGCGTCAGCCTGCTGGTGGTCGAGCGCGGTATGGACGGGTTCGAGCGGGGACGCAACCTCGACAAGATGGGCCTCAAGGCGCAGGACACCTCCGAGCTCTTCTTCGACAACGTCGTCGTGCCCAAGGAGAACCTCCTCGGCGAGGAGGGCAGCGGCTTCATCTCGCTGATGGTCAACCTGCCCCAGGAGCGCCTCTCGATCGCGATGATCGCGGCCGCCGCCTGCGAGCACATCGTCGAGCTCTCGCTCGCCTACGCCAAGGAGCGCGAGGCGTTCGGCAAGCCGATCGGCAAGTTCCAGCACAACCGGTTCCTCATCGCCGAGATGGCGACCGAGGCACACATCGCTCGCGTGTTCGTCGACGACTGCGTCCGCAAGCACAACGCGGGCAAGCTCGACGCGAAGCTGGCGTCGATGGCGAAGTGGTGGACCACAGAGCTGCAGACCAAGCTCGTCGACCGCGCCGTGCAGCTCCACGGCGGCTACGGCTACATGATGGAGTACCCGGTCGCGCGGGCCTACGTGGACAGCCGCATCCAGACCATCTACGGCGGCACCACCGAGATCCAGAAGGAGATCATCGGGCGGTCCCTCGGCCTCTGACCGAGATGTCGGCCAATGGCGTCACGAGCGCGTCGTGACCGACGATCGGTGTACCTGACGCTGTCCGTGCATTCGGCGCGCTTTGGCGCTCGAAACGGGCATGACACGCGTGTCTGCGCTCGCGGCTTATCCATGACCCGCGAGCGTTCCTTGGTGCTACTCCCGCCCTGGATCTCCCTTCTCCAGGGCTAGGGCGCAAGGCCGAGCACTCGTCATTGAGACCCTCGGAGGGGCCTTCCTACGTTGGTGTTCCGGGGTCTTTGGGTTGGTGGGGTGAACCGAGGGGGCGGGCCCGACAACCTCGGGGTCGTGGCCGCAACTCAGGCACGGGATGGTCCCTCGGTGCGGCTCTGCGGACCCCTGGGGAGGAGTTCCACCATGCTGGTTCGAACTGCTTTGGGCGCCGTGTGCGCCTCTGCACTGGCCGCCGGAGTCCTTGCACCCGTGGCGGCGTCAGCAAGCGGGTCTCGCGTCGACGAGCTCCGGGTCCGCGTCTGCAAGTACGTCGACACCGAAGACGAGTTCGACTTCAAGGCGTGGACCGACGAGGAGCGCAAGCGCTTCACCCTCGAGGACGGCGACTGCAAGACGCTCAGGCTCGACTACTCGAGGAACAGGTTCTACCTACGCGAGTACGTCGACGAGGAGGACTGGGACGTGCGCTTCAGGGTCCGCGGCGACTACGACGACTACGAGGCGGACGACTCTCGGCTGAAGGTCTGGTTCGACGACGAGGAGGACGAGCCGTACCTGCGGATCAAGGTCTACAACGAGGAGTTCTAGGACGGACGGCCGTCGTGCGTCGCGACGCCGGGGGCGGTGAGGGGGCAACCCTCACCGCCCTTCGTCATGACCGCAGTGTCTCCCGAGGTCACAGCACCTTCGAGACGCCAGGGACGCGGGTGAGGCCGTAGCCGACCGCGAAGCACGCCAGGACGCCCACCACCGACACGAGGACGAACTTGACCTCCGGCACCAGCCCGACGGGAGCGAGCAGCACCATGATCGAGGTCAGCACCAGTGGGTGCAGGACGTAGGTGGCGTAGGAACCGCGAGCCGCCTTCCCCACCAAGGGTCCGTGCCCGGGCCACCTGCGTCGTACCCAGAGCACGAACCACACGGTCAGGCTGACCGCCACCACCCCGTCGACGAGCGCGAAGACCAACGTCCCCCAGCCGGCCGCCTCGTCGAGCACTGCCTCGGCCTGGTCCAGAGCCTCGAGTACGCCGAACAGCGCGACCGTCGCGAGGGCACCGACGAGGGCCACCCAGCCGAGCCGCCGCACCACCGAACGCGACAGGTCCTCGAGCCACCCGGTCTCCCCGGCGTGCACGCCGAGTGCGAACAGCACGGCGCCCTGCGGCCACTCGCCCAGCCTCGCGGTGTAGAGCACGTTCGAGTTCCACGGCCACGGCTGCCAGACGACGAACGAGGCCACCGCGATCGTCAACGCCGCCAGGACGAGGAGCCTCCCGATCCTCGGCGGGCCTGGTGACACGGGCGCGGGGCGGAGTCGCCGCAGCCCGGCGTACACCAACGAGAAGACGAGGATGGCGGCGACGAACCACATCACGCTGAGCTCCGTGGTGCGCAGCGCGTCCACGTAGCTCGTCCGGACCTCGTCGGGACGGCTGCCCACGTAGTCGGCGAGCGGCTGGACGAGAAGCATGAACCCGATCAGCGGACCCGCCACGGCCGGGAAGGCCAGCACGGTCGACCACAGCGTCGAGGTCGTCAGCTCGTCGTAGTACCAGTCGGCCACGTCGGTGATGTAGCCCGTCGCGGTGTGGGCGACGATGACTCCGGCGACGACGAGCACCCGAAGGTTCCAGGGCCCGCGCCCCAGGGCTGAACGTCCCGCCCCGTGGGCCCTCAGCCCAGACCTGGATCGCCGCATTATCGGCCGCCGGGCCCCCCTCCAGGCTTACTCTCGGCCCGGGAGGGGACATGTCCGGCACCATCACGCCCGAGCCCGAGCGCGCTCCCGCGCGACCGGGAACGCGACGGCGCCCGCCTCCCGAGCACCGCCGCGCGGCCGGCCTGCCGGGCACCATCGGGGTCACCCTCCTGGGGGCGATGCTGCCGGGAGCGGGCTACCTGTGGACCCGGCGCTTCGCCGCGGGCCTGCTGGTCCTGCTGTCCACGCTCGCCCTCGTCGGAGCCGGTGGCTGGTACGTCGGCCGGGACCTCGAGGCCGCGACGGACTTCGCCTTCGACCCGGACATGCTGCAGCTCGCCGCGGGTCTTCTCGCCTGTGTGCTGGGCCTCTGGCTCGTCGTGGTCGTCTCGACGTACGCCCTGGTGCGTCCACGGCACCGGACCCGGCTGGAGTCCTTCGCCGGCGGAACGTTCGTCCTGGTGCTCTGCCTGGTCCTGGCCTCGCCACTCGTCCTGGGCGTCCGCTATGCCTGGGTCCAGGCGGACCTCGTCGAGTCGGTCTTCCAGGGCAACCGCAGCGCGACCACACCGACCGGGGTGACGGAGGTGGACCCGTGGGCGGGGCGCGACCGGGTGAACCTCCTGCTCCTCGGCGGCGACGGCAACGTGCACAGGGACGGTGTGCGCACCGACTCGATGATCCTCGCCAGCCTCGACACCCATACGGGCCGGACCGTGATGTTCAGCCTGCCTCGCAACATGATGAACGCTCAGTTCCCGGTGGACAGTCCTCTGCACGCGCTCTACCCGACGGGCTACACCGGCGCTGGCGACCCGGCCGCTTACATGCTCAACGCCGTCTACGGACAGGTCCCGGCCCTGCACCCCGGCATCCTCGGCGCCTCGGACAACGAGGGGGCGGACGCCCTCAAGCAGGCCGTCGCAGGCAGCCTCGGCATCGACGTCGACTACTACGTCCTGGTCAACCTCCTCGGTTTCCGGCAGCTCGTCGACGCCATGGGTGGGGTGACGGTCAACATCAACACACCTGTGCCGATCGGCGGCAACACCGACCTCGGCATCCCTCCGCAGAGCTACCTGCAGCCGGGGCCGAACCAGCGGCTCGACGGCTTCGAGGCGCTGTGGTACTCCCGTGGCCGGTGGGGCTCCGACGACTACGCGCGCATGGAACGCCAGCGCTGCATGATCGACGCGATCATCGAGGAGGCACGGCCGTGGACGCTCCTGCGGCGCTACCAGGAGCTCGCGGCGACCAGCAAGGAAATCGTCCGCACGGACATCCCCTCCGAGCTGATGCCGGCCTTCGTCGACCTCGCTCTGCGGGTCAAGGAGGAGTCGTCGGTGCGCTCGGTGGTGTTCCGCTCGTCGGACCGGTTCTCCCCCGCTTCTCCCGACTTCGAGTGGATGCGCTCGGTGGTGCGGAACGCTCTGGCGCCGCCCCGCCCGGAGGACAACCAGCAGCGCCCGCACGAGACACCGGCTCCCGGTGCCCCCTCGCCGAGCCCCGGCACGGCCCGTGAGCCCGGCGAGGCCGTGGATGCCGCGGACGCCTGCGCCTATACCGCGGACGCGGCGGGCTGAACGCTTCCGACCGGGCCTTGCCGAGGCGCGGTCCGAGCACCTACCCGGTTCCCAGCGGTCATCAGGCGACCAGGGCGACGGGCGGTCCCCTGTCAGGTCAAGGCGGTGATGTCACGAACCAGGCTGACCAGGGCCACGACGAAGAGCACCACCAACGCAGCACGTATCAGCCACGGCCACGCGGGATGTCCCAGAGCAGCGTCCCCCCAAGCCGTGCGTCGTAGTCCTTGGTAGGCGGCAAGGCCGAGAAGGAGCACCGCCAGGAGCGGCGCGAGCGGGATCCACAGAAGGAGCGGGGACAGAGCCGTCAAGACGGGCGCGGACATGAACCATCCACCAGAGGTCAGCCAACGCTCCGCCAGCAAGGCAAGGAGCGCGGCGTACACGCCCGGGATCGCCACGAACATGGCGATCGCCAACCCTGCCGGCTCGAGCATGAAGTCGACACCGTCCCGATGGACGAGCATGCCGCCCACCACGATCGCGGGCCCCACAGAGATCGAAAGGACCTGGAACCAGCGCGGTCCGACCATCAGCCCGCGCAGAGCGAAGTAGACCCCGCCACCCAGGACGCCGATGAGCGTGGTCACCATCAGCAGGTTGAAGGTATCTGCCGTCAGATGCCCGATCGTGAAGCCGTCGTCGCTGGTCGTTCCGGTGAACTCGGGATTGAGCCTGGCCAGCAGCATCATCGCCAGCCGGCCCCCGACCCCGCCCACGAGAAGGCCGATGACGGCGCCCGCAAGGGTCACCGCCGCGAGCCGACGCAGGGCTTCGCCTCCGGCAACAACCCAGGTGTCTCTTTCCACCGCAGGGCCGACAGTCATCGGGCTCACCCCCCCATCCCGGATCAGTATGGGCGTCATCGGCCTCCAGCCGTGAGAGAACGCGCCATCCATCGCGCGGTCGGCATGAGGCATTGCGGCCAGCCCCTCCCCAGGGCCCGCCATCCACGGCATGATGTGGCTCCGGTCACAGACAACTGTCGGAGGAGAACCATGGGCGACGTCCTGCAGCAGCGGCAAGAGATCGAGGACCGGATCGCGGGGATGACCTTCTGCACCAGGCTGGAGCAGACGGTGGCGGAGCGGGGGGACGCTCCGGCGTACTCCGACAAGGTCGGCATCGCGGCAGGTGAGCAGGGCTGGCGCACGCTGACCTGGACGCAGGTGCGGGACCAGGCACTCGACCTCGCCGCCGGTCTGGCACAGCTCGGGCTTGCGCCCGGCGACACGATGGCGGTCATGGCGACCAACCGGATCGAGCACGTGCTCGCGGACATCGCCGGGGTGCATGCCGCCGGGACGCCCATGTCCATCTACGCCACGTTCGCCCCGGAGCAGGTGGCCTACGTCGCCGGCAACGCCGAGCCCACCGTCGTCGTACTCGAAGGTGCCGACCAGCTCGCGCGCTGGCAGAAGGCCCTCAGCGAGGTCTCCAGCGTCAAAGCCGTGGTCGTCATGGACGCCTCCCTCGCCGGTGAGGACGAGCGCGCACTCAGCTGGGACGACCTGCTCGGAGCGCGGACGTGAGGCACGCGCTGCGGACCCCGCGAAGTACGACGACCTCTGGCGCAGCGTCACTCCCGACCACCCCCTGACCATCCTGTACACCTCCGGCACCACCGGTCACCCGAAGGGCGTGGTGCTGACCCACCACAACATCTGCTTCGAGACCGAGAGCTCACTCGAGACCCATCAGATGTTCGAGCCGGGCGAGACGATCTCCTACCTGCCCTTCGCCCACATCGCCGAGCGGATGCTCGGCATCTACATCCCGCAGTTCCAGGGCGGCCACGTCCACCTCATCGGCGACCCCTCGCTCCTCGTCGGCGCGCTCGGCGAGGTCCACCCGACGCACTTCTTCGGCGTCCCGCGCGTGTGGGAGAAGATCCGCACCGGCGTCTCGGGGCTCCTCGCGGCCGAGCCGGACGAGAGCAAGAAGGCGGCGATCGAGAACGCGATGGCGGTCGGGCTGCGGTACGTCGAGTCGCGCCAGCTCGGCCAGGAGACCTCGCCGGAGCTGGCCGAGGAGTACGCCGCGATGGACGCCGCCGTGCTCGGCCCGATCCGCGGCCTGCTGGGTCTCGACCGCGTCGAGTGGGCCGCGAGCGCCGCCGCGCCCATGCCCGTGGAGGTCACCCGGTTCTTCGCAGGCCTCGGCCTCGAGATCTACGACGTCTACGGGATGACCGAGACCAGCGCGGTCGTGACCGCCAACGGCCCCAAAGGCTTCCGCCTCGGCAGCGTCGGACGCGCCATCGCCGGGGTCGAAGTGCGGCTCGGCGGACGACGACGAGATCCTGGTCCGCGGCCCGGTCACGACGCCCGGCTACCTAAAGCAGGAGGACGCCACGAGGGCGCTCATCGACGAGGACGGCTGGCTCCACACCGGAGACATCGGGAAGCTGGACGAGGACGGCTTCTTCTACGTCGTCGACCGGAAGAAGGAGATGATCATCACCTCCGCCGGCAAGAACATCGCCCCGTCCAACATCGAGAACCTGCTCAAGGAGAGCCCGCTCGTGGGACACGCCCTGGTCTTCGGCGACGGCCGTCCCTACTGCGTCGCGGTCCTCACCCTCGACGGGGAGATCGCGCCGGTGATCGCGCAGAAGAACGGCATCGAGTTCACCGACCTCGCCGACCTCGCCCGCAACCCGCAGGTCATCGGCCTCGTGCAGCAGGCCGTCGACGCCGCGAACGAACGGCTCTCCCGGCCCGAGCAGGTCAAGAAGTTCGAGCTGCTCCCGACGGAGTGGACCGCGGAGAGCGAGGAGCTCACGCCCACGCTCAAGCTCAAGCGACGCGTGGTTCACGCGAAGTACCAGGACGTGCTGGAGCGCCTCTACGCCTGATACCAGCCGGCGGAGACGCCGGCCAGGGCTGCCATCGGGCGGCCCTGGCCGGTGAGTGCGGTCCAGCAGCGGGTGAGACGGGCGGCCACCGGCCTCAAGCGGTGGCCGGGACCGCCTCGGCGGACAGATGCTGCCTTCGGGCGTTCATGAGCACCAGGGCAACAAGGAAAGCGCCGGCGAGCAGCACCGCGCCCCAGAAGAACGCCACGTGGTAGCCGTGGATGAACGCCTCCGGAGCCAGGCGCTGGACGTCCTGGGGGCTGCGGACGTTCGCGGTGAGGAAGCTCGTCACCGCCCCGGCGAACAGCGTGTTCAGCAGCGCCGTCCCGAGCGAGCCACCGATCTGCTGAGAGGTGTTCAGCACGGCGCTCGCGACCCCGGCGTCGTGGCTGCCAACCCCGAACAGCGCCGTGCTCGAGGCGGGGATGAACACACAGGCCAGGCCGACGCTCATCAAGATCTCCGAGGGCAGCACGTGCGACCAGTAGGCGGTGTCCTGGTCGATGCGCGTGAGGAGCAGCATCCCGATCGTGGCGATGGCCAGACCCGGCACCATCAGCGCCTTCGGACCGAGTCGCGGTAGCAGGTTGGCCACCACCCCGGCGGTCAGGATGACACCGACGCTGAACGGCAGGAACGCGAAGCCTGCCTTCAGGGGGGTGTAGCCGAGGTTCACCTGGAAGTAGTAGGTGAGGAACAGGAACATCGCGAACAAGCCCGCGCCGACGAGCAGGAACACCAGGTAGGACCCGCCACGGTTGCGGTCCAGGACCACGCGCAGCGGGAGCATGGGGTTCTTCACCCGCTTCTCCCAGAGGACGAACGCCACCAGGAGCACGGCGGCGACCCCCAGGAAGGTGAGAGTCGTCGGCGAGGTCCAACCCTGGACCGACATGTCCCGCGGGTTGTCGGGGTTCGTGGCGCGTGCGGCCTCGGTGAAGCCGTAGACCAGGGAGAACAGTCCGGCCGTCGCGAGCAGGACCCCGAGGACGTCGTACCTGGTGTCGCCGTGGGCCTTGCTCTCGCGCACCAGGGGGACGGCGGCCGCGGCGACGATGAGGGCGACCGGCACGTTGACGCCGAGGCACCAACGCCACGAGGCGTACTCGGTGAGCACCCCACCGACGATGAGGCCGATCGCCGCGCCGGCGCCAGCAAGCGCGCCGAAGACACCGAACGCCTTCGCGCGCTCCCGCGGCTCGACGAACGTCACCGTGATCAGCGACAGCGCCGCCGGAGCCATCAGCGCCGCAAAAGCGCCCTGCAACGCGCGAGCCGTGAAGAGCAGCTCCTGGTTCGGGGCGAGACCCCCGATCGCGGAGGCCACTGCGAAGCCGCTGAGGCCGATGATGAACGTGCGCTTGCGACCGGTGTAGTCGGCGATCCTGCCGCCGAGCAGCAGTAGCGCTCCGAAGGCCAGCGTGTACGCCGTCACGACCCACTGCCGGTCGGCGTTGCTGATCCCGAGGTCTTGCTGCGCCGACGGGAGCGCGATGTTCACGATCGACGCGTCGAGGATGATCATCAGCTGGGCGGCGGCCAGGACCGCGAGGGCCAACCAGCGTCGTGGATCGGGGACCTCGGCGGCTTCGGCGGAGGCCGCCGGCTGGACGTTGCTCACGGGATCGGACACGAGAACTCCCTCCGTGCGGGCTGTACGGCACCTGGTCGGGCCGGCCCGGCGCCATTGTCAGTTCAACCGGCGAGGGCCTGGCTCATTCCCTGGTGGTCAACCCTTACCGACCGCCACCGACAGTCACGCTCATCGAAGGCGGCATCTGTCTGGACCACGGCCAGGAGTCGCGGGCTCCCGAGACCCCGGCCGTCCCTTTTCCACCCCTTGCCCCGATGACAGTCCTGCTGTCACAGTTGCTGCTGACAGGAGTCACGCCGCGAGAACGGACCTCGACCCATGGCCTTCGGTCGCTACGCGAACCTCCGTCGCATCGAGCGCCTCGACCCGGCTGAGGACTTCGACGAGATCTTCGGCCTGGTGACGCAGTACGAGTTCCCCTGGGAGTACGTCCAGGGCACCTCGATCGCCTTCATGCGCGACTACGGCGTCCCGACGATCAGCGCGCTCCTCGACCGCACCGGGGAGTTCGAGCACCACGGCCAGAAGCGGTACGACGACACCATCCTCATCGGCTATGAGGCCACGGTGGAGACCCTGGAGTCCGAACGCGGACGCGCCGCGATCCGGCACCTCAACCGGATCCACGGCAAGTACGACATCCCGAACGACGAGTTCCTCTACGTCCTCGCGACCACCCTCGTGGGCCCGAAGCGGTTCATCGACGCCCACGGCTGGCGCCGCCTGCACCCTCATGAGATCGCCTCGATGTGCCGGGTGACCACACGGTTCGGCGAGCTGATGGGCATCAAGGACCTTCCGACGAGCTACGAGGGCTACGAGAGGCTGCACGACGACTACGAGGCTCGGCGGTTCGAGTTCGCGCCCCAGAACCGCCGCGTTGCCGAGGCGTCGATGCGGATCGTCGAGAACTGGTACCCGTCGTTCCTCCGCCCGCTTGTGCGCCGGGTCAACGTCGCGATGCTGGACGAGCCGCTCAGAGTCGCACTCGGCCTACCCCGGCAGCCGCGGTGGCTCTCCAGGCTTCTCGAGCGGGGGCTGCGGTTGCGCGCGCTCGCGCTGCGTCTGGCCATCCCGCCCCGCCCTGAGTCGAAGCCGTACGTCCACGACCCACGGCGGACCTACCCGTTCGGCTACTCGCTCGCCGACCTCGGACCTGGCTGGATGCGCGACGCCGCTCACGGGCAGCGGCAGGCTCGCAGCGCCTAGGCACACCTGGTGGGACGACCGCCAGCACGACACGAGTGACTCGGTAGTCTCACCGGGACAGTGCGTGAGCCCGGCGGATCGACCCGCGCCCCCCGGTGGCGACGCCGCCCGCGCCCCGACCCCTGACACAAGTCCCGAGGGGAGCCTTGTGACGACCGACGACCACGGCGTGACCCCGCAGGCGATGCGACGAGCCCTGGCCCGCGCTGCCCGAGGCGCCACCCTCGACGAGTCGGAGGCCGCCGTACTCCTGACGGCGCGGGGAGCCGACCTCGAAGCCCTGTGTACGACGGCCGCACGCGTGCGCGATGCCGGGCTCGAGGCGGCGGGGCGACCCGGCGTCGTGACGTACTCGCCCAAGGTCTTCATCCCGCTGACCCGGCTGTGCCGCGACCGGTGCCACTACTGCACGTTCGTGACGACGCCGAAGAGGCTCGCGGCAGCGGATGAGGCGCCGTACCTCTCCCCCGACGAGGTCCTCGCGATCGCGTCACAGGGCGCTCGGCTCGGCTGCAAGGAGGCGCTGTTCACCCTCGGCGACCGGCCCGAGGACCGGTGGCCCGAGGCCGCGCAGTGGCTGGACGAGAAGGGCTACGACTCCACCCTCGACTACGTACGCGCGATGGCCGTGCTCGTGCTCGAGGAGACCGGCCTGCTCCCCCACCTGAACCCCGGCGTGATGTCGTGGGAGGAGATCAACCGGCTCAAGCCGGTCTCGCCCTCGATGGGCATGATGCTCGAGACCACCTCGACACGGCTGTTCACGGAGAAGGGGCAGGCGCACTACGGCTCCCCCGACAAGGACCCGGCCGTGCGGCTGCGCGTGCTGGAGGACGCCGGCCGCCTCAACGTGCCGTTCACGACGGGTCTGCTCGTGGGCATCGGCGAGAGCGTCGCGGAGCGCGCCGAGTCGATCTTCGCCCTGCGCCGGGTCGCGCGGCAGTACGGCCACGTGCAGGAGGTCATCGTCCAGAACTTCCGCGCCAAGCCCGACACCGCGATGCGCTCGGCCGACGACCTCGGGCTCGAGGAGTACCTCGCCGCCATCGCAGTCACCCGGATCGTGCTCGGGCCGAGGATGCGGGTGCAGGCACCGCCGAACCTGGTCGACCTCGCAGAGTGCACCGCCCTGCTCGGCGCCGGTGTCGACGACTGGGGCGGGGTCTCCCCGCTGACCCCGGACCACGTGAACCCCGAGCGGCCCTGGCCCTCGCTGGAGCGGCTGCGCGCGGTCACCGAGTCCGCCGGCTTCTCGCTGTCCGAGCGGCTCACCGTCCACCCCGAGTACGTCCGGGCCGGCGAGCCCTGGATCGACCCGCGGGTCAGCAGCCACGTCGCCGCCCTCGCTCAGGACGACGGCCTCGCCGTTCCCGGCAGCAGGCCCGTCGGCCTCCCCTGGCAGGAGCCCGACGGCGGCTTCGCCTCCGTCGGCCGGGTCGACCTCCACGCGTCCATCGACACCGAGGGCCGCACGAACGACCGCCGCGACGACTTCGAGTCCGTCTACGGCAGTTGGGACGCGTTGCGCGAGGCGATGGGCAGCAACGCGGCCGGCGACGCGGGCACCGAGGACGGCCGGACCGCCGCCGGCGACGCGGGCACCGAGGACGGCCGGAGCCCGGAGGGGGCCGCGGCCGTGGATGGGACTGGCCGCCGAGCGACGGAGGAGCGAGGCTGGGTGGACGCGGCCCCCTCCGGGTGCAGGCCGTCCGGGCTCGATCCTGCCGCGAGGTCGGCACTCAAGGTGGCCGCGGAGAACCCACGACAGCTCACCGACGAGCAGGCCCTGACCCTGATGACCGCGGAGGGCGAGGCGCTGCGAGAGGTCTGCCGCATCGCCGACGACCTGCGCCGCGAGGTGGTGGGCGACGACGTCACCTACGTCGTGAACCGCAACATCAACTTCACCAACGTCTGCTACACCGGGTGCCGGTTCTGCGCGTTCGCCCAGCGCCGTACCGACGCCGACGCCTACTCGCTCTCCCTCGACGACGTGGCGGACCGGGCCGAGGAGGCCTGGCGCGACGGCGCGACCGAGGTGTGCATGCAGGGCGGCATCGACCCCGAGCTGCCCGGCACGGCGTACTTCGACCTTGCCGCCGCGGTGAAGGCCCGGGTTCCGGGGATGCACGTGCACGCGTTCTCCCCCATGGAGATCGTCAACGGGGCCTCGCGCACGGGGATGTCGTTCCGCGACTGGCTCGTGCGGGCCAAGGAGTCGGGGCTCGACACGATCCCCGGCACCGCGGCGGAGATCCTCGACGACGACGTGCGGTGGATCCTGACCAAGGGCAAGCTGCCGACCTCCACCTGGATCGACGTGGTCACGACCGCCCACCAGGTGGGCATCCGGTCGAGCTCGACGATGATGTACGGACACGTCGACAAGCCGGCCCACTGGGTCACGCACCTGCGCGTCCTGTCACGGATCCAGGACGAGACCGGTGGCTTCACCGAGTTCGTGCCGCTGCCCTTCGTGCACCAGTCGGCGCCGATCTACCTCGCCGGCGTGGCCCGGCCCGGCCCCACGATGCGCGACAACCTCGCGGTGCACGCGATGGCGCGGATCATGCTCCACGGCCGGATCGACAACATCCAGACCTCGTGGGTGAAGCTCGGCATCGAGGGCACCCGGGCCATGCTGCGCGCGGGTGCGAACGACCTCGGCGGCACCCTCATGGAGGAGACCATTTCCCGCATGGCCGGCTCGCAGCACGGCTCTGCGAAGACGGTCGCCGAGCTCGTCGAGATCGGGGCCGGGATCGGGCGTCCGGTGCGCCAGCGCACCACCACCTACGGGTACGTCGACCCGGCGGAGGTGGGCTGAGCGGCTCGGCCGCCCAGCCCACACACCCCCGAACCCGGTTACCCTCGTCCGCTGCTCGACCGTGCGCGGCGGGAGATCGAGTCGATCGACACCGCGAGCAGGAGCACCGCCCCGGTCACCATGTAGCGGACCGACGAGTCCACACCGACCACGTTCAGCCCGGTCTGGATGGACTGGAGCACCAGGATGCCGAGGAGGGCCGCGTAGGCCGACCCGCGACCTCCGAAGAGGCTGGTGCCGCCGATGACCGCCGCGGCGATCGCGGTCAGGTTGGTGTCGGTGCCGCCGCTGGCCTGGGACACCGAGGTCAGCTGACCGGCGGCCATGAGACCACCGAGGGCGGCGAAGAAGCCGGTCAACATGAACACCGAGAAGTACACACGCGTCACCCGGATGCCCGAGCGGCGGGCGGCCTCGACGTTGCCGCCGACGGCGAAGACGTGGCGGCCCCACCGCGACTTGCGCAGCAGCAGGTCCATGACGACCACGAGCGCCACGAAGAGCAGCGGCAGGTAGCCGAGACCACGGTCGATGTTGAGGTAGTAGGTCAGGTAGAGGAGGCCGGCGGCGAGCAGCGCGGTCTTCACTGCCACCCCGGTCCAGGACGGAGCCGACAGGCCCGCCGCCGACCGTCGGCGGATGCCCCAGAGCTGCGCTGCGCCGTAGCCGAGCGAGACCAGCAGGACGAGCACGTACGAGGAGACGCCGGTCACGAATGAGAACCTCGTGAACTCGATCAGCCCGGAGTCAGGCGGGAGGTTCACCGTGCCGTTCTCGCCCAGCACCACGAGCTGCAGACCGAGGAAGCCGAGCAGACCCGCGAGGGTGATCACGAAGCTGGGCACGCCGACCTTCGTGAACAGCAACGCGTAGAACAGGCCGATGGCCAGGCCCGTCCCGACGCCTGCGAGCAGTGCGACCCAGAGCGGCTGGTCGTGGTAGACGACGAGGACCGCCATGACCGCGGCGGCGAGACCGCTGACGGACCCGACCGACAGGTCGATCTCACCGAGAAGGAGGATCAGGACGACGCCGATCGCGATGATGCCGATCGGTGCCGCGAAGAGGGTGATCGTGACCAGGGTCCGCGAGGACAGGAAGGTCGGGTCCTGGGCGTAGAAGACCAGGGAGATGATGATCAGGCCGATGATGACCGGCAGGCTGCCGAGGTCGCCACCACGGACCCGTCGTCCGAAGCTCTCGAGTGCACCGCGGAAGCCTGCCCCTTGCACCAGCCGCTCGTCGCTGCGGTCGGTGGGAACCGGTTCGGCGGGACCGGTCTCGTCGGGAAGTTTCGTCGTCGACTCAGGCATCCTGTGCTCCTCGGTGGTGAAGCTCCTGGTTTCGACGGATCCGGTCGGCGACCACGTTGTCCGACGCGCCGGTGATGGCGGCGACCAGCTCCTCGGTGGTCGTCTCGTCGACGTTGAACTCCGCTGCGTTGCGGCCCAGACGGAGTACGACGATCCGATCCGCGACGGCCTGGACGTCCGCCATGTTGTGGCTGACGAGGATGACACCGAGCCCGGTCTCCCGGAGCCGCTCGATCAGGTTGAGCACCTCGGCCGTCTGCGCCACACCCAGGGCCGCGGTGGGCTCGTCGAGCATCACGACCTTCGGCGCCCCGACGAGGCTGCGTGCGATGGCGACGGTCTGTCGCTGTCCTCCGGACAGGGCGGCGATGGGGATGCGGACCGATGGGATCTTCGCCGAGAGCGTGCGCAGCAGGCGCCACGCCTCCTTCTCCATGGCCACCTCGTCGAGCCAGCCGCCGGAGTTCCTCTCCTGCCCGAGGAAGAGGTTCGCGACCACGTCGAGGTTGTCGCAGAGCGCCAGGTCCTGGAACACGGTGGAGATGCCGAGCGCCTGCGCGTCCTTCGGGCCGCTGACGTGGATCTCCCGGCCGTCGAAGGTGATGGTGCCTCCGTCGGACGAGTAGACGCCCGCGATGATCTTGACGAGCGTCGACTTGCCGGCGCCGTTGTCTCCGACCAGGGCGACCACCTCGCCGGCGGCCACCTCCAGGCTCACGTCGGTCAGTGCCTGGACTGCGCCGAATCTCTTGTTGATGCCCTCCAGGGACAGCACCGCCGTCCCGGTCGGCGCAGGACGCTCGGTAGTGGTCGCGGTCATGCCGCCTCCTGTATCCGCCTCAGATGATCGTGACAGGGGTGGCCCGCTTTGTCAGCAGGCCACCCGCTTCACTGCTGTCAGGTCAGCCCGGCCTCGGCGCAGGCGTCGGCGTAGTTCTTCGTGCAGATCTGGTCCACGGTGTACAGCTCGTCCTTGACCACGGTGTCCTCGATGTTGTCCGTGGTGAGAACCACCGGGTCGAAGATGAAGGAGTCGACGCCCTCGAAGTCCTCGGTGCCGGTGACCTCGTCGCCGTTGGCGATCTTCACCGCGACCTCGGCCGCCTTCTCCGCCTCGATCTTGTAGGACTTGTAGATCGTCATGAACTGCTCGCCTGCCACGATCCTCTGGATGGCGGCCAGCTCGGCGTCCTGGCCGGTGATCGGAGGCAGGTTGTCGGCGCTGACACCCGCACCGGTCATCGCCGAGACGACACCGCCGGCCTGGCCGTCGTTGGCGGCGTAGACACCCTTGATGTCGGCCGGGTCGAACTTGCCGAGCTGGTCGGTGGTCCACTTCTGGGCCTTGTCCGGACTCCAGTCCGGGTTGTCGAACTCGGCGAGGACCTCCAGGTCACTGTCGTCGATGACGCTGTGCGCGCCCTCCTTGAACATCGCGGCGTTCGGGTCCGTCGGCGCGCCGTTGAGCATGAGGATGCCGCCGCTGCCGACCGCCTCGACGAGAGCCTCACCCTGGAGCTTGCCCACATTGGAGTTGTCGAAGGACATGTAGTAGTCCGCGCCCGCGATGAACCTGTCGTAGGCGATCACGGGGATGTCCGCATCCTGCGCGGAGGTCACCAGACTCGCCGCGGCCTCGCTGTCGACCGGGTCGAGCACCATGACGTCGACCTGGTCGGTGATCGCGGTCTCGACCTGCTGCTGCTGCTTTGCGGGGTCCTGGTCCGCGTTGAAGTAGACGACCTCGCAGTCGCCGCAGAGGTCTGCGACCTTCTGCTCGAACAACGGCTTGTCCGCCGCCTCGTAGCGGGTGGTCTTCGACTCGGGCAGCAGGAGTGCGATCTTCTTGCTCCCGTCGCCTCCCCCGTCCTGCGCCTCGTTCGCGCCACAAGCAGCAAGGCTGCCCACACCGATGACGACTGCGGCCGCGGTCATCCCGGCACGCCGGATGGAAAGCATCACTTCTCCTCCTCATGTCCGGGTCCTGGCCCCGCACGTTCTGATGGTGACCGAGTGTGCTCCGCCGCGCCTTTAGTCGTCAAGACTTGAACGAAAGAATCACCGTTTTGTCCGAAACCCCGAGTTTCTCGTCACCTCTTGACGCTTCCAACGGTGTAGAGCACAGTTCACGCATGCCCGCTGCTCGCGATGGGAGAAAGACGGTGCGACCTGCCCCCGGGTCGACCGCCTCCCTGCGTACCGCGAACCAGCGCCGGGTCGTTCGTGCCCTGCAGCAGCTGCGCGGGGGCGGGACCCTCACCCAGGCCGAGATCGCCCGGAGCACCCACCTCGCCCCGGCCACGGTCTCGAACATCGTGCGCGACCTGGCTGCGGAGGGGATGGTGCAGGTGATCGCGGGCAGTGGCCGGCGAGGCACCGCCGTGCGCATCTCCCGTGGGGCCGGGCTGGTCGCGGGGATCGACTTCGGACACCGCCACGTGCGCGTCGCCGTCGGCGACCTCACAGGCGAGGTGCTCGACGGGGAGCGTAGACCGATCGCGCAGGACCACGGCCACGCCGACGGTCTCGACCATGCGACAGCCATGCTGGACGCGCTCCTGGAGAAGCTCGACGCCACTCGCGAGGACGTCCTCAACATCGGCCTCGGGCTGCCGGCCCCGATCACCAGCGAGAACGTCGTGCTGTCCTCGGCGATCCTGCCCGGCTGGGTCGGTGTCAACGCCAAGAGCGAGGTCGAGGCACGGATCGGACGACCCGCCCACATCGAGAACGACGCCAACCTCGGCGCCCTGGCCGAGCATCGGCACGGAGCCGGGGTCGGGCACTCCGACATGGTGTACGTCAAGGTCTCCTCCGGCGTGGGTGCCGGCATGATCCTCGGCGGCAAGCTGTTCCGGGGCGCCAACGGCACTGCCGGGGAGATCGGTCACCTGACCATCGACGAGCAGGGCCCGTTCTGTCGGTGCGGCAGCCGGGGCTGCCTCGAGGCCTACGCCTCGGTCGGCATGGCCCAGTCCGCTTTGGAGGCCCAGATGCCCGGGGCGGGGATCGACGAGATCGTCGCGGCCGCCAAGGAGGGCAACGTCTCCGCGCTGCGCATGTTCGAGGACGCCGGCCTGCACCTCGGCTGGGGCCTCGCGATGCTGGCGAACCTCATCAACCCCAGCGCGATCGTGGTCGGCGGTGACATGTCACGAGCCGGCGACCTCCTGCTCGACGCCATCCATATCGGGATGCGTCGCCACGCTCTCGCCTCGGTCTCCTCCGGGACCCTCGTGACGCGTGCCGCGCTCGGTGACCGTGCGTCCGTGATGGGCGCGCTCCTGCTCGCACTCGACCGCACGGAGCTGATCCCACCGCACGCCGTCGGCTGACGAGGATCAGCCCCCGCGCAGGACCGACCTGCGCCGGAGGTACTCCTCCTCGTCGATCTCCCCGCGGGCGTAGCGCTCGCCGAGCACCTGCTCCGCCGTACTCGATCCTGCCGGTGGAATGCCTGCAGCGCCGGCACCGGACGTCCGCCCACCACCCGGCGGGCGCACGAGCAGCAGCACGACGAGCCCGACCACCAGGGCGACCAGCAGCAGCCCGAGCAGCGCCATCAGCAGCCAGCCACCCCAGCCGATCCCGTCGTGCATACGGCCCCAGTCCATGTCGTCCCAGCCACCGCGGCCGGGCCTCGAGTCGTCACCCATCACGATGGTCACCAACCCTTCGCTCGAGACAGGTGCAGCATGCGCCGCGAGGACTGTCCCCGCACAGTGCCGTTCGACCTTCAACCGGTGGCGAGGGCCACTACGGTCTGTCCATGGAGACTCGAGACCTGTCGCGGTACGCCCTCGTCGTCGTGGACGCACAGGAGGGCTTCACCGACCCGGCCTGGGGCACGCGCAACAACCCCGCCTGTGACGACAACATCGCCGCCCTCGTCGAGCTCTGGCACGCCGCCGGGCGGCCCGTCGTACACGTCCGGCACGACTCGACGAACCCGGCGTCGCCGCTGCACCCGGACTCCCCGGGCAACCGGCTCAAGGGCTACCTGGCGGCGCCCCCCGACCTGCTCGTGACGAAGCACGTCAACTCGAGCTTCCACGGCTCCCCCGATCTCGACGCGTGGCTGAAGGAGCACGGGATCCCCGGCATCGTGGTCTGCGGGATCACCACCAACCACTGCTGCGAGACCACTGCTCGGGTCGGCGGGAACCTCGGCTACGACGTGCTGTTCGCGATCGACGCCACCCACACCTTCGACCGCACCGGCCCGGACGGCAAGGCGATGACGGCCGACGAGCTGGCACGCGCGACCGCCACGAACCTCCACGAGGAGTTCGCCACGGTCGTGGACACCCGCGACCTCCTGGAGAGCTGAGGCGGTCCGTCGGTCGGTCTACGTGAAGTCGAAGATCGACTTGTGGTCGTAGAAGTGCAGCACGTAGCGGCACCGCCCGCAGACCATGAGCGTCATGCGGTGGGAGGTGAAGCCCCACCGCGAGTCCTGACGGGACTCCTCCCGCTGGAACTCCGTCCCGTGGCACAAAGGGCAGGCGAGCTGTGGCCGCCCGGTGCTCTCGGTCATCGCGTCACTCCCACTCGATCGTGCCCGGAGGCTTGCTCGTGATGTCCACCGTGACCCGGTTGACCTCGCGCACCTCGTTGGTGATCCGCGTCGAGATCGCCTCGAGCACGTCGTAGGGCAGCCGTGCCCAGTCCGCGGTCATCGCGTCCTCCGAGGTCACCGGCCGCAGCACGACCGGGTGGCCGTAGGTGCGCTGGTCGCCCTGGACGCCGACCGAGCGTACGTCGGCGAGCAGCACGACCGGGAACTGCCAGATGTCTCGGTCCAGTCCCGCCTTGGTGAGCTCCTCGCGCGCGATCGCGTCGGCCTCACGCAGGATCTCCAGCCGGTCGTGCGTGACCTCGCCGATGATCCGGATGCCGAGGCCTGGTCCCGGGAACGGGTGCCGCCAGACGATCTCCTGCGGGAGACCCAGCTGCTCGCCGACGAGGCGGACCTCGTCCTTGAACAGCGTCCGGAGCGGCTCCACCAGCTCGAACTCGAGGTCCTCGGGCAGGCCGCCCACGTTGTGGTGGGACTTGATGTTCGAGGTCCCCGCGCCACCGCCGGACTCGACGACGTCGGGGTAGAGGGTGCCCTGGACGAGGTAGGACACCTTGTCGCCGTGCTCGGCGGCCTCGCCCACGATCTCGAGCTCCGCGGCCTCGAAGACGCGTATGAACTCGCGCCCGATGATCTTGCGCTTCTCCTCGGGGTCGGTCACGCCCGCGAGAGCGTCGAGGAAGCGCTGCTGGGCGTCGACCACGTGGAGCGAGACACCGGTCGCCGCGACGAAGTCACGCTCGACCTGCTCGGCCTCGCCCTTGCGCAGCAGGCCGTGGTCCACGAAGACACAGGTCAGCTGGTCGCCGATCGCACGCTGCACGAGCGCGGCGGCGACGGCTGAGTCGACACCGCCGGACAGACCGCAGATCGCCTGCTTGTCACCGATCTGCTCGCGGATCCGCTCGACCTGGTCGTCAACGATGTTGACCATCGTCCAGGTGGGGCGGCAGCCGGCGATGTTGTGGAGGAAGTGGGTGAGGACGGCCTGGCCGTGCTCGGTGTGCATCACCTCCGGGTGCCACTGCACGCCGGCGAGGCGACGCTCGAGGTCCTCGAAGGCGGCGACGGGCGAACCCGCGGAGGTGGCCAGCGCCGTGAAGCCGGCGGGCGCCGCGACGACCGAGTCGCCGTGGCTCATCCAGACCCGGTGGGTCTCGGGGACCTCGGAGAGCAGCGTGCCGCGCTCGGTCACCGTGACAGGGGTCCGGCCGTACTCGGAGACTCCGGTCCGGCGTACCTCCCCGCCGAGGGCCAGGGCCATCGCCTGGAAGCCGTAGCACATGCCGAAGACCGGGACCCCTGCCTCGAACACGGCCGGCCCGACCTGGGGAGCACCCGGCTCGTAGACCGAGGAGGGGCCGCCCGAGAGGATGATCGCCTTCGGCTTCCGCTCGAGCATCTCCTCGACCGGCATCGTGTGCGGGACGATCTCGGAGTAGACGCGCGCCTCGCGCACCCGCCTCGCGATGAGCTGGGCGTACTGCGCCCCGAAGTCGACGACGAGGACGAGGTCGTGTTCGGTGGTCACCGGGGCCCTTTCAGTGGCCTGAGAAAGCTGACAGCCGTCAGACGTGACGGCGGAGCCGAGTCTATCTGCCGCTTCCTGCCCAGACCGGCCCGCCTCGACGATCCGGACATCGCGGACAGTGGTGGCACGCGTGGGCGGCCAGCCCCTATCGTCGCCATGTCTGGGACGTCTCGGGGGCACGTGGGGAGCGCCGGAGGGGCCGATGACCGTTTTGCGTGAGTCTGTGTCGACTCGCCTACGTTTCCGCCTCCTGGGACCTGTCGAGGCCACCCTCGACGACCAGCCCGTGCCTCTCGGCGGCCAGCGCCAGCGGACAGTGGTGGCCGCGCTCCTGCTCGCCCGGGGGGAGGTGGTGCCGGCCGGCCGCCTGGTCGACGCCCTCTGGCCGGAAGAGGCGCCCCGGAGCGCAGCCGGCAGCCTCCAGGCCTACATCTCCAACCTCCGGCGGCTCCTCGAGCCGGACCGTCCGGCGCGGACTCCCAGCTCGGTGCTCGTGAGTCACGGGACGGGATACGCGCTGCGCGTCAACGAGGACGCCGTCGACGCCTGGCGGTTCACGACCCTCGTGACCGGGTCCGCCGCCATCGCCGACCCGGCCGCGCGCGTGACCGCCCTCCGCGACGCGCTCGGACTGTGGCACGGCCCGGCGCTGGTCGAGTACGCCGACCAGGAGTGGGCGATGCCGGACGCCCATCGCCTGACCGAGCTGCGCCACCTGGCTCGCGAGCGGCTCCTCGAAGCCCGGCTGGACTGTGGCGAGACGGCCATCCTGGTCCCCGAGATCGATGCGCTGCTGTCCGAGGAGCCGCTGCGCGAGGAGCGCTGGCGGCTGC
Organism: uncultured Actinomycetota bacterium; assembly: GCA_963715375.1. Classification (GTDB taxonomy): domain Bacteria; phylum Actinomycetota; class Actinomycetes; order Propionibacteriales; family Nocardioidaceae; genus Nocardioides_C. The sequence goes on along the minus strand of CAVQSC010000044.1, from coordinate 8,217 downwards.
TCGCCCTGGCCCAGTACCGCAGCCACCGGCAGGCGGACGCTCTCGCCACACTCAGGCGCGCCCGCAACCTCCTGGCCGAGGAGCTCGGCGTCGACCCGGGGCCCGCCCTGCGAAGCCTGGAGTCGCAGATCCTGGCCCAGTCCGACGCGCTTCAGGCGCCGCGACCTGCTGTCGCCGTCCGCACGCCGACAGGCGCTCGCCGCGAGACGGCTCCCGCCCCGGCCACCGACCTCGTCGACCGGGAGCCGGAGGTGGCGCTGCTGAAGGGCTGCCTGGACGACGCCCTCTCCGGGCAGGCGGGTCTGGCGCTCATCACCGGCCCGGCCGGCATCGGCAAGAGCAGGCTTCTCCAGGAGGTACGTCGGCTCGCCTCCGAGACCGGCGCCACCGTGCTCACCTCCCGCGGCAGCCAGCTCGAGAAGGCCTTCGGGTTCGGGGCGGTACGCCAGCTCTTCGACCCCGTGCTCGCCGACGAGACGACCCGCGCGAGCCTGCTCACCGGCACAGCGCAGAGCGCGGGCGTGGTGTTCGACGCCGTCGACGGGGTCGCGCACCAGCGCAGCGAGGGCCTCTTCGGCGTCCTCCACGGGCTGTACTGGTTGACGGTGAACCTCGCCGCGAGGTCCCCCCTCGTGATCACCGTGGACGACCTGCAGTGGTGCGACACAGGATCCCTCCGCTACCTGGCCTACCTGCTGCGCCGTGTCGAGGGGATCCCGATCCTCGTCGTGGCGACGCTCCGCAGCGGCGAGCAGCACGACGACGAGGAGCTCCTGACCGAGCTCGCCGCGGATCCGGCCACCAGCCTGGTCATGCCGGGACCGCTCTCGCGGGAAGGCGTCGCAGACCTGGTCCACGAACGACTTGGCGACGCGGCCGACCCGTTCGTCACCGCCTGCCACCACACCACTTCCGGCAACCCGCTGCTGCTGCGCCAGCTGCTGCGTGCCCTCGAGGCCGAGCGGGTCCGTCCCGACGCCGCCCACGCGGACACGGTCCGCGCGATCGGGTCCCGGGCCGTGTCGAGCCTGGTCCTGATGAGGTTCGCGAGGATGCCGGCCGAGAACCGTTCGGTCGCGCAGGCCATCGCCGTGCTCGGAGACGGCGCCTCCCTGCCGGTGGTGGCCTCCATGACCGGGCTCTCCGAGGCAGTCACGGCAGCCGCGATCGCAGCACTCGCCCGGGCCGAGGTGCTCCGCGCCGACCACCCCCTGGGTTTCGTGCACCCCCTCGTCGAGGACGCCGTGCACAACGACCTCTCCCCGGAGAACGGGAGCTCGCCCACGACCGGGCGGCGCGGGTGCTCGCCGCGATAGGCGCGACCCCGGAGAAGATCGCAGCGCACCTGCTGCTGGTGCCGCCACGGGGCGACCTCGGCGTCGTCCGGGTGCTGCGGGACGCCGCCGAGCGCGCGCTCGACCGGGGTGCCGCGGAGAGCGCAGCCGCCTACCTCAACCGGTGCGTCGCGGAGCCGCCCTCCGAGGAGGACCTTCCGCGGGTGCTCATGGAGCTCGGGCGCATCGAGACCATGGTCAACGGCAGCTCCGCCCTCGACCACCTCGCCCAGGCCTACCGGGCCCTCAGCGATCCGGAGCCCAAGGCGGAGACCGCGATCATGCTCGCCCGCACACTCGTCTTCGGCGGAAAGCGGGGCCGGGCGACCGCCGTGGCACGAGCCGCCCTCGACGACCTCCCCGCCGACCTCGTGGACCAGCGGCAGGGGCTGCTCGCGCTCGAACGCATCGGCGGGTACATGCACGACCTCGACCCCGCCGCCTACCGCGCCCACGAACGCCCCGAGGTCACCGGGCAAGGCACCGGGGCACGCGCGCTCGCCGCCACGTTGGCCTGGGAGGACCTGATCACCAGCGACAACCGGGAGCGGGCCCTCGGTCTCGCCCGGTTCGCGGTCGAGGACGGCAGCCTCCGCCAGGTCGACGCCGGGCTGCTCTGGGTGGTCGCCGGCATGGTCATGGAGATGGGCGGCGAGGACACCATGGGCTACTGGCAGGAGGCCCTCGCCGACGGATACCGCCGCGGTGCCCTCTTCGCGGTGCTCAGCGCTCACCTGTGGATGGGCTGGACCCAGTGGTGGCGGGGCGATCTCCGCGAGGCGTTGCAGTCGCTGGCCAACTGCGCGGAGCAGAACCAGCTCTGGGGGTCGAACATCGGCCGCTCCTACGTCGACGGGTTCACTGTCCCGCTCCTCCTCGAGCGCGGCGACGTGGCCGGGGCGCGCCGGAGCCTGGAGGATCGCCCGGCCCTTCGAGCGCTTCGGCGAGGGCGTCCGACTGTTCGGCGAGGCGGAGGCGGCCGTGCTGCTCGCCGAGGGACGCCCGGCCGAGGCACTGACCTGTCTCGACGCGGTCGCCGGCCACATCCGCGGTGTGGAGAACCCGATCTGGCGCTCCTCGCGCTCGCAGCATGCGGTCATCCTGGCCGCCCTCGGGCAGCGCGACCAGGCGGTCGCCCTGGTCGAGGACGAGCTCTCCGCCGCCCGCCGCTGGGGAACCCCGGAGCTCGCCGGCCGCACGCTGCGGGTCCTCGGGGAGCTCGGTACGCCGGACAGCGTGGACGCGCTCCGTGAAGCGGTCGACCTCCTGACCCCCCGCCCCCAGCTCCTGGAGCGGGCCAAGGCGCAAGCGGCTCTCGGCGAGGCCCTGCTGGAACTGTCCGGTCCAGGCGACAGGGCAGAGGCCGCGGAGGCGCTGAGGTCCGCCCTGGAGCTGGCTGCGCTGTGCGGGGCCGTCCCGCTGCGCGAGAGGGCCGCTCGGCTGCTCGGCGGCGCCGGGTTCGACGTACCCGGGGAGCTCCCGGTGCGCTCGTCGCTGACCACGACCGAGCGCCGGATCGTCGGTCTGGCGGTCGACGGCACGCCGGAGCGCGACATCGCCGAGCAGCTCTTCATCACCCCGCGGATGGTGCAGACCACGATCGAGTCGGTCTCACAGAAGCTCGGAGCCGGCACCCTCGACGACCTGCGTCACGCCCTCGCCGAGACCTGACCGGGTCGAAGTCGGGCCGCCGGAATCGCTGCTTGGGGGCGGGCCCAAGTCAGGTCCAAGTGCCCGCCAAGCGCCGGCTCCCAAGGTGGGACCACCACAAACACCTGTCTCACCTGATGAGGGAGCAAAGCATGACCACCACCTCGACCGCCGTAGACCCCCGCGCCGCATCGCTGCGCGGCCTCTGCGCAGGCGCGATTCACCTGCCCGGTGACCCCGGGTACGACGAGGCACGCATGCCGTGGAACGTCGCCGTCGACCAACGCCCCGCCGCCGTGGCCTACCCCGGCAACGCTGCCGAGGTCAGCGCCGTGGTGCGGGCGGCCGCCGAGGCGGGCCTGCGCGTCGCCCCGCAGGGCACCGGGCACAACGCCGGGCCTCTGGGGTCCCTTGACGACGTGGTCCTCCTCCGTACCTCCGCGATGACCGCGGTGACCATCGACGCCGACCGCCGGATCGCACGGGTGGAGGCCGGCGCGCTCTGGCTCGACGCCGTGGAGCCGGCTGCCCAGGCGGGACTGGCCACGCTCCACGGCTCCTCGCCGGACGTCGGCATCGTCGGCTACTCGCTCGGCGGCGGCCTCGGCTGGTACGCCCGCAAGCTCGGCCTGGCGACCAACAGCGTCACGGCAGTCGAGGTCGTGATCGCCGACGGGTCCGTCGTCCGGGCGGACAAGGACACCAACCCGGAGCTGTTCTGGGCGCTCCGTGGCGGCGGCGGCAGCTTCGGCGTCGTCACGGCGCTGGAGTTCAAGCTCTACCCGATCGAGACCGCGTACGCAGGCATGCTGGTCTGGGACCAGAAGGACGCGGAGAAGGTTCTGCGCCGGTGGGCCGAGTGGAGCGTGGGCGCTCCCGACGAGGTGACCACCTCGTTCCGGCTCCTGAACCTGCCGCCGATGGAGGACATTCCGGAGCAGTTCCGGGGCCGGCAGCTGGTGGTCATCGACGGGGCGGTCCTGGACACGGACGAGCACGCGGAGGAGATCCTCGCCCCGCTGCGCGACCTCTCGCCCGAGGCGGACATGTTCGCCCGCATGCCCGCGGCAAGCCTGGTGCGAATCCACATGGACCCTGAGGGGCCGACCCCGGCCACGTCGGCCACCTCGATGCTCGGCAGCCTCCCCGAGGCGGCGATCCAGAGCTTCCTGGCGGCGGTGGGGCCGGGCTCCGGGACGTCCCTGCTCATGGCGGAGCTGCGGCAGCTCGGCGGTGCCCTCTCCCGGCCGCACCCGGGCGCCGGCGCGCTCCCCATGCTCGACGCCCAGTTCATCCTCTTCGGCGGCGCGATTGCCGCGACGCCCGACATGGAGGAGCAGGGCTACGCCGACGCGGTGGCGCTCACCGAGGCGTTGAAGCCCTATGCCACCGGCCAGAACTACCTCAACTTCGCCGAAAAGCCGGTCGACGTGAGTGCCTCGTTCCCCGCGGACACCTGGCGACAGCTCGCCGGGATCCGCTCCGCGGTGGACCCGCACGGCGTCTTCGTGGCCAACCACCCGGTGCCGCGTCTCTACGAGGACGGCCGCCCGGCGACGTGACCCGGAACCGCGCCGAGAGCGGGCGGTCGGGCGTTGTTCCGGCCGCCCGTTTCTCGTCGCCAGGCCTGTTTGCGAAGTCCAACAAAAAACTTTTCCAAATGGGCGTAACCCGGGCATCCGCCCTTCGTTGAGCAGAGCAGACCCGGTGGCTTTGCTCCCTCCCAGGCCGGGTCTCGCAGTCCGTGCATTTGTCCAACAGATGCGTGGACGATTCAGGGCCCGACCAACCCTCCCTCCCCGGTCGGGCCCTGAGTCTGTCTCGGGGTGGGTTGGAACGCCCCTCCGGGCCCGCACGGGGGGCTCGGGGCCACCCGGAGACGCAGAAGGGCCGCCCCACCGTCGTACGGCAGGGCGGCCCTCACGCGTTCAGCGGGGCGGAGACTCCTCAGGAGACCCCGACGATGGGCAGTCGGAGCGCACCCGGCGCGCTCTCGGGCACCGCGGGGTGGGCCGGTGGGACCGGAGCGATCCGCTGGTACGGCGTACCGAGTGCGGGTCGCGGGTCGGCCTCACCCTTGTTCGGCCAGAAGGACATCGCCCGCTCGGCCTGGGCGGTGATCGTCAGCGACGGGTTCACGCCGAGGTTCGCCGAGATCGCGGAGCCGTCCACGACGTGCAGGCCCGGGTAGTCGAACACTCGCTGGAACGGGTCGATGACGCCGGTCTCGGCCGTCTCGCCGATCGTGCAGCCGCCGATGAAGTGCGCCGTCAGCGGCCGGTTGAACGGCTCGCCGATCGAACCGCCCGGCTTGCCGCCCAGGATCTTGGCCATCTCGCGGACCACCTTGTTGCCCACCGGGATCCAGGTCGGGTTCGGCGCGCCGTGCCCCTGGCGCGAGCTGAGATGCCAGCGGCCGGTCAGCCTGCTGCGCTTGGAGAACGTCGTGATCGAGTTGTCGATCGACTGCATGACGAGGGCGATGACCGTCCGCTCCGACCAGTGCCGCAGGTCGTAGAGGTCGAAGACGTTGTGCTTCTCCTTCCACATCTCCTTCAGCCAGATCTTCCAGCGCGGGTAGTGCGCGACGTGGTGGTCGGTCAGCACCGTCTGGAGCAGCGACATCACGTTGCTGCCCTTGCCGTAGCGCACCGGCTCGATGTGCGTGTCCTCGTCGGGGTGGAACGACGAGGTGATCGCGACCCCCTGGCTGTAGTCGACCTTCGTGTCGGGCGCGATGGCCCCGAGGATCGACTCGGAGTTGGTCCGGGACAGGTTGCCGAGCCGCTGCGACAGCTTCGGGAGGTGGCCCTCGTCGCGCATCCTGTGGAGCAGTCGCTGCGTCCCGAGGGCGGAGGCGGAGAAGACGACCTGCTCGGCCGTGAGCGTACGACGCGCGGTGCTCTCGAACTTCCGCCTGGGCCATTTCGCCTTGGTGAACCGCACGTCCACCGCGTAGCCGCCGCCGTCGAGGGGGCGCACGTGCTCGACCGTGGTCAGCTCGTGGACCCGCGCGCCCAGCTGCTCCGCGAGGTAGAGGTAGTTCTTCACCAGTGTGTTCTTGGCGTTGTGGCGGCACCCCGTCATGCACTCACCACAGCCGAGGCAGGTGTTGCGGTCGGGCCCGGCACCCCCGAAGTAGGGGTCGTCCACCTTCTCGCCCTTCGGCTGCTCGGGTCCGCCGAAGAACACACCGACCGGCGTGGGGTGGAAGGTGTCGCCGACACCCATGTCGTTGGCGACCTTCTCCATCACCTCGTCCGACGGTGTGCGAAGCGGGTTCTCGACGACGCCGAGCATCCGCTTGGCCTGGTCGTAGAAGGGCGCGAGCTCGTCCTTCCAGTCGGTGATGTCGCGCCACTGCGGGTCGCGGTAGAACGCCGGCAGTGGCTCGTAGAGGGTGTTGGCGTAGACCAGCGAACCTCCCCCCACACCGGCGCCGGACAAGATCAGGCAGTCCTTGAGCGCGTCGATGCGCTGGATGCCGTAACAGCCCACCTCCGGCCGGAAGAGGTACTTGTCGACCTGGAAGGAGGTGGCCGCGAAGTCCTTGTCCTCGAACCTCGCCCCCGCCTCGAGGACGCCGACCCGGTAGCCCTTCTCGGTCAGCCGAAGCGCGGACACGGATCCGCCGAAACCGGACCCGATGACGATGACGTCGTAGTCGAAGTTGTCGCTGCTCACTTTGCTGATCTCCCTCACGGGCGCTTGGTCTTGCGCATCAGGCGCATCTGGGCCGTCATGACCTTGCCGAAGCTCTCGTCGCTCATCCCGAGCACCGGCGAGAACCTGAAGAGCCGCTGCACCGCGACCGCCTGCGGGTCCGTGTAGCGGTGGATGCCCTCTGCTCCCTGCCGGCGACCGAGCCCGGACTCCCGCATGCCGCCCATGGGCGCGTCGAGGCTGCCGAACGTCGCCGCGAACGCCTCGTTGACGTTCACCGTGCCGCACTTGACCTGCTTGGCGATGGCACGGCCCCGCTTGGTGTCGCGGGTGTAGATCGAGGCGTTGAGGCCGTACTCACCGGAGTTGGCGCGCGCGATCGCGTCCGCCTCGTCGTGGAAGCGGTAGAGCGAGACCACCGGCCCGAAGGTCTCCTCACCGAAGCACTTCATGTCGGGGTCGACGCCCTCGAGGATCGTGGGCTCGTAGAAGTACGGACCCAGGTCCGGGCGGGCCTGGCCACCTGCGAGCACCCGCGCACCCTTCGCGACCGCGTCGTCCACGTGCGCGGCCACCGTGTCGAGCTGCTGCTGCGAGATCAGCGAGCCGATGTCGGTGCCCCACGCGATGCCTGACCCGAGCTTCTGCGCCTTGGTCCGGGCGACGAACCGCTCCACGAACCGGTCGTAGACCTGGTCGGCGACGAAGAGCCGCTCCATGGACACGCACAGCTGGCCGGCCGAGGAGAAGCAGGCCCGCACGGCGCCCTCCGCGGCGCGCTCGACATCGGCGTCCCGGAGCACGAGCATCGGGTTCTTGCCGCCGAGCTCGAGCGAGCAGCCGATCAGGTTGCGGCCGGCCTGCTCCGCGATCAACCGGCCGGTCGCCGTCGAACCCGTGAAGCAGACGTAGTTGGAGCGGCTGATGATCTCGCTGCCGAGCACACGGCCCGGACCCGCCACGATCTGCCACAGGTCCTTGGGGAAGCCCGCCTCCTCGAGGAGCTGGGCGCCGAGCAGGGCCGACAGCATCGTCTGGGCGTCCGGCTTGTGCACGACGGCGTTGCCGGCCATGAGCGCGGGCAGGCCGTCGGAGAGCGCCATCGTGAACGGGTAGTTCCACGGCGAGATGATCCCGACCACGCCCTTCGGAACCCGGTTCACCTCGACCTGCGTGAGCACCGGGACGATGCCGATCCGCTTGGACGAGTGGAGGTGCCGCTCGAACGTACGGGCGTAGTACCTCGCCGTCATCGCCACGTGCAGCGGCTCGTCGAACGCGTGCTTGCGCGACTTGCCGGACTCCCAGCAGATGAGGTCCGTGATCTCGTCCTGACGATCCAGGATCAGGTCGTGGAGGTTCAGCAGCTTCTCCGCGCGAGCCTTCAACGGCAGGGCCGCCCAGGACTCCTGTGCGCGGCGGGCACGAGCGAACGCCTCCGCCACGTCCTCGGCGCTCGACTGCGGGATCGCGGCCAACGGCTGCCCGTTGAAGGGGCAGAAGGTGGGGACGCTCTCGTCGGTGGAGGAGAGGATCCGGGAGGTCAGCGCGCGTACGTAGGCGGGCTCCA
>CAVQSC010000043.1:0-3030 GCA_963715375.1 uncultured Actinomycetota bacterium | reverse complement strand
GTCTCCATGGGACGTCCCTTTCGTACGGCACTGGTGTGCACACTCTCTCGGAGAAGGGCGACCGCCGCAAACCGCAGGTCCGCAGAACGGCCCGGTTCCGCTTTGCAGGGTTCTGCGCTGCAACGACCTGCAACGTCGGTTTCACGCCTGATGAGCGGCTCGTGACCAAACGGAAACCTCAGTTCTCTGGACGTGGACCGCCTTTCCTGATGAAGTGCCCGGAGTTGCGACGAATGTCGCGCCTCCTCACGTCGTTGAGCAAACATCGGCGTGACCTCACTCAGTCACAGGAGGATCTCCGTGAAGCGACGCATCATCGGCGTCCTGGGCGGCCTCACCTCGGCCGCTCTTGTTGCATCCGCGCTGCAGGCTCCCGCAGCCGCCGCGCCCCCCGAGAACCCGCAGGAGCAGGGCTCCGTGCAGGGCAAGAAGGACGATCGGCCCGACCCGCTGGAGGCGCGTCGGCGCGACCTCACCAAGCGCGGCGCCGAGATGGTCCTCACCGGCAAGCGCCAGGTGCAGACCCGCGACGGCTCCAAGGCGGTCAGCGTCGCCCCCGGCCAGTGGGCGCAGTACGGCACCAACGCCAGCGACCAGCTGCTCTCCTTCCTTGTGGAGTTCGGCTCGGGGACCGGCGGCAAGGGCGGCGGCAAGGGCAAGCCCGGCGCCGGGACCGGCGATCAGCTCCACAACCAGATCGCCCGCCCGACCCAGGACGACAACTCGACGTACTGGGTCGAGGACTTCAACCGGCAGCACTACCTCGACATGTTCTTCAACGGCATGGAGGAGCAGGGCGGCGAGTCCTTCAAGCAGATCTACGAGGAGATGTCGAGCGGCCGGTACACCGTGGGCGGTGACGTCAGCGAGTGGGTCAAGGTCGACAAGCCCCAGAGCGAGTACGGCACCACCGAGAGCCACGCGGACATGACGTACTTCATCGACGACACCGCGGAGGCCTGGTACGACGCACAGGTGGCCGCCGGGAAGAGCCGGCAGCAGATCGTCGCCTACCTCCAGAGCTTCGACCAGTGGGACCGCTACGACCACGACGGTGACGGCGACTTCAACGAGGCCGACGGTTACATCGACCACTTCCAGGCGATCCACGCCGGCGAGGGCGAAGAGGCCGGCGCACCCGAAGGCGCGATCTGGTCGCACCGCTGGGCGGTCAACCAGAACGGCTTCCACACCGACGGCGTCGGCCCCGACGACGCCCAGTTCGGCGGCGTCGAGATCGGCGACACCGGCCTGTGGATCCGGGACTACACCACCGAGCCCGAGAACGGCGGCCTCGGCGTCTTCGTCCACGAGTACGCCCACGACCTCGGTCTGCCTGACCTGTACGACACCGCGGGCGGCGAGAACGGCACCGGCTTCTGGACACTGATGAGCTCGGGCTCGTGGCTCGGTCACGGCCAGGGCGCGATCGGCACCACCCCGAACCACATGGGACCGTGGGAGAAGTTCCAGCTCGGCTGGCTCGACTACGACGTGGCACGCACCGGCCAGACCTCGAGCCACGACCTCGGCCCGTCGTACCACGCGACGAAGATGGCCCAGTCGGTCATCACGATCCTGCCGAAGAAGACCGTCACCACCAACATCGGCGCGGCAGCCGAGGGCACGAACTTCTTCTACTCCGGTCGCGGCGACGACCGCACCGCCACGATGACCAGCCCGTCGTTCACGGTCCCCTCCGGTGGCGGCCAGCTGAGCACGCAGGTGAAGTACGACATCGAGGCGGACTGGGACTACGCGTACGCCGAGCTGTCCACGGACGACGGCGCCACGTGGGCGCCGCTCGCCACCAGCCTGTCGACGACGACCGACCCGAACGGCACGAACGAGGGCTTCGGCATCACCGGCACCAGCAGCGGCTGGGTCCCGATGACCGCCACGCTCCCCTCGTCCGCGGCCGGCACGACCGCGAAGCTCCGCTTCCGGATGGTCAACGACGCCGCCGTCAACGGGGTCGGCTTCTCCGTGGACGCCATCGACGTGGCCGGAGTGCTCCGCAACGGCGCCGAGGCCGGCGCCGACGGTTGGACCCTGGACAAGTTCAGCGTCGCCGAGAACGGGCAGGTCGAGCGTCAGTACAGCCACTACTACATGGCCGAGAACCGGACCTACGGCGGCTACGACGCCACCCTGGAGACCGGCCCGTACAACTTCGGCTGGCTCACGACCAAGCCCAACACGGTCGAGCACTTCCCGTACCAGGACGGCCTGCTGGTCTGGTACTGGGACACCCAGTACGGCGACAACAACACCAGCGCCCACATGGGTGGCGGCGAGGCACTGCCGATCGACGCCCGCGCCGCGTCGCTGAAGTGGTCCGACGGCGCGATCGCCCGCAACCGGATCCAGTCGTTCGACGCCACGTTCGGGCTGGCGCCGACCGACCCGCTCTCGCTGCACCGCGAGACGTCTGCCGGCATGACCACGCTCACCGTCCCGTCGCGGCCGGGTGTCGCGGTGTTCGACGACACCGACCCGCTGCGTTACTACGACGAGGCGAACCCGCTCCACAGCGTGAAGGTTGGTGGCACCGGGACCCAGATCGAGGTCATCAGCACGACGCAGAACGGCTCGATGCAGATCGTGGTCCGCTGACCGGTAACGGCTGACTGACGGCGAGGGCCGGGGAGAGCGATCTTCCCGGCCCTCGTCATTTCTGCGTGGTGGCGCCGCCCGTTCGACCGATGCCCGCCGCGGTGGCGGGTCGCACGATCTGACTGAAGGGGCAGTCTGCCCCTCGCGGAGGATCGGGGGTCGCGCCCATGTCACAGTCGAACCTCTCGTCGGACCGTACGGCGGCCCCGCGATGTCCGTAGTGCACTGGCTCATCATCGGCGTCACGCTGTCGCTCTACACCGCCGCCTTCACCACCTTCACCGTCTGGGCACGCCGGCGCAGGCGGCCACCTCTTCGGCGCTACTGCTGCGGCTGCGGCATGCTGCTGCTGCCCGGCCATGTGTGCGTCGAGTAACCCGTAGGGCCCGGGCGCCGCCACCTCGACCGTCAGCC
>CAVQSC010000042.1:0-257136 GCA_963715375.1 uncultured Actinomycetota bacterium | reverse complement strand
GGCCTCCGACCGGCAAACGTGCTGGTCAGAGGCCCTTTTCGCTGTGTGGCAGGTGCAGGATTCGAACCTGCGTAGGCATACGCCGACGGATTTACAGTCCGCTTCCATTGGCCGCTCGGACAACCTGCCATGCCGACCCCGATTAGCCTGGGGCTCAGCGACACGAAAGAATACAGCAGCCCCACTTGATGACTAAATCGGGCGCCCAGACGCCCCGGGAGGACCCGCATCTCATGGCCGACTCGTCGTTCGACATCGTCAGCAAGCTCGACCTGCAGGAGGTCGACAATGCGATCAACCAGGCGCAGCGGGAGATCAGCCAGCGGTTCGACTTCAAGAACACTGGCGCCACCATCACCCGCTCGGGCGACCACAGCGTGGAGATCTCCGCCAACGCCGACGACCGCGCCACCGCCGTGCTCGACGTCTTCAAGGACAAGCTGATCAAGCGCAACCAGTCGCTGAAGATCCTCGACCCGGGCGAGCCGCGTCAGTCGGGCAAGGAGTCCAAGATCGCGGTCGCCCTCAAGGAGGGCATCTCGCAGGAGGACGCGAAGAAGATCGGGAAGCTGATCCGCGACGAGGGCCCCAAGGGCGTCAAGGTCCAGGTGCAGGGCGAGGAGCTGCGGGTGACCAGCAAGAAGCGCGACGACCTCCAGGCCGTGATCGCGCTGGTCAAGGGTCAGGACTACGACTTCGCGGTGCAGTTCACGAACTACCGCTGACCTCCTTCCGCTGGGTTACTCACCAGAGGCGCCTGTTGGGACTACGCCACCTCCAGCGACGTTGAGTGGACCGGCGCGCACGGCACTGATCACAGTTCTCCGCTCGTTCTCCTGTCACAGTTGGAGCATGTCGACGGCCAGCAAGTTGCAGATCAAGGCAGACCATCGCGTCGTCGTCCTGGACAAACCTGACGACGTTCACCTGAATCTCGTGTCGACCGACTCGATCGACGAGGTCGCAGCCGCAGATGCCGTGCTCGCCTTCGTGACGGCCAAGGCCGACCTCGCGACGGATGCGATCGAGGCTGTGCTGGGTGCAGGACGACGAGACGTCCTGGCATGGGTTGCCTCGAAGGGCGGTCTGCGAGGGACCGACCTCAACCGGGACATCCTCGCGAACATCCTCGCCGAACGCGGCGTCCGCGCGGTGCGGCAGATCTCCGTCGACGACACCTGGTCGGCGCTGCGCTTCCGTCCCGCCAGCTGACAGCGGTCGGGCCGGCTCAACCCACGGCGCCGCCCGGTAAGGACGGTCCGTAAAGCGCGTGGCGCTCCTTGGCGACGTACCTCGACGCCGCTGCCCCGCCAAACGCGTCAACCGGCGTCTTCCGCCGCCCATCGCTTCGCGGACTCGAGCTCAGACAGTGGGAACGCCCGCGCCTGCCCGGGCCACAGGACGCTGAAGACCTTGATCGCCGGGCCGGCCCAGCGCGCATCGGTCACGATGGCGACCCGTTCGAACGTGGTCGGGTGACGCACACCGAGCTTGAGGTCCTCCCAGACCGCCTCTCCCTCGTAGTCGTCGAACTCGGGACCGAGGACATAGACGAGGCGGACCTTCCCGTGCTGCGCGATCGCTTCGTTGATCGCGGGCACGATGACGTTCTCGTAGTCCTCTCGCTCGACGTCGTCGACCGCCTCGAGCCCGAGGACCCCGGCCGGCATGTGACCAAGCAGGCGGATCATGCCCATCACTCCCTTCACGCTCCGTGGGCGCTGTCAAGATCGCGGCGACAGCGCGGTCGTCACAGCACCTCGTACGTCCTGGCCTGGATCCGGCTCGAGGTGCCGCGTCGCTTGCCGAACAGCCACGCGGCCGTGGCCGAGCCGTCGTCCGCGAGCGCGACCGCAAGTCCGGCCGCGTCGCCCCGCGAGTCGGACAGCTCCGTCACAGGCCCCCACGTGCCGGCGCGGGACCGGTAGACCGCCTCCTCCACGTGAGATCGGCGATGCTGGGCGTCCCAGCCGACGACGGTGTCACCGGCGAGGTTGACGTGCACGCTGAGGCCGTAGAACACCGAGCCCGCCGGGGCGATCCTGCCTCCGCTCCAGGCGCCCGCTGACGTCTGGGATGCCGCCCAGACCGACTTGGCCTGGTTCGACCAGGCGAGGGTCACCGTGCCGGCGCCATCCATGCCGAGGTCGAGCCACCAGGGATCGGAGCGAACCCCCGGAACCTTGCCAGAGGCACGCCATCCGGCCCCGGGCTTCCAACGCATGAGCCTGATCGCGGCCGTCTCGGACTTCCCGGAACCCCAGGCCACTGCCAGCTCACCGGACGGCAGCCCGGCCAGCTGCGGCGCCGAGGGGTGCGCGAGCCGCCTGCTGAGCGCTCGAGTGTCGTCCCAGCCGCGCCCGGGGGCCCGAGATGCGGTCATGATCTGCCCGAGGCTCCGAGCGGTCTCGTCCCAGACCACCGTGACCCGGCCACGTCCCGACACCGCGACCTCGGCATCGAAGGCCTCGCGGCGGGCGGAGGACAGAGTGCGTGCACGGCTCCAGCGGCCCGCGGGGGTTCCCACCGCGGCTTGCACCCGGGACCGGGCGTACGTCGCGTCGAGGTCGTCGTCCATCGTCTCCCAGGACAGCACCGCGCGACCGCGGGCGTTCACCGCGAGGTCGAGCTGGGCCGGCCTGGTCCCGCGTACACCTGTGGCGGTCCGATGGACCGTCACGGGCGAGCCCCAGGACCCGCCTGCGGGTCGACGTACAGCCTTGACCCGCCGTCCGGCGGACCACGCCAGGACCAGCTCACCAGAGCCGTCGAAGACGACCTCCGCCTCCATCGCGCCGAGGGTGCCCGGCACGGTCCGGGGCGCCGACCAGGCACCGCCGGCTCGTCGCCAGGCTGCGATGAGTCGCAGGCGCTTCTCGCCGCGTGGCCACACCGCCACAGCGTTCCCGTTCGCGTCGACCCCAACGTCGGGACCGTAGGTGAAGGGTGCGGACTCGGTCACGTTCTCGACAGGACCCCAGCCAGGCTGGGCTGCGGCGTCCGCCGGAGTGGCCATGCCCATGCCGGCCAGGCCTAGTGCGATCGAGAGCGGTGCGACGAGGAACCTTCCGGCGCGCATGCGAACCCCCTGACGTGTGCGTGCCCCCAGCGTGCACCCGGCGGGTCCCGCTGCGGGCCAGAACGGTCGAAGCCGCCCTCAGCCGACCTCGTCGCGCTCCACCTGTGCGACGCGGCCAAGGCTCATCAGGTAGCCCGCCAGCTCGATCGCCTCGGTGGCCTCGAGCTCGGCGAGCTCCATCATCGCGCCACCTCGGTCGAACGTCGCCTCCATGTGCACGACCGGTTCGGCGTCCTCCTCGGCGTTCAGCGAGACGCGGATCTCGGTGCCACGCGACGTGGTGAGGAGGTGCACCTCTCCCACGTGCACGTGGTGGCCCTGGCCGCGTGCGAGGCACCACTGGTGCATCGTGCACCGATGGCGCTGGGGTGGGATGTTCACCGTGTGATCTCCCTCCTCCCCCGTACCTCCAGTGTGCGTCGGCGGCGGAAGCAGGTCAGGCGTTTTGCGTCAGGGCGCGATCACTGCGAGGACGGGGTCGAGCAGGAGGCCGGGGAGGACGGAGAAGACGACGGCGGCGGTGAGGGTCATCCCGATCGCCACTCCGACCCCGTTCGGGACGTCGTACGTCGAAGCGCCGACGGTCTCGGCGGGCCGGAAGAGCTCCATCAGCCAGCGCGCGTAGTACACGAGCCCGATCGCCACGTTGACCGCCATGACCAGCGCGAGCCAGGTGGACGGGCCGGCGGCGGAGGAGAACACGACGACCTTTGCAAGCAGGCCGATCACGCCCGGCGGCAACCCGGCCAGGGCGACCAGCGCGAAGGCGAGCGCCCAGCCGGCGAGAGGCTCCTCGCGGATGAGGCCGCGGTAGTCGGCCAGCTGCTGCCGCGGGTACCGCGTGCCCACGACGGTGGCGACGGCGAAGGCACCGAGGTTCACGACGGCGTAGACGGCGAGGTAGCCCGTCGACCGGCTCAGCACCGCCGACATCTCCTCCCGGGAGGCCGCGGCGACCGCACCGAAGGGGACGAGGATGTAGCCCGCCTGCGCCACGGACGACCACGCGAGCAGCCGGACGGCATGCTGCTGCCAGAGGGCGACGACGTTGCCGACGGTCATGGTCAGGGCGGCCATGACGCCGACGACCGGCGACCACGACTCGGAGAGCTCGGGCAGTCCGTAGGCGAGCACGAGAAGCAGGCCGACGAAGCCGGCGGCCTTCGACACCACGGAGAGGTACGCCGCGACCGCGACCGGCGCTCCGACGTACGTGTCCGGCACCCACATGTGGAACGGCACGGCCGCGACCTTGAAGGCGAGGCCCACGATCGTGAGCAGGACCCCCACGACGGCGACCTCCCGGGGACCGGAGCCGGTGACGAGGGCGACGTCGATCTGGGTCAGGAAGACCGAGCCGGTGGCGCCGTACACGAAGGAGATGCCCATCAGCGCGACCGCCGTCGAGACCACGGACACCAGGAAGAACTTCACCGACGCCTCGGCCGCCCGCCTGTCGCCAAGTCGCAGGCCCACCATCGCGAACGCGGGAAGCGAGACCACCTCGAGCGCGACGAGCAGGGTCACCAGGTCACGAGAGGCGGCGATCACCAGTGCGCCCGTGGCCGAGCTCAGGAGGAGGAAGTTCCACTCGCCCTGCGGGGTCCTCCCCTCCGCGACGGCGGCGGTGCCCAGCAGCGCGACGACGAGGGTGCCGAACAGCACGATCGCCCAGAACACCAGCGTCATCCGGTCGATCGCGAACGAGCACGGCGCCGGCCCGTCGAGCAGCGACTCGATGCAGAAGGTCTGGCGGACGGATCCCCGATCGACGTCATCGGCCAGGTAGGCGAGGGCGTACACACCCGCGGCGACCACGCCGGCGACCGTCAGGACCGCCGGCACCAAGGCCCGTCCGCGGGTGCGGGGTGCGCCCGCGAACGCGTCGACGAGGAGTACGACGATGGCGGTGCATGCCACGATCAGCGGCGGCGTCACGGCCTGCCAGTCGATCTGCTGGGCGGCGCCGTTCATCCCAGGCCTCCGAGGAACCTCACGGCCGACCCCGCCACCGGGGTCAGCAGCAGTCCGGGGGCGACGCCGAGGAGAAGGGTGAGCACGAGCAGCGGCCCCCAAGTGATCCATTCGGTCGCCCGCACGTCGGCGACGACGGGCTCGGCGACGGGCACGCTGTCCGCGACGAGCTCGACGCTCCCGCGGACCTCGCCGGCCGGCGCGGACGGGCCGCCCTGGAGCATGCCGCGCATGAGCGCGAGGAAGTAGGCGGAGGTCAGGATGACGCCGAGGGCGGCGATGAAAGCCAGCCAGCGATAGGTGTACTCGGACAGCGGAGTCGCCTGGTCCACGGCCGCCCGGATCGCGAGCATCTCGCCCCAGAACCCGGCCAGGCCCGGGAGGCCGAGCGAGGCCATGGCGGCGAAGGCGAAGACGCCGGCCAGCCGCGGGACCTTGCCGTAGAGCACCTTGAGCCGGGCCAGGTCGCTGGTGCCGTAGCGGTCCTTGATCGCCCCCGCGAGGAAGAACAGCAGTCCGGTGATCAGGCCGTGCGCGACGCTCGCGAAGACCGCCGCCTGCACCCCGCCGACGGTGAAGGTCGCGACCCCGAGGACGACGAAGCCCATGTGCCCCACGCTCGAGTAGGCGATCAGCCGCTTCAGGTCGGTCTGCGCGAGGCAGGCCAGCGCGGCGTACACGATGCCGACGACGCCGAGCGCCGCGACGACCGGGACGAGCAGCCAGTCCGGCGAGGTGGCCGGCATCCAGAACCGGATGAAGCCGTAGGTCCCGAGCTTGAGCAGCACGGCAGCGAGAACCACGGAGCCCACGGTGGGGGCCTTCGAGTGAGCGTCGGGCAGCCAGATGTGCAGCGGCCACAGAGGCGTCTTGACCGCCAGGCCGAGGCCGATGAGCAGGCTGGCGGCGAGCGCAGTCGCAGTGGAGGGCACGTACGCGGCCGCCACCTGCACGATGTCGAAGGTGCCGGCCTCGACCCGCAGGAGCAGGAAGCCCACGAGCATGAGGGCCGAGCCGGTCACGGTGAAGATGAGGAACCGGGTCGCGGCCTTCCGTCGCGCCACCGCGTCGGACGAGTCGCCCCAGGTGTTGATCACGAACCACATCGGGATCAGCGCGACCTCGAAGAAGACGAAGAACAGCACCATGTCGAGGGCGAGGAAACTGCCCAGGACGCCGGCCTCGATGACCAGCAGCAGGACCGCGAGCGAGGCGGTGCGGCGCGGGCCGCCCTCGGCGGCGTCCGGTGCATGGCGCAGCAGCGAGAACAGGGCGGTGGCGAAGACGAGGGTCGTCATCAGCACGAAGGCCGCGGAGATCCCGTCGATCCCGAGCCTCCAGTGCACGTCGAGGGCCTCGAGCCACACGGCGTCCACCGTGCTGTCCGCGCCACCCAGCGCTCCGTCGTACGCCGCCGCGAGCCAGACCGACCAGGCGAGCGTCACGAAGGCACCGACCACGCCGATGCCGACCGCGAGCCGCTGGCGTCTGGCCGCGAGCCCGGTGAGCAGGGCGAAGGCGGCGGGTGCCGCGACGAGGCCGTTCAGGAGGACCGCGGTCATGCGAGCACCCCCGCCGCCACGGCGACCGCGCACGCACCCACGACGACCACCATGAGGTAGGTCTGGACGTTGCCGGTCTGCGCCCGCCGCACCAGCGCGCCGAGCCCGCGGGTGACGGCTCCGGCGCTGTCGGCGCCACGGTCGATCACGTCGCGGTCACCCGCGCGGACCGTGCGGGAGAGCCACTCCACCGGACGCACCACCGCGGCGGCGTAGATCCGGTCGACGGGCGGATGCGGGAGGACGACAGCGTGCCACGGCTCCTGGCCGGCGCTCCGACGCCACAGCCACGCGACGACTCCTGCCGTCGCGCCCACCAGCACCGTCATGAGGACGGAGAGCTCGGGGTGCGTCAGGTCGTACTCGCCGGGCCCGAGGACCTTCTCGGGGTACGCGACGAGAAGGCCGCCGAGGACGGTCGGGATGGCCAGGAGGTACAGCGGGACCTTCATCGACAGCGGCGCCTCGTGGACCTCAGGAGCGGCGGAGCCGGGCTCGGGCACCGGTGCCGTGCCGAAGAAGACCTTGAGCCAGGCCCGCATCGAGTAGGCCACCGTCAGCACGGCGGTGAGGACCGTCGAGGCGAGGAGCGTCCAGGCCACCCAGGGCCACACGAGGTTGCCGTGGCGGGCCTCCTCCCAGACCGCCCCGATGACCGCGTCCTTGGTGAAGAAGCCCACGAGGGGCGCGACGCCCGCCAGGGCACCGAACCCGATCGTCATCGTGATGAACGTGTCGGGCAGCTTGTCCCGCAGGCCGCCCATCGCCGACATCGAGGTCGTGCCGACCGCGTGCACCACCGCGCCCGCGGCGAGGAACAGCAGCGCCTTGAACGCGCCGTGGGCCAGGAGGTGCAGGACGCCGGAGGCGTACGACCCCACGGCGAGCCCCCCGAACATGTAGGCCAGCTGGCTCACGGTCGACCATGCGAGCACGCGCTTCAGGTCGTTCGCGAAGAGCGCGTAGACAGCGGCGATGAACATGGTGACCGCGGCGACGAGCGCGAGCGTGGTGAGCGCCGCCGGCGCGGAGAGGTAGAGCGGGAAGGTGCGCGCCACGAGGAAGACTCCGGCGGCGACCATCGTCGCTGCGTGGATCAGCGCGGAGATCGGCGTGGGGCCGGGCATGGCGTCCGGCAGCCAGGTGTGGAGCGGGAACTGCGCCGACTTGCCGATGACAGCGACCGTGATCAGCAGCGCCGGAAGCCACAGCTCGTCACGGCTGAACCCCCCGGCTGCGATCTCGCCCATGATCGTGCTGATCCGGTACGAGTCGAAGCGGACGCCGAGGACGATGATCGCGAACAGCAGCCCGAGGTCCGCGGTCCGCGTCATCAAGAACGCCTTGACCGCACCCGCTCTGGCCTCGCCGAGCTCCCAGTGGTGGGAGATCAGGAAGTACGAGCAGGCGCCCATCAGCTCCCACCCGACGAGCAGCATCCACAGGTCGTCAGCGGTCACCACGATGGTCATCGCGCCGGTGAAGATCGAGACGAGGGCGGCGTACGACGGGTAGCGGGGGTCGCCGGCCATGTAGCCGAGGGAGTACACCTGCACGAGGAACGCCACGGTGTAGGCGAGCAGGAGCATCACGGCGGTGAGCTGGTCGACGTACACCGACAGCTCGATCGGCGGGCGGATGCCGGTGGTGCTCGCGAAGACAGCCTCGAGCGGGCTCGCGTCACCGAGGTGCGAGAGGGCGACCGAGGCCGCCAGGACGTAGCCCAGTCCGGACGCGCCCACGGCGATCCCGCGCTCGGCGACCTCACCGCCATGGCCCACCAACAGCGAGAGCGCCGCCGAGACGAACGGCAGCGCGATGAGGACCAGCACGACCCAGCTCACTGCGCCTCCTGCGCTTCCAGGTCCGCCGCGGCAGGATCGGCTTGTTCCGGCGCGGCGTCCGGTTCGGCCGGTGCCTCGTCCCGGTCCGCGAGCTCACGCAGCGCGTCGACGTCAATGTGACCGTGCGTGCGGAACACGCGCAGCACGATCGCGAGCGCGAGTCCGATCTCGGCGGCGGCGATCACCACCACGAACAGGGCCAGGGTCTGCCCGCCGTGCACGACGTCACGGAGGTGCGCGTCGAACGCGACGAGGTTGATGTTGACCGCGTTGAGCATCAGCTCCACGCCCATGAGCACCAGGACGGCGTTGCGGCGCACGAGCACGCCGTACACCCCGATCGCGAAGAGCAGGCCGGACAGCACCAGCGGCCACCACAGCGGCATCAGCGGTCATCTCCTCGCGAGAGGACGATCGCGCCGATGAGCGCGGCCAGCAGAAGCACCGAGAGCACCTCGAACGGCAGCACCCACTTCTCGAAGACCGTCGCGCCGGTCAGCTGGGCCGAGCCGACCACGGTGCCCTCGAGGTCGAGCTCCACACCGGAGAACCCCGCGACCACCGTGACGACGAGGAGCGCCCCGACGAGACCGGCCACGACGACGGCGGGCACCTTGCGACGGACGTCGAGGTCGGGCTGCGGGCCTGTGGGCGCCTTGGTGAGCATGAGCGCGAAGAGCAGGAGTACGACGACCGCCCCGACGTAGATGAGCACCTGCACCCAGGCGAGGAACTCCGCGGCGAGCAGGAGGTACACCCCGGCGATCGCACCCAGGGTCACGACCAGCCACAAGGCCGCGTGCACCATGTTGCGGGTCGTCACCACCAGCAGCGCCGAGCCCAGCGCGACCAGCCCCAGCAGGGCGAAGATGACCTGCGGCCAGGTCATGACTGCCTCCGTCGGACGGCCGCCTCGTCATCAGCCGTCTCGACCGGCGCCTGCGGCACGGCCTTCTCGGCGACGGTGATCTCCTTGGGCTGCTCCGCACCCGGGTCGAGAGCGGGCGGCGCCGGGACGGTCCACATCCAGTCGCGCAGCCGTTCCTTCTCGTGGGTGAGCTCGCGGATGTCGAGCTCGGCGTACTCGAACTCGGGGCTCCAGTGCAGCGCGTCGAAGGGGCAGACCTCGATGCAGATCGAGCAGTACATGCAGATGGAGAAGTCGATCGCGAACCGGTCGAGGACGTTGCGGGACTTGTCCTTCCCGCCCTCGGTGGTCGCGGGGATCGTGTCCTTGTGGCTGTCGATGTAGATGCACCAGGCGGGGCACTCGCGCGCACACAGCATGCACACGGTGCAGTTCTCCTCGATCAGCGCGATCACACCGCGCGAACGCGGAGGCAGCTCCGGGAGCGCGTCCGGGTAGTGCGCCGTCACGGAGCGACGCGTCATGTTGCGCATCGTCACCGCAAGGCCCTGCAGCAGGCCCTTGCCCGGGAAGCTCACGAGCTCATCACCACCACTCCGACCGCCGTGATCGCGAGCTGGAACAGGGCCAGCGGCACGAGCCCCTGCCACGCCAGCCGCTGGAGCTGGTCCTCGCGCAGCCGCGGGTAGGCCACGCGCAGCCAGATGACGACGAAGGCGACGATCCCCGTCTTCACAAGCGTCCAGAGCCAGCCGAGCTGGTCCTCGAGGGGGCCGTGCCAGCCGCCCAGGAACAGCACCGTCGTCAGCGCCGAGAGGACCACGATGCCGGCGTACTCGGCGAGGATGAAGAGCGCGAACCGGAGGCCGCCGTACTCCGTGTAGGGGCCGAAGACGAGCTCCGCGTCGGCGACCGGCATGTCGAACGGGGGCCGCTGGAGCTCTGCGAGACCGGAGACGAAGAAGACCAGCATCGCGGGGGCCTGCCACAGCAGCCACCAGGGGTTCCAGGCCTCGACGATGCCGACCAGCGACAGCGTGCCCGCGGCCATCGCGACCGAGGCGGCGGCGAGCACGAACGGGAGCTCGTAGGCCATCAGCTGCGCTGCGACCCGGATGCCGCCGAGGAGGCTGAACTTGTTGGCGCTCGCCCAGCCGCCCATCAGGGTGCCGACGACACCGGCGCCCATCACCGCGAGGACGAAGAACAGCCCGACGTCGAGGTCCTGCCCCACCAGGCTGGACCCGACCGGGATGGCGAGCATGACGATCAGGTAGGGCAGCAGCGCGACCGCCGGCGCCAGCTTGAAGACGTGTCGGTCGGCCGCGGCCGGGACCACGTCCTCCTTCTGGACGAACTTCACGCCATCGGCGACGAGCTGCGCCCAGCCGTGGAAGGCGCCGGCGTACATCGGTCCGACGCGGGCCTGCATGTGCGCCATCGCCTTGTGCTCGACCTGCCCGACCAGCAGCGGCAGGACGAGGAACGCGGCGACCACGATCAGCACACGCACAAGCGCCTCGAGGACGTCAGCCATCGTCGCCCTCCCCGGCACCTGGGGCAGCGGAGCCGCCGGAGTCGGACGAGGGAGGCGGGGCGACCGTGGATGGGTCTGGCCGTCCCGCGACGGAGGAGCGGGACTGGTCGGGCGCCCCGCCTTCCTCGGGAGCCGCAGGTGGTGGCGTGGCGCGGGCGGTCCGACGAGGGCGGCCTGCCGGCCCCGACGAGGCAGCGGCCGCCAGCGGGTCGGGGCGCTCGGACCCGGGCTCTCTTGGGCCCCACTGCTCGGGCTCCGGCACGCCGGGCGGGCGGGTACGACGGCGCGATGGAGCTGCCGCCTGGTGGTCGGACTCCCCCGGCTCCTTCGCGCCCGGCCACGGCTTGGCGACGCGGGAGGCGAGGACGAAGTCCTTCCGGAGCGGGTGCCCCTCGAAGACCTCGGGAAGCAGCAGCTTGTCGAGCTCTAGCCGCTCGCCCTCCGAGCCGGTGAACTCCACCCCGAACATCTCGTGGGTCTCACGCTCGTGCCACTTGGCACCGGCGAACAGGTGTGTCACGGACGCGACCACCGGCGCATCCCGGGGCACGAGGGTCCGCAGCACGAGGTGCTCCACGCCGCCGGGGCGGTGGTCGGCGAGATGGCACACGAGCCGGAACCCGTCGCCTAGCTCGTCGACCGCCGAGAGCCAGTCGAAGAACGTGCAGTCGAGGCCGTCCCGGGCGAGCTCCAGCGCGTCCGGCCAGCGTTCGGACGGGACGTCGACGGCCACCGGGCCGAAGCCCTCGTCCACGGTCGCGTCCTCGCCGAAGGCATCGGCGAAGGCGGCTCGGACGCGGCCCGGCCAGTACGTCGCGTGTGGGCTCACGGCACCTGCCCGTCGCCGCGCTCCGGGGCCGCGGCGTCCGGAGGCAGCACCAGGCCCCTCGTCACCGATGCGGCGCTCGTCGTGCGGTAGCGCTCCCGGAGCGACTCGCCGTCGATCTTCTCCTGGAGCTTCAGGATGCCCTGGAGCAGCGCCTCCGGCCGGGGCGGGCAGCCCGGGACGTAGACGTCGACGGGGATGATCTGGTCGACACCCTTCGTCACGCAGTAGGAGTCCCAGTAGGGGCCGCCGGAGTTGGCGCAGGACCCGAACGAGATGACGTACTTCGGCTCGGGCATCTGCTCGTAGAGCCGCTTGATCGCGGGCGCCATCTTGTCGGTGACGGTGCCGGAGACGACCATGAGGTCCGCCTGGCGGGGGCCGGGGGCGAACGGGATCACGCCGAGCCGGATGAAGTCGTGGCGTGCCATCGAGGTCGCGATGAACTCGATCGCGCAGCAGGCGAGGCCGAAGTTGAAGACCCACAAGGAGTACTTGCGGCCCCAGTTGAGGAGGTAGCGCGCAGGCTTCGGCGCGAGCTTCTGCAGCGCGCCGACCTGGGGCATTCCGAGGTCCGTCGTACTCATGTCCAGGTCAGCACTCCCTTGCGCCAGGCGTAGACCAGGCCGACGGCGATGAACCCGATGAACACGCCCATCTCGCCGACGGAGATCCAGCCCAGGCCGCCGAACACCGTCGCCCACGGGAAGAGGAACACCGCGTCGACGGCGAAGACCACGTAGAGGTAGGCGTACACGTAGTAGCGCACGTGGTTCTGGGCCCATCCCTCACCGACCGGGTCGACCCCGCACTCGTAGGTCAGCAGCTTCTCGGTGGTGGGGTGCGACGGGCGGAGCAGACGGTTGCCGGCGAACATGGCGAGCACGAGCACCGTGCCGACGACCAGCATCACCAGCAACGGCAGGTACGCCGAGTAGTAGTCCGCCACGGGGCGAGTCTAGGGGCCTCGGCGTCACCTCGCAGTGCCCCCGCGCCGCCGCGCCTCACCGCGATCCGCGCGGGAAGCCGCTAGCCTGCTGCGGTCGGGCCCTGCCCCCGGCAGACGAAGAAGCAACCAAATCCTCGCCGACGGCGTCTCACCTTCCGAGGGGCCGCCACGGGGGCAGGCCACTCGGGAGGACGACATGCAACGGCGCACCAGGATCACGACGGCTCTCGTCACCGCGGTCACGGCGGTGGCCCTCGGCACCGGAGCCGCCTTCGGGATGTTCGGGCTGCGCGACGGCGGCGATGGTGGCGACACCAGGACGTCGGCGCCTTCGGTGAGACCACGGCCCACCGCGCCACCAGAGCAGCCTTCGGCCCCGGCGACGCCCGAAGCCCCTCCCCAGCCCGCCGCACTGCTCCAGCGCGGTGACCAAGGCGTGAAGGTGCGGGCACTGCAGCACCGCCTCTTCCAGCTAGCGTGGTACCCCGCGCAGATGAGCGGCACCTTCGACGGGGCGACCGTCAAGGCGGTCAGGGGCTTCCAGCGCAAGCGCGGGATCGAGGTCACCGGCGAGGTCGACCACCGGACCTGGCGGCGCCTGCTGAGGATGACCCGCAAACCCACCGACGACGAGATGTTCAACCGCGCCGGACCGGCACTGTTCTCCCCCGGCGACTCGAGCGCGGAGGTGCGCGAGATCCAGGCGCGGCTGCGTCAGATCGCCTGGTTCTTCGGCGACGTCACCGACACCTACGGCGACCAGACGACCGTCGCGGTCAAGGGCTTTCAGGCCAAGCGGATGATCCCGGTCACCGGCGAGGTCGACCGCCGCACCCTCGACCTTCTCGAGGGCATGACGAGCGAGCCGACCGCGGACGAGCTTGCGAACCGGCCGCCAGACCCGGCGGACGGCGCCCCGCTCGACCCCCGGTGTACGACGGGCAGGGCGCTGTGCATCGACAAGACCAGCAACAGCCTGCGCTGGGTCGTCGACGGCAAGACGCTCATGACCCTCGACGTCCGCTTCGGGCGGGAGGGCATGGAGACCCGCGAGGGGCAGTTCGCGGTGAGCTACAAGTCGCGGGACCACGTCTCGTCGATCTACGACACCTCGATGCCGTTCGCGATGTTCTTCAGCGGCGGCCAGGCCGTGCACTACTCGCCCGACTTCGCCGCCAACGGCTACAACGGCGCGTCGCACGGGTGTGTCAACGTGCGCGACTACAGCGCCATCACGTCGCTGTTCGACCAGGTGAACGTCGGGGACAAGGTCGTCGTCTACTGGTCGTGACCACGTTTGCGGACGGGCTCCGTTTCCGGACGGGCGCCGCGGAAGTGGTGGAATACGACCGTTCCGCCGCCCGCCAACGTGTCGTTTCTCCCCATTTGCGTGCTCATGCATGCCGATGGCTACTCCCCGGCAGGCCGAAATAGGACGCTTCGACCGTGTGTTGGACTTCCTGAGAACACGTCAGGCGACGGTCGTAGCATGGCGGAGAGGGCACCCTAAGCAAACCGGCCCCGGACCCGTAGGGAGGGTCGGACGGGGCCACGGAAAGAAGGCACAAGCGTGACCAAGCAGGTCAAGCAGCTCGACCGCGTGATCATCCGCTTCGCGGGTGACTCCGGTGACGGTATGCAGCTCACGGGGGACCGGTTCACCCAGGAGACCGCGACGTTCGGCAACGACCTCTCGACGCTGCCGAACTTCCCGGCTGAGATCCGCGCCCCGCAGGGGACGCTCCCGGGAGTCTCGTCGTTCCAGGTCCACTTCGCCGACCACGACATCCTCACCCCCGGCGACTCGCCCGACGTGCTCGTGGCAATGAACCCGGCGGCGCTCAAGGCGAACCTCGGCGACCTGAAGAAGGGCGCGACGATCATCGTCGACAGCCACGACTTCACCACCCGGAACCTGAACAAGGCCGGTTACGCCGAGAACCCGCTCGAGACCGACGCGCTCGACGAGTACGCCGTCCACGCCTTCGACCTCACCGACATGACGGTGGAGGGGGTCAAGGAGTTCGGCCTGTCCCGGAAGGACGCCGGGCGGGCGAAGAACATGTTCGCCCTCGGCCTCCTGTCGTGGATGTACGGCCGTCCGACCGAGCCGACCATCGGGTTCCTCGAGCGCCGCTTCGCCAAGGTGCCCGACATCCGCGACGCGAACGTCACCGCCTTCAAGGCCGGGTGGAACTTCGGCGAGACCACCGAGGCGTTCGTGGTCTCCTACGAGATCAGGCCCGCTCCCATGCCGGCGGGCACCTACCGCAACATCACCGGCAACCTGGCGCTGGCCTACGGGCTGATCGCGGGCGCCACCCAGTCGGGTCTGCCGCTGTTCCTCGGCTCCTACCCGATCACGCCGGCCTCGGACATCCTCCACGAGCTCAGCAAGCACAAGCGGTTCGACGTCACGACGTTCCAGGCCGAGGACGAGATCGCCGGCATCGGCGCCGCCCTGGGCGCGTCGTTCGGCGGCGCGCTGGGAGTCACCACGACCTCCGGCCCGGGCATCGCGCTGAAGTCCGAGACGATCGGCCTCGGGATCATGCTCGAGCTGCCGCTCCTCGTCGTCGACGTCCAGCGCGGCGGTCCCTCCACCGGTCTCCCGACCAAGACCGAGCAGGCGGACCTGCTTCAGGCGATGTTCGGCCGCAACGGCGAGGCCCCCATCCCGATCGTCGCGCCCCAGTCGCCGGCGGACTGCTTCGACGCAGCCGTCGAGGCCGCGCGGATCGCGGTCACCTACCGCACCCCGGTCATGCTGCTCTCCGACGGCTACCTCGCCAACGGGTCCGAGCCGTGGCGGATCCCCGAGGTCAGCGACCTGCCACAGATCGACCCGGCCTTCGCGACCGAGCCGAACCACGCCTCGAAGAAGGCCGCCGACGGGCAGCCCGACGAGTTCTGGCCCTACCTGCGGGACGAGGAGACGCTCGCCCGTCCGTGGGCGGTCCCCGGCACCGCCGGCCTCGAGCACCGCATCGGTGGCCTCGAGAAGGGTGACGGCCACGGGAACATCTCCTACGACCCCGCGAACCACGACTTCATGGTCCGCACCCGCGCTGCGAAGGTCGAGCGGATCGCCGACTCCCTCCCGCCGCTCGCGGTCGACGACCCGTCCGGGAAGGCTCGCGTGCTGGTCCTGGGCTGGGGCTCGACCTACGGCCCCATCGGCGCCGCCGTGCGCCAGGTCCGCAACGCCGGGCTCGAGGTGGCCCAGGCGCACCTTCGCAACCTCAACCCGTTCCCGAAGGACCTCGGCGAGGTGCTGAAGTCCTACGACGCCGTGATGGTCCCCGAGATGAACCTCGGACAGCTCTCGATGCTGCTCCGGGCCAAGTACCTCGTCGACGTCGTGGGCTACAACCACGTCCGAGGCCTCCCGCTGCGAGCCGCCGAGCTCGCCGACGCGATCACCGACCTGATCGAGGCCACGTCCTCGTCGGTGGAGCCGTCCGCCTCGGTGGAGGCCGCCGAGACCAAGAAGGAAACAGTCTGATGACCACCGAGTCCCTCCCGTTCCCGGGTCTGCCCAGCGGGCTGCAGGGGGTCCCCACCTCCGACGTACCGCAGAACCGCAAGGAGTTCACCTCCGACCAGGAGGTGCGCTGGTGCCCCGGCTGCGGCGACTACGCGGTGCTGGCTGCCGTCCAGGGCTTCCTGCCGGACCTCGGCCTTCGTCGCGAGAACATCGTGTTCGTCTCAGGCATCGGCTGCTCGAGCCGGTTCCCGTACTACCTCGACACCTACGGGATGCACTCGATCCACGGCCGTGCGCCGGCCATCGCGACGGGCCTCGCGACCTCGCGGTCGGACCTGTCGGTGTGGGTGGTGACCGGTGACGGCGACGCGCTGTCGATCGGCGGCAACCACCTGATCCACGCGCTGCGCCGCAACGTGAACATGACGATCCTGCTGTTCAACAACCGGATCTACGGCCTCACCAAGGGCCAGTACTCCCCCACCAGCGAAATCGGGAAGGTCACGAAGTCCACGCCGATGGGCTCGCTCGACAACCCGTTCAACCCGGTCTCGCTCGCGCTGGGCGCGGAGGGCACGTTCGTGGCCCGCACGATCGACTCCGACCGCAAGCACCTCACGTCGGTGCTCTCGGCGGCGGCAGCCCACCGCGGTACGGCGCTGGTGGAGATCTTCCAGAACTGCCCGATCTTCAACGACGGGGCGTTCGACGCGATCAAGGGCCAGGAGACCAAGGCCGACGCGATCATCCCGCTCGTGCACGGCGAGCCGATCCGGTTCGGTGCGCCCGGCGAGGACGGCCTCGGCAGCAAGGGCGTCGTGCGGGACCCGGCGACGGGCTCGCTGCGGGTCGTGGATGTCGCGACCCCGGAGAACCCGGACAGGGTCGACCCCGCGGAGGTGCTGGTCCACGACGCGCACGCCGACGACCCGACCACGGCGTTCGCGCTGTCCCGGCTCACCGACGCCGGGTACCTCCACCAGGCGCCGATCGGCATCTTCCGGCAGGTGGAGCACCCGACGTACGACGACCTGGCGCGCGACCAGATCGCGACCGCACGCGGCGGCGACGACGACCGCGGAAACGCGCTCGCCGGCCTGCTCCAGAGCGGCGACACCTGGACGGTCGTGTAGTTCCTCCAGACCACGCTCTGCGCCCCCGCGCCCTGGAGCCCGCTCGGTCTCTGTCAGTGGCGTCCGGGTCTTTGGGCCTTACAGGTCGGTTAGGATTCCGAGGTGGCGGAGACACGACGCGGCTTCTTCCTGGGGGCGGCCGCCTACGCGATGTGGGGCCTCTTCCCGCTCTACTGGCCGCTGCTCCGGCCTGCCGGCGCGGTCGAGATCCTGGCGCACCGGGTGTTCTGGTCCCTCGTGGTCATGCTGCTCCTGGTCCTGCTCCTCGGCAGGCTCCGCCGGCTCCGCGCCGTGGTCGCCGACCCACGCACCTTCGGCATCCTCTCGCTCGCTGCGGCCGTCATCGCGGTCAACTGGGGCACCTACATCTGGGGCGTGAACAACGGCCACGTCGTCGAGACCTCGCTCGGCTACTTCATCAACCCGCTGGTCACCGTGCTGATGGGTGTGGTGATCCTCGGCGAGCGGCTGCGCCGCCTGCAGTGGGTCGCGCTCGGCATCGCCACGGTCGCGGTCGTCGGGCTCACCGTCGAGTACGGCCGGCCGCCCTGGGTCGCTCTCGTGCTCGCCTTCTCGTTCGGCAGCTACGGTCTGGCCAAGAAGAAGGCGAACGTCGGCGCGGTCGAGAGCCTCACGGTGGAGACCCTCGTGCTCGCCCCGGTCGCGGGCGCCTACATCCTGTGGCTTGTCGCCCAGGGCACCTCGACCTTCGGGACCGAGGGAGCCGGACACACCGCCCTGCTGGTGAGCACAGGGGTCGTGACCGCCGTACCCCTGATCTGCTTCGGCGCCGCCGCCACCCGGGTGCCGCTGACCACCATCGGCCTGCTGCAGTACCTCGCACCCACGCTCCAGTTCGCGCTCGGAGTCCTGCTCTTCCACGAGGCGATGCCGCCGATGCGCTGGGTCGGCTTCACGCTCGTGTGGGTGGCGCTGGTGCTGTTCACCTACGAGGCCATCACGTACCGGCGAAGGCAGCTCAGGCTCACCGTGCAGGCGAGCGCCCTGTGACCCAACTGTTCATCACGGCTTAACCGGACATACCCCTCCTTCTTCACAGCCCTCCCTAGCCTCGCGCGGGAACCCACTGAGAAGGAGCCCCATGAAAGCCAGGAACGGCGCGCGGCTGCTGCCGCTGCTCACGAGCGGGCCGCACGGCTCGCGCAGCCACATGACCTGCCACTACCGGTGCGGAAACGCCTGCGACAAGCCGGTACCGAACACCTCCGACAACCCGGAGTTCGCCGACCTCGTCGAGAAGGCGATCGCTCGCCGCTCGGTCCTCAAGGCCGGAGGTGTCGGCGCAGGCGCCCTCGTCCTCGGCGGCCTCGCCGGAACGTCCCCCGCCGCTGCAGCGGGCACGCCTGGCGCGAAGCGTCCTGCCTCCGCCGCCGGCGTCGGGTCCCTCGACTTCACGCCCGTCGCTCCCAACGTCCGCGACAACGTGACCGTCCCCCAGGGCTTCAGGTACGACGTGGTGGTCCGCTGGGGCGACCCGGTGACCTCCGACGCCCCCGAGTTCGACGCCTACCGGCAGACGCCCGAGTCGGCCGCGAAGCAGTTCGGCTACAACAACGACTATGTCGGCGTACTGCCGATCACCTCGACCAGGGCCGTGCTCGTCGCCAACAACGAGTACACCGACGAGGAGCTGATGTTCCCCGCCGGCGTCTACGACGACGCAACGGTCAAGAAGATCGCGATGGCCTCGCACGGCATGTCCGTCGTCGAGATCGAGCGCGGCAGGAAGGCGGGATCCTGGAAGCGCGCGAACCACAAGGGCGCTCGGCTGAACCGCCGCGTCACCGCGAGCACACCCTTCCTGGTCGACGGCCCGGCTGCGGGCAGCGAGCGGCTCCGCACGAGCGCCGACCCGAGCGGCAAGCGGGTGCTCGGCACCTTCGCCAACTGCGCCGGCGGCACGACCCCATGGGGCACCGTGCTCTCCGGCGAGGAGAACTTCAACGGCTACTTCGACAAGTCCGGCGACCTCGACAGCCGCTACTCGGCCTCGTACGCCCGCTACGGGCTCACCGGGACCGGCCGCGGCTGGAAGGACGTGGACGAGCGCTTCGACCTGACGGCGGAGCCGCACGAGCCGTTCCGGTTCGGCTACGTCGTGGAGATCGACCCGCTGGACCCGGGGTCGACGCCCCGCAAGCACTCGATGCTGGGCCGTTTCAAGCACGAGGGCGCCAACGTCACGATCGCCCGCGACGGCCGCGCGGTCGTCTACATGGGCGACGACGAGCGCGGTGACTACATCTACAAGTTCGTCTCCGCCGACACCTTCGACCCGCGGGAGACCCAGACGGCGCGCAGGCACAACCTCACGCTGCTGTCCAAGGGCACCCTGTACGTCGCGAGGTTCACCGACGAGGCGTCCGACCCGGCTCCGGAGTACGACGGGGTCGGCGAGTGGATCCCGCTGACCAGCGACAAGGAGTCCTTCGTCTCCGGCATGTCGGTCGTCGACGTACTCGTCGACACCCGTCTCGCAGCCGACAAGGTCGGCCCCACCAAGATGGACCGCCCCGAGGACATCGAGCCGAACCCGGTCAACGGCAGGATCTACTGCGCCCTGACCAACAACTCCAAGCGCGGCTCGAGCTTCCCGACCGACGAGGCGAACCCGCTGGCCTCCAGCATGGTCCGCTCCCAGCTCGGGGCGCCGCTGACCTCGGCGAGCGGCAACCGCAACGGGTACGTCCTCGAGGTCACCGAGGACGGCGGCGACCACACCTCCACCACCTTCTCGTGGGACCTGATGCTGGTCTGCGGCGACCCGGGGGCCGAGGAGACGTACTTCGCCGGCTACCCGAAGGACAAGGTCAGCCCGATCAGCTGCCCCGACAACGTGGCGTTCGACGAGGTCGGCAACCTGTGGATCTCCACGGACGGCAACGAGCTCGGCTCCAACGACGGGCTGTTCCGGGTCCCCGTCGCGGGTCCGGACCGGGGCAAGGTCGAGCAGTTCCTCACCGTCCCGGTCGGCGCCGAGACCTGCGGCCCGCTCATCAGCGCGGACCAGCAGAGCGTCTTCGCCGCGGTGCAGCACCCCGGTGAGACCGACGGCGCCAGCTTCGAGAACCCCTCGAGCACCTGGCCGCACACCGACCAGTTCCCCCGCCCGAGCGTCGTGGTCGCCTACAAGGCCTGACCCCGGCTCCGAACCCGCGGCCTCCTCCTGCGCGAGCGGGTCAGCATTTACCAAGGTATGCAGGCAAATCGTCTCTTCCCACGGTGATATCACCATGGGAAGGGACGATTTGCCATGGGAGGGTGATGCCCCGACTGGGCCGGCCCCCGACTGGGCCCGCCCCCGGTCAGGACCCGGCCCCGGCCATGACTCCCGGGGCGTCCCCGGACTGGACCCGTAACGCTCAGGAGGTGCGGGTGGCGATGAGGGCCGCGAACGCGTCGAGGGCGTCGCGCGCTGGGCTCTCCGGGAGTACCTTCAGCAGCTCGCGAGCCTCGTTGGCGCGCGCGACGACATAGGCCCGCGCCTCCTGCATCGCCGGGTGCTTGCGGAGCAGCTCGAGCGCCTCGGCGTGGAGGGCGTCGTCGGAGAGGTCCGTGTCGAGGAGCTCGAGCAGCCGGGCGTCCGCGGGGTCGGTCGAGCGCTTCGCGATGAGCACCGGCAAGGTCGGCACCCCTTCACGGAGGTCGGTCCCGGGGGTCTTGCCCGACTCGTCGGACTCGCTGGCGATGTCGAGGATGTCGTCGGAGAGCTGGAAGGCGGTGCCGACCTTCTCGCCGTACTCCGTCAGCGCCTCCTCCACCTCGAGGGGCGCACCGGCGAAGCGAGCGCCGTAGCGGGCGGAGGTCGCGATCAGCGACCCGGTCTTGCCCGCCACCACGCGGAGGTAGTGCTCGAGCGGGTCTTCGTCCTCGCCGGGCCCGAGCGTCTCGAGGATCTGGCCCTCGACGAGACGGGTGAAGGTCTCGGCCTGGATCCGGACCGCCTCCGCACCGAGCCGGGAGGTGAACTCGGAAGACTTCGAGAAAAGGAAGTCTCCGGTGAGGATGGCGACCAGGTTGTCCCAGCGGGCGTTGGCGGACTCGGCACCCCGACGCAGAGCCGCCTCGTCCATGACGTCGTCGTGGTAGAGCGAGGCGAGGTGGGTCAGCTCGACGACGCAGGCGGAGGTGATCACGCCCTCGGCGTACGGGTCGCCGGTCTCCGCGGCCAGGAGCACCAGCAGCGGGCGGAAGCGCTTCCCGCCCGCGTGCATGAGGTGACGAGCCGCATCGGTGACGAACCGGGCCTCGCTCTGGACGGCCTCCTCGAGCGCGTGCTCGACCTCCTGCATCCGAGCACGCAGGCGGGCCTCGAGCTCGGCATCGAGGACCGGCAGCGCCAGCGACGGGGCGGTGGGTGTAGACGACACCGCGTTACGGCTCCTTCTCATGTGCACCCGCCCTGAGGGCGGAGGCTGGTCAGCGGATGAACTCCCCGGCCGACGCGGCCAGGTCCAGGACCGGACCGGGCACGACACCGAGAAGCAGTGTGGCTGCGAAGCCCACTGCGATCACGATAGTCGTCAGCACGCTGGGCATGGTCACCGTGGGTCCCTCACCGACCGGTTCGGAGAAGTACATGAGCACGATCACCCGGACGTAGAAGAAGGCCGCGACCGCGCTCATCACCACCGCGACGACCACGAGCGGCCACGCGCCCCCGGACAGCGCCGAGGCGAAGACCGCCCACTTTGCGGTGAAACCGCTGGTCAGCGGGATACCGGCCATGCCGAGCAGGAGGAAGGCGAAGACACCCGCGACGACCGGGGACTCCTTGCCCAGGCCCGCCCACCGCGACAAGGCGGTCGCCTCGCCGCTCGCGTCGCGGACGACCGAGACGACGGCGAAGGCGGCAACCGTCATGAAGCCGTAGGTGACGAGGTAGAAGAGCACCGCCTGGACCGAGCTGATCCCGCCGAGGTCCGCGCCGCCACGCTGGGCGCCGACGAAGCCGGTGAGGATGAAGCCCGAGTGGGCGATCGCGGAGTAGGCGAGCATCCGCTTCACGTCGCTCTGGGACAGCGCGATCACCGTGCCGACCACCATGGTCAGGATCGCGATCGTCCAGATCATCGGCTCCCAGTCCCAGCGAGCCCCGCCGAAGGCGACGTAGAACAGCCGCAGCATCGCCCCGAACGCGGCGACCTTGGTGCAGGCCGCCATGAACGCGGTCACCGCGGTCGGAGCGCCCTGGTACACGTCGGGAGTCCAGGCGTGGAACGGCGCCGCTCCGACCTTGAACAGCAGGCCGACCGCCATCAGGCCGATGCCACCGAGGAGCAGCGCCTGGCCGCCCGTCGTCCCGGAGACCGCCTCGTTGATGGCGGCGAAGTCCATCGAGCCGGCGAAGCCGTAGACCAGCGCGATGCCGTAGACGAAGAAGCCGGAGCTGAACGCGCCCAGCATGAAGTACTTGACAGCCGCCTCCTGGCTCAGCAGCCTGCGCCGCCGGGCGAGGCCGCAGAGCAGGTAGAGCGGGAGCGAGAGGATCTCGAGCGCTACGAACATCGTGACCAGGTCGCTCGACGCCGGGAAGAGCATCATGCCCGAGAGCGCGAACATCATCAGCGGGAAGACCTCGGTGTGCTCGAGGCCCCGGGTCGACGCCTCGCGCTCGGCCTCCGTGCCGGGCAGCGCGGCCGCCTGTCCCGCGAAGGAGAGCACGCCACCCTCGAGCCGACGCTCGGCGAAGAGGAGGACGCTGATCAGCGAGAGCACGAGCAGCAGGCCCCAGATGAACACCGAGGGGCCGTCGACGGCGACCGAGCCGACGGCGGCGACACTGCCCACCGCGGCGCCGTCGGCGACCGAGGGCAGGTTGATCCCCACGATGACCGTCGCCACGAGCGCGCCGACCACGCCGGCCAGGGCGAGCAGCGTCTGCACCGGGTAGCGCAGCCGACGAGGCAGCACGGCCTCGAGGAGCACGCCGACGATCGCGACCCCGGCGATGATCAGGAACGGCGAGAGCAGGCTGTACTCGATGCTGGGAGCCTGGAACTCTGCAGCGGCGGACGTCACTGGTGACTCTCCTCTTCCTCACCGGCGCCGGCGGTCGCCGGGACTTCCGGAGCAGGGTCTGACACGCCCACGTGCTGCAGGGTGTCCTGCACAGCGGGGTTGATGATCGAGGTCAGCGGCTTGGGGTAGAAGCCGAGCAGCACGATGAGGACCAGCAGCGGCGCAAGCGCCGAGATCTCCCGGACCCCGAGGTCCTTCATCTTGGCGACGGCCGGAACCGGTGGGCCGGTCATGGTGCGCTGGTACATCAGCAGGATGTACAGCGCGGCGAGCACGATGCCGAACGTCGCGAAGACCGCGTACCACCAGTTGTAGGTGAACGTCCCGACCAGCACCAGGAACTCCGAGACGAACGGCGAGAGCCCCGGCAGCGACAGCGACGAGAGGCCCGCGACCAGGAAGACCCCGGCCAGGACGGGGGCGACCTTCTCCGCACCGCCGAAGTCGCTGATCAGCTCCGAGCCACGACGCCGGATCAGGAAGCCGGTGACCAGGA
Organism: uncultured Actinomycetota bacterium; assembly: GCA_963715375.1. Taxonomy (GTDB): domain Bacteria; phylum Actinomycetota; class Actinomycetes; order Propionibacteriales; family Nocardioidaceae; genus Nocardioides_C. The sequence goes on along the minus strand of CAVQSC010000042.1, from coordinate 233,339 downwards.
AGAGCGCGGCCGTCGACAGACCGTGGTTGAACATGTACAGCGTCGATCCGACCTGGCCCTGGCTGTTGAGCACGAAGATGCCGAGCACGATGAAGCCGAAGTGCGAGACCGAGGTGTAGGCGATCAGGCGCGGGATGCTGTTCTGCCCGATCGCGACAAGGGCGCCGTAGAGGAGCGAGACCACCGCGAGCACGAGTACGACGGGGGTCGCCCACTGCGACGCCTCGGGGAACAGCCCGAGGCAGAAGCGGATCATCCCGAAGGTGCCGATCTTGTCCAGGATGCTGACCAGGAGCACCGAGGTCCCGGGGGTGCCGGCGGCGGCCGCGTCGGGCAGCCAGGTGTGCACCGGGAACATCGGCGCCTTGATCGCGAAGGCGATGAAGAAGCCCAGGAACAGCCAGCGGCCGAGGCCCTGCTCGATCGGGATCTGGCTCAGCTCCGACAGCAGGTACGTCGGACCGAACTCGCTGTCGGAGGAGACGACGTACAGGCCGATGACCGAGGCCAGCATCAGCAGGCCGCCGAGCAGGGAGTACAGCAGGAACTTCACCGCGGCGTAGGAGCGCCTCAGGCCGCCGAACCCACCGATCAGGAAGTAGATCGGGATCAGGGTGGCCTCGAAGAAGACGTAGAACAAGAACACGTCGGTGGCCGCGAAGACGCCGATGGCGAGACCCTCGAGCGCGAGCATCCAGGCGAAGAAGGAGTTCACGCTCCAGCGACCGCCGTCACCGTCGTCCCACGAGGCCAGGATGACCACCGGGGTGAGGATCACGGTGAGCAGCAGGAGGGTCAGACCGAGGCCGTCGACACCGAGCGCGTAGTGAGCCCCGAACGCCTCGATCCAGGTCAGCTCCTCGGTGAACTGGAAGCCCCCACCGACGTCGTACTGGACCGCCATCACGGCAGCGAGGACGAGGGTGAGCAGGGAGACACCGAAGGCGACCTGCTTGGGCAGCGCCGCCGCACTGCGCTTGGGCAGGAGGGCGACCACGGCGGCGCCCACGAGCGGCACCGCAAGCAGGACGGTCAACCAGGGAAAGCTCACAGCGACACCAGCCTCAGCATCTCGTCAGGTCCAGATGAGTTATGTGCGGAGAAGCTCATGCCAGGCTCACCACCAGGAGAGCGGCCAGCACGAGGAGCGCCCCCGCGAGCAGGGAGGCCGCGTAGGAACGGACGAAGCCGGTCTGCCAGCGGCGCATCCTGCCCGACAGCCCCACGAACGCGGCCGCGGTGCCGTTGACCGCGCCGTCCACACCGGTGCGGTCGAAGGCGGCGAGGTCCCCGACGAACTGGTCACCGGGTCGCATGAACAGGCCCTCGTTGATCGCGTCGCCGTAAAGGTCGGCGCGTGCCGCTCGCGTGAACACCGACACGGTGGTCGGCGCCTCGCGCGGGACGTCCTGCTTGCCCACGAGGAACCATGCCAGGGTGACACCTACCGCGACCACCACGAGCACGATCATGGTGAACACGATCGGCGCCACCGCGAGCTCCTCGTGCTCGGCCTGCCCGACGACGGGCTGGAGCCACTCGACGATCCACTCGCCGAGGAACAGCACGCCACCGACCACAGACAGGGCGGCGAGGACGATGAGCGGGACGGTCATCACCTTCGGTGACTCGTGCGGGTGCACCCCGTCGGCCCAGCGCTTCTTGCCGAAGAAGGTCATCAGCATGACGCGGGTCATGTAGAAGGCGGTGATCCCCGCGCCGAGCAGCGCGGCGAGGCCCGCGATCAGGTTCTGCGAGAACGCCGTCTCGATGATCGCGTCCTTGGACCAGAAACCGGAGAACCCGGGGAACCCGATGATCGCGAGGTAGCCCATCGCGAAGGTCAGGAAGGTGACCGGCATCGCCTTCTGGAGGGCGCCGTAGTGCCGCATGTCGACGTCGTCGTCCATGCCGTGCATGACCGAGCCGGCGCCGAGGAACATGTTCGCCTTGAAGAAGCCGTGGGTCAGCAGGTGGAAGATCGCGAACGCGTAGCCGGCGACGCCGAGGCCGGCGGCGAGCATCATGTAGCCGATCTGGCTCATCGTCGAACCGGCCAGCGCCTTCTTGATATCGTCCTTCGCGCAACCGATGACCGCACCCCACAGGAGCGTGACGGCACCGACGACGACCACCGCGGTCTGGGCGACGGGAGCGGCGTCGTAGACGAAGTTGGAGCGGACGACGAGGTACACACCCGCGGTCACCATGGTCGCGGCGTGGATCAGCGCGGAGACCGGCGTCGGGCCCTCCATCGCGTCGAGCAGCCAGGACTGAAGCGGCACCTGTGCCGACTTGCCGCAGGCGCCGAGCAGGAAGAGCAGGCCGAGAGCGGTGAGCGCGGTGTCGGACGCCTCGTTCGCCACCGCGGAGATCGGCGCGAAGCTCGTCGTGCCGAAGGTCGCGAAGGTCAGCATGATGCCGAGCGCCATGCCCATGTCACCGACCCGGTTCACCACGAACGCCTTCTTCGCGGCGACCGCGGCGGAGGGCTTGTGCTGCCAGAACCCGATGAGCAGGTACGACGCGAGGCCCACGCCCTCCCAGCCGAGGAACAGCAGGAGGTAGTTGTCGGCGAGCACCAGCACGAGCATCGCCGCGACGAAGAGGTTGAGGTAGGCGAAGAAGCGGCGGCGGCGTGCGTCGTGCTCCATGTAGCCGACCGAGTAGACGTGGATGATGCCGCCCACGCCGGTGATCAGCAGCACGAAGAGCGCAGACAGCTGGTCGTAGAGCAGGGCCGCGTCGACGCGGAACCCACCGGCCTCGATCCACGTGTAGAGGTTCTGCCCGATGGCCCGGTCCTCCTCGCCCCGGCCGAGCAGCGCGACGAACGCCAGGACGCCGAGCACGAACGACCCCGCCACCGTGGCGACTCCGAGCAGGTGGCCCCAGCGGTCGGTACGACGGCCGCCCAGGAGCAGCACCGCCGCACCGAGCGCGGGAAGGGCGATGATCAGCCAGAGCAGGGAGAAGACCCCGTCCGCCGCGGCCGGCTCGATCACCGGAGCGTGCGGCTCAGCCGCTAGGAAGGTCACGTCGGCAAACAACAGGGCTCCTAGTACTTCAGCAGGCTGGCGTCGTCGACGGAGGCCGACCGACGGGTCCGGAAGATGGTCACGATGATCGCCAGCCCGACGACGACCTCGGCTGCGGCGACGACCATGACGAAGAACGCCGCCACCTGCCCCTGCAGGTTGCCGTGGACGCGCGAGAAGGTCACCAGGGCGAGGTTCGTGGCGTTGAGCATCATCTCGACGCACATGAACAGCACCAGGGCGTTACGGCGCGTGAGCACACCGACTGCGCCGATGGTGAACAGGATCGCGGACAGGACCAGGAACGGGGTCTCGCTCATCACTGCTCCTCCCCTTCGTGACGGGTCTGGCTGGTCGACTCGCTGGGGTCGCCCTCGATGGGGCCCTTCGGGGTCGCGTCGGGCTCACCGGGGACGTTGGAGGACCCGTCGTCCTGCAGCCCCCGGGTCAGCTTCTCGATGTCGCCGGCGAGACGCGGAGCGGAGCGCACCGTGCCGCGCGCCGCGAGCACCCGCGACACCGACGCGTCGGAGGGCGTGCCGTCGGGGAGCAGCGCCGGGGTGTCGACCGCGTTGTGCCGCGCGAAGACGCCGGGGGCCGGCAGCGGACCGGGGTGCTTCCCGGTCTCGGCGTAGTCGCGCATCCGCTGCGCGGCCAGGTCGGCCTGGGTCCGCTTCGGCCCCAGCCGCTCGCTGTGGGCGAGGACCATCGTGCCCATGGCGGCGGTGATCAGCAGGGCCGCGGTGGCCTCGAAGGCGAGCGCGTAGCGCGAGAAGAGCACCACGGCGAGGCCCTGGACGTTGCCGTCGGCGTTGGCCTCGTCGAGCCCCACGACGACGCCGAAGCTGACCTGGGCGACCCCGAACACCAGCAACGCGCCGAAGAGCAGTCCGACGACGATCGCAAAGAGCCGCTGGCCCTTGATCGTCTCGACCACCGAGTCGGAGGCGTCGACGCCCACGAGCATCAGCACGAACAGGAAGAGCATCAAGATCGCGCCGGTGTAGACGATGATCTGCACAGCGAACAGGAACGGCGCGTCCTGCACGAGGTACAGGATCGCGAGCCCGATCATCACGACCGCGAGCAGCATCGCCGCGTGGACCGCCTTGCGGGCGAACAGCACGCCGAGCGCCGCCGCGACCATGATCGGCGCGAGCAACCAGAAAGCGATCACCGCGCGCCCTCGCTCTCAGCAGTGGCCGGACGCGACTTGAACGCCCCTCGGTAGTAGTCGGTCTCGTCGTCGCCGAGGAGCATGTCGTGCGGCGGCTGCTCCATGCCGGGCAGCAGCGGGGCCAGCAGGTCCTGCTTCTCGTAGATGAGCTTCTCGCGGGTGTCGTCGGCGAGCTCGTACTCGTTGGTCATCGTGAGCGCACGCGTGGGGCACGCCTCGATGCACAGCCCGCACAGGATGCAGCGCAGGTAGTTGATCTGGTAGACGCGGCCGTACCGCTCGCCCGGCGAGAACCGCTCGTCCGCGGTGTTCGAGGCACCCTCGACGTAGATCGCGTCCGCGGGGCAGGCCCACGCGCACAGCTCGCAGCCGATGCACTTCTCCAGACCGTCCGGCCAGCGGTTGAGCTGGTGCCGCCCGTGGAAGCGAGGTGCGGTGGGCCGCTTCTCGAACGGGTACTGGTAGGTGACGGTCTTCTTGAACATGGTGCGGAACGTGACCCCGAAACCCGCGATGGGGTCCCAGAGCTGTTCCTTGAGGGTGGGCATTACTCGTTCTCCCCTGAGTTGTTCGCTGAGGTGCTCGAGGTGACCGTGGTTGTCGAGCGGGTCCCGTTGGTCGGGCCGGAACCCGGCATGGGCGGGACGGGGTAGCCGCCGGCGAACGCGTCGAACTCCACCGGCTCCGCCGCCTCCTCGGGCTCCTCCTCGCCACCGCCGACGAAGAACAGCGCGGCGAAGACCACCGCGAGGACTGCGAGCCCGATCAGGAGGTACTGGCGGTCCACCCCGCCGTTGAGGCTCATCCAGCGGATGGTGGCGACGGCGAACACCCAGGCGAGCGAGATCGGGATGAGCCGCTTCCAGCCGAAGCTCATGAACTGGTCGTAGCGCAGGCGCGGCAGGGTGCCTCGCAGCCACACGAACAGGAAGACGAACATCATGACCTTGCCGAGGAACCACAGGACCGGCCACCAGCCCTCGTTGAACATGCCGTCGTTCACCGCCGACAGCGGCCAGGGGGCGCGCCAGCCGCCCAGGAAGAGCGTCGTCGCGATCGCCGAGACCGTCGCCATGTTGACGTACTCGGCGAGGAAGAACAGGGCGAACTTCAACGAGGAGTACTCGGTGTGGAAGCCGCCGACCAGCTCGCCCTCGGCCTCGGGCAGGTCGAACGGCGCGCGGTTGGTCTCACCCACCATCGCGATCACGTAGATCACGAAGGACGGCAGCAGGATGAGGCCGAACCACAGCCGCTCCTGCGCGTCGACGATGGCGGAGGTGGACAGCGATCCGGCGTAGATGAAGACCGCGACGAACGAGAGGCCCATCGCGACCTCGTAGGAGATCATCTGCGCCGAGCTGCGCAGGCCGCCCAGGAGCGGGTACGTCGACCCGGAGGACCAGCCGGCGAGCACGATGCCGTAGATGCCGATCGAGGCGACCGCCAGGAGGAACAGCACCGCGACCGGCATGTCCGTGAGCTGGAGGGGGGTCTCGTGCCCGAACATGCTTACGACCGGACCGAACGGGATCACCGCCCAGGTCAGGAAGGCCGGGATCACCATGATGATCGGCGCCAGCAGGTAGACGACCTTGTCGGCCGCCTTGGGGATGATGTCCTCCTTCAGCGCGAGCTTGACGCCGTCGGCGAGGCTCTGCAGCAGACCGAAGGGGCCGTGCACGTTCGGGCCCGGCCGGTGCTGCATACGGCCCACGACACGGCGCTCGAACCAGATGTTGAACAGCGTGAGCAGGACCAGGATCAAGAAGATCAGCAGGGCCTTGAGGGCCACCAGCCAGCCCGGGTCGTGGCCGAAGGCCGACAGGTCGTCGGCCGCGACGATCCGGTCGCCGCCCAGGTGCGGGCTCATCAGCCCGGCAAGTGTCATGGCGCTCATGGTCAGCCTTCCTTGGTGAGGCTCGGGACGACACCCTCGAGGCGGACGACGGCGCCGGAGGCGACGACGCCCAGCTCGCGGCCGAGTGAGACCCCACCGGAGCTCGTGGGCGCCCACGCGACGTGGTCCGGCAGGTCGGCGACCGCCACCGGCAGCTCGACCGAGCCCCGGTCGGTCGCGACCGTGACGAGCTGCCCCTCGTGGACACCGAGGTGGCCGAGCGTCGAGGCGGAGACCAGGAGGACCGGCCTGCGTGCCGTCGCCTTGAGGTACTCGTCGCCGTCGAGCATCCGCCCGTCGTCGATCAGCTGCTTCCACGTGGCGAGCACGAAGTGGCCCGGGGCGAGCGGGTCGGCCGCAGCAGTCGCGGCCGCGGCGGAGAACGGCAGCCGCTCTCCCTCCCACGGCCCGAAGGACTCCATCTCGGCGCGTGCCTGGTCGGTGGTGCGGATGCCGAAGCGGACCCCCATCTCCTCGGCGATGCCGGCGAGGATACGGACCTCCGGCAGCCGGTTCGGCTCCGCGAAGACCTGCTGGAACGCCCGGACCCGGCCCTCCCAGTCCACGAAGGACCCGGCCTTCTCGGTCACCGCGGCGACCGGGAACACCACGTCGGCGAACGGCGAGACGTCGCTCGCCCGGACCTCGAGGGAGACCACGAAGCCGGCCACGACGAGCGCCTGCTCCGCCAGGTGGGGATCGGGCAGGTCGCCGAGCTCCACGCCGGCCACGACGAGGCCCGCGAGCTCGCCGGCTGCCGCCGCCGCGATCATCTGGCTCGCGTCACGACCGGGCTGGTCGGGGAGCGAGGTCACGCCCCACGCCGCGCCGGCGTCGACACGGGCGTCGGCCACGGCGACCGGGCGGCCTCCGGGGAGCAGGTTCGGCAGGCAGCCGGTCTCGACGGCGCCACGGTCGCCCGCCCGGCGCGGGACCCAGGCGAGCTTCGCGCCCGTCGTACCGGCGAGCGTTGCGACCGCGGACAGCGCGCCGGGTACGGCGGCCAGCCGCTCGCCGACCAGGATGACGTCCGCCCCCGTGATGGCAGAGCCGAGGGCGTCCGCTGAACCGTGAGCGAGACCCTCGATCACGCGGGGCTCGTCACCGGGGGCGGCCGGGATGAGGGTGCCGTTCATCTTGGCGAGACCACGCGAGGTGAACGGCGCGACTGAGAACACCTGGGTGCCCTTGAGCGCCGCCTTGCGCAGCCGGAGGAAGACGATCGGGGACTCGTCCTCGGGCTCGAAGCCGACGAGGACGACCTTGCGCGCCTTCTCGAGGTCGGCGTAGGTGACCTCGAGGGAGCGGGCCACGACGTGGGAGGCGAGGAATTCCGCCTCCTCCGCGGAGTGCGCCCGGGCGCGGAAGTCGATGTCGTTGGTGCCCAGCGCCACGCGCGCGAACTTCGAGTAGGCGTAGGCGTCCTCGTTGGTCAGGCGGCCGCCGGTGAGCACACCGACAGAGCCGGCAGCCTTCAGGCCACGGGCCGCGACCGCGAAGGCCTCGAGCCACGACGCCGGGCGAAGCTCGCCGCTCTCCTCGTCACGGACCAGCGGGTGGGTGAGCCGGTCGGGCTGGCGGGAGTACATGAACCCGAAGCGGCCCCGGTCGCAGTTCCACTCCTCGTTGACCTCGGGGTCGAAGCCGGCGAGGCGACGGGTGACCTTGCCACGGCGGTGGTCGGTGCGCAGCGCGCAGCCGGAGGCGCAGTGCTCGCAGACCGACGGGGTCGAGACCAGGTCGAAGGGGCGGGCCCGGAAGCGGTACGACGCGGAGGTCAGCGCGCCCACGGGGCAGATCTGGATGGTGTTGCCCGAGAAGTAGGACTCGAACGGCTCGTTCTCGTAGATGCCCACCTGCTGAAGGGCACCGCGCTCGATCAGGGCGATGAACGGGTCACCCGCGATCTGCTCGGAGAACCGGGTGCAGCGGGCGCACAGGACGCAGCGCTCGCGGTCGAGGAGCACCTGGGCCGAGATGCTGATCGGCTTGGGGTAGGTGCGCTTCTGCTCGACGTACCGGCTCTCGCCGCGTCCGTTCGACATCGCCTGGTTCTGCAGCGGGCACTCGCCGCCCTTGTCGCACATGGGGCAGTCGAGCGGGTGGTTGATCAGCAGGAACTCCATGATCCCCTGCTGCGCCTTGTCGGCGACCGGGGAGCTGGCCTGCGTCCGGATCTTCATGCCGTCGGCCACCGCGAGCGTGCACGAGGCCTGCGGCTTGGGGATCGGCCGCCCGTTGCCCGCGTCCTCCACCTCGACGAGGCACTGGCGGCAGGCGCCGACCGGCGCGAGCAGCGGGTGGTCGCAGAAGCGCGGGATCTGGACGCCGATCTCCTCGGCGGCGCGGATCACCAGGGTGTCCTTGGGAACGCTGACCTCGACGTCGTCGATGGTCACCGTGACGAGGTCGGCCCTCTCGACAGCGCCGTCAGAGGAGCTCGTGGCCGAGACGGTCATGCCCTATCACTCCGTACGTACGACTGGCTGAGAGAGGTGTTCATGCGTGTGCTCCCGCGGGTGCGAAGAGGGTGGAGGCGGTGTGGTCGAACGGGCAACCACCGTGCGCGAGGTGCGCGATGTACTCGTCGCGGAAGTACTGGATCGACGAGGTGATCGGGCTGGTCGCACCGTCGCCGAGGGCGCAGAAGGCGCGACCGAGGATGTTGTCGCACTGGTCGAGCAGGAGCTCGAGGTCGGCCTCGGTGCCCTCGCCGCGCTCGAGACGCGACAGGGTCTGGACCAGCCACCAGGTGCCCTCGCGGCACGGGGTGCACTTGCCGCACGACTCGTGCTTGTAGAACTCGGTCCACCGGAGCACGGCGCGCACCACGCACGTGGAGTCGTCGAAGATCTGGAGCGCGCGCGTGCCGAGCATCGATCCCGCGGCCCCTACGGCCTCGTAGTCGAGGGGTACGTCGAGGTGCTCGTCGGTCAGCAGCGGGGTCGAGGAGCCGCCGGGTGTCCAGAACTTCAGCTCGTGGCCGTCGCGGATCCCGCCGGCGAGGTCGATGAGCTGGCGCAGGGTGATGCCGAGCGGCGCTTCGTACTGTCCCGGCCGCTTCACGTGGCCCGAGAGCGAGTAGATGACGAAGCCCTTGCTCTTCTCGGTGCCCAGAGAGGCGAACCACTCGGGGCCGTTGCCGATGATGCTGGGCACCGACGCGATCGACTCGACGTTGTTGATGACCGTCGGTGCGGCGTACAGGCCGGCGACGGCCGGGAACGGCGGGCGGAGGCGCGGTTGACCGCGACGGCCCTCCAGCGAGTCGAGCAGCGCCGTCTCCTCGCCGCAGATGTAAGCGCCCGCGCCGGCGTGGACGACCAGCTCGAGGTCGTAGCCCGAGCCGTGGATGTTCTTGCCGAGGTGCCCCGCGAGGTAGGCCTCCTGGACCGCCCGCTGCAGGCGGCGGACCACGTGGAGCACCTCACCGCGGACGTAGATGAACGCGTGGTTCGCGCGGATCGCGTAGGAGGAGATGATCACGCCCTCGACCAGGGTGTGCGGCGAGGCCATCATCAGCGGGATGTCCTTGCAGGTGCCCGGCTCGGACTCGTCGGCGTTGACCACGAGGTACTTCGGCTTCGGGTTGTCCTGCGGGATGAAGCCCCACTTCATGCCGGTCGGGAAGCCCGCACCGCCACGTCCGCGAAGGCCGGAGTCCTTGACCGCCGCGATCACGGTGTCGGGGTCCATGCCCAGGGCGGTCTTGACGGCGTCGTACCCGCCGCGGGACTCGTAGGACTCCAGGGTCCAGGACCGGTCCGCGTCCCAGTTGTCGGTGAGGACCGGGGTCAGCATGTCGGTCATTCGGATGCGCCCTTCCCGTCAGCCTCGGGGTTCGACCCCTTGCCACCCTCCACGTCGGTCGGGGACTCGGCCAGCTTCGTCTCGGACTCGGCGCGCCGGGTGTCGGCCATCTGCGCGGCACCCTCCGGGCCACCGGCCGGGCCGGTCGACAGGGACCTGCGTCCGGTCCCGGGCGCGGTCCAGCCCTTCTCGCGGGCGATCTCGAGCCCGGCGAGCGACGCGGGCCCGGCGGCGGGGCCTTCGTCGGCGCGGTCGTCGGGGAAGCCGGCGAGCACGCGCTCGGCCTCGCGCCAGGTGCAGATGCGCGGGCCTCGGGTGGAGCGGACCTCCTTGCCCTCACGCAGGTCGTCGACGAGCTGCGTGGCGGACTCCGGGGTCATGTTGTCCATGAACTCCCAGTTGACCATCATCACCGGCGCGTAGTCGCAGGCCGCGTTGCACTCGACGTGCTCGAGCGTGATCTTGCCGTCCTCGGTGGTCTCGTCGTTGCCGACGTCGAGGTGCTCCTTGAGCCGCTCGAAGATCGCGTCACCGCCCATCACCGCGCACAGGGTGTTGGTGCAGACGCCGACGTGGTAGTCGCCCACGGGACGGCGCTTGTACATGGTGTAGAAGGTGGCCACGCCCGAGACCTCCGCGGCGGAGATGCCGAGGATGTCCGCGCACGCCTCGATGCCGCGAGCCGTCACCCGGCCCTCGACGCTCTGCACGAGGTGCAGCATCGGCAGGAGCGCCGAACGGGGCTGCGGGTAGCGCGCGGTGATCTGGCGCAGCTCGTCCAGCGTCTCCTCGGGCAGGCTGCCCTGCGGGGAGCCGTGCGGGCCGACGCCGTTCGCGCCGGTCGAAACCATGTCGGTCATCGGTCCACTCCGCCCATGACGGGATCGAGAGATGCAATCGCCACGATGACGTCGGCGACCATGCCGCCCTCGCTCATCACCGAGGTCGCCTGCAGGTTCGTGAAGGATGGGTCGCGGAAGTGCGCCCGGAAGGGACGCGTGCCGCCGTCGGACACCACGTGCGCTCCGAGCTCGCCACGCGGCGACTCGATCGGCACGTAGGCCTGGCCCGGCGGGACGCGGAAGCCCTCGGTCACCAGCTTGAAGTGGTGGATCAGGGCCTCCATCGACTCACCCATGATGTGCCGGATGTGGTCGAGGCTGTTGCCCATGCCGTCCGCGCCGATCGCGAGCTGGCTCGGCCAGGCGATCTTCTTGTCGCCGACCATGACCGGAGCGCCCTCGAGGCCGGCGAGCCGGTCGGCGCACTGCTCGACGATCTTCAGCGACTGGTGCATCTCCTCGAGGCGGATGCGGAACCGGCCGTAGGAGTCGCTGGTGTCCCAGGTGACCACGTCGAAGTCGTAGTCCTCGTAGCCGCAGTAGGGCTGTGTCTTGCGGAGGTCCCAGGGGTAGCCGGTGGACCGGAGGACCGGGCCGGTGATGCCGAGGGCCAGGCAGCCGGCGAGGTCGAGGTGGCCCACGCCCTCGAGGCGGCCCTTGAAGATCGGGTTCGCGTTGCACAGCGCGGCGTACTCGGGGAGCCGCTTCTTCATCAGCGCGATGAAGTCGCGGATCTCGTCGAGGGCGCCGGGCGGCATGTCCTGGGCGACACCGCCGGGGCGGATGAACGCGTGGTTCATGCGCAGACCGGTGATCAGCTCGAAGAGGTCGAGGACGAGCTCGCGCTCGCGGAAGCCGATCGTCATCACGGTCAGCGCGCCGATCTCCATGCCACCGGTCGCGATCGCGACGAGGTGGGAGGAGATGCGGTTGAGCTCCATCAGGAGGACGCGCATGACCTGCGCCTTCTCCGGGATGTCGTCCTCGATGTCGAGCAGGCGCTCGACGCCGAGGGAGTAGGTCGCCTCGTTGTAGAACGGGGAGAGGTAGTCCATCCGGGTGCAGAACGTGACGCCCTGCGTCCAGGAGCGGAACTCCATGTTCTTCTCGATGCCGGTGTGGAGGTAGCCGATGCCGCAGCGGGCCTCGGTCACCGTCTCACCGTCGAGCTCGAGGATGAGCCGGAGCACGCCGTGGGTCGACGGGTGCTGCGGACCCATGTTGACGACGATCCGCTCCTCGCCCTCCTCGGCCACGCCGGAGACGACGCTGTCCCAGTCCTGACCGGTGACGGTGAAGACCTTGCCCGTGCTGGTGTCGCTCGCCCCCGCGGTCGGGGGTGCATAGGGGTCGCTGTGTGTCTGTGTCATCAGCTGTAAGACCTCCGCGTGTCCGGCGGTGGGATGGTGGCGCCCTTGTACTCGACGGGGATTCCGCCGAGCGGGTAGTCCTTGCGCTGCGGGTGGCCCGGCCAGTCGTCGGGCATCTCGATCCGGATCAGCGAAGGGTGACCGTCGAAGATGATCCCGAAGAAGTCGTAGGTCTCGCGCTCGTGCCAGTCGTTGGTCGGGTAGACCGAGACCACCGACGGGATGTGCGGGTCGGCGTCAGGGCAGGTGACCTCGAGGCGGATCCGGCGGTTGTGGGTCATCGAGAGCAGGTGGTAGACCGCGTGCAGCTCGCGACCCTCGTCGCCCGGGTAGTGCACGCCGGAGACGCCGGAGCAGAACTCGAAGCGCAGGGTCGGGTCGTCGCGTAGCGTGCGGGCGACCTGGAGCAGGTCCTTGCGGCGGATGAAGAAGGTGATCTCGCCGCGGTGCACGACGACCTTCTCGACGGCGCCTGCGATGCCGGCCGTGGTCAGCGCGGACTCGAAGGAGTCGGCGACCTCGTCGAACCAGCCGCCGTAGGGCTTCGGAGTGCCGCTCGGCATCATCACCGGCCGGACGATGCCGCCGTAGCCGGAGGTGTCACCGGAGCCCTGGACGCCGAACATGCCCTTGCGGACGCCGATCACCTCGGGCTCGAGGGCACCGGGCTCGACCGGCAGGGTGTTCTCGGGCATCAGCCCGGTGGCGTCGTCGTCGGTGCCAGGAGTCACCTCGTCGAACTCGCCTGGTTCCTTGGGGGTCAACGAAGCAGACCCTTCATCTCGGAGGTCGGCAGCGCGTTGAGCAGCTCGGTCTCGTTCTCGGTGATCTGCTCGCGACGGTTCGAGCCGAGCTTGCTGTGCTGCACCTGGTCGTGGAGCTTGAGGATCGCGTCGATCAGCATCTCCGGCCGCGGCGGGCAGCCGGGGAGGTACATGTCGACGGGGACGACGTGGTCGACGCCCTGGACGATCGCGTAGTTGTTGAACATGCCGCCGGACGAGGCGCAGACGCCCATCGCGAGCACCCACTTGGGCTCGGGCATCTGGTCGTAGATCTGGCGGAGCACCGGCGCCATCTTCTGGCTCACCCGGCCGGCGACGATCATCAGGTCGGCCTGGCGCGGCGAGGCGCGGAAGACCTCCATGCCGAAGCGGCCGAGGTCGTACTTCGGCGCGCCGGTGGTCATCATCTCGATGGCGCAGCAGGCCAGGCCGAACGTCGCCGGCCAGAACGACGCCTTGCGGAAGTAGCCCGCGACGGTCTCGACCGTCGTCAGGAGTACGCCGCTCGGGAGCTTCTCTTCAAGACCCATCAGAGGTTCACCTCGGCAGTTGCCATGGTCGAAGTCGTGTCGTGGGACATCGGGAGGTGGCGAGTCACGGTCAGTCCCACTCGAGCCCGCCGCGACGCCACACGTAGGCGTAGACGACGAACAGGGTGAGGATGAACAGGCCCATCTCGATCAGGCCGAAGGCCGCCATGTTGTCGAACATGACCGCCCACGGGTAGAGGAAGACGATCTCGATGTCGAAGATGATGAAGAGCATCGCGGTGATGTAGTACTTCACCGGGAACCGGCCACCACCGACGGGCTGCGGAGTGGGCTCGATGCCGCACTCGTAGGAGTCGAGCTTGGCGCGGTTGTAGCGCTTGGGGCCCACGACCGCGCTCATCACGACCGAGAACACCGCGAAGCCTGCCGCGAGCAACGCGAGCGCGAGGACTGGTGTGTAGATCTCCACCGCTCGTGCCCTCCTGTCTCTTGTTTGTCCTGACTGTGGTGGTGCTAGGCCGCTGGGGCGACCCGGCTCAAGGCGTTGATGATCCGGTCCGAGGCGTCTCCCCCGCGCGGGTCGGTCAGGTTCGCCATCAGCTTGAGCATGAACTTCATGAGCGCCTCGCGCGGCAGGCCGTACTTCGTGGCCTGCTTCATGAACGTGGGGTTGCCGATCATCTTCGCGAAGACACGTCCGAGGGTGAAGTAGCCGCCGTAGGCCGCGTCGAGCGCCTCGGCGTACCCCTCGAGCACGCGCTCACGACCGGCGGCGTCCGGCCGCGCGAGCGCCTGGAGCACGGTGTGGGCCGCGATCTCGCCGGACTCGAGGGCGTAGTCGATGCCCTCGCCGTTGAACGGGTTCACCATGCCGCCCGAGTCGCCGACCAGGAGCACGCCGCTCGTGTAGTGAGGCTTGCGGTTGAAGCCCATCGGGAGCGCCGCCGAGCCGATCTTGCCGACCATGTTCTCGTCGTGGAAGGCCCACTCGGCCGGGGTGTTCGCGAGCCAGCGCCGCAGGATGTCCTTGTAGTCGACGTGCTGGAAGGCCTTGGAGGTGTTGAGGATCCCGAGGCCGACGTTGGCGGTGCCGTCGCCGACGCCGAAGATCCAGCCGTAGCCGGGGAGCAGGTTGCTCTGACCGGGCTTGCCGTCCCACAGCTCGAGCCAGGACTCCATCCACGGGTCGTCGTGGCGAGGGGTCTCGTAGTAGGCGCGGACCGCGACGCCCATGGGGCGGTTCTCGCGACGCTCCAGACCGAGCGAGACAGCGATGCGGGCCGAGACGCCGTCGGCGGCGATCACGACCGGAGCGGAGTAGGTCACCTCGTCGCCGACGCGGCGGCCGCGGTCGTCGACGGGCTTCGCGCGGACGCCTGTGACGCGGCCGGTGCGCTCGTCGAGCACGGGACCGGTGACGTTGGTGCGCTCCTGGAGACGAGCACCGGACTTCTCCGCGTGGCGGGCGAGGATCTCGTCGAGGTCCATCCGGGTGCGGACCATGCCGTACGGCGGGAAGGAGGCGAGCTCGGGCCAGGGCAGCTCGAGGCGGTGGCCGGCCCCGACGATGCGGAGGCCGAGGTTGCGCTGCCACCCGGGCGCGTCGAGGTCGAGGCCCAGGCCGACCAGCTGCTTGACCGCGCGAGGCGTGAGGCCGTCGCCGCAGACCTTGTCGCGGGGGAAGGCGCTCTTCTCGAGCAGGAGGACGTCTGCACCCGCGTTGGCGAGGTGGTAGGCCGCGCTGGACCCGGCCGGACCGGCCCCGACGACGATGACGTCGGCCTGCCGCTCGTCCGCGGTGGTCCGGCTCATCTGTATCCCTCGTCTTCGGTGTTGCAGCATCCGTTTTGTGACTTAGTGAATTCCTTCACTAACTCCACGTCGGGACAGTCTAGAGGTCTGGGTCACATCATGCGAACGGGCCCCTACCCCTTCTGAGACACCACGAAACCGTGACTCGTGACGCGCATTTCGACAACGGTCGGGTGCCCTATTTCACGGGGCCGTCGCGTGGTGCAGCGCGACGACTCCGCCGGACAGGTTGCGCCACTTCGGACGGGTCCAGCCCGCCTCGGCGAGCCGGCCGGCGAGGCCCTCCTGGTCCGGCCAGGCCCGGATCGACTCGGCGAGGTAGACGTACGCGTCGGGGCTCGAGGAGACGGCGCGCGCGATGGGCGGCAGCGCCTTCATGAGGTACTCGATGTAGACCGTGCGGAACGGCGCCCAGGTCGGGTGGCTGAACTCGCACACGACGAGGCGCCCACCGGGTCGGGTGACCCGGAGCATCTCCCGCAGGCCCGCCTGGGGGTCGACGATGTTGCGCAGGCCGAAGGAGATGGTCACCGCGTCGAAGGTGTCGTCGGCGAACGGGAGCCGGGTGCCGTCACCGGCGGTGAACGAGAGGCCGGGCTTCGCGCGCTTGCCGACCCGGAGCATGCCGAGGGAGAAGTCGCAGGGCACCACCTCGGCGCCGCGGTCGGCGAACGGCTGGCTCGAGGTGCCGGTGCCCGCGGCGAGGTCCAGGACCCGCTCCCCCGGTCGCGCGTCGACCGCCTCGACGACCACCTTGCGCCAGCGGCGGTCCTGGCCGAGGGACAAGATGTCGTTGGTGATGTCGTAGCGCTTGGCCACGTCGTCGAACATCGCGCGGACGTCGGCGGGCTTCTTGTCCAGGTCGGCTCGGGTCACGGGGCAACCATAGTCAGGCCGTAGTCTTGCTCGACGTGACCACCGTGCCATCGAGCTCCCGCGACGCCGCTCCCCTCGTCGTACGCACCGTGCCGCTCGACGACGCAGGGCCGCTGCTGTCCCTCCTCCCGCCCGGCGAATCCGTCGCGTGGCTGCGTCGTGGCGAGGGTCTGGTGGGCTGGGGCGTCGCCGCGATGATCCGTACGACGGGCAGCGACCGCTTCACGAGGGCTCGTGACTGGTGGTGCCGTCAGGCTCACGCCGCCGTGGTCCGCGACGAGGTACGTCGACCGGGCACGGGCCTCGTGTGCTTCGGCTCCTTCGCGTTCGCCGACGAGCCCGGGGACAGCGTCCTCGTCGTGCCCGAGGTGGTCGTCGGCCGCCGCGGTGACACGACCTGGGTCACGACCATCAGCCCGGCCGGGATCACCGCCACCCCGTCGGTCGAGGCCGCCGCACCGCCGGAGGCTCCCGAGGGCGTGACGTTCGTCGACGGCGCGCGCAGCGGCGCCGAGTGGGAGAGCGTGGTCGCCGAGGCCGTGCGTCGCATCGGCGCGGGCGACCTCGAGAAGGTGGTGCTGGCGCGGGACCTCCTCGCGACCGCCGACCACGACATCGACGTCCGCTGGCCGCTGCAACGGCTCGCCGAGCAGTACCCGATGACCTGGACCTTCCACGTCGACGGGCTCTTCGGCGCGACCCCCGAGATGCTGGTCCGCCGCGAGCGCGGGCTGGTCACCTCCCGCGTGCTCGCCGGGACGATCCGGCGTACCGGCGACGACGAGCGGGACCTCGCTCTCGCCGCCGCCCTCGCCCGGTCCTCGAAGGACCTCGAGGAGCACGAGTACGCCGTGCGCTCCGTCGCCGACTCGCTCGCACCGCACTGCACGTCGATGAACGTGCCCGAGGCGCCGTTCGTGCTGCACCTGCCCAACGTGATGCACCTGGCCACCGACGTGGCCGGGGTGGTCCACGACGCCGACGACGAGTCGGCGACCTCGCTCGACCTCGCGGCCGCCCTGCACCCCTCGGCAGCCGTCGGGGGCACGCCCACCGAGGCCGCCAAGGCCGTGATCGAGGAGATCGAGGGGATGGACCGCGGGCGCTACGCCGGCCCGGTCGGCTGGATGGACGCCTCCGGTGACGGCGAGTGGGGCATCGCGCTGCGCTCGGCGGAGATCGAGGGCAACACGGTGCGGCTCTTCGCCGGCTGCGGCGTGGTGGCCAGCTCCGACCCGGCGGCCGAGCTCGCCGAGGCCCAGGCCAAGTTCGTCCCAGTGCGCGACGCCATCTCCGGAGTCTGACCCGGCTTCGTCAGGTCGAGTCCTGACTGGGTGCGTCCCCAATCGGCGCTAGCACGCTCGGCGTCCGCGTCAACCCGGTCCTTGTCCGCTGAGCAGGGTTCAACCCGTGACCCGTCGCGTGCTGCCGTCGGCGAGGGTCACGGTGTAGGTCCACGCCCCCATCGCTTCGAGGTTCTCGCTGCTGGGTTTGGCCGATGGCCACCAGGCGGCGAACCGCCCGTTGGCGACGGAAGCCTCGACGTCGGTGCCTATGGGGGTGTGCACGGTGACACCGGTGACGTCACTGCCCACATAGCCCTCGACCGAGCTGAACCACCCGTCGTCGTTGTTGAAGGGCCAGAGACCCGGGGCGGGCACGCTGCCCGCCATGCTCTCGAACTCGACGATGCGGTCCCGAGCCGGCGTCGGGGCCTCGACGGGGTCCGTGTCGTAGCCCCCGAAAAATCCCTCCTCCCTGTGGTTCGCGGGGTCCTGATGCCCGACGAGGTCGTCGGGCATCAGGCAGAACCCTTCCGAATTGGGGCCGGCGATGCGCACGTAGGTCCATCCGCCACGTCGCTCTGCGATCACGACCCGCTCGTCCTGGTCAGGCACCTCGAGAACGGTGCGGCACGTGGTGGCCGCCTCGGCCGCGGCCGCGGCCGTGAGTGGCTGGGGCTTCGGCGTCCACGACGCGAAAACGGGGCCGCCGCCAAGAAGCAGTGCGGGGACGGCGGCGCCGACCAGACCCACCGGCACGAGCAGTCGGCTCCAGCGCCGCCGCGGCCGATCGGACTCCTCCGGGGCTTGATCATGGCTGGGGGTGGCCAGAGTGCGGGCGAACGTCGCGTCGGCGCGTTCGCGCTCCTCATCGGTCAGCGCGGTCGTCGGTGCGGGGTCGAGGTCGCGCAGAGCGGCGGTGGTCATGGTGTCGACCGTGTGCTTGTTCATCGTGAGCTCCTGTCGGAAGCAAGGCGGCCGGGCAAGCGGTCACCGGCGGTGCTGGAGTCGACATGGCGCCGCAGGGTGCGCCGAGCACGGGACAACCGCAGGCGAAAGGCGGTGGACGAGATGCCCAGCACGGCGGCCGCCTCGGGCGCGGTCAGCCCGTCGAGGACGGAGAGTGCGATCGCCTCCTGGTGCAACGCGCTCAGGAGCGGCCAGGCTGCCGCGATGTCGACTCGGTGGGCGACCAGGTCAGGGTGCTGGCCGGCATCGGCGGGACCGTGACGGACTTCGGCGAGACGGACCGCGACGGCATCGTGCCTGTCCTCACGGCGCCGGGTGTTCAGGAGGGTCTTGCGAGCCACGCCGAAGAGCCAGGCGCGCGCCGCGGAAACGTCGGCGGGCACATCGTCGAGGCGGCGCCACGCGACGAGCATGACTTCACCGACAACGTCCTCGGCGTGGGTTGGATGAACGCGCCTGCGTACGAAACGAAGCAGATCGACGTACGCCGCGTCGTAGATCTCCCGGAAGCGCTGTTCGCGCTCCCGCGGCGACGAAGTGGTGGAGTCCATATCCTGTTCCTGTCCAATTCCGCACAAGTGTGTCGCAGTGAACAGCCCGGTCTTGTGCGGCTGTCATCCGCCTGGTGTGTGTGACGGGAATCATCGATCAGAACCCGCTTTGCCCTCGGCCAAGACCGCGTCGTTCGCGGTCAACGTCCACGAAGGCGACCAAGCCCCGAACGCCTAGGGAACGTCCGCATCTGGCAGCCGCCCTGAGAGCGTCAGCCCGGGCGCCTGGACCGAGCCTCGCCAGGCACCGGTCCTGGGTCAATGGAACAAGCAGCCGCGATGCGCTCGTCTCGCTATGCCATCAGTGCCAACGAGCAAGGGCCGCTGTGATCTCGTCGATGGACAGTTCTCCTCGTGCTACGGACATGACCAGTTCATAGGCTGGGTCGTCGGGTGCGTCGAGGTCGACGTCGTTGAGGCCGTATAAGACGACGACGGCAAGCCAGCCCAGGCGCTTGTTGCCGTCGACCAGCGCACGGTTTCCGACGAGGGAGTCGAGCATTGCCGCAGCCTTGGGGTCCAGGCCGGGGTAGGCCTCGTGTCCGTACAGAACAGCGCCAGGGCGATGAGCCGCGGAGTCGAGCAGGCCCACGTCGCGCACTGGTCCGACCTCGAGGTCCTCCACCAAAGACAAGAGATCCTCGAGCGTTAGTAGGACCGTCAACGGCCGAGCCGGTCCAGCACGTCTGCGTACCGCTCACGGGCCCGCGCCGACAGCTCAGCGACTTTGGCCCCATGCACATGGCGAGCTGCCGCCTCACGGATCGCCCGCAGGGTCGCCTCGTGTCGGCTTATCCCCTCTGCCTCCGCCAGCGCAGCGAGGAGACGCTCATCCTCTGGAGTCAGTCGCAAAGTCATGGCCATGTCCCCATGATACCGAAGTGGTATCGCTCGGACATGCCACTGATGGGAAAGCCTTGCGTGCCGTTGGGCGGCGTGACAAGCCGTAACAGCGCGACTTCGATAACGGGGTCAGGTGTTCGACTCGAACACCGCTGACCAGAGATTGTTGGCGGTATACAGGGCGGAAACTGCGTCCAGTTCGACTTTGGCAATGTCTGGCGCGCGCCCGGCACTGTCGGCAACCCACCACTCCGCCCCCGGAAGGCCGGCAGAAGCGTAGGCGCGCGATCCCGGATCCTGCCGCTCGTAAAACGGGCGTGCCTGGGCGACGACCTCGCCGTGCGCTGGCTCCCACAGCCGGACCAGATCGTCTCCTTCGGGCCCCAGCACAACTGCGTCGAACCACCGCCACACCACGGCGCCGGGGCCGTTCGGCCCGGTGGCGATCGCGACCAGATGGCCGGGAGACACCCGCTCTCTGCGCGGGGAGGGAACACCGGGGCGAACACGACCGAGCTGACTTCGCCACGGCTCCAGACTTCACACGCGTCTTCATCGACGCGAATCACGCGAGCAGCTCGAAGTCGAGGTCGGGCGAGAGCGGCGTTGGGCTCGGGCTCGGGAATCGACACGCGCCCTAGTGTCACGGATCCGCCACTGCCTGAGAAACGCTTTGTGCGCCAATGCCCGACGTGGCGGCGGCTCACGCTATCTCCCGGTGGAGCCAGCTGGGTGCTGGTCTGCGTCTAAGCGGATCCAGCCGCTGACGGGTCGACAGGGAAGCGACGGTCTTCGGTTGCCATACTCCGCTCGTGCAAGAGACGAGCATGTTTCGGTACCACCCCGACCCGGTCGGGACGAAGTCTGCGGTTGCGACAGACGCACGTTGCGACCTCTGCAAAGAGCCCGCAACGCATCGCTACGTCGGTCCCATCTTCGGCCGGCAAGCCGGCGTTCTCTGCCTTCGTTGCATCGCCAACGGGACTGCAGCACGGCAACTGTCGCTTCCCGGTGGCGAACCAGCTCAGTTCACGGATGTGGACGCAGGCGTCCCCAGCGACGTACCGCCCGATGTGCTGGAGGAGGTCTCCCAGCGCACGCCGGGCTTCAGTGGCTGGCAGCAGGAACACTGGCTGTACCACTGCTCCGACGCCACTGCATACCTCGGCAGGGTCGGCTGGGATGAAGTCAAAGATCGGCCAGACGCCCTTGCCTCACTGAGAACCGAGCTGATGGACCTTGGCGTGACGGCGATGCAGGCCGACGAGCAGATCCGATGGTTGAGCCGCGACGGCGATCTCACCGGCTACCTGTTCAGGTGCCTGCACTGCGGTACTCACCTGGCCTACTCCGACGCCAGCTAGATGCCGCAGATAGCGTGCGCTGCGGCCGTAGCTGTGGATAGTGAAAGCGTTTCTATGCCGCGTAGCGTGCATGAGGGATCTCTGAAGAGGTTGCCCTAACTACGATGAGTTCCAGCACGGTCCCGGTCTTCAATCACGTCCACCTTCCGCACGCGATCTTGGAGGCCCCTTGAAGCTCTTGCTCACGTCAGGCGGCGTCACGAACCCAAGCATCAACGCGGCGCTCGTGCAGCTTCTCGGCAAGCCGATCGCCGAGTGCCACGCCCTCTGCGTCCCGACCGCACAGTGGGGTCACCCGATGTGCGGCCCGGCATCGGTGCGGGGCCTCCTGGCCGCCGAGCCCGACTTCCGGCACTTCTCCGGGCTGGGCTGGGCGTCGCTCGGTGTCCTCGAGCTCACCGCACTGCCCACCATCGGCGCGCAGCGATGGGTCCCCTGGGTCAAGGAGGCCGACGTGCTCCTGGTCGACGGCGGCGACGCGACGTACCTGTGCCACTGGATGCGGGAGTCCGGGCTGGCCGATCTGCTGCCTTCGCTGCCGGAGATGGTCTGGGTGGGAGTGAGTGCCGGAAGCATGGTGATGACGCCCCGAATCGGGGACTACTTCGTCGAGTGGCCATCCGCGCCGGACGACCGCACCCTCGGAGTCGTCGACTTCTCGATCTTCCCCCACCTGGATCTTTTCCCGACGAACACCCTGGCCCACGCAGAGCGGTGGGCCGCCGACATCGGCGTCCCCGCCTACGCCATCGACGAACAGACGGCCATCAAGGTCGTCGACGGCTCCGTCGAGGTGGTCTCCGAGGGGCAATGGACGCAGTTCGGGTCATAGCCGTGGAAGCAGATTCGTCAAAGCTGCTCGCGAGCGACCGTGCAGTCTTCGCCTTCTTGCCCAACGAGTGTGACTTGCGGCGCGACGTGAGCCGACGCCGGCGCCGCCTCGGTCCCGTAGAAGGATCGATCGTCTATCGGGCAGGGCCCGAGAGCGATCGGACCGTCAGCAGACTGTCGCCATGCGCGGCGTCGGCATCGACCTGGCCCGTTTCGTGGAATCCAAGCTTCTCCAGGACACGGCGAGAGGCGACATTCCAAGCGCGGACAGTCGCCCACAACCGCTCGTAACCCGCCTCGGCTGCCCAAGTGACCACGGCTCCACCCGCCTCGGTTGCATAGCCGAGTCCGTGAGCCCGACGCAGCAGCTCGTAGGCCAGTTCGGGCTCGTCGGGCGCGCCGTTCCCATGGAAGACCAGCCCGCAATATCCGATGACATCCCCCGCACTCTTCCGCTCCACCGCCAAGACACCCGGTCGCGGCTCCTCACGCTCCTTGCGTATCTCGGAGGCGATGTCCTCCACCGTTGGCCGTCCCTCGGCATCTATCCGTCGGTGCGCCGGCACCCTGGGATCCCGCTCCATCCACAGTCGACGATAGACGCCAGCCTCGTCCACGTTCCGACACCGAAGGATCAGACGATCAGTCTCCAAGGCTTTCAAGACGGGCCACGCAGGCATACCGGCATCCTGCCATCTCCACGGCACGTCTGGGCTGATGCGATCCTGCCTGCGAGTGCGATGCCCACTTCCACAAGCACCGGTCAGGGGCTGGATCGCTGGGACTCAGTCGCCTCGGGGACGAACATGTACCCGAGCTCAGCACGCGGTCTCGACCCGCCGACGTACGCGCCCCCCTCTGGAGACGCGGGCAACTCGAGGGACCGGGGAGCGGTCCCGAGCTTCGGGCTCGCGCAGCAGCAGACGCCGCGAATGACGGGCCGGCTTGACGTCAAGCTCCGGCGCTCGAAGGTTTCGAAGCCCGATCGGCGGCCTGGAGAATCACTTCGGCGAGGCGCTCCGGCTGGGTCAGCTGTGGCCAGTGGCCACCCGGCAGGTCGACGTACTCGACCTCGCGGACGCGGACGAGCTCGCTCACCTGCTCCACCCCCGCCTCGACCCAGCGGCGCAGGTCCTCGGCGGTGTACTCAGGGCAGACAGCGGTGACCGGGACCTCATAACGGCGCGGGTCACCAAGCTCCTGCTGCTGTGTCACGACACCTTCCGGGACCGGGATCGCCTCGGCATAGAAGCTCGCCAACAGGGCCTCGTCGAAGTCCGCGATGTTCGCCTCCTCGCCGGCCTCCACCCAGTCCGGCATCGGCACCTCGCCGTTCATCGCCGGAAGGCCGTCCAGGAGCGGACTACCGTCGGGCGTGGGGAAGCCACCGACGTAGACCGCCCGCGCGACCCGCTCGGGCCGGGCGTCCACTGCGGCGTGACCGATCCCGCTGCCCGCGGAGTGGCCTACCAGCAGGACCGGGCCGTCGGCCTCGTCGATGGCGGCAACCACCGCGTCGACGTGGTGGCGCAGCGTGATGCCCGACCGGGGAGCGGACTTGCTTTCCATCCCCGGGAGGGTCAGCGGTCGGGCTCGGTGTCCAGCCTGCTCGATGCTCGGGACGACGGCGTCCCACGACGAGCCATTGAGCCAGAGGCCGGGGATCAGGATGACGTCCATCGGGTCCCTCCAGGCAGACGGTCAAAGCAGAGACCTGGCACGATAACCGCGACTGCGGACGTTCCGCTTCCGGATCATCTGTACCGCCTGCTGGAGGGCCGGCCTCACGCCAGCCCTATGTCCTGGCCTGGCTCGACCCGGAGGTACTCCTGCTCGCGCTCGCCGAGCATCCCCGCGAGCTGTCGTTGCGCGAGCGCGAGCCCCCGGTCGTTGAGCAGCCCGTCGTGGATGGCGACGGAGAGCGGCGCGCCGACCGCCCGCGCGTAGTCGACCACCTCGCTGATCTTGTTCCACGGCGCGTGCACCGGGAGGAGGAGCAGGTCGAGGTCGGCCGGCTGCTCGGTGAGCGCGTCGCCGGGGTGGAAGACGCGCCGCCCCTCGACCTCCAGGAGGTACCCGGAGTTGTCGAAGTGCTGGAGCTCCGGGTGGATCACCGCGTGCTTCTCGCCCACGACGGTGACCGGAAGACCCAGGTCGAGCCTGTCCCCCGGCGCCACGACGGTCACCCGCTCCGACACGTCGGGGGCCTGCTCCTTGATCTGCCTCGCGACCGCGCCGATCGTGTAGACCGGCGCGCCGGCCGCGCGCAGGTTGTCGGGGTCGAGGTGGTCGGGGTGCTCGTGGGTCACGAGTACGACGGTCGCGCCGTCCACGGCCTCGCGTTCGGTCCACCCACCCGGGTCGACCACCACCGTCGTACTCCCTGACTCGATCCGCACGCAGGCGTGCCCGAACTTGGTGATCCTCATCCCGCCAGCCAACAACGAAGCCCGCGCGCTGGCAACCAGGTCGCCCGACCGGGTCAGCCGACGAGCTGGTCGACGAAGCACCACCGCCAGGTCTCGCCGGGCTCGGCGGAACGGATCACGGGATGGCCCGTGGCCCGGTGATGTGCCGTCGCATGCCGTCGCGGCGACGAGTCGCAGCACGCCACGTGCCCGCAGGTGAGGCAGATCCGCAGGTGCACCCAGGTGGTCCCCTCGGCGACGCAGTCCACGCAGACGTTCGCGTCCGGGACCACGATGTCGTCGCGCGCGGTGGCCAGGTGCATGCAGCCGTCGTGGGTCGTCACGGCCGCCATGTCGGCCATGTACTCCCGCAGCTCGTCGCGACGCGCCTTGGCGCTGTCGAGCATCGACTCCTCGACGTCGAGGCTGCCGAGGACGTCGGCGACGACCTCGTGGGGCACCTTCCCGGTGCTGCGGATCTCGAGGACGCGCCTGCGTTCGGCCTGGAGCATCTCGCGGCGGAGGCGGGCGTAGGCCTCGCTGGGAGCCTCGCTCTCGGGTCCCACCCGTCCGAGGCGCTCCCACGCCGCGAAGTCCCGCTGCTCGACACGCCGCCGCAGCGCCGCGACGGTGTCGTAGGGGTCCTCCTCGTCGAGGTGCTTGTCGAGCTCGGCGAGGCCCGCCGCCGAGGCGTCCTGGAACAGGGTCGCCCGCGCCAGGGCGTCCTGGCGCGGGTCGGGTCCCGGGACGTCGAGCCTGCGGGCGAGCCACGGCAGCGTGAGCCCCTGGCCGAAGAGCGTCGCGGCCGTGACGGTGAAGGCGACGAGGAGCAGGACTTCGCGATGCTCGAAGCTCGGCGGGATCGCGAACGCGGCGGCGAGCGTCACCACGCCTCGCATGCCTGCCCAGGAGACGATCGTCGCCGTCTTCCAGGTGCCGCCCTTCTGCTCGCGCTTCCGCGAGCCCAGCAGCAGCACGTGGAAGGTGAAGACCCAGATCGGGCGCAGCAGCACGGTCGCCGCGAGCGCCGAGGCACAGACGGCCACGATGCGACCGGTCGACAGGGGGCTGTCGTCGACGGCCTCGAGGATCCAGCTCGTCTGGAGGCCGATCAGCAGGAAGACCGTGTTCTCCAGGAGGAACGAGATCGTGCGCCAGTTGAGCCGTTCGGAGATGCGCGAGGTCGCGGTCTGGAGGACCGGCGCGCGGTGGCCGAGCAGGAGGCCCGCCACGACCACCGCCAGCACGCCGGACGCGTTGATCTCCTCGGCCGCCACGTAGGCGACGAAGGGGGTCAGGAGCGAGACGCTGGTGTCGATCACCGGGTCGGTGACGTGGCGGCGCATCCACCCGACCACCGCGTAGACCGCGAGCCCGACCAGGAGGCCGCCGCCGGCGGCGAGCCCGAACTCGAGCCCGATCGCCACGACTCCGGTGGCCCCGACGATCGCGGTTCGCAGCGCGACGAGGGCTGTCGCGTCGTTGAGGAGGGACTCGCCCTCGAGCACGGTGACGATCCGCCTCGGGAGACCGATCCGCCTTGCGATGGCGGTGGCCGCGACGGCGTCCGGCGGAGCCACGACCGCGCCGATGGCGAAGGCTGCAGGCCACGTGACGCCCGGGAGGACCGCGTGCACGACGACCCCCACGCCGAGGGCCGTGAAGGCGACCAGGCCGATGGACAGCAGCAGGATCGGCTTGCGGTTGGCCGTGAAGTCGACCAGGGACGTCTGGAGCGCCGCGGCGTACAGCAGGGGCGGCAGCAGGCCGACCAGCACGATCTGCTCGGTCAGCCGGACCTCCCCCGCGAAGGGCAGGAAGGAGCCCGCCATGCCCACGGCGATGAGCACCAGCGGGGTCAGCAGGTCGAACCTGCGGCTCAGGGCTGAGACCGCGACGACGACGGCGAGGAGCGTGACGAGCGAGAGCGCGAGGTGCACGCAGCCATTCAAGCGGGTGTGGCCACCGGCCTCGTCGGATCGCCCCTCAGCGGCCGTTCACGACGAGTGCCCTCACGGCGGCGTCGACGTCACGGCGGTTGTCCCGGCGTACGACGGCCTCGACCACCTCGACGCCGCCGCGCGGGGAGCCGAGCGCCTCCTCGAGCTGGGCAGGCGTGGTGACCCGGCGGTGCGGGGTGCGGCTCGCGGCGCACAGGGCGGCGAGGTCCGTCCCGTGCGGGGTGCCGAAGAGCCTCTCGAACGACGCGGCGTACGACGGTCCGCCCTGCTCGAGGACGGAGAAGATCGAGCCGCCGTCGTCGTTGACCACCACGACCATCAGGTCCGGCCGCAGCTCGTCCGGGCCGAGGACCAGGCCGTTGGCGTCGTGCAGGAAGGTCACGTCGCCCAGGAGCGCGAACGCGCGGCTGCTCCTCGAGCGCCCGAGCGCGGCGCCGATCGCGGTGGAGACCGACCCGTCGATGCCGGCGAGGCCGCGGTTGGCGATCACGAGCCTGTGCTCCCCCACCGTCGAGGGGACCGCCATCAGGTCGAGGTCACGCACCGGGTTGGACGCACCGACGAACAGCAGCCCGTGAGGGGGCATGGCCGCGCTCAGGGCGGCCGCGACGTGGTGCGGCGTGAGGCCCGGCTCCGCGGCCAGGAGCTTGTCGAGCGCGTCCGCCACCTCGGCGTCACGCCGCTGCCACTCCTCGAGCCAGGGGGTGCTGCGGCGCGGAGACCGAGGCTTCTCGTCGTCGGCCCGCCACGAGCCGAAGGGGTCCTGGTCGTCCGGGTACGCCCCGGGCACGAGCCGCGAGACCCGATGCCCCGGGTCGGTCCACCCGGCCGGGCCGGGGACGGCGACGATCTCGACGTCGTCGCGGGAGAGCAGCCGGGTCACCGGCCGCGAGAGCGTGGGGTGGCCGAACACCACGACCTGCTCGATCCGCGAGGTGAGCGAGTCGTCGCCGAGGAGCAGCCGGTAGGTACGGATCGCGTTGGTGCCCGTGCGCGCACCGCTCGAGGGCTCGGCGAGCAGGGGCCAGCCGGCCCGTTCGGCGAGGACCCGGGCCGGGGGGCCGGCGTCGTCGCCGGCGACGACGACGGTGCGTGCGGTCGCGCTCACCGGCTCGGGTTGCAGGGCGGAGCGTTCGGCCTGCTGGTTCCACGGCTGGTGGTACGGCCGTCCCTCGATCGGCGTGGTCCAGCCGCCGTCGACGTCCGGGGTCAGCGGCTCGGCGAGCTGCACGTTGAGGTGGACCGGCCCGCGTGCACCGGCCAGACCCCCGGTCGCGGCGACGACCAGCCTTGCCACGAGCGACCGCCAGGAGGCGACCTGGGCGATCTCGCCCGAGCCTGCCGCGCCCGGCGGGAGGTCGGCGAAGGCGCGGACCGCGTCGCCGAAGATCTTCACCTGGTCGGTGGTCTGGTTGGCGTTCGTGCCGCGGAGACCGGCCGGTCGGTCGGCGCTGACCACGACGAGGGGTACCCCCGCGTGAGAGGCCTCGAGCACGGCGGGATGCAGGTTCGCGACGGCGGTCCCCGACGTGGTCACGACGGGCACCGGGCGCCGCGACGTCTTGGCCAGCCCGAGCGCGAGGAAGGCCGCGGTCCGCTCGTCGATCCGCACGTGCAGCCGCACCCGGCCCGCCTCCGCGGCCTCGTGGACGGCGAAGGCCAGAGACGCCGAGCGGGACCCGGGCGACAGGACGACGTCGCGGACGCCGCACCGCACCAGCTCGTCGACCAGGGTCGTGGCTGTCGCGGTGGCGGCGTTCGGTGGAGTCGTCACAAGGACCGATCCTGCCCCATGTCAGGCGCGAGCGCCTCGATCGCGGCGACGCGCGCGGCCCAGGCAGCCTCCCGCTCCGGTCTCGCCCGCAGGCGTTCCAGCGCTGCGGCGTCCACCTCCGGGCGTACGACGGGCAGCGCGCCGTCGCGGGGCAGGAGCGGGTCGGCCGCCACGTCGTCGGTCAGGAGCTGGACGGTCGCGAGCCCACACGCGAACGGCAGCGACGGGAGCGCAGCGGCGAGGGCTACACCCGCGGCGATGCCGACCGAGCTCTCCAGCGCCGAGGAGACGACGACGGGCAGGCCGATGTCCTCGGCGATGCGGAGGCACGAGCGGACGCCCCCGAGCGGCTGCACCTTGAGCACCGCGACGTCGGCGGCCTCGAGGTCGCGGACAAGGTAGGGGTCCTCGGCCCGCCGGATCGACTCGTCCGCCGCGACCGGGACGTCCACCCGGCGCCGCACGGTGGCCAGCTCCTCCACCGAGGCGCACGGCTGCTCGACGTACTCCAGTCCGCCGGCCGCGCGGTCGAGGATGCCGATGGCGGTGACCGCCTCGTCGACCGCCCAGCCTCCGTTGACGTCGATGCGGATCCGGCCTCCCGGCCCCAGGGCGTCGCGCACCGCCTCGAGCCGCGCCTGCTCCTCCGCGCGGGACTGACCCGGCTCGGCCACCTTGACCTTGGCGGTGCGGCAGCCGTTGCTCCCGCGCACGATGCCGGCGGCCTGGTCGGGCCCGACGGCCGGGACGGTGACGTTCACCGGCACCGAGTCGCGCAGCGGCGCCGGCCAGCCCTCGACGGCGGCCTCGCGGGCACAGCGGAGCCACGGGGCAGCCACCCGGGCGTCGTACTCCAGGAACGGGCTGAACTCGCCCCACCCGGCCGGTCCGCGCAGCAGCATGCCCTCGCGCACGGTGATGCCGCGGAACCTGGTGCGCATGGGGATCGAGAAGACGTGGGTCTCAACCATGCCTGCGCACCATCTCCTCGATCGTGAGCCGGTCCACCTTCCCGTTCGGGAGCAGCGGGATCTCCTCGACCCGGACCAGCTGCCTGGGCGCCCACTCGCGTGGATGGACCTGTGAGACCCAGTTCCGGAGGTCGTCCAGCGGCGGCACGTTGCGCGTCGCCACGCCCTCCTGGGAGACGACGACAGCGACAACGCGCTGCCCCCACTCGCCGTCCGGGAGGCCGACCACCTCGGCGGCGTCCACCCGTGGGTGCTCGCGCAGCCGCCTCGCCACCGCGGCGGCGGGGACCTTCACGCCGCCGGAGACGATCACGTCGTCGACACGCCCCAAGACCTCCAGGCGGCCGTCGTCGTCGAGACGCCCGAGGTCGGAGGTCACGAACCAGCCGTCCCGCATGACCTCCGCGGTGAGCCCCGGGCGACCGTCGTACCCGTCGAAGAGCACCGGTCCCGCGATCCGCACCCGTCCGTCGGCGCCGACCCCGACCGCGACCCCGTCGAGCGGGAAGCCGTCGTACACGCAGCCGCCGCAGGTCTCGCTCATGCCGTACGTCGCGACCACGTGCACCCCTGCCTTGGCCGCCCTCCGCCTCAGCGACGACTCGACCGAGGCCCCACCGACGAGGACCGTGTCGAACGTGCTCAGCGCCTCCACGTCGGCCGGCGACTGCAGCATCCGCACGAGCTGGGTCGGGACCAGCGAGACGTAGCGGCGACCCCCGTTCATGGCTTCCGCGGCGGCGGCGAAGTCCGCATGGCCGTCGAGGAGGACCGGCGTGGTCCCCGCCAGCACCGAGCGGAAGAGCACCTGGACACCGGCCACGTAGGTCGCGGGGAGGTTCAGCAGCCACTGGCCGGGCCCGCCCAGCCTCGTCTCGGTCGCGGAGGCCGAGGCGCGCATCGCCGCGCGCGAGAGCACCACCCGCTTCGGCTCGCCCGTCGAGCCGGAGGTCTCGATCACGAGCGGATCGGGGTCGTCGGCCGACTGCCATTCGCTCAGCAGCGAGAGCACCTCGCGCGGGGATCCCTGGACGGGGTGCAGGCTGCTCACAGGGCCCAACGCTATGCCTGAGAGAATCCCGGTCTATGGCAACCCCTGCTCAGTGGCTCGAGGGCGCACGCCCGCGCACCCTTCCCGCGGCCGTCGCACCCGTCCTCGCCGGCACGGGCGTCGCGGCGTACCTCGACCAGGCCGTGTGGTGGAAGGCCTTCCTGGCGCTCGTCGTCGCGCTCGCTCTCCAGGTCGGGGTCAACTACGCCAACGACTACTCCGACGGCATCCGGGGCACCGACGAGGACCGGGTCGGCCCGTTGCGCCTCGTGGGGTCCGGTGTCGCCACGCCCTCGTCGGTGAAGGAGGCGGCGCTGATCAGCTTCGGGGTCGCCGCCCTGGCCGGGCTGCTGCTCGCGATCACGACCGCCTGGTGGCTGGTCGTCATCGGGCTCGTGTGCATCGTCGCGGCCTGGTACTACACGGGAGGGCGGAAGCCCTACGGCTACCACGGCCTCGGCGAGGTCATGGTCTTCGTCTTCTTCGGCCTGGTCGCGGTCATGGGCACGACGTACGTGCAGACCGAGTCCCTCCCCCTCGCGTCGTTCCTCGCGGCGGTCGGTGTGGGCGCGCTGGCCTGCGCGATCCTCGTCGCGAACAACCTCCGGGACATCCCCACCGACCGCGAGGTGGGCAAGCGGACGCTGGCCGTGGTGCTCGGCGAGGAGCACACCCGCTACCTCTACGCCTTCCTCGTCGCCGTAGCGGTGATCGCGCTCGTGGGTGTCGTCCTGCAGACCACCTGGCTGTGCTTCGTCGCGCTCGCCTTCCTGGTCCCGGCGGCGCCGGCTCTGCGCCTGGTGCTCGGGGGTACGACGGGCAGGGGGCTCGTCCCGGTGCTGCAGCGGACCGGCACCGCCGAGCTCGTCTACGCCGCCGGAATCTTCCTCGCGCTCCTGGTCGCCTGATCCGTCCGCCGGGGGGCGCGCTTTCCCAAGGTCCCTTGGTGAACCGGCACTTCCCGTTGGGTATTCACAACGGGAAGTGATGCTTTCTCAAGGGACCTTGGGAAAGCGGCAAGCGGCTCAAGCCCGGCGGCGGACCACCTTGTGGGTCCCGTCGCACCAGGGCATCCGCTGGGACTTGTCGCACGTGCACACCGCGACCACCGGACGTGTCGTCGGGTGCAGCTCGCCGTGCTCGTCGCGCACGGCATCGGCGCCCCTCACGAGCAGGGGACCGTCCGGGCACGGCGTGACCTCGACGTCCTTCGCGCCGTACGACACGGGCTCGGGGGTGTTACCGACCAGCCTCACGAGGCCACCGCCTCGACGCTCGCCGCCACCCCGGGCGCCTCACCCCGGAGTGTGCTGCGGCCGGCGTGCCAGTCGGTGAGCATGAGCTCCCCTGCGATCGCGTCCATCAGGAGGCAGACGGCGGCGCCGAGCACGACGTCCGCCTCCTCCGCCTGACCCGAGCTCACGAGGCCGGCGCAGATCTCCCGGAAGGCGAGCTGCTCGTGCACCGCGTCGGCCTCGACGTGCTCGTCGAAGTACCCGGCGACGACGTCCGGCAGCCCGAGGCGCCGAGCGCCTCCGGCGTACTTCCGGCACGGGATCGAGCTGGTCGCCTCGAACGCGCCGAGGTGCCCCATTGCCGCGCCGCGCAGCCGGCGGTGCAGCCCGAGCAGGCTCATCGCGTTGTTGACCGCGAGGGTGTAGCCGGGGACGTTGTCGACGTAGGCGCCGTAGTCACGGTCCAGGCCACAGCCCTCGAGGCTGTCCCCGAACAGGGTGGCGTGGAGCCGCTCGGGGCGGCCGCCGCCGTACTCGTCGTACTGCAGCTCGACCAGCGCGGCCTTCGGACCCCCGGTGATGCGCGGGATCACCCAGGAGTGCGGGTCCGACTCCTTCAGGTGGTAGATGCTGCGATGGACCATGAGCTCGAGGAACTGCTCCAGCGTCGCCTCGCGGTGCGCGAACTTCGCGACGGAAGGCCCCTCGAACGTCGACGTCAGGTCGAAGAGCCGCTGCGCCAGGTCACCGTCGGCGGCCATGGTGCGCTTCACGTAGGGCGCTGCGCGGCGACGGAGCCCCGCCTCGAACACCGCCTCGATCTCCCTGCGCAGGCGGAGCAGGTCCGGGTCCCACTCGAGCTCCGGGTCGACGCCCTCGAAGCCGCCGTAGTGCAGCTCGTACATCACCCAGAGGGCGAGGTGCAGGTCGTCGTCGGTGAGCAGGTAGGTGCTCTCGGGCAGGTCCCGCACGATCCGGGTCAGCGCGCCGACGTCGAGCACGGCGCGCCCGGCGAGCGCGTCGATCACCCCGGCGCTGAGCCGTCCTCTCGCCTCGGGAAGCTGCATGGGTCCCTCCTGTCGCCGATGCCGCTGCGGGCGAGAGGTACCCCCGGCCGGGGCCTCCATGCTGTGCGCTTCGACGTGACGGAAGCCTCAGCGGTCCCGCTCGGGCTCGTCCTCCTTGGCGCGAATCTCCTCGAACCGTGCCGACGCCTTCTCAGCCCGTCGCTGCACGACGAGCGCGAACCGTTCGCGCAGGCCACGCAACAGGTAGGCCGACGCGATCGCGGAGATGACGATGGCGAGCAGGAACGGCCAGAACAACGGGATCTGGCGGTCACCGCTCACGAGCAGGTAGACCCCGATCACGACGGCATAGGCCACCGCGAACAGCCCGAGCCGGGCAGCGGTGTAGATGGCGAACTCCTTCACGCCTCCAGCGTAGGTGTCTCGCCCACAGACCCCTTTCCGCACCACTGCCCCGGACCCTTGGCTCTCTGCTTACTCTGGATGCGTGGGAAAGATTCTCTTCGTGGTGCTGCTGTTCGCGGGGGTTGTCTACGGCTTCTTCTGGCTGCTCGACCGGCGCCGGAGCAAGGCTGCGCCGACGCGACCTCCCGCGGCGCCCAAGCGGGTCGTTGCGCCCGACGACGACGAGGACTTCCTCCGCGAGCTCGAGCGTCGGAGGCGTCGGGCGGCCCGTGAGCCCAAGCCGGAGAAGCCCGCTCCCCAGCCCAAGCCCAAGCCCAAGCCTGGGCCGGCGTCGGGGCCGGGGCTGGGGCCGACCGACAAGGACAGCGGGCAGCCCAAGCCCGAAGGCCCCGCCGACAAGCGGCGCTCCAAGCCCGAGTAAGGGGCGAGCGCCTCCCGCGCACTCGCAACGAAAAGCGCCAGTCCCAGGCCGGGAGTGGTGCTCTACGTAGCAAGTGGGAGAGCGACCGGGCGCCCCCTCCCGGCTGTGCTGGCGGCTAGACCGGTCTAGTCGAGACCGGAGTAGGAGTGAAGGCCCGACCCGAAGAGGTTGATGCCGACGAAGTTGAACAGCACCGTCGCGAAGCCGACGAGCGCGATGATCGCGGCACCCTT
This sequence comes from uncultured Actinomycetota bacterium, assembly GCA_963715375.1. Taxonomy (GTDB): domain Bacteria; phylum Actinomycetota; class Actinomycetes; order Propionibacteriales; family Nocardioidaceae; genus Nocardioides_C. The sequence goes on along the minus strand of CAVQSC010000042.1, from coordinate 199,910 downwards.
GCCCTTCCAGCCCGCCGTGGCCCGGGCGTGCAGGTAGGCGGCGTAGACCACCCAGGTGATGAAGGCCCAGACCTCCTTGGGGTCCCAACCCCAGTAGCGGCCCCAGGCGTACTCCGCCCAGATCGGGCCCGCGACCAGTGCGGCGAAGGTCCAGATCGGGAAGCCGAAGGCGTGCACCCGGTAGGCCACCCGGTCGAGCGCCGAGGCCTTCGGGAGCCGGGCGACGTAGCCGGTGGTGGGCGCGTCGGCCCGGCGCTCGGCCCGGGCCTTCACGAGGTACAGCGCCGAGGCCATCGCACCGACGGTGAACGCGCCGGCGGCGATGACCGCCGCGACGACGTGGATCACCAGCCAGTAGGACTGCAGGGCGGGAACGAGCGGGCCGGCGGGCACGTAGAGCAGGAGCACGGCCAGCATCAGCACCACGACCGCGAAGGCGGTGACGAAGATGCCGAGCCAGCGCAGGGAGTACTTCCGCAGCAGCACGAGGTAGATCAGCGTCACCCCGAAGGCACCGGCGATCGAGAACTCGTACATGTTGCCCCACGGCACCCGCGCCGGGTCCGCACCGAGCCCCCTCGTGACCAGGCCGGCGAAGTGCAGGAGGGCGGCCACGACGGTCAGTGCCACACCGATCCGGCCGAACTTCTCGACGTTGTAGGCCTTCGAGGCGAGCTCGTCGCGCCGGTCGTCCGCGGCCGGTGCGGTCGCCGCGTCCGCGGGACCGTCGTACGACGGTGCGGCTCCCGCCGCGACCCCGACCGCGACCGGCCGCTCGACGGCGGGGGCCTCGGCCGGGACGGACCTCCCGGACGCCCACTCGGCGATGTGGCTGACCAGGGCCAGGACGTAGACGACCGAGGCGAAGGCGATCGCGTTGTTGCTGAACGAGGCAAAGTCCGCGGGGGTCACGACTTCTCCTTCTGGGGGATCTCGTGGTGCTGGATCTGGGTCTCGAGCTCGTCGATCTCGTCCGCGAGGTCGCCACCCGAGCTGCGGTCGAGCCCCGCCAGCTCGACCACGGTACGCCCGCCCTCACGACGCACCCGCACCCAGGCACGACGCGGACGGATGAACAGCGACCCGAGCAGGCCGGTGATCGCGAGGAGGACGCCGCCGAGGGCGAGGCCCTTGCCGGGCTTGTCGCTGACCTGGAGCTTCACCCAGCGCTGGACGCCGTCGAAGCTGATGGAGGCGCCTCCGGGCAGCTGCTTGGTCTGGCCCATGGCGATGTCGACACGGAACGGCCGGCCGTCCTCGTGCTTCATCACCTCGAGCTTGTCCTTGTCGAGCTCGTAGACCGACTGGGGCTCGCCGGTGTCGAGGCCGAGGTCGCCGTGGTAGGCGAGCACCGACATGACGGGGTCGAGCGCGTCGGGGAAGCGTGAGAACGGGCCGGTCGCCATGGTGAACCCGTAGGTCGGGAGGAAGAGCCCCTCGAAGCCGAGCTGCTCGGGCATCGCGTCGGGCACCTTGATCACCCCGAACGACGCGAAGGTCGAGTCCTGCGGCAGGAAGACCGCCGGGCCCTTGTAGGCCACGTTGCCCTCGCCGTCCCGCACGGTCACGAGCGGCGCGTAGCCGTGGCCCACCAGGAAGACCGACCCGCCGTCGAGCTCGAGCGGGTGGTTCACGGCGAGCTTCTTGCTCTTCTCCGGCTCACCCGGTGCCTCGGTGTAGGTCACGTCAGCCGAGAAGTCGGTGGGCATGCCCGCCTGCTCCCCGTTGCGGAGGAAGTCCACCTTGAAGTCGTCGATGTCGAAGGTGAAGGGCTTCAGGTCGTCGGGGCCGAAGAGGGCGCCGGGGTTGAAGTCGTCGTACTGGCTCAGGGAGTTCGAGAACCCCTGCCCCTTCACGACGATCACGCTGCCGGTGTAGCCGTACAGGCTGCCCAGCGCGAAGCCGACGAGGACGACGAGCAGCGAGACGTGGAACAGCAGGTTCCCGGCCTCGCGCAGGTAGCCGCGCTCGGCCGCCACCTCGCCCTCGGCGTCCTCCACCCGGTACCGCCGGCGGCGGAGCACCTCACGCGCCCGGTCGAGGACGACCGACGGCTCCTCGTCGAGGGTGAAGGTCCGCGACTCGGGGAGCCGCGACAGGTTGCGAGGCGCCCTGGGCGGACGGGCCCGCATGGCCCGCCAGTAGATCCGCGTGCGCGGCAGGATGCAGCCCACCAGCGAGACCATCAGCAGGATGTAGATGGCGCTGAACCACACCGAGTCGTAGACGGAGAACAGCCCGAGTGCGTCGTACACCGGTGTCAGCTTCGGGTGGGACTCCTGCCACCGGCTGACCGCGACCGCGTCGATGTTGCGCTGCGGGATGATCGAGCCGGGCACCGCGGCGAGCGCGAGCAGGAAGAGCAGGATCAGCGCGGTGCGCATCGAGGTCAGCTGTCGCCAGGCCCAGCGGGCGAGCTCGATCGGGGTGAGCGCGGGAGGCGTCGGCGGCGGGGCCGGGCGGAGGGGCGTTTCGGTGGACGTGGTCATGCGCGGTCCTCGGGGTGACTCATACGACCACCGCGAAGGTGCCGACCCAGCCGCGCAGGTAGGCCACCCACAGGTCCCAGATGCCGGTCACGAGGAGGAGCCCGACGGCGATCAGCATGATGCCGCCGACCCGGGTGACCCAGACCTGGTGGCGGCGCACCCAGCGGACAGCGCCGAGCATCCGGCGGAAGGCCAGCGCGGCCAGCACGAACGGCACGCCGAGCCCGATGCTGTAGGCGAGGCTGAGCAGCGCCCCACGACCGGCGGTGCCCTCCTGGAACGCGAGGACCTGTACGGCGGACAGGGTCGGCCCGATGCACGGGGTCCAGCCGAGGCCGAAAAGCACCCCGAGGAGCGGCGCCGCGGTGAGTCCCACGGCGGGGACCTTGTGCACACGCACGTCGCGCTGCATCCACGGCACCAGGCCGAGGAACGCTATGCCGACGAGGATCGTGAAGATCCCGAGCACGACGCTGATCTGGCGGGAGTACACGATCAGCCAGTCACCCAGCGCACCGGAGGCGGTCCCCATCGCGACGAAGACCGCCGAGAAGCCGAGGACGAACAGGGAGCTGCCGAGCACCATCCGGCCACGCTGTGCTGACTCGAGGTCGGCCCCGGACAGCCCGGTGGCGTAGGAGAGGTAGCCCGGGAGCAGCGGCACCACGCAAGGGGAGAAGAAGGACACGAGGCCGGCGACGATCGCGACGGGGACCGCCAGCACCAGCGAGCCGGACAGAGCCGTGCCCGCGAACCAGTCGCCGATCTCCATCGGAGCCATCACCCCTCCTCCGCCATGACGTCCTCGACCAGGCCGACCAGCGTGGACTTGGAGACCTCGCCGATGACGCTTGCGGCGACCCGGCCCTGGTCGTCGATCACGACCGTGCTGGGGATCGCGTTGGGGCTCAGCGTGCCGCGGAAGGCCAGCAGAGTCCTGCCCTGCTGGTCGTAGATGCTCGGGTAGGGCACCTCGAAGCGGCGGGTGAACGCTTGCGCCGCAGCGCGGTCCAGGTCACGAGAGTTGATGCCGAGGAACCGCACCCCGTCGTCGGCGAGCTCCTCGGAGGCGGCGACGAGGTCTGGGGCCTCGGCCCGGCAGGGCGCGCACCAGGACCCCCACACGTTCACCACGACCGTCTTGCCCTGGTAGTCGTCGAGCGAGAGCGGCTCGCCGTCGATGCTCTCCCCCGCCACCTCGCCCGGCTGCTTCCGCTCGGGGACGGGCAGCCGGGTGATGACACCCTTGCCCGAGACGAAGCCGGAGTCGCCGGAGCTGCCCACCTCGTCGTTCGAGCAGGCGCTGAGGGCTGTGCTCGCGAGAAGGACGGCGGCGAGCAAGGCAGTGCGGCGGCGCAACGCAGGAAGCGGCAGCAGTGGCAAGTCAGACCCCAGCGGCGGGTGGCTTGTTCTCTTCCGGAGCCCCACCCGTGGAGAACGGCCTACTGCGGTCCTTGAGCGGGATGAGGTCCGCGGCCGGCTCCGAGTAGCGCACCGTGGTCAGCCTCTCGTCCTCGAACGTGAACGAGGTGAGGCTGCACAGCGTGCACTGCCTCCGGCGCGGGTCGTGGAGGAACGACCGACCCTCGACGTGCAGCCGCGTGATCCAGATCGGCAGCTGGTGCGAGACGATCACGGCCTCGTGACCCAGAGCGGTGTCGCGCGCGTCGTGCACCCCGGCGAGCATTCGCGCGGCGACCTGCTTGTACGGCTCGCCCCACGAGGGACGGAACGGGTTCCACAGGTGCCTCCACGCGCTCGGTTTCTTGAGCACGCCGTCGCCCATGCCGAACGACTGCCCCTCGAAGACGTTCGTGGACTCGATGACCCGCTCGTCCGTGACGATCTGGAGGCTCCTGGCCTGGGCCAGCGGCGCCGCCGTCTCCTGGGCACGCTCGAGCGGCGAGGAGACCAGGTGGGTGATGTCGCGGTCACCGATCGAGTCGGCGACCCGCTGAGCCATCCTCCGGCCGAGGTCGGAGAGGTGGTAGCCCGACCGGCGGCCGTAGAGGATGCCGGAGGGGTTGTGCACCTCACCGTGGCGCAGCAGGTGTACGACGGTCTTCATTCGGCTCCCTCGGAGTCGGAGACGGCCATCGCCGCACGGGCGGCCGAAGGCAGGGCGCTGACGATCCGGTCGAGTGCGGCGTCGTCGTGGGCGGAGGAGAGGAACCACGCCTCGAACGCGCTGGGCGGGAGGTACACGCCCTGGTCGAGCATCGCGTGGAAGAAGGCCTTGAAGCGGTCGGTGCGCTGCCTCGACGCGACCTCGAAGTTCGGGACCTCGCTCACGCCCTCCTCGACGAAGAAGACGCTGAACATGTTCCCGGTGCTCTGGATGAGGTGGGGCAGGCCGGCCGCGCCGAACGCCTCGGTCACAGCCGCCTGGAGAGCGCGGGACGCCTCGTCGATGTGCTTGTAGACCTCGTCGGTGGCCAGCCGCAGCGTGGTCAGGCCGGCGGTGGTGGCGACCGGGTTACCGGAGAGGGTGCCCGCCTGGTAGACGGGGCCCTCCGGGGAGAGGTACGCCATGACGTCGGCGCGGCCGCCGAAAGCCGCCGCGGGGAAGCCGCCACCCATGACCTTGCCGAAGGTCATCAGGTCCGGCACCCAGCCCTCCACGGCGCCGTCGAGGCCCCACTGACCGGCCCGCGTGACCCGGAAGCCGGTCATCACCTCGTCGCTGACGAACAGTGCGCCGTGGCGACGGCAGATGTCGGCGAGGAAGGCGTTGAAGCCCGGAGCGGGCGGGACCACGCCCATGTTCCCCGGAGCGGCCTCGGTGATGAGGCAGGCGATGCGGTCACCGTGCTCGGCGAACGCGGCCTCCACCGCGGCCCGGTCGTTGTACGGCAGCACGAGGGTCGCGGCCGTCGAGGCAGCCGGCACCCCCGGCGTACCGGGAACCGCGAAGGTGGCGAGACCGGAGCCCGCGGACGCGAGCAAGGAGTCGACGTGGCCGTGGTAGCAGCCGGCGAACTTCACGACGAGCTCGCGGCCGGTGAAACCGCGTGCCAGCCGGATCGCGGACATGGTGGCCTCGGTGCCCGAGGAGACGAAGCGGAGCTTCTCGACGGGCGTGCGGCCGACGATCTCCTCGGCCAGCTCGACCTCGGGGCGGGTCGGGGTGCCGTACGAGGTCCCGCGCATCGCCGCCTGCGACACGGCCTCCAGCACGTCGGGGTGGGCGTGGCCGAGCAGCATCGGGCCCCAGCTCGCGACCAGGTCGACGTACTCGTTGCCGTCGACGTCGGTGAGGTAGGCGCCGCGGGCGCTCTCGATGAACCTGGGGGTGCCGCCGACCGCGTTGAACGCGCGCACCGGCGAGTTGACCCCACCCGGCGTCACGGCCCGGGCGCGGTCGAACAGGGCAGCCGACGCGGTGGTGTCGAGGTGACTCACCCGGCCATTCTCCCCGAGCGACCCAAGGCAGACGAACCCAGCCCCCGCCGGAGCGGTGTGAGACTCGTCGCCCGGCTCGGGACGCAACTGTGTTAGAACATGTTGCAGTATTTCGACTTCGAGATGACATCGACCTACACAACGGGCAGCCAATAGTAAAGACCTACCGACGCGTAACCTTTGCGCGGCTCCGTCGTTGACGTGTGAAGAGGGGACATCTCGGGTAATCATCGTCATGGGCGACCCGGGCGGAAAGAAGAGTGGGGAGAGAGACCTATGTCTCACAAGCGACTGACCACGTGGCAGAAGGCGACGGCTCTCGTGCCGCTCGCACTGCTCTCCGGCGCCTGGACCACCAGCCTCGCCGTCACGTCCTCGGCCAGTGCCGCGCCGAAGCAGTCCAGCAGGCTGCCTGACGGCACCGAGCTGCCGAGCCAGGCCATCGACTCCCCTGCGAGCATGTCGCAACCCGGGTCGATCGCCCCCGGAGTGCCCGACGGCGCAGAGGACAGCATCGTCGCGAGCGCCTCCACCAACGGCATCCCCGCCGCTGCCCTCGCCGCCTACCAGCGCGCGGAGCAGGTCATCAACTCCGCCGACACGTCCTGCAACCTCCGCTGGCAGCTGGTCGCGGCCATCGGTCGCGTCGAGTCCGACCACGGCCGCTACGGCGGCAACGTGCTCGGCGAGGACGGCAAGAGCCGGCCCGGCATCTACGGCATCCCGCTCGACGGCTCCGCCGGCACCACCCGGATCAGCGACTCCGACGGCGGCCAGTTCGACGACGACGAGGTCTTCGACCGCGCGGTCGGCCCGATGCAGTTCATCCCGCAGACCTGGAGCATCGTCGGGGTCGACGGAGACGGCGACGGCGCGCGCGACCCCCAGGACATCGACGACGCCGCCCTCGCCACGGCGGTCTACCTCTGCTCCGGCGACGAGGACCTGTCGAGCTACGGCGGCCAGAAGGCGGCGGTCTACCGCTACAACCACAGCCAGGAGTACGTCGACCTGGTCATCTCGATCATGAACGCCTACCTGAAGGGCGACTACTCCGCCGTGCCGAACGGCGTCGCGACCTCGACGGTGTTCACCCCGAGCTCCGAAGACGCGGTAGTGAAGCCGGCCAAGGGCAAGCAGAAGCGCGACGCCCGCGACGGCGGGGGCGCCCGGAAGGACGGCGGCAAGACTGCCGGGTCCGGCTCCGGCACCAGCCCGAGCAGCGGTGGTGACACCGGTGGCACCGCCCCCGACGTCCCGAACGACCAGCCCTCCGGCGACCCGGTCAAGGACACCACGAACACGGTGAAGGACACCACCGACAAGGTCACCGACACGGCCAAGGACACGACGGGCCAGACGCTCACCAAGGCCGAGGCCACCGAGAAGTGCCTGGCCTCCGGCATCAGCGCGCTCGACGTCGCAGCGCTCGACGCCTGCGTCGCCGATCTGATGAGCTGACGCTCCCCCGGACAGAGACGAGAGGCCCCGCACACACCGTGCGGGGCCTCTCGTCTTGTCGGTCGGTGTCGCCTCGAGGTCAGCGGCGCAGCAGCCCCGCGGCCTCGACGGCCCAGTAGGTCAGCACGATGTCCGCACCGGCCCGTCGGATCGAGGTGAGCGACTCGAGGATCGCGGCCTCCCGGTTGATCCAGCCGTTGGCGGCGGCGGCCTCGACCATGGCGTACTCACCGGAGACGTTGTACGCCGCGACCGGCACGTCGACCGCCTCGGCGACCGCACGGAGCACGTCGAGGTAGCCGAGCGCCGGCTTCACCATGACCATGTCCGCGCCCTCTGCGACGTCGAGCAGCGCCTCGCGCACGCCCTCGAGCCCGTTGGCCGGGTCCTGCTGGTAGGTGCGGCGGTCGCCCTGCAAAGAGGAGTCGACCGCCTCGCGGAAGGGACCGTAGAAGGCCGAGGCGTACTTGGCGGAGTAGGCGAGGATCGCGACGTCCTGGTGGCCGGCGGCGTCGAGCGCGTCACGGACCACGCCGACCTGGCCGTCCATCATCCCGCTCGGCCCCACGACGTCGACCCCCGCGGAAGCCTGAGCAACCGCCATCTCGGCGTAGATCTCCAGCGTCGCGTCGTTGTCGACGGCACCCGACTCGGTCAGCACACCGCAGTGGCCGTGGTCGGTGAACTCGTCGAGGCAGAGGTCGGCCATCACAGGCAGCGCGTCACCGACCTCGGCGGCCACGTCGCGGATCGCGACGTTCAAGATGCCCTCGGGGTCGACCCCGCAGCTTCCCGTCGCGTCCTTGGTCTCGGGGATCCCGAACAGCATGATGCCGCCCAGGCCGGCCTCGGCAGCCTCCTTCGCCGCGCGGCGCAGCGAGTCGCGGCCGTGCTGCACGACGCCGGGCATGCTGCCGATCGGCGTGGGCTCCGTCGCCCCCTCGCGCACGAAGACGGGGAGCACCAGCTGCCGCGCCTCGACAGACGTCTCGGCGACCAGGCGCCGCAGCGCCGGGGTACGACGCAGCCGCCGCGGCCTGACCTCGGGGTAGCCCACGGCTCAGGTGGCCTTGCGGCGTGCCGAGGGTCGGCGCTCGGACGGCTTCGTCACAGGCTGGCCGGCCTCGATCAGTGAGGCGCGCCGTGCCGCACCGAAGTCGGCGAGCGCGTCGGCGAGCACCTCGACCGATGGCGACGGCGCCATCACGTCGACGCGCAGCCCGTGCTCCTCGGCGGTCTTGGCCGTCGCGGGGCCGATCACCGCGATGACCGTGGAGGCGTGCGGCTTGCCCGCGATGCCCACGAGGTTGCGGACCGTGGAGGACGAGGTGAACACGACCGCGTCGAACTTGCCGGTCTTGATCGCCTCACGGGTCGGGGCCGGCGGCGGCGTCGCGCGCACGGTCCGGTAGGCGGTCACGTCGTCGACCTCCCACCCGAGCTCGACGAGACCCGCGACGAGGGTCTCGGTGGCGATGTCCGCTCGCGGCAGGAAGACCCGGTTGATCGGGTCGAGCACCTCGTCGAACGGCGGCCAGTCCTCGAGCAGGCCGCGCGCGGACTGCTCACCGCTCGGCATCAGGTCGGCGCGCAGGCCCCACGCGGCGATCGCGGCAGCGGTCTTCTCGCCGACCGCGGCGATCTTCAGGCCGGAGAAGGCACGGGCGTCGAGGCCGTACTCGTCGAACTTCTCGCGCACCGCGCGCACCGCGTTGACCGAGGTGAACGCGATCCACTCGTAGCGGCCCTCGACGAGGCCACGCACCGCCTTGTCCATCTGCTGGGGGTTGCGCGGCGGCTCCACCGAGATGGTCGGGACCTCCTCGGGAACGGCGCCGTAGCCGCGAAGACGCGTGGACAGCGAGGCCGCCTGCTCCTTCGTGCGCGGTACGAGCACGCGCCACCCGAACAGCGGCTTGGTCTCGAACCACGACAGCGCCCCGCGGAGGTCGACGACGTCGCCGACGACGGTGATCGCGGGCGGCGCCATCTTGGCCGCACGGGCGTCCACCGCGATCCGCTCGAGGGTCGACACCACGGTCGACTGCTCGGTGGTGGTGCCGACCCGGGTCATGGAGACCGGGGTCGTGGCGGGACGCCCCGCGGCGATGAGGGCCTTGGCGGTCTCGTCGATGGAGTTCACGGCGGAGAGCAGGACCAGGGTCCGGTCGTCGGCGTACTGCGACCAGTCGATCTTGACCTCACCGCAGGTGACGACGGCGAGCTCGCGGTTGTTCTTCGTGGTCAGCGGGATACCGGCGTACGCCGGGACCGCGGTGACCGAGGAGACGCCGGGCACGATCTCGAAGGCGATGCCTGCCTTGACGCAGGCCTGCGCCTCCTCGGGGCCGGACGCGTAGACGAAGGGGTCACCGGCCATGAGGCGCACGACCCGGCGGCCGGTCTTGGCCTGCTTGACCACGACCTTGGCGCGCGCGGCGTGCGTGAGCGGCTGACCGTCCTGGCCGAAGCCGCCGTCGACGATCTCGGGGCCGCCGACGTTCTCGACCGTCTCGTTGCCCTCCTCGTCGACGACGGTGCGGGGCTCGGGGAGGCCGAGGCACGTGCGGACCAGCTCGACGTGCGAGGGCACCTCGGTGATCACGACCTCGGCGTCGCGCAGCAGCTCGGCGGCGCGCACGGTGAGCAGCTCGGGATCACCCGGGCCGCTGCCCACGAAGGAGACGTAGCCGGCCGGGGCGGACGGCTTGGTGGCGGACTTCTCGGGCTGCTCCGCCGGCACGGCTGTCGCGCTGGCAGCAGACTTCTTCGGCACGGACTTCGCCTTCGTGGTCGATCGCTTGGTGGCTGCGGTCTTCGTCGGGGTCTTGCTCACAGTCGCCTTCTTGGTGTTCGGGTTCGGCCGTGCGGTCATGACACCTGCTCGTTGACGAGCGTGTCTGCGCCTTCTTCGAGCATCTCTGCTGCGAGGCGCTGGCCCACTCCGACAGCGTCGTCGGGTGTGCCGGTGGCAGAGCGTCGTACGGCGACCACGCCGTCGTACGACAGAGCGATCGCCCGCACCCACAGCTCCTCGCCTGCGTCGCCCTCGGCGACCTCGGCGAGCGCGCCGACGGGGGCCGAGCAGCCCGCCTCGAGCGCGTTGAGCACGGTCCGCTCAGCCGTCACGGCTGCGCGGGTGTGTGCGTCGTCGAGCGCGAGGCGGACCTGGTCGACCAGGAACTCCTCGTCGCCACGGCACTCCACTGCCAGTGCGCCCTGTCCGGGCGCGGGAAGCATCTGCAACGGGTCCAGGACCTCGGTCACCTCGTCGAGCCGGCCGATCCTCGCCAGTCCGGCGCGCGCGAGCACGACTGCGTCGAGCTCGCCCGAGGTCACCTTCTTGATCCTGGTGTCCACGTTGCCGCGAATGTCCACGATCTCCAAACCGAGGCCGAGAGCGGCGAGCTGGGCCGCCCTGCCGCGGCGACCCGGTGCCCACCTTCGAGCCGGTCGGCAGCTCGCCGAGGGTCAGTCCGTCACGCGCGACGACCACGTCACGCGCGTCCTCCCGCAGCGGTACGGCGGCCAGGGCGATCCCCTCGCAGGGGTCGGTCGGGAGGTCCTTGAGCGAGTGCACCGCGATGTCGACGTCACCGCGCAGCAAGCGCCTCTCGCAGTGCGCTGACGAACACCCCGGCACCGCCCATCGAGGCCAGCGGGGCCGCGGACACGTCGCCCTCCGTGGTGACCTCGACGAGGACCACCTCACGGTCGAGGGCCTCGCGCAGCGCTGCGGCGACGGTCTCGCTCTGGGTCCGGGCGAGCAGGGAGGCCCGGGTGCCGACACGCAGCGGCCTCACGTCGGCGGCTCCTCGCGCCGATCTCCCTGGCGATGGTCTGCTCGGTCATCACACCCCCTCCGCCCGGGTCACGGCGTCGACGGCCTCGGAGTCGAGCGCGAACAGCTCGGCGAGGGCGGCGGCGTACGAGATCGCGCCGGACTCGTTCGCGAGCTCCTTGACCCGCACGGTCGGCTGGTGCAGGAGCTTGTCCGCGACCCGACGGACCGCGAGCTCGACCTCCGCGCGGATCTGCGGGTCGAGGTCGGGCAGCCGCGTCAGCAGCCGGTCCACCTCGGCCTCGACGACACCGGTCGCCATGGTGCGCAGGGCCACCACGGTGGGGGTGACGCTGGCCGATCGGCGGGCGGCGAGGAAGGCGCTTGATCTCCTCGGCGACGATCTCCTTGACGGCGGCCACGTCCAGGCCGTCTGCCCTTCGTGGAGCTCCTCGGCCAGACGGGCCGAGGCCGATCAGCGAGATGCCCGGGAGCTCGGCGACCGCCGGGTCCACGTCGTGGGGAAGCGCGAGGTCGAGCACGGCGAGCGGCTCGGTGGCGTGGTTGCGCGCGGCCGCGACCTGGCTGAGCGGGAGCACCACGCCGGCCGCGCCCGTGCAGGAGATGAGGATGTCGGCGGCGGCGATCTCCCGGTCGATGTCGGACAGCGCGACCACCCGGCCGCCGTACTGCTCGCGCCAGCCGGGCCGCGTGTGCGTCCGTGCGGTTCGCGATGACCACGTCGACCGCACCGAGCCGGGACACCGTCGAGACGGCCAGCGACGCCATCGCTCCGGCGCCGACCACGACCGACCCGCTTGCCCGGAACCGACCCGACGTGCTCGGTGGCGCGGTCGAGGGCGGCCGTGCACGAGCGAGGGCGCGGCCTGGTCGATGTCGGTCTCGGCGTGGGCCCGCTTGCCGACCCGCAGCGCCTGCTGGAACAGCACGTTCAGGGCGGGCCCGATCGTGCCGGTCTCCTGGCCGAGCCGGAGCGCGTCGCGCGCCTGGCCGAGGATCTGCCCCTCGCCCACCACCATGGAGTCGAGGCCGGCGGCGACGTTGAAGAGGTGGGAGACCGCGCCGTCGTCGTAGTGGACGTACAGGTGCGGGACGATCTCCTCGGCGCGCGTGGCCCGCCCGCTCGCACAGGAGCCGGGAGACCGTCTCGACGCTGCCGTGGAACCGGTCGACCTCGGCGTAGACCTCGACCCGGTTGCACGTGGCGAGCGCGGTGGCCTCGAGCACGTGCTCGCAGCTCCGCGACGTCGTGGACCAGCTTGGCGACGGCTTCGGTGTCGAGCGCGAGGCTGCTCGAGAACGGAGACCGGGGCGGTCTTGTGCGACACCCCGACGACCAGGACGCTCACGCCGGTTCCACCATCCTCTCGATGCCCGCCGCTGTCAGGTGCGCTCATCGCCTTGCGCTGCTCGTGGTAGGCGAGGATCTGGAGCTCGATGGACAGGTCGACCTTGCGCACGTCGACCCCCTCGGGGACCGACAGCACGGTCGGCGCGAAGTTCAGGATGCTGGTGACCCCGGCCGCCACCAGGCGGTCGCACACCTCCTGGGCGGCGGCGGCAGGCGTGGCGATCACGCCGATCGCGACGTCCTGCTCGGCGACGACCACCTCGAGCTCGGCGGTGGACCGGATCCTCATGTCGCCGACGAGCTCCCCGAGGCGCGCCGGGTCGCTGTCGATGAGGGCCACGATCCGGAAGCCGCGGGAGGTGAAGCCCGAGTAGTTGGCCAGCGCGTGGCCGAGGTTACCGATACCGACGATCACGACCGGCCAGTCCTGGGTCACCCCGATCTCACGCGCGATCTGGTAGCGGAGGTACTCCACGTCGTACCCCACCCCACGGGTGCCGTAGGAGCCGAGGTAGGAGAGGTCCTTGCGCAGCTTGGCGCTGTTGACGCCGGCCGCGGTGGCGAGCTCCTCGCTCGAGCAGGTCGCGATGCCGCGCTCGGCGAGGGTGATCAGGGCGCGCAGGTAGATCGGCAGACGGGCCACAGTGGCCTCGGGGATCCCCCGCTCAGGGACTCGGGTGGACCCCGCGGAGGGCGGCGCGGTCGGCGCGGCGGACGGCCCCACCGGGGAGGCCGGTGCGGCCCCGGAGGGACGCCCGTCGCCACCCACTCCCGCGGCGGCGCCGTTGCGGTTGCTACGCGCTGAGGTCACAACTCTCCTGAACCCACCGACGCGCGAAGACACCCCGTCTCTCGGGACGCGCTCTCGGCGGCGAGCCTCACTTTAGGAGTTTGTGAACGCGGGAACAAACTGGAGAAGCCCGACCACTAGCACACGTGACCTGTCTCACCTCGATCGGGGGTCGGTCGCGCCCGCGAGGTCTAGACGAGGGCCGCCCTGAGACGAGCCGCGTCGACCCGCCAGAAGTCGTGCTGCTCGCCGTCGACGAAGGTCACCGGGATCTGCTCCCCGAACCCGCGCATCAGCTCCTCGGAGGTGGTGATGTCGACCTCGTCGAAGCTCTCCCCGAGCTCGGCGCACACGGCAGCGATCACCTCGCGGGCGTCGTCACACAGGTGACAGCCCGGCTTGCGAGTAGAGGACCACCCGGGGCGGCGCCTCCCCCAGCTCGACGTGCCCGGGCTCCCCGGCACCGGGCCTGTTGTTGCCGCTCACTCGAGCAGTCCCGCGTTGCGGCGGCGCCGGGCCTGCCGCAGCTGCCCCTTGGCGATCTTCCCGGTCATGGTGTGCGGAAGCTCGTCGACGACGCGTACGACGCTCGGCCGCTTGAACCGGGCGAGCCGCTCGGCGCAGTGCCCGAGCACCTGCTCGACCAGCTCGTCGGCCGTGAGCGTCGACCGGGGCGACTGCGTCACGAACGCCACGACCGCCTCGCCGGTCCGTTCGTCCGCCTCGCCGATCACCGCGGCCTCCTGCACCGCGTCGAGCTCGGTGATCACGTCCTCGACCTCGACCGGGTAGACGTTGAAGCCGGAGACGATGACGACCTCCTTGAGCCGGTCGACCAGGAAGAGGTCGCCGTCGGGGTCGAGGAAGCCCACGTCCCCCGTCGCCCACCAGCCGTCCGGCCCGGGCCCGTCGGCTCCGTCGGGCCAGTAGCCGGAGAACAGGTTGTCGCCCCTGATCTCGATCTCGCCGGGGTCCCCGCTCTCCGGCGCCTGGCCGGCCTCGTCGACGAGCCGGAGGGAGATGCCGGGCAGCGCCGCGCCCACCGAGCCCCGTTTCGGCACCTCGCTGCGCTGGGTCGAGGTCACCACAGGAGCGGCCTCGGTCAGGCCGTACCCCTGGTGCACGACCGTGCCCGAGTGCTCCTCGAAGTCCGCGACCAGCCCCGGCGCGAGCGGCGCGGAGCCGGAGATCACCAGGCGCACCGCTGCGGAGCCGCTCGGCGAGGTTCTCCACGTCGCGCCAGTAGGCGAACACCGGAGGGGCGACGGGTACGACGGTCACGGCATGGCCCTCGATCACGTCGAGGGTGCCCTGGACGTCGAAGCCGTCCACCAGGACCAGGCTGGACCGCTGCCGCACGACCTGGCCGAGGACCGCGTTGAGGCCGTAGACGTGGAAGAGCGGCAGCACGCCCAGCACCACGTCGTCGGGGCCGATGAGGGGCGGCTCCAAGGCCGCGGCCTGCTCGATGTTCGCCAAGAGGGCCCGGTGGCTGAGCATCGCGGCTCGGGGCTTGCCCGACGTGCCGCTCGTGTAGAGGAGGACCGCGAGCGCCTCGGGGTCATGGGGCGTCGGCGGGACGCGCCCGTCACGGGACACCAGCTCGTCGTACGACATCTCGCCGGGGAGGGCCGGCGCGGCCGCCATCACGACCCGCGGGATGTTCGTCCGGGCACGGAGCTCCGCGTCCGCGCCGATGAGCGCGTCCTCGAGGCCCGCGACCGCGGAGCGGACGGTGGTGACCGTGGTGAGGCCCGCGACGACGACACGGGCGCCGCAGTCGGCCATCATCCGGACCATCTCGCCGGTGGCCGAGCGCGGGTTGACCGGAACCACGACCAGCCGGGCGCGGAGGGCACCGAAGTACGCCGCCACGAACTCGATCCGGTTGGAGAGGGCCAGCATCACGCGGTAGCCGGCGACCATGCCGAGACCGGACAGCCCCCTGGCCACGCGGTCGGCCTCTGCGTCGAGCTCGGCCCACGTCATCCGCCGGCCGCTGTCGGCCTCCACGAGCGCCACCTTGTCGGGGCTCTCCCTGGCCGCCTGCGCCAGCAGGTCCGCGACGTTGGAGGCTGCTCTCACGCCTCCGAGTCTTCCACATGGGACACGGCGGTCACGCGCCCGTCCGAGGTGACCGCCTCACCCGCCGGACACTAGGGTGACGGCTGTGAACGCGGCGCACTCGAGCAGACGGCACCGGAACCATCAGTCACGTCCGGCAGACCTCCGCAGCAGGTCCGTGCTCGCCGGCGAGGCCGCAGCCTCGGCCGCCGAGGTGGAGTCGGCGCTCGCGGTCGCGCCGGACCCGACGACAGCCGCGTTCTTCGACGTGGACAACACGATCATGCAGGGCGCCTCGATCTTCCACCTGGCGAAGGGCCTGCACCGGCGGAAGTTCTTCACCACGCGCGAGATCCTCGGTGCCGCGTGGAAGCAGGCCTACTTCCGCGTGGTCGGCGTCGAGGACCCCGAGCACGTCGCGGAGGCACGCGCGTCGGCGCTGAACTTCATCAAGGGCCACCGGGTCGAGGAGCTCCAGGAGCTCGGCGAGGAGATCTTCGAGGAGGCGATGGCCCACCGGATCTGGCCCGGCACGCGTGCCCTCGCCCAGCTCCACCTCGACCAGGGCCAACGGGTCTGGCTCGTGACGGCGGCGCCGATCGAGATCGCCACGATCATCGCGCGCCGGCTCGGCCTCACCGGCGCGCTCGGCACGGTCTCCGAGCACGTCGACGGCGTCTACACCGGCCGCCTGGTGGGCGACATGCTCCACGGTCCCGCCAAGGCGGAGGCGATCCGCGCGCTCGCCGAGAGGGAGGGCCTCGACCTGTCCCGCTGCTCGGCGTACTCCGACTCCTTCAACGACCTTCCGATGCTCTCGTTGGTCGGCGACCCCTGCGTCATCAACCCGGACTCCAAGCTTCGGGACCACGCGCGGGCCAACGGGTGGCGGATCCGCGACTACCGGACCGGGCGCAAGGCCGCTCGCGCCGGCCTGTTCGCCGCGGGCATCACCGGGGCGGTCAGCGGGAGCATCGCCGCCGGGGTGGCGATCCGGCGCAAGGTCCGCTGAGGCCATACCGACGACCCGACCCGAGGCGCGTCGCACGGCGGTCGCAGGCGCTGGCGGCCCGCAATCGACCGTTCGAAGCAAGGCCGGACGTTTAGCCCGTTATGTGACGGGGAACACTTTCTCGACTGCAACTCCGAGTTACAGGCGGGTTCACAAACCGGACAACCGCCTCTAACCTGGGGCGTACGGGGAGCCCGGCCACGGCCGACGCGAGGGAGATCGATCGATGTACACGCGCAGTGCTGACGTCGCGCGCGGTCTGACCGCTCTGCGCATGGCACTGGCCGCTGCCCTCTACCCGGTTCCCGCGACCGCATGCGCCGGAGACCCACAGATCTCGCAGAGCCCGCCGTGGCTGCTGTCCGAGGCGCTCGACTACAACCCCCCGAACGCCGGGCTGAACCCCGATGGCCCCGACTCCGACCTGGCGTGCTCCTCGGAGACCGACGAGGCGGAGGCCTCCCGGCTCATCGCACTCGTCGAGCTCGCGCGCGGTGGCGACGCCGAGGCGTTCGGGATGCTCTACGACCACTACAACGCCTCGGTCTACCGCTTCATCTACTACCGGGTCGGCTCCGTCGCGCTCGCCGAGGACCTCACGTCCGAGACCTTCTTCCGCGCGCTGCGGAGCATGAGCTCCTTCAAGTGGCAGGGCAAGGACTTCGGCGCCTGGCTGATGACCATCGCCCGGAACCTGACCGCCGACCACTACAAGGCCGGCCGCACCCGGCTGGAGTTCGCGACCGAGGACATGGGGGCCCACGACTCCGCGACCGACGGCCCCGAGAACGCCGTCCTGGCCTCGCTCACCAACGAGGCACTCCTCGAGGCGCTCGGCGAGCTTCCGACCGAGCAGCAGGAGTGCCTGATCATGCGCTTCCTGCAGGGACTCTCGATCGCCGAGACCGCAAAGGTGCTCGGCCGCAGCGACGGCGCCGTCAAGCAGCTCCAGCTCCGCGGCGTGCGCAATCTCGCCAAGCTGTTGCCGGAGGGCCTGCGATGAGCGCCACGTCGTCCGGGCTTTGCCGTGCATGTCAAGGGTGGGCTTCGTCACCCCCCGTAACCTTGCCGTTCGGTAGGTCGTTAGACGTCGTGCAAGGGCACTACAGCCACGGTCACGACCCAAGGACAGGACGAGCTCGATGACCTCCGTGTTCCAGGCGCGACGACGCGCCGAGGAGTTCGCCGCCGCCGTTGACGGCGGCGCGGGGAGCAGCGCTGCAGGGGGTCAGGAGCTCACCACGCTGCTCGGTCTCGTGGCCGCACTGCGCGAGCAGGAGCCGGTCGAGCCGCGCGCCGCGTTCGCGAACGACCTGCGCAGCCGCCTCATGGCAGAGGCAGAGACCGCGCTCGAGCCCGGGGCCGCCACCCTGACCCTGCCTGTCCGCCAGCGCGGTCGCCGGGAGCGCCGCCTGGTCGCGGCAGCCTCGGCGTTCGTCCTCATCGGCGGTACGACGACCATGGCCGCCGCCGCACAAGGCTCACTGCCGGGCGACGCGCTCTACCCGATCAAGCGCAGCATCGAGCGGGCCGAGGCCCAGCTCAGCATGAGCAGCGCCGGCAAGGGCAAGGACCTCCTGAACCAGGCCTCCGACCGCCTCGTCGAGGTCAGGGGCCTCGTGCAGGGCGAGGGAGCAGACCCGGTCCAGAGCGAGCCACGCGTCCCCGAGACGCTCCGCGCGTTCTCCGACTCGGCCGACGAGGGTTCAGCCCTCCTGTTCGAGTCGTTCCGCTCGACAGGCGACCCCGAGTCGGTCATGGCCGTCCGGAGCTTCGCGACCGAGGGCATCGCCGCTCTCGAGGCCCTCGCGGACACCGTGCCGCCCGAGGCCCAGGACGAGCTGGCCTCTGCCGCGATCCTCCTGCACGACATCGACAGCGAGGCGACGGCGCTCTGCGGCACCTGCGCCGCCGGCCTGCCCGTGGTCGAGGTTCCCGACATCTTCCTCGCCCGTGCCGACGTCGACCGCGCGCTCGCGCTGGCGGCGGCCCACGAGCTGAACAACAACCACCCGGTCGAGATCCGCAAGGACACGCTGCGGTCCGCCGGGAAGGCCGCCGCTGAGGCGACTCCGACGCCCACGGCCCCGACCGGCCCCGCCGACGGGCCTGCCGCTCCGAGTCCGCTCCCGTCGTCGCCGACGCTGGAGCCGAGCCCGCTTCCGCCGCTGCTGCCCGGTCTCGACGGTGGCTCCAAGACCTCGGAGGACCCGAGCCTCACCCAGGAGCTCGGCGAGGGCCTCCAGGACGTCGTGAAGACGCTGCTGCCCGACGCCGGCACGATCAACTGACCCTCCCCTCGGCCTTCACGCCGGAGCAGGAACAGCTAGCTCAGTAGAAGACCGAGCGGCGCTGCATCAGCAGGGAGTACAGCGTCTGCTGGATGGTCTCCCGGACCTGGTCGGTCACGTTGAAGACCAGCATCGGGTCGTCGGCGGCGCCCCGGTCGTAGGAGTCCGTGCGAATGGGCTCACCGAACTCGATCAGCCACTTCGAGGGAAGCGGCACCAGGCCGAGCGGGCCGAGGAGCGGGAAGAACGGCGTGATCGGGATGTAGGGCACGCCGAGCAGCCGGGCGAGGGCCGGGATGTTGCCGACGAGGGGGTAGATCTCCTCCGCCCCCACCACCGAGCACGGGACGATCGGCACGCCGGTGCGCAGGGCGGCGGACACGAACCCGCCGCGACCGAAACGCTGCAGCTTGTAGCGGTCGGAGTATGGCTTGCCGATGCCCTTGAAGCCCTCGGGCCACACACCGACGAGCTCGCCACCGCGAAGCATCCGCTCGGCGTCCTCGTTGCACGCCAGCGTGGCCCCAGCCTTGCGGGCGATCTCACCGACGATCGGGAGCCGGAAGACGAGGTCGGCACCGAGTGGGCGCAGGTGGCGTCCCGTGTGGTCGTGGATGCTGACCCCGGTCACCAGCCCGTCGACCGGGATCGTGCCCGAGTGGTTCGAGACGACGAGGGCGCCGCCCTCGGAAGGGATGTTGTCGGCCCCGCGCACCTCGACGCGGAACCACTTGTCGGCGATCGGCCGGATCGCGGCGTAGAAGAACCGCTCGGTGATCTCGGCGTCGAAGCCGTACTCGTCGACGGTGTAGTCCCCGGTGACCCGGCGGCGCAGGAAGGCCAGGAACTCCGCGAGCCGGGGCTCCCAGTTCTCGCCGAAGATCTCCTTCGAGGCGACCGTGAACGCCTGCATCCAGTCGGTCACCGGGATGCCCGCTCCAGGGGCCCGGTCGTTCGTCGTGGTGCTCGAGGTCTCCCTGGCGGGAGCCTCGGCCTCGGGCTCGGGCGACGGCGTGGGCGCTTCCGGCGTACCGACCTCCTCGCGGGAGCGGGGGATGCCGGCATCGGCCTCCACGGACGTGGCCGAGGCTGCGGTCGGGTCGACGTCCTCCGGCTCGGTCGCGGGGCGTTTCGGCGCGCCCGGCTTGCGCGGGGGCTTCTTGCCGGAGCCGGCGAGGCTGCGCGCCGAGGCCGAGGGCTTGGCGCTTCCGGAGCCGCGGCCGGGGCGACCACGCGTGCCGAGCGGGATGATCTCTGCGTCAGCCACGACCGACTCCCAACGCCTGGGTGACGAGGCCTTCCACGGCGGCGACGCGGTCGGCGGAGATGGGACCTGCGCCGATCGCCTGGCGAAGGTCGTCGAAGGCGGCGACGGTGGTGTGCGCGGGCTCGAAGCCGAGGACCTCACGCATCCGCGTGGTGTCCACGCCCCTCCCGTAGGTCAGGTACGCCATCTGCTCCGGCGAGAAGTCGGCCACCCGGGACTGGCGCACGAACGACCCGACCTGTCCGGCGGCGAACGACGGCAGCGGCAGCGAGGGCTTCCCGAGGCGGCGCAGCGCCTGCGAGAGCATCAGGATGCCGTCGCCCGCGATGTTGAAGGTGCCGTGGACTCCGTCGGTCGCCGCGTGCCTGAGCGCCTGGAGCAGGTCGTCCTCGTGAAGGAACTGGAGCCGGGCGTCGAATCCGAGCACCTTGGGTACGACGGGCAGCCGGAAGTACTGGGACATCGGCGAGCTCACGGTCGGCCCGATGGTGTTGGCCGCGCGGAGCATGGTCACCTCGATGTCGGGGCGACGACGCGCGAAGCCCCGGACGTAGCTCTCGACCTCCACCACGTCCTTGGCGAACCCGGATCGGGGCATGCGCTTGGGCGCCATGTCCTCGGTGAACATGGCGGGGTCGCGCGGCGACGAGCCGTACACCGCGGTCGACGACCGGACGACGAGCCGCTTCAGGCTGCCGGCCTTCTGGCAGGCGGCAAGGAGCTGCATCGTGCCGATGACGTTGAGCTCCTTCATCGACGTACGACCGCCGGCCGTGCCGGGCGTCGCGATGACGCTCATGTGCACGACCGTGTCGACGTCCTCGCCGGCGATGACCTTGGCGATGACCGGGTTGCGGATGTCGGCCCGGACGAAGCGCACGTCGCCCATGTCACCGCGCGGCGGCACGACGTCGACGCCGATGACCCGCTCGACTGCGGGGTCGGCCGAGAGCACGCGCGCAAAGCGGCCACCGAGGTCTCCCGAGACCCCGGTGACGAGAACGATGCGCCCCATCAGTCGACCACCTGTGCCAGGGAGAGCGGCTTACTTGCCCTGACGGCGACGCTGGATACGCGTCTTCTTGAGCAGCTTGCGGTGCTTCTTCTTCGCCATACGCTTCCGGCGCTTCTTGATGACAGAACCCACTGTGGACCTTTCGAGCCTCGAAACGATCGCGCCCGCACGTACGTGGGCGCGACACCAAGGGCCAAGCCTACTTGCCACGCCCGGGCGGCGGGTAATCGGCCGGGCGTGGCCCACCCTCCGGACGGGCCCTGGGCACATGCGCCACACCTTTACCGCGATGCGCGGAGTGTCCCGTTGACAACTTTTTTCGCAGTTTCCTCACATGCCTCAATGATCCGGGCATACTGGATTCGCTTCACATATCGAACAAGCACGGTCGCTAGACAGCACGTTTATGCGGTGTCCAGACAGGGACACTGACGGCAACAGACAGTTACCTAGCTTTTCGTGACTGAGGTCGTGACGACTAACAGACCGGGACGACCTCGGCCGCGCCCATGAGGCCTTTGGGAGGGGCCTCACGCCATGAACCCAGAAGCCCTTGGCGCGCTGCGCCCGAAAACTGTCACCAGGTCCTTCCGCCGCCTCGTCGCAGGCGCGTTCGCGACCACGCTGGTCGCGGTCAGTCTCTCGAGCCCGGCGCTCGCGCCGGCCGACGCCGTCCAGACCAAGGCGGTCGCGGCGAGCACCTCCATGGCGATGGCGCCCGACACCTACGAAAAGCGCGTGATCCGACAGGTGAACAAGCGGCGGGTCAACCACGACCTGCGAAAGGTCCGCTTCGCGACGTGCCCGGACGGCACGGCGGAGGCCTGGAGCCGGTACCTGGCCGGAAAGGACGAGTTCTTCCACCAGTCGATGAACCACGTGCTCAACGTGTGCGACGCGCAGTACGCCGGTGAGACGCTCGGCCGGGGCACGATGGGGCCCGGGAAGCTTGTCGGGATGTGGATGCACTCCCCCGGACATCGCGAGATCCTGCTCAGCCCCAAGGCCCGGCGGATCGGGATCGGCGCCACGCCGGACGCCACCGGCCGCTGGGTGGTCGCGGCCAACTTCATCCGGTTCTGACCCTCGCGACCTCCTGAGGTCCTCGCACAGGAAGGCCCCTCCTGCACAACGCGGGAGGGGCCTCTCGTCCGTGACCAGGCGCGACGTACGGGCGTTCCATCTCCGTACAAACCGCCCAGACGACGGCGGTGGCGGCCCCAGTCAGGGACCGCCACCGCCGTCGTTTGTCGCTGCGTGAGCCTCAGCCGGTCTGGAAGAAGCTCCTGCGCAGGTACTCGTTCACTGCGTCCTCAGGCACCCGGAACGAGCGCCCTACCCGCACCGCCGGCAGTTCGCCGGAGTGCACGAGGCGGTACACCGTCATCTTGGAGACGCGCATGACCGTGGCCACTTCGGCGACGGTCAGGAACTTCACCTCGGAGATGTCCGCGGAGTTGTTTGAGGCCATCATGCACCGCACTTTCACAGCACACCACGTCCCCGGCTTCCCCACCGGAGACCTCAACGTATGTGCTCAGGTGAGAATAGAGCCTAGAGTTACCCCTGGGAAAGGGGTGACTTTTCGGGCAGTTTTTACCATACCCCCGCGTGTCCGGACAGAACCGAGCCCAAACGCATGCTAATTCGTCACCAGGGCTGGTGGTCGAGGCCGTTGAGCGGGAAGGTCGCCTCCCGTGTCGCGTGGATCGCCCGGTCCAGCCAGGTCGCCGGGTCGTAGCCCCCGGACCAGTCGCGGTAGCTCGGCACCCTGCCGTCGGTGAGGCGGAACGGCGCCACCCGGCCCAGCAGTGTCTGCACGTGGTCGCGCCATCCCTCCGGTGTGGGGGTGTGTGGGTCGAGCGGCGCGCCGCCGACGATGGCCAGCAGGTGCGTCCAGGCCCGGGGAACCACGTCGACCACCGCGTAGCCACCACCACCCGTGACCACCCACTTGCCGTCGCACACCTCGTGCGCGAGGTCGTGCAGGGCGAGGTAGGCCTCCCGCTGCCCGTCCACGGTGAGCATGAGGTGTGCGAGCGGGTCCTCGATGTGCGAGTCGCAGCCCTGCTGCGTGACGAGCACGTCGGGGGCGAACTCCCGCACCAGCGGCGGCACGACCGCGTGGAAGGCACGCAGCCACCCGGCGTCCGCCGTACCCGGGGGCAGCGCGACGTTGACGGCACTGCCGAGGGCGTCGCGGCCGCCGGTGTCCTGCGGGAAGCCGGTGCCCGGGAAGAGCATCTGGCCGGTCTCGTGGAGGCTGATGGTGAGGACACGAGGGTCGTCCCAGAAGACCTTCTCGACCCCGTCGCCGTGGTGGACGTCGACGTCGACGTACGCCACCTTCTTCGCGCCGTTCTCGAGCAGCCACCTGATCGCCACGGCCACGTCGTTGTAGATGCAGAAGCCGCTGGACTTGCCCGGCATCGCGTGATGCAGGCCGCCGGTGATGTTGGCGGAGTGGAGCACCTCGCCGGTCCATACCTGCCGGGCCGCCTCGACCGACGCCCCGACGATGTGGGCGGCCGCGCCGTGCATCCCCTCGAACGTGGGGTTGTCCTCGGAGCCGAGCCCGTGCACCTCGTCGACCCGGTAGGGGTCTCGGCTCATCCGCTGGACCGCCTCGATGAGGTCGTCGCTGTGCACCGTCGCGATCAGGTCGTCCGAGGCGATCGGCGCCGGGATCTGGCTGAGGCCGTGGGCGCCGCCGGGTGCTGCGAGGACACCGAGCTCGTCGGCGAGCCGCATCGTGAGGTCGACACGGAGCGGCGACATGGGGTGTGCGGGACCGAAGTCGTAGTCGGTCAGGGTCTTGTCGAAAACCACGCACGCACGGCCTGCCATAGAGCCACGCTACTACCCCGCGTCACGTGACGGACGGCAGTCGCCTGCAGGTGGACACAGCCTACGGATTCAGTGGACACAGTGCCCTCAGACGTAGGATTGCCCGGTGACGACTCGCATTCCGCACTGGATCAGTGGCACTCGTAGCATCTTGGGATCCTCCCGGACCTCCCCGGTGCACAACCCGGCGACCGGCGAGGTGACCGGCGAGGTGCTGCTCGCCTCGGCCGACGACGTGAAGGCAGCGGTCGCTGCTGCCCGCGAGGCTGCCGTCGAGTGGCGGGAGACCTCGCTGTCGCGCCGCTCGGCGGTGCTGTTCGCCTTCCGGGAGCTGCTCAACGCGCGGTCCGCCGACCTCGCCGCGATCGTGACGGCCGAGCACGGCAAGGTCCTCTCCGACGCCGCGGGCGAGGTGGCGCGCGGGCTGGAGAACGTCGAGTTCGCGACCGGCCTCCCCACGCTGCTCAAGGGCGGCTTCTCCGAGCAGGTCTCCACCGGGGTGGACGTGTACTCCATCCGCCAGCCGCTCGGCGTGGTCGCGGGCATCACGCCGTTCAACTTCCCGGTCATGGTCCCGCTGTGGATGTGCGCGAACGCCGTCGCCGCCGGGAACGCGTTCGTCCTCAAGCCGAGCGAGAAGGACCCGTCCGCCTCGCTGTTCCTCGCCGAGCTGTGGCAGGAGGCCGGCCTGCCGGACGGCGTCTTCACGGTGCTCCAAGGAGACCGGGAGGCCGTGGACGGGCTGCTGACCCACCCCGACGTGGCGGCGGTCAGCTTCGTGGGCTCCACCCCGGTCGCGAGGTACATCTACGAGACGGGAACCGCGAACGGCAAGCGGGTGCAGGCGCTCGGCGGCGCCAAGAACCACATGGTCGTCCTGCCCGACGCGGAGGTCGACCTCGCTGCGGACGCCGCTGTGTCCGCGGCGTACGGCGCCGCCGGCGAGCGCTGCATGGCGGTCTCGGTGGTGGTCGCCGTGGGCTCGGTGGCCGACCCCCTGGTGGACGCCATCGCCGCCCGGCTCCCGAAGCTGAGCGTCGGCGACGGCGCCGCGCCCGGGACGGACATGGGCCCGCTCATCACGGCCGAGCACCGCGACAAGGTGGCCTCGTACATCGGCGCCGGGGCGGAGGCGGGTGCCACCGTGGTGGTCGACGGCCGGGAGGCGGACCTGCCCCGGGACGGGTTCTTCCTCGGTACGACGCTCCTCGACAACGTGACCCCCGACATGACCGTCTACACCGACGAGATCTTCGGGCCCGTGCTGTGCGTGGTCCGCGCACCGACGTACGACGAGGCGCTCGCGCTGGTCAACGCCAACCCCTACGCCAACGGCACCGCGATCTTCACCCGCGACGGCGGCGCGGCCCGGCGCTACCAGCACGACGTGGAGGTCGGGATGGTCGGCATCAACGTGCCGATCCCCGTGCCCGCGGCGTCGTACTCCTTCGGCGGGTGGAAGGCCTCCCTGTTCGGCGACAGCCACATGTACGGCCAGGAGGGGCTCGAGTTCTACACCCGCGGCAAGGTCGTCACGTCCCGCTGGCCCGACCCGGCCACGTCGGAGGTCGACCTCGGCTTCCCCCGGACCCGCTAGCGCGTCCCCGGCTGTTACAGATTCCCAAGGTATGCAGGGAACTGTCGCTTCCCATGGTGATATCACCGTGGGAAGAGAGAACGCCTGCATACCTTGGTAATTCATCCCCGGGTCAGGAGCCCTCGGCGAGGGCGCGGGAGCGGTCCCGGGCTGCTTCGAGGGCGGTGAGGAACGCCGCGCGCACCTTGTGGTCCTCGAGCTCGCGGACCGCCGCGGCCGTCGTACCCGCGGGAGAGGTGACCTGCTCGCGCAGCACCGTCGGGTGCTCCCCCGTCTCGCGGAGCAGCTTCGCGGAGCCGACGACGGTCTGTACGACGAGCTCGTACGCTGTCGCACGAGGCAGGCCGAGGTGTACGCCGGCCTCGATCATCGCCTCGACGACGAAGAAGATGTACGCGGGTCCGGACCCGGAGACCGCCGTGACCGCGTCCTGCTGCTTCTCGGGCACCCGGATCACCTTGCCGATCGAGTCCATCAGCGACTCGGCCTCGAGCAGATGCTCCTCGTCGCAGTGGGACCCGCGCGAGATCGCGGCCATCCCCTCGTCGACGAGCGCCGGGGTGTTCGGCATGACCCGGACGACGGCCGCCCCCTCAGGCAGCCGGGACTCGAGGAACGCCGTGGTGATGCCCGCGGCGAGAGAGACGACGAGCTGGCCCGGACGCACGGCGGGGGCGATCTCCTTGAGGAGGTCGTCCATGTCCTGGGGCTTGACGACGAGGGCGATGGTGTCTGCCTTCTCCGCGGCCTCGATGTTCCCGACGACGGTGACGCCGTACCGCTCCTCGAGCTCGCGCGCACGCTCGGGGCGCTTCTCGCCCACCATGAGGTCGTCGACGCGCCGGCCGGCACGGATCAGTCCGGAGAGCAGGGTCTCACCCATGACGCCGGCGCCGATGATGGCAACCTGGGGCATCAGCGAGCCTCCTTACTTCTTCGAGACCAACGACCTGAGGAAGAGTGCCAGGTTGGACGGTCGCTCAGCCATCCGTCTCATGAGGTAGCCGTACCACTCGGTGCCGTAGGGGACGTACACCCGGACCTTCTCCCCCGCCTCGGCGAGCCGCTGCTGCTCGTCGGGTCGGATGCCGAAGAGCATCTGGAACTCGTAGGAGCCCTGCACGCGCTCGTAGCGGGTGGCCAGCGCACCGGCGATGTCGACCAGGCGCGGGTCGTGGGTGGCGATCATCGGGTAGCCCTGACCGCTCATGAGCGCCTTCATGCAGCGCACGTAGGACTTGTCGATGTCGGCCCGGTCCTGGAACGCGACCGACTCGGGCTCCTTGTAGGCACCCTTGCACAGCCGCACCCGGGAGCCCTCGTAGGCGAGGTCGCGGCAGTCCGCCTCGGTGCGGTGCAGGTACGCCTGCAGCACGGCGCCGGTCTCCGGGAAGTCCTTGCGCAGCTCGTGGAGGATGCCGAGTGTGGAGTCGGTGGTGGTGTGGTCCTCCATGTCGAGGGTGACCGTGGTGCCCGCGTTGCGGGCCGCGTGGCAGATCGTGCGGGCGTTCTCGAGCGCGATCTTCTCCCCGTCACCGGGAAGCGCCTGGCCGACGGCCGACAGCTTCACCGACACCTCGGCGTTGCGGGCGAGGCTGTTCTCGCTCAGCGATGCGAGCAGCTCGAGGTAGGCGCTGACCGTGTGGTCGGCCTGCTCCCGGTCGAGCGTGTCCTCGCCGAGGTAGTCCAGGGTCACGTGCAGGCCGCTCTGGATCAGGCCTCGGGTGGCCTCGACGGCCTCCTCGGTGCCCTCCCCGGGGACGTAGCGGTGCACGATCCCGCTGGAGACCGGCATCGTGCTGGCCAGGTCCTTCATCCTCGTGCTGCGCGCGAGCATCAGCAACGGCTGCCGTAACACTCGATCTCCTCCCGTCAGAGGCCTCGCCGCCACCTTGCGGCACCAGGCAGTCCCAGGCTACGCGGTACGTCGGCGCAACGTCGCGGCCCCCAGAGCCAGCGCGGCGACCGCGAAGCCCGCGATGACCGCGAGGTCACCCCACACGCCGTTCGCCACCCCTCCGAACGAGTCGGACGTCGTCGTGGAGACCGCGGTCATCGCGTCGACCGCGTAGGACAGCGGGAGCACGTCGGAGATGGCGCCGAGCACGGGCGGCATGAGGGCGCGCTCGATGAACAGGCCACAGAGCAGGATCTGCGGGATCACGATCAGCGGCATGAACTGGACGGCCTGGAACTCGGTGCGGGCGAAGGCGGAGACGAACAGGCCGAGCGCGGTGCCGAGCACTGCGTCCGCCACCGCGACGACGGTGAGCATCCACACCGGCCCCGCGACGTCGAGGCCGAGGGCCCAGACGCACAGCAGTACGGCGATCGCGGACTGCACCGCGGCGACGACGCCGAAGGCGAGGGCGTAGCCGACGAGCAGGTCCAGCTTGCCGGTGGGCATGGCGAGGAGGCGCTCGAGGGTCCCCGAGGACCGCTCCCTCAGTGTCGTGACGGAGGTGACGAGGAACATCACGATGAACGGGATCAGCGCGAGCAGCGGCGGCCCCAGGCTGTCGAAGCCCGGCCCCTTGTCCTCGAACATCCACCACAGCAGGGTGAGGATGAACGCCGGGACCACGAGGAGCATGGCCGCCGTCCGGTGGTCGTGGCGCAGCTGCGCGAACACGCGTCCGGCGATCGCCAGGGTGATGCGGGGGCTCATGACGCGCCCGCCGGCGCCGTGCGTGCGCACGTGGCTCACGACGCGACCTCCACGAGCGAGAGGAACGCCTGCTCGATGCTGCGGGCGCCGGTGCGTTCGAGCAGGCCGCTCGGGGTGTCGTCGGCGAGCAGCCTGCCCTGCCGCATGAGGAGCAGCCGGTCGCAGCGCTCGGCCTCGTCCATGACGTGGCTCGAGACGAGCACGGCGGCGCCGTCGTCCGCGAGCCGGTGGAAGAGGTTCCACAGGTCGCGGCGCAGGACCGGGTCGAGACCCACGGTGGGCTCGTCGAGCACGAGGATCTCCGGCGTCCCGAGCAGAGCCACGGCGAGGGAGACCCGCGAGCGCTGACCGCCCGAGAGCCGGTTGGCGAGCCGGTCGCGGTGGTCCTCGAGGTCCACCGCCGCGATGCAGCGGTCCACCTCCGCGCCGTCGAGGCCGAGCACACGGGCGAAGAAGCGCATGTTCTCCTCGACGGTGAGGTCGTCGTACACGCTGGGGGCCTGGGTCACGTAGCCGATCCGGTGCCGGAGGGTCGCGTCGCCCGCGGGCAGCCCGGCGACAGTGATCGTCCCCGACCGCACGATCTGCACGCCGACCACCGCGCGCATCAGGCTGGTCTTGCCGCACCCGGACGGTCCGAGCAGCCCCGTCACCTGACCGCGGGGAACGGAGAAGGTGACGCCGTCGACCGCCCGGACTCCGCCGCGCACGACGTGGAGGTCACCGACCTCGACGGCCGCACTGTTCGTCATGCCATGAATTCTGCCGCGAGAGACGGGCCATCGGGCGGCACCGCGCGTGTTCGTACCCACGACGATGTGGGCCGCGACCAAGCGAGCTTGTCCGAGAACGCCCTGTTTGGGCGCCCGACTTCTGGGTACCGGCGTTCCGCCGACGCGGGGGTGTCCCGCGCTCCGCGAGAGGAGGACGCATGTCCGCAACGCCGACGTATGACAACGTCGTGGAGGAGCTTCGGATCGACCCGGAGCGGATCGCGGCCCGGCCGGCGTGGTCGTTCCAGGCTGCGGAGCGGCGCCGCCAGCACCAGGAGGCGCCGCCGTCGGGCACGGCGGGCGACCCGTCGGTGCAGGAGCCTTTGGCGAGGCAGATCCAGACGAGGCAGACGCTCTCCGGGCAGCTGCCGTCGACGCAGACCGCCGTCGCGACGTAGGTCCCCCGCCGGGATCCTCGAGGTCGCTTCTACGTCCCCGCCACCCACGCTCGTCGGTCACCCAGCTCTCCAGCCGCCCCCGGCATACCGGCGCGGGGCCCCCTCCTGTACTCCTGCGGGCTGACCCCTTGCACCCGTTTGAACGCCGTGCTCAAGGCGAATGCGCTGCTGTAGCCGACGCGTCGCGCCACCGCCTCGAGCGTGCTGTCCGGCTCTAGGAGAAGGTCGGCTGCCATGGCGAGACGCCAGCCGGCGAGGTACGTCATCGGGGGCTCGCCGACGAGCTCTGTGAACCGCCTGGCCAGAGATGCTCGGGACACACCGGTCGCCTCCGCCAGCCTGGCCACGGTCCACGGATGGTCCGGGTGGTTGTGGAGCATCCGCAACGCGCGACCGACCACCGCATCGCTCTGCGCGGTGTACCAGCCAGGCGCCGCCGCCTCGGGACGGGTGAACCAGGACCGCAGGGCTGCGATGAGGAGGAGGTCGACGAGTCGGTCGAGGACCGTCTCCTGGCCCGGCTCGTCCTTTACGACCTCCTCGCTGAGAACGGAGACCAGCGGCGAGCTCCAGGTGTCGCGACCGAGCGCGACGAGCGGAGGAAGCGCGGCGAGAAGCCGGCGGCTGACCTCGCCTTCGAGGTGGTACGTCCCGGTGAGCATCACCGTCGAACCATCAGGGTCGTTGCCCCACGTCCTGACCCCCAGGTCCATGGCCTGTGACAGGTCCACACCGTCGACCGTGGTGCAGTGCTGACCGGGGTGGATCACCACCTGTGGTGTGGTGTCGGGATGGTCGGCGACCGTGTAGGGCTCGGGTCCCCGCAGGATCACGACGTCCCCGGGTGCGAGCGTCGCCGTCTCGTGCCCGTCGGAGACCACGTACGCGGAGCCGCGGACCATCGCCACCAGCGTGAGGGGCGCCTCGTCCTGGATCCTCAGGGACCACGGCGGGTCCAGCACCGAGCGCAGTACGAAAGCACCTCGGGCTCTCGGACCGTCGAGGAGGGCCGCCAGCGCGTCCACCCCAGAGATTCTAGACGCCCGGACATGGGCCTGCGCTTCTCAGCGATGTTCGGCCACGAGCTGCGAGGCTGCACTGGATGCATGACCGAACACACACAGACACAGAGCAACGCGTTGGTGGTCGGCGGCCGCGGCAAGACCGGCCGACGGGTCGCGCAGCGGCTCCGCGACCGGGGCGTGCGGACGCGGATCGGGTCCCGTGCGGCCAAGCCACCGTTCGACTGGGAGGACACGTCCACGTGGGCGCCCGCACTCCACGGCGTCCAGTGGGTCTACCTGACCTTCTACCCCGACCTCGCGGTGCCGGGATCGGCTGACAAGGTCGGCGCCTTCAGCCGGCTGGCCCGCGAGAACGGCGTCGCCCGGCTGGTGATGCTCTCGGGCCGCGGGGAGCCCGAGGCGCAGCGCAGCGAGCGGGCTGTACGAGACGCGTTCGACAGCGCGACGATCGTCCGGTCGAGCTGGTTCGCGCAGAACTTCAGCGAGAACTTCCTGCTGGAGCCTGTCCTGAGCGGCGAGATCGCCCTTCCCGCCGGATCGGCGGCGGAGCCCTTCGTCGATGCGGACGACATCGCCGAGGTCGCCGTCGCGGCCCTGATGGACAGCGGCCACGAGGGGCGTCTGTACGAGGTGACCGGGCCGCGTCTGCTGACCTTCGCCGACGCGGCGGCGGAGATCGCGGAGGCCACCGGCCGCGACGTCCGCTACCGCCCGATCACGTCCACACAGTTCGCCACCGCCCTCCTCGACGAGCAGGCACCTCGCGAGGTGGTGGACCTCATGGTCGAGCTGTTCACGGTGACACTGGACGGGCGAAACGCCTACGTCACCGACGGCGTACGTGAGGCGCTCGGGCGGGAGCCACGCGACTTCAGCCAGTACGCCCGGGACACCGCCGCCACGGGTGACTGGGACGGCCACGTCGCGACGACAGCCGGGACTGTGCTGTGACCGAGCTCCTGGACCGCGCGGCGCTCGTCGCCGCCACGGTCACCTCGGGTCTCCTCGCAGGCCTCTTCTACGCCTACGCCGTATCGGTGATGCGTGGCCTGGGACGGACCGCCGACCGGACCTTCGTGGAGTCCGTGCAGCAGATCAACGTCGCGATCCTCAACGGATGGTTCGCCGTCGGCTTCGTCGGCGCACCCCTCTCGACGGCGGCGGCCGTGGTCCTGCACCTCGACGGGGGCGACCAGGCCGCACTGGCCTGGATCGCCCTCGCCCTGGCGCTGTCCGTCCTCACGCTTGCCGTCACGTTCACCGTCAACGTGCCGCTGAACAACGAGCTCGCGTCCGTCGACGAGGGTGAGGCGGGCATGGCCCGGCGGCGCTTCGAGGGGCGCTGGGTTCGCTGGAACCTGGTGCGCACGCTCAGCTCCGCCGCGGCGTTCGGCTGCCTGGTCCTGGCGCTCGCGCGGAACGGGACCAGCTGATGCGCCCCGAGCGTCAGCGCTGAGCGCCCGAACGACCGAGCTCGGGGGTCGCGAAGTTGAGCCGGACGAAGGCAAGCGACTCCATCAGGTCCATCTCACGCGCCTCCCGGCTGCCCGAGCGTCGCGTGTTGATCTCCACGACGATGTGGCCGCGGAAGTCCGCCCCGGCCAGGTGCTCGAGCAGCTCGACACAGGGCTGGTCGCCGCGGCCCGGCACCAGGTGCTCGTCCTTCGCGGACCGCGTGCCGTCGGTCATGTGGATGTGGCGGAGGCGGTCGCCGAGGGAACGGGCCATGTCGACCGGGTTCGACTTCGAGGTCGCGGAGTGCGAAAGGTCGATCGTCGTGTTGGCGTAGTCGTGCTCGGTGGGGTCCCAGCCGGGGACGTAGACCTGCATCTCGCGCCGCGACGCCCGCCACGGGTACATGTTCTCGACGGCGAAGGCGATGCCGGTCCGCTCCTCGAGCTCGGCGATGCCGTCGACGAACCTGCGGGCGTAGTCCCGCTGCCAGCGGAACGGCGGGTGGACGACCACCACGTCGGCGCCCACCTCGTGCGCCATCTCGGCGCTGCGCTCGAGCTTGCCCCACGGCTCGGTGCCCCAGACGCGCTGGGTGATGAGAAGGCACGGCGCGTGTACGGCGCAGATCGGGATCTCGTGGTACTCCGAGAGGTGCTTGACCGCCTTGGTGTCCTGGCTGACCGGGTCGATGCCGACCATCACCTCGACCGCGTCGTAGCCCAGCCGGCTGCCGAGCGCGAAGCCGTTCGCCGTCGACTCGGGGTAGACCGACGCCGTGGAGAGGGCCACCAGGGGCCCGTCGCGGTCGTCGATGTGCTGCACCTTCCCGGGGAGAGGGGACGCGGATGCAGTGTCGGACGGCGTCACGGATGTGTCGTCGGCCGGTGCGCCTGCCACGTCGCTCACCTCCTCAGGGTATTCGGTGGTCAGCCGAGCACGCTGATCTGGTCGAGCCGCTCGAGGATCACGCCCTCGCGCAGCGCCCACGGGCAGATCTCCAGCTCCTTCAGGCCGAAGATGTCCATCACGGCGTCCGCGACGAGCGCGCCGGCGAGCAGCTGGTGGGCCCGGTTCGCCGAGACGCCCGGCAGCTCGGCCTTCTCGGTGTTGCGCATCGAGGCGAGCTCGGGGAGCTTCTCGGCCAGGACGTCCGCGGGGAGCACCCGTCGTACGAGCAGCCCCTCCCCTGAGGGCGCGGCGCCGCAGACGCGGGCGAGCGACCGGAAGGTCTTCGACGTGCCCACCGAGTGGTCCGGGGCTCCACCACGCAGCAGCGCGCCGGCGTCGCGGGCGATGTCGGCCCGGATCCGGCGACGGACCTCGCGGACCGTGTCGGGCGAAGGCGGGTCCTCGGGGAGCCACTCCCGTGTCATCCGACCCGCACCGAGCGGCAGCGACTGCGCGACGTCGGGCGCCTCGTCGGAGCCCGCGGCGATCTCGAGCGAGCCGCCGCCGATGTCGAACACAGCCAGCCGCCCGGAGGACCAGCCGAACCACCGGCGTACGGCGAGGAAGGTCAGGCGTGCCTCGTCCTCCCCGGACAGGATGCCGATCTCGACCCCGGTCACGTCCGTGACGTGCTTGAGGACCTCGTCGGTGTTCACCGCGTCGCGGACCGCCGAGGTCGCGAACCCGAGGATCTCCTCGCAGCCCTTGTCCTCGGCCACGAGCAGGGCCTGGGAGACGAACCCGGTCAAGGCCTCGACGCCGGCGTCGGTGACGGCCCCGCGCGCGTCGACGTGCTCGGCGAGGCGGAGCGGCTCCTTGTAGGAGTAAGCGGGCATGGGCGCCGCGCCACCGTGGGCGTCCACAACGAGAAGGTGCCCGGTGTTGGAACCGATGTCGAGAACTCCGAGTCGCATAGAGCCCCCAGCCTTTCACACAGGACGTAGGGTTGGCCCGTGCCAGAGGTAGATCCCGTCTTCCCCCGTGCCTGGGTCGAGTTCCAGGACCCCGCCGACGACAGCCAGGTCTTCCGCTGTGACCTGACGTGGCTGACCTCGAGCTGGATGTGCATCTTCGGCCAGGGCTGCCCGGGCATCTACGCCGACCGGCCCCAGGACGGCTGCTGCACGCTCGGCGCGCACTTCTCCGACAAGGACGACGAGAAGCGGGTCAAGCGGTTCGTGAAGATGCTCGAGCCCGAGCACTGGCAGTTCCACGACGCAGGCCGGAAGGGCGGGTGGATCGAGACCGACGAGGACGGTGACCGCAAGACCGCCGTCCACGAGGGCGCGTGCATCTTCCTCAACCGGCCCGGCTTCGAGGGCGGCGAGGGCTGCGCGCTCCACGGCCTCGCGCTCCGCCAGGGCAGGCACCCCCTCGAGACCAAGCCCGACGTCTGCTGGCAGCTGCCCATCCGGCGTACCTTCCGCGACGTGGAGCGGCCCGACGGCACGTCGTACACCGAGGTGAGCCTCGGCGAGTACGAACGCAGTGGCTGGGGCCCGGGCGGACACGACCTGGACTGGTACTGCAGCGGCAACACGGAGGCGCACGTCGGGGTGGAGCCGGTGTACGTCTCGAACGGCCCGGAGCTCGTCGAGCTGATGGGGCGCAAGGGGTACGACGAGCTCGTCCGGCTGTGCGAGGCGCACCTGCGGTCGCGGTCGGCCCTGGCCATCCACCCGGCAGACCCCCGCTGACCGCCGCGGCTACTTCGGGCCGTCGAACACGAACCCGCCGCCGTTGGCCGAGGCGTCCGCCTTGGCGACGACCACGGTGATCCGGTCCGACCCGGACTTCCCGTCGTCGTCGGTCACCGTCACCTTGACGTCGTAGCTGCCGATGCCGTCGTAGGTGTGCCTGCCCGAGCAGACGCCGCCGGCGAGGACTCCGGGGCTGAAGGACCGGTCTCCCCATGCGATCGCGCAGGTGCCGCTGTCGTTGGCCCCCGCGTCGGACACCGCTGCGGCCACCTCGACTGCGCCGCCGACCACGCGGCCGGTGTCCGCCGGGCTGGTGACGGAGACGTGCGGGGCCGCGTTGTCGACCTGCAGGTTCGTCGTCGAGCTGCCCTTGGCGTCACGGCCGTCGGTGGCGGTCAGGGTCAGGGCGTAGACGCCGTCGTCGGTGCAGCTCACGGTCGTCGTCAGGGCGGTGGGGTCGGCGTAGGCGCAGGTGGCACCCGGGTCGACGCCGGGGCCGGGCGTGTACGACCACCTCGTGGTGAGGGTGCGGCCCTCCGGTCCCTTCGCGGTGCCGTGGACCGTGACCGCTGACCCCTCCTCGACGGTGCCGCCCACGTTGTGGCCGTCGGACGCGGCCTGCCCTTCGGGCGCGGCCTGCCAGCCGGCCGGCGTCTCGCCGCCTGCGTCCTGCGAGGAGGCGGTGGGCGGGCGCTGGTAGGTCGTCGGTGGTCGGTCGGCCGCCGTGATGGACCCCGCCTGCAGGAACACCCAGGAGTCGAGGAGGCTGTCGCCCACGTCGCTGATCGCCAGCTTCACCCGGTTCGCCTGGTGCGGCGTCACCGACGCGACGCACCGGAGCACCGTCGTGAAGCCGTCCGGCTCTGCGGGGATGTCGCCGGGGTCGTTGTTGCGGAACAGCGCGTAGTTGCTGGCGTTGGCGCTGCCGACGGGGTTGCCCCCGTTGACGGTGTCGATCGAGACCGGGTCGGGGTCGCTGCCAGGGTCCGGCCCGTCCGCGACCACCGCGCAGTTCTGGCGGGTCGTCGCTCCGGGCCTGGTCACGAAGAACCCGAAGACGTCGCTCACGTCCTCGTAGACGTACTCGTTGTACTCCTCGGAGGCGAAGACGTAGTTGAAGGTGAGGGTGTCCCGGTCGGGGGTCACGTCGAAGGAGAGCACGGTCGCGTCCTTCGTGGAGCCGGCACCCAGCCGGTCGAGGTCCGCGTCACCCGACATGGAGGAGTAGCCCGTCGCGTCGTCGTACGCGTCGCGGTCGTCGACCTGCGCCGAACCGGTGGACAGCACGACACCGGCGTCGAACCCGACCACGGACCCGGGGCCGTCGCCGCCTCCCCTGAAAGCTCCCGCGGACGTCGCCGCGCCGGTGTAGGTCACGTCGCCGATGGCGATCCCGGGTCCGGCGAGGCTGCGCGCCAGGTCAGCGGCGGTGAGGGAGCCGGTCAGGTCCTCGACGGCCACTCCCCCGGCAGCGTCGGCCGACCCCGGGGGCAGGGTGAGGCCCACCGTCGCAACTGCGGCTGCGGCCAGAGCCGCCCGGCGCCGAGCACGCCGACGTGTTCGCATGCGGTCCCCCTGTTGATCGCGCTCGACCGGCGCCGTTCCGGCCTGAAACCTCATTAGACGGAGCCTGCCCCACGCGGCACAACCGCCCGCGGGACGGGTCTCGCGCACGCGGGCGGGTCATGGAAACCCGGGCAAAGAACCCGAACCCCCATGACCCGCCCGCAACCGTTACTCCTTGAGGTAGCGCTGCGCGACGTTCTCCGGCATCGGCTCGTGGCGGACGAACTTGCGGGTGAAGGCCGCGGAGCCGTGCGAGAACGACCGAAGGTCCACCGCGTAGCGAACGATCTCGACCTGCGGCACCTCCGCACGCACGACCGTCCGGTCCTGGCCCGCCGGCTCGCTGCCGAGCACGCGCCCACGGCGTCCCGAGAGGTCACTCATCACCGTGCCGACGAGGTCGTCCGGGACGACCACGGCAACCTCGTCCACCGGCTCGAGCATCGTGATCCTCGTGGCCGCGGCCGCCTCACGGAGCGCGAGCGCTCCGGCCGTCTGGAAGGCCATGTCGGAGGAGTCCACGCTGTGCGCCTTGCCGTCGGTGAGCGTCACCCGGATGTTCACGACCGGGTAGCCGTTCGCGACGCCCTTCTCCATCTGGGCCCGGACACCCTTCTCGACGCTCGGGATGAACTGCCTCGGGACGGCGCCGCCGACCACCTTGTCGACGAACTCGAAGCCCGATCCGTCAGGCAGCGGCTCGACCTCGATGTCGCAGACGGCGTACTGCCCGTGGCCGCCCGACTGCTTGACGTGCCGGCCGTGACCCTTGGCGAGCCCGACGAAGGTCTCGCGCAGCGGCACCCGCAGCGGCACCTGGTCGACGGTCGCGCCGTAGCGGTTGGCCAGCCGTTCGAGCGCCACGTCGGCGTGCGCCTCGCCCAGGCACCACAGCACCAGCTGGTGCGTCTCGGGGTTCTGCTCCACGCGCAGCGTCGGGTCCTCGGCGGCGAGGCGCTGGAGGCCCGAGGAGAGCTTGTCCTCGTCGGCCTTGGCGTGCGCCTCGACGGCAACCGGCAGCAGCGGCTCCGGCATGGACCACGGCCTGAGCACCAGCGGCTGTTCCTTGTCCGAGAGGGTGTCGCCGGTCTCGGCCCGGCTCAGCCGGCCGATCGAGCACAGGTCGCCCGCGACCACGACCTCGGCGGGTCGCTGCTGCTTCCCGAGCGGCACGGAGAGCACGCCGATCCGCTCGTCCTCGTCGTGGTCCTCGTGGCTGCTCTCCTCACCGAAGAACGAGGAGAAGTGACCCGAGACGTGCACGGTCATGTCGGGGCGGACGGTGCCGGAGAAGACCCTGACCAGGCTGACCCGTCCGACGTACGGGTCGGTCGTGGTCTTCACGACCTCGGCGACCAGTGGCCCGTCGGGGTCACAGCCGATCTCGGGCCCGGGCTTGCCCTCCGGGGTGAAGACCTCGGGGCAGACGTGCTCGGGCGGTGAGGGGAACCCGGCGACGACGAGGTCGAGGAGCTCGGTCGTGCCCAGCCCCGTGGACGAGCAGACGGGGACCACAGGAAAGAACGAACCTCGGGCGACAGCGCGCTCGAGGTCCTTGACGAGGAGGTCCCGGTCGACGGCTTCACCGCCGACGTAACGCTCCATGAGGGTCTCGTCCTCCGACTCCTCGATCACCCCTTCGATGAGAGCGCCTCGCTGCTCCTCGTGGGCGGGGTCGTCGCCTGTGAGCAGGCCGACCATCTGGTCGCCCTCGTGCAGGTACACAGGGAGGACCTTGTCGCCGAAGGTGGCTTGGGCGCCGGCCACGACACCGTCGTAGTCGGCACGGGCGTGGTCGAGCTTGGTGACCACGACGACACGGGGCATGCCGACCGACGCGCACTCACGCCAGAGCTCGCGGGTGGGTTCGTCGACACCCTCGTTGGCCGCGATCACGAACATCGCGCAGTCGGCCGCGCGCAGACCCGCACGCACCTCGCCCACGAAGTCGGCGTAGCCGGGGGTGTCGAGCAGGTTGATCTTCACGCCCTCGTGGATCAGGGGCGCCAGAGCCAGGGAGACCGACCGCTGCTGGCGGACCTCTGCCTCGTCGAAGTCGCTGACCGTCGTACCTTCCTCCACCCGCCCCGCGCGGTTGAGGACGCCCGCTGCCACGAGCAGTGCCTCGACCAGGGTCGTCTTCCCGGAGCCGGCTGGTCCGACGAGGACCACGTTGCGG
This sequence comes from uncultured Actinomycetota bacterium, assembly GCA_963715375.1. Lineage (GTDB taxonomy): Bacteria > Actinomycetota > Actinomycetes > Propionibacteriales > Nocardioidaceae > Nocardioides_C. The sequence goes on along the minus strand of CAVQSC010000042.1, from coordinate 161,810 downwards.
ATGGAGCCGGGTCGGTCCGTGGTTGGAACCGGGTCGGCGCCGACCTGTGTAGATGCCTTGACTGCCACGTCTGCCTCCTCGTGCTGATGCGAATCCACAATTCACCTCACCGATTCGGATGCGCAAGGGGTCTTAGGTCAGTGGCTTCCGGGTACATCAGCGGGTTCAACCCGACCCCGCTGTCAGAGTGTGGAAACTCAATGGCGAGAATGCTTGACATGCGCCTCGACCACATCTCGTACGCAGCCGGCCCCGACGGACTCCAGAGCACAGCTCACCGTATCGGCGAGCTGCTCGGCGAGAAGTTCCGTGACGGGGGGATCCACCCCCGCTTCGGCACGCGCAACATGATCCTGCCGCTCAGCGCCGGCACGTACCTCGAGATCGTCGAGGTCCTCGACCACCCCGCCTCCGACAAGGCGCCGTTCGGCCAGGCCGTCCGGGCTCGCTCCGGGTGCGGCGGCGGCTGGATGGGCTGGGTCGTCTCCGTCGAGGACATCGCGCCGCACGAGAAGCGCCTCGGCCGGGAGGCGGTCCTGGGCAACCGGCACCGTCCCGACGGCGTGGAGCTCAAGTGGCGCCAGCTCGGCGTGAAGGGCCTCCAGTCCGACCCGCAGCTGCCGTTCTTCGTCCAGTGGGAGCAAGGCGTCGAGCACCCGAGCACGGGTGCGAGCGGCGACCTCCACCTCGACTGCCTCGAGATCGCCGGGGACCCCGTGCGGGTCCGCGAGTGGCTCGGCGACGCCGCGGCCGACCCGCTCGAGGACGTCGAGGTCGAGTGGGTCGCCCCCCACGGGATCCCCGGGATCGTCGCCGCGCAGTTCAAGACCGCCACGGGAATTGTCCGGATCTGACGGGGCGATCCCGAGCCCGAACATCTGGAACCACCCCGAGGTCTACGAGCTCGAGAACCGTGCGGTCGACCCCGACCAGCGCATCGAGGCGGCCATGCGCTCCGTGCGCGACTGGAGCGGCCAGGACCTCCTCGACCTGGGCTGCGGCACCGGTTTCCACCTGCCCCGGTGGGCGTACGACGCCCGCTCCGTGTCCGGGGTGGAGCCCAACCCCCCGCTGGCGGCGATCGCCCGGCGGCGCACCTCCCGGCTCCCGAACGTGAAGGTCCTCGTCGGGACCGCGCAGGCGATCCCCCTTCCCGACGCGCAGCGTCGACGTCGTGCATGCCCGGTGGGCCTACTTCTTCGGGCCCGGGTGCGAGCCGGGGCTGGCCGAGCTCTCCCGCGTCGTACGCCGTGGCGGGGCGGCCTTCGTGATCGACAACGACGCGACGCGCAGCACCTTCGGCGGCTGGTTCCGGCGCGGCTACCCGGCCGTGGACCCGGTGGCGGTGGAGCGGTTCTGGTCGGCACACGGCTGGACGCGGACGCCCCTCGACGTCGAGTGGAGGTTCGAGCGGCGCGAGGACCTCGAGGCGGTCGTGGGCATCGAGTTCGACCCGCCTCTCGCGCGCGAGATCGTCGCGGAGCACGAGGGGCTCGTCGTCGACTACGCCGTGAACCTCTGGTGGCGCCGCTTCTAGGGCCCCGCGGAGAGGCGAGGCCGGGTAGTCCGTGAGCAGAACGTCGTCGGGATCGTGCCGAGAGAGCAGTCTGCTCACGGACTACCTGACAAGGCCCCGCTCAGCGTGGCAGGAGCCGACCCGGCTCAGGACGAGCCGCGGACGGACAGGGTGGGGGCGAGCAGCAGGCCCGGCTCGTCGATCGGCTTGTGGGAGAGCAGCTTCCCGAGCAGGTTCACGATCTCCACCGCGACCTGCTCGAGCGGCTGGCGTACCGAGGTGAGGCCTGGCGGCGCGACCTGGGCCGCGATCGAGTCGTCGAACCCCACGACGGCGATGTCGCGGCCGGCGGCGAGCCCCAGCTCGGCCATCGCGTGGAGGACGCCCATCGCGACGGTGTCGCTGACGCAGACGAAGGCCGTGGGCCGCTCGTTCTCGAGCAGCGCGAGAGCGGCGCGCCGCCCGAAGTCCACCGTGTCGTCGCCGCGCGCGCTGAGCCGGCTCGTCGACAGTCCGTGGCCGTGCATCGCGTCGGCCCACCCGGTGCGCCGGTCCTCGCCGATGAACGAGCTCTTCTGCCAGCCGACCCAGGCGATGCGCTCGTGCCCCCGCTCGACGAGGTGGTCGACGGCGAGCATCACGCCGGTGCGCCCGTCCACGTCGACCCACGGGTGCGCCGCCGAGGGCTCGTCCCAGGGACGGCCGAACGCGACGAACGGCGCGCCCCTCTCCTGGAGCCAGCCGGCCTGGGGGTTGCCGCGGTAGGTGTCGGTGATGACGAAGGCGTCGACGGCCGTGGAGCGCAGGAGGTCGTCGTACCCGGCGATCGCCAGGGCCTCGTCGACCACGCCGTCCTCGGCGCCCTCGCCGGCGTCGACCCCCGAGGCGAACAGCAGGACGTGGTAGCCCGCGTCCTTCGAGCTCTCGACCAGCGAGTGCAGGAACCGGTCCATCGTGGCGTTCGCGGTGCCCTCGACGACGCGGTCGACGCGAAGGCCGATGAGGTGGGAGGACCGCGTGCGCAGGTTGCGGGCGGCCCGGTTCGGGGAGTACCCGAGAGCGTCGACGGCCCGGCGTACCCGCTCCAGCGTCTCGGGACGCAGCAGGTGCGGGCTGTTCAGCGCGTTGGACACCGTCTGCCTGGAGACGCCCGCCTCGCGGGCGACCGTCGCCAGCGTGGGCGCACGGCCGTCACGGCGCGCCCCTCCCGTCGGCCCTAGTGACATCGAACTCCCGTATCCCCCGCGCATGTCCATCTGGATCGTTCCAATCCTCGTCACGCATGATCACCTGCAACATCCGTCTCGTCAACCGAGACGGCGGTTGCGGGGATTCGGTCCGGCCTGCCCGGGTTTGTCGGCGCCGTGGCATAGCGTCGCCGACATGAGCAGGACGACAGGACGAGCACGCCCCACGTACCGGTGCAGCGAGTGCGGTTGGGAGACCGCGAAGTGGGTCGGCCGGTGCGGTGAGTGCCAGGCCTGGGGCACCGTCGCCGAGGCCGGAGCCCCCCAAGCGCGTACGGCGGCGGGCCCGGTCACCTCGCCGGCGGTCCCGATCGGCCAGGTCACGGCGGAGGAGTCGCGGGCCGGGACGAGCGGCGTCCCCGAGCTCGACCGCGTCCTCGGCGGGGGCCTCGTGCCCGGGGCGGCGGTGCTGCTGGCCGGCGAGCCCGGCGTCGGCAAGTCGACGCTACTGCTGGAGGTGGCAGCCCAGCACGCGCGGGCCGGTGCGCGCACGCTCTACGTCACCGGTGAGGAGAGCGCCTCGCAGGTGCGGCTGCGCGCCGACCGCACCCACAGCATCCACGACGAGCTCTTCCTCGCGGCCGAGACCGACCTCGGTGCCGTCCTCAGCCACATCGACGCGGTCAAGCCACAGCTGCTCGTGGTCGACTCGGTCCAGACCATCAGCGCGGCGGACGTCGACGGCGTCCCCGGAGGCGTCACCCAGGTCAAGGAGGTGTCTGCCGCGCTCATCAGGGTCGCCAAGGCCCGCAACATCGCCACGCTGCTCGTGGGCCACGTCACCAAGGACGGCTCGATCGCCGGCCCGCGCGTGCTCGAGCACCTCGTCGACGTGGTGCTGCACTTCGAGGGCGAGCGGAGCTCCCGGCTGCGCATGGTCCGGGCGATCAAGAACCGGTTCGGCCCCGTCGACGAGGTCGGCTGCTTCGACCTCTCCCCCGACGGGATCGTCGCGGTCACCGACCCCACCGGTCTGTTCGTGGCCCGGCACCACGAGGCAGTGCCGGGCACCTGCGTCGCGGTCACCCTCGAGGGGCGCCGGCCGATCCTCGCCGAGGTCCAGGCACTCGTCACCCCCTCGGCGGCCGAACGGCCTCGACGGACCACCTCCGGGCTGGACAACGCCCGGATCGCGATGACCGTCGCCGTGCTGCAGCAGCGCGCCCGGATCCGGCTGCACGCGCACGACGTCTTCGCCTCGACGATCGGTGGCGCCCGGGTCACCGAGCCCGCAGGAGACCTCGCGGTGGCGGTGGCGATCGCCTCTGCGTGGAAGGACCGCGAGGTGCCCACCGACGTCGTCGCGATCGGAGAGCTCGGGCTGGCCGGCGAACTGCGCCGGGTCCGCGACCTGCCGCAGCGGCTCGCCGAGGCCGCCCGTCTCGGGTTCCGTTCGGCGATCGTGCCGAGCGACTCCTCCGACCGGCGCGGGTCGGTCCGGAAGGTCAACGGGATGCAGGTGGTCAGCGTCCCGGACATCGACTCGGCCCTCCGCGTGCTCGACCTCGGCAAGGGCGACGTCACCCCGCTGATCGCGGCCGACCCCACCTCGCCCCAGCGCCCGGCGCTCGGCCTCGTCTAGGCAGCCTGCGCCCCTCAACGCACTCGGCGGGCGCGGCCACCCGGGCGCCGCCGCGTTATTACGCCGTCCGGGAGTCGCGATCCCTTACACTGACCGCGACAGAGGCAGTTGATCAGGGGAGCACTGTGGTAGCCACCGACCGGTCGGACGACACGCTCCGACTGCGGGCGACCCTGGCGAGCATCGCTCCAGGCACGTCGTTGCGAGACGGCCTCGAACGTGTTCTCCGTGGGCGCACCGGTGCGCTGATCGTGCTCGGCAACGACAAGATCGTGGAGTCGATCTCCACGGGTGGTTTCACGCTCGACGTGCCGTTCACGGCCACGGGCCTGCGCGAGCTGGCCAAGATGGACGGCGCGATCATCCTGGACGCGGAGGCCACCCGCATCCTCCGCGCCGCGGTGCACCTGATGCCCGACCCCTCGATCTACAGTGAGGAGACCGGGACCCGGCACCGGACCGCGGACCGGGTGGCCCGGCAGAGCGGCTTCCCCGTGATCTCGGTGTCCCAGTCGATGCAGATCATCGCGGTCTACGTCGGCGAGATCCGCTACGTCCTCGAGGACTCGGGCCAGATCCTGTCGCGCGCGAACCAGGCGCTCGCCACGCTCGAGCGTTACAAGCTGCGGCTCGACGAGGTCTCCAGCACCCTCTCGGCGCTCGAGATCGAGGACCTCGTCACGGTGCGTGACGTCGCCGTCGTCGCGCAGCGGCTCGAGATGGTGACGCGGATCGCCCGCGAGATCGAGGACTACGTGCTCGAGCTCGGCAGCGACGGCCGCCTCCTCGCGCTCCAGCTCGACGAGCTCGTCACGGGTGTGGACATGGAGCGCGAGCTCGTCGTACGCGACTACCTGCCGAACGGCCGCAGGCCACGCAATGCAGAAGACATCCTCGCGGAGCTCGAGGGCCTCAGCGCCTCCGACCTCGTGGACATCGCCTCTGTCGCACGGGCTCTCGGACTCGGCGCGAACGAGCACCTCGACGGGGCGGTGACGCCGAAGGGCTACCGGCTGCTCGCCAAGGTGCCCCGCCTCCCCGGCGCGGTCGTCGACCGCCTCGTGGACCACTTCGGCAGCCTCCAGAAGCTGCTCTCCGCCGGGGTCGACGACCTCCAGGCCGTGGAGGGCGTCGGCGAGCTCCGGGCCCGCAGCGTGCGTGAGGGTCTCTCGCGCCTCGCGGAGTCCAGCATCCTCGAGCGCTACGTCTGACCGCTCCGGACCCTTTTCAGTCGTCCGCAGGGGTCGGCGTGGCCGACGACCTGGCCTTGGCCTTCGACGAGGGCGTCGGGGTGGGCGTCGGGGTGATCGTGACCGGCGCCGGCGGCAGCAGCTCGAACTGCTCTTCCTCCGGCTCCGAGCCCATCGCCGCTGCGGAGACGTGGTAGTACCCCGGCTCGGCCCACTGCGTGGAACGCGAGCACTCGGAGTCCGACCGGCGCCCTGACCAGGTGATGTCCACGAGGGCCACCTGGCTGCTGCGCAGCACGACCGGCTCCTGGGGAACGGCGCTCGGGCAGTCCTGGGTGGACCAGATCCGGTCACTGCCCGAGGTCAGCCTGACCGCGACGGACTCCGCCGACACCTTCCAGTTGCAGGCGGGCGACTCGAAGGTGCTCAGCTCCAGCGTGAGGCTGACGTCCCCTCCGGCGTACGCGTTCCCCTCCATGGCGGGCACCACGCGCACGTCGCTGTCCTGGCACGGACCGGTGGGCGTCGCCAGCGGCACCCGGACCCGGGCGCCCTTCTTGGGTGTCTCCGTGGGGACCGCGGGCATTGCGCCCATCGTGGACGTCGCGGACGGCGAACCGACCGAAGACTCGACCGCGGCCGGCTGGGCGGAGGGCTTGGCGGCGCTGTCCGAGCCGCCACCGAGCAGCCGGCCGATCCCGAGGACGAGCCCGAACGCGACCCCGAGCACGAGCACTCGGCGCGTCCAGTACACACGCGCCGGGAGCGGCCCGCGGGGTCTGGTCACCGACATGGGCACACCGTAACTTTCGGTGGGCGCGCCTCCTGGTAGCCACACCGACAGGGCTCCCTGGTTACGATCGCCGCACCATGACCGACCTCCATGAGCGTGTTCTGCAGTGGTACGACGAGCACGCGCGCGTCCTCCCCTGGCGCGAGCCGAGCGCGACGCCCTGGGCGGTGATGGTCTCGGAGTTCATGCTGCAGCAGACGCCGGTGAGCCGGGTGCTGCCGGTCTTCGAGCAGTGGATGCAGACCTGGCCCAGCCCTGCCGACCTGGCCGCATCGAGCACCGGTGACGCGGTCCGCGCCTGGGGCCGGCTCGGTTACCCGCGCCGGGCGCTGCGCCTCCACGCCGCGGCCACCGCGATCGTGACCGAGCACGGCGGCGAGGTGCCGTCCGCACATGCGGCGCTTCGTGCCCTGCCCGGGGTGGGTGAGTACACCGCGGCGGCGATCGCGTCCTTCGCGTTCGGCCAGCGCCATGCCGTGCTCGACACCAACGTGCGCCGGGTGCTCGGCCGGGTCGTCCGAGGTGAGGAGCTGCCACCCACGTCGGTCACGCGCGCCGAGCGCGAGGTCGCCACGGACTTGCTGCCCGGCGACGACGCGACCGCGGCGGCCTGGGCGGTGGCCGTGATGGAGCTTGGTGCGCTGGTGTGCACCGCGACGAACCCGCGCTGCGTCTCCTGCCCGGTGCAGGAGCTCTGCCTGTGGGTGCAGTCCGGGCGGCCGGCGTACGACGGGCCCCCGCGGCGCGGCCAGACCTACGCCGGAACCGACCGGCAGTGCCGCGGGCGGCTGCTCGCGGTGCTGCGCGACGCCGACGGACCGGTGCACCGCTCGCGCCTCGACGCCGTGTGGAGCGACGAGGTGCAGCGAGCCAGGTGCCTCGCGTCCCTGCTCGAGGACGGGCTCGTCGCCGCCACGTCGGAGGACACCTTCGCCCTGCCGTAGCGCCGGGCGAAGGTGAGCCGCCCGTGTCACGGGCCGGCCTCGGCTACTGCCGGAGCAGGTCGGCGAACGCGGGGCTCGCCCACCCGGTCCCCGATCCGGCCGGTGCCGGCGGGAGGTTCTCGCCGCCGTACACGACCGCGCCGGCCTCGTCGGCGTACGTCAGCCAGGTCTCGGCCGGGCCCTGCCCCTGCCCCGGCCTGCTCCAGTCGCAGACGCCGTCGGGGAAGGTCGCCTGAAGAGTCGCCCACTGCTCGTCGGTGAACGGGACGAGCATGAAGTCGTAGTCGGCCCTGTCGAGCGGCCGCAGCTGACACGCGACGCGGTCGTTCGCGGTGTCGTCGCCGGCGACCTCGCGGGGAGTGCTGAGCCGGGTCTGCAGGGCGGGCTGCCCGCAGACCTGCTCCCCGCCGGGAAGGGTCGTCATCTCGACACCGGGCACGTTCTGGCACCGGTCGTTGATGTCCGCAGGCTTGTCCTCGACCACCTTGTCGCTCAGCGGGACGTCGCGCCCGTCGGACTCGACCGCCGAGAGCCACCGGTCCATCGCGAGGAACGCCTCGGTGGCCCAGTGGACGTCGCCGATCAGCGGGGTGTCGCCGAACCACATCACCCGGTTGCCGGTGTGGCCCTGGTCCCTCTGGAGCCGCTCCTCGGTCCAGAACGCGTGGGCGTAGTCGTGGGCGATGCCCGGGTCGGGCCCGCCGTGGTTGATCATCGCGACCTCGTCGAGGTGGTTCGCCTCGTTCACCAGGCCGGTGCGGTAGACGTTGGCGATCGCCGTCGGGTCGCCGTGGATGCGCGTCCCGACGGGGTCGGCGTTGATGTCGAGCCCGCCGACCTTCGCGTTGAGGTCGACGAACTGGGCGGGCGTGATGAGGCCCGCCTCCAGGGCGCCGAGACCGTACTGCACGCCGGTGTTGGCGAACGGGATGCCGGCGAACCCGTGGCCGGCCGCCTTCTCCTGCTCGCTCCACACGCTCTCCGGGCGGGGGCCGAGGGCGTTGACCATCATGTCCAGGATCGAGCAGCGGACACCGCCGGGGTTGGTCTCGGAGTCGAAGCGCGTGCTGCGGTCACCCGGGACGGTGTCCTTCGTGCCCGAGCAGGCCGTCTCCGGGTTGATCGCGTCCTTGAACAGCCCCTCGTCCGCGGTGACGGCGTTCATGTGCGTGGCGTGGCCCTCCACCTGTGCCATCTGCGTTGGCGACCAGAGCACGCCGTCGCCCCACCGCGACGGGTCCTCGAAGTAGAGGCGCAGCAGGTGGTAGTCGGCGAACTGGGCCCCCGCGGTCAGGACGTCGGGGTAGGAGCAGGTGGTGACCAGTCCCTGGTACACGCCGGGGTAGGCGTTGGCGATGGTGTGCTGGGCGATCGAGCCGCCCGAGCAGCCCGTGCCGATCGTGTAGCGGATCGGCCCGTACTGCTCGACGAGCCGCTCCTTGGCCATCACCATCGACTCGGCCTGCCGGGGCAGGCTGCAGTTGTGACCGGTGTTGTTCAGCGCGGTCGACATCACCGCGAAGCCGCGACCCAGCGCGGTCACGTAGCTGTTCTCGATGCCGGGGAACGCCGGGATCGTCCCCGAGTAGTCGTCGAGCCGCGGGCTGCCCGGGGCGTACGACGCGCCACAGCCACCGCCGTGGGTGGCGAGGACCTTGTGGTTCCACTGCTCCTGCGGCGCCCACGGCTCCCATGCCATGCCCGGGCGGAACAGCGTGAGGATCGAGTAGCGGTCGCGGGCCTGGTAGCCGTCCTCACGTCGCACGATGAACGGCACCGTCACGCCCTGGTCCGTGGTCGTGGTCGCCACGTCCGAGGGCGGGTCCTCGGGGTCGTAGGGCTGGAGACCCGGCTGGGTCGGGTCGGTCGACTTGTAGAGCAGTGAGTACGTCGCGGGCTCGTTGCACTGGGCGTCGCGCGCGGTGGACTGGCACTCGTAGGGCTCGTGCTGGGGTCCCGAGAACACCGGCCCGCCGTTCGGGTGGTTGGTGACGACCCGCTCTCCGGCGTACCCAGGGGCCTCGGCGCGGACGACGTTCTCACCCAGCTGCAGTCCCACCAGGAGGCCCTGGAACTCCCCGTTCGGGCGGAGACGGAACTGCTCCGTCACGTCACGGTCGCCCACCAGGACGCGCACCCGGTCGGGATCGAGCCTCCGTGGGAGCCGGACCGACACGAGGGCGTCGCCGCCGGACACGAGGTCGGCGCGGTTCGAGAGCACCTCGATGACCAACGACCGTGTCGTGGTGTCCTGTGACCCCGCGACGGGGGCCGCTGCGGCATTCGAGCTCACGAGCGGCACCGCGGACAGAGCCACGGCGCCGGCGACGAGCAGCGAGACGAGTTGAGCGCGCACGAGTCCTCCTGGGGCTGGATGCATCCCCAACGAGGGCAGGCCCGTCTGGCTACGGGACGCAGCTCAACGGCGGAGTAAAGATCTGGCCGGTGGGCCCGCGCATCACTCGACGCGATCACCCCGACGCGATCGCCGCCACGGCGTCGGCGAGGTCCCGCACCGCCTGCTCCACGGCCGCCCGCTCCTCGACCGGAAGGTCGAGCTGGAAGCCCATGAACGCCGCGTCCATCAACATCACGGCCCGCGCTACCCGGCTGCGTGGCGCCCCGGCCGCGGCCAGGCGGTCGGCGAGCGCAGCGGCCCAGGCCGCGTTGGCGCCCCGGACGACCGAGGCGTAGGGCTCCCGGCCCAGCAGGCCGAGGGCGGCGGCCTCGACGTACACCCGTTGGCATCGGTCCAGGTCCGGAGCATTCATCTCACCCCACAGGCGCACCACCTCGTCACGAACCGTGCCCACGGGAGCGAGCGCCCGGACGTGGGCGATCGACCTGTCGTTGGACTCGCGCAGGACGGCCGCGACCAGGTCGTCCTTGCTCCCGAAGTGGTAGAGCAGCATCCGGTCGCTGGTGCCCAGAGCGGCGGCCAGGGGGCGCAGGCTGAGGCCGATCAGGCCGTGCTCGAAGACGAAGTCGGTCGCCGCTGCGACGTACTGGTCCCGCCGAGAGGTGCCGCGGGGAGGGGTGGTCTCGACCGACAAGGCAGCCTCCTCGAAACGCATTTGCGACGCGGTGTAGCGAGCGCTACATTCGCAGGGTTGTTGTAGCAGATGCTACAGAGAGGTTCCAGACCATGGCCGGCGCATTCGTCCTCCTGCTGCTCGCGATCGGGGCGGAGGTGGCATCGACCGCGCTGCTGCCGCGCGCGGACGGGTTCCGCGACCCCGGGTGGACCGCCGTCGTCCTCGGCGGGTACGCCTTCTCCATCTGGCTGCTCGCCCTCGTGGTGCGGGTGATGCCCGTGTCGATCGCGTACGCGGTCTGGTCCGGAGTCGGCACCGCGGCGATCGCCCTCATCGGCGCGACGTTCCTCGGCGAGAGGTGGGACCTGCTCAAGGCTGGCGCCCTCGCGATGATCATCGTCGGCGTCGTCGTACTCAACCTCCAGACCGCACACTGACCGGCCCGGTGGACCCGCAGGCCCCCACCGACAGACCTCCGCATGCAGAGAGGGCCCCCGCCGAAGCGGGAGCCCTCTTGTGAGCTGCTGGGTCAGCTACGCCCGGTCACTCGGAGTCGCCGGTGCCGGCGGTCTCGATGGGCGGCATGTCCGGGAGCTCGGACTTGGCCGTCCCCGTGAACGAGAACGTCGACTCCGGGTCCTCGCCCTCGACGTCGACCAGCACGATCTGGCCGGGGCCGACCTCGCCGTACAGCATCTTCTCGGCGAGTACGTCCTCGATCTCGCGCTGGACCGTACGGCGCAGCGGCCGCGCGCCGAGCACCGGGTCGAACCCGCGCTTGGCGAGCAGGCCCTTGGCCGCCGTGGTCAGCTCGATCGACATGTCCCGGTCACGCAGCCGCAGCTCGACGGCGGCGATCATGTTGTCGACCATCGCGACGATCTGCTCCTGCGACAGCGGCGGGAACACGATGATCTCGTCGACGCGGTTGAGGAACTCTGGGCGGAAGTGCTGCTTGAGCTCCTCCGACACCTTGGACTTCATCCGCGCGTAGGAGCCCTCGGTGTCCCCGGTCTGCTGGAAGCCGAGGTTGACGCCCTTGGCGATGTCCCGCGTGCCGAGGTTGGTCGTCATGATGATGACGGTGTTCTTGAAGTCCACGACCCGGCCCTGGGAGTCGGTCAGTCGACCCTCCTCCAGGATCTGCAACAGCGAGTTGAAGATGTCTGGGTGGGCCTTCTCGACCTCGTCGAAGAGCACCACGGAGAAGGGCTTGCGGCGGACCTTCTCGGTCAGCTGGCCGCCCTCTTCGTAGCCGACGTAGCCCGGAGGCGAGCCGAACAACCGCGAGACGGTGTGCTTCTCGCTGAACTCCGACATGTCGAGCTGGATGAGCGCGTCCTCGTCGCCGAAGAGGAACTCCGCGAGCGTCTTGGACAGCCAGGTCTTACCGACACCGGACGGGCCGGCGAAGATGAACGAGCCGCCGGGACGCTTCGGGTCCTTGAGGCCTGCACGGGTACGCCGGATCGCCCGGGAGAGTGCCTTGACGGCCTCCTCCTGACCGATCACGCGCTTGTGCAGCTCGTCCTCCATCTTGAGCAGACGGGTGGACTCCTCCTCCGAGAGCTTCACGATCGGGATCCCCGTCGCCACGGCGAGGACCTCCGCGATGAGCTCCTCGTCGACCTCGGCCACGACATCCATGTCGCCGGCCTTCCACTGCTTCTCGCGCTCGCTCTTGGCGAGGATCAGCTTCTTCTCCTCGTCGCGCAGCGACGCGGCAGCCTCGAAGTCCTGGCTGTCGATCGCGCCCTCCTTGCGGCGGCGCACGTCGGCGATCCTGTCGTCGAACTCCCGCAGGTCCGGCGGCGCGGTCATCCGGCGGATCCGCAACCGGGAGCCGGCCTCGTCGATGAGGTCGATCGCCTTGTCGGGCAGGAACCGGTCGGAGACGTAGCGGTCGGCGAGAGTGGCGGCGGCCACGAGCGCCTCGTCGGTGATCGTCACGCGGTGGTGTGCCTCGTAGCGGTCGCGCAGACCCTTGAGGATCTCGATCGTGTGGGCGATCGAGGGCTCCTGGACCTGGATCGGCTGGAAACGGCGCTCGAGCGCGGCGTCCTTCTCGAGGTGCTTGCGGTACTCGTCGAGCGTCGTCGCGCCGATCGTCTGGAGCTCACCACGGGCGAGCATCGGCTTGAGGATCGAGGCGGCGTCGATCGCGCCCTCGGCGGCGCCCGCACCCACGAGCGTGTGCAGCTCGTCGATGAACAAGATGATGTCGCCGCGGGTCTTGATCTCCTTGAGCACCTTCTTCAGGCGCTCCTCGAAGTCACCGCGGTAGCGGGAGCCGGCGACCAGGGAGCCGAGGTCGAGGCTGTAGATCTGCTTGTCCTTCAGCGTCTCGGGCACGTCACCGCGCACGATCGACTGGGCGAGGCCCTCGACGCAGGCGGTCTTGCCGACGCCGGGCTCTCCGATGAGTACAGGGTTGTTCTTGGTACGGCGCGAGAGCACCTGCATCACGCGCTCGATCTCCTTCTCGCGCCCGATGACCGGGTCGAGCTTTCCTTCGCGCGCGGCCTGCGTGTAGTTGCGGCCGAACTGGTCGAGCACCAGCGACGACGAAGGGGTCCCCTCGGGGGCGGTGCCGGCCGTGGCCGTCTCCTTGCCCTGGAAGCCCGAGAGGAGCTGGATCACCTGCTGGCGGACCCGGTTCAGGTCGGCGCCGAGCTTGACGAGCACCTGGGCGGCGACGCCCTCGCCCTCACGGATCAGGCCGAGGAGGATGTGCTCTGTGCCGATGTAGTTGTGGCCGAGCTGCAGCGCCTCGCGAAGCGACAGCTCGAGGACCTTCTTGGCCCGCGGGGTGAAGGGGATGTGGCCGCTCGGGGCCTGCTGGCCCTGGCCGATGATCTCCTCGACCTGCGCGCGCACGGCCTCCAGCGAGATGCCGAGGCTCTCGAGCGCCTTGGCGGCGACGCCCTCACCCTCGTGGATGAGGCCGAGGAGGATGTGCTCCGTGCCGATGTAGTTGTGGCTGAGCATCCGGGCCTCTTCCTGAGCCAGGACGACCACCCGACGTGCTCGGTCTGTAAACCGCTCGAACATGCTCTCATCGCTCCTTGCGTGCTCACCGCCGACGGTGCGACGGGGGCTTCTCCCGTGCACTCTAGCCCTGCACGGGAGAAGGGTGTCTTGGCCCGACCACGGGCTACGTCCGGCTGTTCACCGGCTCTGCTGTCGGACCTGACAAGTCAACTCCCCGTCCAGCCTATGTGTTCCCCGTGGGGAGCCGTCCACGCTTCGCTGAGAGCGAACGACCCTGTCTAGTGGGCTGCGGCGTAGGCCTCGCGAACCTCCGCGGACACGCGGCCGCGTTCCGGGACGTCCCACCCGTTCTCGCGGGCCCAGGCCCTGATGTCCGAGGCGCTCGGCCCGGTGTCGCCACCCGCGGCGGCGCGCTGGCCCTTGCGGCGACGACCGCCGACGCGACGGCCGGCACCGACGTAGCGCGTAAGTGCGTCGCGCAGCGCCTGGGCGTTGCCCTCGTTCAGGTCGATCTCGTAGTCGACGCCGTCGAGAGCAAAAGAAACCGTCTCGGATGCTTCGTCCCCGTCGAGATCGTCGACAAGGACAACATTTACTCGCTGTGCCATATCCCTCGGCCTTTCAAGGCTCTCCCCGTATGGATCAATCATGCGACGCAATGCCTCGTCGCGGGGAACAACATAACCTGTCGCCGGAAGTTTTACACCAGCGGCCCACAATCTGTGGATCTCGGAAGAAGCATTTCTGGCCGCGGTATCGATTTCGACAGCCTTTTACCACCCGATTACCGCGATACGCCGCCGAGCCACCACGCCGGTTCCGCCCGTCGAGACTGCGACGCTGCGGGCCCAACGCCTGAAAGAGCGGTGGTTACGCGGCAGCGAGACGGACACGATCGGATGCCCGAAAACGCACATATGCGCAGATGTGACATTCGAATGCGCGAAACAACGGGCCACACTCACGTGACGAGGTTTTCGTCACTCGACCCGTCGGCGTGCCGCTTCGTATTGGACCACAGACCGAAACCGCCGAGCCACGAGCCCGAGGCCGATGGGACGCCGAATACCCGGCATCCGGAAGGCATTAGGCGGTTCGGCCCGATTACCTCCGGCGCCCCACCCTGTGACCTATTCGGGGCGCAGCAGCGGGAACAGAATGGTCTCACGGATTCCGACGCCGGTGAGCAGCATCACGAGCCGGTCGATTCCCATTCCCATGCCGCCGGCCGGAGGCATGCCGAACTCCATGGCCTTCAAGAATGCTTCGTCGAGCTCCATCGCCTCCGGGTCGCCCTGCGCGGCGAGCAGGGACTGCTCCACCAGACGCTCCCGCTGGATGACCGGGTCGTTGAGCTCGGAGTACGCCGGAGCCAGCTCGATGCCGTTGATGATCAGGTCCCACGCCTCGACCAGCCCGGCGTGCTCGCGGTGGGGCTTGGCGAGCGGGCGGACCGCCTCGGGGTAGTCCCGCACGAACGTGGGCTCGATGAGGGTGTGCTCGACGAGCTTCTCGTACAGCTCGAGCGCGATCTCGCCGGCGTTCCAGTGCGGCTGCAGCTCGACCTCGTGCTCGGCGGCGTACTTCTTGAGCGTGTCGGCGGGGGTGTTGACGTCGACCTCCTCCCCGAGCTTCTCGGAGATCAGCTCGAAGAGGCTGGCCTGGCGCCAGGGTCCCTCGAGGTCTATGTACGACCCGTCGCGTGCCGGGATGACCGTCCGGCCCACGGCGCGCGCGGACTCGAGCACGAGCGTGCGGGTCAGGTCGGCCATCGTGTTGTAGTCGCCGTAGGCCTGGTAGGCCTCGAGCATCGAGAACTCGGCGGCGTGGGTGGAGTCGAGGCCCTCGTTGCGGAAGGTGCGGCCGATCTCGTAGACCCGGTCGACGCCGCCGATCATCGCCTTCTTCAGGTCGAGCTCGAGGGCGATCCGCAGCAGCATCGGCTGGTCGAAGGCGTTGAGGTGGGTCCGGAACGGCCGGGCCGCGGCGCCGCCGTTGGTGAGCTGGAGGACCGGGGTCTCCACCTCGACGAAGTCCTGCCCGTCGAGGACAGAGCGCAGCGTGCGGAGGACCGTCGCCTTGGTGCGGACGATCGAACGCGACTCGGGGTTGACGATCATGTCGACGTAGCGCAGCCGGACCCGGGCCTCCTCCGAGAGCGGCTTGTGCTCGTTCGGGAGCGGGCGAAGCGTCTTCGCGACCATCCGCCAGGAGGTGGCCTGGACCGAGAGCTCGCCGCGGCGGCTGGTGATGACCTCGCCCTGCACCGCGATCAGGTCGCCGATGTCGACGAGGTGCTTGAACTCGTCGAGCTGCTCCTGGCCGACGTCGGCGAGCGAGAGCATGACCTGGAGCTCGGTGCCGTCGCCCTCGCGCAGCCGGACGAAGCAGAGCTTGCCGGTGTTGCGCAGGAAGATCGCGCGCCCCGCGACGGCGACGTGGTCACCGGTCCGGGTGTCGGGCTCGAGCTCCCCCGCTTCCATCAGCGGGTCGAACTTCTCGCGGATCTCCCTGAGCGAGTGGGTGCGCTCGACGGTCAACGGGTAGGCCGGACGGCCGGACTCGAGCAGTCGCTCCCGCTTCTCGCGACGCACCCGCATCTGCTCGGGGAGGGACTCCTCCTCGGCCTGGGCGGCGGACTGCGTCTGGTCGCTCATGGGGGCAAGCCTATTCGCCTCCGCGGGACGTCATATCCCCCGGTCGCCCTGGCGGACGCCCCGTCCGACTTCGCGCGGGAGGTCAGGGGTGGTTGCGCTGGAAGACGAGCTCGAGCCCCCGGAGGGTCAGCCAGGGCTGGTGGTCGGTGACTGTCGAGCACTCGTCGACGACCAGCGGCGCGAGCCCGCCGGTCGCGATGACGTTCACCCCGTCGGCAGGCTTCAGCTCGCCGATCATCCGCGTGACGATCCCGTCGACCTGGCTGGCGAAGCCGTAGAGGACGCCCGACTGGAGGGCCTCGACGGTGTTCTTCGCGATCACGTGCCGCGGCCGGAGCAGCTCCACCTTGCGGAGCTGCGCACCTCGCAGGCCGAGGGCCTCGAGGGAGATCTCCACTCCGGGCGAGATCGCACCGCCGATGTACTCCCCCTTCGCGCTGACCACGTCGAAGGTGGTCGCGGTGCCGAAGTCCACGACGATCGACGGGCCGTCGTACAGGGTCGCCGCGGCGAGGGCGTTGATGATCCGGTCCGAGCCCACCTCCCGCGGGTTGTCCATCAGGATCGGCACGCCGGTGCGCACACCGGGCTCGACCACGACGTGCGGGATGTCGCCGTAGTAGGCGCGCAGCATCTCGCGCCACTCGTGCAGCACCGAGGGCACCGTCGAGCACACCGCGACCCCGGCCGGGTGGGTGTCGGAGTCGGCGACGAGGTTACGGATCAGGACGGCCCACTCGTCGGCGGTACGACGCTCGTCGGTCGCCACGCGCCAGTGCAGGAGGACCTCGCCCTCCGCGACGATGCCCATCGTCGTGTGGCTGTTGCCGATGTCGGCGCACAGCAGCGGCGAGACCGCCCTGCCGCGAGGCGAGCCGTCGTGGTGCGACATCGTCATGACGACGACCCCGAAGGACGAAGATCCATCGCGATGTCGAGGACGGGGGCGGAGTGGGTGAGCGCACCCACGGCGAGGTAGTCGACCCCGGTCTCGGCCACCTCGCGGGCACGGTCGAGGGAGAGACCTCCGGACGCCTCGAGCTTCGCGCGTCCGGCGTTGATCTCCACGGCCTCGCGCATGGTCGCCACGTCCATGTTGTCCAGGAGGACCTGGTCGGCACCCGCGGCGAGCAGGTCGGACAGCTGCTCGAGGGTGGTCACCTCGACCTGGACCGGGACTTCGGGGAACGTGCGGCGCACCGCTTCGTAGGCCTCGACGACCCCGCCGGCGGCCAGCACGTGGTTGTCCTTCACCAGTGCCTGGTCCGAGAGGGTCGCCCGGTGGTTGGTCCCGCCGCCGCAGCGCACGGCGTACTTCTCCATCGCCCGGAGGTGCGGCGTGGTCTTGCGGGTGTCGCGCACCTGCGCACCCGTTCCCTCGAGCGCCTCGACCCACCTGCTCGTGGCCGTCGCGACCCCGGAGAGGTGGCACAGGTAGTTCAGGGCGGTTCGCTCCGCGGTGAGCAGCGCACGCACGGGTCCCCGGACGCTCATCACGACGTCGCCGCGAGCCAGCGTGCTGCCGTCGGCGACCTTGCGGGTCACCTCGACCTTGCTCCCCACGACGAAGCGGAACACCAGCTCGGCGACCGCCCCGCCCGCGATCACGCCGCCGGCGCGGGCGACGAGGTCTGCCTCGGCCGTCGCGTCCGCCGGGATCGTCGCCTCGCTCGTCACGTCGGGGCCGGGGAGGTCCTCGTCGACCGCGTCCACCACGGCGTCGTACACCGCGCGCGGGTCGAGCCCCGCGTCGGCGAGCTCGGTGACCAGCGCGGTCGGAAGGTCGGCGAAAGGGGTCCTGACGATGCTCACCGGGTCTCTCCTCTCGTGGCAGCGGGGGGTGCGGGCTCCGCCGGAAGCCCTGAGGAGGGAACGTAGTCCAGCCGGAGCCGGCCGTCGGTGAGCCTCGCGTCGATGTGCCCGAACCAGCGCTCGTCGTCGGTCCCGGGGAAGTCCTCGCGCCAGTGCGAACCGCGCGTCTCCTGACGCATGCGCGCCGCCTCGACGAGCACGGTCGCGACGGTGAGCAGGTTGGTGGCCTCCCACGAGGCGGTGTCCGGCCGGGTGGTGTCGCCACCGGTGGTCCCGGCAGTCTGTGCGAGCCGTCGCGCGGCCTCGGCGAGGCCTGCGTCGGAGCGCAGGACGCCGGCGTGCTCGGTCATCACCCGCTGGACCTCGGCGGCGGCGTCGGCCGACACCAGCCCAGGGGTACGACGGTCGGCTGCCGGTTCCTGGGCCGGCAGGAGGTCGTGCGTCAGCGCCGACGCGATCCGGCGGGAGAACACGAGGCCCTCGAGCAGGGAGTTGGAGGCGAGACGGTTCGCGCCGTGCACCCCCGAGCACGCCACCTCGCCGCAGGCGTAGAGCCCCGGGACCGTCGACCTGCCGTCGAGGTCGGTCGCCACCCCGCCCGAGGCGTAGTGGCAGGCGGGCGCCACCGGGATGAGGTCGGTGACCGGGTCGATCCCGTGGCTCCGGCAGGAGGCGAGGATCGTCGGGAAGCGCCGCTCCCACTTCTCGGCCCCGAAGTGGCGGGCGTCGAGCCACATGTGCTCGGTGCCGCTCTCCCGCATCCGGCGCATGATGGCCTTGGCCACGACGTCACGGGGCGCGAGGTCGGCGAGGGGATGCACGCCCTGCATGAAGGGGACGCCCTCGTGGTCGACGAGGAAGGCGCCCTCCCCGCGGACGGCCTCGGAGATCAGCGGCTGCTGCCCCCGCGACTCCTCGCCGAGCCACATCACGGTCGGGTGGAACTGCACGAACTCGACGTCGCGGAGCACCGCGCCCGCCCGGAGCGCCAGCGCCATGCCGTCCCCGGTCGAGACCGACGGGTTCGTGGTCGCGGAGAAGACCTGGCCCATGCCTCCGCTGGCCAGCACGACAGCGCGGCAGCGGACCGCGCCGACGCCGCTCTCCTCGCCCTCGCCCATCACGTGCAGGGTCACCCCCGCCACCGCGCCGTCCTCGGCGAGCAGCAGGTCGACGGCGAGCGCGTGCTCGATCACGGCGATGTCGGGCGCCTCGGCCACCGCCGCGACGAGGGCGCGCTGGATCTCCGCACCGGTCGCGTCGCCGCCCGCGTGCGCGATGCGGTTCCGCAGGTGGCCGCCCTCGCGGGTGAGCGAGAGCTCCCCGGCGGGGGTCTGGTCGAAGTGCGTGCCGAGCGCGATCAGCTCGCGGACCGCGGCGGGCCCCTCCGTGACGAGAATGCGCACCGCCTCCTCGTCGCACACCCCGGCGCCCGCGACCAGCGTGTCGTGCAGGTGCTCCTCGGGGGTGTCCCCGGGTCCGAGGGCGGCGGCGATGCCGCCCTGTGCCCACTGCGTCGAGCCTGCGGAGAGGAGGTCCTTGGTGACCACCATGACCTGCCCGTCCGGCAGGCCCGCCCGGATCCGGAGCGCGGCGGTCAGGCCGGCGATCCCGGAGCCGATGACCACCACGTCGGCGTGCGTCGTCCAGCCGGGAGGCGGAGCCTCGAGGCGCTCCGGCAGGACGGCCCCCGTCACCACGCGCTG
The DNA here is from genome assembly GCA_963715375.1 of uncultured Actinomycetota bacterium. Classification (GTDB taxonomy): domain Bacteria; phylum Actinomycetota; class Actinomycetes; order Propionibacteriales; family Nocardioidaceae; genus Nocardioides_C. Next base: position 142,337 of record CAVQSC010000042.1, on the reverse strand, counting down.
TGCCGGCTCACCGTGCACCCGAGTACGTGAGGTCGCCGCGCAGCAGGCCGCTGCCCGGCAGTGCCTCGGCGGGGTCGGCGCCGGTGCCGACGACCTTGTTGTCGGCGTCGACGAAGACCACGCTCGGCTTGTACTCCTTCGCCTCGGCGGTCTCCATCTGGCCGTAGGCGATCAGGATCACCAGGTCGCCGGGCTGCACGAGCCGAGCGGCCGCGCCGTTGATGCCGATCACGCCCGACCCGCGCTCGCCGGCGATCGTGTAGGTCTCGAGACGGGCGCCGTTGGTGATGTCGACGATGTGCACCAGCTCGCCGGGCAGCAGGTCCGCTGCGTCGAGCAGGTCCTCGTCGACGGTCACCGAGCCGACGTAGTGCAGGTCCGCCTGCGTCACCGTTGCGCGGTGGATCTTGCTCTTCATCATCGTGCGCAGCATCAGTTGCTCCCTGCTTCTCCGCCCAGGGTAAGGGCCGTGTTGTCGATGAGACGGGTGGTGCCTACCCGCGCGGCGACGAGCATCCGCGCGGGTCCTTCAGCGGGTGCCGGACCCAGGTCGGGGTCGGTCACCTCCAGGTAGTCGAGGTCGACGCCGGGTGCGTCGCGCAGCACGGCGCGGGCGGCCGCGAGGGCCCGCTCGGCCGGCTCGGCCGAGTCGCCGGACGCGACCTCCTCCCCTGCTGAGGCGCCGGCGGCGAGGGCGCGGGACAGTGCGCGCGCGGCAAGGCGCTGCCCCTCGTCGAGGTACCGGTTGCGCGAGGACAGGGCGAGCCCGTCCTGCTCACGCACGGTCTCGACGCCCACGACGTCGACGCCCATGCAGAGGTCGGCGGCCATACGCCGGATCAGGACGAGCTGCTGGTAGTCCTTCTGCCCGAAGAGCGCCAGGTCTGGCCTGACGAGGCCGAAGAGCTTCGCGACCACGGTCAGGACGCCCCGGAAGTGGGTCGGGCGGCTGTGCCCCTCGAGGATCGTGGCCAGCGGCCCCGGCTCGACGGTCACCTGCGGCTCACCGCCCGGGTAGACCTCCTGCACAGAGGGCGCGAAGACCACGTCGACGCCCTCGTCGGCGCAGACCTCCAGGTCGGCGTCGAAGGTGCGCGGGTATCGGTCGAGGTCCTCGCCCGGCGCGAACTGCAGCGGGTTGACGAAGATGGAGACGACGACCGCATCGGCCTCGCCGGCGCGCTCGCGGGCAGCGCGGATCAGCGTCGCGTGCCCCTGGTGGAGCGCCCCCATGGTCGGGACGAGCGCGACGCGACCGCCCCTGGCGCGCACGTCCTCGAGGGCCCGGGCGAGCTCCTCGCGGGTCTCGGCGACGAGGGGGCGGCGTGCGGGGGTCGGGCTCGGGTGCTGCGCGTTCACGCGTCGGTTCCGGCGGAGGAGCCGGCGGTGACGCCCGCCGAGACCAGCGCGTCGTCGAGGACACCGTTGATCTTGGCCGCACGGATCGGCAGGAGCCTCCCGTCGAGCACGGCCCGCTTGGCGGTGGCCCGGGCCATCGCGACGTACGACTCGAGGGTCGAGGGCGAGCTCTCGGCGATGTCGGCGAGGTGTGCACGGACGGTGTTCACGTCGCCGCGAACGATGGGGCCGGTCAGCGCGGCGTCGCCGTAGGACAGCGCGTTGTCGAGAGCCGCGGTGAGCAGCGGGCGCAGGGTCGCGGCGGGGTCGTCGGCGCCCGAGGCACGCAGCAGGTCCATCGCCTGGGCGACCAGGGTGACGAGGTGGTTGGCGCCATGGGCGAGCCCCGCGTGGTACAGCGCGCGCTTCTCCTCCGGGACCCAGATCGGGCTCCCGCCGAGGTCGTCGACGAGTCCCTCGGCAAGGGTCGCGGTGTCGCCGTTGGCGGTGACACCGAAGACGCAGCCGGAGAGCCGGCCCAGGTCGACGTCGGTGCCGGTGAAGGTCATCGCGGGGTGCATGGCGAGCACGTGTGCGCCACGCGCGGCGGCCGGCGCGAGGGCCGCGAGGCCGTGCTTGCCGGAGGTGTGCACGACGTACTGCCCGCGACGGATGGCGCCGGACGCGCTGAGCATGTTCACGACGTTCTCGAGCATGTCGTCGGGAACGGTGAGCAGCAGCAGGTCACAGGCCCGCGCGACCGCGGTGGGCTTGTCGACGTGTACGCCGGGAAGCAGCGTCTCGATACGTGTGCGGGAAGCCGGGGACTCGCCTGCGACGGCCACGATGTCGTGACCGGCGCTGCGCAGGGCGGCCGCGAGAACGGCGCCGACACGACCGGCGCCCACAACCCCTATCCGGGTCATCGAACTCACCTTTCCGTTCCAGTCCCCGTTTGTGGGGTACCGGACGTTTTGCTGGGCTCGTGCAGGTCAAGGGTAGGCCGGTCACGGCTGGAGCGACACGTGGCCTCCGTCACAAGGTCATCCGGCGTTGGTCCCCACGTAACCTGACCCGCATGACCGGCCCCACGCCCCTCGGCATGCCCCCCATGCCTCCGCCGACCTCGGACCCGCCCTGGAAGAAGGCCTGGGACGCGGCGTTGTACGGGCCCGACGGCTTCTTCCGGCGGCAGTCGCCGGTGGCCCACTTCCGGACCTCCGTGCACGCCTCGCCGCTCTTCGCGGAGGCCCTCGTGACCCTCGCCCGCCGGGCGGGCCTCGACACGATCGTCGACGTCGGCGCCGGGCGCGGCGAGCTGCTGGCCGAGGCACACCGGATCGACCCCTCGCTGATCCTGCTGGGCGTCGAGGTGGCGCCGCGGCCGGCGGAGCTGCCCGACGCGGTCGCCTGGACCTCCGCCCTGCCGGAGTCGGTGGACGGGCTCGTGGTCGCGAACGAGTGGCTCGACAACATCCCGTGCCACGTGGTGGAGGTCGACCCGGCCGAGACCCCGCGGATCGTGCACGTCGACCCGGCGACCGGGGGCGAGACCCTCGGCGCCGCCCTGGGTGACCGGGCCGTCCCTGCCGGCCTCGCCGCGTGGTGCGAGCGCTGGTGGCCGGTCGCGGGCCTCGAGCCCGGGACCCGCGCAGAGGTCGGCACCACCCGCGACGAGGCGTGGGCGGACGTCGTACGCCGGGTGACCCGGGGCCTCGCCGTGGCCGTCGACTACGGGCACACCGCCGCGACCCGGCCGCCGTTCGGGACGTTGCGGTCCTACCTGGACGGTCAGGAGGTCGACGTACTCCCGGACGGGTCGCGGGACGTGACGGCCCACGTCGCCGTCGACGCCGTCGCGCACAGGACCGGAGGGACCGTGCTGAGACAGCGGGAGGCCCTGCGTGCGCTCGGGGTGTCCGGGGCCCGGCCGGACCTCGCCCTGGCGACCAGCGACCCGGGCGGCTACGTGCGCGCGCTCTCGGACGCGGGCGAGGCCGCGGAGCTCACCGACGAGACGGGCCTCGGCGGCTTCTCATGGGTGGTGAGCCGACGCGGGGACGTGCCGGCCTTCGAGGAGCTCCTCGCCTAGGGCTCAGGTCTGCCGGCGGCGAGCACAGGCCGTCATGGCGACCTCGACGTCGAACAGCCGCCGCGCGTCCGCCACGTCGCGGTGGCGAGCCCGCACGGTGGTCGGCCCGGGCGGGCTGTCGGTGTGGACGTCGGCGAGACCGAGGCGGCGCTGCCAGGGGCCCTGCGTGATGCGGACGGACTGGATCCGTGCCTGCGGCGCCGCGTGGGTACGACGGGTGAGCCAGCCCTCTCGGGAGACGACGAGCTGCTCGTCGGCGCCGACACGGAGGAAGCGATGGGCCACCGGCGCCGCCCAGCGAGCCCGTCTCGGGACCGGCCTGAGCTGCATCGTCTCGGGGTCGAGCCCTCGGAGCACGTGTCTCGCGAGCTCGTGGACGGTACGACGGTCGCCGACGGGCAGCACCGTCGAAGGCGCAGGGCCGGAGTCGTCCCCGCTGACGCCGTACCCGGCGATCGACACGTCGAGCCGAGCCCAGCCCAGGGCCCGCCAGAGCAGCGGCTCGCTGACCACCACGCCCTGCACCCGAGGCAGCGTGATGGTCTGCGCGCTGAGGTCGAACAGCCCCCTGCGGACCTGCATGCCGGCGGGGGTCTCGGAGACCGTGAAGCCGTAGTTGGACGAGAGCCTGCGGAACATCGCGAAGCCGAAGCCGAGCAGCACGGGCAGCATCGCGGGGAGGCCGACCCACTCCCCGCTCGCCACGAAGGCACCGAGCAGGGCGACCGTGACCAGGAGCAGCGCCACCGTCTCACCGGACAGCAGGATCGACAGCAGCAGCGTCGTCAGGTCGACCCTGGCCAGCAACCGTTCCGGTGGCGCCATCACGGACGGCGACACGACGGACGGCGCGACCTCGCCCGCCGCCGGCTTCAGCTGGTCACGGCGGTCGAGCAGGAGGTCCTTGAGGCGCCGGGCCTCTCCGAGCGGCAGGTAGGCCAGCGACCCCTCGCGCGAGCTGCCGCCCGCGACGTCCATGCGGAGCTCGGCCAGCCCCAGGATCCGCGCCACGAACGGCTGCACGATGTCGACGCCCTGCAGCCGGTCGATGCGGATCCGCCGCGACTGGCGGCTCAGCACGCCCGTGTCGACCCGGAGCTCGTCCGCCTCGATCCAGAAGGTGGTGCGCAGCCACGACATCGCGCCGTACACGCCGCCGGCGAGGAGCAGGAGGCCGAACAGCGCGGCCGTAGGGCCGAGGTCGCCACGCGTGACGTCGCGGATGACCGTCGTACCGGCGGCGACGAGCACGATGAAGCTGCGGACCAACGGGGTCAGCGGGGAGAGCCGCTGGGGACGCCGCTCCGTCACAGGCCGGCCGCCTGGGACTCGCCGAGCTCGGTCAGCCGGTCGCGCAGCCGGGCGGCCTCGGCGGCCGGGAGGCCGGGGATCTTGGCGTTCGTGCGGGGGCTCGCGGTGTGCAGGCGCACACCGGCGATGCCGTAGAGCTGCTCGAGCGGGCCGGCGGTGATGTCGACGAACTGCATTCGCCCGTACGGCACGGCGACGAGCTCCCGGAACAGCGCGCCGTGCTTGATGTACAGGTCGTCGTCGCGTTCGGCGTACCCCCACGCCCGGGCGTTTCGGCCGATCAGCCACCAGGCGTACCCCGCCACGAGGAGGAGCACGGCGGCCAGGCCGAGCGTCGGCACGAGCCCCAGGTCGAACACGACGGAGGCGGCGGCCAGCCCGAGCAGGGCGACCGCGGTGAGGCTCGTGAGCACGGCCCGGCGGAGCCGACGAAGCTGAGGGGAGACCGGGCGCCATGTGTTGCCCGGTGGCGCGAAGAGGTCGTCCACGCGACCAGGCTAGCCATGACCCGAACGCGCCGTGGGTCGATGACCCAGGTGGGCGGGTGCGTCTGTCGGTTCGGCCCGACCCGGGGCGCTTGGGCGGCTATTTCGGTGATTTTCACCAGAGTTGGGGATGTGAACCGCGCATGCTTGTGGGACAGCAGCGCCTGGGGTGACGCTCTCGGGTCGGCGCCGAATGAGGAGGCGGCACCGACGCGGGACGGACCCGAGGCGCTGCGGCTTTTCGGCCGAGCCGTGCCACGATGTGTGCGTGACCGGTCACCAGCGCGAGCAGATCACCGTGGGCATGGGGGCCGGTGCCGCCGGCTTCGGCGGGCACGAGCGCGGCGGCGGCCCGGGGATGGCCACCCAGGACATGGTCCTCAACATCGGCCCGCAGCACCCGGCAACGCACGGCGTGCTCCGCCTCAGGCTGACCCTCGACGGCGAGCGGATCGTCGAGTGCGAGCCGGTCATCGGCTACATGCACCGCGGCGCCGAGAAGCTGTTCGAGGTGCGCGACTACCGCCAGATCATCGTGCTCGCCAACCGCCACGACTGGCTCTCCGCCTTCTCGAACGAGCTCGGCGTCGTGCTCGCCGTCGAGCGGATGCTGGGCATGGAGGTGCCCACCCGCGCCGTCTGGCTGCGGACCCTCCTGGCCGAGCTGAACCGGGTGCTCAACCACCTGATGTTCATGGGGTCCTACCCGATCGAGCTCGGCGCCATCACGCCGATGTTCTACGCCTTCCGCGAGCGGGAGACCATCCAGCAGGTGATGGAGGAGCTCTCCGGCGGCCGCATGCACTACATGTTCAACCGGGTCGGGGGCCTCAAGGAGGACATCCCGGCCGGCTGGCTCGACCGGTGTGCCGCCGCGGTGCGGGCAGTGCGGTCGCGGATGCCCGAGATCGAGGACCTGATCTTCGGCAACGAGATCTTCCGGGCCCGCACCCGAGGGGTCGGCATCCTGTCCCGAGAGCTCATCGACGCGTACGGCGTCTCCGGGCCGATCGCACGCGCCTCCGGTGTGGACTTCGACCTGCGCCGCGACGACCCCTACCTCGCCTACAGCGAGCTCCTCGACGACGGCGTCATGCAGGTCGTCACGCGCACCGAGGGCGATTGCCACGCGCGGTTCGGGCTGCTCCTCGACCAGGTCGCCGTGTCGCTCGACGTCGCCGATGCGTGCCTCGAACGGCTCCGCACGCTCCCGCGCGGGCCGGTCAACGTGCGGCTGCCGAAGATCCTCAAGGCGCCTGAGGGTTCGACGTACGCCTGGACCGAGAACCCGCTCGGAATCAACGGCTACTACCTGGTCTCGCGAGGTGAGAAGACGCCGTGGCGGATGAAGCTGCGGACCGCCTCCTTCAACAACGTCGCGGTGCTCCCCGAGGTACTCACCGGCTGCGTCGTGGCCGACATGGTCGCGATACTAGGCTCGATGTTCTTCGTGGTCGGGGACATCGACAAGTAGGGAGCGCGTAGTGACGGTCCGAGTGCAGCCCACCGCTCAGGTCGCGGAGTCCGCGACGGTCGGCGACGGTACGTCGGTGTGGGAGCTGGCCCAGATCCGCGAGGACGCCCGGCTCGGCACGGGCTGCGTGGTCGGCCGCGGGGCGTACGTCGGACCCGGGGTCGTCATGGGTGAGAACGTGAAGCTCCAGAACTACGCGCTCGTCTACGAGCCCGCCGAGCTCGCCGACGGGGTGTTCGTGGGACCCGCGGCTGTGCTGACCAACGACGAGTACCCCAGGTCCGTGGATCCGGACGGGAAGCTCAAGCGGGGCGGCGACTGGGAGCCCGTGGGAGTCAAGATCGGTCTCGGCGCCTCGGTCGGGGCCCGCGCGGTCTGTGTCGCCCCGGTCCGGATCGGCGAGTGGGCGATGGTCGCGGCCGGGGCGGTCGTGACCCACGACGTGCCGGACTTCGCGCTGGTGGTCGGTGTCCCCGCCCGGCAGATCGGCTGGGTCGGTCGGGCCGGCCGCCGGCTCGAGGCGGTGGACGGCGAGGGGACCTGGAGCTGCCCCAAGACCGGCGACCTCTATCGCGAGGGACGCGCCCCAGACGGCTCCGTGCAGCTCAAGCTGGCCGACCGCTGATCGCCGCCGCTCCCAGGAACGCACTTCTCGTCCACGCGGCACGACCTCGGGGCGCGTGGACGAGCGCTGGTCGGCTGAGGGTGCTGCGAAAAGGCGTGTGCCCCCGGCGGGGGCAGCCGGGGGCACACGTCTGACGTCCGCGAGTCAGGGGTTCACGGACGGCTCTCCGAGCCAGCGGCGCTGTGGCCCTCGCTGGTCTCGTCGGTCTGGTCGGACGACGCGGTGGCGCTGTCGTCCTTCTCGCTCTTCACGTCGTCCTGGGCCTTGGAGCCCCCCGTCTCGGGGGTCCCGACGGGAGCCTTCGTGGTCGCCAGGCCGGCCTGCTCCGGCTTCTCGGCACCTTGCGGCTCCGGGTGGTCCGCCTTCGCGTCCTCCGCGCCGTGCTCGCCTGCGCCGTGCTCGTCGCCGGCCTGGCTCTTGGTGTTCGAGGCGTACTCGGAGACGGCTGCGCCCTTGTCCTTGCCCTCGAGGTCGCTCTTCGCCAGCTCCGAGACCGCGGCGCCCTTGCCCTGCGAGGTGTGCTCCGTGGTCCCCTCGGCGTCGTCTGTCGCGTCGGGGGAGGCGCCGCGCTCGTCGGCGTGGTCCGCAGAGTGGCCGTTGGCGCCCGGAACGGTCACGCCCACCCTGCCGAGCAGCTCGCTGGCGGTGTCCTGAGCGGCACCGGGAAGAGAGCCGGCCGCCGCGGCTGCGCCGATCCCACCGGTGAGGACGAGGCCGCTCAGGGCGGCGGCGACGGTGACTTTGACCGAGGTGAGCGACGACAGCATGGTTGGCCTCCGAGTGGCACTCTGAGACGCGCGGAAGGCGGCGAGTGCCTCGGCCTCACCCGGCAGGGGTCCGGGCTCTGTCGGAGCGGCGGCAGCCTCGAGCAGCGACGCGACGCGCCGGTCGGGCGCGGCGTCGATGGTTGCGCGTCGGTGGTTTCTCAACATCTCACCTCAGTAACCGTTGGTCGCGGCGATGCCGTTACAGCCCGATGCGGGCGTGCTCGTCGCGTGGGGTCAGCAGCTCGGACAGCCGCCGGAGGCCGCGGTGTGCCGCGACCCGGACCGTGCCGGGCTTCTTCCCCAGGACCTTCGCCGTTCGTGCGACGTCGAGACCGGCCACGTGCCGAAGCATGACGACCTCGGCCTGGTCGGGTGGAAGGGTGCCGATGAGCGCCAGGGCAGCCTCCGTGGAGAAGATCTCCTCCACGTGGGTGGCCACGTCGATGCCGTCGGGCCGTGACTCGAGCACCTCGTGCGCGTCGACGGTCTCCGGCCCGCGCGAAAGACGCCGCTGGGCGTCGATCAAGCGCGCCCGGGCGATCGTGAAGACCCAGGCCCGCCATCCCGTCTCGTCACCGGAGAACTTGTCCAGGCCGCGGACCACGCTGACCCAGGTCTCTCCGGCCACGTCGTCGGCGAGCGGACCGCCGATGGTGGTCAGGTAACGGACCAGCGCCGGCTGGATTGACCGGAACAGCTCCACGAAACACTTCTCGTCGCCGGCTTTCGCGCCCGCCAGCGTCTCCTCGAACCCTGAGGTCACGAGTTCACCTCCCGAGGCCACCTGAGGTGGCAAATCTCCCAGCCCGGGACAGTACCCGCCGCAGTGTGACGGAAACCGCACGGGGGTGCATGTCGCACCAGGAAGGCCCATCGTTGCGGGCTTTCGATCCGCAAGACGTTCGGATCAGCACCTCGCGGCGGTCCGCCGGCAGGTAGGTCAGCCCTGCGTACGGCGGAGGCGACGGAGCGCCGCGGAGACCACCTCGCGGGCCGGGATCGTCTCGAGGCGGAGCTCCAGGCCCTTGTCCTCGGAAGGCCTCGCCACCCTCACCCGGTGAGGCCGGCCGCGGTGCCAGAAGCGCGACACGACCTCGTGCTTCGGACCAGGCACCCGGATCTCGAACGGTCCCGCCTCGACCCGGCCCTCGAGCACGAGCCGCCACGGACCACGCCCGTCGGCTGCGAGTGCTGCGAGGTCGACGGTGACGGCCGTCCTGGCCCGCCTCGCCGTCGCGGTCGTGACCGTGCGAACGGCTGCGTCGGCGGTCGTCCGGTCCGGGGGTGTGAGCCGGGCGGACAGGGCGGACTCCGCGTCCGGGCCCGTCACGGGCAGGGCCACCTCGACGACCAGGTCTTTGCCGGCCGCGCGGACCTCCCGCAGTCTCGCCAGCGCGCTGAGCCGCCCGCCCACGCCCACCGGCGCCATCCGGTACAGGTGGTCGGGGAGCTCGGAGGAGCGGAAGCCCGGCAGCACCGCCAGGGCCTGGCCGGCCTCGAGGTGCACGACGTCGGGGCTCGGGCTGCCGTCCTTGACGAGCTCCGTGAGCAGGGAGAGGTCCTCCCGGGCCGCGGCGCTGACGCGGAGCCGCGCCGAGACAGGGAGCTCCGCGAGCATCGCGTCGGTCAGCCACTCCTCCGCCATCCGACGTACACCTGCGCACACCGCGTGCTGGGCGGGCTCCGGCGACTCGAGAAGGTCCTCGCGGAGCAGGCGCGGTATCTCCCAGGCGAAGTGGCGCGTGAGGATGGTGTCGCGGTGCGGCCCCGGAGGGACGAGGTCGGCGACCGACTGCATCATCTGGTGGATGCACTCGACGCGGTCCTCGTACGGCGTCTTGTAGGAGATGTTGCTGCTGTCCTCGCGTTTCACCGCGTAGTAGCAGGTGTAGTCGGCGAGCACCGAGATGCGCCGCGCGTTGACGCAGGCGGCCAGCGTGAACGGCTGGTCACTGCCGAAGGCCATGTCCTCGCGGTAGCGAAGGCCGAGCCGCTCCACGAGCTCCCGGCGGAAGAGCTTGGTGTTCGCGATGGCCCAGCGGAGCTTCGGGCCGTAGGGGTCGACGTCGACCTGGTTGCCGTCGTGGAACAGCCCCTGGTGCACGCCTCGCCCGTTGACCCCGACCATCTTCCCGATCACGACGTCGGAGTCGTGCTCGTCGGCGAAGTCGACCATCCGCTCGAGCGCCTCGGGTCCGAGGTGGTCGTCGGCGCCGAGGAAGTACACGTAGCGTCCGGTCGCAACGTCGAGAGCCTTGTTGCTCGGGGCTGCCGGCCCGCCGGAGTTCGGCTGGTGGATGACGCGGATGACGTCGGGGTGCGAGGCGGCGTACTCGTCGAGCACCTTGCCGCTGTCGTCGGTCGAGCCGTCGTTCACCGCGACGACCTCGAGGCGGTCGTGCCCGATGCTCTGCTCCAGCAGGGAGTCCAGACACGTGGTCAGGTAGGGCATCGTGTTGTAGACCGCGACGACCACTGTCACGTCGGGAGTCGTCATGCAGTCCTTCCAGAAGCCCCGCGGTTGCCTGCCCTCTGGGCGGGTTGATACTAACAGTGCGCGTCCGGCGGCCGTCCGAGCCGCAGTCCCGACCCCAGACATCGAGGAGACATCGCATGCCACCGGTGGCGGAGAACGTCGCAGTCCTCCTCGCAGGCGGGGTCGGCGCCCGTGTCGGCCTCGACATCCCCAAGCAGCTCATCAAGATCGCCGGCCGCACCATCCTCGAGCACACGCTCGCCGCGTTCGAGGCGCACCCGTCCGTCGACGAGATCGTCGTGATGATGGCGCCGGGCCACCTCGACGCCGTGCACGCGATCCTGCGCAGCGGGCAGTACCCCAAGGTCTCCGCAGTCCTCGAAGGTGCCGAGACCCGCAACGGGACCACCCTTCGCGCCCTCGACCACCTCGGTGACCGCGACTGCAAGGTGCTCTTCCACGACGCCGTACGCCCTCTCGTCACCCCCCGGATCATCGCCGAGTGCTTCGCCGCGCTGGACGAGTACCACGCGGTCGACGTCGCCATCCCGTCGGCCGACACGATCATCGAGGTGGACGAGCGCAACACGATCCGGGCCATCCCGCCGCGCGCCTCGTTGCGGCGTGGTCAGACGCCCCAGGCCTTCCGCGCGTCGGTGATCAAGCGGGCCTACGAGCTCGCGGGGGGCGACGAGGGCTTCACGGCGACCGACGACTGCGGCGTCGTGCTGCGCTACCTCCCCGACGTGCCGATCTGGGTCGTGCCGGGCGACGAGCGGAACATGAAGGTCACCGAGCCGATCGACGTCTACCTCGCCGACAAGCTCTTCCAGCTCACCACCCAGGACCTCCCGGCCGCGCGGACCGAGGAGGAGTACCGCGCGGCCCTGGCCGGAAAGACCGTGGTCGTCTTCGGCGGCAGCTACGGCATCGGCGCGGACGTCGCGAAGCTCGCCGGTGAGTACGGCGCCCAGGTGCACGCCTTCAGCCGGTCCGGCTCCGGCACCCACGTCGAGCGCCGCCAGGACGTCGCCGACGCGCTCGCCGAGGTGATCGCCGAGCGCGGGTCGGTCGACTTCGTGGTCAACACCGCCGGGGTCCTCCCCCGCGGCGACCTCGTCGACTCGTCGGAGGAGACCATCTACTCCGCGACCGAGATCAACTACGTCGCGCCGATCCTCATCGCCCAGGAGTTCTTCCCCGCGCTGGCGGCGAGCGGCGGCAGCCTGCTCTTCTTCACGTCCAGCTCGTACACCCGCGGCCGGAGCGGCTACAGCCTCTACTCCTCCGCCAAGGCGGCGGTCGTGAACCTGACCCAGGCGCTCGCCGACGAGTGGGCAGCCTCCGGCGTGAAGGTGAACTGCCTCAATCCCGAGCGGACGCGTACCCCGATGCGTTCCAAGGCCTTCGGCGAGGAGCCCGCCGACACCCTGCTCGACTCGATGTCGGTCGCACGGTCGGCGCTCGACATCCTGCTCAGCGGCGAGACCGGCCACATCGTCGACCTCCGGAAGTCCGACCCGGGCACCTGGACGCAGGAGTAGCCGAGTCCCCGGCCCCCTCGCCGCACGCGCGACGGTCGCGGGTCCGCCGGAGCGCCCGGTCGCCGCCGGCGACGCTCGCGGCGGGGTCTGGGTCGCGGATCTGCCGAGAGGCACCTCCCGCCGGATCCGACGCGATCTCGCCGCGGGAATCCGCGAGATGTTCTGCAGGAAGCACCTCGGCCGCGACTCGGGAGGCGCTTTACGCAGAACACCGGTCCGCAGAACACCGGGCAGGCGCAGAACGCGCCGAGGACGGCCCGGTCGAGCATCCAGCCGCCTCCCGGTGCGCCTCGGCCGGCCGCCGGCGGCTACCCGAAGAACGCGCGCACGACGCGCTCGGTCGCCTGTCCGTCCTGCCACCGCTGGAAAGTGTCCAGGAACGTCTCGAGCGCGTCCCGGTGCTCCGTCGCAAGCCGGTCGAGGTCCCGCAGGGCTTCGACCACGTCGCCGGCGTCGCTCAGCAGCGGCCCCGGCGCCGTACTCCGGTAGTCGTAGAGGAAGCCGCGCACCGGGCCGGAGTACACGTCGAGGTCCGGCACCAGGAACACCATCGGCTTCCGGGTCAGGGCGAAGTCGAAGCGGAGCGACGAGTAGTCCAGCACCGCGGCGTCCGCGGCGAGGATCAGGTCGTTGACCTCCGGGTAGTCGGTTACGTCGACCAGCCGCCGGTTTCGCCCCAGCCGCTGCGCGCCCGAGGAGTGGAACCGGTGGCCGCGCATCAGGAAGACGTACTCCTCGCCGAGCGCCTCGGACGCGGTCTCGAGGTCGAGGTGGGCGGCGAGCTGTGCCGAGCGGTGCGCCGTCGCGAGGTGGTCCCGGAAAGTGGGCGCGTAGAGCACGACCTTCTGCTCGGGCGCGATGCCGAGACGTTCCCGGGTCGCGCGACGGATCTCCTCGGCCCCTGCCGAGACAAGCACGTCGTCACGGGGGTAGCCCTGGTTGGCGATCGGCCCTTCGTAGCCGTACTCCCGCCGGTAGTGGACGTCCATCTCCGGTGACGGGGTGAGGATCAGGTCCCACTTCCGCATCGTGCGGTCCAGCTCCGCCTCGATCCGTCGCTCGGGGAACCTCTTGGCCCGCCACTGCACGATCCCCATCGACTTGGCCGGGTAGCCGTGGAAGGTCTGGAGGAACCGCTGGCCGGACTGCTTCACGAACCACTTGTCGAACTCGATGTTGTTGACGAGGTACGTCGCCCGGCCGAGGACGTCGTACCACTCGCGGGTGCGCATCACGACCGCGACCGCACCTTCGGGCAGCTGCACGGAGTGGTCGGCGACCCCCCAGTACAGGGTCAGGTGCGGGTGGTGGCGGTGGAGGTGGTCGTGGATCGCGCGGGCACTGTCGGTCGCGGTCTGGCCGGTGTAGGCCTGCAGGTACACCGCGTTCGGGTCGAGGACGTGCTGCTTGGCCTGGTACTCCTCGTGGAGGAGGTGCTGCATCCGGGGCCCGACCTCGTCGTCGGCCTGGGGCGCGGTCAGGTGGGCGACGAGACGGTGGCGGGGCGTCTGGCGCAACCTGATCCGGACCGTCCGGCCGAGCAGGTCCATCGGCGTGTCCGTGACCAGGTCCTCGTCTGTCCCGACGGCCTCGGCGGTCACCGCGGAGTCCCCCCGGCCGATCGTGAGCTCGAAGCGGTAGACGCCGGACGGTGCGGTCGTCGTCCCGAGCCCCCACTCGTCGCATGTGGTGGGGATCCGGACGATGGCGCTCCGATGGCCGGTCGCGACCGCCGTGCCGGCGAGGGTCACGCGCGCGTTGACCAGCGAGAGCGACCAGTCCTCCGGTACGGCGCCCAGCCACCCGAGCGCGACGACGAGCTGCTCGTCCTGGAGGTCGACGTCCTTGACGACGGCACGACGTGCCACCTCGTGGACCGCGGCGTGTCCTCCTCGGGAGCGGTGCCAGGCCAGCAGACCGGCCTCGTCGCCGATCCACGCACTGGGCTCGTTCGCCGGGAAGGCGACCGGGTGGCGGGTGCCGTCCGGGGTCACTGCGGCGAGCTCCCACTCCGGCTCGTCGTCCGGGCTGCCCTGGGCGAACCCGACGTCGGGCAGCTCGACCTCGAAGCTGCCGTCCGCCTCGACTCGCACGTGCACGTCCTGGCCGGCACGGGTCAGTGCCACATTCGCCGCGGCTGCTCCTGCCAGCACGCCGCGGACAGCGCGCCCGTCGACCTCGGCCCTGCGGAGCACCACGGGCGGCCTCACGACCTCGATCACCACGCCGTCGCGTCCCTTGGGACTCGGCCCCCAGAGCATGCCTCCGGACATACGGCGAGGCCGCTCGCCGACTACTCCGTTGTGCTCGCGGTGGTTCACCGTGCCGGTGCGCGTGACCCCGTTGCCGGTCAGGCTCAGCTCGAGCGACCAGCGTGGCGACCCGAGGAGCGGCTCGGCCTTCACGAGGAGGCGGAAGCCGCCGTGGTCGTGACTCTGGAACCTCTCGCGCGCGAACCGGGTGACCTCGGCGTCGGGCGCGTGCTCCACCTCGACCTCGACCCGCGAGCCGTCGGTCTCGTCTACGAGCGCCGCGGCCAGCGAGGGAGGTTCCGGGCCGTCGGCGACGAGCTCCGCGTAGCCGAAGACGTCGAGCACCAGGGTCTCTGCGTCGACCCAGCGGACCATTCGCAACGAGGCGATCAGCGGCGTCTCGGCCGCGGTGAGCTCGAAGCACGCGTCGGGCATCGCGACCTGCGGGTCCTGGTACGGCCAGACCGTCGCGAACACGCGCCCGTCGCGCACCTCGGTGGGCGTTCCGGGGCCTTCCCAGCGCCGCCGGTGCAGGAACTCCTCGAGGGTCTCGCGACGCTGCTGCGCGACCAGCCAGGCCTTGACCCGCGACTCCCAGGGCAGGGTGGGGAGCAGGTCTGGTTGTGCCTCCGCGACGAGGGGCGCGAGGCCGCGGCAGAGCGCCTCCCACTGCTCCTGCGACGCCGAGTCCACCCCGTCGACGTACCGGATCGCCTCGTCGGCGAGGAGCGACGACAGCCACGTCCGACGTACCGCTCCGAGGGAGGCCGGCCGCAGGAGGCGCTCGGACTCCGCCAGCGCGGCGAGCCACTCGTCCACACCGTCCATCACGGTGAGCACCTGACCGAACGGCAGTCCGGCGGCCGGGTCCGCGGCCTCGCTGACGACCTGGGGCAGCAGGTCGATGGTCGCCTCGGTGTACGCGCGGACGACAAGAGCCTCGAGGCCGCTCACCCCGGTGCTCGGGGTCGCCTGCATCGTGGAGCTCCAGAACGTACGACGGAAGACCTTGTTGCCCCAGGCCCTGTCGACCACCGCGTCGGGGCAGTCCCGGATCGTCACGCCGGTGCGGTCCGGGTGGCGGACGCCGTCGCCGGCCTCACCCTCCTGGTCGCGACCGCCGACAGCGAAGTCAGAGCCGCTGGCCTCGAGCCGCTCGACCAAGGAGCGCAGCGCTCCCGGCGTGAGAGTCTCGGACGCCTCGAGGAAGATCAGGTAGTCGCCGTCCGACCGCGCGGCTCCTGCCTCCCGGGCCTCGCCGAGGGTGGCGTGGCCGGTGCCCGTGCCGTGCTCGACGACCTGGACGTCGACCTGCCGCAACCCCTCGTCCCCGACGCTGCGCAGGCAGGCGTCGAGGAGCTCGCGCTGCTCGTCGGAGACGGTGACGACGACCGAGACAGTGACCGACCGTCCCGCGGCTTCCTTCGAGCCCGAGGGCAGACGTCGCACGCCCCGACGGAGCCGGTCGGCGACCGCACCCGTCCAGCGCCTGGAGGCACCCACGCTGCTCAGAGCCTCGACTCGTACCTGGCCAGGAGCTCCTGGAGCCGGTTCTCGTCGCGCTGCTCGGCCGGAAGCAGGACCTCGGCGACCACGTCCGCGATCTCCGCCAGCCGCTTGTTGAGCTGACGGGTCTCCTGGAGCTCCTCCTCCAGCGCCGTCACGCGACGGCGGAGCGCCGCGATGTCCTTCTGCGCCTGCTGCCAGCGCGGCGGCCCGGGACGGTCGCCCTGGTCGTTCGCGGCCTCACTCGCGGCAGACTTGCTCTTGCGCAGCTTCATGTCTCAGCCCTCCAGTCTCGCGATGATGCGGCACACGCGCGGGTCCTCGTCCCGGAGGACAGCCAGCCCGTGCCCGTCCTCGCAGTGCTCGATGCGGAAGCCGTAGGACTCCAGCTCGGAGCAGGCGACCGCCGGCGGGACGAAGTTGCGGTAGTGCGCGCCGAAGGTGTGCTCGGTCGCCTCGGTGCGGAACTCGAGGAAGACCCGGCCCCGTGTGCCACTCAGGACGCTTCGGCTGAAGCGCCAGAGGTTCCGACGGCCTCCGTCCTCCAGCGCGTCCACCAGGAACCGGGCGTAGACCGCGTCGACACCGGCCTCCCGTCCGAGCAGGGCGCCCACGGCCAGGGCCTGTCGCAGGTCGTACAGGTCGAGCGGCCGGAAGGTCGCTGAGGACCCCTGTTCGGCGGCCCGCTCCTCGGCGTACCGGAGGGCGAGCTGCGAGTAGTCGCAGCCGAGCACGGAGACTCCCTGCTCCGCGAACCACACGGCGTCGCGACCGGTGCCCGATCCCAGGTCGACCAGCGACGCGGGACGGTGCTCGTGCTCGGCGACCCACCGCGCGAAAGACGTGGGCTCGGCCGGCACCTCCGCCGCACGCGTCGCGTAGAAGTCCTCCCAGTGCCTGCTGTGGCGGCGCTCGCCGCCGAACAGGCCGTTGATCCGGCGTCTGACCGGCCGTGGGGTCTCGTACTTGAAGGTCGGGTCCGGCACCCGCCAGTTCGGACCGTACGTCGCCTCGAGAACCGTCTCGGGCTGCGCGGGCGCGGCGACCTCACGCCCCTCCAGCGTCACGGTCGACGTCGGGAGCAGCGCCTCCCGCGGCAGCGGGGCGACGAGGTAGGTCAGGACGTGGAGCTGGTCCTGGAAGTAGAACGCCGAGAAGACGTCGATCCCGATGCGACGGCCGTCGGGCAGGGTCGAGAAGACCTTGAACGACGCCCCGTTGGCCCGGAAGGTGTCCCAGCCGGCGTCGGCGAACTCGCGCTCGACCCTCATCGACTCGAGGATGACGTCCGCCGGGTGCGAGCTCTTGGCGAGGTAGGCGATGTCGGCGTCGTTGTCGTGGCCGATGAGCCTCCCGTCGCGGACGGCTCCGAGCAGGTTGCCGAAGGCGAGGAAGGCCTCGTGGCCGCGCTCTCGGAGGAACTCGAGCGACTCCGCGACGGTGTCCGCGACGATCCCGCGCTCCTGGGCGCTGGCGTCGCCGAACATCGCGGCGCTCATGCGGTTGTTCTTGGCCACCGTCAGCGGCCTGCCCTGCGCGTCCACGAACTCGACGACACCCCGCCCGTCGCCGAAGGTCAGGGTGTCCTGGAACAGGACCTCCTGGGTCTCCAGAGACCGGACCAGCACGTCGGCGCGACCGTTGAGGTACGGGACCAGGCGACCGGGCCAGGGCACGAGGCGGCCCTCGTCGGTCCGACGCCCGTCCCGCGCGGGCGCGAAGGCCCAGACCTGACGGCCGCCGATCTCGAGGCCGAGCCGGTCCTCGAGGCCACCCGGCAGTCGTATGCCGGCGTCGTCGATCCTCATGGCCGGGGGTCAGCCGCCGATGACGATGCGGCGCACGCCTTCCCAGCTCGCGGGGTCCGTTACGCGACGGCCGTCGACCAGCACCTTCACCCCGGGGAGGTCCTTCGGGGTGAGCGACGCGTACGACGCGTGGTCGGTCTGGATCACCGCGGCGTCGACGTCCTCGCCCTTGTGCGGCGGCAGGCCGAGCTCCTCGAGCTCGGAGCCGGTGTAGAGCGGGTCGGAGACGAACACCGTCGCCCCCCGACGCTGGAGCTCGGCCACGGTCGGGAAGACCCCGGAGAAGGCCGTCTCCTTCACCTCACCGCGGTAGGCGGCGCCCAGCACCAGCACCCGCGCCCCGGCGAGGTCGCCGTAGCCGGCTGCCAGCAGGTCCACGGCGTAGCCGGGCATGTCCGCGTTCGCCTCGCGGGCGGACCGCACGACAGTCGCCGCCGGGTCGTTCCACAGGTAGATGCGCGGGTAGATCGGGATGCAGTGCCCGCCCACCGCGATGCCGGGTCGGTGGATGTGGCTGTAGGGCTGGGTGTTGCAGGCGTCGATCACCTTCATGATGTCCACGTCGATCGAGTCGGCGTAGCGCGCGAACTGGTTCGCCAGGCCGATGTTCACGTCGCGGTAGGTGGTCTCCGCGAGCTTCGCGAGCTCGGCGGCCTCCGCGGAGCCGAGGTCCCAGACACCGTTCGGCTTGTCGAGGTCCGGCCGCTCGTCGAAGTCGAGCACCTGCTCGTAGAACCGGACACCGTGCTCGGCAGATGCCGCGTCGACCCCGCCGACCAGCTTGGGGTACTTCCGCAGGTCCGCGAAGACCCGACCGGTCAGCACCCGCTCAGGGCTGAAGACGAGCGAGAAGTCCTTGCCCGGCTCGAGTCCGGACCCCTCGGAGAGCATCGCCCCCCAGCGCTCGCGGGTCGTCCCGACCGGCAGGGTCGTCTCGTAGCTGACGAGCGTGCCCGGCTCGAGACCCGCCGCGACCGCCTTCGTGGCCGAGTCCATGGCGCGGAAGTCCGGCACGCCCTCGGCGTCGACGAACAGGGGTACGACGAGCACCACGGCCTCGCTCTGCGCGACCGCCTCGCTGGTGTTCGTCGTGGCCCGGAGCCGGCCGTCCTTCACGGCGGCGGCGAGCTTCTCCGCGAGCTGGTGCTCCCCGGGGAACGGCTCCTCCCCCGCGTTGACGAGGTCGACGACACGCTGGTCGACGTCGGCGCCGATCACGTGGTGCCCCTTGTCGGCGAACTGGACGGCCAGGGGCAGGCCGATCTTGCCGAGTGCGACAACGCAGATCTGCACTGTCAGCTCCTCTCCTGGGGGTGGCTGCCGAGCAGCGAGTCGTACACGCCGTCGAGAATCCGGGCCTGGGCCTCCCACGTCCACTGCGCGAGCAGCGCAGGGTCGTCGTACACCTCGCGGTAGCGCTCGGGCTTCTCGAGGACCGCCCTCACCGCCGCCACGAACGAGTCGACGTTCTCGGCCTCGAACACCTCGCCCTGCCCGGTGTGCTGGGTCATGTGCCCCATGGCCTTCACGTCGCTGACCACGAGCGGCAGGTGCGCGTGGGAGTACTCGAAGAACTTCGTGATCAGCGCGATCTCGTGGTTGGGCCAGTGGTGGATCGGGATCACCCCGACGTCGGCCGTCGACAGGAACGGCACGACCTGGTCGAAGGGGACGTAGGGCAGCAGCCTCACGCGGTCGGCGACGCCCGAGCTCCTTGGCGCGTGCGACGAGCGACCGGACGTACTCGGACTCCGGCCTGGCCACCACGAACGCACACACGACGTCGGGCAGCTGCGGCAGCGCCTCGACCATGATGTCGAGCCCGCGCTGGTAGGCCGCGGACCCGCTGTAGACCATGACCGGGACGTCGCCGGCCACGCCGAGGGCGTCGCGGATCGTCGGCTCGTGGGCGTGCTCGGCGGCCTGCGCTGCGTAGGGCGTGTTGAGCACGACGGTGGGCCGCTCGGGGAGGTCGTGGGTCTCCTGGAGCAGCTCGGCGAGCTCCTCCGACACGGTCACCACGGCGTCCGCCGCTCCGGCGTACTCCCGCTCGTGGGCGACCTGCGCGATGTGCCAGCGGGGGTGGCTCTCCCACGGCTTGATGCCGGGCAGGAACTCGTGTGCGTCCCAGACCAGCTTCACGTCGCGGCCGTGCTCCCGTGCCCGGGTCGCGGCACGCGCGCCGACACCGAGCATCCGGAAGTCGTTGGCGTGGACGATGTCCGGGCGCAGCCGGTCGATCTCGGGGCCGTACGCCAGCTCGAAGTCCCACAGGTGCGGGTCGAGGCGGCGCCACGCGCGGTCCCCCATGGTCCGCTCCCAGAACCCGGTCGTGAACCGGTCCAGGGGGGTGTCCGCCTTCTGCCGGACCTTGCCGAGCTTCGCGGTCTTCGCGGCTCGGAGCTCGACCCACCTGCCGAGCGCGGCAGTGCCGGCCCGGGCCGGAAGCAGGCGGAGGCTCTCGGCCGGCCGTGCCTTCTCGTCCTCGCGGGGGTGCCGGGCCGCGATGATCCGGAGCCGGAGGTCTGCCTGCTTCGCCCGCACGGCCTGTTTGCGGTTCTCCGCCACCCATCCGGCGGAGTATGCGAGCGGCGACCTGAGCCGGGCCCGCCGGAGGTCGCCGGGCCGCCGCGACAGCGGGCCGGGGGTGGCCAGCAACCTGACCTTCGCGTCGCCGATCTTCCATCGCCGAGGTCCGCCGGGTCCGGCCTTGCCCAGGAGGGTCACGTCCCAGCCGGCCTCGGCCATGGACCGGGCCTGCTTCTGCACCCGGGAGTCGCGCTCGACGTCGTTGTCGACGAGCATGACCACCCGTCCCTTGGCGCCGTCCGTCATCACTGCCCCTGGTCGGCGGCGACAGGGCGTACGTCGACCATGACACCCGTCTCGGCCGACTCCAGGACGGCGTCGGCGACGAGCACGGTCCGCATGCCCTGGCGCAGGGTCACGACGCCCTCGCCCGCCTCACCCTTCAGCACGGCGTCGCGGAAGTTCTCGTGCTCGACCTGGAGCGGCTCGCGCTTGGTGATGGCGAAGCGGGTGCTGTCGCCCTCGGACACGCCGCGGAACGCCCGCAGCGCCTCCCAGGCCATCTCGGTGGCGCCGTTGGCGTGGAACGTGAGGTCGGCCGTGAGGGTGTCCGCCACGAAGCTCCCCTTGGTGCCCGTGACCATCGTGAAGCGCTCCTTGAACGGGCTCAGCCAGTTCACGAGGTGGTTCACGATCGGCCCGCCCGTGAGCTTGCCGGTGGCGGAGACCATGTCCTCATGGGGCCGTCCGCTCTTGTGGAACGTCTGCGCGGCGACCGTGGCGTACTCCTGGCCGGTGACCCAGGCGGTGAGGTCGATGTCGTGGGTCGCGAGGTCCTTGACCACCCCGACGTCCGCGATGCGGTGGGGGAAGGGGCCCTGGCGCCGGGTCTGCACCTGGTAGACCTCGCCGAGCTCCCCGGCCTCGAGCCGGGAGCGGAGGTTCTGGAGGGCGGGGTTGTAGCGCTCGATGTGCCCGACGCCGGCGACCAGCCCTCTGGACTCGAAGGCCTCGACCAGCTTCTCCGCTCCCGCGAGCGAGTCCGCCAGGGGCTTCTCCACCAGGGCCCCGACGCCCGCCTCGGCGAGCTGGAGCCCCACCTCGACGTGCAGGCCGGTGGGGCAGGCGATGACGGCGTAGTCGATGCCGAGCTCGATCAGCGCCTCGACGGTCGGGACCACCGGGACGCCCTGTCCGCGGCCGTGAGGGTCACCGTCGGGGTCGGTGATCGCGACCAGCTCCACGCCGTCGAGTCCGGCGAGGACGCGGGCGTGGTGGCGCCCCATCGCGCCCAGTCCGATGAGGCCGGCACGCAGGCTGTTGCTCATGAGTTGGCCACCAGGTCGTTGATCGCGTCGATGATCCGGCCGAGCTCGGACTCGGTCAGACCCGGGTACACCGGCAGGGAAAGGACCTCACCCGCGGCCCGCATGGTCTCGGGCAGGTCCCACTCGCGGTTCGCCTCGGGGTGCTCGGGGCCGCCCAGGGGGCTTCGGTAGCCGGGCAGGTACGGCTTGAGCAGGTGGATCGGCGTCGGGTAGTAGACCGCGCTGCCGATGCCGCGCTCCTTCAGCCCCTCCTGCAGCGCGTCACGTCCGCCGGCGACGCCCTCGGGGACCCGGATCGTGTACTGGTGGTAGACGTGCCGGGCGCCCTTCGCCTCCGGAGGAGGCACCACGCCCTTGAGCGCGGAGCTCAGGGTGGCCGCGTTCGCGCGACGCTGCTCGGTCCACGCCTCGAGCTTGCCGAGCTGGACCCGTCCGATCGCCGCGGCCACGTCGGTGAGGCGCATGTTCGCGCCGACCACCTCGTTGGCGTAGCGCTGCTCCATGCCCTGGTTGCGGAGCAGGCGGAGGTTGCGCGCGAGCTCGGCGTCGGCGGTGGTGATCATGCCGCCCTCGAGGGAGTGCATGTTCTTGGTCGGGTAGAAGCTGAAGCATCCGGCCGACCCGAAGGCGCCGACCGGCGTTCCCTGCCAGGTGGCCGCGTGGGCCTGGGCGGCGTCCTCGACGACCGCGAGCCCGTGCTTCTCGGCGAGCGCGCCGATCGCCGTCATGTCCGCGGGATGGCCGTAGAGGTGGACCGGCATGATCGCGGCGGTCCGGTGGCCGATCGCCGCTGCCACGGCCTCGGGGTCGAGGGTGAAGTGGTCCGGCTCGATGTCGACGAAGACCGGGGTCGCGCCGACGAGGCGCACGGCGTTCGCGGAGGCCGCGAAGGAGAACGAGGGGACGATCACCTCGTCGCCCGGCTTCACACCGATAGCGAGGAGCGACAGGTGGAGGGCCGACGTACCGGAGTTGACCGCCACGCAGTGACGGCCGTCGACCAGCTCTCCGAACTCCTGCTCGAAGGCGGCGACCTCGGGCCCCTGCACCACCATCCCGCTGCGAAGCACGCGAACCGCGGCGTCGATCTCGTCCTCCCCGACCACTGGCCGGGCCGGGGGGATGAAGTCCTGGTCAGTCACGCGAGCTCCTCTGCGCAGCGGGCACAGCGGTCGATGCTACCAACCGCCGGCCGGCCGGTATGACCCGCGCGGGGGGGCCTTCAGCCGAGCAGCAGCCGTTCGTAGCCGGGCCGCACCACGTCCCAGTCCCAGGTGGCCAGCGCGTGCCTCGAAGCCGACTCACCTTCATCGCGCCACGAGGCCGCGTCCGCGGTGGTCTCGAGGATGCGCCGGGCAGCCTGCTCCGGCGTCTCGACCATCCAATGTGCGGGGTACAGCGTCCGGGCGCCGGTCGGTCTTCCGGCGAAGAAGGGCCAGTCGCGAACCACCGGGACGGCACCGCTCGCGGCACCCTCCACGAGTGCCGCGTGAAAGCTCTCGCGGACAGACGTGCTCAGGATGACTCCCACGTCGGTCAGTACGTCCGGCACGTCGTCCCGCTGACCGAGCCGGCGTACGGCGCCCACCGCCTCGAGCTCGGCGAGCTCCTTGTGCATCCGCTCCGCGTAACGAGCCGTCGCCGGGCTCTTGTCGTCGGCGAAGTCGGCGCCGACCAGGAGCAGCTGGTACCTGTTGTCGGTCTCGCGCAGTCGACGGAGCACCTCGAACGCCCATAGCGGGTCCTTGGCGACCGACCCCCAACCGACGAGGGCGAGGTTGAACCGCGCCGGGTCGGGCTTGGGCGCGACGTACGCGCGGAGGTCCATCGCCAGGGGAAGCACGTGAAGCCGAGGTGCCTCGGGCTCACCGAGGCCGGGAATCGCGTCCAGCGCCAGGTCGCGCACGTGCTCGCTCACGAACACCATGTCGTCGATGCGGCTGAAGTCGAGCAGGTGCGGCCAGCGGGTGAACACCTCGTAGCTGTGCAACCGGACCACGACCCTGGTGTCTCGCGGGTCCACGAGCCCCACGAGTACGGCGAGGGCGGTGCACCACTCGACGAAGAACACGTCGGCCTCGTCGAGGTACGGCCGCAGCACCCTCTCCGCCCGCCGCGCCATCCCGTGCTTGCCGTTGAGGATCTCCTCGGCGACGAAGGAGGGGTTGGCGATGCCGCGGGACATGTTCTTGTTGACGGCGAAGTCGACGAACTGCGCCTTGACCGCGGGGTGCTCGTGGAGCATGGCGAGGATCTCGCGCAGAAAGTTGTCGTTGCCTCGGGTGCCGACCACGACACTGCTCGTCGAGCCGCTTCCGGCCGACTCGGCGAGGATCTCGCGGCCTCGCGGCGCCCGCAACCTCCGAGCGAACGCGCTGTCGCGCAGGGGCGCCGTGAAGCCGCGTGGGTCCCGTGCCAGGGGCGACGTCGTGCTGTCGAAGTGCACGTTGCGGTCGAAGGCCAGGTGGACGGCCTTCGCGAACGAGTGGGCCGCGGCCGTCGTACGGCCTCTGCCGAGCTGGGCGTCCGCAATGCGGAGGCGGGCAGCCACGGCTTCGCCGAGCAGCTCCGGCTCCTCGCCGAGCGACAGGATCCCGGACACCACCTCGTCCAGCAGGTCCGCCTTCTTGCGAGGGAGCCCCTTGCCGCCGAGCACGTCCCTCACGGCGTCCTCGGCCTCGGCGGCCTCCCCGCGCTCGACGTGCCACAGCGCCGCCCGGCGCGCGACCTCGAGACGCTCGTCCTCCGAGAGGAGCGGTGTGTGCCCGAGGACGCGGGCGACGGGCAGAGGCAGCTGGGCAAGCCTCTTCCGAGGGTGTCCACGCATCAGCGTCACCTTCCCCGGTCGACCGTGGTTGGGCGAACGCTACCAACCGGCGACGACACAGGGCTGTCCTGCGAGCGCAGGGCGGCTAGATGAGGCCCTTCTCGGAGAGGTACTCGTCGGCGACGTCGGCGGGAAGCTGACGCTCGGCGTCGACCTTCGCGTTGAGGGTCTTCAGGTCGTCGGTGGTGAGCACGTCCGACAGCTGGTTGAGCGCCTTCTCCACCTCGGGGTTCTCGTCGAGGAACTTCGTGCTCAACACCGGGACGAGATTCTCGGCGTTCTGCCAGTTCTTGTCGTCCTCGAGCACCACGAGCTTCAGCTGGTCGATCTGCCCGTCGCTGGTCCCGACCTGGCCCACCTGGACCTCGCCGTCGGTGAGCGCGCTCTTGGTCTGTGGCGTGCCGAAGCCCAACGGCTCGAACTTGCTGATCTTCACGCCGTACACGGACTCGAGCCCCAGCTTGCAGTCCGGTCGGTCCGGGCAGTCGGAGGCTGCGGCGAGTGCGACGGCCTCACCGAGGCCACCGAGGTCGCTGAGCGTCGTGACGTCGTTCTTGTCGGAGAACTCCTGGGTCACAGCGAAGGCGTTCGCGTCCTCGGCCTCGGCCGGCTCGAGGGGCGTCATCCCCTTCTGGCCGCCGAGGTCCTCGAGCTGCTTCATCGTCTCGTCGACGTCCGGTGACGCGACCGGCTTCGCATCCGGCCCGTTGATGTCGCGGTTGAGGTACTCGGTCATTGAGGACACATACTCCGGAGCGACGTCGACCTGGCCGCTCTCGAGCTCGCCGGCGTAGATCGCACGGTCGCCGACGCCCTTCAGGCTCGGCTCGTACCCGGCGTCCTTCAGGAGGGCCGCATACATCTCGGCCATGATCGACATCTCGGTGTAGTCCTGGAAGGCGATCACGACCTCGCCGCCACCCCCGTCACCCGAGTCGCCGCCGCTGCTCAGCGCGTCGTCGCCACCGTTGCCGCAGGCAGCCACGAGCAGGAGCGGGGCAGCCATGGCGACAGCAAGAACTCGGCGCACACGGGTCGTCTTCGGAAGCGATGCTCGAGTCATCGGCGCTCCCCCTTCTGTGTCCCGCGGCATTCACCGCGCGTGTCCGGTGGGCGCCATCGAGCACCCGCGAGAATCACTGTACCGACGCGTCAAACCACGGAGCCCTAGGTTCGAGCCTCGGTCTTGCTTCAGGCAGTTACGAACGTGCCGTAAAGCCACTTTTCGTCCACAGGTCCGGCGGGTCGTGCGCTCGCCCACGGCTGTCGAAAGTTTGTTCGAATCGGGGTCTGGTCTGGCCTAGGTTCGTGGTGTGAGTACGACGGAGCAGCGCACCCCCGACGCGGAGGCCACCCCGGCCGCCCGCGACGGGTGGGCGGTGCCCGGCGTCGCGCACACCCCCGGACCGAACGCGGCGCAATCTGCGGGCGGACCGGCCACGGCCGATGACGCCGACCCCACGGTCGGCGGCGACCGGCTGGCCGACGCCAAGACCGCCGAGGAGCCTAACTGCGACCTGGCCGCCGAGCTGGCCGGGGCCGGCGGCCCGGGTGGTGGGCATCCGGTGGTGACCGCGGTGCTGGCCTGCCTGGAGGCCCTCGAGGCGACCCGGCAGGCCGGCGTGGCCACGCTGAGCGCCCGCGAGATCCGGCTGATGCTGCTCGCGGTGGCCCAGATCATCGCCGCCGCCTTCGCGCTCAAGCTCCGGCTGCTGGCCGCCGGCAAGGTCCAACGCGTCGAGGACCTGACCGGTGCCACCTCCACCGCCGCGTTCCTCGCGCACCTGACCCAGATGCGCCGCCCCGACGCCGCCGCCCAGGTCCGCCTCGCCACCGACCTCGACCACCGCTACCGGCTGCTCGGCGACGCGCTCGCCCGCGGCCTGTGCTCCCCCGACCAGCTCCGGGTCTGCGTGGCCGCGCTGCGCCGGCTGCCCAAGGACCTGCCCGAAGACCGGCTCGAGGCCTGCCAACGGTTCCTGATCGACGCCTGCCAGCGGCTCACCCCCACCCAGCTCAAGACCGTCGGCCGCCACCTGTGGGAGGTCATCGACCCCGACGGCGCCGACGCCAAGGCCGGCAAGGACCTCCAGAACGAGGAACACCAAGCCCGCGCCAAGGCCAGCATCCGGTTCTGGGACAACGGCGACGGCACCACCGGCTTCCGCGGCAAGCTCCCCCACCTCCAGGCCGCCATCCTCCGCAAGGCCCTCCACGCCCTGGCCGCACCCCGCCGCCGGAACAACCCGAACATCCGCACCGGCCAACCCGACGACACCCGCCACCCCCAGCCCGGCAACCAGGGACCGCCCGGTGACGGTCCCCACCCGACGGCACCGCCGGGCCCCGGTTCGGGGACCCCCGACCGGCACCGCCTCGACGGCGACCTCACCCCCGAGGAACGCGACACCGGCCGGGTGATCCCCTACCCGGTCCGGCTCGGCCACGCCCTGATGGACCTCCTCGAACGCCTCCCCGAAGCCATCCTGCCCACCACCGGCGGCGTGCCCGCCACCATCGTCGCCACCATCACCCTCGACCAGCTCCGCACCGGCCTGGGCACCACCACCCTCGACACCGGCGAAGAGGTCTCCGCCGGCCAGCTGCGCCGGCTGGCCTGCAACGCCGGGATCATCCCCGCCGTCCTCGACGGCAACAGCCAACCCCTCGACCTCGGCCGCCGCCAACGCCTGTTCACCCCCTACCAGCGCATCGCCCTGGACCTGCGCGACCACGGCGGCACCGACGACCCCGACGGCGGCGGCTGCGTCATCGACGGCTGCGACCGGCCCGCCTCGGTCTGCGAAGCCCACCACCCCCACCCCTGGGAACACGGCGGCGAGACCAACCTCGTCAACGGCATCCTCGTCTGCCCCTACCACCACCACCTCGCCCACCACCCCGACTGGGCACTCACCTGCACCCACGGCACCTGGCGCTTCCGCCGAGTCAACAGCTGAGCGGCGGGCCCAAGCTTCGGCCGGGTCAGCAGGGACGCGTTCACGGCTGGCGCCATCGCTGGCGAACGCACTACCGCCAGCGCACTACCGCGGTCGGTCCGCGTCGCCCCGCGAGGAGGCTCATGCCGACCCTCCGAGGTCACCGGCCAGCGCCCATACGCGCCCGACCCTGGCGAGCTACCACGGCTACCGAAGGAGTCAGGCAGGCTCGGGCTCCGGAGCCGACCCGCTGTCACGGCTGCGCGACGAACGACCCGAGCTTCGACGAGCACGCGCCACAGGGTCGAGGGCGTGCTGCAGCACCACCATCACCGCCTCGAGCACCAACGCGATGACAGCGACCGTGAGAGCACCGGCCACCACCTCTGACACGTCCTGGCGCGTGAAGCCGAGCGTGATGATCCGGCCGAGCCCCGGCCCGGCCACCAGCGCAGCGATGGTCGCGGTCGCCCAGACCTGCACCACCGCGAGCCGGATGCCGGTGATGATCAGGGGCATCGCGAGCGGAAGCTCGACACGGCGGAGCAGCTGTGTGCCCTTCATCCCCATCCCCTTGGCCGCCTCGACCGTGTCGCGGTCGACCTCACGAAGACCGACGTACGCGTTGGTGATGATCGGCGGAAGCGCGAAGAGCAGCAGCGAGATCAGAGTCGCAAGGCCTGCGCGGCCGTACGGCCCGAACTCGTCGGTGCCGATCACCCCGATCGACAGCATCGTCAGCACGGCGAACGTCGGCACGGCGCGGCCGATGTTGGAGATGTTCACCGCGAGGAATCCGCCCTTGCCGATGTGGCCGAGCCAGATCGCGAGGGGGAGTCCGAGGAGTACGGCGGCCAGGGTGGCCGAACCTGTCAGGAGCAGGTGCTCCACGAGACGGTTGGTGAGGCCCTCCTCGCCCTGCCAGTTCGCGGGGTCCTGGAACCAGTCGATGACTCCGCTGATGACGTCGAACATCGCCTACCCCGCCTTCGTCCTGGCCCAAGGGGTCATCACCTTCTGCGCACCGACGAGCACGAAGTCGAACGTGAAGGCGAGGAGGACACACAGCACGCTCGCGGTCAGCACCTGCGGCTTGAACTGCGTGTTCACCGCCTCGAGCAGGAGGTTACCGAGACCGCCGTAGCTGACGATCGAGCCGACCGTCGTGAGCGCGACCGTGGAGACCGTCGCGACACGGAGCCCTGCCATGACGGCCGGGAGGGCCAGGGGGAGCTCGACCGTCAACAGCAGCCGCGGGGTGCCGTACCCCATCCCTCGCGCCGCCTCGATGACGTCATCGGGGATGGCATGGAGCCCCTCGACGATGTAGCGGACCAGGATGGTGAGGGAGTACAGCGCCAGGCCGGTGATGACCGTCGCGGCGCTCAGCCCGCTCACGGGGACCAGCAAGGCGAAGAGCGCGAGCGACGGGATGGTGTAGATCGCTGTGGTGATGCCGACGACGGTCGCCTCGAGCTTTGGGTACCGTCGAGCCAACAACGCCAGCGGAAGCGCGATGACCAACCCGATGACGACGGAGACGACCGTGATCCACACGTGCTGCACCAGTGCGTCGGTGAGCATGTCGGACCGGCTGGACAAGTACTCGGGGCAGATCCACTCGTTGCGGACCATGCAGTTGTCCCCGACCGGCGTCTCCTCGGACAGGACCATCCATGCAACCTAGCGAAGATCCGATGATCCGGCTCGAAGGCGTGGGCAAGACCTACCCCGACGGGACGGTTGCCGTGCACGACCTCGACCTCGACGTGCCGCGCGGTTCGGTGGTCTGCCTGGTGGGACCGTCCGGCTGCGGCAAGTCCACGACGCTGAAGATGGTCAACCGCCTGATCGAGCCGACCTCGGGCACGATCACCCTCGACGGTCGCGATGTGACCAACGTCGACCCGGTGGAGCTGCGGCGGCACATCGGTTACGTCATCCAGCAGATCGGCCTCTTCCCGCACCAGACCATCCGCACGAACGTCGCGACCGTCCCGACACTGCTCGGCTGGGACAGGAAGCGGGCCGGCAAGCGCGCCGACGAGCTCATGTCCATGGTCGGCCTCGAGCCCTCCGTGTACGCGACCCGCTACCCGCACCAGCTCTCGGGCGGTGAGCGGCAGCGTGTCGGCGTGGCCCGTGCCCTCGCGGCCGACCCGCCGGTGCTGCTCATGGACGAGCCGTTCGGGGCCGTCGACCCGGTCAACCGCGAGAAGCTCCAGGACGAGTTCCTGCGGCTGCAGCGGGACCTGCACAAGACCGTCATGCTCGTGACCCACGACATCGGCGAGGCCGTGAAGATGGGCGACCGCGTGGCGGTCTTCGCGCCAGGCGGCCGACTCGTGCAGTACGACGTACCGGCGCAGGTGCTGGGTCAGCCGGCGGACGACTTCGTGGCGGAGTTCGTGGGAGCCTCACGTGGCCTGCGGCGCCTCGCTGTCACGCCGATCCGGCGCGAGGACCTGGAGCCGGCGGCTCGCGCAGCGGGCGCCAACGGCGCTGTCGACATCACGGGCACGTTGGAGGACGCGCTCGCCCTGATGATGCGTCAGGACCAGGCCGTCGTGCCGGTGAGGTCGGACGGGCAGACGATCGGCGTCCTCACCCCGGCCTCGGTGCACGCGGCGCTGCGCCGGTCCGTCGCCGAAGGCGAGTCCGAGGGCGCCGAGGCCGAGCCCGACGGAGCTAGCTCGGAGGCCGGCTCGCCCGCATGACGACCACGTCGCCGTGCGTGCCGTAGTCGAGGCGGCGCCCGGCGTACCGCGTCCCGTCGAAGGTGATGATGACCCGCTCCCCGCCGGGCAGGTCGATCACCTGCGGATGCGGGAGGTTCGTTCCGTACGGCGCGTCGAGATCGCCGACCGGACGCATGGCGAGGTCGAAGGCCCGGTAGCGCCTCGCGCGACCGTCGCTGGCGAGCACGTGCCACTCACCCTCCGGGCCGTCGGGACGGGCGATGATCGGGCCCTCGCAGAAGGTCAGGTCATCGGCCTCCCCGACCCGCTGCAGCCCCTCGGTCCAGTCGTCCGCTCCATCGGGCCCCACCGCGAGCGCCGGGTGGAACTGGCTCGGCTGGTGCCCCACGCTCTCCACGTAGGACACGTGCCAGCGCCCGTCGATCCGGGTCATGCCCGGGTCGTAGCTTCCCCGGTCGGTCGGCATCGGCGTGCGCTCGGTGTCGAGGACGTGCACACCGGTCAGCAGGTCGTCGGTGGTGGACATGTGGCGCACGTGCACGCTTCGCTCGGGGTCGAAGTCTCCCCATGAGCTGACAGCCACCAGCCAGCGATCGCCGTCGCGGACGAGCTGGCCGGCGTGGTCGCCGAACAGCTTCCCGTCGCGGCGCGAGAACAGGTGGGCGGTCTGTTCGAGCGCGAACCCGTCGACCCCGTTCGCAAGCTGAGCCGGGTCGAAGGCGAAGACGCCCCAGTGCGCCTGCCGGAAGAACCCGAGGCCGGCACAGGTAGCGGTGAGGAACATCCGGCCGCCCCGGACGTACGGCGTCCCGTCGGCGCTCTGCACGAGATGAAGGTCGCGGAGCCCGGCCATGCCGAAGAGCCCGGCCCGGACGAGTGGCAGGTCCGACGTACCTCCACGGGATCCCCATGCCGCGGTGAACCGGGCCAGGGTCTCCGGGATGCGGAGGTCCACGCGCGGGCGGACCGGGTAGGGCTTGCTCAGCACCGGGCGCCAGCCGCGGCCGGTGTCGGCGAGGACGGTCGGCCTGCCGGAGCAGAGGACGAACGCCATCCGGCGTACCCGGCCGAGGACCCGGCGCTCGGCCACCACGGTGGTGGTGCCACGCGTGCGGAGCTCGATCCCGACCTTGCGGGTCGCCGGGTCGTAGAAGCCCACGAGGTGGTCTCCCTCGTCGGAGACGAGCCCGGCCAGCACGGTCCCCCGAGCGGCGCCGATCGTCACCTCGACGGCGGTGAACGGCGCTGGCGGGGTGTAGTCGCTGCGGGTCAGGCCCTCACAGGCCCCGGGCTGCTGCTCCACTGCGACGAAACCGGGCGAGAGGATCTCGAAGGGGCGGACCCGGCCCACGAGCTCGAACCGTGGACCGACGCAGTCACGGGTGTCGCCGGGTCGCGCCGGACGCCTCGAGAGGACCCTCAACGAGCCTGCCGTCACGCGACGAGGACGTCTTTGTGCCAGGACTGCGTGACGTACTTGGTCTCCCAGCCCATGGAGACGTACAGCGCATCCGCGCCCGTGGGCGAGTCGGCGTCGACCTCGAGCCCGACGCGGTCGCGCCCACGAGCGGCGGCGTCCGCGATGATCATGTTGAGCAGGGCCTTGGCGACCCCGCGGCCCCGTGCGGACTGAAGCACGCCGAGGTACGCGACGTAGCTGCCGTCCGGCTTCGGCGCGCCCTTCTCGTCGAGGCCACCCTCGATCATCGTGCCGACGAGGGTCCCGGCCGGCTCAGGCTCCTTGCCCTCGTCGTCGAGCTCCGCGATCCACCAGTGGTCCCACCGGTGCCCGGGGTCCTCACGCAAGCGGAAGATGAACTCGTCGAAGGTTTCCTCCCGCGAGTTGAAGTGGTCGACGAAGGCGGTCTCCAGGATGTCGTGGACCGTGCGCAGGTCGTCCTCGTCGGGCATGCCGCCGCCCTGCCGCATCACCGGGCGGATCACCACGCCCTGGTCGGGCTCGGGGGCCAGGTCCTGGTCCTCGGGCACGACCGGGCGGCTCATCTGCCACCAGTTGCGCACCTTCTTGTAGCCGGCCTTCTCGAGCCAGCGGTGCTGGCGCGGGTCGTCCGCGAAGGCCCCGCTGTCGATCTGCTGCACGTTGAGCTCGCGTCCGCTGCCGATGCGCTTCGCGGCTCCGTCTGCCCAGGCGAGGAGGACCTCCGCGACCTTGTCGGCCGTCGCCTCGTCGACGTCGCGGTCCACCGTGGCCTGCATCAGCATCCGGCCGGCCGCACGGTCGTGAGCGGTCGCCCAACCTCGGATCACCCCGTCCGGGTCCCTCAGTGCGACGTTCTCGCGGACCATCGCGCCCTTCGCGCCGACCTCGACGAGGACGTCGTCCTCGGACGAGCTGGGCCACCCTCGCGCCACCTCCTCGTGGCGGCGGAGCAGCTTCGTCAGCTCGGCCGCGTCGGCCTCGTCCGGCACCGCCGCGGACCAGCCTTCGGGCAGGTCGAGGTCGTCGAGGTTTGCGTCTTTACGGTCGTCGCCGGTTGAGATCACCGAGGAATTGTCCCGCATTGGGTGAGCGCTGTTCTAGTCGGGTGCTCGGACGGGTGACGTTCCCGACGCCGTCAGGCGCGCTTGCGGTCTTCCTTCGCCTCGCCGGAGACGGCCTGGACCTTCTCCTCCCAGGCGAGCAGGTCGACCACGGTCTCGGCGTCCATGGTGCCGTCCCAGCCCTCCCACGTGGCGAGCTCGTCGGCCTGCTCGGCCTTGCGGATCTCGAGCTGCTCCTGGAGCTTCGCGATGAGCTCCTGGGCCTCGTTGGCGCGACGGGACTCCCGCTTCACCCGCGTCTCGGCCTCGATGGCACGGGTCTCGGCGAGGACGATGGTGGCCTCGAGCTCCTTGATCGACTTGTCGCGGGCAGCGAGCCGGTCGGTCATCACGGACGTGAACTCGGCGTGCTCGGCGGCGCGGTCGTTGAACATCGTCTTGTAGGCCTGGGCCTGGGCCGCGCGGTCGGCGGCCGCCTCCTGGCGACTCTGCAGCAGCTCGGTGTAGACGATGCGCGACGCTGTGGCTCCACACAGCAGCGCGAAGACGGAGGAGAAGCTCAGCCACAGTGCCGACTGGGTCGGCAGGGCGGCGAGGACGACGAGCGTCGCCAGACCCAGAAGTGCGACAGCGACGGTGACACGGACGCTGCGCTGGCGCCGACGGGCAGGGGTGCGCCCGGAGGAGAGCTCCGGGGACCGCGAGGGGGAAGAGGCAGCCATAGGGCCAGCCTATATGTCCGAGTCGTCCCCCCGACGCACCCGACACGCACGCTCCAGGAGCAGAGCGCCGATGACTATCAACACACCCGCCACCCCGGCGACGATCGACTGGACGACACGCTCCCGTGCGAGCGCCGCCTCGCTCTCTCCCCACCAGCTCAAGGCGTAGCCGAAGTAGCCCCCGGCCACCATCGCACCCGCCAGGGCGCACGACTTGGCGAGGACGAGCCGGTTGACCGCCTTGTGCGGCTCGAGCCGCTGGCCGCTGCGGTGGAGGTCGCGGTAGGTAACCCAGGCGACCGCGCCGAGGATGGCCGCGACGAACAGCAGCGCAAGGGGCGGCACCCATCCCACGAGCGGTGCGTGACCGGTGACCGTCCGGCTCACCAGCTTCAGGAGCCACCCGAGGACGAGACCGACGAGGGCGAACCCGATGAGGGTCCCCGCCCTCGTCGTATGGACGTGGCCGGCCGGCTCCGGGGGTTCGGTGTCGTCGTCCTCCACCGGAGGCACGTCACGGGTCACGCGCGCCTCACAGCTCGAGCGAGAGGTCCTCGCGCTTGGTGATGCCCCGGTCGCCGACCTGCTCGAGGAGCTTGGCGACGGGGCCGAAGTCGGGGAGCTCGGCGTCCGGCTCGACGTCGTGCCAGGGAGCAAGGACGAACGCGCGCTCGTGCGCCTGCGGGTGCGGGAGCTTGAGGTCGTCGTCGTTGGCACGACGGTCGCCGACGACGATCAGGTCCACGTCGAGCGTGCGCGGCTCGCCCTTGACGCCGCTGCGCTCGCGGCCGAAGGCGTCCTCGACGGCGAGTGCGCGGTCGAGCAGGGTGCGGGCGGAGAGCGTGGTGTCGATGAGGATGACCGCGTTGAGGAACTTCTTGGAGTCCGCGGGGGCGTCCACCGGGTCTGTCTCGTAGACGGGGGACACGGCCGTGAGCCACACCTCCGGGGTGTCGGCCAGGGAGTTGACCGCGCCTTGGAGGCTGCCCAACCGGTCGCCGAGGTTCGAGCCGATGGCGAGCACGCAACGGCGGATGGGGTGCATCTCACCGGTCAGCGTGTCGGCATCCACGATGTGGGGGTTCGGGGTCTCAGTCACGATCGGCTCCGAA
Organism: uncultured Actinomycetota bacterium; assembly: GCA_963715375.1. Classification (GTDB taxonomy): domain Bacteria; phylum Actinomycetota; class Actinomycetes; order Propionibacteriales; family Nocardioidaceae; genus Nocardioides_C. Next base: position 108,001 of record CAVQSC010000042.1, on the reverse strand, counting down.
ATATCGTCAGTGCGACGTCCGAGAACGTCGCCTCTATGGGGGCTTCCGGCTTGTGAAGCGTCACTTCTGTCCACTGCACACGCGGGTCGGTCAGGCACACATCGGCGATGCGCTGGGCCAGCTTCTCGATCAGGTCAACTGGGTCGTTCTCCACTGCCTTCTTCACCGCCGCAACGAGGGTTCCGTAGTCGACGGTGTCCTGCAAGTCGTCACTGCGCGCAGCGGGGCGGGTATCCATCCCGAGCACGAGGTCGACCTTGAAGATCTGGCCCTCACGACGCTCGAAGTCCAAGACGCCGTGGTGGCCGTACGCCTCGATCCCGAGCACCGCGAGCCGGTCCTCGCCCCCGACGGGGCCCTGGTCAGTCCTCATGGTTGCTCAACCGAGATTACCGGGGACGCGTGGTGTATCCACAACCGCCATGTCTCTCCCGTCCGGACGAACACGTTGGTCGCCACTGCTCTGCCGCCCTGGAAGGAGCTTTCGTCGGTCGACTCGTCCGCGGTCAGCACGTTCTCGGTGCAGGTCACCGACGCCACGTCCTCGTGGACGCTGACGCGGACATCGGTGAGGAAGAACTGGATGTAGGGGACGTTGGCCATGATCAGCGCCCAGGACCGCGTGATCGCCGAGGCCCCGCGCAGCGGCTCGGCACCCGGGTGCGTGCACAGCGTGTCCGGGTCGTCGAGCCAGACCTCGGTCATCGCGTCGAGGTCGCCGCGCTCGAAGGCCGCGTAGAACTCGGCGTTGACCTCGGTGACCGCAGCCACGTCCTTGTCTAGTCGGGTGGGGTCGGTCATCAGCTGCCTCCTGCGTTCGCGCGCGATCCACGGTCGCGTCCGGGCGTGGCCAGTCCGGCGAGGGGTCCCTCGGCCGCGGCCCAGCGGGCGGCGACGCGTACGGCGTCCGCGGTCGGTCGTACGGCGTGGGCGCGGATGCACCAGGCCCCCGCCGCAGCCGCGAGGGCGGTCGTCGCCGTGGTCGCGTCGTCACGCTCCACGGGCGCGCGCAACGTCCCGTCGGCCTCGGCCAGCAGAGCGCCGAGGAACCGCTTGCGGCTCGTCGCGACGAGCAGTGGGTAGCCCATCGCGAGGAACCGCTCGGTCGCGGCGAGCACCTCCCAGTTCTGGTCGGCCGTCTTGGAGAACCCGATGCCCGGGTCGAGCGCGATACGGTCCGGGGCGATGCCCGCCGCGAGCGCCAGGTCGAGCTGCTCGCGGAGCTCGGCTTGCACATCGGCGACCACGTCGCCGTAGTGGGTCTCCTGCTGCATCGTGGCGGAGTGGGCGCGCCAGTGCATCAGGACGTAAGGCGCTTCCAGGCGAGCGACGGTCTCGAACATGGCCGGGTCGGCGCGTCCGCCCGAGACGTCGTTGACCAGGGCCGCCCCTGCCCCGATCGCGGCGGCCGCCACCTCCGCACGCATCGTGTCGACCGAGATCGTCACGCCCTCACCGGCAAGAGCGGCGATGACCGGCAGGATCCGGTCCATCTCCTCCTGCGGGCTCGGCCGGGTCGCTCCCGGGCGCGTCGACTCGCCGCCGACGTCGACGAGGTCCGCGCCCTCCGCGACGAGCCGGCGGCCGTGCTCGACGGCGCGGTCGGTGTCGAACCAGCGGCCTCCGTCGGAGAAGCTGTCCGGAGTCACGTTGAGCACGCCCATCACGAGAGCGCGGTCGGTCTCGGGCAGGCCCGCGACGTGGCTCGGCGGTCCGACGTACATGTCCCGACCCTATCCGGCAGGGCGGCAGGTCCGGCCCCGCGGTCTCGTGCCCCCAGACAGCCTGAGCACAGGTCGCCACGGGCGGCTCCGAGTCTCCTCACGAGACGCGCACGAGCCCCGGGCGGCCGTTCGGCCAACCGGGGCTCCTCGACTGAGTCAAGGCATCCGACCCCTTTCCCGCGCACGGGTCAGGGCCGGGGTTCAGTCGTCAGCGCAGGTCACTCAGGTACGTCGGCGCAGGTCACCCAGGCACGCACGACCTGGTCCGTGTTGCCGTTGTTGTAGCCCCGACCACCCACGCGGTCGGACGGAAGTTAGCCGTCGGGGTCGCCGGCGATGGCTCGTACTCGGGCGCCCTCGAAGTACGGCGCCGATGGCGGTGACGATCTGGATGTTCTTGATGGCGCACCGAGTCCTCGCTCGGCCCGGCTGAAGCCACCACCGAGGGCAACCTGCCCCGAGGCGCACTGCACCCAGGAGGCACTGCAGCTTCGCGCCGTTGTCGCCCTCCCACTTGGTCGGTGCTGTTGTCGCCCTCCTGGAGGTTCGTCGCACCGGGGTACGGACCGTCGGACTCGAGATCCATCACGCCGTCCTCACCGGGCGCACCCTTCTCACCCTGTGGGCCCTGCGGACCTGCCGGGCCCTGCGGACCAGCCGGGCCCTGGGGACCGGGGTCGCCCTTCTCGCCCTTCTCGCCCTTCAGGTGCGTCTTGGTGTAGTCGTTCAGGTCACGAAGGCCGAGGTTGCCGTCCTTCACGTCGACGGATCGGACGCTGTCGTTCCTGATGTCGCGCGAGCCGATGGTGTTCGCGGCGACAGCGCCGCCTACTCCACCGAGAGCCACGAGCACGGCGGCTCCGGCCCCGACTGCGGCGGTGCGGTTGTTGGTGATTCGCATTACGGATAAACCCCCTGTGTGTATCCGTGGGCGCGACCTCTTGTCACACCCGCCTCATGTGGCTCTACCCACTTGCGGGATTCAAACGCGATGTCTTTTTCGACCCGAAAATGACGTTGTTGAAATTACGACGCAATTTCGGGAAATCGACAACCAACGCCCCCCGGTGTCTCCGCAAAATACGTTCCGAAGTCCTCGCGTGGGAGTGGAACTTCCGCAGGGAGAGAAATTCTCAGCGGTGACCGCTCATGATGAGGCTCATCGCCTCGGAGCGTGTGGCGGCGTTGTGCATCACGCCTCGTACGGCGGAGGTGACCGTCTTCGAGCCCGGCTTCCGCACGCCTCGCATGGTCATGCACAGGTGCTCCGCCTCGATGACCACGATCGCACCGCGGGCCTCGAGGATTTCCATGAGCGCTTCGGCGATCTGGGTCGTGAGGCGTTCTTGGACCTGCGGCCGCCGGGCGTAGACGTCCACGAGACGGGCCAGCTTGGAAAGGCCGGTGATCCGTCCGTTCTCGTTGGGAATGTAGCCGACGTGGGCCACCCCGGTGAAAGGAACGAGGTGGTGCTCGCACATCGACCACAGCTCGATGTCCTTGACCAGGATCATCTCGTCGTGGCCGAGGTCGAACGTGGTGGTGAGCACCTCCTCGGGCAGGATCCGCATCCCGCTGAGCAGCTCGCGGTAGGCACGGGCGACCCGGGCCGGCGTCTCGACGAGGCCCTCGCGGTCAGGGTCCTCGCCGACCGCGATCAGCAGCTCGCGCACCGCGGCCTCGGCCCGCTCGTGGTCGAACGGCGGGATCTGCGCGCGCTCGACCTGCGTGATCCGGTTGACCGTCATCAGACGTGCGGGTCGCCGTGGACGTCGCCTCCGCTGCCGGGGGGCGTGAGGATCACACCGCTCTCGGAGCTGTCCGGGCCGGCGCCGTTCGCAGCCGCCTTGGGCACCTCGACCGGCGGGATCTGCGACGGCTCCCGGTGCGGAGAGCCGGTCCACGCCGGGCGGGTCGGGCGGCGACGCAGCGGCTTGAAGATCTCGGCGACCTCGGCCTTGTCCAGCGTCTCGTGCTCCATCAGCGCGAGGACCAGCGCGTCGAGGACGTCGCGGTTCTCCTCCAGGATGTCGAACGCCTCCTGGTGCGCGGTGCTGAGCAGCTTCTTGGTCTCCTCGTCGACGATCGCGGCGACGTCCTCGGAGTAGTTCCGGGTGTGGCCGAGGTCGCGGCCGAGGAACGGCTCGGAGTTGTTGTCGCCCAGCTTGATCGCACCGAGACGCTCGGTCATGCCGTACTGGGTGACCATGGCACGCGCCAGCGCGGTGGCCTTGTCGATGTCGTTGCCGGCGCCGGTCGTCGGGTCGTGGAAGACCATCTCCTCGGCGGCACGTCCGCCGAGCATGTAGGCGAGCTTGTCGAGCATCTCCGCACGCGTCTGGGAGTACTTGTCCTCGTCGGGCAGCACCATCGTGTAGCCCAGCGCCCGTCCACGCGGCAGGATCGTCACCTTGTGCACCGGGTCGGTGCCGGGAAGCGCGGCGGCGACGAGGGCGTGGCCACCCTCGTGGTAGGCCGTGATCAGCTTCTCCTTCTCGCTCATCAGGCGGGTTCGCTTCTGCGGACCGGCGATGACGCGGTCGATCGCCTCGTCGAGCGCTTCGTCGTCGATGAGCTTCTTGTTCTGGCGCGCGGTGAGCAGAGCGGCCTCGTTGAGCACGTTCGCGAGGTCGGCGCCGGTGAAGCCAGGCGTACGACGGGCGACGGACATGAGGTCGACACCCTGGGCCATCGGCTTGCCGCGCGAGTGGACCTTGAGGATCTGGTGGCGGCCCGCGAGGTCGGGGGCCTCCACGCCGATCTGCCGGTCGAAGCGGCCGGGGCGCAGCAGCGCCGGGTCGAGGATGTCGGGCCGGTTGGTCGCCGCGATGAGGATGACCCCGCCGCGGACGTCGAAGCCGTCCATCTCGACGAGCAGCTGGTTCAGGGTCTGCTCGCGCTCGTCGTGGCCACCGCCCATGCCGGCGCCACGGTGGCGACCCACCGCGTCGATCTCGTCGATGAAGACGATCGCGGGGGCGTTCTCCTTGGCCTGCTCGAACAGGTCGCGGACACGGGAGGCACCCACACCGACGAACATCTCGACGAAGTCGGAGCCGGAGATCGAGTAGAACGGCACGCCCGCCTCACCCGCGACCGCGCGGGCGAGCAGCGTCTTGCCGGTGCCGGGCGGGCCGTAGAGCAGGACGCCCTTGGGGATCTTCGCGCCGACGGCCTGGAACTTCGCCGGCTCCTGGAGGAACTCCTTGATCTCGCCGAGCTCCTCGATGGCCTCCTGGCAACCGGCCACGTCGGTGAAGGTGGTCTTCGGCATGTCCTTGCTGATCAGCTTCGCCTTGGACTTGGCGAACTGCATGACACGGCCGCCACCGCCCTGGACCTGGTTCATCAGGAACAGGAACAGGAGGATGATCAGCGCGAACGGGAGCAGGGTCGCGAGGATGGACCCGATCAGGCTCGGCTTGGGGACCTCGACGTTGTAGTCCTCGATCTGACCGCCGGCTACCTGCTTCTGGACCTGGTCGACCAGGCCGACCTGCTGGCCCTTGACCCAGGAGGACATGACCTCCTTGCCGTCGTCCAGGGTGGCCCTGATCTCCTGGTCACCGTCGACGAAGGTGACCTTCTCGACCTTGCCGTCCTGGATGTAGGAGACCATCTGGGAGGTCTGGACCTCCTGGTACCCGCCGTTGGGGGCAAGGTACTGCAGGGCCAGGAGCACGCCGACCACCGCGACGACGATCCAGATCCATGGACCTCGGAAAATGCGCTTCACGTTTCTTTACCGGGGCGCAGCGCCCCGTCCTCCTGCCCAGTCACACTGTTGAGACCACCGACGGTACACGTCGGAGCCAACGTGTCGCCTGCCCAGAACAAGGTGGGGACGACACTTTCGACATCCATTGTTCCCCGTGAGGGACGTCGGTGCTAATCGGTCCGGCTCGGAGCCGGCCGGTCAGGAGTAGACGTGGGGCGCCAGGGTGCCGATGCAGCGCAGGTTGCGGTACTTCTCGGCGTAGTCGAGGCCGTAGCCGATGACGAACTCGTTGGGGATGTCGTAGCCGACGTACTTCACGTCCACCGACATGCGCTGGGCCTCCGGTTTGCGCAGCAGCGTGCAGATCTCCACCGAGGCGGGGCCGCGGGAGGCGAGGTTCGAGACCAGCCAGGACAGGGTGAGCCCGGTGTCGATGATGTCCTCGACCACGATCACGTGCCGGCCGTTGATGTCGGTGTCGAGGTCCTTGAGGATCCGCACCACGCCGGAGGACTTGGTGCCCGAGCCGTAGGACGAGATCGCCATCCAGTCCATCTCGATGTGGCGGCCGAAGTGGCGGGCCAGGTCGGCCATCACCATGACCGCTCCCTTGAGGACGCCGACGAGCAGGATCTCCTTGCCCTCGTAGTCGACCTCGATCTCGGCTGCCAGCTCGGCCAGCCGGTTCTGGATCTGCTCCTCGGTGTAGAGGACGTTGACCAGATCGCCCTCGACGTGCTTCGCGTCCATGCGGATCAGCCTGCCACAGGGGTGCGGACGATCGAGAGTCTGCCCCCCTGCCGCACCAGCCGCAGGCCGCCCGGCAGGTCGACGCCGACCTGGCCGCGCCAGTCGGTGAGCAGCGTGTCCATCGCGTCGACGTGGACCGCGAACAGCTCGGTGCCCGGGCAGCCGGCCTCGAGAGCGGTACGCCGGAGGACGCGGCGCCGGATCGCGGCAGGCTCCCGTCGCAGGCGGTCGGCGTCGAGGTCTCCTTCGGCCGTCGTGGCCTCGGCGCGTGCGGCTTGGGCGAGGTCGTCGAGCGCGTCGGCGTCGTCGCGGAGCAGGCGGGCCGTGCGTGCGAGGGCCTCGGTCACCCCCGGGCCGAGCTCGCGCTCGAGGACCGGGAGCACCTCACGACGAACCCTGACCCGCGTGTAGGCGGGGTCCTCGTTGTGGGGGTCCTCCCACGGCGTGAGCCCCTCGGCGGCGCAGGCCGCTCGGGTGTCCTCCCGCGTGAGGTCGAGCAGCGGCCTGCGGTAGAGCCCCTGCCGAGGGGCCATCCCGGAGAGCGAGCGGGCCCCCGAGCCTCGGGCGAGACCCAGCAGCACCGTCTCCGCCTGGTCGTCGCGGGTGTGGCCGAGGAGGACGGTGTCCGCGCGGTGCTCCCCGGCCGCCTCGTCGAGCGCGGCGTACCGGGCGGCGCGGGCCGCTGCCTCGGGACCGCCCGTCGTACCGACCTCGACCGCGACCGAGTGCGCCTCCGCGCCCAGGGCGGTCATCTGCTCGACGACGGACCTCGCCTGATCGGCGGACCCGGGCTGGAGGCCGTGGTCGACGGTGACCCCGACGACGGTGTGCGCGGGCTTGCGCGCCTCGAAGACCGTGGCGGCCAGGAGCGCGAGCGAGTCCGACCCTCCCGAGCAGGCCACCATGACCCGGGCGCCGGGGTCGAGGTCTGCTAGGGCGCGGCGTACCGCCAGCCGGACCGCCGCGACGGCGGGATGGGGGCCCATCGGCGGCTGGGTCAGCCGTGCACGCGGCGAACCCAGGCGGCCGGGTCGCCGATCTCCTCCCGGGAGGGGAGGTTCTCCGGGGAGGCCCACACCTGGTTGAAGCCCTCCATGCCGACCTTCTCCATCGCGCCACGGACGAAGACCGCTCCGTCGCGGTACTGCGCCATCTTCGCGTCGAAGCCGAGGAGCTTGCGGATGACCCGGTCGAAGGTGCTCGTGCCCTGGCGGCGCCGGTTGAACTTGCTCCGGATGTGCTCGACCGACGGGATCACCTCGGGGCCGACCCCGTCCATCACCACGTCGGCGTGCCCCTCGAGGAGCGACATCACCGCGGTGATCCGGTCGAGGACGACCTTCTGGTCGGGGGTCTGGATGAGGTCGATCAGGCTGACGTCGTCGTCACCGCGGAAGAGGTCGCCGATCCGCTTCATCCCCTCCCCGAACATGCTCGCGAGCTTGGCGGGATCCACCTCGACGGAGTCGATCAGCGCGGCGATCTCGCCGTGGATGTGGTCGCGCAGCCACGGGACCGCCGTGAACTGGACGCGGTGGGTCTCCTCGTGCAGGCACACCCAGAGGCGGAAGTCGGTCGGGTCGACGTCGAGCTCACCCTCGACGTGGACGATGTTGGGGGCGACGAGAAGCAGCCTGCCGGCCGCCCGCTCGGCGCCTTCGCCACCGTTGACGTGGAAGGGGTCGAACTGGCCGAGCACCTTCGTCGACATGAAGCCCAGCAGCCCCCCGAGCTCCAGGCCGGTGACCCGGGACCCGACGGCCTCGGCCATCGGCGAGGGCTCGCCCCGCTTCTCGCGCATCTTGTCGACGAGCGGCGAGATGATCGTGGCGAAGCCGTCCACGTTGGCCTGGATCCAGCCGGGCCTGTCGACGACGAGCACGGGTGCGGTCCGCTCCTCCGCGACGAGGCCGGTGTACTCGCGCACCAGCGGCGTGGAGCGGTGCGCGCCCTCGCGCAGCTCCTCCACCACGGCCTGCGCCTCCGCGCGGCTGACCACCGGGCCCGGGCCGGACAGCTTGGACGCGGCCAGGACGGCCAGGTCCCAGTCGATCATCGTGGAGCGGTTGGACATGCTCAGACCCTACGCCGACCCCTCAACTCGCACGCGGACTTCGGTAGGCAGGATGTGGCGCATGGAGCTCTGCGTGGACGTCGCGACCCAGTACCGCGACTTCGCGACCTACGCCCACGACGACTCGCCGTGCTTCGAGGAGTGGGCCCTCGGCGTGGCGGAGGACCCGGAGGTGCAGGCCTGGGTCGCGAGCCTGCCGCAGGTCAAGCAGCAGCCGAACCTGGTCTTCGCGGCGGCCCGCTGGCACGGTGTGCCCGCGCCCGGGCCGTACGACGCCCTCCGGACCGCGCTGCTGGCCGACGACGGCACCGTCCGCACGACGATCATGCGCCGGTCCACGCAGACGAACGAGGTGGGCCGCCTCGCCACCCTCACCCCCGCCCTGACACGCCTCCAGGAGCGGGCCGACCGGCCTCTGGCGCTGATCGAGGCTGGTGCGAGCGCGGGCCTGTGCCTCTACCCCGACCGGTTCGCCTACGAGTGGCAGACCGAGCAGGGCGCCGTGCGCGCGCACCCCGAGTCGGAGACCCGGGCCGCGACGCTGGCCTGCGACGTCACCGGCGAGGCGCCGCTACGGGAGCGGCTTCCCGAGATCGCCTGGCGCGGCGGCATCGACCTGAACCCCCTCGACGTGAACGACGACGAGGCGATGGCCTGGCTCGCCAACCTGGTCTGGCCGGAGCACGACGACCGTCGCGAGCGTCTGCGCGCTGCAGTCGAGGTGGCCCGCGCCGAGCCCCCGACGCTGGCGCGCGGCGACCTGCTCACCGAGCTCCCGAGGCTGGTCGAGGAGGCAGCGCCTCACGGTCAGGTCGTGGTCTTCCACAGCGCGGTCATCGCCTACCTGGACGAGTCCGACCGCGGGCGCTTCCACCGCATGGCGACCGACCTGGTCGCCGACGGGGCCTGCCACTGGGTGAGCAACGAGGCTCCCCATGTCCTGCCCGGGGTCACCGCAACCGCGCCCCCGGTGCCGGCCGGCCTGTCGCCCTTCGTGATGGGCGTCGACGGGCGGGCCGTGGCCTGGACCCACCCGCACGGCCGCTGGCTGAGGTGGCTCTGACGAGCGGGTTCAGGCGGCGCAGTCGCAGGCGGCGAGTGCCGCGGCGAGCTGGTCGATGCGCTGCCTCGCGGCGAGGGTGTTGACCACCTTCACCCGGTCAGCGATCGCGACGAACGACAGCACCGTGCCGTCCTTCGTGGTGACCACGCCCGCGAGGCCGTGCACGCCGGTCAGCGTGCCGGTCTTCGCGCGCACCTGGCCGAGGCCCTCCTCGTCGCCCGCGTCGAACCGGTACGCCAAGGAGCCGGTGAACCCGGCCACCGGCAGCCCCGCCACCACCGGACGCAGCTCGGGGTGGTTGTCGCCTGCTGCGACCTCGAGCACCGACAGGAGGGTCTCGGGGGTCAGGCGGTTCTTGCGGGAGAGTCCGCTCCCGTCGTAGATCCGGTCCCCGGTGGTGTCCACGCCCAGCCGCTCCAGCACGGTCGGGACCGCGGCCGCCCCACCCGCGAACGAGCCGGGCCGGCCCTCGGCGAGCGCGACGTGCCGCGCCAGCACCTCTGCGCCCTCGTTGTCGCTGACCTCGAGCACGTACTGCACGATCTGCGCCAGGGGCGCGCTCTCCACGGAGGCGTACTCCGTCGCGTCCTTCGCCGCCTCGGCCGGTCGCGGCTTGCCACGCACAGTGATCCCCTGCTTCTCGAGGACCTTGGCGAACTCCGACGCGGCGTCGAGGGCGGGGGGTACGGCGCCCCCGGACTCGCCCGCGTTGACCCCTTGGTCGACCCAGAGCGGTGAGATCGGGCTGACCACGTCGTCGGGGAGGTACGACGAGGGCCAGTCGGGGCTGTCCGACGGGCCGCTGAACAACGTGGTGTCGTAGCCGAGGCGCACCCGGGTCCGGTCCAGCTTCTTCAGCGATCGGGCGGTCGCCTTGGCCAGGGTCACGATGTCAGCCCTCGGCGGGTACAGGTCGCTGTCCGGCGAACGGGCCAGCAGGGGGTCGCCCCCGCCCACGAGCACCACGTCGCGGCTCGAGGCGCCGGCCACCACCGTCGTACGGAATGTGTGGTCGGGTCCCAGCGTGGCCAGGGCCGCGGTCGTGGTCAGCAGCTTCATCGTCGAGGCCGGCGTGATCTTCTCCGGCCCCTCCTCGAAGACGGTCTCGCCGTCGGAGAGCTGGCTGACGGCCAGCGCCACGCTCGGCCCGAGGTCCTTGTCGCGGAGCATCCGGGCGACGGCCTTGCGCACTGCCGCCGGGTCCGCGGCGCCCTCGGTCGAGGGCTCGGCCACCGCGGCCGCGGAGGACGGGGTCGGCAGGGTCAGGCCCGGCGGAGGCAGCACCTTCGCCGGCTGGGTGACCGGGGACGGGTAGTCCCACCCGAGCAGGCGCGGCCCGAGGTCGAAGATCCAGGAGGCGGCGGCGAGGACCAGGACGAACGCGACCACGCCCAGGGTCCAGCGCCGGATGCGACGCCCCGACCGCCCGTCGGAGTGGCTTACGTCACCTCCGGCCACCTGACACCCCTCTCGACTGCGCATTTTCGACCCTGTTGCGGGACACTAGCCAAACGCATTGGAAAGTCTGTGAGTGGAGGAACTGTGGAGTTCGACGTCCTGGTTGAGATTCCCAAGGGTCAGCGCAACAAGTATGAGGTCGACCACGAGACCGGCCGCATCCGCCTCGACCGGACGCTGTTCACCTCCACGCAGTACCCCGCAGACTACGGCTACATCGAGAACACCCTCGGCCTCGACGGCGACCCGCTCGACGCGCTGGTGCTCCTCCAGGAGCCGACCTTCCCGGGCTGCCTCATCGCGTGTCGCGCGATCGGCATGTTCCGGATGACCGACGAGGCCGGCGGTGACGACAAGGTGCTGTGCGTGCCGTCGCACGACCCGCGCCTCGAGCACCTGCGCGACATCAACCACGTGTCGAAGTTCGACCGCCTCGAGATCCAGCACTTCTTCGAGGTCTACAAGGACCTCGAGCCCGGCAAGTCCGTCGAGGGCGCCGAGTGGGTCGGCCGCGACGAGGCCGAGGCAGAGGTCCAGGCCTCGTTCAAGCGGTTCAAGGACAACGGCGGCCACTGAGCCACCCCTTCCCCCGAAGCGCCGGGATGGGGCGCCTGGGGGGCGCTTTCCCAAGGTCCCTTGAGAAAGCGGCACTTCCCTTAGGGAATTCCCAACGGGAAGTGCCGCTTTCCATTGGGAAGTACGACGCCGCTAGGTCGTCTGCCCGATGATCTCCGCCCTGAGCATCTCCGGCGGGATGTCGAAGGCGTCCACGAGCTGGTCGGCGATCGGCCGCACCCGGCGGCACAGCTCGTTCACCATCGCGGTCACGGCCTTCGACTTCGCGTTCGAGAATCGGCCGTGCTCCATGAACCAGGCCCGGTCCGCCTCGATCGCCGAGAGCGCGAAGAGGTCGCACACGAGCTGCATCGCACGCTTGTCGTGGCCCTCGGGCATCGTCGCGATCTTGTCGACGAACGCCTCCAGCATCAGCCGCTCGACATGGGCGCGCGCCGAGGCGATGACGTGGTCCTGCACCATGCTGAACACCTCGACCGGGTCGCCGCCCTGGTCCATGCCGCGCTTCAGGCGACGCGCCACGGCGGCGAGCATGTGCTCCTCACGCCAGCACATCAGGTTCAGGTGGTAGGACGTGTCGAGGATGCCGGCGTCCGCGTCCGGGTCGTTGTCGCCCTGCGGCAGCACGTCACGCAGCCGGTCCAGCAGCTTGTGCACGCTGGTCCGCTCGATGACCGTCTCCACCGCCATCGAGGCGACGAATCGCATCATGCCGAGCTGGTCGAGGTCCTCGAACTCGTCGGCGTAGTCGGTGAGGAGTCCCTTCGCGACCAGCTGCAGCAGGATGTGGTTGTCGCCCTCGAACGTCGTGAACACGTCGGTGTCCGCGCGCAGGGCGTCGAACCGGTTCACCGAGAGGTACCCCGCGCCACCGCACGCCTCCCGGCACTCCTGGATGGTCCGCGTGGCGTGCCAGGTCCCGAGCGCTTTGGTGCCCGCGGCCCGCGACTCCAGCGCCCGCCGGTCGTGGTCGGGCGCCTTGGTGTTCGAGAACACCTCGTGCAGGTCGCCGACCAGCCGCTCCTGGGCGAAGTGCAGCGCGTACGTCCTCGCCAGCAGCGGCAGCAGCCGGCGCTGGTGCATGCCGTAGTCGAGCAGCACCTCCTCCTGGTCCGAGTCGGGCGACCCGAACTGGCGGCGGACCAGGGCGTACTTGACCGCCACCGCCAGGGCGACCTTGCTGGCGCTGATCGCGGCCCCGCCGACGCTGACGCGGCCCTGCACGAGCGTTCCGAGCATCATGAAGAAGCGCTTGTCGGGGTTCTCGATCGGCGAGTAGTAGGTGCCGTCGTCTCGAACCTCCGCGTGCTGGTTGAGGAGAGACGACCTCGGCACCCGCACGCCGTCGAACCAGATCCGCCCGTTGTCCACGCCGTTGAGGCCGATCTTCTGGCCGCAGTCCTCGATCCGTACCCCGGGCATCACGTTGCCGTCGGCATCGCGGATCGGTACGACGAACGCGTGCACCCCGCGGGACTCCCCGCCGACGTCGAGCTGGGCGAACACCACCGCGAGACGGGCGTGCATCGCGGCGTTCCCGATGTAGTCCTTCCGGGCGGACTCGCTCGGCGTGTCGATCACGAACCCGTCCGTGTCGGCGTCGTAGGTCGCCGTGGTCTCGAGCGCCTGGACGTTGGAGCCGTGACCGGTCTCGGTCATCGCGAAGCAGCCGAGCAGCTTGCCGGTGATGGTGTCCGGGAGGTACGCCTCGTGGTGCTCCCTCGTGCCGAGGTGGAGGATCGCGCCGCCGAACAGCCCGAACTGCACGCCCGCCTTCACCAGGACCGAGAGGTCGCCGAAGGCCAAGGTCTCGAACGCCGCGATGGAGGCCCCGACGTCGCCGCCGCCGCCGTACTCCTTCGGGAACCCCATGCCGGTCTGACCGGTCTCCGCCATCAGCAGCAGCACCTCGAGCACGCGGCGCCGGAAGTCGTCTCGGCTCAGGCGCTCGGCGTCCTCGAGGATCCCGGCGTGCTCGGCGAGGTTCTTGCGGACCAGCCGGCGGGTCTCGGCGTTCCTGCCGTCGAGGAGCTCGGTCAGGGCCGGCACGTCGACCACGGGCGTCACGTACGAGGTCTGGGTCTGCGACATGGCCTTAGCCTGTCAGGCCCTCCCCAACGGGGGAAGGCTCACCCGGCCGGGTCGTCACAGCCGGGCGGCCGTCACACCCGCTCGGGTCGTCACACCCGCGCGAAGAAGTTCGGCGGGATCCAGTAGTACATGCTGTCGATCTCCACCGGCCGCCCCGTGCGCGGAGCGTGGATGATCATGCCGTCGCCGATGTACATCGCAACGTGGTGGATCGACTCCGGGCTGCTCGACGTACCCCAGAAGACCAGGTCCCCGGGGCGCAGGTCCGAGGCGGAGACCGGGGTGCCGGCGTAGTACTGCGCGACCGAGTAGTGCGGCAGGTAGACCCCTGCGGCGCCCCATGCGCCGAGCATCAGGCCCGAGCAGTCCCACGAGTCGGGGCCGGCCGCTCCCCAGACGTACGGGTCCCCGAGCTGGGCCTTGGCGAACGCGATGGCCCGTTCGGCTCCGCCACTGCCGCTGGGGGGTGAGAGCGGCGGTGGCGGAGCCGGAGCCGGCTGGGGGGCCGCCGGCCGGGGTGCGTTGGTCGATTGGTCCTGGTCGCTCTGGCGGTCCTCGCGGGCCTGCCGCTGGGCCTCTGCGCGCGCCCGGTCGCGGGCTTCACGTCGAGCCTCCGCGCGGCGCCGTGCCTCCGCGAGGGCCTGCTGGCGTGCCGCCTCCGCGGCCTCGGCGCGGGCTCGTGCCTCAGCACGCTCCCGGGCGATCTCCTCCAGAGCGGTCTGCCGCTGTCGGGCCAGCGACACGGAGATGTCCTGTGCGCGAGCCAGCTCGCGGATCAGGCGGTCCTTCTCGGCGGCAATCTGGCTTGCGATGGCCTGTGCGGACGCCGCGGCCTGAGCGGCCCTCTCCTTGGCTGCTCGCGCCTCGTCGGCCAGCCGTTCGGCCTTGATGCGGGCCTCCTCGGCACGCTTCTCGAACGCCTGCGCCAGCGCGTCCGCCGCCACGAACCGGTCGTAGTCTGCCTGCAACGAGTCGGACGCGCCCTGGAAGGTCGCGTACTGGTCCATGACGCCCTCGGGCCCGTCCGCGCCCGCGAACGCACTGAGCGCGGTCAGCTGGTCGCCCTGCTGGTACGACGACGCGACGAGCGCGCCGATCGCCCTTCGCTGCTCAGCGACGGTACGCCGGGCGTCAGCTGCCTCGGCCCTCGCATCGGCGAGCTCCTGCCTCGCGGTCTGGAGCCGCCACATCGCGCCGTTGTACGCCTCCGAGGCCATCTCCGCCTCGACCGCCGCCGCCTCGAGCCGCTGGTTGGCCATAAGGAGCGATGCCTTGATCGCCCCGACGTCACGTGCGGTCTCGGCGACCCGGTGCTTCGCGGCATCCACCTGCTCGCGGGAGGGGAACGCCCGGTCGTGCGTGCCGTCGGACTTGTCGGCCAGCGCGGCCGGGACAGCTGTCACCACGAGGAGGCCGGACATCATCGCGGGCACCAGGACGCGGACGCTGCGCCGAACCGCGGCGCTGCTTCGCCCGCCCTGACTGTCGCGCAGGCTGCGGCTGATGCCCATCTGGCTTCCCCTTCGACTGTTGGGTCCGCGAGCCCCGTCCCCGTTGGGCTCGCGGACCGCTGTTCCCGGTCCCGCCTCCGCCTCGGCCGCCGACCCTCCCAAGTCAGCCGCCGACCAGAGCAACGGGCCGCCCGAGCAGCGCCGTCGAAGAAACGCTAGTGCTCATCCGTCACATATGGAACACTTTCCTCATTAAAAACTTCTGTCACACGGCGTGTCGGCTTGACGAACTACAACGTTGTAATTTTCTCGCCTGACTCAGGGGCCGGCCCAGGCTGCTGGTGATGACGGCGGCGGGACGTGGGGCCAAAGCGTTCACGTGCGCGATGTGCGCCCCCTTGCCGCGCGAAACCCGGGCCAAGTTCGCTCACGTGCGCGATGTGCGCCCGTGGGCCCTGGTCGAAGCCGCCAGCTGCGTCCCGGTGGCTCGCCGACGTTCGGCGTTAGCCGGGCGCCGCACGAGATTGTGCCCTCGCCGCCCGACTCGGCGAGCCAGGCGGCCAGATCGACGGGCAACTCGGCGGTTGAGGAGGCAGATAGCGCCTTACGCGGCGGAAGTTGCCAGTCATTCGGGCCGGCGCACGAGGATGGCTGCCCATCGCTCGGGCCGCGACCCCGAAGACTGGGGCTGTCAGCCGACGGCGGGCGTGCGGGGCGGCCAGTCACGCCGAGGCGCGCGGGGCGGCGTACGCCTCGGCTCTGACGAGCCGAACGTTCACAGAACGCAAGACAGCCACAACGGAGCTGGGACCCGTTGTGGCTGTCGGTGCTCTCTGCGCGAGGCGCGGAGAACAGTGGTTGCCCCTCGCCCTGGGAGGAGGGAGAGGAACTCCCCTCGGCCCGTCCCGCTGGGAGGATGGGACGGGACCAAGTTCTTGCCGGTGGGGACCGGCTATCGCGGCTCGTCAGCCGCGACGACTTCGGTGCTCAGCAGTCGGTCGTCCGGCGACGACCCACGAGGGTCAGGCCGCCGGCGAGAATCAGCACCAGGCCGGCACCGGTCTCGAGGGCCAGGTTCTCCGCGACCCCCGTCTCGGGCAGGATCACAGCTGCCGGGCGGTTCCGACGCGTCACCTCGTCGGCGAGGACCATGTCGTCGTCCTCGACCGACCCACCGGTCTGGTGACCCGACGCCTTGCCGCCCTTGTGGCCGGGCCGTTCGACGTCCTCACCGAGGATGTCGTCGTCCTGGCCCTTGCCGGGCTTGGGGTCGACCTCCGGGTCAGTGGCCGGGTCGCCGTGGCCAGGCTCCGTGCCGCCACCAGACGTCGGACCACCGGGGGTCGGACCACCGGGGCGTCGGCACCACCGGCGGCGTCGTGTCGCCCCACCGGGCTGCGTCGTGTCGCCGCCACCGGGCTGCGTCGTGTCGCCGCCACCAGGCTGCGTCGTCTCGCCACCACCGGGCTGCGTCGTGTCGCCGCCACCAGGCTGCGTCGTGTCGCCGCCACCAGGCTGCGTCGTGTCGCCGCCACCGGGGTTCGTTGTCCCGCCACCATTACCCGGGTCCGTCGTCCCGCCACCGTTACCGGGCTGCGTCGCGCCGCCACCACCATTGCCGGGGTTCGTTCCACCATCCGGATTCGTGTTGTCGCCACCGGGCTGCGTCGTGTTGTCGCCGTCATCGCCGTCGACCCGTCGTCGCCCGTCGACCCGTCGTCGCCCGTCGACCCGTCGTCGCCCGTCGAGCCGTCGCCACTGGGCGGGCAACTACCCTCGGTGTCGCCGTGGCCGAGGTGCGCTTGCAGGCTGCTGTCGTCCGGCACCGGCAGGGTATTGCCCTCGTGACAGACGGTGATCGGGTCATGTCCGGTCTCGTCGGGCTTACCGGTCTCGTCGGGCTTACCGGCGTCCTCGGGTGCGCCCTGGGCGCCGGATGCGGCAGCGCCAGGCGTGCTGCCGCCGTTCGGGACGCCGCCTTGGTCGGCGTGGGCGGTACCGGCGAAGCCGATGGACAGGAAGACCGTGAGGCCGGCGGCCGCGATACGGGACGCGTTGGCGCGCGAGCGCGCACCGATGTACTTGGACATGATGTCTGAACTCCCCCCAGCCCTCTCGGGCCAGACTCGTGGGAACCGGCCCCCCGCCGGCATGTGGAGCTTCCCCAAGCCCCACAAATTCCCTGAGAACAGACTAACCGGGCAACCGACAAAAAACGGACAAACGAACAACTAGAGCAGGACCATTTACGGGTCATTCGCATCTGGCCCGGAAGGACTACCCGCGCGCTCAGAGTCCGGCCGGAGTCTCCTCGACCGGGACCTCGGCGGTGCTGGTCGTGGGGTGGGACGCCAGCCCGTGTCTGTCGAACTTCTGGCCGGTGGCCAGGCCGCCGATGTAGACGGACACGATCGCGATGAGCGCGCCGGCGACGTCGTCGGCGATGTAGTGCCACCCGAAGTAGATCGTCGCGATCACGGTGAGCACGAGGTAGGCCCACAAGCCCCAGCGGATCCAGGCGTGCCGGACCGTGTAGTGCGCCACGAGAACCGCCACCAGGGTGATCGCGACGTGCAGGGAGGCGAACCCCGCAACGCTCTGGACGCCGTCGGTGTTGAAGGGGTTGAAGACGACGTCGACGCGTCCGTAGAACAAGGAGTTCTGCAGCTGCGTCACGCCGGTGTTGTCGAGCCCGGCGTACAGCCACACGTAGTAGAAGGCCGGGCCCAGCGACGGGATCGCGTAGTAGCTCGCCGTGCCGAGCGCCCAGGCCAGGCACTGGGCCGTGACGTACCAGTAGCCGAAGCTGATGTTGCGCGACCACACCAGCCAGGCGGTGACGGAGACGGGCACGAACGGCAGGAAGATCAGGTAGATGAACGACAGGATGTGCGCGGTGAACCCCTCGCCCAGCACGGTGTGCAGGAAGATCGCAGGGTCGCCGCCGAAGAAGATCGCCTCGTCGATCGCCTTGAGCAGCGGGTCACGGGTGCCTTCGCGGATGAACGGCAGGTAGTTCTTGAGGTTCCGGTAGCCGACGTACGTGACGTAGAAGCTGCCCAGGCCGATCACGACCAGCATGATGCGCTCGCGCGTCCAGTGCTCGTCGACGATCGCCCTTGCCTCGGCGCGGAACTGCGACAGCTTGCCCCTCGACCGCCACACCGCTCGCGGCACGACGTCCGCGAGGAAGGCGCCGAGCACCAGCAGGGGCAGTCGGATCCACGCGGGACCGAGGAAACCCTCGGGGTCGCGTAGGGGAAGCCCGAGTGACTGTCCGACGACGACGGCGAGCAGACCCGTCATCAGTGCGACCCCAACCAGGAGTCCGTATGCCCGCCGTTTCACAAGGGCGGAGTCTAACGAACGGCGGACGTCGTCCTCTGTGCAGGCGCGGGCCGGGGAAGTACGGCGGTACGCGCCATGTCCACGCCGAGCAGCACCTCGTGGTCGATCCGGACGTCCGCGTCCTGCGGGGCGACGGCGTGCATCTCGCCGAGGCCGTCGACCAGGACGCGCAGGCGTACGACGTCCGGGGTCAGCGTCGCGGAGAGCACTCGGCCACCGAGCCTGCCCGAGGCGTCGATGCGCAGGGCCGAACGCCGCAGGGCGATCGCGCCGACGGACTCGGGGTCGTCGTGGTCGCCCGCGCGTGCCAGGACCCGGGCGGCCTGCCCCTCGAGGATCGTCGGGTAGCCGAGGAGCAGCGCCGCCTCTCCGCTCACCGGGGCGCGCCAGACCTCGTCGAGGGTCCCGGCCTGCAGGATGCGCCCGGCCTGCATCACGGCCACCCGGTCCGCGACGGTCCAGACCTCGTCGTGGTCGTGGGTGACCAGCAGCGCCGTGGTCCCGGCTGCCTCGAGGATGCGGCGGAGGTCGCCGGCCAGCCGTTCGCGCAGCTCGCGGTCGAGGGCGGACAGCGGCTCGTCGAGCAGGAGCATCCGGGGCTCCGCTGCCAGGGAACGCGCGAGCGCGACCCGCTGCCGCTCGCCGCCGGAGAGCTCCGCGGGCAGCCGGTCGGCGTGGCCGGGCAGCCCCACGAGCGAGAGCAGGTCGCTCACACGCCGGGCGGCCTCGGCCCGGGCAGTCCCGCGGAGCCTCAAGGCGTACCCGACGTTCGCGGCCACGGTCTGGTTCGGGAAGAGCTGCCCGTCCTGGAACATCAGCGCGAAGCCGCGCTTGTGCGTGGGCACGCCGGCGAGGTCGTGACCGTCGTAGGAGACCGTCCCCGACGTGAGCATCTCGAGCCCGGCGATCGCCCGGAGCAGGGTCGACTTCCCGCACCCGGAAGGGCCGAGGACCGCGAGCACCTCACCGGTGGGCAGGTCGAGAGACACGTCGTCCACGGCCGTCAGGCCGTCGAAGCGGACGGTCAGGTCGCGCACGGTGAGCATGTCAGAACGATCCCATCGACCCGATGCGCAGCCGCTCGACGGTCCCCATCACGAGCACGGTGAACACCCCGAGCACGACCGACGCGGCGAGCGCCATGCCGAAGTTCTCGGCTCCAGGCCGTGAGATCAGCTGGTAGATCACCACCGGCAGCGTCGGCCGGTCCGGGCGCGCGAGGAAGCTCGTCGCGCCGAACTCCCCGAGCGACACCGCGAAGGCGAAGCCTGCCGCGGCGAGTGCGGGTCGCGACGCGGCCGGGAGGTCGACCGCGAGGAGCGCCCGCAGCGGGGAGGCTCCCAGTGTCGCGGCAGCCTGTCGCTGCCGTGGGTCGATGGAGCGCAGCACGGGCACAAGGGTGCGTACGACGAGGGGCAGGGCCACCATCGCCTGGGCGATCGGCACGAGCAGCGGCGAGGACCTCAGGTCGAGCGGCGGCTCGTCGAGCGTGATGAGGAAGCCGAAGCCGATGGTCACCGCGGACACCCCCAGCGGCAGCATGAACAGCCCGTCCAGGAAGGCCCGGCCGCGCCGCTGTGCCCGACCTCGCGCGGGACGCGAGACCAGGAACGCGACCACGAGTCCGAGAGTCAGCGCCATCAGGGTCGCGTCCACGGCGATGCGCAAGGAGTTCTCCAGCGCCGTCCACACGGGCACGAGCAGCGCGGTCGCCCCGCCCGTCGTACCGAGGTTCTGGTAGTTGTCCAGGCCCCACCCACCGGGCGTGGACAGGGACCGGACCACCAGCGTGAGCAGCGGAGCGGCGAGCAGGACCACCACCAGCGCCGTGGCGGCCAGCGCAGGCACGTCACGGCGACCGGGCCGGCGCCGGGTCGACCGCTGCCCACCCCGCTCCAGGGCATGTGTACGCCGGCCTCGTGCCCGCCCGGCCAGGAGCAGGAGCACGACGACGGCGAGCAGCTGTACGACGGAGAGGACCGCCGCCGCACGAAGGTCGAGGAACTGGGTGGTGAGGATGTAGATCTCGGTCTCGACCGTCCCGTAGCGGAGCCCGCCGAGGGTGAGCACGACGCCGAACGCCGTGGAGCAGAAGAGGAACACCACTGTCGCGGCGGAGACGATCCCCGGCTTGAGGGCAGGCAGCGTGACCGTGCGAAGGACCTGCCAGGGGGACGCCCCGAGCGCTGCCGCGGCGTCCTCGCGCCGGTGGTCGAGGCCTTCCCAGAGCCCGCCCACCGTGCGCACGACGACGGCGAGGTTGAAGAAGATCATCGCGGCGAGGATCGCCAGGGCGCTCCCGTCGAGGCCGAGGAACCCGAGCGGACCCGCCGGCGCGAGCAGCGTGCGGAACGCGACGCCGACCACGACCGTGGGCAGCACGAAAGGCATCACGACCAGGGCGCGAAGGGCCTGCCGGCCCCGGAACTCGAGCTTGTAGAGCGCGTAGGCGACCGGGACGCCGAAGACCGTCGTCACCGCGGTGGCCGTGAGCGAGGCCCATACCGTGAACCACAGCACCCGGTGCACCCGCGGACGCGACAGGGTCTCGACGACCCCCGACAGGTCGAGGTGGCCGTCGACCCAGAAGCCCTGGGCGAGCATCCCCGAGAGCGGCAGCAGGAAGAAGACGCCGAGGAACGCGACCGGAACCACCGCGAGGGCGATGGTGCCGAGCCGCGCACCCCAGGTCGGTCTCACCGGGTGGTGATCTCCCCCCACGTGGTCAGCCACGCGTCACGGTTCTCGGAGATCGTCGCCGGGTCCACGGTCAACGGCTCGTCCGGGACCTTGGCCCAGCGCGCCCACACCTCGGGCAGCGCCACGGAGTCGTCGACGGGGAAGACGTACATGTTCTCGGGCAACGCCTCCTGGAAGCTCTTGCCCTGCATGAAGTCCACGAGCGCCTTCGCGCCTTCGGGGTTGGAGGCTCCGTCCAGCACACCGGCGTACTCGACCTGCCGGAAGCAGGTGTCGAGCAGGGCGCTGGTGGTCGGCTCGTCGGCGCCCTTCGGGATGGTGAACGGCGGGGACGAGTCGTAGGAGAGCACGATCGGCCGGTCGCCGTCTCCGCCCCCGGCGGTGAAGTCCACCGTGTAGGCGTCGGTCCAGCCCGAGGTGACCTTGGTGCCGTTGGCCATCAGGTCGGTCCAGTACTTCTGCCAGCCGTCCTCGCCGAACTCCGCCACCGTGGCGAGCAGGAACGCAAGCCCTGGTGAGGAGGTGGTGGCGCCGGGCGTGACGAAGAGGTCCTTGTACTTCGGGTCGGTCAGGTCCTGGAGGTCCTTCGGCGGGTCGATGCCGTGGTCCGCGAACCACACGTCGTCGACGTTCACGCACACGTCGCCGTAGTCGACCGGGGTGAGCGCCGCGGCGTCGGCCTGGTCCGGCATCTCGAACCGGGCGGCCGAGGCGGGCGAGTCCTCGGGCTCGTAGTCGTCGAACACGCCCTCGTCGACGGCCCGGGAGGCGAACGTGTTGTCCACCCCGTACGCCGCGTCGGCGATCGGCGAGCCCTTGGTCAGCACGAGCTTGTTGGTCAGCGCGCCGGCGTCGCCGGATGCCTCGACCTTCACGGTGTAGCCGGTCTCGCGGGTGAACTCCGCGAGCACCTCCTTCGGCACCGCCCAGGACTCGTGGGTCGCGAGCACGACCTCCTTGTTCGCAGGGGCGCCGCTCTCGTCGGCCGAGCCGTTCGCGCTGTCCGTCGTACCTCCGAGCGAGCAGGCGGTCGCACCGACCGAGAGCCCGAGGCAGAGCAGGGCGATGGATGCCGGACGAGACGCTCGCCGCGGCTTGGGTGTCATGGACATGCAGGTCTCCCACGGGGTTCCAGGGAGGGGATCGCGCATGCGATCGAGACTCGACTTCCTTCGCCGGTATGAGCCGGATCAGGTTCGAGGGTCTGCGGCCGTTCCGCACTCTCAGCGCCGGGTGGCGCTCCCCTGTCGTTCTGCGGCCAGGCTACACCTGGACGCGACACCCGGACTTCCGCGGTCCGATCCGGACGCTCTCCCCCTAGGTTGGTCGCATGAACGTGCTGCCCGACGAGGAGATCGAGCGAGCCCTCGTGGTGATCGCCCACCCCGACGACGTCGACTTCGGTGCTGCCGGGACGGTCGCGACCTGGACCAAGTCCGGGATCGAGGTGACCTACTGCCTCATCACAGACGGCCAGGCCGGCGGGTTCGACCCGGGGCTCGACCGAGGCGAGATGCCGG
The DNA here is from genome assembly GCA_963715375.1 of uncultured Actinomycetota bacterium. GTDB lineage: Bacteria > Actinomycetota > Actinomycetes > Propionibacteriales > Nocardioidaceae > Nocardioides_C. Next base: position 85,528 of record CAVQSC010000042.1, on the reverse strand, counting down.
CCATCCGGCGAGCGGAGCAGACCGCAGCCGCACGCGAGGTCGGCGTCGAGAGGCTGCTCTTCCTGGGGTACGTCGACGGCGAGCTCTTCGTGACCCGCGACCTGGTGCGGGACCTGACCCGGGTGATCCGGCGGACGAGGCCTCAGCGCGTCCTCATCCAGAGCCCCGAGCGGAACTGGGAGCGGCTGGCCCCCTCCCACCCCGACCACCTGACCGGAGGGGAGGCGGCGACGCGTGCGCTCTTCCCCGCGGCGGGCAACCCGTTCGCCTTCACCGAGCTCGCGCGCGAGGAGGGTCTCGAGGCCTGGTCGCCCCGCGAGGTCTGGATCATGGAGCACCCGACCAGCAACCACGCCGTCGACATCACCGACCACTTCGACGCGAAGCTGGCGGCCCTCATGTGCCACGAGAGCCAGCACCGCGACTTCGGCTGGGTCGAGCCGGCGATGCGCGACAAGGCCACCGCCACCGCGGCGGAGTTCTCACTCGGCGAGGGGCGACTCGGCGAGAGGTTCGCGGTCTACCCGCTGCCCTGACGAGCCGCGGCCGACGCGGCCCCGAGCCACGTGTGCGGGTTGCCCGCCCAGCACCAGCCGAGCCGCGGGGCGCCCTTGCTGACCCAGAAGCTCGGGATCCGCTTGTTCCGGGCGCGCGACCCGAGGGCCTGGAAGGCGTTGTGGGTCGTGAACACGTCCGGGTGGTGCGTCACCAGCGCGACGCCCTCGTCGATGGTCAGCGGGGTCCGTCCGGCGTCGCGGATCATCGGCAGGGCGTCGTTCGGCCGCACGTCGAGGGTGCTCGCCCCGGTGTCGACGTCGAGGAGCACGTAGACCGGCTGCTCCGGGACGTCGACGGCCGTCGATCGGGCGGTAGTCGGGGAGCTCGGCGGCCATGTCGGTGAAGCCTCGCCTGCCGCGCACCGACCAGCGCTCCACTGCCTCGACGGTCGGGACGAGCGCGCTCGAGACGACCAGCAGGAACGGGATCCCTCGGCCGTCGGCGACGCCGTCCTGCACCGAGGTGAGCACGGGCTCGAGCAGCGCGTCGAACTCGTCGCCGCTCAGGCCGGCCAGCTCCGGATAGCCCAGGTCGTGCAGCTTCTGGACCTGCCGGTCGATCTCGGTCCCGTGCTGGTGCATGCGCCCCGCCTCCTCGTCCGGGGGTTACAACGTGCGGCGTCCGACGAACGTTCCGCGGCCCGCGCGCTGCTCGCGCACCGCTCGGGCCCGCCCGCACCCGGGCATCGACGACAATGGCCGACGTGACCGTGATCCGCACAGCGACCTTCGCCGAGCTCGACGCCCGCACGGGGTACCTGCTGTGGCAGCTGCGTGAACGGGTGTTCGTCGTCGAGCAGGAGTGCCCCTACCTCGATCTCGACGGCCGCGACCTCGAACCCGGGACCCGCCACGTCTGGGTCGAGGAGCACGGTGTGCCGGTGGCCTGCCTGCGGGTCCTGGCCGAGCCCGTGGACGGGGTGGAGGGAGTGCGCATAGGCAGGCTGGTCGTCGCCCAGGGCCACCGAGGCCGTGGCCTCGCGGAGCAGCTCATGAAGACCGCGCTCGAGCTGGTCGAGGAGCGGCCGTGCCGCCTGGACGCTCAGTCCTACCTCGTGGACTGGTACCGCAAGCTCGGGTTCGAGCCCTGCGGCGAGGAGTTCCTCGACGACGGCATCCCGCACGTGCCGATGCGTCGCGCGACCTGACGCGGACGGGTCAGTCGTCGCGGAGCCTCGCGTAGGCCTGGTGGAGCAGGTCGGAGATCCCGGTCACCGCGAACACCGCTGCCCAGGCCCGGGTCGTCCGCGGCGCCAGGCCGAGTCCCGCGACGTAACCGGTGCCGACCCACTGCCCGAGGCAGAACGGGCAGGTCAGGAGCTCACCGATGGTGTGCCGGACGGAGCCGCCCCGGGCCCGTTCGTTGAGCTCCGCCGACCCGGCCGGCTCATCGAACTCCGTGAACGGCGCCCGGAGCGGGCTGGTGACGGAGCCCTTCGACACCAGGCGCGTGAACTTGTGCGTGGCGAGCGCACCGAGCGCGATGTCCGAGAGGGCGTACCTCTCGGGGAGGCCGCGTCCCGTCCCACGACCGGCCGCTGCGACCCCGGCGACCGCGAGCGCGAAGGCGGCCAGACTCCCGGCGTACCCGGGGAGCGGGACCTCGCCCCGGTCGTCGTACTCCCTCGCCTCCTCCGAAAGGCGGTCGCGGGTGTGCTCGGCATGCCGCTTCGCCAGGCTGCGCAGGGATTCGCTCATGCTGGGCCGTTTACCCGGCCGGGGTGCTCGGCAATCCCTGGTAGCGGAAGGCGCCGTCGACCTCGGAGCGGACGACGCGCGTCTGGGCCGCGAGCAGGTCGAGGTGTGCAGCGGTCTCCAAGGTGGCGAGGGTGGCGTTGAACACGTCGAGGTCGCGCATCCGGCGCTTGTGACGCGTCCAGGGCAGCACCAGCGCCACGTCGTACGCCGTCTCCAGCCCCGACTCGACCGCGTCCAGGCACAGCTTCAGGCGCTCGTCGTGGTGCACGAGCAGCTCGTCCACGCGAGCGTGCGAGCTCTGGGTCACCGGCCCGTGAGCGGGGAGCAACCGCAGGTCCGGGAGGGCGCGCACCTTCGCCAGGGAGGCGAGGAAGTCGCCGAGGGGCAGCTCCGCGTAGACCGGCTCGAACCCGATCGAGGGCGTGATCGTCGGAAGCACGTGGTCGCCCGCGAAGAGCAGCCCGTCGGCGAGGTCGGCGAAGACGTAGTGGCCCTGGGTGTGACCCGGGGTGGAGACGGCCTCGAGCTCACGCCCGGCGAGGTCGACGGTGTGGTCCGAGGAGAGCCACTCGTCGGGGTACTCCCACATCGACAGGTCGGGACGCGCGCCGTGCATGGCCTTGGCCCAGGCGCCGCCGAGCTTCGCGGCACCGCACCGGCGCAGCTGGACGACCGTCGGGTCCTCGGTGACGTCGACGTCGCGCATCAGGTCGAGCGTCGGCTTGTCGCCCACACCGAGGCTGACGTGGGAGCCGAACTCCCGGCTGATGACCGACGCCTGGGTGTAGTGGTCCCGGTGCACGTGGGTGACCAGGAAGCGCGTGATGTCGCCGACCCGGTAGCCGATGGAGCGCAGGGAGCTCTCGAGCTGCTTGCGTGAGTCCTCGACCGCCCAGCCGCCGTCGACCAGCACGAGACCACGCTCGGTCTCGAGGGCGTAGACGTTGACCGCGCGCAGCCCGTCCATCGGGAGCGGCAGCGGCATCCGGTGGATGCCCGGGGCGACCTCGTAGGCGCCCGGCTCGGTCCAGTGGGGTACGTCGGGGGTCTGGGTCACGAGGTCAGCCTCGCACCAGGCCGCGGCCGGTGATCATCGGGAGCTCCCCCGCTGTCACCAGCCCGGGCTCGGCGGCCACCACCGCCTCCACGGCGTTCACGAGCCTCATCGCGGTCATGATCATCCCCGAGTCGTTGTGGTCGCCGTTCTCGCCGTGGTGCACGAGCTCGAGGACCATCTGCGGCTCGCCGGTGATCTTCACCCGGTAGGACCCCTCGCCGTCCGACGGCTGCGGCCACGCGGGCATCTGCTCCGGGGAGGTCCGCGTGACGTGCTCGAGCACCACGCGGTCCACTCCGCCGACCTGGCCCACGACCTCGAACCGGACCGCGGCCATGTTCCCCTTCTCGATCAGCACGGACGCCGTCTCGATGTCCCGGTCGGCCGGCACCCGCTCCACGCGCTCCACGAGCGGCTCGTCGAGGGTCACGTCGAGCGCCGCGGCGATCTGTCGCACGACACTCCCCCACGCCATCGAGAGGATGCCCGGCTGGAACAGCATCGGCAACGTCCTCGAGAGGCTTGCCGAAGCCGAAGATCTCCCGCATCACGACGGGCTGGTAGTACGTCGCGTAGTCGGCGATCTCGGAGCACCGCACCTCGTCGATGCGCTGGCACAGGCTCGTCAGCGCCAGCGGGAGCACGTCGTTCGCGAAGCCCGGGTCGATGCCGTTCACGTGCAGGGAGGCCCCGCCCCGGACGCCGGCAGTGTGGATCCGCTCGACCAGGTCGGCCGGGAGGATGCCGTGCGGGTACTGCAGCACCACCGGACCGCTCGACACGACGTTGACCCCGTGCTCGAGGAACATGACGAGGTCGTCGATGGCCTCGAAGATCCGGTCGTCGGTCATCGCGGTGTGCACCACGCAGTCGGGCTTCAGCGCGAGCAGAGCGTCCTTGTCGTTCGTCGCGGTGACACCGAGGTCACGACCGAGCCCGGCGAGCTCGCCGGCGTCCTTGCCGACCTTGTCCGGGTTGGACACCCACACACCGACGAGCTCGAGGTCGGGGCGTGCCTCGATGCCCGCGATCGCGTGCCGACCTACGGTGCCCGTCGACCACGCGACGACGCGGAGGCTCACGAGCCGGCCTCCAGGTCGGGCAGGCGGAGGTCGAGGTTGGGCTGCTCGAGACCTCCGTCGACCTCGAGGACCTTCCCGGTGAGGTAGCCGCCGGCCCGCGAGGCGAGGAAGAGCACCGCCGCGGCGACGTCGTCCGCCTCGCCGATCCGCCCGAGCGGGGTCTTCGACTCCATCTCCGTGCGGGTGCGCTCGTCCGAGGCGACGAACTCGAGCGCCGAGGTCATCACCGACCCGACGGCGACCGCGTTCACGCGGATGTTCGGGCAGAGGTCCTTGGCAGCCAGCCTCGTGTAGTGGGCCAGCGCGGCCTTGGCGGTGCCGTAGGCGAGGTACCCGCGACCCGAGACCCGCCCGACGACCGAGCTGATGTTGACGATGGATCCGCCCTCGTTCTTCAACAGGTGCGGCACCGCGGCCCGCACCAGCGTGTGGGCGGTGCTGACGTTGAAGTGGAACGCCTCCTCGAGGTAGGCCGCGTCCGTGTCGAGCAGCGCGTTCGGGATCGTGCCCCCGACGTTGTTCACGACGATGTCGAGGCGGCCGAGCGCGTCGTACGCCGTGTCCGCCAGCGCGGCGACCGCGTCGAGGTCCATCAGGTCCGCGGGTACGACGACCGCGCGTCGACCAGCCTCCTCGACCTTGGCGGCGACCTTCTCCAGCTGGTTGCGGCTGCGCGCCGAGATGACGACGTCCGCCCCGGCCTCGGCGAGCGCGACGGCACTGGCCGCCCCGATGCCGCGCCCCGCACCGGTGACGACGGCGACCCGGCCGTCCACCCTGAACCGATCAAGAATCACGCGTCTCTCCAGCCTCGATCACCAAGGCCAGAAATGTAACAGGTTCTACTTTTCTTGCCCAGACCTCGAGGCGCGATCGACTTCCCACGCGTCGTGGACGCATCCCACGCGGTATGCCGCTTGTGGAGCGTCCATAACCCCGCGTTACAAGAGGAGGGGGCTGGTCAGGCGAAGCAGGCGAGGCGGACCGTGAACCCGTCCGGCGTCTGCTCGTAGTCGAGGACGTCCACGAGCTGCCGGGTCGCCCAGAGACCGAGCCCCTCGGACGGGTGACGTGGCCGGGCGTAGCCGGCCAGCGGGTCGGTGATTCCCGGGCCACGGTCGCTGACGGTGCAGACCACGGCCGCGTCCGAGGCCCACAGCCTCAGCAGCACCGGCTCGGAGCCGTGCTTGTGGGCGTTGAGGACGATCTCACCGACCGCCTTGACGAAGTCGTCGATCCGCACCCGGTCCAAGGAGGTGAACATCGTCGCCGAGTAGATCTCCATGCGGAGCTCGGTCATGTCGTCGGTCGGCTCGAAGACCATCCGCGGCGCCGTCGCCTGGAGCGGATGGGGTGGCGTGACGAGGCCGTCCGCGACCACGAGCTTCTCGGGCTCGGCGTAGTTGTCGTTCTCGCGCCACCCGCGGTCGTCGACCAGTCCGGCGTGGGCCCGCATGATCGCGTCGGTGATCTCGCCGGAGACCACGGTGGTGTCGTAGGGACACAGCGTCCGGAACGGCAGGTCCTCGAAGACGCGGTTCACGGCGGCCTCGTAGCGCAGCCACTCCTGCCACGGCAGGGGGCTCGCGTCGAAGTCGATGAACCCCATGGCCCGGTAGCCCTTCACGCCGGAGGCGAGACCCCGCTCCATGGTTCGGCGGTACCGGTCGAGCGCGGCGGCCGGGGTGCTGTAGACCAGCCGGTCGGCGAAGACCACCTGCTCCTCGCCGGCGAACATCGCACGCAGGAGCGCGGTCACGGGGTTGGCCCCCGTGTTGACCATCACGACCTCGTCGCGCTCCACGCCCTCACGGACGAAGGCCGCTGCGGCGCCGGCGAGGGTGAGGTCGTCGTCGTAGAAGATCGCGTCATGCCGCAGCTGTGGGTGTTCCGCGCTGAACACTGACTTCTCCCGGGGTCTGAGGAAGGTCTCAGGAAGGCAAGGCATCCAGTGTTACCCCAACCGCCGATCCGCAGTCCCGCCGCCCGTCACCCGGTCTGGACAACAGCCCCCTTGCTCCTCGGCGACCGGGCAGCGGGTCCGCGAGTAGATCGTCGGCATGCAGCGGTTGCAGTGGATGCAGATCCCCTCGGCCGCCCGGCCCTCCCGTAGGCGGTTGACCAGGTCGGGCTCGCGCAGAAGGGCTCGCGCCATGGCGACGTACTGGAAGCCCTCGGCCATCGCGAGGTCCAGCGTCTCCCGCTTGTTGACACCCCCGAGGAGGGTGAGCGGCATGTCCAGCCGCTCGCGGAAGCGGCGCGCCATGGGCAGCAGGTACGCCTCCTCGAAGGGGTAGTGACGCAGGAACTTCCTGCCGACGGTCTTCATCCCCCACCGCTGCAGGGGCGGCATCGCGTCCGCGAACTCCTTGAGCGGCACGTCGCCCCGGAAGAGGAACATCGGGTTGGTGAGGGAGCTGCCGGAGGTCAGCTGGAGCGCGTCGAGCGCGCCGTCGGACTCGAGCATCGACGCGAAGTCCAGGCTCTCCTCGATCTTGAAGCCCGACCTGATGCCGTCGGTCATGTTGAGCTTCGCGGTGATCGCAACCTCGTTGCCCACCGCCTCACGGACCGCCGTCACGACCTGGCGCGGGAAGCGGGCGCGGTTCTCGAGAGACCCGCCCCAGCGGTCCTTGCGCCGGTTGAGGTTGGGGCTCAGGAAGGAGCTCAGGAGGTAGTTGTGCCCCAGGTGCATCTCGAGGCAGTCGAACCCCGAGTCCACCGCCAGCCTCGCGCCCTCCACGTAGTCACGGGTGACGCGGCTGATGTCGGCCTCGGTGGCGGTGCGCACCATCTGGAGGCTCAGCGGGCTCGGCATCCGGTACGCCGAGAGCGCCTGGAGCCCGTTGGACCGGCCGTTGGCGACGGGACCCGCGTGGCCGAGCTGACCCGCGACCGCGGCACCCTCCTCGTGGACGGCGTCGGTGAGCTTGCGCAGCCCCGGGACCGCCTCACGGCGGAGGTAGATCTGGTGCCGGTCGGTCCGCCCCTCGGGAGAGACCGCGAGGTAGGCGACCGTGGTCATCCCCACTCCGCCGCGCGCGACCTTCAGGTGGTACTCGACGAGGTCGTCGGTCACGAGCGCGTCCGGAGTGACACCCTCGAAGGTCGCCGCCTTCACGATGCGGTTGCGCAGGCGTACGGGGCCGAGCGACGCAGGCGCGAACACGTCAGGAGCGTGGGTCACAGCTCCGAACGATAACAGGTTCTACCCCGCCGGAGCCGGGTGGGCGACGGCGGCGGACAGCTGCTCTCCCCAGGTCCGAGCCCGGTCCAGCTCGCCGTCCACCAGCGGCCCGGCGACGTCCTCCACGTAGAAGCTCTCCGGCTTCAGCACGGTCCCGTAGCCGTGCTTGCGAAGGTCCTTGGCCGCGGACTTCGCCGCCGACCCGGGGAGGTGGCGCACCTTCGTGACCCGCGTGTCGAAGGTCGCCACCTTGCCGGCGTGCGGGCCCCGCTGCAGGTGCTCGATCCACTCCCGGATGCCGTGCTCAGGGTCGCCCGGGGCGCCCTGGCGCTTGGCGTCCTCGCGAGTGTTCTGCCGGGTCATCGAGAACGCGTGGGTGGGTCCGCCCACCACGACGAGGTCGACGTCCTCCCCCAGGGGCGACGGCGCCTTCCCCACCTCGACGACGTCCACGTCCAGGTGGCCGCGCAGGCCGTCGGCGACCGCACGGGCCACCTCCTCGGTGTTGCCGAACATCGACTCGTAGACGACCAGCGCCTTCCTGGTCCGGGGGTCGCTCATGGCCTCTCCCGCCCTTCTGGGCTCGTGCCCTCCGGGGACGTCCCGCTCGCTGCGGGGGGTGCGCCGCCACCAGAGGGCGAGGTCCCGCTCGCTCCCGGCGGCTCACCGCCCCCGGTGGGCGCTGTGCCGCCGCCCGTCGGCGGGAGTCCGCCGCCGGTCGCGGGTGCGCCACGGTCGGACGTGCCCCGCCCGACGGTGAGGGCGAGGACGACCATGCCGATCGAGATCAGCAGGAGGATGCCGCCGACGACGAGCATCCCGATGGTGATTCCCCGGAGCACCGGGACCTCCGCGCCGACCGACATTCCGGCGGAGACGTTCGCCGAGCCGTCGGCATTCATCACGACGACGGTCCAGTCGCCGGACTCCGGCGCCCAGCTCAGCTCCTGCCGACCGCTCCCGCTCGCGGAGGCCACCCAGATGTCGGTGTCGCCCGGGAGGGCCTTCGGGGCCGACCCGCTGCTGTCGCGGTAGACCGGCTCGAGGTTGCCGTCGACGTCGTTGAAGTCCACGAGGGTGGTGTGCTCGACGCCCGAGAGGTACCGCGCGGCGTCGGAGGTGCTCGCCACACCGATGAACACGTCCGCCGCGCCGCCGTCCGCGCGCACCGACACGTCGCCGAGGAGCGACTGCGGCACGTAGTCACCCGACACCCCGGTGTCGATCGTGAACGGCTCGGAGTCGATGGCGTAGCCCCCGGTGCTCAGCGTCTGCGTCGGGCTCATGAGGAAGCCCTGGTCGTTGCGCAGCGTGTTGTCGCTCACCGCGAGCGTCGTACCGCCTGCGATCAGCCCGCCCGCGAAGAGGAAGAGCAGCGCGGCGACCACCACCGTGACGACGCGCCCCGCACCCCAGCGGATGCCTCCGCCGCCGGAAGCGGGTGCGCTGGTGGGCGCAGCAGCGCTCTGCGCCACCGTGCCACCAGGTGCCCCGCCGGGATTCGCGGTGCCTCCAGGCGCCCCACCAGCAGCCGCCGTCGTGGGTGGCGGACCCGTGGTCGCGGTGACCGCACCCGTGCCCGGGTCCTGACCGCCCATGTCGAGGCGGAAGGGCGGGTACTCGTCGGTCATCAGGCTCGCGTACGCGGCGACGCGGAGACACCAGCGGTTCAGCCCCAGGACGAGGTCGAAGATCTGTTGGGGGTAGCGACCCGTGAAGAGGAGGGTCACCGCGGCGATGAGTGCGAGGAGGCCGATGAGGCCGCTGCTCCAGCCCCACGACGTCCCGTCGTTCTGGGTGGTGTCCCAGGCGACCCACAACCCGCTGCCCGCCAGGAAGGCGACGACGAGGTACTGCGGGATGGCGAGGAGCCACCACTTGACCAGGACCAGCCCCCGGGAGAGGTGCTCGGGGTAGTCGACGGTCAGGTGTGCGGGGTAGTCGGGCACCTCGTTGATGGTGAACGGGGGGTAGCGGTCGGTGCCGAGCGCGCCGTAGGCGTAGTAGGCGACGCGCCAGCTCCAGCGCATCACCCCGACGTTGAAGTCGAAGATCGCGTGGGGGTAGCGCCCGGTGAACAGGATCGCGAAGAACGCGACCACGCTGAGGAAGAAGAAGGCGATCCACAAGAACGCCAGGACCACGTAGTGCGGTATGGCGAGCAGCCACTTCACGAGCCACAGCGCACGACTCAGGTGACCTGTGTCGAGGGTGGCGTCGACGTGGACAGGGTAGACGGACGTGCTCACGATGGGTGACCTCCAGACACACGGCTCCTGATAACAGAGCAGCGCAAGACCGCAGCGCGCGAGAAGGTGCGGAGGTCACCGTCGACGGGACCTTGATCCCGATCCGGACAGATCCGCCGATGTCGCCGTCAACTGAGGTCGCTATACCCCCGGGGGTAGGACCTTCGCCTCATGGGCGGGGCCTCGCGGCTTCCTAGCGTTGAGGGTGAGAAGCCATCCGAGGAGGACGACGTGAGGAAGCTGCTGATCCTGGGCGCAGGCACCGCCGGGACGATGATCGCGAACAAGCTGAGGAGGCGCCTGGACCGCAGCGACTGGCAGGTGACCGTGGTCGACCAGGACGACCGGCACCACTACCAGCCCGGCTATCTCTTCCTGCCCTTCGGCACCTACGACGAGAGCCAGGTCGTGCGCTCGCGGCACGCGTTCCTGCCCGACGGCGTCGACTTCGTGATCGCGGAGATCGACCGGATCGACCCGGAGGCGAGCACCGTGGCGCTCACCGACGGCAGGAGCCTCGGCTACGACTACCTGGTCATCGCGACCGGGACCACGCCGCGCCCCGACCAGACTCCCGGGATGCTCGGCCCGGAGTGGCGCAAGAGCATCTTCGACTTCTACACCCTCGAGGGCGCGAAGGCGCTGGCCGAGGCGCTGAAGGAGTTCGACCACGGCCGGCTGGTCGTCCACGTGACCGAGATGCCGATCAAGTGCCCGGTCGCCCCGCTCGAGTTCGCCTTCCTCGCCGAGGCCTGGCTGCGCGAGCGCGGCATCCGCGACCGGGTGGAGATGACCTACGTGACGCCGCTGCCCGGCGCGTTCACGAAGCCCGCCGCGTCAGAGCACCTCGGATCGATGCTCGACGAGCGCAAGATCGGCCTCGAGCCGGACTTCATGGTGGAGAGCATCGACAACGAGAAGAAGGCACTCGTGTCGTACGACGAGCGTGAGGTCCCCTTCGACCTCCTGGTCACGGTCCCGCTGAACATGGGCGCCGACTTCGTGACCCGCTCGGGCATGGGCGACGAGCTGAACTACGTGCCGGTCGACAAGCACACGCTCCAGTCGAAGAAGTACGCCAACGTCTTCGCCGTGGGCGACGCCGGCGACATCCCCGCCTCCAAGGCGGGCTCGGTCGCCCACTTCGCCGTCGAGATCTTCGTCGACAACTTCCTCGAGCTCATCGAGGGCCGGCCCATGACCGGGTCCTTCGACGGCCACGCGAACTGCTTCATCGAGTCCGGCGACGGCAAGGGCCTGCTGATCGACTTCAACTACGACACCGAACCGCTGCCCGGGAAGTTCCCGCTGCCCAAGGTCGGCCCGCTCGACCTCCTGAAGGAGTCGCGCGCCAACCACCTCGGAAAGCTCGCGTTCCGCCACATCTACTGGAACGTCCTGCTCCCCGGACACCGCATGCCGCTCCCGACCCACATGTCGATGGCCGGGAAGGTCACCACACCTACGAACCAGGAGAAGTAGCCATGCCCGTCACCACCATCGAGGGTCACGACATCCACGTCGACGACGAAGGCTTCATGACGGAGTACGACGAGTGGAGCGAGGACCTGGGCAAGACCCTGGCCGCCCAGATCGGCATCGACATGACCGACGAGCACTGGAAGGCCATCCGGTTCCTCCGCTCGGACTTCACCGAGAAGGGCGAGACCCCGACCCTTCGCCGCGTGACCGTGGCCGGAGGGATCCCCACCAAGGAGCTGTTCAAGCTCTTCCCCCAGAAGCCGGCCAAGAAGATGGCCTACATCGCCGGCCTGCCCAAGCCCCAGGGCTGCGTGTGAGCACCGGCCGGACACAGGAGAGAACCGTCATGACCGACACCGTCAACGAGACCAAGGCCGCCCCGATCATCCCGTCCTTCGGCGAGGAGACGTCGGGCCGCAAGCTCGCGATCATCTGCTCCAAGGGCAGCCTCGACATGGCCTACCCGGGCCTGATCCTCGCGAACGCCGCCCTGGGCGAAGGGGTCGAGGTGCACCTGTTCTTCACGTTCTGGGGCTTCGACATGATCAACAAGAAGACCATGCACGACCTCAAGTTCACCCCGCTGGGCAACACCGCCACCCACATGCCGCAGGGTCTCGGGGGTCTCCCCGGCATCACGCACATGGCGACCTCGAAGCTCAGGAAGTCGATCGCCGAGCTCGACGTGCCCGAGGTGCCGGAGTTCCTCGAGCAGATCGTCGCCTCCGGCGGCCACCTGTGGGCCTGCCGGATGTCCGCGGACATGAACCACCTGACCAAGGACGACCTGTACGACGAGGTCGAGGACATCATCAGCGCCGCCGACTTCATCGAGCTGACCGAGGGCGCCCAGCTGCTCTTCATCTGACGGCGAGCCGCACCCCGAGGGCCCCGGACCGGGCCGCTGCTATCCCTGACAGCGGCCCGGTCCGGGCGTTTTGTTGCTGGAAACTGCTTTGTCGACAATTTGAGCGCCGTCCCAAGCGACTCGCGTTACCGTCCGCGGTACCGGGGAAAGGCCGTGGGGGCGTCTCTGGGCGGGCATGATGGACGCGGTGTCGACGGGGGTGCACCGCGTCCATCGTTTTTTTGTTGCCCCTCCCCAGGAGTTCCGTGAGCGAGAGTCGGCGTCGGCGTGGCAGGCCGCCGGGTCTGGTGGCCCCCGTGGCACCGTCCGGCAGCCTCGCGTTCAACGCCGACCTGCGCGCCGGGTGGATGCTGCGCGGGTGGCGCCTGCACCTCGCCCCCGAGAGCAACTCCCGGAGCTTCGCCACGACGTTGAACGGTCTCGGCCGGTCCGCCGACGCCTCTCGTGTGAGCCGGTGGGAGACCGGCCGGCTGCCGGTCCCCTTCGACGTGATCGCTGCCTACGAGGAGGCCCTCGCCCTTCCGCACGGCGCGCTCGTGGCACTGGCGATGGTCACCCGCAAGCTCGCCCACCCCCGGGGCGACCTCTCGCACGTCCTCGACCCGCGGCACGTGAAAGTCAGCCGCTTCCAGGAGGCCCTCGACGTCGCGGTCGACGGCGAGCCCGCGGGCGGCGACTGGCTCGACATCGCGAGCTTCGTGGCCACCCACCCGCAGCAGGCCATCCTCCCGAGCTCGGTGTGGCGGCACCTCGTGCGGCGGCTGTTGCACCAGCTGCCGTTCTCGGTGGGCGCGGCCTACGCGACGCGAAGCCAGGCGGCTCTCCTGCTCAGCCTGCACGACCTCGCGCGCCGTTCGCTCGTCACCTCGATCGGGGAGCACGTCACCGGCAACCCGTCGCTGGTCGTCGCCGACGCGATCTCCCTGCTCCAGCAGATCGAGGACCCGCGCGCCGGGGACCTGGTCATCCGGCTGCTCGAGCACCCGGACACGGCGACCCGCAACGGCGCCATCTTCGCGACGGCGGCGAAGCTCTCGCGCGGCCACTTCGACGAGGGTCAGCTCGGCACCCTCGAGCGGACGGTGGTGGGGCTGTCCCGCCGGCAGGGCCTGGACACCGGAGGGCTCTTCGCCCGGATCGCCGACGTCGTGGAGGTGCTGCCGCCCGAGGTCGCCGAGCGGGTACGACGGGCCGCTCCCGACGTCCCGGCGAGGCGCCCCGCGGCTCCCGTGCCCCTGACCCACTCACATGCGTTCATCGCGCAGGTGGCCCGGCAGGTGGCGCGTCCGGAGGGGCAGCCCGAGGAGCCGATGCTGGAGCGGCTCGTCGAGGAGGCACTCGACCACAAGGTCGCCGAGCGTCGGTTCCAGGCGGGGCTGAGCATCGCGCTGTCGCCCTACCGCGCCCGGGTCGCCCGCGGCGCGGCGGCGCTGCTGCGCGAACCGTCCGAGGGCGACCCGGTCCTCACCGAGCGGACGATGGTGCTGCTCACCCTCGTGGCGACGCCGTCGGAGAGGGAGCAGATGCGCTCCCTGGCCGAGGAGCCCTCCAGCCCGGTCCGGGTGGGCGCGCTGATCGCGCTCGCGCACATCCCGCCCTCCGACGTACCGGCGGGGGTGGACCTGTCGGCACTGACGTCACCGGGGCAGGCCGACGACCAGGCCGTGCGCGCGTCGCTCTACTGCGCCGGGATGACCGGCGACCCGGTGCTGGGGACGGTGAAGGACGACCTCCGCCACCCGGAGTGGGTCCGGGTGGCGGCGGACTGGTGGCTGCGCGAGGGACCGGCGATCCACGAGCACCCGCCGATCGTCTGAGGCCGCTCGGCCGAGCTCCGGCTTCAGACGAGCTCGGGCACGTGAAGGTGTGCGACCGCGAGCTCGAACTCGAAGACGTCGAGGCTCTCGACGTTGGCCTCCTGGGTGCTGGTCGCCCTGAGGTAGTCGGCCTGGTCCCGCGTCCGCGCCATCGCCTCGAGGCTCTCGAACGCCACCGACGTGACACCCCGGCCGGTCGCCCGGTCGAGGAGGAGGCTGGCGCTGACGAATCCCTCCAGCTTCTCGATGTGGGGAAGCAGGTTGTGCTTGTAGAAGTCCAGGGCGCGGTCGACCTGGCCCGACGGCACGCGTGACCAGGAAGCCCGTATGCAGGTCCCCTGCCCGGCGTCGTGCCTTCGGTGCATCGACGCGATCTCCCACTCCTCGACGGTCGGCGCCGTGGCACCGAGGAGCTCCACGGCCCGGTCACGCAGAGGCAGAACCATGGTCCGGCTGGCGGCGAGCGTCTTCTCGGTCTCCCAGGAGGTCGTGCTGATGCAACGACCGGTCTCGCGGTCGACGACCAGGGACAGGCCGAGGCATCCCTCCATGCCCTGGATCGCCGGCAGGACCTCGTCGCGGACGTAGGCGATCCCGTCGTCGATGCTGGACGGCGCAGCGGTCATGGTGCTGGTGCGTGCGTACACGGCATTCCTCCCTCCGGGCGGCGCCCCGGCGGCACCACCGGCACTCTCACGCTCCTCCCAGCACCTCGGCACTGGCAACTCTGTCCAGACGACGGGTCCCCTCGAAGGCGGACGACGTCCGGACACGACAACGCCGGCCCGGAGCAGTGCCGGGCCGGCGCTCGTCGCGGGTTCTCAGCTGTAGTTGAGAGCGGTGTCGTCGATCACGAAGCTCGTCTGCAGCGAGGAGTCCTCGGTGCCCGTGAACTTCACCGTCACCGTCTGCCCCTTGTAGCTCGAGAGGCTGAACGACTTCTGCGTGTAGGTGGAGTTGGCGTTCAGGTTCGAGTACGTCGCCAGCGTGGTCGTCGTGCCGTTGGCGGTGACCTGGACCTTCAGCGTGTCGTAGGCGCTGGTCGTCGTGGTCTCCGCGGTGTCGATGCGGACGTAGAACGACAGGGTCGCGCTGGTCGCGGTGGAGGGGATCGTCACCGACTGGGAGAGTGTGTCGGTGTGCGAGGAGCCGTAGCCGTCGAGCCACGCCTTCCACGAGCCGGAACGAGCGGGACGACCGGTCGAGCTGTCGATCACGCCGCTGCTCGCCGCCCACACGGTGTTGCCGGACTCGAAGCCCGCGTTGCCGAGCAGCTGGCCGCTCGGGGGCGGAGGCGTGCCGCCGCCGAGCAGGGAGTAGAGCAGCTTGTTCGGCGAGCCGGTGCCGGCGTTGGTGACCACGCCGCTGGTCGCGCCGTTGACGATCGCGCCGGACACGGTCGCCGGCGAGGCGCTCGGGTTGCCCTGGAGGTAGAGGGCGGCGACACCGGTGACGTGCGGCGTCGCCATCGACGTACCGCTGATCGTGTTGGTGGCGGTGCTGCTGGTGTACCAGTCGGAGGTGATGCTCGAGCCGGGAGCGAAGAGGTCGAGGCAGCTGCCGATGTTGGAGAAGCTCGAGCGGGCGTCGGTGCTGGTCGTGGAGCCGACGGTCAGGGCGGGGCCGACGCGCGACGGCGAGCCGTTGCAGGCGTTGGCGCCGTTGTCGTTGCCGGCCGCGACGGCGTAGGTGACACCGGCGTTGATCGAGTTCTGCACGGCGGTGTCGAGGGCGCTGGAGACCCCGCCGCCGAGGCTCATGTTCGCCACCGCGGGTCCGCTCTTGTTGCCGGTGACCCAGTCGATGCCCGCGATCACGCCGGAGTCGGTGCCGCTGCCGCTGCAGTCGAGGACACGGACGGGCTTGAGGGTGACGGACTTCGCGACGCCGTACGTCGCACCGCCGACCGTTCCGGAGACATGCGTGCCGTGGCCGTTGCAGTCGGTGGTGCCGCGACCGTCGCTGATCGCGGTGTAGCCGCTGCCGACCCGGCCGCCGAAGTCGCTGTGCGAGGAGAGGATGCCCGTGTCGATGATGTAGGCGGTGACGCCGCTGCCCGTCGCGTTGTAGGTGTAGCTGCTGCTCAGCGGGAGGTTGCGCTGGTCGACCCGGTCGAGGCCCCAGGTCGGGTTCGACTGCGTGGCGCTGAGCGAGACCCGCTGGTCCGCCTCGATGTAGTCGACGTTGCGGTTGTTGCGGAGGGCCTCGAGCGCCCGCGACGGGAGCGTCGCGGAGAAGCCGGAGAGCGCCATGTCGTAGGTGAAGTGGACCCGGCCGCCCTCGCCGCGCGCGGTCCGCCTGGCGTCGGCGACCGCGTCCTTGGGGGCGTTCTGCTTCATCACGACGATGTACTCGTCGCGGATCGCGCCTGCCCGGTCGGTTCCGCGAACCGGCGCCTGGTCGTTCGCGGGTGCTGCGTTGGCCGCCGTCGCGGCGAAGGGCAGGACGAGCGCGGCGACGGATACGGCCGCCAGCCGCGCAGTTCGGATGTTCCTCATAGGGGTCTCCCGTGGTTCCCAGGAACACGCGGCCTATTGGTCGCGCGCCCGTCGTGTCGGCTGTGGCCGTACGACGATGGGGAGGAACGTAGGGTCCCGGGACCCCGGTGTGCTATGGGATGGAATATGCGTGTTTGAGCACTGCAACTTCCTGCAGACCTTGCCGGACCCCTTGACAGCAGAGAGTCACTCGAGCTCCGCGCGCAGCTCCCGGCGGCGGGCGGCCCGGGCACGGCGGAGCCTGGAGGTGCGCCGTGAGCTGCGCCGCGAGCGCCTCGCGGCCGACCGTGCCATGTCGGCGGCGCCGATGAAGCCGGCGTCCGGGCCGAGGGCGGCGGCCAGGATGGGCGGCTCGGCGCGGTGGCCCCGTCCGACGAGCTGGCGCGAGAACGCCTCCCGCGTGGGCGCGAGGAGGAGCTCGCCCGCCGCCGACACCCCACCGCCGACCAGGATGCAGCTCGGGTCGAACGCGGCGGTCATGTTCGCCAGGCCGACACCGAACCAGCGCCCCATGTCGTCGAGCAGCTCGACGGCCAGCGGGTCGCCCTCCCGCGCGGCCTCGGTGATCAGCGGGCCCGTGAGC
The DNA here is from genome assembly GCA_963715375.1 of uncultured Actinomycetota bacterium. Taxonomy (GTDB): domain Bacteria; phylum Actinomycetota; class Actinomycetes; order Propionibacteriales; family Nocardioidaceae; genus Nocardioides_C. Next base: position 68,450 of record CAVQSC010000042.1, on the reverse strand, counting down.
CCCGAGGCGTCGGCGCCGGCGAGGTCGCGCAGGTGGTCGGCCACGGGCGAGCCGCCGACGATGAGCTCGCGAGCGTCTCGCACCAGTGCGTTGCCGGAGGCGTACTCCTCCCAGCAACCCCGGTTGCCGCACTGGCAGCGCCGGCCGTCGGGGACCACCTGCATGTGGCCGAACTCGCCTGCCATGCCGTTGGCGCCGCGGTAGACCCGGTTGTCCATGACCAGCGCGCCACCGATCCCGGTGCCGAGGGTCACGCAGAGCACGAACCGGTGGCCCGCGCCGGCGCCGAACTTGCACTCCGCCAGCGCAGCGGTGTTCGCGTCGTTGTCGACCACGACCGGCAGGCCCAGCCTGCCCATCAACGCGTCACGGACCGGTTCGTCGCGCCACGCGAGGTGCGGGGAGAACAGCACCCTGGACCGCGCCGCGTCCACGAAGCCTGCCGCGCCGATCCCCACCGCCGCCACGTCGTGGTCGCGGGCGAAGAGCGAGACGAGCTCGACGATGACGTCCTCGACGGCGGCCACGCTCCGGCCCGGTGTGTCACGGCGGTCGCTCGCGAGGACCCGGCCCGCCGAGTCGACCACCCCGCCGAGCACCTTGGTCCCGCCTATGTCGATCCCAACGGTGAGCGGGTCCCACCGGCTGAGCCCTGCACGGCGCGAGGTCGGTTGCGACACCCCGTGAGGGTAACGTGGAGGCCACCTGCCGACAGCCAACCCGATCGAAAGGGCGAGAGCCTTGACCCAACGCAAGGCACTGCTGTTGGAGAACGTCCACCCCACCGCCGAGGAGCTGCTGACCAACGCCGGGCTGTCGGTCGAGACCGCACGCGGAGCTCTGGACGAGGAGGAGCTGGTCGCGGCGCTCGCCGAGGTCGACGTACTCGGGATCCGGTCCAAGACCCAGGTGACCGCCGACGTGCTCGCGAGGTCGGACCGTCTGGTGGCCGTGGGGGCGTTCTGCATCGGCACCAACCAGATCGACCTGGCCGCGGCGTCCACGCGCGGCGTCGCGGTGTTCAACGCCCCGTTCTCCAACACCCGAAGTGTCGTCGAGCTCGCCGTGGCCGAGATCATCGCGCTGACCCGAAGGCTCACCGAGAAGAACGCGTCCCTCCAGGCCGGCGTCTGGGACAAGTCGGCGACGGGCGCGCACGAGGTCAGGGGCCGCCGGCTCGGCATCATCGGCTACGGCAACATCGGCAGCCAGCTGTCCGTCGTCGCGGAGTCGCTCGGCATGTCGGTCTCCTTCTACGACATCGAGGACAAGCTCGCGCTCGGGAACGCACGGCGGTGCTCGTCGGTGGAGGAGCTGCTCGACGACGCGGACGTCGTCTCCCTCCACGTCGACGGGCGCGCCGGCAACGCGGGCCTGTTCGGCGAGACCGAGCTGAAGCGCATGAAGGAAGGTGCGATCTTCCTGAACCTCTCCCGCGGCTTCGTGGTCGACCACGAGGCGCTGCGCGAGCACATCCTCAGCGGCCACCTCGCGGGCGCGGCGGTCGACGTCTTCCTGGAGGAGCCCAAGAAGCAGGGCGACGAGTTCGAGTCGGCGCTTCGCGGGCTGCCCAACGTGATCCTCACGCCTCACATCGGCGGCTCCACCGAGGAGGCGCAGGAGGACATCGGCCGGTTCGTGGCCACCAAGCTGCGGGACTTCCTCGGCACCGGGGCGACCCCGCTCAGCGTCAACCTGCCGAACCTCTCCCTCGAGCACGCCCCCGGCACCCACCGGCTGGCGCATCTCCACCACAACGTCCCCGGAGTGCTCGCGCGGGTCAACGGCGTCTTCGGCGACCGGGACGTCAACGTGGAGAGCCAGGTGCTGACCACAAGGGGCGAGCTCGGCTACCTGCTCACCGACATCGGACTGGACTACTCGGCCGACGTCGTGGAGGAGCTCGCCGGCCTGCCCGAGACGGTGCGCCTCCGCGTGATCGACTGACAGCCCTCAGGCCGCCCCGGTCGTCTCCACCGGCAGGCCCGCGAGTCGCCACTCGAGGACACCTTCGGCGGCACGTCGCGCGCGCAGGCCGCCGGCCGTGAGCAGGCGGACCGCGTCGTGGGCGAGCACGCAGTACTGTCCGCGGCAGTAGGCCACGACGTCCCGGTCACGAGGAAGCTCCCCGAGGCGTTCGGCGAGCTCCTCGAGCGGGATGTGCGTCGCTCCAGGCAGGTGGCCGGCGTCGTACTCAGCGCCCGGCCTCACGTCGAGCAGGACCACGTCACCGGCGTCGAGTCGGCGCAGGAGCTCGTCGGTGTCCACGGCGGAGGTGTCCTCGGGGCCGAGGTAGGCCAGGCGCGCGACCTCGGTGTGCGGGCGGTGCCGCTGGGCCACCTGGCGCAGGTGGTCCCACAGGCCCGCCACGTCCTCACCGGCGAGGGAGTAGAAGACACGCTTGCCCTCGCGCCTGGGTTCGACCAGCCCCGCCTCGCGGAGGGTCTGCAGGTGGGCCGAGCAGGTGCTCACCCCGAGTCCGGCGGCCGAGGCCAGGTCGTCCACGCTGCGCGGCCCCTGGGCCAGGAGGTCGAGGAGCTCGAGCCGCTTCGGGCTCCCCAGCACCTTGCCGACGGCCGCGAACTCCGCGAACAACGCGTCCTTGGCGGCGCGGTCACCCATGGCGCTCCTCCTCCCGTTCGTCGACCTGTGGCCGTTGGTGCGTCTCGTACATCCGCAATGCAACCACCACTCCGGAGAGCGCGGTGAGAGCAGCCACGACCCAGACGGCCGCTCGCAGCCCCCAGGCGTCGGCGACGATGCCTGCGAGCAGGGCGCCGACCGCGAAGCCTCCGTCGCGCCAGAGCCGGTAGACGCCGACCGAGCGGGCCCGCCAGGCCGGATGCGCCACGTCGCCGATCGAGGCGAGCAGCGTCGGGTAGACCATCGCCGTGCCCGCACCGAGGAGCACCGCCGCTACGGCCCAGAGCGCGAAGCCGTCGACGGTCGCGATCACGCCGAGGGCGACGGCCTGGAGCCACATGCCGGAGGCGATCATCCACTTGCGGCCCCAGCGGTCGGACAACGCTCCGGTGAGCAGCTGGCCGACTCCCCAGACCGCGGGATACAGCGCCGCGAGTACGCCGATCCTGCCGATCGAAAGGCCGGCCGACGCGAAGAGGATCGGGAACAGCCCCCAGGCGAGACCGTCGTTGAGGTTGTTCACCAGGCCGGCCTGGCTGGCCGAGGAGAGGGCCGGCTCCCGGAAGCTCGTCTGCGCGAAGACCTCGCGGTCGGTCAGCTCGTCGTGGAGGTGGTCGTGGCGCCCGTCGGCCCGCGCCACGTGGGTGGCGGCCTCGAGGCGGGCGTGGCCCCGAGTCTCCTTGACGGCGAGCGTGGAGAGACCCAGCCCGAGGGCGGCGAAGGCGAGGCCCAGCAGGAACGGCGCAGGACGGAGCCCGTACGACGCGGCGAGGTAGCCCGTGGCCAGGGCGGTCACCGCGACCGCACCATAGCCGGCCGCCTCGTTGAGCCCCATCGCCAGACCTCGTCGAGCGGGACCCACGAGGTCGATCTTCATCACCACCGTGGTGGACCAGGTCATGCCCTGGCTGATGCCGAGCAGCAGGTTCGCGGCGATGACCCAGCCCCACGAGGGGGCCCAGATCAGCAGGAGGGGCACCGGGACCGCGACGATCCAGCCGGCGACGAGGACCGGTTTGCGGCCGTACCTGTCCGACCACGCCCCCGCGAAGTAGTTCGTCGCGGCCTTGGCCAGTCCGAAGACCAGGACGAAGGTCAGCGCCGCTGTGTAGGCGCGCAGGCCGAACTCCTGCGTGCCGAGCAGCGGCAGGACTGTCCGCTCCTGGCCGAGCATCCCGCCGACGAGGGCGTTGACGGCGACCAGCAACGCGAACTGGGGAAGGTTCTCGCGGAGCCCGAGCCGGATGGGGGCTTGGGGAGACGATGCGGCTGGAGACGCGGGGTCGGCCCCGATGCCGGCCTGGTGGTTCTTGCGCATCCCTCAAGGCTACGACATTCCATGGATTGTTGGAATGAGGAGCCGGTCAGATCGGGCTTCCCCGACTTTGGCGACGCCACATTCCCGCACAAGCGCGACGCTGTTGCCAGACCACCATCTCGGCGGCCGGGGCCGAGCGCCTCGTCGGAGTCGCTCGTGCCGGGACGAACAGGAGGCTGGGGACCCATGGAGCTTCGTGAGCTGTCCACGCGGAGGCGTGGGCCCGGACACGGAAGGCGCTCCCTCGTGCTGAGGAGCCTGGCCGCTCTCCTCGTGGGGCTGGGCACCGCGGCCGTCGGCCTGCCGCAGGCGCAGGCGGCGTCCCCGACCGTGGTCAGCCTGACCTTCGACGACGGCCAGTCCAGCCAGTACTCGGTGCTCCCGATGCTCCAGTCCCGGGGCATGCGGGGCACCTTCTACGTCAACTCGGGCATGGTGGGCAGCAGCGGCTACTACATGACCTGGTCGCAGGTGCAGGAGCTGTACAACGCCGGCAACGAGATCGGCGGGCACACGCTCACCCACAAGGACCTCACGACCCTTGACGTCTCGGCCGCGACGACCGAGGTGTGCGACGACAGGACGGCCCTCGTCAACCGGGGGTTGGGACCGGTCGTCTCGTTCGCCTACCCCTACGCATCCGTCAACGCCACGGCTGAGTCCGTGGTGGCGTCCTGCGGCTACAGCACCGGGCGCACCGTGGGCGGTCTCGGCGGTGGCACCTACGTGGAGAGGGTCCCGCCGGCCGACCCGTTCCGGACCCGGACCGCGGCTCCCGGTGAGAGCGGCACTACCTTGGCGGACCTCCAGAGCGCTGTCACCAACGCCGAGAACGCCGGTGGCGGATGGGTGCCGATGGTCTTCCACGGGATCTGCAGCAACTCCTGCACAGGAAGCAACTCCCTGAGCCCTGCCATCTTCACAGCGTTCCTCGACTGGCTGCAGCAGCGGAGCTCCAGCGGAACGGTCGTGCGCACAGTGGGCGAGGTGATGGGCGGAGGCGGCCAGCCCCCGCCGCCTCCGACACCCGCGGCGCCCACGACGAGCATCTCCTGCGACCAGACGGCGTGCTCGACGGGGTGGTACCGGCGTCCTGTCTCGGTGGCCCTCTCGGCGACCGACCCGGCCGGGTCCGCGACCACGACGTACTACACCACCGACGGCACCGATCCGACGTCGAGCGGCACGCGCACCCGGTACGCCGCAGCGTTCCAGGTCCCGGCGACCTCGACGGTCCGCTACTTCTCGGCCAACAGCACCGGCCAGGCCGAGCCACCCAAGGCGCAGACCGTCCGCATCGACGCGGCGCCCCCGACGGTCGGCACCGTCGTCTCGCCCACGGGCTCGATCTCCCGCCGCGCGGGCACGGTGACCCTCAGCGTGAGCGCGCAGGACCTGGGCACGGGATCCGGCGCGCCCTCCGGCATCAGCCGAGTCGTCTTCTACGACGGGAGCACGACCATCGGCACCGCGACCGTCCCGAACACAGGTACGTCGACGTACTCCGTCTCGTGGCGGGTGCGCACGGCCACCGTCGGCCAGCACAGCCTCAGGGCGACGGCGACCGACGCTGCCGGGAACGCGACCACGTCCACGCCGGTGACCGTGACCGTCACCAAGTAGCTACTCCATCGCGCACCGCGAGCAGGCAGACGTCGTCAGCGCGGGTCGGTCCCTCGAGGAGGGCCCCCTGCGCGGCGGCGCAGATCTTCTCGGCGCTTGCCGGCTCCTCGTGGCCGAACACCGCGGCGAGGGCATCGAGGCCCTCCCCGAGGGAGCGGCTCCGGTCCTCCACGAGTCCGTCGCTGTACAGCAGGACCGCCTGACCGGGGCGGAGCCGCGCGACGGCGGAGCTGAAGCGGGCGTCGTCATCGACCCCGAGCATGACCCCTGACGCATCGGTGAGGAACGCAGGACGTCCGCGGCCGACCAGCAACGGCGGCGGGTGACCGGCGCTCGCGTAGGTCAGCTCGCCCGTCCTGACGTCGAGGACGCCGTAGAACACGGTGGCCAGCGCACCCGGCAGGAGTCTGACCAAGGCGGCGTTGGTCCGAGCGAGCACCGCCGCCGGATCGGCCGAGTCGACCGCGTAGGCCCGGACCGCGTTGCGTACCTGGTTCATGACCGACGCGGAGGCGAGGTTGTGGCCGACCACGTCGCCGAGGACGATGCCCAGACGCCCCTCGTCGAGCGGGAAGGCGTCGTACCAGTCGCCGCCGACCTCCACGCCTTCCGTGGCCGGCAGGTAGACCACTGCCAGGCCCACCCCCGGCACCCTCGGGAGGTCGTCGGGGAGCACGGACCGTTGCAGCATCTCGGCCACGGTGTGCTCGCGCTCGAACGCCTCGGCGCTGGTGAGGCCGACCGCCAGCCGGCGCCCGAGCTCCTCGGCCACCGGCACGTCGGCCGCGGTGAAAGCGGCTCGGTCGTGAGCGCGGGCCAGGGCGAGCACCCCGAGCTTGTCCGCGCCGTGGCTGAGCGGCACAGCGATCAGACTGCCCACGTCCAGCCGGCGGACGATCTCCGCCAACCCGGGTTCGAGGGTCGCCCACCGACTCAGGCGCTCCTCGGCGTCGTGCACGAGCTGGCTCTCACCGGCGCGGTACACCGCCTGCATCCCCGCATTGGTCTCCGGGCGGATCGGATGTTCGCGCATCCGTTCCAGGACGACGGCTCGTTCCGGGTCGCGGTCCTCGACGGCCGCCGCGAGCAGGCTGCCGTCCTCGGTGGGCAGGAGCACCCCGGCGAAGTCGGCCACCGCCGGGACCACGAGCCGCGTGACGTGCCTCAGCAGGTCCTCCCGGTCGCGCATCGAGGCCACGAGCGCACCGGCACGCAGCAGGAGCCCGAGCTGCTCGTCCGCCCTCTCCGCCTCGGCACGGGCAGCCTGGGCTCGCGCGAGCAGCTCGACCCGCTCGTCCTCCGCTCGCTGCCGCTCGGACAGGTCGGCCACGAAGGTGACCCAGCGCATCGGGTCGCGGTCGACGACCGCGCTGCCGAGCAGCACCGGCACCCGGCGCCCGCTCGCGTGCACGTACTCCTTCTCGAACGGCTCGCAGGCCCCGGTGCGGCGCAGCTCGTCCACCGCGGCCTCGGTGCGGGCCTGCCAGTCGGGTGGCGTCATGGCCCGCCAGTCGACCCGCCCCGCTTCGAGGTCGGCGCGGTCGTACCCGACCATCTGCAAGAAGGCGTCGTTCGCGTCGACCACCCGCTTCTCGTCGACGAGGAGGATGCCGAGGACGTTGGCGTCGCGCAGCCTGCCGAGCAGTCTCTCCTGCTCCCGGAGCGCGTTCTCCAGCCTCTGGTGGTCGACCACGTGAGCGGTCACGTCGACCGCGTGGACCAGCACCCCGAGCACCTCCCCCTGGCTTCGGACCGGCTCGAGGCGGAAGTCGAAGAAAAGCCTCCGGAGCTCGCCGCTCTCGTCGCGGAGCCAGGCCACCGACTCCCGGCCGTTTCTCGGCTTCCCCGTGGCGAAGACCTCGTCGAGCATCTGGAGGTAGCCCTGTCCGACCAGCTCCGGCAGCGCCTCGCTCACCGGTCTGCCGACGACGTCACGGCCGCCGACCAGGTGGACGTAGGCCTTGTTGGCGAACTCGCACCGGTGCTCGGGCCCGACGAGGTAGCCGACAGCGGCCGGCAGGTTCTCCAGCAGCTCGGCCGTCAGGCCCAGCCGCTCCGCCTCGTGCTCAGGCAGCACTCAGCCCTTCCCTCCGTGAACGGGCCCGGTGCCCATGTGTCCCCCTAGCGGCAACGCCGCAGCAGCGTGAGTGTCTCCACAGTCTTACCGCTGACCGAGAGTCCCGTCACGGATCGGGACGATCAGCCGCTTGTCTGCGCGCTTTGTGCGGCTTCGGGCACCCGAAGCTGCCTGTCGGGAAGTCGTGGACGAGTAGGGCGGCGTCCCCGGTGGCACGGACGGACGGCCGGACTCGGTCTAGGCAACCGACGGCCCGGGTCCGGTTTGTCCGGGACGCATGTCGCCTCGCTCCGCATTTGCCCAGCCGGCTCCGACCCACCGTTGTCAAGGGCCTGTCTGCGGAAGCGCGACCGGCCCTAACCTCCCGAGAAGTGCAGCCCACGCCCGAGAGAGGTGCGTCATGCGAGCGAAGCTCCTGATCATGCCCGTCCTCACGCTTGCCGTCAGCGCGGGAGTCGTGGCGAGCGCCGAGGCCGCGCGAGACGTGAGCACGACGGTGACGATCCAGGCCGAGGGGACCGACCTCTCCGGTCTCGTGAGGAGCTCCAAGCCGAAGCTGTGCGCGAAGGACCGCAAGGTGATCGTCATCAAGCAGAAGGGCGCTCGCGGTGGCGGCGACGACACCAGGTTCGCCAGCGACACGGCGTCCCTGGAAGGCGGTGTCTACGCGTGGTCGACGGGGAACACCGGCACGGAGGGGAAGTTCTACGCCAAGGTGCGGCGGATCACCGGCTGCAAGGGTGACACCAGCCCGACGATCACCGCCCGGCGGAACCCGTAGACGGGGTTCCGCCGGCACCGGTACGGGCAGCCGGACCCGCTCACGGCATCACGGTCGGGTCGGGGCCTGTCGGCAAGGCGCCGGCCTGCGGCGAGGTCGCCCTCTGCGTCGGGATCGACTCGCCGAGGCCACCCCGTGTCGCTTCATCTGCTGCGGCCTCCTCGCGAGCGAGGAAGGAACCGAGCTCTCCGATCGTGCTCATCAAGGGCGAGGGGAAGACGACGGTGGTGTTCTTGTCGACCCCTAGCTCGACGAGGGTCTGCAGGTTGCGCAGCTGCAGCGCCAGTGGGTGGGCCATCATGATGTCCGACGCCTGGCCAAGCTTGGCGGCCGCGAGGTGCTCGCCCTCGGCGTTGATGATCTTGGCGCGCTTCTCCCGCTCCGCCTCCGCCTGACGGGCCATCGCCCGCTTCATGCTCTCGGGCAGCTGGATGTCCTTGAGCTCGACGAGTGTGACGTCGACACCCCACTCCGTGGTCGTGGCATCGAGGATGCTGCGGATGTCCTCGTTGATCCGGTCGGTCTTGGCGAGGATGTCGTCAAGCGTGTGCTGGCCCACCACGTTGCGGAGCGTCGTCTGCGCGATCTGGTTGATGGCGGCTTGGACGTTCTCGATCACGACCACCGACTTCACGGCGTCCACCACCCGGAAGTAGGCCACGGCCGCGACGTCCACGCTGACGTTGTCCTTGGTGATGATCCCCTGCGACTGGATCGGCATGGTGACGATCCGCAAGGACACTCGATGAAGTACGTCGACCACCGGGATGATGATCCGAAGACCCGGCTCACGTGTCCCGATCAGCCGCCCGAGCCGGAACAGCACACCCTTCTCGTACTGCTTGACGATCTTCAGGGCCATGGCCACGCCGACCACGGCCAACAGCAGTACGACGATCAGGACCCATATTGCGGCGCTCATGGCGCTCACCTCCCACCGGTCACGGAGAAGTCCGACGGACCCTCCGACCGGTCTCTTCCACGCTAACTCGCCGTCCGCGGGGAGACCCGGGTCGCAAGTCCTCCAACTGGCCTGAACCACCTCAAGGCCCGACGGTGAGATGTCGATCACCTAGGCAAGGGACATCGAGGGCCGTCAGGCCCGCGAGAGGGAGGAGTCGCAGATGAGCAGGACCGAGACGCTGGTGATCGCCGAGACCGCGACCGTGGAGTGCGCGACGTGCGGAGAGCTGGCGGTGCAGTCGCCCCACGACACGTCCGTGTGGGTGCACGTGCCGACCCGCGACGCGGGCTGGTCGCTCCCGACCCACCGCGTCGTCCGGGCGCGCTGACCCCTCGAGCGCGAGCGCTACGAGCCCGCGCCGGCGATGTTGACCAGCCAGGTGACGCCGAACTTGTCGATGCACATCCCGAAGATGTCACCCCACGGGGCCTTCTCGAGCGGCATCGTGACCGTGCCGCCGCTGCCCGAGAGCTTCTCGTAGTAGCCGCGCAGGTCGGCCTCGTCCTCGAGGGTCGCCGCTGAGCGAGACCGAGTGGTCGTTCTTGCCGGCCGCGAACTCCATGCTGTTGGGTGTGTCGGCCCCCATGAGCACCAGCCCGCGGTCGGTCACCAGCATCGAGTGCATGATCTTCTCCTGCTCGGCCGGGTCCTCGCTGGCCTGGAACTCGGCGAACGTGCTCTTGGTCAGCTCCCCGCCGAACACGGACTGGTAGAAGTCCATCGCCTCGCGGGCGTTGTCGCGGAAGCCGAGGTAGGGGTTGAGTCGGGTGGTCATGTGCGCGCTCCTCGTGTCGTTGTGCCGTCTCCTCCGATTGGACCTCCCGCGGCCGGAAAAGTCATCGGAGTTCGCGCATTCGCGTGCCACGGCCTTCCGGGGCCGAGGCGGTGACCACTCACCCGGCCCCGAGCTCCTCGCGCAGCTCGTCGACGGAGGGCCGGATGCCCGCGGCGAGGCCGTCGAGGTCGGGGACGGCCTTCGGGTCGGCACACAGCCCGATGGACAGGCGGCCCTCGAGCGACACCGCCGCCACTCGTAGCCCGTGATGGGGTGCCACCTCGGCAACCGAGTGCATCGCCTCGACGTGGCGTCCGAGCACGTGGATCGCGGCGCGCGGACCCGGCACGTTCGACACGTTCAGCGAGTACTCGTGGGGTCCTTGCACGACGTGCTGCAGGGCCCGTCGTACCGGGGCAGGCGCGCGGGTCAAGGACTCCCGCAGGGCGTAGATCGCCCTGGCGTCGTGCCGGTTCTTCCGCAGCCGCGTGGCCGCGTTCACGGCCCGGACCCGTGCAACCGGGTCGGGCTCGCTCAGCGGCAGGTCGACGAGGAGGAACGAGTCGCGGTTGCCGCTCGTGTCGTCTCGACCGGCATCCGGGTGCATGCTGACCGGCACCTGCACCTTCATCGGCGTGATCGGCATCCCCCGGCCTCCCAGCCATCCGCGCACGGTGCCCGCGACCACGCCGAGCAGCACGTCGTTGACGGTGACCTCGGGCCCGACCGCCTTCGCCGTCGAGTGGAGCTCGTCGAGAGTGCACCGCACGAAGGCAACGGCGCGGTCCGGGCCGACCACCCCCGCCAGAGGGGAGAGCTGCCGGACGCGGCGGAACTCGCGCCAGAACAGCCCGCGGTAGCCCAGCACCCGCGCGAGCCGCATGCCTGCTGCCACCTGCGCGGATGCGCCTGGGGCTTCGGTCGACCGCTGGCGCGGCGCGCCACTCCCGGGGGACTCGTCGTCCCAGAGCAGCTGGCCGCCGACACGCATGATCGTGACCCCGTCGGCGAGGCAGTGGTGCACCTTCCACACAAGAGCCCAGCGGCCGTCCGACAGGAGCGGAAGTACGTCGAGCCTCCACAACGGGCGGGTGCGGTCGAGCGGGGTCATCATGCTCTCCGCGACTGCCCTGCGCAGCCCCGCCTCGTCGACCGGCCGTTCGCCGGGGTGGGCGAGCACGTGACGCTCGATGTCGAACCCTGGGTCGTCCTCCCAGGCCAGGCCGGACGCGGTCCCCGGCGCGGCGGCGAGCCGGCGGCGCCACTGCGGCAGCCCGGCCAGCCGCTGAGACATCGCCGCCCGAAGCTCGTCCACCGCTCCCTCCCCGGGCGCGTCGTCGACGACGAGCACCTTCAGGGTGTGGCCGCGGATCGGTCCGTGCTCGAGGGAGAGGATCCGGGCATCCTCGGCACCGAGCGGCATCAGGTCCTGCCCAGCGGCCATGCCGAACCTCCCGTTCGCGCCCTCACGTCCTCCGACGACACCGCGCGGCCCGGGTCGCCGTGAAGGGGCGAACGTCCCGTGCCGAGTCGCTAGGGTCTCCGACGTGCCCGAGCCCTCGTACCTGAGCAACACCCGGTCCGCCTACGACACGCTCGCCGTCGACTTCGCCGACCGGGTGAGCACCGACCTCGACGCCAAGCCGTTCGACCGCGCGATGCTCGATGCCTTCGCGGCCGTCGTTAAGGCGGCCGACCTCGGTCCGGTCGCCGACATCGGCTGCGGGCAAGGCCACCTGACCGGGCACCTGCAGTCGCTCGGCGTGCCCACGTTCGGGATCGACCTGTCGCCGGCCTTGCTCGCGAGGGCCCGCCGGAACTACCCGACGTCGCGGTTCCACGAAGGGTCGATGACCGACCTCGCCCTCGCGGACGGTTCGTTGGGCGGAGTCGTCGCCTTCTACTCGATCATCCATGTCCCGGAGCAGCACCTGCCCTCGGTGCTCGCCGGCTTCGAACGGGTCCTGGCCCCGGGAGGCCACCTGCTGCTCGCCTTCCAGGTCGGCGACGAGCCGCTGCACATCACCGAGCGGGGTGGTCACCGAGTCTCGCTCGTCTCCTACCGCCGCCGGCCCGACCACGTCACCGGGCTGTTGCGGGAGGCAGGGCTGGTCGTCCAGGCACACCTTCTACGCGAACCCGACGAGACCGAGACCTTGCAGCAGGCCTTTCTCCTGGCACAAAAGCCCCTGCAGTAGTGCAAAACCCCCTCTGACCTGCGGTTTTCTGTCTGGACATCTGCTACTCGGTCGTTTCTGGGCCGCTCACCCCCGGGCATAAGGGCCTTGGCCGGTCGGGCCTGGACCGAAATATCGGTCGAGTGACTGGAAGTCACGAAGAGGGGGTGGCCCGGCGACAACTCGCCTGCAACCGGCCGCACCGAGTTGCTGCAGGCAGTACCGCATGCCCGCACGGCGGCAGGGGGCTCGAGGCTGCCCGTCGGGCGAGGGAGCCCGAGCTTTGCCAGGACGCCATCGCTTGTCCGCGCGCGAACGCTGGTCCGCGCGCTACCACAAGTACTCCGCCCTCCGCTCCGTGCCTTCGGTGGCCGGGTTCGGGGCGGTCTGGGTCGCCGCGGTCGCCGGTGCCGGTACCGGCACCGCAGGGCACCCCTACTTCGATGCCGATGCCCCGCGTCTCCCCTCGACCGTCTCGTGGCACCTGCCCTCCACTCCCGAGGACGGCGAGCCGGTGCCCGAGGAGTCGATCGAGGTTCGCGGCGCCGAGGGTCGGGCTGCAGCGTCGTCGGACGGCGCGGGCGCCATCTCGTCCGACGCGTCTTCGACCAAGGACTCGACGGCGGAGAGGTCGTCGGCGGAGGGGTCGTCGCGCGAGGGGTCGTCCGCGGAGGGGTCGTCGGGCGAGAGCTCGAGGACCGAGAAGCCGGCTCGTGACGATGCCCACGGGCAGTCGGAGCGGGAGGATCGCAGCTCGCGACAGTCGGGCAGCCGACCGTCGCTCGACCGGGGCCTGACCGTCAGCGAGGTCGCCCGCGCGGTCGGGGCATCCCACGCGGACGTCGCCGGCGAGTGGCCGATCCTCGAGAAGGCGTTGCGCGATGCGGGGATCACCTCCGTGCGCGGGCAGATCGCCGCCCTGGCCACGGTGGTGACCGAGGTCGGGACGGGGCTCCGGCCCATCAACGAGTACGGCGGCCCGTCGTACTTCACGTCCATGTACGAGGGACGGAGCGACCTCGGCAACACGCAGCCCGGGGACGGTGCGCGCTACCACGGTCGCGGCTACATCCAGCTCACCGGGCGCGCGAACTACCGCGCCTACGGCGAGCGCCTGGGCCTACCGCTCGAGGACCGGCCCGGTCTTGCCCTGCGTCCCTACGTGGGCGCCCGCGTGCTCGCCGAGTACTTCAAGGACCGCGGCATCCACGAGGACGCGTTCCGTGGCCACTGGCGCGAGACGCGGGTGAAGGTCAACGGCGGCTTCAACGGCTGGTCGACGTATCGCGGACTGGTGACGCGGCTCCTGCGCGCCTCGAAGCAGTAGCCGCGCGTTGCGTTCGGTGGGCAGGTCACCCCCGTCGCAGTTCTGTACCAGGCGTGGGAGCTGACCCGGTCAGCGTCTGCGGGTGCCGCCGCGCAGGTTCACCTCCAGCCCCGGCCTGAGGTAGCGGATGATCTCCGCCTTCGACATCGACGCCAGCGGCTCGAGCTCGAGGACGTAGCGACCGAACACGAGCCCCGCGATGGAGGTCGCCACCGCGGCGGCACGCTTCGAGGCCTCCGGACCGCCGATCTGCTCGGCGATGCGGGCGATGATCTCGTTCTGGATGAAGCCGGAGAAGGCCCTGCGCACTTCGGGGCTGGCCCCGACCTCGCGGAGGAGGGTCACCAGAGGCCCGCGGTACTCCGGGTGGTCCCAGGTGTCCACGACGGCGCCGATGAGAGACGCGGCGGTCACGGGCACTTCGGTGTCGAGCACACGAGCGAGGACCTGCGGCGGACTGAGGGTCAGCTGCATCACCGCACTGAACAGCCCGTCCTTGGACCCGAAGTGGTAATTCAGCAGTGCAGGGATCGACGCCCGCGTCCCTGGCGATGGACCGCATCGAGGTCTCGGCGTATCCCTGCGTGAGAAAGCGCTGCCGCGCCGCCTCGACGATCCGGCCGCGGGTGTCCGGCTTCCCTGGTGGGCGACCCCTGGATTTATTCAACACAGTTGAAATGTGCTCGGGTACGGACGGACAGTCAAGCCATGCGTGCCAACCGTCGAATCCTCCTCGTCGTCTGCGTCGCCCTGGCCACAGTCGTCTCGGCCGTGGCCTCGCTCAACCTCGCCATCCCGTCCCTCGCGCGCGACACGGGCGCCAGCCTGACCGAGCTGTCCTGGATCATCGACGCCTACGCGTTGACCTTCGCGGCCTTCCTCCTCCCCGGCGGTGCGCTGGGTGACCGGTGGGGACGGCGGCGGGCGCTGCTGGCCGGCCTCGCCCTCTTCGGTACGGCGTCCGCCGCGGCCATGCTCGTCGACGACCCGACCGGCCTCATCGCGATCCGGGCCTTGCTGGGACTCGCCGCGGCCGTGGTCATGCCGGCGACGCTGTCGACGATCACCGGCACGTTCGCCCCGGAGGAGCGCGTCAAGGGCGTCGCCACCTGGGCGGGAGTCGCGGGAGCAAGCGCAGTGCTCGGCCTGATCATGTCCGGCCTGGTGCTCGAGGTCTGGTCGTGGCCCTCGGTCTTCGGGTTGAGCGTGGTCCTGGCCGTCGTCTCGTTCACAGGCACGCTGCTCGTCGTACCTGAGTCCGCGGACCCGGCGCACGCTTCACGCGACGGGATCGGGGTGGTGCTGTCGGCGGCAGGTCTGGGCCTTCTCGTGTTCAGCATCATCGAGGCGCCCGTCGAAGGGTGGAGCTCGCCCCGCACCGTGGCCGGGATCGTGGGCGGCCTCGTGGTGCTCGCCGGCTTCGTCGGCTGGGAGCTGCGCCAGCGACGGCCGCTCATCGACCCGCGGTACTTCCGGCGCCGTCCCTTCGCCGCGGGGACGCTCTCGCTCACCCTGCAGTTCTTCTGCTTCTTCGGTTTCATCTTCCTCTTCCTGCAGTACCTGCAACTGGTGCGAGGCGAGTCCGCCCTGGCCGCTGCTGTCCAGCTCCTCCCCATGCCACTCGGGCTTCTCCCGGCCGCTCGTCTGGCGCCGCACCTGGTGCAGCGGCTCGGCATCATGCGGCTCTGCGCCACGGGGCTGGTAATGATCGGCGTCGGGTTCTGGTGGCTCTCCGGCGTGGAGACCGGCACCGAGTACTGGAAGCTCGCGATCGCCCTCTTCCCGCTCGGTGCGGGCATGGGTCTGGCGATGACCCCCGCGACCACGGCGATCACCGACACCCTGCCGGCGGCGGAGCAGGGCGTGGCCTCGGCGATGAACGACCTGGCCCGGGAGCTCGGCGGCGCGCTGGGCATCGCGGTGCTCGGCAGTGTCGCGAGCTCGACGTACCGGAGCGTGCTCGAGCTGCCGGGCGCGCCCGCCTTCGTCGTGGATGCCGCGCGCGACTCGCTCGCCGTCGCGACGTCCATGGATGCCCCGGTGCCCGACCTGGCACGTTCGGCCTTCGTCGCAGGGATGGAGGACGCGTTCCGCCTGGCAGCGGTCGTCATCGTCCTCGCGGCCGTCGCGGTGGTCGTGCTCCTGCGCTCCCCTCGCACGGAGGGGTCAGCGGCGGCTGCGAGGGCATCGGTGGAGGCGGCCGACCCTCAGGGGTGAACCAGCGCCGACGGCAACGCGCCGGTCACCGGACGACTCGGAACCGCAGGTTCGTCGCCAGCGGCGCAGAGCTCAGCTCGAGTCGCTCGAGCTCGACGTTCGTCCCACCGGGCAGGTCGAGAAGCCTCACGCCGTCACCCAGCAGCACGGGTGCGATACAGACGAGGATCTCGTCGAGCAGGCCGGCCTCGAGACACTGCCTGGCAACGCTGGCACCGATGATGTTGACGTACTTCTCACCCGCGGCCGCGCCGGCCGCTGCAACGCCGCTCGCGAGGTCACTGACGAAGGTCACGCCGGCCACGTCGACGTCCGGCGGACGGTGCGTGAGCACGAACTGCGGTCCGCTCCACCCGCCGCCGAAGGCCTTGCCCTCCTTGTCAGTCCCCTTGTGCGGGTCGTCGCCACGGAAGCTGCGGTTGCCCACCAGGAGCGCGCCGATCTGACCGACGACGTCGTCGACCTCCGGGTTGGGACCGAGGTACCCGGTCAGCCAGGACATGTCACCGGCGGGGCCGGCGATGAAGCCGTCCAGCGACATGGTGGCGGAGTAGAGCAGCTTGGCCACGGGGAAGTACCTCAGGGTCGGCGCTGCCACCCGGGGACGTGGGCGACGGTGTGCAGCCCGGCTCGGTTGTAGCAGGCGATGATCTCGGCCGGCTCGCCCCAGCCTTCCAGGATGAGCGGGCCGTCGCCCAGCAGCGCGGCGGCGGCGCGGAGCAGCCGCACGTACCTGGGCGGTCGGCGGTGGCCGGGCAGGACACCCGGGGCGTCGACGTAGCGCTCCGCGGGCACGACAAGGCAGGTGCCGACCACCTCCCCCGCCACGACCAGGCCGAGGTGGACGTGGTCGGGACGGACGACCGGCTTGGACGTGGACGGCATCTTGTGGCCGAAGCGACCCACGAAGCAGGCCTGCCGGAGCTGCCGCACCTCGTGCTCGTCCTCGAGCACCACGACCTCCTCGTCGTCGTCCGGCAGGTCGTCGAACGAGGGCGTCCCCTCGAGACGCATGTATCCCGGCGTCTCCGCGAAACCCTCCTCCTCGAGGTCGTCGCAGGTGTACGCCCAGAGCACCTGGGCCTGCTCGTCACGGGCTTTGGCGATGATCGCGGCGAGATCGGTGGTCCGGCCGGGTGCGAGCTCGACCTCTGCGACGGGCGTGCCGTCGGCGCTGATGGCAGTAGTCACGGTCCCCACACCACGATCCTGACAGACAGGTACGCCGATGCATGGGAGGCAGCGCGAAACCGGGTGCAGACTGGAGACATGAGCGAGCCCATCCGCGTGTTCAGACCGGGCGACCTCGTGGCGGCCGACCCGACCCCCGGCATGCTCCGGAAGAGAGCGTTCGAGCTGCCGATCCTGTGGGCGGGGCGGGTCGAGACCGCACCCGGCGCCGTGTCTGCCTGGCACCACCACGACCGCAACGAGTCGAGCCTGTACGTCGTCTCGGGAATCCTCCGCCTGGAGTTCGAGGGTGGTGAGGGCTACCTGGACGCCGGCCCCGGCGACTTCGTGCACGTCCCGGCCTTCACCGTGCACCGGGAGAGCAACCCGACCGACGAGACCTCGGTCGCCGTGATCGCGAGGGCCGGCGGTGGCATCCCGACCGTGAACGTCGACCCGCCGCCGGGTTTCCTCGAGTCCCGGTAGTTCACAGCGCCTCCACGCTCTCTCAACGGCCGCCGCTGATGTCGAGCGTGGTCCCGGTGACGTACGACGCCTCGTCCGACACGAGCCAGGCGATCGCGCCGGCGACCTCCTCCGGCTCTCCCGGCCGGCCGAGTGGCGGCGTGGACCCGAGTCGTTCCAGCCGTCCCGGGGCATGGATGTCGGTGGCGATGAGCCCCGGCCGTACGCCGACCACGCGGATGCCCTCGGCGGCGACCTCGTGCGCGAGCCCGACCGTGAGGGCGTCGATCGCCGCCTTGCTCGCCGCGTAGTCGACGTACTCCCCCGGCGAACCCAGCACCGCCGCCCGCGACGACACGTTGACGATGACCCCACCGGCACCTTCATGGGCGGTCGACATCCGACGTACCGCCTCGCGCGCGACCAGGAAGGCGCCGACCACGTTGACGTCGAGCACCTGACGCAGCCTGTCCGCGCTGAAGCTCTCGACCCGGCCGGGCTCCGGCACGATCCCTGCGTTGTTGACCAGCACCCGCGGACTCTCCAGCCCCTCCTCGATCGCCGCGAAGAGGTCGAGCACGTCGGACTCGACCGCGACGTCGGCCTGCACGGTGATCGCGCGCCGTCCCAGGTCGCGGCAGGCGGCGGCGGCCTCCTCCGCCTCGGACTCTCGCGCCCGGAACGAGAGGGCGACGTCCCATCCGGCCTCCGCCAGCCGACGGCACGTCGCCGCGCCGATGCCCCGGCCTCCGCCGGTCACCAGGGCGACACCCTTCGCTGGCGTCACCGGGTCGCTCACCACCGGACCTGCCCGTCGTGCCGGACCGCCGCCCGGATCCGCTCCTCGAACTCGGCCTCCATGACCGGCAGCCGCTCGAGGTGGAACCAGCCGACCTCGGAGGACTCGTCGTCCGCCGCATGCGCGTCTCCGTCGACGTAACGGCACCGGAAGGTGTGGTCGAGGTACTGGGCGCGGTCGCCGTTGTCGTACACGACCGGCCGGGTCACGTTCACCCACACCAGGCCCTCGACGGTGCACGAGACCCCGGTCTCCTCGAGCACCTCCCTTGCGGCAGTTCGCGAAGGGTGCTCGCCCGGATCGACGATTCCCGTGACCGGGGTCCACTCGCCGTTGTCCGACCGTCTGACCAGCAAGACGTGGTCCCCGTCGAGCACGACCGCGGTCACACCAGGAAGCCACAGCAGGTCGTGGCCGACCTTCTCGCGCAGGTTCAACACGAAGTCGGGTATCGGCATCTGGTCACCGTACATAGCCCGCATCGCACATGGCGCCGACGACGCGTGACCTCTGCCCCATCCGGGACGTCGTGCCCGGCCGGCCGGGGCCTCCTGCACTTGCCGGCCCCCGGCCTGACGAGAACGGTGGGCGGTGAGGGGAGGCCCGAGGGCGATGCCGCTCCGGGGCCTCTATGGATCTCGATCGGCTCGAGGAGGTCGACATGAGGATCGAGTACCTCCATGCCTCGAAGTACGGGAATGGAGCCAAGGTCGCCGACGAGTTCAAGGAGCTGATGGCTGCCAAGGGTGTAGCGGTCGACGTCCACCACATCCAGGACGCCAAGCCGAAGGAGCTGCCGGAGGCCGACCTGTACCTGTTCAGCTCACCGGGGCGCATGGGAAGGCCCATCGGCTCCATGCGCCGATTCCTGAAGAAGGTGGAGCTCCCAGACGGGCACGAAGTACGCCATCTTGAACACCGCGGCCGCGCCGGTGCCGGACAAGAAGACCGGACGGATGCCCACCGAGGAGGAGCGGGCGAAGTGGCAGCATGTCATCCCGATCATGAACGGGCTCCTGCAGGCCAAGGGACTGCGTGAGGTCGCCGAGACCGAGGTCTACGTGACCGGCCTCAAGGGCCCGCTCGAGGACGGCTGGCAGGAGAAGGTCGAGAAGTTCGCCGCCCAGATCCCACTGACCGCATCCGCCTAGCGCGGCCGCGCCTGGCGAGGCCGGGTCAGGGGGAGGTCAGCGGACGCCCTCCCACAGGGCGCGTTCCCAGGGCCTCGGGTCGTCGACCACCTGCGAGACCGTGTCGAAGCGCATGGTCGCCCGGCGGTTGAGGTCGTACCTCGGCCACCCCGGGTCACCACTGGTGGCGAAGGCGATCCAGGCGCTGTGCATGGTGTCGGCGAGCTCCTGCGGCTGGTCCTCACCGAGCAGCGGCCCGAACAGCCGCACGTCCTTGCCGAGAGCGTCGAAGACGAACGGGATCTCGATGGCGTGGACGGCACCGAGGCCCGGGGCTGCCCAGGCGAACTCGTACATGTAGGTGCCCGAGGTGGCGCTCGCATGTGCGTCGGCGAGCCGGATCGCCGGTACGCGCATCCACCAGTCGGTCTGCACCGCCGCGAGCAGGTCCCCGGGGGTCGCGTCGGGATACCTGGCCCGATACGCGTCGAGCGCATCCTCGCCGGGTAGCCCGTAGGCAGCGGCCGCGACCCGCTCGAGCGGTGGAGCCGGGAGGACCACGCCGTCGACGACCGGCTGCCACGGCATGGTGAGCACCATGTCGTGACCCCAGGAGTCCCGGTCGGGGTGTGCCTCGATGTCGGCCGAGAGCTCCGCCTGCGCCGCGAGCAACCTGTCGGTGGGTACCTCGGCGATCGCATCAGGTGACGTTGCCCGGGTCTCCCCCGAAGGCGGCGATGTTCTCGCGTACCCACTCCAGGGCGGCGACCTGGTCGAGCAGCCCGGCGTTGGCGATCCCGTCGCCCAGATACAGGAACCCGTCGGCCCCGACTCGCCAGTTGATGACGACGCACACGACCCCGTCGCGGGCGAAGTGACTTCCGTCGTACGCCGCCGTCGAGCTGATCTCGTAGGCGCCGCCCTGGATCCAGACCATCACCGGCAACCCGGAGGCGCCTGGGTCGGGTGTCCAGACGTTGAGGGGCTCAGCCGAGGCCCCCGCCCTCGTTTGCGAACCAGTCCCGGCTGTCCGGGTCCGACGCTCCGTGCTTCTGCGAATGGCGGCCCGGAACAACCGGATGCCGACGCTGCCGCACGCCCACATACACGCCCAGTACGACGGCCACCAGTGCGACCGCAACGAACCACCACATGGGAACCCCCCTAACGTCGTCGTCCCCCCGAAAGTACGCGAGCGTCAACGGTTGCGGCGGCTTTCGCGGCAGCCCTCCTGTCGTGCCCTCCGAGCGGGACTCCGCACTTCCCGGGGAGGTACTCGACCGAAGCGAGGGTCGCCCGGCGGGTAGGCTGTGGGCATCCATTCGGTGAGACGCCATGTTGCGCATGCCGAAGACGAACGGGGCCAAATGGGTCAGGCGATGAGCATGGCGAAGATGTGGCAGCGACTCTGATGGCCACCGCCAACCCTGGCAAGGTCCCCCCGGAGCCTCGGGCTGCGGCGCTTGCCCGCTATCTTCGCGACTGGGCAGCAGCGTTCTCCCTGTCGGCTGACACCACCCACGCCTCGGCCACCGCCGATGCCGGGATGGCGTTGCTGGACGCAGCGGCGATCGCCGAGTCCATGCAGGCCGACGACCCTCGCATCCGGACGTTGTCGGAGGCGGGGCTCTTCGAGTCCATGCCGAACGACGAAGCCTTCTTCGTGGAGACACCACGGATCAGGGCGGGCATCGTCCGGCCGATCTCATCGGACGTCGAGAGCGGCGAGTCGATCATTGCGACGTTGGTATCCCTGGCAGCCGAGAGCCGGGACTGATGAGCTCAGGGAGCGTCTGATGAAACAAGGTGACCTGAGCCTCGAGGTGCTGAGCCAGCGTGTGCGCGACTCCCGAGCCTCGGTCGTCCGTTGCCGGCGGGGCCCGGTCAACTCGCCCGACGTCATCGAGGCGCGCCGCCGCCTGCTCACGGACCTGGAGAACTACGTCTCCGCCCTGGAGTCCAACGGCTTCCCGGTGCCTCAGTCGCTCCGGAGTGAGCTGGCGCTCAACAGGCGACTGTCGGAGACCCCCGGCTGGTGAGCGTTTTCGGCGAGGGGCACACGGGGCATCGACTCGCTGACCGCCGGAAATTGGACACTCCCGAGTACCAGAATCGACCGCCAACCCGGACGTGTCCATGGTCCCGGCTGCAGGGGTCGCGCGACCCTTCTTGGTGCTCCATGGCGAGCGGATCGTGGCAGCCAAGAGATCCTTGACGACCACTCCCGAGCAGTCCCAGGGCGCCAGAAGGCCCAGCAAGAGGCTGCCGGATCCGAACCGAAAGGGGGACGCCATGCGAGTCGTACAGAACACGCGACCCATGGAGGGGGCCCCGGTTCGGGGTAGACCGATCACAGAAGCCGCCAAGCAGGCCGGTCGGTTCGGGATCCACGTGATGGAGATGTGCATCGTGATGTGCGTCGGCCTGGGGCTGCTTCTCGGCACCGCGGCCGTTCTGGGGTTCGCCGACTTCCGTCAACGGGCGCCTGAGTTGTCGGCTCTGCTCGTCGCCACCGTGCTGGCCGCTTCCATGGTGGTTTGGATGCGGTTCAGGGACATGGCCTGGCGACCAACGCTCGAGATGGCAGGATCGGCCGTCGCCGCCGGCTCGCTCATGATCGTCGGCCACTGGCTCGGCGTCGTTCCCACGAGCGCCCTGATCGAGGGCGTGTGTGGTGTTGCGTGCGCGGCGATGATCGCCGTCATGCTGTTCCGCTTCCGCCTCTACTCCAGCCACACCTCCCACCATGCGCACGCGGGATGAGCTGAGCAGACCGTTCCCGCGGTCGATGGCTCGGCTCAACCGCCGGGTCGCGAATCCGGTCGTGCGCCTTGTCGCGGGATGGGTGCCGCCGCTGGCGATCATCCGTCATCGCGGGCGCACGACCGGGCGTGACTTCGCAACCCCGGTGTTGGCGTTCAGCACGGCTGATGGTCTTGTCATCGGCGTGCTGTACGGCGCGGCCTCGGACTGGGTGAGGAACCTCCTCGCTGCTGGAAGCGCACAGGTCATGCGGAGTGGCCGTGTGTGCGATTACCGGAATCCGCGAGTCGTCAGCAGGGACGAAGGACTGCGGCTGGTCCCTGCCATGTTCCGCGGTCCGTTCCGCGCCCTGCGGGTCCGCAACTTCGTCCGACTCAGCAGAGTGTCCGCAGGATCCTCGATGTGACTTCACGACTTGCACCCCACCCCGTGCCCGACCTTGGGACTGAAACGCGGCGGGGTCTCGCTAGACGGTAAGGGGACGAGCGACGACAGAGTCGCTCCGATTGCTGGAGTTGGGGTGTCGAGAATGACGCAACAGGTTTCGCATGAGACACGGCTCGAGCGGGTCCTCGGACGGCGAGGCGGTCCGGGTGACCGACTACTGGGGTGAGCCCTTTGACCCACCGTCCTGGCGAGACGGGCTCACCGGTCCGTTGCCGATGCCTCGCGGCGGGACGTGGCCGACGGCCGAGGACCTCCGGGCCGAGTAGCCCGCCCACTGCGCCGGGCTAAGGTGCGATCGTGGACGTGATCGATGTCGAAGAACGAGTTCGCGCCATCTGCATGAGGTTCCCCGACGTGACCGAGCGCGCCAGTCACGGATCACCGGCGTTCTTCGTGGGCAAGCAGTTCGTGATGCTCTGGCCGGCCGGTCACCACGACCACGACTTCCCGCATCTGTGGTGCGCGGCGCCCCCGGGCGTGCAGGAAGAGGCCATCGCCTCTTCCCCTGAGCGGTTCTTCAGACCGCCGTACGTCGGACACCGCGGCTGGCTCGGCGTTCGTCTCGACGGAGACGTCGACTGGGACGAGGTCGCGGAGCTGTGCGAAGACGCCTACCGAGTGGTCGCGCCGCGGCGGTTGATCGCCATTCTCGACGGAGGCCACGCGCGGTAAGTTCCGGATCTCGCTCCTTGACCTGCACCCCCTTGCGTTCAACGCTGTGTGGATGGCCAGTGATGCGCTCGATGCGCGTTCCTCCCGCCCGTTGCTCACGCTGGGCCCGGTCGAGCTGCTCCGGGTCCAGGTGGGGTATCGCGCCCGGCCCGACGGCCGGGTGCACCAGCAGTTCCTGATCGACCTCCCGGCACCGGAGGCAGACCGCGACCGTGACGAGGATGCATTCGAGGAGTCGCGGGTCCTCGCCACCCTGGAGGCAGTTCTTCACGCCGGCACCGACGCGCCCCGCCACTACTCTCTTCACGCACACCGCTGGCACACCAGCTGGGGCCCGAGTCCGGGCGCCTTGGAGATCGGCATCCTCGTGACCACCGGCTCCGAGACGACGGCCGTCTCGGAGTCGTGGAGGGACAGTGTGACCCGCGCCTTCCACGACTTGCTCGAGGTGGCCGGTCGACCCGACCCGACACCGACCACCCGTGACGCCGCGATCCTGCGCGCACGACGCAGCGCCGCGACCGCGTACGCCTTGAACCCGGATGCGCTGTCTCTCAGCGCGGAGGAGCACCACCCGGCCGAGAACTCCTGGACTGTTGGACTGCGCACCACGGACGGTGACGAGTACGACGTCGTGGTCGGCCTGGTCGATGGGTACGCCAAGTCGGTCTGGGTTCGACACGAAGAGCGGATCGAGGTGTTCGACTCCGTCGGGTCCGAATGACCCAGCTTGTTCACGGCAGCAGCAGAGGCCGCGTGTCCGGGTACCCGACGGGCAGAACGTAGGTGCCCCGCGTGTGCCGGAACAGGACACGCCAGTGCCAATAGCCGCGATAAGCGGAGCTCGACCGTCGCATCGTGTGCGCGTATTCGCTGACCGCTCGCACGTAGTTGTCGGACTGGTTGTAGTGCCACACAGCCTGGTCCATGTTGCCGGGCGCGCCGTTGTTCTTCAGGAGGCGGGCGGCGGCGAGGATCGCGTCCTGCGGGTCGTCGATGTCACCACCCGCGCCGTACAGGTCCCAGGTGGCGGGCATGAACTGCATCGGCCCGCGGGCGCCCGCCGTGCTCGTCCCGCGAATGCGGCCCATGCGCGTCTCCACCAGGTGGATTGCCGCCAGGTAGGTCCACGGGACACCGGTACGTCGCTGTGCCTTCCGGTAGTAGTGGAGCAGCTCGGTCGCCGGAGGCGGTGCCACGATGCGCCAGCGGGGCAGCTTCTTCTCCGGGCTCGTCATTGCTCGGAGCAACCCTGCCGCTCGCACCTGGGCCCGGGTGTCCACAACGGTCGCGGGCTGGAGGCGGGCCGTCACCTTGCGGCGAAAAGCGCCGGAGGCGGTGGCGAGGTCGAGGACTGCCAGCTGCTGGAACTCCCCCGCGCGTCGTACGTCGTTCGCCGTCGCATTCCCGTCACGCATCGTGGCGGCGGCGCGATCGATCTGGCTCGCGAGCAGGGCTGCGTCGTGCTTCGCCGGCACCACAGGGATCTCGGTCAGTGCCTCGTCCGGAGTCACGCCCGCTGCCCCAGCCCGATCCCGGGCCGCTCCGGACGCGCTACCGGAGATGGCCGAGTCGTTCACGCCGGGTTGACTGCTGCAGGACGCCAGCAGGCAGGCGGCCACGACCAGCGTTGCCATCCTTCGACCAAGGCGGAGGCCTGCGAGGTGCGGGCGGCGGACATCCATGACCCCGTCGTACACCCTGCGCGCAAACACCCGCGCCGGCGGGACTCGCCAAAGGCGTCGCACTCGGTGGCGTCAGCGGAACCCCTCACGAACCGACTGCAGTGGCACGCCGTTGCGCCGTATGCTCGGGGGAATCCACCGCTCGGGCGGACCCGCTGCACGACGGGCCCTTGGAGGCCGCTCGAGGCTGGCACATGAAACCCACGATCCTGACCGTCGACGACGACCCGATGGTCTCCGCGGCCGTCACCCGCGACCTGCGGAACCGCTACGGCGCCGAGTACCGAGTGGTCGGCACGACCTCCGGCGACCAGGCGCTGTCGGTGCTCGCCGAGATCGCGCTGCGCGACCAGGCGGTCGCGCTCATCGTCGCCGACCAGCGGATGCCGAAGATGACCGGCATCGACCTGCTCGGGCGGGCGCGGACCCACGCGCCCGGGGCGAAGTACCTGCTGCTCACGGCCTACGCCGACACCGACGTGGCGATCAAGGCGATCAACGACATCGGCCTCGACTACTACCTGCTCAAGCCCTGGGACCCGCCCGAGGACCGGCTCTACCCGGTCGTCGACGACCTGCTGGACGACTGGCGTCGCGCGCACCCCGACCACACCTCCGACGTCCGGGTCGTCGGACACCGGTGGTCCGACCGCAGTCACGAGGTGAAGAGCTTCCTGGCCCACAACCACGTCCCCTACCGCTGGTACGACGTGGAGCGCGACGTCGAGGCGGAGCGGCTGGTCGAGGTGGCCGGGGCGACGGCCGACGACCTGCCGCTGGTGCTGGTGCCCGACGGCGAGTCACTCCGCTCACCCTCGACGCGCGACCTGGCCGAGGCTCTGGGCCTGCGCGTGCGGGCCCAGCAGCCGCTCTACGACGTCTGCATCGTCGGCGGGGGGCCGGCGGGCCTGGCCGCTGCGGTGTATGCGGCCTCCGAGGGGCTCAGCACGGTGGTCGTCGAGCGGGAAGCTCCCGGCGGACAAGCCAGTCGGAGCGCCGCGATCGAGAACTACCTGGGCTTCCCGAAGGGCCTCAGCGGCGCCGACCTCACCGCGCGGGCGATCGCGCAGGCCTCGCGGTTCGGCGCCGAGATGGTGCTGGCCAACGACGTGGTCGGCTTCGAGACCCGTGGGCCGGTGCGTGCGGTGCTGCTCGCTGGCTCAGGTGAGATCGAGGCCCGCTCGGTGGTCGTCGCGACGGGGGTGGCCTACCGGCGACTCGCTGCGTCCGGTATCGACGAGCTCACCGGCCGAGGCGTCTACTACGGCGCCGACGCCGGCGAGGCGGCCCAGTGCCAGGGGGACGACGTCTACATCGTGGGGGCCGCGAACTCGGCGGGCCAGGCGGCGCTGAACCTCTCCCACTACGCCAAGCGCGTGGTCATGGTGGTCCGGGCGGCCACGCTCGACGCCACCATGTCGTCGTACCTCGTGGACAGGATCACCTCGACCCCGAACATCGAGGTCCGTTACCGCACCGAGGTCGTGGCCGCCGCCGGCAAGGGGCACCTGGAGTCGCTCACCTTGGTCGACCGGGAGCACGGCAGGAGCGACGAGGTGCCGGCCGGCTGGCTGTTCGTGTTCATCGGCGCCTCGCCGCGGACCGACTGGCTCGGTGCGGACGTGGTCCGCGACGTGAACGGTTTCGTGGTCACCGGACCTGAGCTCCTCGGACCGTCGTACGACGCACACTGGACGCTGTCCCGTCCCCCGTTCGCCCTGGAGACCAGCGTTCCCGGGGTGTTCGCCGCCGGCGACGTGCGGCTCGACTCGATGAAGCGGGTCGCGTCGGCGGTCGGTGAGGGCGCGATGTCGGTGTACCTCGTGCACCGCTACCTGGCGACGATCTGATGCGCCTCGAGGACCTCCGCCCCATCGGCCTGTTCGACGGGCTCTCCGACGAACAGCTGGCGGAGCTGCTCTCGTCCGGCGAAGTGGTGCGCGTCGAGCCCGGTGTCGATCTGTTCGTCGAGGGCGCGCACGCGGACTCCTGGTGGGTGCTGGTCGACGGGGCGCTCGACCTGGTGCGGCATGTCGGGCGCGAGGACGTCGTGGTCGGCCGCATGGACGTGCCCGGCAGGTGGGCCGGCGGGTTTCGCGCCTGGGACGAGCAGGGGGTCTACCTCGCGACCGGGCGTGGTGCCGCCGAGGGTCGGGTGCTGCGCGTGCCGGCTGATGCCCTGCGCAACCTGATGAACTCCTGGTTCCCGTTCGGCGTGCATCTGGTGACGGGGCTCTACCGCACCGCCCGCAGCATCGAGTCCACCGCCCGACAGCGCGAGTCCCTCGTCACCCTCGGCCGGCTGGCGGCTGGGCTCGCGCACGAGATCAACAACCCTGCCTCGGCGGCTGCCCGAGCGGCGGTCTCCCTAGACGCCGCCTGCGGCACGCTGCTGGAGTCGCTCGCCCGGCTCGCGCGGGGCGAGATCTCCTCGGAGCAGTTCGTCGCGCTCGACTCGCTGCGGCGCGAGATCGAGCCCCGGCCGGCCCTCGCGGACCCACTGACCCTGGCCGACGCGACGGACACGCTGTCGACGTGGCTGACACGGCACGGCGTCACCCGCGAGTGGGTCATCGCGCCTTCCCTCGCGGAGGCCGGCATCGATCTCGAGTGGTGCGGGCGCGCGGCCGACATCCTCGGCGAGGGAGCGGCGCTCGAGCACGGTCTGGAGTGGGTGGCGAGCACGCTGTCGATGCGGGCTCTCGTATCCGAGATCAAGGAGTCCACCCGCCG
The DNA here is from genome assembly GCA_963715375.1 of uncultured Actinomycetota bacterium. Classification (GTDB taxonomy): domain Bacteria; phylum Actinomycetota; class Actinomycetes; order Propionibacteriales; family Nocardioidaceae; genus Nocardioides_C. Next base: position 40,684 of record CAVQSC010000042.1, on the reverse strand, counting down.
GGTGAGCGACCTGGTGGCCGCCGTGAGGTCCTACACCCAGATGGACCGCGCTTCGCGGCAGGAAACGGACGTCAGGGAGGGCTTGGAGAGCACGCTCGTGATGCTCGGGCACAAGCTGCGTGACGGGGTGCGGGTGGTTCGGGAGTACGACGAGGACCTGCCCCAGATCGAGGCGAATCCCGGCGAGCTCAACCAGGTGTGGACCAACTTGATCGACAACGCCGTCGACGCCATGCACGGAGCCGGAACCCTGCGCGTCACCACGCGCGCCGACGGCGACTGGATCGTCGTGGAGATCGGCGACACCGGGTCGGGCCTCACCCCCGAGGCGGCCGACCGCGCGTTCGAGGCGTTCTACACGACCAAGGAGGTCGGCAAGGGCACCGGGCTCGGCCTCGACGTCGCCCGGCGCATCGTCGTGGAGCGGCACGGCGGCAGCATCGAGATCCTGCCGACCGAGGGCGAGACGATGCTGCGCGTGCGCCTACCGATCCGCCCGCGGTAGACGCTCCGGAGACAGCGGACACCGGTGAGGAAGGCTCAGTCGTGGATCAGGGCCGGCTCTGGCTCCTGCGTGGGTGCGAACTCCTCATCGCGCCTGAGCCACAGCTTGCCGGGCCACCAGATCCTGCGACCGAGGTCGAGGTTCAGGGCGGTGACGAGCACCGAGCGGACGATCAGCGTGTCCAGCAGGATGCCGATCGCGACCGTGGTGCCGAGCTCGGCCAGGAAGACCAGCGGAATCGTGCCGAGCACCAGGAACGTCGCCGCGAGCACCAGGCCCGCCGAGGTGATCACACCACCGGTGGAGGTCAGGCCGATCAGTGCGCCTCGTCTGGTGCCGACACGCTCGGACTCCTCACGCACCCGGGTCATCAGGAAGATGTTGTAGTCGATGCCCAGGGCAACCAGGAACACGAACGCGAACAGCGGGAATCCAGGGTCAGAGCCCGCGAAGTCGAAGACGTACTCGAAGAGCAGGGCCGAGATGCCCATCGCCGCCCCGAAAGAGAGGACCACCGTCGCCAGCAGCATCAACGGGGCTGCGACGGCGCGGAGCAGTGCCATGAGGATCAGCAGGACCATCAGCAGGATGATCGGGATGATCACCATGTTGTCCCGGTTGGCCGCTTGCTTGGTGTCGAGGTAGACCGCCGACCAGCCGCCGACGAGGGCGTCGGCTCCGTCGACCTCATGGACGGCACCGCGCACCGCCTCGACCTCGTCGAACGCCTGCTGTGAGGAGACGTCGCCGGTCAGGGTGGCCTGGACGAAGGCGACCCCGCCCTGGGCTACAGGCTCGCTTGGCTCACCCACGCCCTCGATGCCGGTCATCGCCTGCTGGACCTCCCCGCCCCGGTCGGCGTTGGCCACCACCTGAACGGTGTTGGAGGCATCGGCCAGACCGTGCCCGGCGAGCATCTGCTGGCCGGTGATCGACTCGAACTCCTTGGTGTAGCTGTCCTCGGTCGGCAGCCCGCCCGTGTCGAGCCGGACCACACCGAGGCAGGCGATCGCCAGCAGCGCGCTGGTCACGACCCACACCCGGCGCGGCCGGACAGCGATCCGTCGGCCGATCCGAGCCCATATCCCCCTCGCGAGCGGCTCCGGCGAGCCGTACGCCGGACGCTTGGGCCAGAACACCCAGCGGCCGAAGATCACGAGAAGAGCCGGCAGCAGCGTCACCATGACCAGGTAGGTGACGCCGACCCCTATGGCCGCCACCGGGCCGAGGCCGGCCGTGGAGTTGAGCTCGGCGAAGAGCAGGCACAGCATGCTGACCACGACGGTCGCCGCGCTCGCGAGGATCGCGGGAGCGGCCCGATGCAGGGCGAACGCCATCGCCTCGTGCCTGTCCGCGTGGCGCCGCAGCTCTTCTCGGTAGCGGGCCACCAGGAGCAGGGCGTAGTCGGTGCCTGCCCCGAGGACCAGAATGGTGAGGATGGCCTGGCTTTGTCCGTTGACTGTGAGGTCGAGGTACTTGGCGAGGAAGTAGATGAGCCCCTGCGCCACCATCAGGGCGACAACCGCCGAGAACAACGGCAGCATCCAGAGCACGGGACTCCGATAGGTGAACAGCAGGATCACGATGACGATGCCGAGGGTGGCGAAGAGCAGTGTCCCGTCGATGCCCTCGAACACCGCCGAGCTGTCCGCGGCCTGACCACCGGCACCGGTGATGTAGACGTTGACGCCGTCGATCGCTGCACCGTCCCGCAGCTGGTCAGCGGTGTCGGGCATCTCCGTCCACCCGTTGGCGCCGAAGTTGAAGTTCACCAGGGTCTGCATGGCCTGGCCGTCCTCGGACACCATCGGTCCGACGACCTTGCCGGTGACACCGTCCAGCTGTGCGAAGTCCGCCGCGTCCGCGGTAGCCGCCGCGATGTCCTGCTGCGTCAGGCCGGACGCGCGTTCGTAGGCCACGACGGTGGGGATGGTGTCAGGGTCCTGGAACGGCTCGAGCTTCTCGATGGCCTTGGTGGACTCCGCGCTCGCCGGGAGCCAGGACGAGGCCTCGTTGTCCTGCACGTCGGTGAGCTTCTGCGCGAAGCCCGCCATGACGCCCAGGGCCACCAGCCAGAAGGCCAGGACGATCCACTTGGTCATACGGCCGGTGAGCCGGCCGGCCACCTGTGCATGCATGTTCACCAGTCCATCACTCGGCACCGCGAGGGCGCAGCGGTTTTCTTCCAGAGGTAGACCGGGGACCCGCCCGGATTTCATCGGTCGGGGAGGTTTCTCCGTCCGGATCGTGAGGGGCTGGACGGAGGCGCGCCGCGTCGGGGCAATCCGGAGACGAGTAGCCCGGGCGGGGAACAGATCGGGGTGGTAGCCGCTGCGCCCGGTCCGCCGGAGGAGAAGACGCGGCAGTCGGAGGACTACAGCTCCCGCTCGTACGCCAGCATGAGCGGACCGCCTTCGCCTTCGGTCCGGCGGAACCCGGCCGCCTCGTAGAGGCGTTGGGCAAGCCGGTCGTCCTCGCTCGTGACCAGGAACGCGTAGTCGGCACCCCGCTCGCGCGCGACCCGCATGGCCTCGGTGATCAGCTCACGGCCGTACCCCTGACCCCGCCGGCTCGGTACGACGTACAGCTCGGCCAGGTAGGCCTCCTGCGCCTGGCTCCACACCGACGGCTGCACGCGCATCACCGCGACCCCGACCGCCGCGTCGGTCTCATGCGCGCGGGCGAGCAGGACCGTGACGTGGTCGCCCCTGACCAGCTCCGCCAGTCGGACCGCCAGCTCGTCGGGCGGAGGTGCCGGCTCGTCGTACTCCACGTTGAAGTCATGCAGCAGCTGCGCCGCGGCGGCGAGCCCGTCGCCACCCGAACTCCCGGTTACCGTCTCGACCATGCTCACCAGTCTGTCGTGAACCGAACACGGGTCAGGCGGGCCCGCGATCGTCCCACCACTCGAGCACCCTGGTCGCGAAGAACGTCAGCCACTTCGACGGCTCCCCGGCGGGGACATCTACCTCGAACCACACCCGGCCGGGATGCCGCCGTGCCTGGAGCCAGGTGCCGTCTGGCTGGCGCGCGGCACGGATCAGCCCGATCGCGTCCGCCATACGCTCGTCGGGCGCGGTGGCGTCGTGGATCGACGCGGCGCGGAAGTAGTCGGCAGCGTTCAGCACGCTGTAGAACCAGCGGAACGGGTAGGCGAAGTGCAGCGCCCAGGGCGCGACCGGCTCGCCCGTGGACAGCCGGCGGTACAGCCCGCGCGCGAGCAGGTACTCCTCCCCGGTCCGTCGCGCCTCACGCACTCGCTCGCGGTCACCGGTCACCCGCTCGTAGTCGAGCAGACCCTTCAGGGTGTTCAGGGTGGAGTGGAAGGACGACTTCGCCGACCCGTCCACCCACTCGCAGTTCCACCCGCCGTCCGCCAGCCTGTGGCCGAGGAACCACTCCACGAGGCCGTCCACGTCGGCGCCTAGCCAGAGCCCGTTCGAGAGCGTCCACGAGTTGATGCAGCAGTCCACCTCGCCGCCCCAGTACGGCAGGTCGTCGTACTCCCAACGACTGTTCGCCGCGAGTCGCTCCGCCGTCCCGGCCAGCACGCCCGCGTCGAGGCCCCACTCCCGCAGCGAGTTCAGCGTCCAGGTGGTCGCCGTCCACGGCTGGCCGGCACCCTCCTGCGCCTCGGGGCCATCGAAGTCGAAGCCGCCGGGGAAGAACGCCCCTCCGGCCCACTGCCCGTCGGGATCCTGAAGCTCGAGCAGCCGCCTGCCGAACCCCTCGGTCGCGACCCTCGCCCTCGTCTCGGACCACACCTCCTCCGGCAGATCGAGGAGGTCCCGCTCGACCTGCCAGCCGAGCGCGGGGTCGGAGTCGAGCAGCCAGTCGGTGGGCGCGGCATCAGCCATACGCGGAAGGTAGCAGTCGCCGCCGACGTCAGAGGCCGCGTTGCACCCCTACGCGGTCGCGCAAGATCTGCGACGCCGGCGCGAGCGGCTCGTCGCGTTCCACCAGGAGACTTTCGGCCCTGTCGGCGACCGGGCCGGCGGGTCAGTCTGGGCCGCAGGGGAGGTGCGAGATGCCAGAGCGAGAGTCTGTCGGGTTTCTCCATGGTGACGTTCCCTACCTGAAGGTCGGCCAGGGCCCGCCGCTGGTATCGGTACAAGGGCTGACCCCGGAGCACGACGTCCCCAAGGGTATGGAGCGCCGGTTCGCACTCGCCCACGCACGACCGTTGGCGCTCGACTTCACCGTCTATGTCGTGACCCGCAAGCGAGGACTCCAACCTGGCGAGTCGATGTCGGACATTGCAGGGCATCTGGCCAACGCGATCGAGCACGACCTCGGCCAGCCGGTGTTCCTGGACGGCACCAGCACCGGTGGGTCGGTCGCGCTTCAGCTTGCTGTCGACCGGCCTGACCTCGTACGGCGGCTGGTGGTGATTTCCTCGGCGTACCGTCTGGGGCCGCGCGGGCGTGAGCTGCAGGCCGAGATGGCGCGGCTGATCAGGGCCGGAGAGCCGCGGGAGGCGTGGGCATCGGTGATGGGGGCGATGCTTCCCGGTCCACTACGCGGTCCGGCACGTCCATTCTCCCGGTTGGCGGTCAGCCCGATGGTCCGCGCTGACCCTGCTGACGCGCTCGTCACCCTGGACGCCGAGGACGCCTTCGATGTCGAAGCCGACCTGCCGCGCGTCACCGCCCCCACCCTGGTCATCGGCGGGAGCAACGACCCCTTCTATTCCCAAGAGCTGTTCGAAGGCACCGCCGCGGGAGTCCAGGACGGGCGGATGCATCTCTTCCCTGGCTGGGGACATGGGCGGGCGAGCAGCTCCACCGCGACCACCCACCTCACCCTCGGCTTCATGCTCGCGGGCACACCCATCCGGGGCGGGCACTGACGTCCTCTCGTCCAGCGTTGGCACGTCGTAGGGTCGTGAAGGTCGGGAAACAGCCAAGCGTCGAAGGGCGATGCGCACATGTCTCACGAGTCCACCCGATCCCGGGCCAGCGAGCTGCTGTCGCTCCACCGCAGCGAGAAGCTACTCAAGCTCGTCAACGTATGGGACGTGATCAGTGCCAAGGTCGTCGCCGACGTTCCCGGCACCACAGCCCTGGCGACGGCGAGCCACTCGATAGCGGCGTCCCACGGCTACGAGGACGGGGAGAAGATCCCCTTCGAACTCATGCTCGAGGCGGTCGGACGGATCGTCGCGTCGACCTCCCTGCCCGTCACCGCCGACCTCGAGGGCGGCTACGGCAACGCCGCCGAGACGGTCCGCCGAGCAATCGGGGTCGGCGTCGTCGGCGCCAACATCGAGGACCAGATGAAGCCGGTGGCCGAGGCCGCCCGCCAGGTCGAGGTGATCATGAAGGCCGCGGAAGCTGAAGGGGTCCCCGACTTCGTCCTCAACGCCCGCACCGACGCCTTCCACCTCGGGCGTGACAACGACCCGGCGGACAACCTGGCCGCCGCGGTCGAGCGCGGCCGGGCCTACCTCGACGCAGGTGCCCCGGTGGTCTTCGTGCCGGCCTTCCTCAAGGAGGAGCAGGTGACAACCCTCGTGGACGCCTTCGGGCCGCAACGGCTCTCGCTCATCGCGATCCCGAGGACGCCACCGCTGCATCGACTCGAAGAGCTCGGCGTCGCCCGGGTCTCCTTCGGGCCGATGTCACAGAACGTGGCGCTCACCGCGCTGCAGGAGCTCACCGAAGGCGTCGTCGAGCGTGGGGAGGGCGTGCCGCCCAACATGCGCCTCCTCAACTGACGTCTGAGACGATGTCCGCGTGGAAGGGCGTGCACTGAACCGCGAGCCTCGCAAGCAGTGGGCGTGGTTGGTTCCGTGGTTCTCGGGCGGAGTCGCGTCCCTGATCGGCAACGTCACGAACGCCGACCGTTTGAGTCATTTCCTCATCGGCTTGGCCGCCGGGGCGGTCTGGCAGCTGCTGTTCAGGCGTGATCTCACTGCGCGCCTGACGTTGATGGCGTTGCTCGTCACCATCGGTGTCCTTGCCACGCTCGCTGCGCGCCAAGAGTTCGTCTGGGAGGACATGGACACGGGTGGCCTGCTGGCCATCGGGATTCTGCTTGGGCTCATCTACACCGAGCAGTACCAGCGTTGGCGGGACCGCACCACGGGGCACCAGGCAGTCAGCCACGCTCGGGATAGCGACGCTGGAGCGCGCTGATCGGGCTGCAACCGGGGCATGCAATCACAACTGGTGGCCCATCCCGTCGACGCGTCTGTCTGGCTGCTGACGCGGCGGAAAGACCCAACGCTCGGGCCATGTCTCGGCGCGGGGACCTGAAGCCGGGAGACCAAGACCGACAGCCCGGCCCCCGAGTTACCCGACGTGCCGGCCCACGCTCAGGGTGGTCAAGCTCAGCGGCTCGCATCGCTCGGGATCCCAGTTGTGCTCCCGCTTGACGGTCTCGTAGATCGGCTCGTCGTTGCTCGTCATGTCCTGAGGATCGGCGCGGCTCCCGAACTCCTGAAGGACGTACAGACCAGCCGGATATTCGCTGTGAGGTCACCACGCCGCACAAGCCCACAGAGCCCTGCACGTCGCCAGCTCCTCGGCGACCTGGTGCGTCCAGCAGGCGTCGAAATAGCGCACCGGAGGCCGGGCGCCGTCTCACGGGTGAGGAGGACTCAGGGAGCGGGAACCGGCACGGACAACGGCCGCCACTCTCGCCTGATCAACCCGAACACCCACGAGTCCGATACCTCACCGTTCACGACGCAGTCTTCCCGCAACGTCCCTTCACGCACGAAGCCGAGCTTCTCCAGGACGCGGGCAGATGCCACGTTGCGCGTATCGGTCTCGGCCTGGACTCGATTCAGGTCCAGCGTGTCGAATGCCCACTGCAGCAAGGGGCGCCCGGCCTCCGTCGCGTAGCCATGACCCCACGCTGCATCGTCGAAGCAGTAGCCCATCGACGCGCTGCGGTAGTCCGGGTTCCACCGGGTCAGACTGCACCAGCCGATGAACGCCCCGTCGGAAACACGGTCCACGGCCAGCCGCGCCCCGGTGCCTTCCTCTGCCATCTGCCGGCAAGCCGCGATGAACCGCTCGGCGCGCACACGGTCGCTCCACGGCGGCGCATCCCAGTAGCGCAGCACGTAGGCGCTGCTGTGCAGGGCGAAGAGGGCATCCGCGTCCGCGTCGGTGAAGGGACGCAGCCTCAGGCGTGCCGTGTGCAGTGTGGGGGCGGGCAGGGGCATGCGTGCCATATTGCCTTGTGATGCGGGGCGGCCAGACGACCGAACACGCGATAACGGTCCCCACTACCAGGCTTCTCTAGGGGCGGGCCGAAGAATGCGCCCGCCCATCGCCAGATCCGTGAAAGTCGGCGCTGCGGTCGCGGCTATGCCGCACCGCCGGATCCCCGCGTGGGTCCGCCTGGTCGGCGCGTGTGCCGTTGTTGGGTAAACCGTTGCTAGCCCGTCTCGAGCGGCAGGTGCCGATCGGCGCACCACTCGAGCAGGCCTCCCTCGTAGATGGCGACATGTGGGTGGCCCAGACGGACGAGGACGTGCGCGAGGCTCGACGCCGCGGCGCCGGCGCCGCAGTAGGTGATGAGACGTTCTGCCTGCAATGCGGAACCGACCTTGCTTTGGAGTTCAGGGAGCGGTCGGTAGCACTGGGTGGTTCGATCGAGGATCTCCCAGGCGGTGACGTTGCGGGACCCGGGAATGTGCCCGCGTCGTCCGTACTCGTTCACTTCACCGCGGTGTTGGCGTCGGCCCAAGGCGTTGATCAAGACAACGTCCGGATCCTCGAGTGCCGCAAGGACCGCCTGCTTGTCGACGACCATGTCTGGACGCACCGTGGCGTGGAAGGTGGCGGGTGGGTACGCACACGGTGTCGTACACACCGGATAGCCCTGCTGCTGCCAGGCGGTCCAGCCTCCGTCGAGGACAGCTGCATTGTCGAAACCGAACGTGCGCAGCATCCACCACAGCCTCGCGGCCCACATGTTCTCGCGCCGGTCGTAGACGACCACCTGACTGTCGTCTGCGATGCCCAGCTCTCCTGCTCTTGCCGCGAACCATTCCGCCGTCGGCGTGGTCAGCGACCTCTTCGGCCGGTGCGGGTCCGACAAGTCGAACAGGTTCGCGAAGGCACTTCCCGGGATGTGTTCACGCCGCCACCCGCGTCTGCCACTGCGGATCGTGGGCAGCCACAGCCGCCGCCTTACCTGCACGGTGGCGTCGAACACCCGCAGTCCAGGATCGTCCAGATGCTCTGCGAGCCACTGCACCGAAACCAAGTTGTCCATCTTCGACCGTCCCTGCAGTCATCAGCGTGGGCTCGTCCACCTCCACCGACAAGGGCCCAAAGCCCCAGGTGCTCACCTCTACAGCTCGGTCAGCCCCGACTCGGCAGCATCACACTGCCCCAGGTGAGGAAATTGCGCGCCTGCGCACTAGCGGCGGTATGGGCCACCTTGCAAGCGACGCTCGCAGGTCGGGCGTTGGTTAGTGGTCCTCGCCCCAGTTGGCGATCAGTACGGCCACCGGCGGAAGCACCGCGGCGACGACCGACATGGCGACAGCCGCTGTCGTCGACCACAACCGGACCACATTCCAAGCCAGCACGATCAGTCCGAGGCAGGTGCCCATCAGCGCGAAGTACCAGCGGCGGCGGCGACGCAGGCGCGCGCTCTGCGCCTCGGGGACGCCGCTGACGGTAACGCGCCGGCGGTCTCGTCTCATCACTCCTACCTTCCCATGCACACTTCGACCAGTGTCCGGCTCCGTTCGGCGCCCCTGCCGCGAAAAAACCAGGAGAAAACCGTCGCCGGTCCCGAATAGCGTGGTCAGACCATGAGTGCGATCACGACCGAACCCGCCACACCGGACCAGCAGCGCCCTGCGCCTACGGCGGTCGACCCGTCTCGCAGGGTCGACGTGCGGCGGCTGGAGAGCTCGGTGGCGATCACTGCGCTGACCGCCTCCGCGCTGGGAGCGGTCGGGATGACGCTTGGCACCGTCGTAGCCGGGAAGCTCGCCGAGAACCCGACCCGCGGCCTGGTCTGGTTGCTGGCGATCTGCCTCGTCGGCGCGGCCGTGGTTGACACCGCCGGGAAGATCGCCTGGGTCGGCAACTCGGACCGCGCGGAGGGGCGGCTGCGCGAGGACCTGCTCCGGGCGGCGCTGCGCCAGCCGCTGTCCGCGCTGAACGAGCAGGCGGTCGGTGAGGTCCTTGACCGGATCGACGACGACACCCACGAAGTCGGCAACCTCGTCCGGTGGCAGATCTGGATGCTCGCCCGCAGCATCTTCAGCGTCCTTCCGATGTGGCTGGTCGCCGGCCTCACCTGGTGGCCTTCCTTCATCCTCCTCCCGGTGCTCGCGAGCGTCACGTGGTTCGCCATCCGGTCGCTGCTTGGTGAGATCTCGCGTCGCAAGGTCGTCGAGGAGATGGCCTGGACCGATCACGCCGCCGTGCTCGAGGAGGGGATCGCCGGTCGCGACGACCTGCGCACCAGCCTCGGCCAAGCCCACGTCCTCCGGCGCGTCGCGCGGCTCTCGGCCGACGTACACGCCAAGTTCCAGGCGGTCGTCGACGTCGAGAGCCGCCTGGTCCGGCGCGCCGGCGTGCTGCTCCACACCCTGCTGGCGGGAATCGCGGTTGCCGGGGTCGCCCTCGCCTTCAACGGCAGGCTCTCGGTCGCCCAGCTGGTGACCCTGTTCCTGGTCACCTCGACGTTCGTCGGTCAGATCGCGATGGTGGCCAACCACCTGCCGGACCTGCAGGCCGGCCTCGGAGCCGTCATCCGGCTGCGGCAGATGCTTGCCGTCCCGCCGGAGCCGGAGGGCGGGAACGCGCTTCCCGGCGGGCCCCTCGACCTGGAGCTGCGGGGCCTCGACTTCTCATACGCCGAGGGAACCTTCGCGTTGCAGGGCATCGACCTGCAGGTTCCCGCGGGCAAGACCGTCGCCCTGGTCGGACGCACCGGCTCCGGCAAGTCGACGCTGGCCGCGCTCGTCTCCCGCGCGATGGAGCCGCCGCGCGGCACAGTCTTCCTGGGCGGTGCCGACGTCCGGGACCTGGATCTCCAGCGCCTCCGCCGGTCGGTGGGGGTGGTCACGCAGCGCACGGAGATCCTCGCGGGCACCCTCGCGGAGAACATCACCCTCTTCGACGACGTCCCGAGAAGCACGGTCGAGGCGGCGGTGCTGGAGCTGGGCCTGCACGGCTGGGTAGCCGGTCTGCCGAACGGTCTCGACACCCTCCTCGGTCCCGGCGGCACCTCGCTCTCGGCCGGGGAGGAGCAGCTCGTCGCCTTCGCCCGCCTGCTGGTACGGGACGTGCGCGTGGTTGTGCTCGACGAGGCCACCGCTCGCATGGACCCGCTCACCGAGCGCCGCGTGGTCGCAGCAGCCGACCGCCTGCTCGCGGCCCGGACCGGCATCCTCGTCGCCCACCGGCTGTCCACGATCCAGCGGGCCCCGCTGGTCGCCGTCCTCGACCACGGGCGCGTAGTCCAGCAGGGCACCCGCACCGTGCTCGCCGTGACCCCCGGGCCGTTCCGCGACCTCCTGGAGGCCAGCCGCACCGAGCACGGCGACGGCCTGCCCGGAGGGGACGGAATCGACGCCAAGGGCGTGGTCGCCGCCGAACTCGCCAAGGAGGACCACCGCGGCGTCGGGGCGCACCGTCGCTCCGGCCCGCCGCCGGAGATCGACGAGGTGGGTACCGGCCCGTCGCTGGCGCGGGGGATCGCGCACGCACTCTCAGTTCGTCCGATGTGGGGCGCGTTGGGAGCGCTCCTCTTCCTGCTCGCCTCCCTCACCGGAGCCCAGGGGGCCGTCACCGGGCTGCTCTGGGGACGCGTCGTGGAGGACCTCCAGGAGGGCGGGAGTCCCGGCTGGCTCACCGGCGCAGTCGTGGTGAGCCTGCTCGTCGCGCCGATCCTGCTGGCCAACGCCTTCTGGCGATATCCCCGTTGGTGGGTCGAGGTCATGCTCCGAACCCGGATGGCGGTGCTCTACGGCCAGACGAGGCAGCGTCGGCTCGCCCGGACGCCGCCCGGTGAGGTCGTCGCGCGGTCGATGGACGCCGACCGCTACGCGCGGTACGCGGACCGGTGGGTCGACTTCGTCAACGGCCTGATGATCGCCAGCATTACCGCATTGCTGGCCGGCACCTGGATGGCCGGCGCGGTGCTGCTCGTCGTGATGGTCGCCTCGGCGCTCGCGTCGACGCTGGGTCGGCCCATCGCGGGTCGCTCCGCGGCGGCGGCCTCCGCAGCCCGGGCGAGGTTCGGCCGCGCCCTCGTCTCGGCGCTGGACTCCGCGCGTACCGTCAAGCTGGCGGCAGCCACTCCGCAGGTTCATGCCCACCTGCGCCGCGTCGACTCCGGCCGCGTCACTGCCGCGGTGAAGGAGCACCGCGTGCAGGCATTCCTCGACGGCGTACCCATGGTCATGGTGCAGTGCGGCGTCGTGACCGCGTGGGCGATCTACTTCTGGGGCGGCTGGAGCCTCGCCATCGCCCTGCTCGTGGCCAACGCGGTCGGCGGCTTCGACTGGTTCGGCCGGGTCGCCGGGATGGTCGTCACCGAGGCACCCGGGACACGGGCCTGGCAGCAGGAGACCAGCCGGTTCGCGGGCGGCCTCGACCTGATGGACCTTCCACCGCACGTCGACCTCGTCAGCGGGGAGGCCCCCGAGCCGGAGCCGGTACAGCGGGTGCCCCTGGAGCGCCTGGAACTGTCCGGCTTCTCGGCGATCCACGACGACGGAACCATCGGCGTCAGCAACGTCGACCTCACCGTGGAGGCCGGCGAGCTAGTGCTCCTGGTCGGGCAGGTCGGCTCCGGCAAGTCCAGCCTGCTCCTGGCGCTCGCCGGCCTGATCGAGCACACCGGCGCACTGCTCTGGAACGGTCGAGAGGTCACCGACCCTCAGGCGTTCCTCCGGCCAGCGCAGGTCGCCCACGTCGCCCAGGTGCCGCGGGTGCTGTCCGGCAGCTTCTCCGACAACGTCCTGCTGAGCCACCGCCGGGCCTTCGACGACCCTGTCTCCGCCGCCCGACTGGGGCTCGACATCGAGGAGGCCGGCGGCAAGGACGCCCTGGTCGGGCACCGTGGCGTCCGGCTCTCCGGCGGGCAAGTCCAGCGGCTCGCCCTCGCGAGGGCGCTGGCTGCCGACGCCGAGCTGCTCCTCGCCGACGACGTCTCCAGTGCACTCGACGCCGCCACCGAGATCGAGCTCTGGGCGGCGCTCCGCGAGCGGCGCACGACGGTCATCGGGGCCACCGCGAAGCGTGCAGCCCTCGAACAGGCCGACCGGGTCGTCGTCCTCGTCAACGGCGAGGTCGCCGCCACCGGTCCCTGGCGCCAGCTCGCGCCCGCGTGGAGTCATCTCGCAGGTTGAAGTCCGAGTGTGCGAGCGCTGGTCGGCGCGTGCGTCCCTGTCGCGGCGTTAAGACGCACTCGCGGGGCGAGGCACTCCGAGCAGGTCCCGGCGAACAGGTGCGTCGCCCGAGTGCTGTGCGACTATGCCTACCCAGGAGTCGACCGCCCGCGTGGAGGTTTCTGTGCCCGCCGACTACAGCGACGAGGTGCTGCTCTCTGCGCTCGAACACGCGCGGGGTGATGATCGCGAACTGCTGGTCGTTGCGCTCGGCGACGCGCGTGGGAGCCGCGGACCAGGGGCGCTGCGGACATTGGCGGCGCGGGAGAGCGGCGAGGGTGGATACGTCCGTGCAGCCGCAGTTGGGGCGCTCGCGCAGCGCGCCGGTGCAGAAGGCACACCGACCTACGTACGAGCCCTGCAGGATCGGTCTGTGCCCGTGCAGCTGGCTGCCGCCTCAGCGCTGGCTGAGCACGGGGACGAACGCGCAACATCAGAGATGCTCGCGTGGCTGAGGACGAAGTTGCGGCGCAAGACGCGGCTTGCCAACTGGGATCCGAATGAAGTGCGGTCGGTTCTGCGGTTCGCGGACCGCAACGGGCTGCTCCGCGACGTCGCGGACATCCTGGCCGAGAACCGAGACCGGCTCCATCCGGACGAGCGGCGTTGGCTGCTAGAGGTGTGGCCGGGCGTCGCCACGGAGTCGGGTCCGATTGAGGGCGACGTGGCGGCCCCTGACCGAGAGCTGTTGGCACAGCCGCTGTACGAGGACCACCGACAAGAACCCGATCCCGAGGCAGACGAGATGTGGAGCGAGTTCGTACGGGAGGCTCTCACCCGCACGCAGAAGCGTGCGGGGCAGCCCCAGGCTTAGAAACCCGACACCCAGATCGAGAACGTCCCCTCAACGCTTCACGAAACGATCTGTCATCGGCCCTGCCCGGTGAAGGGGCGCGGACCGCTTCCAAAGCACACCGCTGGCGGCGACAAGTCGCACTCCAAGGTGCGCCCTTTGAACGAGCGGGTCACCACGAACGTCCCGCAGGCACCTTGCTCCGGTTGCTGCCTTTCGGCGACGCTCAGCGGATGACGACGAACCGGGAGATCGCCAGGTGGCGGCTGCGCAGTCAGCACCTCGTGTCGCCGCATGCTGAGTCCCCGGCGGCGGTGATCCGGAGCCTGCTTGCAGTCCAGGCCGAGAACCCGGGCCAGGCCGCTTGGGCGATCGCCGGCAGGACGCAACACCCCGAAGCAAGTGAACTCGAGGCGCTGCTGGACCAGGGCAGCGTGGTCCGCACCCATGTGCTGCGACCGACCTGGCACTTCGTCGCGGCCGAGGACATCGGGTGGCTGCTGGAGCTCACCGCTCCGCGCGTCCGTCCCCTCATCGTTCGGCAACTGACGGAGACTCACGGGTTGGTCGGTGGCAGGCTCGACCGTGCGACCTCCGTCGTACTCCAAGCCCTTTCGGAGCAGCCTGACCAGAGCCGCGAGCAGCTTGCCGACTGCCTCCGCGGGCACGGCGTCGAGCCGCACGGACAGATGGTGATGCTCCTGCTCGCCCTCCTCGAGCTGGACCGTCTCATCTGCAGCGGTCGCCGGCTCGAGGGGACGCACACGTACGCAGCGTTCGCGGACCGTGTGCCGTCCGCCAGGCGGCTGGACCGTGACGAGGCGCTCGCGGAGCTGGCGCTGCGGTACTTCACTGGTCACGGTCCCGCCACAGAGCGTGACCTCGCCTACTGGGCGACGCTCACGCTCAGCGACGTGCGCAGAGGCCTGACACAGGTCCGGGGTCGGCTTGCCTCCTTCGATCACGACGGCCGCACCTTCTGGCATGCTCCCGGCGATCCGCCGCCGGCGAAACGCCTGGCACCGGCGGGTCACCTGCTGCAGATCCTCGACGAGGTCTACCGCGGCTACCAGGACAGCCGGATGGTGCTCGACAGCGAGGGCCTCGTTCCCAGCGGACGCGAGACCGCGATCGGTATGGCCCTTGTGGACGCGCAGATGGTCGCCGGAATGAAGCGCTCTGTCGGCCGTCGTGTCGTCTTCGAGATCACCCCCTACAACGGGAAACTTCGGCCCTCACACCACTCGTCTGTGGAGCACGCGGCCGCGCGGTACGCAGAGTTCCTCGGCCTCGAGTACGAGCTCCGCGTCCGCGGCCAAGGACTATCGTCGCGGCGTGAGCATCGATGACCCCGCCACGGCGTACGGCCTTTTCACCGGCCGCTTCTCCGAGCCCTTGGCGCAGGAGTTCGCGGATGTCGTCGGCCCTGCACCGGGGGCAGCGGGTGCTTGACGTCGGCTGCGGTCCCGGGGCGCTGACCGAGGTTCTGGTGCGAGGGCTCGGCGTGTCTGGGGTGTCCGCGGTGGATCCCTCGGAGGCGTTCGTCGCGGCCGCCCAGGCGCGGCTGCCCGGCGTCGACGTACGCCGCGCGTCAGCAGAGGATCTGCCGTACGCCGAGGGCACGTTCGACGTCGCGCTCGCGCAGCTGGTCGTGCACTTCATGACCGACCCGGTGGCGGGCCTTCGCGAGATGGCCAGGGTCACCAAGGCAGCCGGCGTGGTTGCCGCGTGCGTCTGGGACAACGCAGGAGGGTGCGGACCGCTGTCACCGCTGTGGCGGGCGGCGCAAGACCTCGACCCCGCGATCAGCGACGAGTCCGGCGCGGCCGGCGCCCGAGAGGGTCACCTGGCCGAGCTGGCGCGGGACGCCGGACTGGAGCGGGTGCAGTCGTCACGGCTCACCGTCGAGGTCCCGTTCGAGGCGTTCCACGAGTGGTGGGAGCCGTTGACGCTGGGCGTCGGCTCGGGCGGCGCCTACGTGCACGGACTCGAGGAGTCGCGCCGACAGGCGCTCCGCGAGCGGCTCGAGCGCGTGCTGGGCCCGGCGCCGTTCACCGTGTCCGCCTCGGCGTGGTGCGTCCGGGCCGAGGTCGCCGACTCGGCCTAGGAACGCGGACGAGCGCTCAACGCTGCTGCCTCCTCCTTGACGTGACCCCGACGGGGAGCACCGCGCGTTAGGGTTCAGGCAAGGTCAGGGGGTGAGGGATGAAGGCTTGGGTCTACCGCCGCTATGGATCGCCGGACGTGCTGGCGTACGAGGAGATCGAGGCAAAGGCTCCTGGTGCGAAGGACATCGAGATCCGGGTTCGAGCGAGCGGCCTCAACGCGGCCGACTGGCACATCATGCGCGGAGATCCGTTCCTCGCTCGGATCGCCGTGGGGCTGCGCAAGCCCCGTCACCCGATGATCATCGGCTCGGACGTCGCCGGCGTCGTCGAGAGCGTGGGCGACAAGGTCTCCCGCTTCTCACCCGGTGACCCGGTGTACGTCGAGTCGATGATGATGGGTGGGTGCGCGGAACTCATCGTGGTCCCCGAGGATCGAGCCGCGCGTATGCCCTCCGGGCTCACGTTCGAGCAGGCCGCCGCGGTGCCGATGTCGGGCGTGACCGCACTTGTGGCAGTTCGCGACTACGGCCGACTCCAGCGGGGCCAGACCGTGCTGGTCAACGGCGCTTCTGGCGGAGTGGGGACCTTCGCCGTTCAGATTGCTCGTGCGCTCGGCGGGAAGGTCACAGCCTCCTGTAGCTCGGGCGCCGTCGAGCTGGTCCAGTCTCTTGGCGCAGATGAGGTCATCGACTACACCGTCGAGGATCCGATCGACGCTGGGCGTACCTATGACCTCGTCGTCAACATCGGAGGGAAGCACTCCTTGGGTGAGCTTCGCCGGACGATCAACCGCCGAGGGACCCTGGCAGCCGTCGGGGGATCGCAGCACGGCGGGCTGCTGGGCCCCGGTAGCGTCGGCATCCGCGGAGCCCTCATCTCACCATTCGTCGGGCAGAGCCTGCGGTCAGTCGCGGACAAGCCGAACGGCCCCGATCTCGAGACCCTCGCCACCATGATCGAGGAGGGTGAGGTGACTCCGGTGATCGACCGCACGTATCCCCTGAGCCAGACGCCCGAGGCGATGCGCTATCTGGAGACCGGCCACCCCAAGGGAAAGGTCGTGGTCACAGTCGCTGACGCGTGAGCACGCATTCGGGGGTCCGGTTGTCTTGCTGGGGGTCAGCCTGTCTGCGGCGGACGAGCCGAGCTTCTTTCGAGCCGTCATTCGACTTGGTTCGATTCTGGGACGACCCCGCGCGGCGGCTCTGCGAAGCGGGCACGCCAGCGTGGGTGGTGCACGCCGAGAAGGGCGATGGCGGGCTGACCCAGCACGAGCGGGCTGTACTCGAGGCGTGTCCTCGTGTTCGTCTCGTGACGGTGCCGGGACAGGTCTTCTTTCTCCCCAACGAGGTGCCTGAGCGCATCGCGGACGTGATCGTCCAAGCGCTGGCGGAAGCCTGATCACCTAGGGCCCAGTAGTCCGCTCGGCATCTCCGGAGAGGTCCGCCTGGCCCGTGGACGCGGCGCCGCTCGGGTGCCATCGTGGATCTGTGACGCGCACCATCGAAGCCGACTACGTGGTGGTGGGAGCCGGCGCCATGGGGATGGCTTTCACCGACGCGCTGACCGACCACGCCGACGTACGCGTGGCCCTGGTCGACCGTCGCCACGGCGTCAGCGGACACTGGCTCGAGGCGTACCCCTTCGTCCGCCTACACCAGGCCTCTGCTTTCTACGGCGTCGCGTCGACCCTGCTCGGCGGCGGCCAGCTGCAGCAGCGCGGACCTGAGGTAGGCCTCCAGGAGCGGGCCTCCCAGGCGGAGATCTGCGCCTACTACGCCCGGATGCTCGACCGGATGGTCGAGTCGGGCAAGGTCGAGTTCTTCCCCAACAGCGAGTACGTCGGCGACCGCACCGTCGTCTCGCGCATCTCGGGCGAGCGCTTCGAGGTGCACCGGCCGGTGCCGGATCGTCGACGCCCACTACCTGGCCCCCAGCATCCCCGCTGAGAAGCCGCCCCCGTTCGGCGTCGCCGAGGACGCCCGGGTGCTGCCGGTCAACGACCTCGCACGACTGGAGGAGGCCCCGAGCCAGTACGTCATCGCCGGGTCGGGCAAGACCGCCACCGACGCGTGCATCTGGCTGCTCGCGCGTGGTGTGGACCCCGACGCGATCTGCTGGGTGCGGCCCCGGGACCCGTGGATGATGAACCGGGCCTTGGTCCAGCCGGAACCCGCGATCTTCCTCGGCATGGCCGCCGACACGATGCAGGCGGCGGAGGTCGCGACCTCGCTCGAAGACCTGTTCCTCCGACTCGAGGACGCCGGCATCATGCTGCGCATCGACCGCACGGTCATGCCGACGATGGCCAAGACGCCCACCCTGGCCACGTGGGAGCTCGAGCAGCTGCGCACCCTCGAGAACGTCGTACGACGAGGTCACATCGAGGCCGTGGACCGGGGCAAGCTCACCTTCGCCGACGGATCGGTTGCCGTCGCGGACGACGCCCTCGTGGTGCACTGCGCGGCGGATGGCTTGAAGTACCCTCCGCTCGTTCCCGTCTGGCGCCCCGAGGCGATCACGCTGCAGCCGATCAGAACCGGGTTCCCCTGCTTCGGCGCTGCACTGGTCGGGTACGTCGAGGCGACCCGCGACAACGACGATGAGAAGAACCGGCTCTGCCCGCCATCGCCGTACGGCAACTCCATGGCGGAGTGGGCACGGATGAACGTCCTGGGCACCCGGGCCGCAATGTCCTTCGCGGCCGAGCCCGACATCAAGGCGTGGTCCGACCAGGTCGCGCTCAACCCGGCGCGGATCCCGCTCGGACATCCCGGATCGGCGGCGTTGGACGACGCGCGCGAGCGCCTGGCGACGCACACGCGTCCTGGGCTGGCCAGGCTCGCTGAACTGATGTGAGTGGATCGCCAGGGGCACGTTGGGAAGATGGGTGAGGACATCGTGGCTGGCAGCACTGTCCGGTTTGAGTCGAGCACGGTGATTCAACGACCGATCGGCGTGGTGTTCGAGCGTCTGGCGGACTTGCCGAACTACGGGCGGTGGATGCACCGCACGGGTTTGTTCCGACGGTGCGGACTGATCTCCGAGAGTCCTGTCCGAAAAGGGACGACCTACTTCGATGCGACGCGAATGGGCACCTTTGAGGGCGAAGTGACCGAGTTCGCGCCGCCGTCGCGAATAGCATTCCGCGAGACCCTGCGCTGGTTCGGCTCTCAGATGACGCAGGCCCGGCCCGAGTACTCACTAGACGAGGACGAGGATGCAACGGTCGTTCATCACATCGCCGTCGGAGAGCTCTTCGGCTGGATGCGGTTCATGAAACCTGCCGCAGCACTGCTGGCGAACCTCGAACGGACCCGAACGCTCAAGTCGCTGAGGCGTTCCCTGGAGTCGGATTGAGGCCGCGGCGCCCTCGCAGCCTGCAAGCGGCTCCCGGGCTGTCCATGCCATCGACCGGCGGCATGTAGCCTTTTGTCCATGCCCGAGAACGAGCTCGACCCCGGCGCCAGCACGCAGATGTTCCAGGCCTTCGTCGATCGTCCCGAACCCGAGACGTCCGGGTCGCGATGGATCTTGGTAGCCCTCGCGGTCGCGGCTCTGGTCGTGTTGGCGCTCGCCTGGCTCGTGCTGGGCGGCTGAGACTCCAGGCGGCCTTTCGCCGGGCCGCCCCTCGCCGGTCGCGCGATGCTTCTGCCTCCTTGTTGAGATCCTCGCGCTCGGTCACGCGGCCTGGACCGCACCGCTGATGACGTCGACGAGCTCGTCGCGCGTGGGGCCTGGTGCGTACGCCGGTCGCCAGCCGTCCTGGTAGACCGCCCGCGCCAATGGCTCGGCGGGCCTCAGTGTCTCGGGCAGCGCGGTCATTGCGAAGTAGCCCGCGGCGTGCGGCCCGATCCGGGGGTCGGCTTCGACCGCAGCGGCGATGAGGTCGGAGGTCAGCGGGCCGCTCAGGTCTAGGTCTTCGCCCTGCCAGCGCCTGACCATCCCGCCATCGATCGCGATGTGGTCGGCCACCCAGGGCTCGATGTAGTGGTCGCACCAGGCGCCGAACGGTTCGGCCACGGTTGAGGGGTCTGCGCCCTCGTCGAGGAGCGCGAGGAGCGCGCTCACCTGCATGCAGGCCATTGCGATCCCACGTCCTCTGGTCGGGGTCGTCGTCGCGACCGAGTCCCCCACAGCGACCAGTCCCGGTGTGCCGGTTTGCCGACGGTAGACGTTGCGCAGCGCCCCGCCGACGAGCACCTGGGAGGTGGGGTGTGCGCGGGCCGGTTCGGTCCACTCGGAGAGCGCCGGGATGGCTTGGCAGGCGGCCTCGAAGGCGGTCTCGAACCGCAGCGCCTTGAGCGCGGCATCTCGGGTGGGGCGCACGAGCACCACCGAGAAGTGCCCGGACTCGTGCAGGAAGACCAGGCACTGGTAGCCGTCGAAGTCGGCGACATAGGCGACCGGTGTCGTCATGGGGCCGGGCTCTTCTCCGGCGCGCAATCGGTACGTGCGGTCGACGTACGCGAGGCCGCAGTCGCCGTCCAGGTCGGGATCTCCACCCAGCGCGCTCGACCTGCCTATGCGCCCGGACCGGCCCGAGGCGTCCACGACGAGGTCAGCCTCGACGAGGGATCCGTCGACCCGCGCGCCGGTGACTTGTCCGCGGTCGAGGACGAGCCCGTCGACGTGACCCGTGCGCAAGGTGAGCCCCGGCTGCTCGTCGGCCGCGTGGCGAAGCGCTCGCTCGAAGGTCGACCGACGTGAGAGCACCCCCGGGACCTGGCGAGATCCGACGGGGTTCGGCATCTCGACGGGCCGAGCGCCGAGGGACAGCCAGCTGTCGAAGGCCTCGGGCCATTCGGCCTGGAGGACCATCGGCACCTGGGGCCGGAAGCCGTGCGCGTGCTCGAACTGCATGACGCCGCGACGGATCCAGGCATCTCCCGTCGGGCCGGGGTCTCGGTCCACCGAAGTGACTTCGTGACCGCGACGTGCGAGGGCGGCGCCGAGCAGCAGTCCCGTCGGGCCCGACCCCACGATGAGTGTCCGCATGGCTGACCTCCGCTACACTGTGAGTGACTTGATTACACCGAGAGTCACTCCAATAGGGTTGGGTGTCAAGATGCCCCAGGTAAGCCGTCCATACCGGTCGACGCTCCGTGCGGAGCAGGCCCGGGCGACCCGGCGAGCCGTCGTCGACGCCGCCCGCGACCTCTTCGTCGAGCTCGGGTGGTCGCGAACGACCATCGACGCCGTGGCCGCCCGCGCAGAGGTGAGCCGCAAGACGGTGTTCACCTCGGTCGGCGGGAAAGCCGCCCTCCTGAAGCTCGCCCTGGACTGGGCCCTGGTCGGTGACGACGAACCGGTGCCTATGGCTGAACGACCGGTCATTGCAGAGATGGAACAGATGACCGACCCCCGCGAGCTCGTGGCCCGCTGGGCAAGGTTCGTCGCTGAGCTGGAGGATCGGGCGGCACCCCTCGCCGCCGTACTCTTCGTGGCTTCGGACGTCGACCCGGAAGCCGCCGCTGTGAACGCCGAGTCCGAACGCAACAGGCTCGGGGGGGCGACGGCCTTCGTGGCCCACCTCGCGGAGATCGACGGTCTACGACCCGGGCTGACCACCGAACGCGCCGTGGCCACCGCGCTCGTGCTGATGGACCCTGCCGTCCACCGCACGCTCGTCCGCCAGCACGGCTGGACGCGCGACGAGTACGCCGCCTGGATCGAGCGAGCGGCCGTGGCCGAGCTCCTCGAGGGACACAACACCTAACTGGGTCTACGGTTGCGGCGTGAACATGGCCGAACGGCTGCCCAATCCCATCGATGCAGACCGGGTCGTCCTCACACCGCTGCGCGTGAGCGACGCCGAAGAGATGGCGGCCGTCCTGTCGAGCCCCGAGCTGTACAGCTACATCGGGGGCGAGCCTCCGACCCCGGACACCTTGCGCAAGCGGTACTCGGAACTGGTGGTGGGGCACTCGCCCGACCATGAGCAGGAATGGCTCAACTGGATCGTCCGGCTGAAGGACAGCGATGGGGCTGCGGTCGGCACGGTGCAGGCGACCGTCATGCAGGAAGGCGGGCGAGTCGAGGTGGCCTGGATCATCGGCGCCGACCGGCAGGGACACGGATACGGTTCTGAGGCTGCCGCTGCCATGGTTCATGCCCTGATCGAGGCCGGAGCGCAGTGGGTGACCGCCCATGTTCATCCTGACCATGCCGCCTCTGCAGCAGTGGCGCGTGCCTGCCACCTGACGCCGACCGAGCAGTTTCACGACGGGGAACGACGCTGGGAATGGCGATCCGGCCCGTAGACCCCCGAGCACCGCGGTGCCGTAGGTGTTCGCGGCCACCGCGGCGTACCCTCGGTGCGCCTCAGTGAAGGATCCGGTAACGCACGTGAGTTGCCCACGGCGAATGTTCGGCCTCTACAGGCTCCAAGCTGACCTCGAGGTCGCTGTCAAAGATCCGCTCGCCCGAGCCAAGCAACACAGGCGCGATGTCAAGGGTGAGTTCGTCGAGCTCGCCGCTGCGGAGGGCTTGGCGGACGGTCGACGCTCCGCCGGCCACATCGACATCCCCCTCGCCCGCCTCGCGGGCCATCGACAACGCCTTCTCGAAACCCTCCGTGACGAAGTGGAAGGTCGTTCCGCCCGTCATCTCGATCGGCTCATGGTCGTAGTGGGTCAGCACGAAGACGGGTGCATGGTAGGGGGGTTCCTCGCCCCACCAGCCGCGCCAGTCGCCGTCGTACGACGACCACGGGCCGCGCACCGGGCCGAACATGTTGCGCCCCATCACGTAGGCGCCGCGCGGCCGCAGCAGTACCGAGGTCCAGCGCGCATCGACCTCATGGCCCGGCTGTTCGGCATCGAGGTGCCACTGGTGCAACGCCATCCCGCCTCGCCCGATCGGGTCGGCGATCGATTGACCGGGCCCGGCAACGAAGCCGTCGAGCGATATGGACACGTGTGCGGTCGTGAAGGTCATGTCACATCTGACTCCATGCGAAGGCGAGAATCAACGATGCCGCGACCGAGTATCTGGCCTTCACCGCCACCGAGGACGCGAGGCAGCAAGCCGCGGTGATGCTGCCGAACGTGATGAAGTTGTCGATCTCGACCGGGCGCAGCCTTGGACCGGCACACTGACAACACCAGGCGTCGGCCGGAGGGGGTCATCATGGAGACGCAGAGCATCCCGGAGAGGGAGCAGCGAGGCCTCAGGCGGCTCAACCTCGCTGCCGCGGTGCTCCACGCCTTGCAGGCGGTGTTGATCGTCGCGCTGGCCTCCGACTTCAGCCTGCCGGTGACCGCCAGCTATCTCGAGGGGCCGCCCGGCACCGCTCCGCAGGACCAGGTCGTGCTGTTCGACATCGCGACCGGCCTGGCCGTCGCCGGCTTCCTCGCGCTGTCCGCCGTGGCCCACGTCCTCGTGAGCACCGTGTGGTGGCGGGGCTACCTCAACGACCTCTCCCGGCACCGCAACTCTGCCCGATGGGTGGAGTACTCCCTCTCCGCGTCCCTGATGATCGTGCTCATCGCACAGCTCGTCGGCATCTCCGACATCGCTGCGCTCGTGGCGCTCTTCGGTGTCAACGCGGCGATGATCCTCTTCGGCTGGCTCCAGGAGAAGTACGAAGAGCCGCGCAGCCATGGCTGGCTGCCCTTCATCTTCGGCTGCATCGCCGGTGTCGTCCCCTGGCTGGCCATCGCCATCTACCTCGTGTCACCAGGATCGACCTCATCGGCAGAACCACCCGGTTTCGTCTACGGGATCTTCGTGTCGCTGTTCGTCTTCTTCAACGTCTTCGCGCTGAACCAGTGGCTGCAGTATCGCGGCCGCGGCAGATGGGCCGACTACCTGTACGGCGAGCGGGTGTACATCGTGCTGAGCCTCACGGCGAAGTCGGCGTTGGCCTGGCAGATCTTCGGAGGCACGCTCGCCGCCTGACAGCGGAACTGCGGTTCGTGGTTGTCCTACCGTGTGCCCATGACCGCTGCGCACGGCTGGACCTTCCTGACCAACCACGGACACGTCCTCGTCTGCCTGGCCGCGACCCCCGACGCCCGGCTCCGGGACGTCGCCGAGCGCGTCGGCATCACCGAGCGCGCGGTCCAGCAGATCGTCCGGGAGCTCGAGCAGTCGGGGTACGTCGTCAAGCAGCGGGTCGGACGTCGCAACAACTACACCGTCGTCCGCACCGGGCGCTTCCGGCATCCCCTCGAGTCAGGCACCGCGGTGGGTGAGTTCATCGACCTCGTCCTCGCCGGCAACACGAACCGGGGCTGACGCGGAGCCCCGCGTGGCGCGCAGGCTGGCCGCGACGGAGACGGTGATGAGCAGCGCGATCACGCCGAGGGAGACGCCGATCGGCACCTTGTAGACGTCGAGCAGGAGCATCTTGACCCCGACGAAGACCAGGATCGCGGCGAGCCCGAGCTTGAGGTAGACGAAGCGGTGCATGAGGTCCGCGAGCAGGAAGTACATCGCGCGCAGCCCCAGGATCGCGAAGGCGTTGCTGGTGAAGACCAGGAACGGCTCCTGGGTGACCGCGAAGATCGCGGGGATGGAGTCGACGGCAAAGATGATGTCGGTGGTCTCCACCATGATCAGCACCACGAACAGCGGCGTCGCCACCCACTTGCCGGCCTTCCTCACCCAGAACTTCTGGCCGTGGAGCTCGTCCGTGGTGGGCACGAACCGTCGGACCAGTCTCAGCACCGGGTTGCGGCCGGGGTCGGACTCCTCGTTGCGGTGGCGGAACATCCGCCATCCGGTGATGACGAGGAAGGCCCCGAAGACGTAGAGGATCCAGTGGAACCTGTCGAGCAGGGTTGCCCCTCCCGCGATGAAGATCGCGCGGAAGACCAGCGCTCCGAGCACGCCGTAGAACAGCACCCGGTGCTGGTACTGCCTCGGCACGGCGAAGTAGGTGAAGATCAGCGCGAAGACGAACACGTTGTCGACGGCGAGGCTCTTCTCGATCAGGTATCCCGCGAAGTACTCGCCACCGGCCTGGGCGCCGTACACGCTCCACACCACGACCCCGAAACCGAGGCCGAGGCTGACCCAGATCGCGCTCCACACGGCCGCTTCGCGCACCGAGACGACGTGCTCACGGCGGTGGGCGACGAGGTCGACCGCCAACATGGCCAGGATCACCGCCAGGACGGCGGCCCAGCCCCACACAGGTACGTCCATGACACTCCTCCGGTTCTGCCTGCTCTCGCAGGACTACTCCGGAGGTCTCGCCCGGCCGACCGATCGGTGGCCCGCCTCGCCGGACCCGGATGGCCGGGACGTACTGGCGACGAGGCGACGGGGGGCTACTCCCCTCACATACGAATCTAGATTCCGGTATTTCTGAACGCTTTTCAAGGTGGTCGATACCACCGGCGAGACGTCAGTCCGGTGCCGCGGTGACCACGAGGTTCTGCTGATAGCCGCCCGCGTCGGCGTCGTACGCACCACCGCAGGTGATCACGTGCAGTCGCTCCGGGCCTTGCCTGCTGAAGAGCTGGTCAGGAAGGCCCTGGCGGTCGAAGCGCTCCACGCCGACCACCGTGTACGTCGACGTCGCCCCGTTCGACAACGTCACGTCGATCGCATCGCCGACCTCGGTGTCTCGCAGGCGCACGAGCGGACCCAGGCCGAAACGCTTCGAGTCCAGGTGTCCGGCGATGACGACGGACCCCCCGCTCTCCGCACCGGGCGCGGAGCCGAATCGGTACCAGCCCATGACGCGAGGGTCCGCCGGCATCTGCATCTGCCCGTCTGCGGCGACGCCCACGGCCCGCACCGGGGAGTCGATGCCGACCGAGGCCAGGGCGACTCGCACAGGCCGGGACGCCACCTCGGCCTGAACCGCAGGCGGCGCCGCGTCGCTGCGCCCGACCTCGGAGGGGTCGCTCCGAGGCCCGGGCGACGAGCTGGCGACAGCCGCGGGTGGCCCCGGCTCGCTCTCTTGGACAGGGGTACCAGGAGCGAGTCGGGACCACACCGCGAGCAGGCTGACGACGAGTCCGACCAGGGCCAACAGGGCCACCACTGCAGCCGATCGCGTCGTCCTCATGTCGCTGCGCCGTTCTCAGCCGGCAGTCAGCGACGCGTGCGAGCAGGCACGAGCTGCCGACCGGCGAAGGCCAGCGCCAGCGCCGACATCACGCCGAGACCCAGCGCCCAGGAGGGGATGCCCTCGGACTCCGGCGCGAGGCCCGCCTCACCGCCGGGCACGCCGGCGGGAGCCGAGTGCAGGCCGTCGATCGTCTGGACGGCCAGCTCGAGGTTGCCCTCGTCGGCGCTGCCCCACGCGTAGACGATCGTGCTGGTGCCTTCGCCGAGGTTGAGGTCGGCCGGGCCGATCGCAACGTCCTCGGTGCCCTCGAGCACCACGTCGGCCGAGTACGTCCCGGCCGGGACGTCGGCCGAGTCCTCGTTCGGGTTGGTGAGGCCGGGGAAGAGCACGTCTCCGTCAGCCCGCACGTCCACGGCCGGCGCCGCGGCGGTGTGCCTGACGGTCAGCCGGGCTTCTCCCGCAGCAGTCGCGGTGGTGTCGTTCACGTACGGCGTCAGCACGGGGTTGCCGTCGGCGTCGAGATGGGCGACGACGGTGGCGTTCGCCCCTGCGGGCACCTTGACTCCGCTCGCCTCGATGGCGGGGTCTGCGGTGTCGGGGTCATCGCCGTCGGCGAATACCTGCAGGTCATAGGTGCCGGCCGGCAGGGTGAGCGGGTCGGTCAGGGTCCCGGGCTTGAAGTTGGGGATGAGCTCCTCGCCGTTGGCGTAGACGTCGACGGTCAGGCCCGGCACGCCGTGAAGCACCGAGACGGTGGCGTCACCTTCGGCGGCGTTGGCGGTGGCCATGGGAGCGGCGATGAGCGCCACGAGACCGGCGGTTCCGACTGTTGCAATGGTGCGTCGCATGGGGTTGGTCCTTTCGGTTCGGCGGGGTTGCCTTACCCCTGCTTCGCGCAGAGCGGCGTCCCGGACAGGCCCGGATCGAAAAAACTTCAACTATCTAGTCGGCCTGTCCCCCGCCTCGCGGACCTGCCCCCGGACTTCACCGGACAACGACACCTCGACTGGGGCAAACCCTCGCCTCCGACGGCTAGCCCGGTGGTCTGCTGACCGGGTCGCGCCCCGGTGATCGACGTACAAGCACCAATGCCCGGCAGTGAGCGCCGTGGTCGCTATCCGAGAGGCACTCGCTCCTGCTCCGCTTCGACAGAACGCTCCGCGGGCCACTTCCAGGCGTGCCAGACGACCAGGAGGCTCGCGACGATCACCGACGCGGTCAGGAGGGGCGTCCCGGCAATCTCGTGTCCGGTGAAGTCGGGCACCCAGACGCCGGCGAGGATCACGCCGAGGACCCCGTTGGCCCACCGGCCGGGCCCATCCGGCAACACGAAGGTCAAGAAGCCCATCAGCAGCGGGACGAGGACGAAGAGGACCCACATGATCGTCGCCGGGCCACTGGTGTCCATGCCATTGATCTCACCCGCCCTGAGATCGTCGATCGCGCCCGGCTCTGCCATCACCAAGATCATGTGCAGCGTCGTCAGGACGGCGATGGCTCCCCACAGCAGCGAGATCCGCATCTTCCACTCCAGGTGCAGCATCGCTCTCACCTCCGATAGTGCGCAGGGATCGCACAACTCTGACGCTAGGCGGCACGCCGCCCTCCCGGGAGAGGCGAACGTCCTCGGGCAAGTCCCGGCGCGAGAGCTCGGCCGCGTGACCGTGCAGCGGTACGTCGAGGATTGCCGCCGGAGCTGCTCACGAACCTGGCCCGCAACTACGACGTCGAGCTGCCGGTCGGTCCGGCGCTTCGCGTGAGCACCCGTGGAAGCGGCAATCGCGAGGTG
This sequence comes from uncultured Actinomycetota bacterium, assembly GCA_963715375.1. Lineage (GTDB taxonomy): Bacteria > Actinomycetota > Actinomycetes > Propionibacteriales > Nocardioidaceae > Nocardioides_C. The sequence goes on along the minus strand of CAVQSC010000042.1, from coordinate 13,086 downwards.
TCGATCGGCAGGTTTCTCGATCGTCACCTCCTCAAAGGCTTCGAACACGAGGAAGGATGGAGCCATGCGGTACACATTGCTGCTGCACTACCCGGAGATGACCGCCGAGGAGCTCGGCGAGGAAGCCCTCGAGGAGGGGATGGCGGCGTTCGACGCGTTCGCGAAGGCGCTCGACGACGCCGGCGTCCTGCTCTCCGCGGAGGTGCTCGCCCCCAGCTCGGCGACGACCACGATCAGCCGCAAGACCGGCGATCTCCTCGTCCAGGACGGACCGTTCGCGGACACGAAGGAGCAGCTCGGCGGCACCTTCGTGATCGACGTACCGGACCTGGACGCCGCCATCGCCTGGGCCGAGAAGGCCCCGTCTGCCATGTACGGCGACGTCGAGATCCGCCCCACCGCGACGCGGTACGTCGACGGGGCCTGGACGGACTGGACGTTCCCCGGGGCGTGATGGACGGCACGACCGAGGTGCAGGTGCGGGCGGCGGAGGTCGCCCGGACCTGCTACGGCCGCCTGCTCGCGCTCCTCGCGACCGGCACCCGCGACCTGGCCCTCGCCGAGGACGTCCTGGGCGACGCCTTCGAGCGAGCGCTGAGGACGTGGCCGGCGGCGGGAGTCCCGGACAACCCCGAGGGGTGGCTGCTCACGGTCGCCCGGAACCGGCTCCTGGACGTGGTCGGTTCAGCCGCCGCACGCACGTCGGTGCCGCTGGATCCCGACGACCGCCGGTTGTCGGTGCTCACGTCCGTCGACCCCGATCAGGTCCCCGACAAGCGGCTCGAGCTGCTGTTCGTCTGCGCCCACCCGGCGATCGACCGCGCGATCCGTACGCCGCTGATGCTGAACACCGTGCTCGGCATCGAGGCGACCCGGATCGCCACCGCGTTCGCGTTGCCGCGGGCAACCGTCGCGCAGCGCCTCGTCCGGGCCAAGCGCAGGATCCGCGACGCGGGCATTCCGTTCGCCGTACCCACGCGTGCTGACCTGCCGGCGCGCCGTGACGCCGTACTGGAGGCGATCTACGGCGCGTACGCGATCGAGTGGCAGGTGTCCGGCGCCCAGGAGCGCACGTCGCTGGCCGACGAGGCGCGATACCTCGCGGTGCTGCTCGCCTCGCTGCTCGACGACGCGGAGGCGTGCGGCCTCGCGTCGCTGATCTCCTTCGCGGCCTCGCGCGCGGCCGCGCGTGAGGTCGACGGCGCGTTCGTACCGCTCGAGCAGCAGGACGTGACGCGCTGGGACGGCGAGCTCATCGCCGACGGCGAGCGGCTGGTCGCAGCGAGCGACTCAGATCCGGCGACGCACGAACGAACCGATCGGCCGGTTCCAGCTCGAGGCGGCGCTCCAAGCCGCCCACGCCGCCCGGCGTCACACCGGCAGTGTGGACTGGGCAGGCATCCTGCGCCTCACGGAAGCACTCGCTCACGTGGCCCCCACGCTCGGGGCCCGCGTCGCGCTCGCGGCGGCACGTGCCCGCGTGGACGGGCCGTCCGCCGGGCTCGCGGTGCTGGATCATGACGGTGATCCGCTGATCGACAGGTTCCAGCCGGCGTGGGCTACGAGGGCGCAGCTGCTCGCTGACGCCGGCCGATCCGCGGAGGCGGCCGTCGCCTACGAGCGGGCGATCTCACTGACGACGGAGCCTGCGATCCGCCGGTTTCTCCAGGACCGACACCGCGACCTCCCGTGACTACACGGGTGTTCCTTGGTCGAGCACGTGAAGTTCGGGCTGCCGAAGGCCCGGCGCAGCCGCGCGATCCAATCCACCGATTCGCTCGTGTCCCACCGATGAGTTTTCGGCGAAAGAGGAGTCCCATTGTCGGGCTGGACGAGTAGCGTCATGGCCGACCGGAACTTCGGAAGGGACAGCGCATGGGTGGCACACGTGTTCTCGTCGGGACTCGCAAGGGGGCCTTCGTCCTCACCTCGGACGAGGGGCGCACGGACTGGAAGGTCGAGGGCCCGCACTTCCCGGGGTGGGAGATCTACCACCTCAAGGCGTCGCCGATGAACCCTGACCGGATCTATGCCTCGCAGACCAGTGGATGGTTCGGTCAGGTGATCCAGCGGTCGGACGACGGTGGCGTGTCCTGGGAGACGGTCGGCAACGACTTCAGCTACGACGGCGTCCCCGGCGAGCACCAGTGGTACGACGGGACGCTGCGGCCGTGGGAGTTCCATCGAGTCTGGCACCTCGAGCCTTCGCTGCACGACGCCGAGACGGTGTACGCCGGAGTCGAGGACGCCGCGCTGTTCAAGTCCACCGATGGTGGGGCGTCATGGGCGGAGCTGTCGGGGCTGCGCCAGCACGGCACCGGTCCGCAGTGGCAGCCCGGCGCGGGTGGCATGTGCCTGCACACCATCCTTCAGCACCCGACCGACGCGGACAGGCTCTACGTCGCGATCTCGGCCGCGGGCGCGTTCCGCACCACCGATGGAGGTGCTACGTGGCAGCCGATCAACAAGGGGCTCCGTTCGGGGGAGATCCCCGATCAGGACTCCGAGGTCGGCCATTGCGTGCACCGCCTCGATATGCACCCGAGCAACCCTGACGTGCTGTACATGCAGAAGCACTGGGACGTCATGCGCAGTGACAACGCCGGCGACATCTGGCACGAGGTCAGCGGGGACCTCCCGAGTGACTTCGGGTTCCCTATCGCCGTGCACGCCCACGAGCCCGAGACCGTCTACGTCGTACCGATCACCAGCGACTCCCATCACTTCCCGGTGGACGGCAAGCTGCGTGTCTACCGCAGCCGCACCGGCGGTGACACCTGGGAGCCGCTGACCAAGGGGCTCCCACAGCAAGACTGCTACGTCAACGTGCTGCGTGACGCAATGGCCGTCGACCAGCACGAGTCGTGCGGTGTCTACTTCGGCACCACAGGCGGACAGGTGTACGCCTCCAGCGACGCCGGGGACACGTGGTCACCCATCGTCCGGGACCTGCCGGCGGTCTTGTCCGTCGAGGTCCAGACCCTGCCGTGAGATCGTGATGACCCACTCCGTACGCGTGACCCTGCCGCCCAACCTGCGAGCGATGGCCCAGGTCCATGGGGAGGTGCTTCTCGAGGTCCCGGGCGAGGTCACGCAACGGTCTGTGCTCGATGCTCTCGAGGCCGAGTTCCCGATGCTCCTCGGCACCATCCGTGACCGTGCCACCGCTCGCCGGCGTGCGTTCGTCCGGTTCTTCGCCTGCGAGGAGGACCACTCCCACGACGAGCCCGACACACCGCTCCCGGAGCGGGTCGTCTCCGGTGAGGAGCCGTTCATGGTCGTGGGTGCGATGGCCGGAGGCTGACCTCACTTACTGCGGCGTCAGCCGGACCACTTGCCCGTTGTGTCCGCCATGCGCTGGGATGCGTCCGCGCCAAGGGCAGCCGGCTCGCCGAGCCGTGCCCCCTCCCCGCGAGCGGCGCAGTACGTGAGGCCCAGCTATGCGGCGGCTGCTGTCAATACTCCTCCCCGTCACGGTGCTCTTGCTCTGGGCGCCACCCGCCCACGCGGCACTGGTCGGTGACGGACTCGGTCTCGCGCACCACGCTCTCGCACGGCTCGTCGACAACGTTCGCCGACCGACCCGTACTACCGAGTGCGCAAGCCGCGGCAGTTCGGCCAGGCGGCAGCCGCGCATGTTAGGGGCTTCTTCCCAAGCCGCCTGTCGGAATCGAACCGACGGCCTATTCATTACGAGCCCGTTCGGCGACGCTTCCGACGGGCGGCTCTAGGCCTCTGACCTGCGGCTTTTGCACTCCTACATACAAGTTGATACACGGCTGATCTGACCCGGGCGGGGGCACCACGGGGGCACGTCTGAAAACCTCGACCGACCTGCGCTTACGACCGTTTCCTGGTCTTACGTAACCGCCAAGTGAACGCGTGCGCCCCTGGGACGGACGTCGCTCTTGACGCGGTCCAGGTGGGAGCATATGGCCGATTCCGCTGAAAACCGTCAATCCATTCTGTAGCCTCCGGTCGTGCAACTCGGGGGATACGCCATCTACGTTTCGTTGGGATCGCTGCTGGTCTCGCTGACTACCTTCACCTGGAACGTTGTCTCGTGGCGCCGCGCGGGATCACACCTGCGCGTGCATGCGCTGCTCTATCGCGAAGTGCTCCTCATCTGGGTCTTCAACGCGGGCCGCATCAGTGACCAGGTCGAGCGCATCGAGATCGGCGGACGCCGGGGCGGGATTGGCGGGTTTGCACTGTCTCCCGCCGTGGAAGCACCCTTCAAGCTCGCGGCTGGAGAATCGAAGAGATTCGAACTGGACTGGAAGTCCATCATCCCGGCTGACCGCCATCACACGCTGGAGGCCGGTCTGGATTCGGTGTGGCTGCTGCTCGGGTCCATGCAACAGAAGCGTGCCGAGGTGCTTGCCCTTCCGAATGCTCGTCCACCGGAGGTCGGATGGCGACTTGCCCCGCGGGGAACGAATTTGGCCCGATACTGGCCCCTCATCTGGGCGGGACCCTTGGCTGTCGTGTGCGGCGTTGGGTCTGATGAGCCGTCGGTCGCGGCCACGGTGGGTGTCTTGGGGTTGTTCGCCCTCGGCGGGTGGGTGAGCGTCACAAGCAGCAGCCGATCCCTACGGCGCAAGATCGAGCGTCGGTACATGGTGATCGGAACAGTGGTTCTGACCTGGGTCACGTTGTCTGCGCCATCGCTGGTTCGATCCGGCTATCCGCTGGCCCTCTACGTACTGGGTGCCTTCGTCCTGGCCACTCCCGGATGGTTGAGCGTGATGGCGACTTCACTGCGTGGTTGGAGAGACCGATTCCCCCAACACCCATCGAAAGAGGCCGAGGCGGAGGACGAGGCCCAGGACGAGGGCGAGGACGGCGCGGCAGCGTCGCCCGCAGGCCGCGCCGGCGGAGCCGGCGCCTTGATTACTTAGAGGTCAATCCGGCAACGCAGACCACACTCATTGCGCGCCGGGTCGTAGGCGGCGGGGCGATAAGACGCGTTCGAGATTCGCGCACCATCGATCATTGGGGCGGAGCCCACGGTGCAGCATCACTGAGAACGCGCTTACCGGCTGGCTACGCGGCATCCACCTGTCCGGGAGCCGACAACCTCACGGGATGGGACAACTGGTTGCACCTAGCTGCCATGCGGTACACGGATCTGCCAACCTCCACCCCAGCCGCTGTCGGGATGGAAGTTGTGTTCCGCGCGCCACCGCTTGGTGTGGTTGAGCGGCACCGTCCTGTTCGGGACTGTTGCTGTCCTTTGAAGGCGCGGCCAAACGAGCGCGGCTCTTGTGTCGTGTCGAGTGCATTCGATGAAGCGAGCCGCATTCTCTTGCGACGTCCGCATGGACTCGATCACCAGCAGGCCTACTCCATTGAAGGAGGTCAGGCCGGCGTGTTGTTGGCGCCAGCCTTCGGGCGTGAAGGGCTGGTAGGGCGTGCCTTCGGCCGGGGAGCCGATGGTGGCGAGCCGCAATACGTATCCGCGTGGAGGTCGGCGCGTGGCCCGCAAGCTGGCGAGTTCTCCTCGCCAGAAGGCGCGACTCCGTTCGGAGAGTGCCGTCCGGCCCTCCTGCTGTGTCCACAGGTGCGGGCGGCCGAGAATGTACTCGATGTCCTTCAACCAAGCCCAAGCGGCGACGTCGGCCATCTGATCGCGGTCGAGAGTCCGGCGCTCGCCGCGTGCCAGCGGTTTCAGGACGGGAGCGGCGGGATCCTCGAACTCCCTGCCCAGCCCGCGGTTGCAGTCTGCGCACGCTCGCAGCAGGACTCGCGGCGGCCACTGCCCATCGACTGGTGACTCGGCGAGCTCGGCTTGCAGCTCGTTGCGGGCCCAGGTGGGGAAGACGTCCTCTTCCTCAAGTAGCTCCGCATGTTGGCCGCACAGGGTGCAATTGCCAGGTCGACGCCGTGCCATGGCTGTGAGGCTAGTCAACGCTCGCAAAGGCCGCCCGCCGGTTTCCGAGTTCAAGTCGAGCTGTGTGCGAGGTGCCACGGCCCGAACGTGTCGCTGGTACGCGGCGGAAGGACGCAGTGCCCTCCCGCTCGATCCGGGCACACGTCATGGCGTAGAGGCGACGAACGACACGCCTACGGGGAGCACTCGTCGGTCCTTGTCTTCCTTGGGACGGTTGAGGCAGGGTCGGCAGACCATCAGGACAGCTGGCACCTTCAGGCCAAAACGGAAGCGAGCACCACATGCCGACAGACGCGAGCAGCACGACGCTGCAGCTGGTCGGCAACGGTGCCATCGACTTGGAGAGTCTCCGCTCGCGACTCGGCGCGGAGACTGCTCGTGCAGAGTTCGAGCGGTTGATAGAGGACATCGTCGCACTCAAGCACCCTGACGTCAGGGCGGTCCGGGCGAACCCAGGCGACTGGGGGATCGACGCCTTCGTGGGGCAGCTCGCCGAGGGTGGGTCTGTGATGGTCTGGCAGGCCAAGTACTTCATCGACGACTTCGACAAGACGCAGAAGGACGAAGTCACGAGGTCGTACAACTCGGCTCGGACTGCGGCGACGCGTGAGGGGTACACGCTCGACTCGTGGACGTTGTGCATCCCGCGGACGCTGGACGGCCCGGAGTCGAAGTGGTGGGCGAACTGGAAAAGGAACCGGGCTAAGGACGGAGTGCTTTTCGAGCTGATGGACGAGGGCGAGATCCGCCGGCGGCTCCTGTCGGCGGGCGCGGAGCATCTCCGTGCCCACTACTTCAACCCGGTGATCGTCGTGCCCAGCGCGAGGGCAGATAGGGGCGAAGAGAGGTCTCTGCAGGAACTGGACGACGAGGCGCAATTCGACGACGCATTGTTCGTGCGTCAGATGGAGGCGGCGAACCTGGTGGAGACAAGGTCGGCGCGCGAGGCCTTCTTCAACGCCGAGATCTTCACCCAGGAGGTCGAAGACAAGGCTGTCCCGGGCGAGCTGGACAGGCTGAAGAGATGGCGCATGCGGGTCGACTCGACGTGGTCGACGGCCTTCAACACGGCTTGCGAGACAGGAGAGAATGACCAGCTGCCCGGCCTGTTCCAGAGCGTCATGGACGCGATCGAGCAGCGGCACGTCGACGAGGCTGCGGGGCTCCGGGCATCGGTCATCCATGGGATGGGGTTGATGCACCAGCGGGTGGACAACGAACGGGCAGGTTGGGTGCGCAACTGGCGCACAATCGCAGCTGCTCACGACGCAGCTTCGCCGAAGCGCCAGTCCGTGCGCAGGACCAGCGGCGTGGACGTCGTCGGCGAAGAAGCCGTCCAGGCAACTGGGGACGGTGACGACCGCGAGGCAGGCACGACCGGAGACCAGTCGGTTACGACGGGTGGTGCCGACGATGACTGAAGCCAACAGGACGAGGCTGCGTCCCGACGACGTCACCACGTTCCGTGTGGCACAGCTTCTGCTCATGCTCGCCGAGACCGAGTCACTCAACCTCGACCTGGAACGACTTTCAGTGACCGAGTTCCTAGCGGCAAACCCGTTCCTGGTCATCGGCGACGACCGACAGGAGCGGACTGCGCTCCGCCTCGCCGGGTTCGGTGAGCACTCGCTCTCCTATGCTGCGCCCGGACAACGCTTCGCCACCCGACGCGAACGAATCGTCAACGACGTGGCCTACCTGGTGTCCTACGGCTTGGCGCACGTTGTGATCGCCGACCAGAAGCGGGTAATCAGGGCGACCGCGTTCGGCGTCGAGATGGCGAGCAGGCTCACGTCGGTCTACGCCGACGGCTACAGGGAAAGCGTCCGACGAGTCGCCCCACGCCTCTCAAAGCTCAGTGACAAGGCATTGCACGAACGTTTGACCGGTTGGCTGAGAGCTGACCCCATGCTGTTCGACCTCGTCGATGCTGACGGCTCCGCCGACGCCGTCAGCCACAGATTCTCAGCCACCGACACCCCGCTTGGATCGGACCCAGACGATGACTGAAAACCTTCCTGGAATGCCTACGGACGGGGCCGCGAGCGGTGCCGTGCGTCCTGAGGGTGAACGTCCTGGGTCCGAACGGCCGGAGTCCTCGGTGCCTGCCTCCGTGCCTCCGCTCCGTATCAGGGGCCTTCGCCTGATCGGGGCGCGGCGCAACTACACAATCGACTTCACGGACGACGAGCACGTCGCCCGACAGTTCGCCGTCATCGCGGGCGAGATCAGCACTGGGAAGACGTCAATCCTTGAGCTCATCGACTACTGCTTAGGGGCAAAGGACTACCCGGACCACGAAGAGATCATTGCCAATGTTCGCGCTGCTCACCTCAGCATCGAGGTCCGCGAAGCCGTTGGAGACCCGGCAGAAGGCGACGGGCAAGACGATTCTCCGGCTGTCTACCGGGCCGTCCGGTACATAATCGAACGTCCGATCGGCTCTGTGTCGAAGGTCGCCTGGCTCTTCCACGGGGACCTCGACGAGATCCCGGACCTCCCGCGGCGGAGCCTGTCGCTGGACCCGGCCGAGCCCGACTCGCTGTCGCAGTTCCTTCTCGGCGTCTGTGGACTGGGCGGGCTCAGGGTGAAGTCGGCGCCGACGCAGGAAGAGTCGGCGACCAGCATCTTGAGCTTCCGAGACGTCATGCCCTTGTGGTTCCTGACGAACCGGCGCATGGACAACGCTGACCTCGTGCTGGAGAAGCAGCCACCCAAGTTGCTGAAGATCCGCCAGGTAGTCGACTACTTCTTCGGCGTAGGCGACGAGGAGTCGTCCGAGGTTGCCGAGCAAATCGAAAGCCTCCGCAACGACATCAGGACCGCCGAAGCGGGCATCAAGGCTCTGCGCAGCTTCCTGGACGACGCCGGCTTCGGCGACCTCGAGTCGCTCGACGAAGAGTCGGATCGAGAACGTGTCCAACTCGCAGAGGCGCGAGCCGAGCTGACCAACGCCAGTGCACGGCTGACCGCCAGCACCGCGTTCGCAAGCCAGCTCCGCGACGAGTTCGGCCGAGCGACAGCAGTCACCCGGCGGACCGAGGCTGAACTGCGTGACAGGCAGACGCTCCTGAGGCGTCTCGATCCGCTTCGTTCGCAGTACGCCGACGACCTTCGCAAACTCGAGATGCTCGAAGAGTCGCAGCAGCTCTTCGGGTCCCTCGCGGTCGTGACCTGTCCCGCCTGCTTCTCGGTTCTGGACGGTCCGCCCAGCGTTCTGAACGGACACTGTTCGCTGTGCCATAGCGACCTCACCGGGGCAGCTGCTGCCAACGCCGACGGCGATGAGGGTGAAGGGACGTCGGGAGCTGATTCTGCTGACGGCGAGGAGCCGGGATCGGCTGAGTTCTCTGTTGCGCGGGAGCAGCGGAGCGTGCGCCGGCGGTTGGAGCAGCTCAAGGACTTCATCGGCGAGGTTGCTGCCGAGGTGCGCCAGCTGGAGGACCAGCTCGAAGGCGAGCAGCAACAAGTGGTGGCTGCGCAGCGGGCTCTGGATGAGGCGACGTCGCAGACGATTGCGCCGTTCATCTCCGAGCGCGACGCCATCGCCGGCCGAGTCGCGTCAAGCGGCGCTCGGCCTGGACGAACTCTCGCGCCGACGCCGCATGCTGCAACAACTCGCGCAGCGGGAGAACGCGCTGAGCCAGGCGCGCGCGGGGCTGAAGCAGGCTTTGGCCCGGCAGCGCGAACTGGAGCGGACTCGCCGGCCACGCGACGAGATGGTTGAAAGGCTTGGCCGCCGCTTCGCCGCAACCCTCGCCGCGCTCGGATACCCGAAGCTCGACAACGCCTATCTGCGTAAGGACCTCATCCCGGTGGTTCGCGGGAAGGTCTATCACCGGGCCGGCTCCTCCGGTGCGATGACCCTGGTCGCCCTCGCGTGGCAGCTCACGATCTTCGAGGAGGCCCTCGAGGCGGGTCAGGGGCACCCGGGGTTCCTCCTCATCGACAGCCCGCAGAAGAACTTGCGCCGGGGATCTCTTCCGCAAAGCGTGGTCGACGGCTCGAACGCTGGCGACGACGAGGGCGACGACGGCACGAGATCGCCGCGCGCTCCACGACCATCGTGGACCGCATCTATGAACACCTCACGACGTGGTTGGGCCAACACCCTGAGGCTCAGATCATCATGGTCGACAACGAGCCTCCGGCTCGCGCAGCCGGCGACGTCGGTTGTCGAGTACTCGGCCGACCCCGAAAGGCCGCCCTATGGACTCATCGACGACGAAGACGGACGCAAACGCCCAAGCGATGGGGCGGGCGACGATGGCGGCGACAGTGAGCGATTCGACGTAGCCGACTCAGGCCTTGGTTGCCGCGCGCCGAGACTTCGAGCCTGCTCTGCCGAGTCGCGACGCTAGCGAACTCGGATCCCCAACGTGCCAGTTGTGTGAGGTCCGGAGTTTGCTCAGTTCGTAGCGCGACACCTTCGGTCGTCTGTTGCTGATCCCCGGCAGGTACGACCAGCCCAGACGTGGTCTCCTGGATGAGTCTTTGTTGGCGGATAGTCGCTCGGTCGCAGCTGGCCGGGGTCGGAAGGACGCAGGAGACGTCGACACGACGGCGTTGCGAAGCTCGGCTTGATGCCCTTCCCCCTTCGCCCTCGCCGAATTAGTCAGCCTCGTCAAAGAAGGCGTCGAGGATCTTCCTGAGGTCCGGAGCGACGGAGCGCGCAGCGACGTAAGAGCGCCACGTCAGACTTGGGTCAGAATGGCCGAGCTGCTCGCGCGCAGCATCCAGGCCGGCCTCGTGAGCGACCAGCGTGCCGACTGTACGGCGGAGCGTGTGAGGAGTGGCGCCCTCCAGCATCGTGCCAGCGATAGCCGCTCGAAGACGGGTCCTGATGTTGTTCGGCCACAGCCAGGTCTGGCTCGGAGAGGCGAACACAGGCGAGTCAGGGGCCAGGATTCCTGCCCTATCGCGGCGATCGCGGAGCAAGGTGGCGACGTGCTCCGGGAGGATGAGCCGGCGCACCGAGCGGCTCTTCGTCCAGTCCTGGCGATGCAGCCGTGCGACGTACCCCTTGCGCGGCTCCACCAGTGTGCCGTCTATCTGCGCGGTGGGAACGCTGCAATCGAGATCGAGGCGAGACCACCTCAGCGCCAGGATCTCCCCGATGCGACAGCCGGTGCCGAGGCCGACATCAATGAAGTCGCGCAGGTCAGGAGTCGGCTTGCGTCGGCCCGGCTTACCCTGCGCTTTCGCGTGGACGATCCGCCGTAGTTCCCTCGCTGCGGCGACGTCGAGCGCTGCCACATCTTTCTGCTTACGAACCGGCGGGGTCACCAAGGCCATCGGGTTGGTCTCAAGCGCACCGTGCCGGACCGCCAGCGTGAGCATCTGGTTGAGGACCGACCTTGCGTGCACTGTGGAGATGCCGCGCTCGTCGAGATCTGCGAAGACTGCCTCGAGCAGGCCGACGCTTGCTTCGCCAATGCGTAGGCCGCCGATCGCGGGATCGACAACGCTGCGCAGCGCCCCTTCGTAGATGGCCAGGGTCTGCGGAGCGAGATGGCGGCGTGAACGGGCGTTCCCAGTACGCGCTCGATGCTCAAGCCAGAACGCTCCAAGTTCCTCGATGCTCGTGTTGGCGGTGACGCCGAAGGAGGTGGTGGTGCTACGTCCCTCGACCTTGCGCATAAGTGCCCGCTTGGCGCCGCCTTTGGTGTCTGCGGTGGCGGTCACCTCACGTACTCGGCCGTCTCGGTCACGAACCCGTACGACGGCGCGAAACCGCCCGTTCGGCAGGGCGACGACCCAAGTGTCCCCGTGCTCGCCGGGTGCCAGACGTGGACGTCCTATCGGCGCACCCACCCTTCGGCGTGCTTCCTCGGCCCGCCCTTCGATCCATTCCTCCACATCGCTCAACCGATAACGGACACGCGCGCCGACGTGAATAGCCAACGGACCGGTGCGCTCGGTGCGCCAGTGGGCCAGCGTCTTCACGGGCACGCCGAGAACGACAGACGCTTCGGTCGGGGTCAGCAGCTGCAAGCCTGTTTGAAGCACAGTGTTTCGATCCCTCATCCGATTCCTAGTGATGCGGAGATGAAGAGCAACCACAGGTGCTCACGTCCAATCATCGAACGGGACGGGTCGGGGACACGGAAGAGCTCGGCTCGGGTTCGGCCGAGTGACGGCCAATCCATCTCGGCATTCGAGAAGTTCGCGACTTTCTGAAAGTTCTGACTGCAACGGCACCAGACGAGTCGCAGACGGCGCTGAATGCTCAGGTGATTTCCTACCGACGGGTCCATACGGGACCAGACGAATCCAGCACGTTGGGCGTTTGATTCGGGCCCCTTGTCGGTCTGCTGATGACCGGTCACGGTGGCTGGCATGGCTTCTGGGGAGCGGTTGGCGGCAGCGGGTCTGGGGCGGGCGCTCACGGCCGAAGCCGTCAGTCAGGTGGCAGCCGACGTGGGCGTGTGCGTGCGGCCGGTCCTGCGCCGGGTGACCGACCGGCAGACCGGCGCGGTCGAGCAGGTGACGTTGCCCTGCGGCTCGACCCGGGAGTCAGTCTGCGGACCGTGTGCTGCGAAGGCACGACGGTTACGGATGCAGCAGTGCGCCGAGGGCTGGCACCTCGAGGAGGACCCGCTCGAGGACGACCAGCCGGACGAGCGACTCCGACGGCGATGACGACGACCGCGACGACGGTCCCGATCCCGAGGGCACATCTCGGCGGGTGCGGTCGACACGTCGCCGCCAGGACGCGGTCGACCTGCCCCGAGTGCCGGTCGAGGACCGCAGTGTCGGCAGAGCGTTCACCGCGCCGGACGGCACGACGTACCGGCCGTCGATGTTCGTCACCCTGACCCTCGGCTCCTACGGCCCGATCGTCCCGGGCACCGGCACCCCGACGCGGCCGAGCCGCTACGACTATCGGCGAGCAGCGGTGGAGGCGTTGCACTTCCCGAAGCTGTTCGACCGGTGGATGCAGAACCTGCGCCGGTGCGCCGGCTACCGGGTGCAGTACTTCGGCGCGATCGAGCCTCAGCGCCGGCTGGCGCCGCACATCCACCTGGCGATCCGCGGCGCGATCCCGCGGCGGGTGATCCGCACTGTCACCAAGGCGACCTACCTGCAGCTTTGGTGGCCCTCGTTCGAGACCCCGGTGTAGACGGCCCCGGAGACGATGCCGGCCTGGAACCGGCGACCGAGCGCGTCGAGGACAGCGACGGGATCCCGTT
>CAVQSC010000041.1:0-393573 GCA_963715375.1 uncultured Actinomycetota bacterium | reverse complement strand
TGTTGGAGGGGCCCAGCGGTACTAGGGTGACCCGTGGTTCGGCGCCAGGACGTGGCGCCTCATTTCGATCAAGGAGGCCCATCTTGCGTCGCATGACCAAGACAGCGGCATTGCTCTCGGCTGCAGCGCTCCTGCTCAGCGCTTGCGGGGGCAATGAGACGGATAGCGGCAACGGCGGCGGCGGGGAAGCGCCGAAGTCAGACATCAAGGTCGGCATGGCGTACGACGTCGGCGGCCGCGGTGACCAGTCCTTCAACGACGCGGCTGCTGCCGGCATGGACCAGGCCACCAAGGAATTCGGCATGGAGAGCCAGGAGTCCGAGGCGGCCGACGGCGAGCCGGAGTCCGCTCGCGAGGAGCGGCTGCGCACCTTCGCCGACGCCGGCTACAACCCGATCATCGCAGTGGGCTTCGCCTACTCGCCCGCCGTGGCGAAGGTCGCCAAGGAGTACCCCGACACCCACTTCGCGATCATCGACGACGAGGTCGACCCAGGCCGACAACGTCGCCAACCTGGTGTTCGCCGAGGAGCAGGGCTCGTTCCTGGTCGGTGCCGCCGCGGCCCTCAAGACCAAGACCGACCACATCGGCTTCATCGGCGGCGTCGAGGTTCCGCTGATCCAGAAGTTCGAGGCCGGCTACCTCGCGGGTGCCAAGGAGGTCAACCCGAAGATCAAGGTCGACGTCACCTACCTCACCCAGGCGCCCGACTTCTCCGGCTTCGGTGACCCGGCCAAGGGCAAGACGGCCGCGCAGGGCATGTACGACGGTGGCGCAGACATCGTCTACCACGCCGCGGGTGGCTCCGGCGGTGGTGTCTTCGAGGCCGCGTCCGAGTCCGGCAACCTGGCGATCGGTGTCGACTCCGACCAGTACCAGACCGCCGACCCGTCCGTGAAGGACGTGATCATGACGTCGATGCTGAAGAACGTCAACGTCGCGGTGTACGAGTACCTGAAGGAGGTCAACGACGGCACCTTCCCGTCCGGCGTGACCCGCTACGACCTTGCCGCGGACGGCGTGGGCTACTCCACCAGCGGTGGCATGGTCGACGACATCAAGAGCAAGCTCGACGAGTACAAGCAGCAGATCGTGGACGGCGAGATCAAGGTCCCGACCTCCTGATCTTGCCAGTGTGAGGGCCCGGGGGCAGCCGCGATACCGTGTGCCCCCGGGCCCCTCCTTGTGGTCACCCTCCTCGGACCGAACACCCCCTCCAAAAGGAGTCCATCGCCGTGTCGACTTCGGCGCAGACAACCGCCTCGGACCAGATAGCGGTCCGGCTCCACGGGATCGGCAAACGCTTCCCCGGCGTGATCGCCAACGACGACGTCAACATCGAGGTCCAGCGTGGTTCCATCCACGCGATCGTCGGCGAGAACGGTGCCGGCAAGTCGACGCTGATGAAGATCCTCTACGGCGTCCAGAAGCCCGATGCCGGGACGATCGAGATCAACGGCGAGAAGGTGGACCTGTCGTCGCCGGCCGACGCCATCCGGGCCGGCGTGGGCATGGTGTTCCAGCACTTCATGCTCGCCGACAACCTGACCGTGCTCGAGAACGTCGTGCTCGGCGCCGAGCGGCTCCACGGCATCGGTGCCGAAGCCCGCGCCGAGATCCTCCGGCTCTCGGACGCCTACGGCCTCGGCGTCGAGCCCGACCAGCTCGTCGAGGAGCTCGGGGTCGGCGACCGCCAGCGGGTCGAGATCCTCAAGGTCCTCTACCGCGGTGCGCGGACCGTCATCCTGGACGAGCCGACTGCCGTCCTGGTCCCGCAAGAGGTCGACGAGCTCTTCCGGAACCTCCGTGAGCTGAAGTCCGAGGGGCTCGCGGTCATCTTCATCTCCCACAAGCTCGACGAGGTGCTGTCCGTGGCCGACGTGGTCACCGTGATGCGCCGTGGCACCACCGTCGACACGGTCGACCCGGCCTCGGTCACCGCCCACCAGCTCGCCGAGCTCATGGTCGGCGCGGAGCTGCCGTCGCCGAGCACCGAGATCTCGACGGTCACCGACGAGGTGCTCATCTCGGTCGAGCACCTGAGCCTGCCGACGCCCGAGGGACGGCCGCTGCTCGACGACATCTCCTTCGACATCCACAAGGGAGAGGTGCTCGGGATCGCCGGCGTCGAGGGCAACGGCCAGTCGGAGCTGGTGGAGACCATCATGGGGATGCTGCCCGGCGCGAGCGGGACGGTCACCGTGGCCGGCCGCGACGTCTCCGAGCTGTCCACCCGCCATCGTCGAGAGGCCGGCATCAGCTACATCCCTGCCGACCGGCACCGTCACGGCCTGCTGCTCGACGCGCCGCTGTGGGAGAACCGCATCCTGGGCCACCAGACACGCAAGCCCGCGGCCAAGGGCCTCTTCATCGACAAGAAGGCTTCCCGCGCCGACACCGAGCGGATCATCGAGGAGTACGACGTCCGCACCCCGGGCCCCGACGTACTCGCCCGCGCACTGTCCGGCGGTAACCAGCAGAAGCTGATCGTGGGGCGCGAGATGAGCGGTGAGCCGATCCTGCTGATCGCGGCCCACCCGACCCGTGGCGTGGACGTCGGCGCACAGGCCGCGATCTGGGGCCACATCAAGGAAGCACGACGAGCAGGGCTTGCCGTGCTCCTCATCTCGGCGGACCTCGACGAGCTCATCGGCCTGTCCGACCGCATCGAGGTGATCCTCCGAGGGAGGCTCGTCGGCGAGTTCGACCCGGCCGAGGTGACACCCGAGCAGCTCGGCTCGGCCATGACCGGAGCAGGAGAGAAGGCATGACTCCGAGGATGACGAAGATCCTCCTGAACATCGCCGCGCCAGTGCTGGCGTTGGTGGCCGCTTTCGCGATCACCAGCCTGGTGCTGCTGATCGCCGGTGACCCGGCAGGCGAGGTCTGGTCGACCATCCTGTCCGTCCCCGAGACGCGCAACCTGGTCAACATCGTCAACAGTGCCACGGTGCTGTACCTGTCCGGGCTCGCGGTTGCCGTCGGGTTCCGGATGAACCTGTTCAACATCGGCGTGGACGGGCAGTACCGCATCGCGGCGTTCGCCGCGGCCGTCGTGGCCGGCGAGGGGTGGCTGCCCGGCCCCCTCAACGCCATCCTCGCGATCATCGCGGCCGTGCTGGTCGGCGCGGCGTGGGCCGGCATCGCCGGTGTCCTGCGCGCGACCCGAGGCGTCAGCGAGGTCATCTCGACCATCATGCTGAACTTCATCTCGACCTCGGTGGTGGCGTTCTTCCTGCGCCAGGTGGCGGTGCGCGAGGAGGGCAGCAACATCATCGGCACCAAGCAGATCCCGGAGTCGAGCCGCATCCCCGGCTTCTCCGTGTCCAGCGAGGTGACCACCGACATCTACGGCTTCTTCTTCATCGCGGTGCTCTGCGGCGTCGGCTACTGGCTGGTGCTCAACCGGACCCGCTTCGGCTTCGACCTGCGCACCACCGGGCAGTCCCAGACCGCGGCCGTGGCCAGCGGCGTGAACGTCAAGCGCATGATCGTCACGGCGATGCTCGTCTCCGGCGGGCTGGCCGGGCTCGTCGGCCTGCCCATCCTCTTCGGCAGCGCGTACAGCTACGGCTCCACCTTCCAGTCCGGCCTCGGGTTCGCCGGTATCGCGATCGCGCTGCTCGGCCGGAACCACCCGGTCGGCATCGCGCTCGGCGCGCTGCTCTTCGCCTTCCTCGACGAGCAGTCGAACCCGCTCCAGATCCTGGTCGGCGTCTCGCCTGACATCGTCAAGATCACCCAGGGCATCATCGTGCTGACCGTGGTGATCTCCTACGAAGTGGTCCGCCGCTACGGCCTGCGGCTCGAGCAACGGCAGGTCGCGCAGGCCCTCGAGCGCGCGAAGGCCGACAAGACGGAGGCGGCGGCATGAGCACCATGGAACGCGAAGTCGACCGTCCCGCCGAGTCGCGGACCGGACGAAGGCTCTCCCCCTGGTGGATCCTGATCGGCCTTGCGGGGCTGCTGTTGCTGCTCTCGCTGCTCGAGGTCGTGACGGGGGCGACCGACCTCGTCTCCTCTGGAACGGTGCGGGCCACCCTCGTGGCCACGGTGCCGATCGCGCTTGCCGGTCTCGGCGGTCTGTGGTCGGAGCGGTCCGGCGTCGTGAACATCGGCCTCGAGGGCATGATGATCCTCGGGACCTACGGAGCCGGCTTCTTCGGCTACCACTACGGTCCCTGGGCCGGCGTGCTCGGCGCCATCGCGCTGGGAGCCGTGGGCGGCCTCATCCACGCGGTGGCGACCGTCGTCTTCGGTGTCGACCACATCATCTCCGGTGTCGCGATCAACATCATCGCCCTCGGCGCGACCCAGTACCTCGCCGTGCAGACCTTCACCGGACTGCCCGGTGGCGGCCAGACGCAGTCCCCGACACTGGACGATGTCGGCAGCATCAGCATCGGCCCGATCTCCGACGCCTTGGGGACGGTGGAGAAGAGCGACATCTTCTTCGTCTCCGAGCTCGCCTCTTTGCTGCGAGCACTGGTGACGGACCTGTCGCTGCTGGTGGTGCTCGCCGTGCTTCTGTTCGTGGCGACGTACTTCCTGCTGTGGCGCACCGCGTTCGGCCTCCGGCTCCGCTCCTGCGGTGAGAGCCCCACCGCGGCGGAGTCGCTGGGCGTCAACGTCTACCGCTACAAGTTCATCGCGGTGCTCGCCTCCGGTGGGCTGGCCGGACTCGGTGGCGGCTTCCTGGCACTGGTCGCCTCGAGCAACTACCGGGACGGCCAGACCGGTGGTCGTGGCTACATCGGCCTCGCCGCGATGATCTTCGGCAACTGGCGACCGGGCGGGCTCCTGATGGGCTCCGGACTGTTCGGCTACACCGAGACGCTGGGTCTGCGGCAGGGCGGCACGTCCGTCCACGCACTGCTCCTGGCCATCTCCGTGCTGCTGGTCGCGGCCGCCGTCTGGCAGTGGCGACGTGTCCAGCACAACGCCGCGTTCGTCTCGGTCGGCCTGGCCATTGCCCTCGGCGCGCTGTACTTCTCCATCGACGCGGTGCCGGGCGACTTCACCCGCATGACGCCGTACGTCGCGACGCTGCTGGTCCTCGCGCTCGCCTCCCAGCATCTACGGATGCCGGCGGCCGACGGGCAGATCTACCGGAAGGGCTCGGCGGGGTAGCCATGGCACAGGAACCGGGGGAGGGCTTCGACTGGACCGCTCTCCAGCAGGAGGCGACCTCGGCGATGGGGCACGCCTACGTGCCCTACTCGCACTTTCCGGTCGGGGCGGCCGCGCTGGTCGAAGACGGCCGGGTGGTCGTGGGCTGCAACGTGGAGAACGCCGCCTACGGCGTCGGGCTCTGCGCCGAGTGCGGTCTGGTCTCACAGCTGCACGCCTCGGGCGGTGGTCGGCTCACGCACTTCGTGTGCGTGAACGGCGACGGCGACGTGATCATGCCCTGTGGTCGTTGCCGTCAGCTGCTCTTCGAGCACGGTGGCCCGTCCCTCCTGCTGCTCACGGTCTCGGGCGTCCGTCGCATGGACGAGATCCTTCCCGACGCGTTCGGACCCGGGGCCCTGAGCGACTATGCCGACCACCGGGATTGACCTGACCGCTCCCGCGGTTGTCGCGGACCCCTACCCGCAGTTCGCCGCGGAGCGTCGGCGGCACCCCGTGGCCTGGCACGAGGCCTCGGGCATGTGGCTCACCTTCGACCACGCCAGCGCCAACGCCGTCCTGCGCCACCGGCGTCTCGGCCGGATCTGGAGGGACAAGGAGCCGGTCGAGCGGTTCGAGCCGTTCAACCTGCTGCACCGCAACCAGATGATGGAGAACGAGCCGCCGGAGCACACGCGACTGCGGCGGCTCGTCGCCGGAGCCTTCGCACGTGGTCACGTGGAGCGGCTTCGTCCCAGGGTGCGTGAGCTCGCCGCGGGGCTGCTCGACGCGGTCGACCCGGCGGGCTTCGACGTGATCGGGGAGTACGCCGAACCGCTGCCCGTGCTGGTGATCGCACAGCTGCTCGGCGTCCCCACCGACCTCGCGCCGCAGCTGCGCGCGTGGTCGCAGGCGATCGTGCGCATGTACGAGGTCGCCCCGGACGAGGAGCAGCAGGACGCGGCCGTCCGGGCTGCGGAGGAGTTCGCCGCGGTGGTCCGCGAGCTGGCCCGGGACCGGGCGGCCTCGCCCCGCGACGACCTGGTCAGCGACCTCGTGGCCGCCCGCGAGGGAGAGGCCCGCCTGAGCGAGGACGAGGTGGTCGCCTCCGCCGTACTGCTCCTCAACGCCGGGCACGAGGCGTCGGTCAACGTCTTCGGCAACGGACTGGTCGCCCTGCTGTCCCGCGGACTCACACCCGCTCCGGGCCACGTGCCGCAGTGCGTCGAGGAGATGCTGCGCTTCGACTCCGCCCTTCAGCTGTTCGAGCGCACCGCCACCGCGGACGTCCGGATCGGCGACGTCACGGTCGAGGAGGGGCAGAAGATCGCGGCGCTTCTCGGTGCTGCCAACCGCGACCCCGCGGTCTTCGAGCAGGCCGACGCGTTCCTCCCGACGCGCGACCCGAACCCGCATCTCGCCTTCGGTGCAGGCGTGCACTTCTGTCTCGGCGCCCCGCTCGCGCGGATGGAGCTCGCGGAGTCGCTGGCCTTGCTGTGGGAGCGGCTCCCCGGCCTCCGCCTGGTCGATGAGCCGACCCCGCGTGGCACGTTCGTCCTCCGTGGGTACCAAGAGGTCCGTGTCGGGACCGCGTCGAGACCCAAGACACCGTAGAAGCCCACAAGACCGTCGAGACCCACAAGACCGTCGAGACCCAACTCATCGTCGACCCACAAGACCGTAAGACAGCAACCACCCAAGACCCCCCACCTAGGAGAGTGCCTACCCATGACAGAAGCGCACGACGCAGTCGAGGTCATCGTCGCCAAGCGTGACGGCGGCGAGCTCACCGACTCCCAGATCGACTGGGTCGTCGACGCCTACACGCGTGGTGTCGTCGCGGACGAGCAGATGTCGGCGCTGGCGATGGCGATCCTGCTCAACGGGATGGGCCACCCGGAGATCGCGCGATGGACCGCGGCGATGATCGCGTCCGGCGAGCGCATGGACTTCTCCTCCTTGTCACGGCCGACCGCGGACAAGCACTCCACCGGGGGCGTGGGAGACAAGATCACACTGCCCCTGGCGCCGCTGGTGGCTGCGTGCGGGGTGGCGGTGCCTCAGCTGTCGGGGCGCGGGCTCGGCCACACCGGCGGCACGCTGGACAAGCTCGAGTCCATCCCGGGCTGGCGAGCCGATCTCGGCAACGAGGAGATGATGCGGCAGCTCGAGGAGGTCGGCGCGGTCATCTGTGCGGCGGGGGCCGGCCTGGCGCCGGCGGACAAGAAGCTGTACGCGCTGCGCGACGTCACCGGGACGGTCGAGGCGATCCCGCTGATCGCGAGCTCGATCATGAGCAAGAAGATCGCCGAGGGCACCGGTGCGCTGGTCCTCGACGTCAAGGTCGGCAGCGGCGCGTTCATGAAGGAGCTCGGCCGGGCCCGCGAGCTCGCCGAGACGATGGTGGCGCTCGGCAAGGACGCGGGCGTCCGGACCGTCGCGCTGCTCACCGACATGGCCACGCCGCTCGGGCTCACCGCCGGCAACGCGCTCGAGGTCCGCGAGTCGGTGGAGGTCCTGGCGGGCGGAGGCCCCGGCGACGTGGTGGAGCTGACCCTTGCCCTGGCCCGCGAGATGCTCGAGGCAGCCGGCGTGACCGGCGTGGACCCGGCCGACAGGCTGGCGGACGGTACGGCGATGGACGTGTGGAAGCAGATGATCCGCGCACAGGGCGGAGACCCCGACGCGCCGCTGCCGACGGCTCACGAGACCCACGTCGTGACCGCTCCGGCCACCGGTGTGCTGACCCGCCTCGACGCCCTCGCGGTCGGGATGGCGTCCTGGCGCCTCGGTGCCGGCCGGGCCCGCAAGGAGGACCCGGTCCAGGCAGGCGCAGGTGTGGAGATGCACGCCAAGCCTGGCGACCGTGTCCGCGAGGGAGAGCCGCTGATGACCCTCCACACCGACGAGCCGGAGCGGTTCGACCGCGCGCTCGACGGTCTCCTCGACGGGGTCGAGGTAGCCGGCGACGACGCGGCCTTCGAGCCGCGCGACCTGATCCTGGGACGCTTCAGCTGAGCAGGAGCACCACGGTCTCGGCGACGCACGCGGGCTTCTCCTCGCCCTCGATCTCCACGACGTAGCGGGTGATCATCTGCTTGCCCGCCGGGATGTCGGTGACCTCACCGATGGAGGCGGTGCAACGGATGCGCGACCCGACCTTGAGCGGGTTGGGGAAGCGGACCTTGTTGACGCCGTAGTTCAGCCTGGCGCCCGGGGTCTCGAGGCTGAAGATCTGCGACGCGAAGTGCGGCACGAGCGAGAGCGTGAGGTACCCGTGGGCGATGGTGCCGCCGAACGGCCCCTCCTTGGCCCGCTCGACGTCCACGTGGATCCACTGGTGGTCACCGGTCGCATCCGCGAAGGCGTCGACCCGGTCCTGGTCGATCGTGAGCCACTCGCTGGTGCCGAGCTCCTGCCCGGCCGCCTCGCTGACGTCGTCGAAGGTCTTGAAAACGCGCATGGTCGTCGCCTCTCGGGTCAGGATGCAAGGATGTCGTGCATGGCTGAACTTATCTCTGCCCCGACCCGGATCCCCGTCCCGGGTGGCAAGGTCATCGACGAGTACGTCGGACGTGTCACCACCGGCACCGAGGCCGTCTCCGTCGCGCACATGATCGCGCCGGGAGGCTGGAGCGAGCCGGCGCAGCAGCCGGAGTTCGACGAGGTGACCGTCGTGCTGCGAGGCGTAGTCAACGTCGAGGTGACCGATGGGGACGGCTCCACGAAGACCCTCGAGGTGCCGGCCGGGCAGGCCGTCGTCACCAAGGCCGGCGAGCGGGTGCGCTACTCGACCGGGACCGAGGAGACCGAGTACGTCGCGGTCTGCCTACCGGCCTTCTCGCCGGACACCGTCAACCGCGACCCGGAGCCGGGCGAGTGACCGCGACCGAGGAGATCCAGCTCCCGACCCGAGACCAGGTGCACCGCGCGCCGAAGGTGCTCCTGCACGACCACCTCGACGGAGGGCTGAGGCCGCAGACCATGCTCGACCTCGCGCCGGGTGCGGGGCACGTCCTCCCCGCCGACGACGCCGACTCGCTCCGCAGGTGGTTCGAGGACTCCGCGAACTCCGGCTCGCTCGAGCGCTACCTCGAGACCTTCGACCACACGGTGGCCGTCATGCAGTCGGCCGAGAACCTGCGCCGGGTCGCCCAGGAGTGCGTCGAGGACCTCGCCGAGGACGGCGTCGTGTACGCCGAGGTGCGCTACGCCCCCGAGCAGCACCTGGAGGGGGGCCTCACCCTCGAGCAGGTCGTGGAGGCCGTCAAGGCAGGCTTCGAGGCGGGGGAGGAGCAGGCCCGCGCGAACGGGCAGCCCATCGTCGTACGCCAGCTGCTGACCGCGATGCGGCACCAGGCGCGGTCTCGCGAGATCGCAGAGCTCGTGGTGAGGTATCGCGACGAGGGTGTCCTCGGGTTCGACATCGCCGGCGCGGAGGCGGGGTTCCCACCCACCCGGCACCTCGACGCCTTCGAGTACCTCCAGCGCGAGAACGCCCACTTCACGATCCACGCGGGCGAGGCGTTCGGCCTGCCCTCGATCTGGGAGGCCATCCAGTGGTGCGGCGCCGACCGCCTCGGCCACGGCGTGCGGATCATCGACGACATCACCCGTGGGCCGGACGGCCGCTACGTGCTCGGTCGTCTCGCCTCCTACGTTCGTGACAAGCGGATCCCGCTCGAGATGTGCCCCAGCTCCAACGTGCAGACCGGAGCAGCGGCCTCGATCGCCGAGCACCCGATCGGTGTCTTGAAGGAGCTCGGCTTCCGGGTGACGGTCAACACCGACAACCGGCTGATGAGCGGGACCTCGGTAACTGGCGAGATGCACGCGCTCGTCGACGCGTTCGGCTACACGCTCGCTGACCTGCGCTGGTTCACGATCAACGCCATGAAGTCGGCCTTCCTGCCGTTCGACGAGAGGCTCGAGATCATCAACCAGGAGATCAAGCCCGCCTACGCGGTTCTTGCTGCGATGGTCTAGCGAGGTAGAGTCCCTCCCGGTCACGTGGGAGGGAGCCCTGGGAGATGGCTGGACGGCACAGCACGTCCGCGCGCGGTCGTTCTCGTGCCGGTTCGCGAGCGCGCCGAAGACGAGCACGGGTGTTGCCCGTGCTTCTCGCGCTCCTCGTCGTCGGACTGGTGGGCGCCGGAGGCTACTACGTCCTGGGCAACGGGATTCCGGGCATCGGGTCGACCTCGGCCCAGGGCTGTGACGGCACGTTGGACGTCAGCCTCGCGGCGGCGCCCGAGATCGCACCGGTGGTCGAGAAGGCGACCGAGAAGCTCGAGGCCGACGACGTCGAGATCTCGGGCACCTGCGTCGACTACGCCGTCGAGGCGACGGCCCCCGAGCGGGTCGCCGACAGGCTCACCGCCGGACCGGAGAACGCTCCCGACCTCTGGGTCCCCGACTTCTCCGTCTGGGTGACCCGGGTGGAGCAGGGCGGTGCGGCACCCGCGACGCTCTCGGAGTCACTGGCGAAGTCGCCCGTCGTCGTGGTGGGCCCGGACCTGAAGACCCCCGCCTCGTGGCAGGAGGTGGGCTCGAGCACGGTTGCCTACCTCGACCCGCTGACCAGCTCGGCCAGCACCGCGGCACTGCTCTCCGCGTTCGGGGAGATGAAGGTCACCGGCGCCACCGAGACCGAGATGGGCGCGATGATGGTGCCGCTGGCGCAGCGGTACGGCGCGCAGCCGGACAAGCCGAAGACGGTCGAGGACGTCGCCGAGGCAGCGCAGCAGGGCGGACAGGGCGTGATGACCGAGCAGCAGCTCGTCACGCTCCAGGAGACCGGCGACGCGCAAGGGTTCACCGCGGCGATCCCGGGGTCGGGCACGATGGTGCTCGACTACCCGCTGGCCGCGCTCACATCGGAGGAGTCCGCACGGGAGGCCGGCGACCGGCTGGCCGAGTACCTCGCCGGTTCCGACGGCGAGAAGCTCCTGGACGAGAACGGCTTCCGTGACGCCGAGGACACCCCGCTCTCCTCGGGCGACGGGCTGGGCAAGGGTGAGCTGAAGACGCTGCCTGCGCCGGACGCCCAGGCCGTGACCGACTCCCTGAGGCAGTGGGCGGTCCTCACCGTCCCCTCGCGCCTCCTCGCGGTGGTCGACGTCTCCGGCTCGATGGACTTCGTCGACGGCGGACAGCCACGGATCGCTCTGGCGATCCAGGCAGCTGTGGGAGCGCTGCAGCTCTTCCCGGACAACGGCCAGATCGGACTCTGGGCCTTCTCCGTCGGGCTCGGCGACGGGAACCGGGACTACACCTCCCTGGTCCCGATCCGCACGCTCGACGCCGGCCAACGAGAAGACCTCGGCAAGGCGCTGAAGAAGCTGCCCACCATGACCAACGGGGGCACCGGCCTCTACGACAGCACGCTCGCCGCCATCCGGACCCTGCAGGACGACTACGACGCGCGCGCGATCAACAACGTCATCCTGCTGACCGACGGGGCGAACGACGACCCGGACAGTCTGTCGCTCAAGGAGCTCGTCGGCACGATCCAGCGTGAGCGCGACCCTGCCCGCCCGGTGCGGGTCATCGCGATCGGCATGGGGCCTGACGCCGACGCGAAGGCGCTGGAGAAGATCGCGCAGGCCACAGGCGGGCGGAGCTACGTCGCGCGGAACCCTGCCGACATCTCCGACGTCTTCATCGACGCGATGCTCAGCCGCTAGCTCTCAGCGCTGGTGCTGCCCAGGAGGCGGGCCGGCGCTGTGCGGCGTGGCGAGGAGCCGGCTCACGTGGCGGAAGGCCTCCTCGGAGGTCAACGGAGTGCAACCGAGCTCAACGGCGTGAGCAACGACCTGGGGCTCCGCGCGGAGCAGCAGGATGCCCCTGCGGAGCAGGACGAGGGGATGCTTGCGACGCTCACGTAGGTCGCGGGTGAGGCGCCGCCAGAACGTCAGCCCGCGGTGGTTGCGCACGCAGATCGCCTCCGCGAGGAGACCCCGGGCCCGGCACTCCCGCACGACCTCCTGCGCGAAGATCCCCTCCGCGACGAAGTACGGCGCGCCGGCCAGGTCGAGCTCGCGCTCGCCGACGCGACCGTCATGGGCGATGTCGTAGACGGGGACGAGGGCCCGGCCGTCCCGGCACAGCGTCTCGATGGCGGCGACGGCGTCGTCGCGCTGCCAGGAGGCGGGATCGTCCCAGTCGACGATGGACTCGTGACCGAGGTCGATGCGGGGGAGCGACGGGTCGGAGCCGTCCTTGTAGAAGTCGTCGAGGTTGAGGGCAGGGAGGCCGATCCGGCGGGAGAGCCGTGACTTGCCCGATCCGGAAGGACCTGCGAGGACGATGACCCGGGCGCGCACCGGGTCATTGTGCCCATGTCCCCGGTGACGGCATGCGGCGGGGTGACGCCGGGTAGCGTTCCCGAGGGGGCCCGACACCACCGAGCCGAGGGAGAGCGCGTGGCAGCGACGTGGGGACGATCCGGCATCGGTCGGGGTGGGTCGCGGCTGCTGGTACCGATCGTCGTGACGCTCGCTCTCCTGGGCGGCTGCAGCGGCGACGAGGAGGACACCGGCCCGGTGCTCACGTCCACCCGGGAGCAACCCTTCGAGATCGTCGACCAGGACGGTGCTCGGTACGCCGTCGGCCACGGGGTCACGATGGAGCTGCCCGAGGACTGGACCGGCTACGGCCCCGAGAAGGAGTCGAGGGACGGCACCAGCTACGAGTGGGCGGTCGGCCTCCCTGCGGACACGCGCCCGCTTCCCTCCGGCGTCCAGTTCAGCATGGGCAAGGAGGACAAGGGGGTGCCCTTCGAGAGGCTGCCGGAGGTGACCAGGAGATTGGCCGAGCAGGCCCCCGGCTACGAGCTGGTCGACGAGGGAGAGGCAGGCGTGCCCGGCGCGGAGGCCGCGGCGTTCCTGCGGATCGAGAAGGACCTCGAGATCGGCGGACGGACCGTGCGGGTGGAGCAGCTCCAGCTCATGCTCGAGATGCCCGGTGGGCAGAGCTCGGTGGTCCGCTTCATCGCCGAGGCGGGGAAGTGGAAGGAGCAGATGCAGCAGGCCTACGACAGCCTCGTCGTGGCCGAGAAGCTCACCACGGGCTGACCGGCGACGCGCGGGTTGCGGCCGCCGGTCAGACCGGCGTGCTCAGATCCCGATCGGGTGCCAGACGGTCTTGGTCTCCAGGAAGGCCGTCATCCGCTCGATGCCCGGCGCCTGGGTCCAGTCCGGCTCGGTGGCCGGAGCCCGCACGACCCGCTTGAGGTTCTCGGCGGCGGCCACCTCCAGCTCACGGGCGTGCTCGACGTCTCCGGCCGCGCCGGTGAGGTCGATCGCGTTGACGTCCATGTGCGAGGCCAGCCACGGGACGGTGTCCGCGAGGCGTCCGGTGAGGATGTTGACCACGCCGCCGGGTACGTCGGAGGTGGCGAGGACCTCGGAGAGGGTGATCGCGGGGACCGGGCGCTCGTGGGACGCGGTCACCACGCACGTGTTGCCGGTGACGATCACGGGCGCGACGACGCTGACGAGCCCGAGCAGCGAGGACTGCTGGGGCGCCAGCACCGCGACCACGCCGGTCGGGTCGGGCAGGGAGAAGTTGAAGTACGGCCCCGAGACCGGGTTCGCGCCGCCGACGACCTGCGCGATCTTGTCGGCCCACCCGGCGTACCAGACCAGGCGGTCGACGGAGGCGTCCACGGCGGCCTGCGCCTTGGAAGCGGACAGGCCCTCGCCCGCGGCGACCTCCTCGGCGAACTGGGAGCGCCGGCCCTCGAGGACCTCGGCGACCCGGTAGAGGACCTGGCCACGGTTGTAGGGGGTGCGGGTCGACCAGCCGCCGAAGGCCTTGCGTGCGGCGGTGACCGCGTCGCGCGCGTCCTTGCGGGAGGCGTAGGAGGCGTTCGCCAGGAACCGCCCCTTGTGGTCGGTGACCTCGTAGGAGCGGCCGGACTCCGAGCGCGGGAACGCCCCTCCGACGTACAGCTTGTAGGTCTTGCGCACGTCGAGACGGGTGTCAGCGGGGGGTGTCATCGGACGTATGCCTCCAAGCCGTGGCGGCCGCCCTCGCGGCCGTATCCGGACTCCTTGTAGCCACCGAAGGGGCTAGCGGGGTCGAAGCGGTTGAACGTGTTGGCCCACACCACGCCGGCGCGGAGCTGGTCGGCCATCCACAGGATGCGCGAGCCCTTGTCGGTCCACACACCGGCGGAGAGGCCGAAGGGGGTGTTGTTGGCCTTCTCGACGGCCTCGGCGGGGGTGCGGAAGGTCAGCACCGACAGGACCGGGCCGAAGATCTCCTCGCGGGCGATCCGGTGCGCCTGGCTGACGCCGGTGAAGACCGTCGGCGGGAACCAGTACCCGGTCGCGGGGAGGTCGCAGGCCGGCGACCAGCGCTCGGCGCCCTCGGCGTCCCCGACCTCGGAGAGCTCGCGGATCTTCTCGAGCTGCTCACGGGAGTTGATCGCGCCGATGTCGGTGTTCTTGTCGAGCGGGTCGCCCACGCGCAGTGTCGCCATACGGCGCTTCAGGCTGTGGAGGACCTCCTCGGCGACGGACTCCTGCACGAGCAGGCGCGAGCCGGCGCAGCACACGTGGCCCTGGTTGAAGAAGATGCCGTTGACGATGCCCTCGACGGCCTGGTCGACCGGAGCGTCGTCGAAGACGATGTTGGCCGCCTTGCCGCCGAGCTCGAGGGTGACCCGCTTCTCGGTGCCCGCGACGGCCTTGGCGATCTGCCGGCCGACGTCGGTCGAGCCGGTGAAGGCCACCTTGTCGACGTCCTCGTGGGCGACCAGCGCCCGGCCGGTCTCGCCGGCACCGGTGACGATGTTGACCACACCGGGCGGCAGGTCCGCCTGCTGGCAGATCTCGGCGAACAGCAGCGCGGTCAGGGACGTGGTCTCCGCGGGCTTGAGCACGACGGTGTTGCCGGCCGCGAGAGCGGGAGCGATCTTCCACGCGAGCATCATCAGCGGGAAGTTCCACGGGATCACCTGCGCCGCGACGCCCAGAGGCTGCGGGTTCGGGCCGAGACCGGCGTACTCGAGCTTGTCGGCCCAGCCCGCGTAGTAGAAGAACCACGACGCGACCAGGGGTACGTCGACGTCACGCGACTCGCGGATCGGCTTGCCGTTGTCGAGGGACTCGAGCACCGCGAGCTCGCGGGAGCGCTCCTGGATGATCCTGGCGATCCGGAAGAGGTACTTCGCGCGCTCGCGGCCCGGCATCGTCGACCACACCTTGGAGTAGGCGCGGCGGGCGGCTTTCACGGCACGGTCGACGTCGTCCGCGGACGCCTCGGCGATCTCGGAGAGGACCTCCTCGGTCGCGGGGCTCACGGTCTTGAACGACCGTCCGTCGGACGGCTCGGTGAACTCGCCGTTGATGAAGAGGCCGTAGGAGGACTTGATGTCGACCACCGCGCGCGACTCGGGCGCGGGGGCGTACTCGAAGGCCGCGCGCGGGTCCGCCGCGTGCGTGCCCTCGTTGTTCTGGGTTGTCATCAGCGCTCAGTCCAGGGTGAAGTAGTCGGGGCCGGAGTAACGGCCGGTCTTCATCTTCGTGCGCTGCATCAGCAGGTCGTTGAGCAGCGTGGAGGCTCCGAACCGGAACCAGTCGGGGTCGAGCCAGTCGGGGCCGGCGACCTCGTTGACCATCACCAGGTACTTGATGGCGTCCTTGCTGGTGCGGATACCGCCGGCGGGCTTCACACCGACCATCTGGCCGGTGACCTCGCGGAAGTCACGCACCGCCTCGAGCATCACGAGGGTCACCGGGGGCGTCGCCGCCGGCTGCACCTTGCCGGTGGAGGTCTTGATGAAGTCGGCGCCGGCCATCATCGCCAGCCACGAGGCGCGCCGTACGTTGTCGTAGGTCTGGAGCTCGCCGGTCTCGAAGATCACCTTCAGGTGCGCGGCGGTCCCGTCGGGACGCGCACATGCCTCGCGCACCGCGACGATCTCGTCGTAGACGTCGAGGTAGCGCCCCGAGAGGAAAGCCCCCCGGTCGATCACCATGTCGATCTCGTCCGCGCCCGCCTCGACCGCGTCGCGGGTGTCGGCCAGCTTCACGTCCAAGGCGGCCCGGCCCGACGGGAACGCCGTCGCGACCGAGGCGACGTGAACGCCGCTGCTCCCGAGCGTCTCCTTCGCGACGGCCACCATGTCCGGGTAGACGCAGACGGCGGCCACCTGCGGGCACGACGGGTCGGCCGGGTCGGGACGCATCGCCTTGGAGGCGAGCGCGCGGACCTTGCCGGGCGTGTCCTGGCCCTCGAGGGTCGTGAGGTCGACCATCCGGATCGCGAGGTCGATCGCGAACTCCTTGGCCGTGGTCTTGATGGAGCGGGTGCCCAACATGGCGGCACGAGCCTCGGCGCCGACCTGGTCGACACCGGGCAGGCCATGGAGGAACCGGCTGAGCGAGGCGTTCGACGACGTCGCCTCTGCCAGACCTCCGCTGCCGGCTCCCTTGCCTGGGCTTACGACGGTAGTCACCGGGCCAGCATATGGCGGGTCCCGTCGATGTGAAGAATCCGGAACCCGCGGGCAGAATCGTCGCCATGACGCAAACCGAGGGGGAGCCGACGAGGCCCCGGCCCGTGGAGCGGTTCCACCCCACGAGCGGCCGTCACGTCGGCATCCTCAGCATCGCCGCGATCGTCGGCCTGCTGGTCTACCTCGCGGTCGACGTGCACACCGTCAACGGACTCCGCGTCGCTGCCGGGCTCGTGTTCTTCGGTGTCCTGATCTGGGTCACCCAGCTGCGCCCGCGAGCGACGTTGTACCCCCGGACCCTCCACCTGCAGAACTCCCTCCGCGACACCTCGGTGCCCCTCGCGGTCGTCGACGGGGTCAGCGTCGGCCGCATGCTCAGCGTCTGGGTGGGGGAGAGGCGCTACGTCTGCATCGGCATCGGGAAGCCGTTGCGCAAGATGGTCCGGCTCAAGAGCCGAGGCTCCTCCGCACTCCTCGGGTGGGACCGGCTGGAGGCGTACGCCGAGCAGGCCACCCCGCCGCGGCCCGACCAGAGCGCGATGAACTACTCCGACTTCGTGGAGACCCGGATCGTCGAGCAGGTCGACGACGTCCATCGCCGCACGGCCGGTGCAGGCGACGACGCAGAGCCGGAGGTCCACGAGACCTGGGCCTGGCGCGAGATCGCCGCCCTCGTGGTCACCGGCGCCCTCTTCCTGGTGACCCTTCTCCTCTGACCGGTCCGGGCGAAGCCGGTGTTCTGCGGAAAACACCCGTTGACCGCGGTTGGAGGTGCGTCCTGCAGAACACCTACCTGCAGACGGGACGGACGGACGGCGGTCGGGCGGGCGAGGGGTCACGCCGGTGGGCGGCCGGAGACGCGTACCTCGAGCCGACGCAGAAATCCCTTGTGTACAAGGGGATTCGGGCCGCTCTTCAGGCCGGAAACTGTCGGTGGTCGGGTCTAGATTCGTTGTCGTGGTGGTGGACGAGTTCTCGGATCTGGACGCGGGCGCGACGCTGGTCGCGTTCGGTGACCTGCGCCGGGTCCGTGACCGCGCCGAGCGCGACATCTTGGTGCTGGCCACGCACTTCGCCGACCTGCACAACGTCGACGCCGCCCACCCGGACCGGCTGCGGGTGCTGCCCGGCACCGAACGCGGGATCCGGCTCGGCGGGGAGGGCACGCCGCTGGTGCTGGAGTTCGCGATCGCGGAGATGGCCGCCGAGCTCGGGATCACCACCTACCGCGCCCGGCACCTGATCGGCGACGGGCTCGAGGCCCGGCACCGGCTGCCGAAGCTGTGGGCCCGGATGGTCGCGGGCGAGGTGCCGGCCTGGATCACCCAGAAGATCGCCCAGGCCACCCGCCCGCTGACCAGGGCCCAGGCGGCGTTCGTCGACGACCAGCTGGTCGAGTACGCCGACGGGCGGCTGCCCTGGTCGCGGTTCGCCGCGAAGCTGGAGGCGGTGATCATCGACGCCGACCCCGACGCCGCGGCCGCGCGGGAGCAGGTCGCGGCGGCGGCGCGGTTCGCGAAGGTCGGGCAGTCCAACGACCACGGCCAGAAGACGCTGTATGTGAAGACCAGCGCCGCGGAGATGACCCGGATCGACGCGACCATCGCCTACCTCGCCGACGCGCTCAAGGCGCTCGGTGACCTCGACGACGAGGACCGTCGCCGCACCAAGGCGGTGCTGTTGATGGCCAACCCCGACCAGGCCCTGACCCTGCTCCAGGCGATCGCCACCCACCGCGCCACCACCCCCACCGACGGCGCCGGACCCGCACCCACCGGCGACGGCGCCGCGCCTCCCGGCCGCGGTGCGGGCACCACAGACAGCGCGGACGGCGACCCAGACGACGCGGACAGCACGGACGGCGCGGACGACACAGGCGACACAGGCGACACGGGCGACACGGGCGACGCAGCCCTCTACCGGGACAGCACACGGCACCCGGCCAGGTCCCGGCCGCGGGAACGGTGCCGGTCACCCGGCAGGACCCGGCAACGGTCCGGGCCGGCCGCCGTGGGCCGACGACGACCTCCCCCTTCCCGACCCCGACAACCTCGACCCCGACGACCTCGCACCCGATGACCTCGCACCCGATCCCGGCCCCGACGACACCGCTCCTGCCCCGAGACCAGCGGTCGGCGGCATGCCTGATCCGGGTCCACCGGACGAGGACCCACCCGATGAGGGCGCACCGGACGCCGCCCCGTCCGAGGGAGACCCGCCGGATCCGCTGGCCGGGTTCTACACCCCGTTCCACCCCGAGGCGGTGCCCGCGTGTGCCTGCCGGGGCGGCAGGTTCACCTACGACACCCGCACGCTGCTGCCCACCCTCACCCTGTACCTGCACCTGCACGCCGACACCCTGTCCCGCGGCAACGGCGTGCTCCGCTGCGAGGACCTCGGACCCTTGTCCGCGCTCTACCTGCGCGACTTCCTCGGCCCGCACGCGATCATCAACCTCAAACCCGTCATCGACCCCGCCGGCCTCGCCCCCGTCGACGCCTACGAGATCCCCGACCGGCACCGCGAGGCGCTGCACCTGCGCACCCCCGCCGACGTGTTCCCCTACGCCCCCAACACCGGCCGCCGCAAGCAGGCCGACCACACCAAGCCCTACCGATCCAAGGCCCACGGCGGAGGCCCCGGGCAGACCAGCCTGGACAACCTCGGCGGGATGACGCAGTTCCACCACCGGGTCAAGACCCACGGCCGCTGGCAGCTCCAACAACCCTTCCCCGGCATCTACCTGTGGCAGAGCCCCCACGGCAGCATCTTCCTCGTCGACCACACCGGCACCCGCCAGATCCGCCGACCCCACGGCACCGGCCAGGCAGCCGCGACCGGCACAGCAGATCCCACCCAGACGCCGCCGCCGCGGCAGCCCGGACCGACACCGGGGACCTCACGGGGCAAGGACAGTCGAGCGCCCCGAGCAACAACCCGAGCACGCCCGGCACCGGCGGCCCCGTGCGGCGCAGCGCGCTCGAGCACCACTTCGCCGAGCTCATCAACGCCGCCTGACGGGTCACTGCAGAAGGTGGCTCGAGGGCTTCAGCGCGGCCCTCCGGCATCGCCTTCGTGGCCTCGCGCGACCGGAAGATCCGAGCACGGAGCAGGTGTGTGAGTCAGAGGCCGGCCGCGGCGGAGAGGTCCGTCCTGATCGCGTCGAGCCGGCCGGCCGCTGCGATCCGGGCCGCGTCCACGCCGCCGGGCTCGTCGTCCTCGACGGGCACCACGACCTCGAGGTAGCACTTGAGCTTCGGCTCCGTCCCGGACGGGCGCACGACGACGCGCGCGCCCTCGGCGAGGCGGTACCGCAGGCCCTCAGTCGGCGGGAGGCCCGCCCCTCCGAGGCTCAGGTCGTCCACCTGCTCGACCGCGAGGCCGCCGAGCGTCGCGGGCGGGTTCGCACGGAGCTCGGCCATGGCGGTTTCGATCTGAGAGAGGTCCGTGACCCGCACCGAGAGCTGGTCGGTCGCGTGAAGGCCGTAGACGCGCGCGATGTCGTCGAGCCGGTCGGTGAGCGTGCGCCCCTCGCTGCGGAGGATGGCGGCGAGCTCGGCGACGCGGAGCAGCGCCGACACGCCGTCCTTGTCGCGGACCAGCTCCGGAGCGGCGCAGTAGCCGAGCGCCTCCTCGTAGCCGAAGGCGAGCCCGTCGACCCGTCCGAGCCACTTGAACCCGGTGAGTGTCTCCCGGTACTCCTGGCCGTGCGCCGCGGCCATCTTCCCCAGCAGCGAGGAGGAGACGATCGTCGTGGCGTACACGCCCTGCACACCGAGCCCGAGCAGAAAGTCCGCCAGGAGCACGCCGACCTCGTCACCTCGGAGCATCCGCCAGCCATGGGGACCGGGGACCGCCACGGCGCACCGGTCGGCGTCGGGGTCGTTGGCCAGGACCACGTCCGCGCCGACCTCCGAGGCGAGCCTCATGGCGAGGTCCATGGCACCGGGCTCCTCCGGGTTCGGGAACGCCACGGTGGGGAAGTCCGGGTCGGGCTCTGCCTGCTCGGACGCGACGTGCGGGGCCGAAAAGCCGGCGCGCGCGAGCACGTCGGCGACGACCTCGCCGCCGACCCCGTGGAGGGGCGTGTAGACGGTCGTCAGCTCGCGGGGGGTGCCCGGGTCGACGAGCGCGGCGACCTTGGCCGAGTAGGAGTCGGCCACGTCGTCGCCGAGCCACTCCCACCCGTCGCCGCGCGGGACGGTCTCGAGCGGCCCGACCGCGTCGATGCGTGCGGAGATCTCCGCGTCGGCGGGCGGGACGATCTGGCTGCCGTCGCCGAGGTAGACCTTGTAGCCGTTGTCCTGTGGTGGGTTGTGCGACGCCGTGACCATGACCCCGGCCACGCAGCCGAGCTCGCGGATCGCGAAAGCCAGCACCGGGGTCGGCAGCGTCCGGGGGAGCACGAGCGCGCGCAGGCCCGCGCCGGCCATCACCTCGGCCGTGTCGCGGGCGAACACGTCGGAGTTGTGGCGGGCGTCGTAGCCGACCACCACGGTGTCGCCCTCGCCGGCTCCCTGGTCGCGCAGGTAAGCCGCGAGGCCGGCCGCGGCGCGGATGACGACGACCCGGTTCATGCGGTTCGGTCCCGCCGCCAGGGCTCCACGCAGGCCCGCCGTACCGAACTCCAGCCGACCCGCGAACCGGTCCGCCAGGTCCTGGCCCTCCTCGCCGGCCGGGTCCTGCTCGACCTTGCGGATCAGCTCCTCGAGCTCCGCGGCGGTCCGGGGGTCGGGGTCTTCTGCGGCCCAGGCCCTGGCTCGGTCGAGAAGGTCCTGTCCGACGGCCGGGTTCGTGGAAGCGGTCATGCCGGAAGGCTAGCGTTTGCCCCATGCCGGACTCCTCGCCGCCGCCTGCACCTCGCCCGTCCGTCCGCGAGGTGGTCGAGGCGCTTGCCGTGCGGGAGGGCGAGGCGCGGGTGGTCGAGGTGTGCGCCGCACTGATCGAGGGAGCCTCTCCGGACAGCCACCCCGGCATTGCCCTCGGCCTGACGGGTCACGACGCGGCGTCCACCCACGCGATCCGCGACATGGGTTTCCATGACTACTGGTGGCCGACCTGGGGCGCCCGGGCCCTTCTCTACGTCTGGTCCCCGAGCGCCGCCCCCGCGGTGGTGCGCGGCGTGGGTCACGAACACTGGCGTCCGGCGGAGATGTGCCTGAAGGTCGCGGCCAAGCGTGAGCTCGGGGAGGCTGCGGAGGGAGCCGTGACGCTGGCCGGCCACGAGCTACCCCGCGTACGCGCGGTGTCGCTGCGAACCCTCGGTCTCGTCGGCGACACCGAGCACGTGCCCACGGTGCGCTCCGGTCTCGCAGACCCCGAGGCCCAGGTACGCCGGGCAGCGGCACTGGCCCTGGAGCGGATGGTCGTCCGCCTCGACCTGCCGAGCGAGGTGCTGCCGTGAGCGCGGCGTACCGGTTCGAGAGCCGCTGGTCAGTGCCCGCCGGACGGGAGGACCTCTTCGACGTGCTGGCGGACGTCGGCGGTTACCCGACGTGGTGGCCCCAGGTCCGCGCGGTCGCGAAGGTCGACGACGACACGGCACATGTCGTGGCCCGGTCGCTGCTCCCGTACTCCCTCGACCTGCTGCTCACCCGCGCCGTCGAGGACCGCGACACCGGGGTGCTCGAGGCGCGGATCACCGGGCAGCTCGACGGGTGGTCGCGCTGGACCTTGCGGCCGGCGCCGGAAGGCACGGCGCTGCGCTACGAGCAGGAGGTGACCACGCCGGGACGGCTGATGACGGCCGCGTCCGCGGTGGCGCGGCCGGTGCTCGTCGCCAACCACGCCTGGATGATGCGCGGCGGCCGGCGCGGGCTGCTTAGTTTCGGTCCAGGGCCGGTCGGTAGAACGCCTCGGTGACGAACGGACCACCGACATGGGCGGCGTCCGTCCGGTCAGCCTCGCCCTCCGGGGTCTCCTCGATGGCGGCCGCGAAGGCCTCGGCGTCGTCCTGCGGGTCGTAGCCGAGCGCCCTGCCGGGCTCGAGGTCCCACCAGGCGCGGGTGTTCGCGGAGATGCCGTAGAGCACGGCGAATCCGGCGTCCGGGGCGTTGAGGCACGCGTCCACCATCCGCACCGCGTCGTCCGGGGAGAGCCACGTGGCGAGGTGCCGGCGCGACTCGGGCCGGGGCAGGAAGCTGCCGATGCGCGTGGCAACCGCGTCGATGGAGTAGCGGTCGGCGTACAGCCGCAGCAGCGCCTCGGCCGCGACCTTGCCCACCCCGTAGAAGGTGTCCGGCCGCGCCGGCACACCGGTCTCGAGCCGGTCGGTGCGGGGCGTGCGTCCGACGGCATGGTTGCTGCTGGCGTAGACGATCCGGCTGACGCCGTGGTCGACCATGGCGTCGAGCAGCGCGGCCGTCGTGACCACGTGCGACTCGAGGATCACCGGTAGCGACGCCTCGTTCGGGATGCTCGCGAGGTGCACGACTCCATCGAGGCGGCCGGTCTCCTCGAGCTTGTCGAACACCGCCGACACGGCGTCGGGGTCGGCGCAGTCCACCGTGAACCACGGCCCGGTGAAGCCCTCGGGCTCCGCCGCCACGTCGAGGCCGGCGACGTCGTAGCCGAGGTCGAGCAGGCCGGCACAGACGACCGTGCCGATGCTTCCGGCCGCGCCGGTGACCAGGACCCGCATCAGATCTTGGGGATGATCGCGCCGAGGAGGTCGCCCATGCGCGACGCCGCCGCCTTCCCTGCCTCGAGGACCTCCTCGTGGTTGAGCGGCTCCCCGGTGATGCCGGCGGCGAGGTTCGTCACGAGCGAGATCCCGAGGACCTCCATGCCCGCCTCGCGGGCGGCGATCGCCTCGAGCGTCGTGGACATGCCCACCAGGTCCCCACCGATCGCGCGCACCATGGCGATCTCGGCCGGAGTCTCGTAGTGCGGCCCGCGGAACTGCACGTAGACGCCCTCGTCGAGGTCGGGCTCGGCCTGCCTGCACAGCGACCGCAGCCGTGAGCTGTACAGGTCGGTGAGGTCGACGAAGTTCGCGCCCTCGATCGGCGACGACGCGGTGAGGTTGATGTGGTCCCGGATGAGCACGGGGGTGCCCGGCTGCCAGGCCTCGTTCAGACCGCCGCAGCCGTTGGTGAGCACGACGACGGAACATCCCGCTGCGGCAGCGGTGCGGACCCCGTGTACGACGGAGCGCACGCCCAGTCCCTCGTAGAAGTGGGTCCTGCCGAGGAACACGAGGAGGTTCCTGTCGCCGGCCCGCACCGAGCGGATCTTCCCGGCGTGGCCCTCGACGGCCGGAGGTGCGAAGCCGGGCAGGTCGGTCGTGCTGATCTCGCCGGTCGCGTCCCCCAGCGCATCGACGGCGGGAAGCCATCCTGAACCCATCACGAGTGCGATGTCGTGGCGCTCGACGCCGGTCAGCTCGCGCAGTCGGTCTGCTGCTTCGGAGGCGAGGTCGTGGGGCGCGGGCGCGGTGCTGGTCGTTGTCACCGCGGCAGCCTAGCCGGGTCCGCCCCCCGGCGTACGGTCAGAGGCCGATGGAGCGGCAGGGTCGTGCGCGAAGGGCGGCGACGTAGTCCGCGGGAGCGTCCGCAGCCTCCGCCGCGTCGGCGAGGATCCCGACGGTGCTGGCCGACGGCAGTCCGCCCTCGTACGCGTCGAGGACGTAGGCCCAGGCGACGTGGCTCCCCGCCATCGTCGCGACCCGGACCTTGGTCTTGCGGTACAGACCGGTGTCCGCGCTCTCCAGCTCGTCGAGGACGGCTATGTCCTCGTCGGTCACGTCGTAGAGCGCGACGAACACCTGCTCGAAGGGGTCCTGCACGATCGTGGCCAGGGCACCGTCCCAGCCGTGCTCCTCGCCCCCGAACGTGAGGCGCCAGCCGGTGAGCCACCCCGTGCTCCGAAGCGGCGAGTGAGGGCAGCGCTCGCTCATGCGTGAGGGGTCGAGGTTCGACCCGTAGGCGGCGTAAAGAGGCACGGCAAAGGAGAGTACCCGGGGATGAAACAATGGGCGGCGTGAATCGGGTAGTGATCGTCGGTGGTGGACCAGGTGGCTACGAGTCGGCGCTGGTGGCAGCGCAGCTCGGGGCCGAGGTCACCGTGGTCGACTCCGACGGGATCGGCGGCTCCGCGGTCCTGACCGACTGCGTCCCGAGCAAGACCCTGATCGCGACGGCCGAGCTCATGGCCGACATGGAGGAGGCGGCCGAGCTCGGCATCGCCCTGGGCGGGGCCGAGGGCTCGCGCGGCACCGTCTCGGTGGACCTTCTCCGCGTCAACGAGCGGGTCAAGGACCTCGCCATGGCGCAGTCGCGCGACATCGAGCGCCGCCTCACGCGAGAGAAGGTGCGCGTGATCCGCGGCCGGGGCCGCCTCGACGGTCCGCACAAGGTCGTGGCCGAGCTTCCCGACGGCACGACGGAGATGCTCGAGGCCGACGCCGTGCTGGTCGCCACCGGAGCCAGCCCTCGCACGCTGGAGACCGCCCGCCCCGACGGCGAGCGGATCCTGACCTGGGAGCAGGTCTACGACCTCGAGGAGGTCCCGGAGCGGCTGATCGTGGTCGGCTCCGGTGTGACCGGTGCGGAGTTCGCGGGCGCCTACAACGCGCTCGGGATCGACGTGGTGCTCGTGTCCAGCCGCGACCGCGTGCTCCCCGGCGAGGACCCCGACGCCGCCGAGGTACTGGAGCAGGTCTTCACCCGTCGAGGGATGACCGTGCTGTCGAAGTCGCGCATGGAGTCGGTGACCCGCGACGGGGACCGCGTCACGGTCACTCTGACCGACGGGCGGACCGTCGAGGGCTCGCACTGCCTCCTGGCGCTCGGGTCCGTCCCCAACACCTCCGGGCTCGGCCTCGAGGAGGCCGGCGTGATCCTCGAGGACAGCGGGTTCATCAACGTCGACCGGGTCTCGCGCACGTCGGCTCGCGGCATCTACGCCGCCGGTGACTGCACCGGCGTGCTCATGCTCGCGTCCGTTGCGGCCATGCAGGGCCGGATCGCGATGTGGCACTTCCTCGGTGACGCCGTGTCACCCCTCGATCTGAAGACCGTCTCGGCGAACGTGTTCACCGCGCCCGAGATCGCCACCGTCGGCTGGACCCAGAACGCGGTCGACGCCGGCGAGATCCAGGCCGAGACGGTGATGCTGCCGCTGTCGGGCAACGCCCGGGCCAAGATGCAGGGCGTGCGCGACGGGTTCGTGAAGCTCTTCTGCCGGCCAGGCACCGGCATCGTGGTCGGGGGAGTGGTGGTCGGTCCTCGCGCCAGCGAGCTGATCCACCCGGTGTCGATCGCCGTGGCGGAGAACCTCACCGCAGACCAGCTCGCCCAGGCGTTCACGGTCTACCCGTCGATGAGCGGGTCGGTCGCGGAGGCGGCGCGCCGCCTGCACCGCTACCAGGGCTAGCCGGCCGAGCGAGGCTCAGAAGCCGCCGAAGTCCCCGCCACCGAAGTCGCCGAAGCCGCCGAAGTCGCCGCCGCCGCCGAAGTCGCCCCCTGCGTCGCCGCCCCAGTCGCCGCCGGTGTCACCACCGCCGTCGCCGCCGGCGTCCCCGCCTCCATCGCCACCCCAGTCTCCGCCGTCGGCACCGCCGTCCCCACCGCCTGCGTCACCGGCGCCGAAGTCGGTGTCGGCGCCCTCGACGGCGCCGCCGTCCCAGGTCGGTGAGAGCAGGGTCATCAGCATGAACGTGGGGAGCAGGTTCGAGGCGGCGTACGCGCCGAAGTAGCCGGCCGCCCACGGGGAGTAGGCGGGCCCGGCCTGCCAGTACGGGACGCGCCCGTAACCCTGCGGGACCGTGCGGATGTCCGGCTCGGCGCCCTGGCTCACCCGGTCGGCGTCCGCCGCGCACACCGGCACCTGGCGCGGGATGCCCGCAGTCGGGGCCCACTCGATGTCGGTGGTCGAGGGCCCGTGGGCGGGGTTGAAGAAGCAGGGAGGGCGGCGCACCGGGAGCGGCTCGCCGTCCCGGCGGGCGAGCACGCAGGCAACGGCGTACCGGCCGTCCTCCAGCCGCTCGGTGACGTGCTTGATGTGCTCGGGCTCGGTGGCCTGGCGCAGGGTCTCCTTGGCTGCCTCGTACGAGTCGAGAGCGCGCTGGTAGTCCTGCCGCATCGGCTCGTCGAGCGGGGTCACGAGCATCTCCGCGTCGAGGCGCTGGAGCTCCTCGCCGAAGCGCGTGACGTCCTCGTCCGCGACCTTCGACACGGCGGCCAGCTCTGCCGCCTTCCGCTGCCCGAGCCGCGCGTGCTGCTGACGGCGTGACGCGGTGACCGCGACGGCGAGAAAGGCCCCCACCACGAGCAGGACCACCAGGAACTCCATGCCGCGAGCCTAGCGCCGTCCCGGAATCGGCTCCCTACTCGTCTTCACCGGAAAATGAGGCGGAAATTACAGGCGCGAAATTACATCGATGTATTTATCCCGCAATTTCCTATTCCCGGGACAGGAATACCAAAGTCGTGGGCAGAATCTCCTGTTCAACACGCGCAACAGGGATCACATCGTTCACGCGATCGGGTCGAGGGAGAAGTGCGAATGGGAGCACGGGGGCGCGCTGCCGCAACCGTCGGTGTGGCGACCGCGGTGCTGGTCGGGACGCTCGGCGGAGCACTCGGAGGAGCGGTGAGCCGCGACCGGGCGGCCGCCGTCTCCACGGACCAGTCGTACTGGGTGCCGGTCGGCAAGAAGATCGTCGTCGACGGTCACGGCTACGGCCACGGGCACGGGATGTCGCAGTACGGCGCGCAGGGGGCTGCCTTGAAAGGCCTGTCCTACAAGGAGATCGCCGACTTCTACTACCCGGGAACGGCCTGGGGCAAGGTCGCCGGCAAGGTCCGTGTGCTGGTCTCCTCGGACACCTCCGACGACGTGGTGGTCAGCCCGGCCGCGGGGCTCAGCGTGCGCAACCTCGGCGACCGGTCCACCCACGAGCTGCCCGTGCGCGACGACGTCTCGCGCTGGCGGCTCGTCGTGGGCAACGGCCGGACCGTCGTCCAGCTCTACAACGGCCGTTGGCGCCGCTTCCGGGCCCCGTGGGCTCAGCAGATAACCGGCGAGGCCGAATTCTTCGCAAACGGGCCGATCACTTTGTGGACGCCTTCGGGAGCGCGCAGCTACCGCGGAATTCTTCGGTCCGCCGCGCCCTCTTCCGGCTCCTCGTCACGGGACACGGTGAACGTGGTCTCGATGGACCAGTACGTCATGGGCGTGGTCCCCTACGAGATGCCGGCCTCGTGGCACCCCGAGGCGGTCAAGGCCCAGGCCATCGCCGCCCGGACCTACGCGACCTGGTCGCGCAGCCAGAACATGCGCCGCTACTACCAGATCTGCGACACCATCGCCTGCCAGGTGTACGGCGGAGCCGACGGCGAGGACTCGCGCAGCAACGCGGCCGTGCGCGCGACGGCACGCGAGATCCTGACCTACGACGGCGCCCCGGCGTTCACCCAGTTCTCGGCGAGCAGCGGCGGCTGGACCTCCGCGGGCAGCGTGCCCTACCTTCCGGCGAAGGAGGACCCCTACGACGGGTGGGACGGCAACTCGGTACACAGCTGGACCGTCGCCGTCGACGCCGGCCGGCTCGAGCGGAGCTACCCCTCGATCGGCACGCTCCAGCGGATCTGGGTGACCGGGCGCGACGGGAACGGTGACTGGCAAGGCCGCGTCAGCGAGCTGGTCCTCGACGGCAGCAAGGGCAACGTGACCATCTCCGGCGACAGCTTCCGCGGGATCTACGGGCTCCGGTCCAGCTGGTTCTCGATCGAGCCGACGCCGATCATGAGCCGCTGGAGCCGGATCGGCGGGAGCGACTCGGAGATCGGGGCGGTCCGCAGCGGGGAGTACGCCGTGGCGGCCGGGGCGGCCCAGCGCTTCGAGCGTGGCCGGATCTTCTACTCCAAGGCGACCGGGCCTCGGGAGCTGTACGGCAGGATCCTGAGGGCCTACAACAGGTTCGGCGGTCCCGACTCCGCCCTCGGCTTCCCCCGGACCGCGGTGCGCAAGCACGGCGACAACCGCCTCGCGAGGTTCCAGAACGGCGCGATCTACCTGGCGGTCCCGGCCGCCCCCGTGGTCGTCACCGGCGCGATCGACCGGCGATACCTCGAGGAGGGCGGCCTCAGGTCGGGGCTCGGGTGGCCGACGACGTCGAACTACAAGGTGACCGGCGGGCAGCGCGTCGACTACGCGAACGGCTACATCGTCTGGACCCGCAAGACCGGCGCGACCCGAGTCGTCAGGAACTGAGCCAGGCGGCGGACTCGCGTCAGCCGGCGGCGATCACCAGGACGAGGTCGCCGCCCTCGACCTGCTGCGTGCTCTGGATCGCGATCCGCTCGACCTTGCCGGCGACGGGCGCGGTGATCGACGCCTCCATCTTCATCGCCTCGATGGTCGCCACGGTGTCACCCGCGGCGACGGTCGCGCCCTCCTCCACCGCGACGGTGACCGCACCCTGGAACGGCGCCGCCACATGGCCGGGCTTGGAGGTGTCGGCCTTCTCCTGCGCCGGTACGTCGGAGGCGACCGCGCGGTCGCGCACGTTCAGCGGCCGCAGCTGGCCGTTGAGCGTGCACATCACCGTGCGGATCCCCCGCTCGTCGGGCTCGCTGATGGCCTGCACGCCGAGCAGGAGGCGCTTGCCCTCCTCGAGGTCGACCTCGTACTCCTCGCCGGGCACCATGCCGTAGAGGTAGAGCGACGTGGGGAGCACCGAGAGGTCGCTGTAGCGCTCGCTGGACTCCTCGAACTCCCGCGTCGGGCCGGGGAAGAGGAGCCGGTTGAGAGTCGAGCGCGGTGACTGCTTCAGCGCCTCGCGGTCCTCGTCGGACAGGTCGGCCACGGGCGGCTTGGTCTTGCGTCCGGCCAGCGCCTTGGTGCGGAACGGCTCCGGCCACCCACCGGGCGGGTCGCCGAGCTCACCGGACAGGAAGCCGATGACCGAGTCGGGGACGTCGAACTTTCCGGGCTCCTCGGCGAACTCCCTCGGGTCGGCGTTCGTCGCGACGAGGTGCAGCGCGAGGTCGCCGACCACCTTGCTCGAGGGCGTCACCTTGACGATGTTGCCGAGGATGTCGTTCGCCGCGGCGTACATGTCCTCGATCTGCTCGAACTTCTCGCCGAGGCCGAGGGCGATCGCCTGCTGGCGGAGGTTGGAGAGCTGGCCGCCGGGGATCTCGTGCGTGTAGACCCGGCCGGTGGGGGAGGGCAGGCCCGACTCGAACGGCGCGTAGACGCGGCGGGTGGCCTCCCAGTACGGCTCGAGGTCGCACACCGCGTCGAGGTCGAGGCCGGTCTCGCGCTCGGAGTGGTCGGTCGTCGCGACCAGGGCCGAGAGCGGCACCTGGCTGGTCGTGCCCGCCATCGAGGCGCAGGCCGCGTCGACGGCGTCCACGCCTGCGTCGATCGCGGCCAGCAGGGTCGCCAGCTGGCCACCAGGGGTGTCGTGGGTGTGCAGGTGAACCGGCAGGTCGAACCGCTCACGCAGCGCTCCGACCAGGGTCCGCGCGGCCGGGGCCCGGAGCAGTCCGGCCATGTCCTTGATCGCGATGACGTGCGCGCCGGCCTCCACGATCCGCTCGGCGAGGCGCAGGTAGTAGTCGAGCGTGTAGAGCGTCTCGTCGGGGCTCGACAGGTCGCCGGTGTAGCAGAGCGCGACCTCCGCGACCGTCGTACCGGTCTCGCGGACCGCCTCGATCGCCGGCCGCATCTGCTCGACGTCGTTGAGGGCGTCGAAGATCCGGAAGACGTCGATGCCGGTGGCCGCGGCCTCCTCGACGAAGGCTCGCGTGACGTCGGTGGGGTAGGGCGTGTAGCCGACCGTGTTGCGGCCACGGAGGAGCATCTGGAGGCAGATGTTCGGCACCGCCTGGCGCAGCGCGGCGAGCCGCTCCCAGGGGTCCTCGGAGAGGAAGCGGAGGGCCACGTCGTACGTCGCACCACCCCACGCCTCGAGGCTCCAGAGGTTCGGGGTCATCCGCGCCACGTGGCCGGCGACGGTGACCATGTCGCGGGTGCGCACCCGCGTCGCGAGCAGCGACTGGTGCGCGTCGCGGAAGGTCGTGTCCGTGACGGCGACGGCCTTCTGCTCCCGCAGGCGCCGGGCGAACTCCTCGGGGCCGACCGAGAGCAGCAGCTGGCGGGTGCCGTCCGGTGCGGGCACGTCGAGCGCCAGCTCGGGAAGCTTGCTCGCCGGGTCCACGCTCACCGGTGCCTTGCCGTGTGGCAGGTTCACGGTGACGTCGGCGAGGTAGGTGAGCAGCTTCGTGCCGCGGTCGGCGGAGGACCGCGCGGTCAGCAGGTTGGGGTGGTCCTCGATGAACGACGTCGAGAGCCGCCCTGCCCTGAAGTCCTCGTCGTCGAGCACGGCCTGCAGGAACGGGATGTTCGTCGCGACGCCCCGGATGCGGAACTCCGCGACCGCGCGACGGGCGCGCTCCACGGCGACGTCGAAGGTGCGCCCACGGCAGGTCAGCTTGGTGAGCATCGAGTCGAAGTGCGCGCTGACCTCGGCGCCGGTGTAGGTCGTGCCACCGTCGAGCCGGATGCCCGCGCCGCCGGGGGAGCGGTAGGTCGTGATCTTGCCGGTGTCGGGGCGGAACCCGTTCGCCGGGTCCTCCGTGGTGATCCGGCACTGGAGGGCGGCGCCGCGCAGGACGATGCCGTCCTGGCTCAGTCCGAGGTCCTCGAGGGTCTCCCCTGCCGCGATCCGCATCTGGGACCGGACGAGGTCGACGTCGGTGACCTCCTCGGTCACCGTGTGCTCGACCTGGATGCGGGGGTTCATCTCGATGAAGACGTAGGAGCCGTCGGGCGCGAGGAGGAACTCGACCGTGCCCGCGTTGCGGTAGCCGATCTCCTTCGCGAAGCGCACCGCGTCGGCGCAGATCCGATCGCGGAGCTCGGGGTCGAGGTTCGGGGCCGGCGCGATCTCGACGACCTTCTGGTGGCGCCGTTGCACCGAGCAGTCCCGCTCGAACAGGTGGATGACGTTGCCCTCGGCGTCGGCGAGCACCTGGACCTCGATGTGGCGGGGGTCGACCACCGCCTGCTCGATGAAGACGGTCGGGTCGCCGAACGCGCTCTCCGCCTCGCGCATGCAGATCTCGATGGCCTCCCGCAGCGCAGACGGCTCGTCCACGCGTCGCATGCCCCGGCCGCCGCCGCCCGCGACGGCCTTGACGAAGAGCGGGTAGGGGATGCCCTCGGTCGCGGCCACCAGCTCGTCGA
This sequence comes from uncultured Actinomycetota bacterium, assembly GCA_963715375.1. GTDB lineage: Bacteria > Actinomycetota > Actinomycetes > Propionibacteriales > Nocardioidaceae > Nocardioides_C. The sequence continues at coordinate 361,799 of CAVQSC010000041.1, read as the reverse complement.
CGTCGGTGCCCGGGTCGACCGACTGCAGCGTCGGTACGCCGGCAGCCTTCGCCGCGGCGATGGCACGTGCCTTGTTGCCGGTCAGCGTGAGTACGTCGGAGGTGGGACCGATGAAGGTGATGCCGGCGTTGGCGCAGGCCTCGGCGAGCCGGGGGTTCTCGGACAGGAAGCCGTAGCCGGGGTAGATGGCGTCCGCCCCCGCCTTCACCGCCGTGGCGACGATGCCCTCGGGGTCGAGGTAGGCCCGGACCGGATGTCCCCGCTCACCGATCTCGTAGGCCTCGTCGGCCTTCAGACGGTGCTCGGAGCCCCGGTCCTCGTAGGGGAAGACCGCGACGGTCTGCGCCCCGAGCTCGTAGGCGGCCCTGAAGGCGCGGATCGCGATCTCGCCGCGGTTGGCGACGAGGACCTTCTTGAACATCGCCACGACGCGGGTCAGCCCTTGAGCTCGCAGATGACGGCGCCGTTGGAGACCGTGGCCCCCACCTCGGCGTTGAGCCCGGTGACGGTGCCGCTCTTGTGGGCCTTGAGCGGCTGCTCCATCTTCATCGCCTCGAGGACCACGATCATGTCGCCCTCGGCGACCTCCTGGCCCTCCTCGACACCGACCTTGACGATCGTGCCCTGCATGGGAGAGGTGAGCGAGTCGCCGCTGGCGGCCGCCCCGGCCTTCTTCTTCTCGCGCTTGGGCTTCTTCGCCCCCGCGGCGGCTCCCGCTCCCGCGCCCGCGGCCGCCGCGAAGCCCGCCGGGAGGACGACCTCGAGGCGGCGGCCGCCGACCTCGACGGTCACGCTCTGCCGCTCCTCGGGCTCGGCGCCCTCGGTGTCCCCGGAGTAGGGCTCGATCCGGTTGTCGAAGTCGGTCTCGATCCAGGTCGTGTAGACGTCGAAGGAGCCCTCGCCGGACGGGTTCGAGGCACCGACGTAGGCCGGGTCGGAGACGACCGCCCGGTGGAAGGGGATGACCGTCGGCATGCCCTCGACGACGAACTCCGACAGCGCCCGGCGGGACCGCTCCAGCGCCTGGGTGCGGTCGCGGCCGGTGACGATCAGCTTGGCGACCAGCGAGTCGAACGAGCCCGGAACGGTCTCGCCCTGGTCATAGCCGCCGTCGAGCCGCACTCCCGGGCCGGCCGGCGCGTGCCAGCGGGTCAGCGTGCCTGGGGCCGGCATGAAGTTGCGGCCGCCGTCCTCGGCGTTGATGCGGAACTCGATCGAGTGGCCGCGCACCTCCGGGTCGCCGTAGCCGAGCTCCTCGCCCGCGGCGATGCGGAACATCTCGCGGACCAGGTCGATGCCGGTGACCTCCTCGGAGACGCAGTGCTCGACCTGCAGCCGGGTGTTGACCTCGAGGAAGGAGATGGTGCCGTCCGCGGCGACGAGGAACTCGCAGGTGCCCGCGCCGACGTAGCCCGCCTCCTTGAGGATCGCCTTGGACGACTCGTAGAGCTTGGTCACCTGCTCCTCGGACAGGAACGGCGCCGGGGCCTCCTCGACGAGCTTCTGGTGACGGCGCTGCAGCGAGCAGTCGCGCGTGGAGACCACCACGACGTTGCCGTGGGAGTCGGCAAGGCACTGGGTCTCGACGTGACGCGGGCGGTCGAGGAACTTCTCCACGAAGCACTCGCCGCGGCCGAAGGCCGTGACCGCCTCCCGCACGGCGGAGTCGAAGGCGTCGGCGACGTCCTTCAGCTCGCGGGCGACCTTGAGGCCACGGCCTCCGCCGCCGAAGGCAGCCTTGATCGCGATCGGCAGGCCGTACTCCTCGGCGAACTTCACCGCCTCGTCGGCGTCGGCGAGCGGGTCCTTGGTGCCGGGGGCCAGCGGGGCGCCGACCTTCTCGGCGATGTGGCGGGCCTGCACCTTGTCGCCCAGGGCGTCGATCGCCGCAGGCGGCGGGCCGATCCAGACCAGGCCGGCGTCGATCACGGCCTGCGCGAAGGCGGAGTTCTCGGCCAGGAATCCGTAGCCGGGGTGGACCGAGTCGGCGCCGGACCGCTTCGCCACGTCGACGATCTTCTCGATCGAGAGGTAGGAGTCGGCCGGGGTGGCACCGCCCAGGCTGTGGGCCTCGTCGGCGAGGCGGACGTGGAGCGCGTCGCGGTCGGGGTCGGCGTACACCGCGACGCTGCCGATGCCGGCGTCCTTGCAGGCGCGGATCACTCGGACCGCGATCTCGCCACGGTTGGCGATCAGTACCTTCTGCAGTGGCTTGATCTCGGGGCTGCCGGACACACGTGCTCCTGGGTCTCTCGGATCGTCAGGTAGTAGCGGAGTCTAGGCCCTGCTCATACCCGTCCGTGCCGGTGCCCATGTGCCGGTCAGCGCAGTGCGGCGACCGTCTCGCGCAGGCCGTCGTCCAGGCTCCGGGCCGACCAGCCGAGCTCCTGCTCGGCTCGCGCGGGGGAGCCGAGGTAGCTGGCTACGGAGGCGCGAAGCGACTCGGCGGTGTAGTCCTCCGGCAGCGGCACCACCCTGCCCAGGACGCCGTTCACGGCTGCGGTGACGCGCACCATCCCGACCGGAAGGGTCAGCGGGGGCTTGGTGCCGGCGATGGCCGCGACCCTGCGGAGGACCCCGGCCAGGCTGGCCTGCGGCCCGGCGAGCATGTACGCCGCGCCGGGGTCACCCTTCTCCATGGCCAGCACGTGGCCCCGGGCGACGTCCTCGACGTGGGCCCAGCACATGCCGTTCTCGCGGGGCACCATCGCGCGCTTGCCGTGCGCGGTGCGCTCGATCATGGCGCCGACCTGGCTGGTGTCACCGGGCCCGTAGATCACGCCGGGCATGAGGATCACCACGTCGAGGCCGTCCGCGGCGTACTCGACGGCGATGTCGTGCGCCGCAGCCTTGGTCTCGTCGTACACCGAGATGTGGCGGCCGGTGAACCGGAAGGACTCGTCGACGACCCGGCCGCCGGTGTCCGAGTTCGTGGCGAGGGTGCTCGTGTAGGCGACCCGTCGCACGCCGTTGCGCCTCGCGGCCTCCAGCGCGTTGCGGGTGCCCTCCACGTTGACCCGCTGACCGAGCTCGGGGGTCCGGCTGCCGACCTTGTACCAGCCGGCGACGTGGAAGAGGCCGTCGGCTCCCGCGCAGAGCTTGTCGAGGGCCGGCGCGTCGTCCAGGTCGCCGGGGACCAGCTCGACCCCCGTGTCCGCGAGGGCGGTCGCCCGGCCCGGGTCCCGGACCAGGGCGACCACCTCGTGGCCTGCATCGCGGAGCTGGCGGGCGAGCACCCCGCCGAGGAAGCCGGTGGCACCTGTGATCGCGTAGCGCATGCGCCGATCCAACCACGGTTTCCGATCAGCCACGGACCCGTCTCGGAGCGAAGAACGCCGCCACGACGGCCACCCCCACGGCGGCCGCGCCGGTGAGGAGCGCGGGACCGATCGCCCCGTCGTACCCGGTCGGGGTGAGGGTGCCGTCCTGGGCCAGGAAGACCGCCGTGAGCAGCGCGACGCCCAAGGCGACCCCGAACTCCCGGATCGTCGAGTTGGCCGAGCTCGCGGTGGCGAAGTCCGCCTCCGCCAGCCCGTCGAGGACCGCGGTCGCGCTCGGGGCGAAGGTGAGACCCATGCCGATGCCGGCCATCGCCAGGGCAGGGACCATCGCGCCGTACGAGGAGGCGTTCTCGGTGAGCGCTGCCAACCAGACCAGGGCGGCGCCCTGGAGGACCAGACCCGGCACGAGCAGGGCCCGGAGGCCGGTCCGCGAGACCAGGGAACCCGCGATGGGGGCCACGAGCATGGGTGCCGCGGTCCACGGCAGGGTCCGCACGCCGGCCTCGAGCGGGGTGTAGCCCATCACGATCTGCAGGTCCTGCGACAGCAGGAACACCGCGCCGAACATGCCCAGCGTGAAGAACAGGCCGAGTGCGTTGGCCACCGAGAACCCGCGCGAGGAGAACAGGTGGAGCGGCAGCACGGCGTGGCTGCGGCCGCGGGCCCACAGCAGGTACGACGGCAGCAGCAGGACCGCCGTGGCCAGCGACCCCACCACGCCGAGCGACGTCCAGCCGTCGTCGTTGCCGTGGACGATGCCCCAGACGCCGAGGAAGACCGCGCCGCCGAGCAGCACCGTGCCGACCGGGTCGAGGCGCCGGGGCGCGTCACGCGACTCGCGGACCGCCACGGCGATGAGGGGAAGGGCAACGAGCGCCACCGGGACGTTGAGCCAGAAGATCGCCTGCCAGCTGACGCCTTCCACGACGGCGCCGCCGATGACCGGGCCGAGGGCCACGCCGAGACCCGAGATGCCACCCCAGATGCCGATCGCCATCGGCCTTCGCGACGCGGGGACCGCCGCGGCCAGCAGGGTCAGCGAGAGCGGCATGATCGCCGCGGCTCCCACGCCCTGGACGGCCCGGGCGGCGATGAGGGCGCCGGCGCTCTGGCTCAGGGCGGAGGCCACGGAGGCGGCGGTGAAGACACCGATCCCGAGGAGCATCATGCGCCGCCGGCCGATCCGGTCACCGAGCGTGGCGGCAGGGAGCATGAAGGTCGCGAACGCCAGGGTGTAGGCGTTCACGAACCAGGAGAGCTGGCCCACCGTCGCGCCGAGGTCGGCCCGCACCACGGGGAGTGCGGTGGTCATGACCAGGTTGTCGAGGGTGGCCATGAACATCGGCAGGGACGTGGCGACGACGGCCAGCCACACCGGCCGCGACCGGCGGCGGGGCTCGTCCTGCGTCCGGGGCGGCGCGCCCGGCGCGGGAAGCGGTTGGGAGAGGGTCGTGGTCATGGCGACTCCAGTTAGGCATCGAATGATTACTTGCGACTTCCGACGAGAGTAAGTAATCGATTCATTACTCGTCAAGACCTTGTGGTAATCCACTGATAACCTCCTTCCATGCCCACCACGACGAGCACCCGGATGAAGGCAGAGGACCGTCGAGCCCATGTCCTCGAGGCGGCCACCGCCTGCTTCGCGCGCACAGGCTTCGTCGGCACCAGCACCGACGCGATCGCCCGCGAGGCCGGGGTCTCCCAGCCCTACGTCGTCCGCATCTTCGGCACGAAGCAGGAGCTCTTCCTCGAGGTGTTCGACCATGCGACCCGTCGCGTGTCCGAGGCGTTCGCGGCAGTCCTCGAGGGCGACTTCGACGCCGAGAGCGAGGATGACCGGGCGAGGCTGGGCGCCGCCTACACCGACCTGCTCGCCGAACGCGCCCTCATGCTCGTGATGCTGCACGGCTTCGCCGCGGGCGACCACGACGAGATCGGTGAACGGGCCCGCGCCTCGATGGCGAGGATCTACGACCAGCTGCGCGGTGCGGGGATCGGCAGCGACGACGCGCGCGACTTCATCGCCCACGGGATGCTGCTCACCGTGCTCATGGCGATGCGGGCGCCCGACCACCTCGCCGGTTCCGACGCGCTGCGGGACCTCGTCGGCTGCACGTTCGGGGAGGGCATGCCCCTCGTCGCCCGGCCGGAGGACTAGAGGGCTCGGGCCGAGGCCGGTCCCGTCAGCGGAGCCGGTCCAGGTCCTCGCGACACCGCTTCTCGACCTCGTCGAGCTCGCTGAGCGTGTCCTCGATGTCGCGGCGGCGCTGCTCGAGGTCGCCTCGTCGCACCTCGATCTGGTCGAGGAGGTACTGCAGCTGGCCGGCCTCGCCCGGCTGCTCGTCGTACATGTTCACGATCGTGGCGATCTCGTCGAGGGAGAAGCCGAGCCGCCGGCCGCGGAGGATCAGGGCCAACCGGACCCGGTCGCGGTTGTGGAAGATGCGCACGGTGCCGCGGCGCTCGGGGGAGAGGAGGCCGAGGTCCTCGTAGTGGCGGATCGTGCGCAGGGTGACGTCGTACTCCCCGGCCAGCTCGGCGATGGTCCAGGTAGGTGCGGCTGCTTCTTGCGTGACGTCGTCCACCCCCTTAGAGTGCCTTACGTTTACGTAAGCGTAAACCTCGCGTGAGCGCACGGCATCGTTGAGACACGGGGCCGTCGGCGCGAGAACAAGGTTTCCACCGAGGAGCGTCATGTCGTTCGAGCTGTCCCGTGAGCACGAGGAGTTCCGTCGCAGCGTCCGCGAGTTCGCGGAGGCGGAGATCGCGCCCCACGCCGCGCAGTGGGACAGGGAGCACCACTTCCCGACCGACGTGGTGCAGAAGATGGGCGGCCTCGGCCTGTTCGGCCTCACCGCCCCCGAGGAGTACGGCGGCGCCGGCGAGGACGGGGACTTCACGAGCCTGTGCGTCGCGATCGAGGAGATCGGCCGGGTCGACCAGTCGATGGGCATCACCCTCGAGGCGGCGGTCGGCCTTGGCATCAACCCGATCCTGACCTTCGGCACCGACGAGCAGAAGAACACCTGGCTTCCCGACCTCGTCGCGGGCCGCACGCTCGCCGGCTTCGGGCTCACCGAGCCGGGGTCGGGCTCCGACGCCGGCGCGACGAAGACCAAGGCCGAGCTCGTCGACGGCGAGTGGGTCGTCAACGGGTCGAAGCAGTTCATCACCAACTCCGGCTCCGACATCACCTCCGTCGTGACGGTCACCGCCCGAACCGGCACCCGTGAGGACGGCAGGGCCGAGGTGAGCACGATCATCGTGCCCTCGGGCACGCCCGGCTTCACCGCCGAGAAGCCCTACGACAAGCTCGGCTGGCACGCCTCCGACACCCACCCGCTGACCTTCGAGGACGTCCGGGTGCCCGAGGCGAACCTCCTCGGCGAGCGCGGCCGTGGCTTCGCCCAGTTCCTCGCGACCCTCGACGACGGCCGCGTGGCGATCGCGGCGCTCGCGGTCGGCTGCATCCAGGCCTGCCTCGACATGTCGCTCGAGTACGCCGGGGAGCGGACCACCTTCGGCGTGCCCATCGGCACCAAGCAGGGCGTGGCCTTCCAGGTCGCCGACCTCCAGGTCATGCTCGAGGCGTCCCGTGCCCTCACCTACAAGGCAGCGGCGATGAAGGACGCCGGCGCTCCGATGAAGGACTTCAAGCAGGCGGCCGCCATCGCCAAGCTGTACGCCACCGAGTCGGCGGTGACCGCGACCCGGATCGCCACGCAGGTCTTCGGGGGCTACGGGTTCATGGAGGAGTACCCCGTCGCGCGCTTCTACCGCGACGCCAAGGTGCTCGAGGTCGGCGAGGGCACCTCGGAGGTGCAGCGGATGCTGATCGCGCGGGGGCTCGGCCTGCCGGTCGAGTGAGCCGGTAGCCGGCTCAGGCCGGAAGGCGGGGGAGGAAAGGCCCATACCGGCACGTAACCTTGTCGGCATGGGTCGTCGCCTGCAGCGCCTCGCCACCGAGGCCGCCAAGTTCCTCGCTGTGGGCGGTGTCGCCACCGCTGTGGCGCTCGTCCTGTTCAACCTGCTCGTCCACGGCTTCTTCGGGAGCGTCCCCGGGCCGATGAACGACAAGCCGCTGACGGCGTACATCCTGGCCAACTGCGTCGGGATGGTGGTGAGCTACCGGGGCAGCCGCTCGTGGGCGTTCCGCCACCGGGAGCCGGTGGGCGCGGCCGGTGGCCGGGTCTCGTTCTTCGTGATCAACACCGTCACGATGGGGATCCCGGTCCTCTGCCTGGCCACGAGCCGCTACCTGCTCGACCTGGACAGCCCTCTCGCCGACAACATCGCGGCGAACGTGGTCGGCCTGGCTCTGGGCACGGCTGCCCGGTTCTGGGCGTTTCGGCGCTTCGTGTTCCTGCACCCGCGCGCGGCACGCCAAAGAGAAATGGCGTCCTGACTCCCGAACGGTCTCTCCGGTCGCTAGCCTCAGGGAATGATGTCGGTGGTCCGGTGGGCGCTGGCGCTGGCGTCCGTGCTCGTGATGTTCGTCATCGCCTCCTGTGACACCTCCGAGGCCGACGGCACGGTCGTCCGGGTGCCCCCGCAGCGGGCCGTCGAGCTGATCGAGGACGGCCGGCACACCGTGGTGGACCTGAGGCCGCCCGATGCCTTCGCGGCGGGCCATGTCGCAGGAGCGATCAACATCGATTCCACCGCGCCCGACTTCGAGGACCGCGTCGCCGGGCTCGACGACGGCGTCGTCTACCTGGTGTACGCCCGCACCCAGGACCTCTCCGCGCCTGCTGCCGACGAGATGGTCAGCGCGGGCATCGAGCGGGTCGTCGACGGGGGTGGCTTCGGCCTGCTGGCCCTGGCCGGTGCCGAGCTCGAGCGCTGACCGCAGGATCAACGGCGGGGGGCGAACTGCTCCCACAGGTCGGGCCAGCTGACACCGAGCTCGGCGAACATCTCGCGGAGCAGCGGTAGGCCGATGCCCACGACGGTGTGCGGGTCGCCCTCGATGCCGCGGACGAACGCGCCGCCGAGGCCGTCGAGCGTGAACGCGCCGGCGACCTTCAACGGCTCCCCGGTCTGGACGTAGGCGTCGATCTCCTCTTCCGACAGGTCGGCGAAGTGCACCACCGTGTCCGCTGAGCGGGCCACCTCGCGGCCCGAGCCGGTGTCGACGAGGCAGTGCCCGGTGTGCAGCACGCCGTTCCGGCCGCGCATCAGGCGCCATCGTGCCCGGGCCTCACCGGCGTCGGCCGGCTTGCCGTGGATGGCGCCGTCGAGCTCCAGGACCGAGTCGCAGCCGATCACCCAGGCGCTGTCGGCGTCGTCGAGGCGGTCCGCGACGGCACGTGCCTTCAGCCTCGCGAGCTCCAGCGCCAGCCGCGCGGGGTCGTCGTGCGAGAGCTGGGACTCGTCGACACCGGAGACCACCACCTCGGGCTCCAGCCCGGCGCTGCGCAGCGTCGCGAGCCGCGCGGGCGAGGCCGAGGCCAGGACCAGCCGCCTGCTCACGAGATGCGGGCCAGGGCGGCCTGGAGCGGGTCGAGCCCCACCGAGCCGAGGTCGAGCGCGGCGCGGTGGAAGGACTTCAGGTCGAACCGGTCGCCGAGCCGCGCCTGCGCGTCCGCGCGCGCCTGCAGCCAGATCCGTTCGCCGACCTTGTACGACGGCGCCTGGCCCGGCCAGCCGAGGTAGCGGTTCACCTCGAACACGATCACGGGGTCGTCCATCCGGCAGTGCTGCCTCATGAACTCCAGGCCCAGTTCGGGGCTCCACCGCTCACCCGGGTGGAAGCCGAACGGGTTGGAGCGGGGGATCTCGAGCTGGAGGTGCATGCCGATGTCGACGACGACCCGGGCCGCACGCATCGCCTGGGCGTCGAGCATGCCGAGCCGGTCGCCCGGGTCGGCGAGGTAGCCGAGCTCGTCCATCAGCCGCTCGGCGTAGAGCGCCCAGCCCTCGCCGTGCCCGGAGACCCAGCACATGAGGCGCTGCCACCGGTTGAGCCGCTCGGTGCGGTACGCCGTCTGGCCGACCTGCAGGTGGTGCCCCGGGACGCCCTCGTGGAAGACCGTGGTCACCTCTCGCCAGGTCGAGAAGTCCGTGATCCCCTCGGGCACCGACCACCACATGCGGCCCGGGCGGCTGAAGTCCTCGCTGGGGCCGGTGTAGTAGATCCCGCCGTCGTTTGTCGGCGCGATGCAGCACTCGATCCGGCGTACCGGGTCGGGAATGTCGAAGTGCACGCCGGCCAGCTCGGCGACGGTGCGGTCGGCCAGCTGCTGCATCCAGTCGCGGAAGGCGTCCTTGCCGGCGATGGTCCGCGCCGGGTCCGCGTCGAGAAGCGCGACTGCCTCGTCGACACCTCCACCGGGCACGATCTTCCCGGCGACCTCGGCCATCTCGGTCTCGATCCGGTGCAGCTCCTCCCAGCCCCAGGCGTAGGTCTCCTCCAGGTCCACGACGGCACCGAGGAAGTAGCGCGAGCCGAGGGCGTACTGCTCCCGGCCGACCGCCTCCACCTCGCGGCCGCGGGGGGCGAGCTCCTGGTCCAGGAACCGGCCGAAGTCGCTGAACGCCTCGGTGGCTCCGGCGGCATGCTGCTCCAGCTGCGAACGCAGCGCGCCCTCGACCTCGGCCTTCGACACGAGCCCCGCGAAGACGCCACCGTCGGTCCCCGTCCATGAGCGGACCTGCCCGGCCACCTCCTGGATCTGGCGCCGTGCCGCGACGTGCCCCCGGCCGGACTCCTCCAGCAAGGTGTGGCGGTATCCCGCCAAGGCCTGGGGCACGCCTGCGAGACGGGCGTCGATCGCCGCCCACGCCTCCTCGCCGTCGGTCGACATCAGGTCGAAGGCCATCCGCAGCTCGTGGAGGCCGCTGACGATCACCGAGAGCTCGGACTGCGTCACGTGCGCGTCGTACCTCTCCACCTGCAGGCCGAGCCGCTCGACGAAGGCGTCCTTCGCCACCTGCTCGCGCTCGTCGCCAGGGGTCGCGGCCTCGGCGGCGGCGAGGGCACGGCGGGTCAGCTCGTTGCGAGCGGCGAAACCTTCGGGAGACAGGTCGGTCAGCTCGTCCTCGTGCCCGGCCACGCCCATCTCGGTGGCCGCGAGCGGGTCGAGAGCGCAGTAGTCGTCGACGTAGGCGTCTGCGATAGCGTCGACGGGTCGTGAGCGGGCGGAGCTGTTGGTCTCGGTCACGCAGTGCACCCTAGCGGTGGGGGAGGACGACCTCGATGGATTCAGCGGCAACCGTCGAGGTCGAGCGCGACGGCCGTGGGCCCCGGCGTGGGTCCCGCCGAGTCCTCCTCGCGACGGCGGCGGCCTGGGTCGTCACGCGCACGCTGCTGGTGTGGCTCCTTCTCGGCAGGCAGTCGTGGGTGACCGGCGACGTGGCGTACTTCGCCGGCAGCCTCTCTGCGGTGCCCGAGGTCGGCCTCGCGGAGACGCTCGTGGAGTACCCGTTGCCGGGCGTGGCCGTGGTCGCCTTCCCCTGGCTGCTCGTGTCGGCTCTCGGGGTGCCCGACGCGTACGCCGAGGCGGTGCTCGTGCTCTCGATGCTCGCCGACCTGGCTTTCACGGTCCTGCTCGGCGTCTTCGCCGGACGCAGGAGGGGACCGGCCCTCACGGTGTGGGTGCTCGCCGTGCCCCTCCTCGGAGCGACCGCCTACGCCCGCTTCGACCTCGTGCCCGGCGTCCTGGCCGGGGCGGCGCTGCTGCTGCTCGTGCTCCGTCCTCGGCTCGCCGCCGGCGCCGTCGCGCTCGCCACGGCCTTCAAGCTCTGGCCCGCCCTCGTGCTCCCCGCTCTGGCGGCACCCTGGGCGACCCGGCGCCGTGTCGTCACGGTGGTCGGCCTCCTCGGCGGGGCGCTTGCCCTCGCCGGCGTGGCCGTGGCGGGGTGGGGCCGGCTGCTCTCGCCGCTCACCTGGCATGACCAGCGAGGGCTGCAGATCGAGTCGGTCGCCGCGACTCCGGCGATGCTCGCCTGGGCTCTCTCGCCGGGCCCGTACGACATCGTCTACGTGCACAACGCCTTCGAGATCGTCGGCCCCGGCACGGAGGCCCTCCTCGGGGTCTCGCGGGTGGCCTCGATGCTCGCGGTCGCGGGGCTCGCCTGGCTGTGGTTCCTGGCCTTTCGACGTGGTCGGCACCTGTCGCCGGACGCCGTCGCCTGGCTTGCGCTTGCCGCCGTCGCGGCGTTCATGGTGACCAGCAAGGTGCTCAGCCCGCAGTACCTGCTCTGGCTGCTCCCGCTCGCCGCGGCCGCCACCGCGACCAGCGACTCACGGGCGCGGCGTGTCTGGACGATCACGCTCCTGGCCGCCACGGCCACGACGCAGCTGGTCTTCCCGGTGCTCTACGACCACCTGCTGACGCACGACGACCGGTCCTGGGCAGCAGCGGTCGCGCTGCTCGTGCGGAACGTCCTGCTGGTCTGGCTCCTGGCCCGGGCGGCTCAGCTCGCGGTGCGCGGTGTCAGCGAGGCAGGCCGCTCGAGCGCCAGCCGCCGGGTCCTGCGGGATACGAGGCCCGCATCTTCCGGTGGTTCGCCGACCACTCCGAGATGACCTCGGGCTCGGCGACGGGGACGTTCGCCGCCGCGACGCTCTGGAGCACCACCGTCAGCGCGGCCACCTCCTCGGCGGTCGCCTCGCCCTTGACGAGGAACAGCTGCGGGGCCTCGACCACCGGCTCTGCCTGGTCCGGCTTCTCCTCGCTCACAGCGGGATGTTCCCGTGCTTCTTCGGCGGGAGGGTCTCCCGCTTGGAGCGCAGCAGGCGCAGTGCGCGGATGATCTCGATCCGGGTCTCGTGCGGCTGGATCACCGCGTCGACGTACCCGCGCTCGGCGGCGAGGTAGGGGTTGGCGAGGTGGTCCTCGTACTCCTGGATCAGCTCGGCGCGACGGGCCTCCTCGTTGCCGGCCTCGGCGGCTTCGGCGATCTCCTTGCGGTAGAGGATGTTCACCGCGCCCTGGGCGCCCATGACCGCGATCTGCGCGGTGGGCCAGGCGAGGTTGATGTCGGCGCCGAGGTGCTTGGACCCCATGACGTCGTACGCGCCGCCGTACGCCTTGCGGGTGATCACCGTGATCAGCGGCACCGTGGCCTCGGCGTAGGCGTAGATGAGCTTGGCGCCGCGCCGGATGATGCCGTTCCACTCCTGGTCGGTGCCGGGGAGGAATCCGGGCACGTCGACGAAGGTCAGCACCGGGATGTTGAAGGCGTCGCAGGTGCGCACGAAGCGCGCGGCCTTCTCGGAGGCGTCGATGTCGAGGGTGCCGGCGAACTGCATCGGCTGGTTCGCGACGACACCGACCGGGTGCCCCTCGACACGCCCGAAGCCCACGACCATGTTGGGCGCGAACATCGCCTGGACCTCGAGGAACTCCTCGTCGTCGAGGACCGACTCGATCACCGTGTGCATGTCGTAGGGCTGGTTCGGCGAGTCGGGGATCAGCGTGTCGAGCGCCCGGTCCTCGTCGGAGATCTCGAGGTCCGCGGTCTCCGGGAAGGCCGGCGGCTCGTCGAGGTTGTTCTGCGGCAGGTAGGAGATGAGCGCCTTGACGTAGTCGATCGCGTCGGACTCGTCGTGGCCCATGTAGTGGGCGTTGCCCGACTTGGTGTTGTGCGAGCGCGCGCCGCCGAGGTCCTCCATCGAGACGTCCTCGCCGGTCACCGTCTTGATGACGTCGGGGCCGGTGATGAACATGTGCGAGGTCTGGTCGACCATCACCGTGAAGTCGGTGACCGCGGGGGAGTACACCGCGCCGCCGGCGCAGGGGCCCATGATCAGCGAGATCTGCGGGATCACACCCGAGGCGTGCACGTTGCGGCGGAAGATCTCGCCGTAGAGGCCGAGCGAGACGACACCCTCCTGGATGCGCGCGCCGCCGGAGTCGTTGATGCCGATGATCGGGCAGCCGGTCTTCATCGCGAGGTCCATGACCTTCACGATCTTCTCGCCGAAGACCTGGCCGAGGCTGCCGCCGAAGACCGTGAAGTCCTGCGCGAACACGCAGACCTGGCGGCCGTCGATCGTGCCGTAGCCGGTGACCACGCCGTCGCCGTAAGGGCGGTTCTTCTCCAGGCCGAAGGCCGTCGAGCGGTGCCGGGCGAGCTCGTCGAGCTCCACGAACGAACCCTCGTCGAGCAGCTCCTCGATCCGTTCACGCGCGGTCTTCTTGCCCTTGGCGTGCTGCTTCTCGATCGCCCGCTCGGAGCCGGCGTGCACCGCCTCCTGGAGCTTGTGCTCGAGGTCCGCGACCTTCCCGGCCGTGGTGTGGATGTCCACGCCCTCGGTGATCTCGGTGCCCTCGCCGGGCTGGGTCATGGCTGCTTCGCTCACGGGTGAATGGCCTCTCTCGATTGCGTGGGTGTCAATGTAGTGCCTGTGACGTACGACGACCTTGGGCGCCCACCACTCGACCCTGTGGCCTTGTCCACAGCGCTCACACGTCCCGGCTCGCTGTGGCACGAGGTCGAGGTCCTCCCCTCCTGCCCCTCCACGAACGCCGAGCTCGCGCGACGCGCACGGTCGGGGACCGAGGCCGGCGCGGTGCTCGTGGCGGACCACCAGAGCGCCGGGCGGGGCCGCCTCGACCGGGTCTGGGTCACCCCTCCCGGGTCGGCCCTCACGTTCTCGGTGCTGCTCGCGCCGGAGCGGGTCCCGGCCGCCCGCTGGACCTGGCTGCCCCTCCTCGTGGGCATCGCGGTGGCGGAGGGGGTGCGCAGGGTCGCCGAGGTCGACTGCACGCTGAAGTGGCCCAACGACGTGCTCGTGGGCGACCGCAAGCTCGCCGGGATCCTCGTCGAGCGGATCGAACGGCCCTCCGGCGCGGTCGCCGTCATCGGGGTGGGGCTCAACGTCTCGCTGTCCGAGGACGAGCTGCCCGTGCCCACCGCGACCTCCCTTGCCCTGGAGGGCGCCGCCACCACGGACCGCACGGTGGTGCTTCGCGAGGTGCTGCGTGCGCTCGAGGCGCTCTTCCTCCAGTGGCAGGCCGACCTCGGCGACCCGAAGCTCGGGCTCGTCGACTCCTACGTCCGCCGCTGCAGCACGCTCGGCCGGCAGGTCCGGGTGGACCTTCCCTCCGGCGAGCAGGTGGTCGGCGAGGCGACGGGGATCGACACCGACGGCCGGCTCGAGGTGCGTACGGAGGAGGGCCGGATGCTCCTCGGGGCAGGCGACGTGGTGCACGTCCGTCCGGTGGCGTGACCGGGGCCACGTGAGAGGATCGGACGCGTGGCAATCTCCCGGAAGCTGCTGAACCACGACGAGTCGGTGGTGGTCTCCACCCGAACGCACGGGAAGGCCCTGCTGCGTCCCGCGCTCGTCCTCATCGTCATCGCGGCCGTCGCGGGCTTCGCCGTCAGCTTCACGCCGGCGGCGGGCCGTGCCGCTCCTTTGCTGGAGGTCGTGATCGGGCTCATCGCGGCGGTGTTCGCGTTCAAGTGGGTGGTCAGGCCCTTCCTCTCGTGGCTGACCACGAGCTACACCGTGACGAACCACCGCCTGATCACGAGGAGCGGCATCCTCTCGCGCCGTGGCCACGACATCCCGCTCGGGCGGATCAGCGACGTCGCCTACGAGCGCGGGCTGCTCGACCGGGTGCTCGGCTGCGGCACCCTCGTCTTCGCGGTCGCCAGCGAGCAGCAGGTCGAGCTCTACGACATCCCGCACGTGGAGCACGTGCACCTGAAGATCCACGACCTCCTCTTCGACGGGGACGAGGACACGTGGCACGACGGCGGGCGGAGCACAGGGCATCGATGACCGACGCCCAGACACCGGAGGAGCCGGGTCGGACGCACTTCACCCGGGAGCAGCTCGAGCAGGTCATCCTCGGTGACCTCCCCGAGCTCACGAGCGTCGACGTCGCGTCCGCGGCCGGCGTGACCATCGAGCAGGCGCGCCGGCTGTGGCGCGCCCTGGGCTTCCCCGACGCGGGGGAGCAACCGGCGTTCAACGACGCGGACCTGTCGGCGCTGAGCACCTTGGTCAGCACGGTCGAGTCCGGGGCCATCGACTTCGACACGGCGGTCCGGATGACCCGCGCCGTGGGGCAGACCATGGCCCGGCTCGCGGACTGGCAGGTCGCCACGCTCGCGCCGCGCGTCGAGCAGCTCGAGAGCGGGCCCGAGGCGACCGGCTCGCGGATCGGCAGTGCTCTGCGCATCGCCGAGCAGGTCGGCGTGCCGTTCGAGCGGCTCCTCATCTACTCCTGGCGAAGGCACCTCGCCGCCGCCGTGGGCCGGGTCGAGGCGCTCGGTGCCGCGGACGAGGACCTGGGCACCACGCAGGTCACCGTCGGCTTCGCAGACCTGGTCAGCTTCACGGCGCTGTCCAACGAGATCGCCGAGGACCGCCTCGCCGACATGGTGGAGATCTTCGAGTCGCGCTGCGCCGACGTGGTGGCCGGAAGGCACGGCCGCGTGATCAAGACCCTTGGCGACTCCGTCCTTTTCGTGTCCGAGGACCCCGTCCAGGCGCTCGAGATCGCCTTCGACATCGTCGGGGTCATCGGCAACGACAGCCGTCTGCCCGACGTGCGCCTCGGGCTGGCCACCGGCTCGGTGATCATGCGGCTCGGCGACGTGTTCGGTCCGCCCGTGAACATGGCCGCCCGGCTCACCGGGGTGGCCCGTCGCAACCGGGTGATCATCGACGACGCCACCGCACGCCGGCTCCCGGGCGACCGCTTCGAGACGCGGGCCCTGCCGGCCCGTCCGGTGCGCGGCTTCGGCCTCGTCGAGCCTGTGGCTGCGCGACGCCGCTGACCGGTCAGAACGGGACTATTCCGGTCTAGCCCTGGCCGGCCCGGCTATTGCAAAGTTTTTGGATTCCACAACGCTGTCCGTTTTGTCCTTTTACTCTGACGACATGTTGAGTGTGCAGGGGGTGGACCTCGACGTGGAGACACGTCGAGTGTGGCGCGACGGCGTTGAGATCAAGATGTCGAACAAGGAGTTCGACCTCTTGCATGCTCTGATCAGCCGTGCGGGGGAGATCGTCACGCGCGAGGAGCTCATGCGTGATGTGTGGCAGACGAACTTCTGGACGTCGGCCAAGACCATCGACGTGCATCTGGGATGGGTTCGCCGCAAGCTCGGCGACGACACCCGGAGGCCGACATTGATCACGACGATCCGGGGGAGAGGCCTGCGGTTCGAGACCCAACCGCCGGTCTATGCCCCAAAAGAGGAGCAGGTCGCGGTCGTCTGAGGTGAGGTGAGGGCGCGGGGTGAGCCGTCGTTAGGCTCTCCTCGTGACCTCGCCACCTCCGCCTCGTTCGACACCCGTGCTCGCCGTCATCGGCGGTGGCCAGCTGGCCCGGATGATGGCGCAGTACGCCGTGCCGCTCGGGGTGCCGCTACGGCTGCTCGCCGAGGCCGAGGGCGTCTCGGCGGCTCAGGTGATCCCTGATGCCGTGGTGGGTGACTACCGCGACCTGGACACCTTGTCGAAGGTCACCGACGGGTGCGCCGTCGTGACCTTCGACCACGAGCACGTCCCGACCGAGCACCTTCACGCGCTGGCGGAGGCGGGGGTCGCCTGCCGACCGGGACCTCAGGCGCTGGTGCACGCCCAGGACAAGGGCGTCATGCGGGCCAGGCTGCACCACCTCGACGTGCCCTGTCCGCGCAACGAGATCGTGGCCGACGCCGCGGAGGTGGCGACCTTCGCCGACTCGGTCGACGGCTTCCCGGTCGTCCTCAAGACGACCCGCGGCGGCTACGACGGCAAGGGTGTCTGGGTCGTCGACGGCGAGGCCGACTGCGCCGCTGCGTTCGAGGTCGCCCGGCGCGCGGGCGTGGAGATCCTCGCCGAGGAGAAGGTCGACTTCCGTCGTGAGCTCTCAGCGCTCGTGGCCCGGTCCCCCTCCGGCCAGGTCGCGGCCTACCCGGTCGTCGAGTCGGTGCAGGTCGACGGCGTCTGCAGCGAGGTGATCGCACCGGCTCCCGGCCTCGACCCGGACCTCGCCGTGCAGGCGCAGCAGATCGCGATGACCGTGGCCGCCGCCCTCGACGTGACCGGCATCCTCGCCGTCGAGCTCTTCGAGACCACCGACGGGCGCGTGCTGGTGAACGAGCTCGCCATGCGGCCGCACAACACCGGCCACTGGAGCATGGACGGTGGGGTCACGAGCCAGTTCGAGAACCACCTCCGAGCGGTGCTCGACCTCCCGCTCGGCTCGCCGGAGGCGCGTCAGCCGTGGACGGTGATGGTCAACATCCTCGGCGGGGACCACGGCCCGATGTCGGAGGACCTCTTCGGTGGCTACCCCCATGTCTTCGCCCGGGACCCGAGGCTCAAGGTCCACCTGTACGGCAAGGACGTGCGGCCCGGCCGCAAGGTCGGCCACGTCACCGCCTACGGCGACGACCTCGACGAGGTACTCGAACGCGCACGGCATGCCGCGGCATGGTTCCGCGGCGACCTTGGGATGGAGAGCGAGTGAGCATGACAGCCGAGAACCCGCGGGTCGGGATCGTCATGGGGTCGGACTCCGACTGGCCGGTCATGAAGGCGGCCGCCGAGGCCCTCGAGGAGTTCGGGGTGCCCTACGAGGCCGACGTCGTCTCCGCCCACCGGATGCCCGAGGAGATGCTCGCCTACGGCAAGGAGGCGTCGGGCCGCGGGCTGGCGGTGATCATCGCGGGAGCGGGAGGTGCGGCACACCTGCCCGGCATGCTCGCCGCGGTCACACCGCTGCCGGTCATCGGCGTCCCGGTGCCGTTGAAGTACCTGGACGGCATGGACTCCCTGCTCTCGATCGTGCAGATGCCGGCAGGGGTCCCGGTGGCCACCGTGGCGATCGGGAACGCCCGTAACGCCGGGCTCCTCGCCGTACGGATCCTCGCGGCCTCCGACGTACCCCTGCGGGAGAGGATGGAGCGCTTTCAGGAGTCGCTCGCCGACGCGGCCAGGGCCAAGGGCGCGGCCGTGCGGGGCGAGCGCAACCGGACCGTCGGGTTCAGCTGACGCGCGGCCACTCCATGACCGGGCACGTGTCCATCACCATGGGCACACCGGCCTCGGTCGTGCGCTGGAACGCAGCGTGGTCGACCACCCCGAGCTGGAACCACACGCTCTTGGCTCCGATGGCGACCGCCTGGTCCGCGAACTCGCCCGCGGCCTCGGAGCGCCGGAAGACGTCCACGACGTCGACATCGAACGGGATGTCTGCCAGCGTCGCGTAGCCGTCCTCACCGAGGACATGGGGTGCGTCGGGATGCACGGGCACGATGCGCTTGCCGTGGCGCTGGAGGAACTTCGCGATCCGGTACGCCGTACGTGACGGGTCGCCGCTGAGGCCCACGATCGCCCACGTCTCGCACTTCTCGAGCATGAAGCGGATGTTGTCCTCGTCCAGCCACGGTGCGCCTGCGGTCGCCATGTCCCCATGGTTGCCTACGGCCCAAGCGGCAAACGGGACGGCGGCCCACCTGCGGGGGACCAGGCCCTCCTACCCGCGAGTAGAATCCTCGCTCATGAGCGCTGAGTACCCGATGTTCGCCCTGTCCGAGGAGCACCAGGCCATCCGCGAGGCGGTCCGCGCGGTGTGCGACGCCAAGGTGGCCCCGAACGCGGCCGCCGTCGACGAGGCCGCCGAGTTCCCGCAGGCTGCGTACGACGCGCTCGCCCATTCCGACTTCGCCGCTCCGCACATCGCCGAGGAGTACGGCGGGGCGGGCGCCGACGCGCTCATGACGGCCCTCGTCATCGAGGAGGTCGCCCGGGCCGACGTGTCCGCGTCCCTGATCCCCGCGGTGAACAAGCTCGGCACCTTGCCGCTGATCCTCGCCGGGTCCGAGGAGCTCAAGCGCAAGTACCTCCCCCCGGTGGCGGCCGGCGACGCGATGTTCTCCTACTGCCTCTCCGAGCCCGAGGCCGGCTCCGACGCCGCTGCCATGACGGCCCGTGCCGTCCGGGACGGCGACCACTGGGTGCTCAACGGGGTCAAGCGCTGGATCACCAACGCGGGTGTCTCGGAGTACTACACCGTCTTCGCGATGACCGACGAGTCGAAGCGCTCTCGCGGCATCTCGGCGTTCGTCGTCGAGAAGTCCGACGAGGGGGTCTCCTTCGGCGCCAAGGAGAAGAAGCTGGGCATCAAGGGCTCGCCCACCCGTGAGGTGTACCTCGACAACGTGCGGATCCCGGCCGACCGGATGATCGGCGAGGAGGGCACCGGGTTCGCGACCGCCATGCACACGCTCGACCACACCCGGGTCACCATCGCCGCCCAGGCCGTCGGAGTCGCGCAGGGCGCGCTCGACTACGCACTGCAGTACGCCAAGGAGCGCCAGCAGTTCGGCAAGCCGATCGCGGACTTCCAGGGCCTGCAGTTCATGCTCGCCGACATGGGGATGAAGATCGAGGCGGCCCGCCAGCTCACCTACGCCGCGGCCGGGCGTTCCGAGCGCGGCGACAAGGACCTGACGTTCTTCGGCGCGGCCGCGAAGTGCTTCGCCTCGGACGTCGCGATGCAGGTGACCACCGACGCGGTGCAGGTCCTCGGCGGCTACGGCTTCACCAGCGACTACCCGGTCGAGCGGATGATGCGCGACGCCAAGATCACCCAGATCTACGAGGGCACCAACCAGGTGCAGCGGATCGTGATGGCGCGCCAGCTCCTTGCGGGAGTCCAGTCCGAGCTCTGACCAGCAGGTCCGCAGGTCCGGCCGCGACGAGGTGGGCCAGTAGGACGTAAGAGAAGTGGCCCACCGCGACAACGGTGGGCCACTTCACTTCGGCAAGCACTTTTTCGGACAAGTCATCCGATATGACGTTTTCGGTGCATGTTTCCG
The DNA here is from genome assembly GCA_963715375.1 of uncultured Actinomycetota bacterium. Taxonomy (GTDB): domain Bacteria; phylum Actinomycetota; class Actinomycetes; order Propionibacteriales; family Nocardioidaceae; genus Nocardioides_C. The sequence goes on along the minus strand of CAVQSC010000041.1, from coordinate 341,739 downwards.
CCGTAACCGGGAAGGACGGTGCACGGGCGTCCTTGTCCGTGTCTCTAGGGGTTATCGATGGTGCTTGCAGCAGAATCCCAGCTCCGGCTCGACGCGAGCTGGGTCGACTACCTACTCATCGCGGTGTACTTCGTGTTCGTGCTCGGGATCGGGCTCATGGCGCGACGCTCGGTCTCGAGCAGCATCGACTTCTTCCTGTCGGGGAGGTCGCTGCCCGCGTGGGTGACCGGCCTGGCCTTCATCTCGGCCAACCTGGGCGCGGTCGAGATCATCGGCATGTCGGCCAACGGCGCCAACTACGGCGTGCCGACGGTCCACTACTTCTGGATCGGCGCGGTCCCGGCGATGCTCTTCCTGGGCCTGGTGATGATGCCGTTCTACTACGGCTCGAAGGTCCGGTCCGTCCCTGAGTACATGAACCGGCGCTTCGGCGCGACCGCCCACCTGGTGAACGCGCTGAGCTTCGGCGTGGCCCAGCTCCTGATCGCGGGCATCAACCTGTTCCTCCTCGCGAGCATCGTGAACGTGCTCCTGGGCTGGCCGCTGTGGGTCTCGCTGCTCGTCGCCGCGGCCATCGTGCTCACCTACACCGCGCTGGGTGGTCTGTCGGCCGCGATCTACAACGAGGTGCTCCAGTTCTTCGTGATCGTGGCGGCCCTGCTCCCGCTGACCCTCGTCGGTCTGAGCAAGGTGGGCGGCTACGGCGGGCTGAAGGAGAAGCTCACTGCGGCCGGCGGGGCCGAGCAGCTCTCGTCCTGGCCCGGCACGTCGCTCGCGGCGATCGACAACCCTGTGCTGTCGGTGATCGGCATCGTGTTCGGCCTCGGCTTCGTGCTGTCGTTCGGCTACTGGACCACGAACTTCGTCGAGGTGCAGAGGGCGATGGCGTCAGACTCGATCTCCGCTGCCCAGCGGGCTCCGATCATCGGCGCCTTCCCGAAGATGTTCGTGCCGTTCATCGTGATCCTTCCCGGCATGATCGCGGCGGTGCTGGTCAACGAGATCGCGCAGCCCAAAGCCTCCGGCGGTGAGCCCGACTACAACAACGCGCTGCTCTACCTGATGCGCGACCTGCTGCCCAACGGCATGCTCGGGGTCGCGATCGCCGGCCTGCTCGCGTCGTTCATGGCGGGCATGGCCGCGAACATCTCGGCGTTCAACACGGTGTTCTCCTACGACCTCTGGCAGACCTACGTGGTCAAGGACCGCCCGGACGACTACTACACCCGGGTGGGGCGGGTCGCGACGGTCGCGGCGACGCTGGTTGCCGTCGGCACGGCGACCTTCGCTGCGTCGTACTCGAACATCATGAACTACCTGCAGACGCTGTTCGGGTTCTTCAACGCGCCGCTGTTCGCGACCTTCATCCTCGGCATGTTCTGGAAGCGGATGACCGCCACCGCCGGCTGGACCGGCCTCGTCGCCGGCACCGGCGCCGCGGTCCTGGTCGGCGTGCTCAGCGAGGACACCCTGGGCGGGCTGTCGATCGGCGTCCTCGGACTCAGCGGGCAGGGAGCCAGCTTCGTGGCCGCCGGTGCGGCGTTCGTGGTCGACATCGTGGTGAGCGTGGCGGTCAGCCTGGTGACCAGTCCCAAGCCCGAGTCGGAGCTGCGCGGGCTCGTCTACTCCCTGACGCCCAAGGCGGACTTCCGCGACGAGGACCACTCCCAGCTCGCCTGGTTCCAGCAGCCCGCCAAGCTCGCCGGGGTCGGGCTCGTGGGGGTCGTCGTACTCAACATCTTGTTCTGGTGAGGAGCGTGCAGTCATGACCACGACCGATACGAAGCAGGCCGAGAGCCAGAGCGGCCAGGAAGTTCGTCGCGCGGGCGCCTTCGACATCAGGACGTTCATCGCGCTCCTGATCGGGGTGTACGGCGCCGTGCTCGTGCCCACGGGCCTGTTCGGCACCAGCGACGCGGACCTCGCCCGGGCGGGCGGGCTCAACATCAACGTGCTCGCCGGGGTCGGCATGCTCGTCGTCGCGGCGGCGTTCCTCGCCTGGGCGAGGCTGCGCCCGGTGGTGGTGCCCGAGCAGGAGCAGACCGACGACCGCGCCTGACCGGCCCCCGCGGCCGGTCGACCGGCCCACCTGTGGCCCGTCCCGCGAGGACTTCTGGCCCTGACCGGGGCTCCCCATCCGGAGCATGCTTCGAGTATGTAGGGGTTCTGCGTCACCGGGAGATGAAGCCATGCGCAGATGGGGTGTCGTGGTCGCCGTGCTCGGGGTCCTCCTGTTGGCCGGCGCAGCCGTGCTCGCGTGGGTGGTGGTGCCGAACGCCCAGGTGCTTCCCGCGGACACCGACGACAAGATCGTGTACGCCGGAACACTCACCAGCCTCGACCAGGCGGCGTTGGAGAGAGGCGACGTCGAGAACGCGATCGACCAGGACGTCCCCATCCGGGTCCAACGTCACGTGCAGGCGCTGCAGACCGAGGGGGACAAGGCAAGGGTCAGCGACTCAGCCTTGGTCACCGAGGTCGGCTCGGGCCGCATCGTGAACAAGAGCACCCACTTCTACACGATCGACCGCCAGTCGCTCATGGCCGTGCCCAACTTCACCGACAAGCCCGCCGTGAGGGCCGAGGGGCTGGTGATCGGCTTCCCCATCGGGACCGAGAAGTACAGCTACCTCGGCTGGGTGCAGGAGGCGGAGGACACCGGGCACGCCCAGTACCAGGGCGAGGGCACGGTCCAGGGCCTCCCCGTCTACCGCTTCGCGGGCGAGGCCACGTTCGAGCTGACCGGTGACCTCGCGCCCGGTGCGACCTCGATGCCGAAGTCCGAGCTGCCGGGACTGGTCGAGGCGATGGGTCTCCCGGCCGAGACGCAGCAGCTGCTCGAGTCGGCGCTGCCGTTGCTGCCGGCCGAGATCCCGCTGACCTACAGCCTGACCACGTCCGACAAGTACACGGTCGAGCCGACCACCGGAGTGATCGTGGACATGGTGAAGACCACGACGACCTCCGTCGGCATGGCCGGCGTCCCGGACATGCAGTTCCCCGTGGCCGACCTGACAGTCAGGTACACCCCGCAGAACGTGACCGACATGGTGGCCAAGGCCCGCGACGGGGCCGACCAGGTCCAGCTCTACGGCACGACGATCCCCCTCGCACTGGCCGGCGTCGGCCTGCTGTTCCTGGTCGTGTCGATCCCGATGATCGCCCGCCGGCGCCGAGGGGAGGAGCCCCCGCCGCCCGCGCCTCCACGAGAGCCGGCGTTGACCCGCTGACCACAGAACACATGGCACGGGAACACGCGCGCAACCGCCCCGCACCGACTTGGTGCGGGGCGGGGCGCGTCTCAGTCACGCCGGCGGCCGGCCGGGTATCACACCCCGATCGAGGCCCACGGGCCCCAGATGGCGAAGCTCAGGCCCTTGCTGGCCTGGATGTTCACGAAGAGCGTGTGGCCGTCCGTGCTGAAGGTCGACCCCGAGAACTCGTCGCTGTAACGCGGCGTCCCAGTGCTGCTGGTGAGCCGGTTGAGCGCGATGTCCCACAGCCGCCCCTCGGTGGAGAGACCCCGGAGGTAGTTGTCTCCCTCGCTGTCCTCGCAGATGACGATCGTGCCGCGTGGTGACGTGGTCACGTTGTCAGGGAAGTCCAGCGTCGCCTGGCCGGGAGACTGGTAGACGCAGGTGAGGGTCTGGTTCCGGGTGTCGTAGCCCCACACCTGCCCGAAACCGTTGCCATAGCCGGCGGAGTCCGCCGTGCCGGACTCCGGGGCCCCACCGCCCTGCGTGGACGTGAAGTAGACGACGCCGTCGTCGTACACCTGCCCCTCGAGACGTGAGAAGTACGCCGCGCCCTTCTCCCGGCCCTGGTTGCCGACGAAGACGATCGCGTCGTTGTTCGGCGTGGACGCCGGCTGGCCGGGCGTGTAGTCGAAGAGGAAGTCCGGCTCCTCGATCTCGACCCACTCCACGTCGTAGGTCACGCCCTGCTGCTGTGCGCCTTCGAGGTGCTTGTTCGGCTCGCCCTTGATCGCGAGCATCTCGAGCACGCCGTCGTTGTCGAGCTCTCCCGAGACCATCGGGTTGGTCCGGGGCGTGTAGCGGTAGAAGCCGGAGGCGAACCCGAAGTTGTCCTCGGTCAGGTAGAGAGAGCCGCCGACCGGGTCGAAGGAGACCGCCTCGTGGGCGAAGCGGCCCGCCCGCGTGATCGGCTGCCGAGTCGACTCCCCGTCGGCGGGGACCTCGAAGATGTAGCCGTGCGGCTTCTGCAGCGACGTGTTGGGCGTCCCCGTGAAGTCGGGGCCGACGTCGGGCCCGTTGACCGTCTCCTCGCAGGTGATCCAGCTCCCCCAGGGCATGACACCGCCGCTGCAGTTCATCATCGTCCCGTTGAGGCTGGTGTAGGCGCCGAGCACCTCTCCGTGCTTGGTCGTCCGGATGGTCGTCGTACCGCCTCCGGCCGCCGGGTCGTACGGCGCGCCCGGGCCGAACGCGCCACCGGAGCCGTTGACCTCGTGGTTGCGCACCAGGACGACGGTGTCGTCGCCGCCGCGGAAGGCGCCCATGCCGTCGTGCCGTCCGGGCAGCTTGGTCCCGTCGTCGAGTACGACGGGGGACTCGGTGTCGTGGAACGAGCGGTAGCTGAAGCCCCTCGGCAGGTGCAGCCGGACCTTCCCGTCGCGCTTGTCCTTGACCGGGACGAGCGCTGCGGCCCTAGGCGACCGTTTGGGTGAGGTCGCGGCCTGCGCCGGCAGGGCGGCGAACCCGGCGAACGGGCCGCCCAGCAGCGCTCCCACCGCCCCCGACTTGAGCATGGTCCGGCGTTCGATGGTCATACGGTTCCTCCCGTGGGTGATGTGGATCACATCACCCTAAACCCGCCCGAACCAGGCCGTAAGCCGCCGTCCCCCGAGAGATCTAGGGTTGGCCCATGTCTCCGGAGCACGTCGACGTCCTGATCGTGGGTGCCGGACTGTCCGGCATCGGTGCCGCCTGCCACCTCCAGGACGATTCGCCGGGGAGGTCGTTCGCCATCCTCGAGGCCCGTGGTGCCGTCGGCGGGACCTGGGACCTCTTCCGTTATCCCGGTGTCCGGTCCGACTCGGACATGTTCACCCTCGGCTACCGCTTCCGGCCGTGGACGCAGCCGAAGGCAATAGCGGACGGGCCCTCGATCCGCGCCTACATCGAGGACACCGCCCGTGAGCGCGGTGTCGACGAGCGGATCCGCTTCCACCACAGGGTCGTGCGGGCCGAGTGGTCGACCGAGAAGGCGCGGTGGACCGTCGTGGCCGAGGTGGGAACCGGTGAGACGGTCCGGATGACCTGCTCGTTCCTCTCGGTCTGCTCCGGCTACTACCGGTACGACGAGGGCTACACCCCGGAACTGTCGGGCGTGGACCGCTTCGCCGGTGAGATCGTCCATCCGCAGCACTGGCCCGAGGACCTCGACTACCAGGGCAAGCGCGTGGTCGTCATCGGGAGCGGCGCGACCGCGGTGACCCTCGTGCCCGCCATGGCGGAGCAGGCCGAGCACGTGACGATGCTGCAACGGTCGCCGAGCTACGTCGCCTCGATCCCGGCCCGGGACCCGCTCGCCGACCTCCTGCGGCGCCGCCTGCCCACCCGGCTGGCCTACACGCTCGTGCGCTGGAAGAACGTGCTGGTCTCGATGGCGAGCTTCCAGCTGAGCCGGCGCCGCCCCGCTCTCATGAAGGCGCTGCTGCGCAAGGGTGCCCAGCGGCTGCTGCCCGAGGGCTACGACGTCGACACCCACTTCGCTCCGACGTACGACCCGTGGGACCAGCGGCTGTGCCTCGTGCCGGACGGCGACCTCTTCAAGGCCATCCGTCGCGGCCGGGCGTCCGTCGTGACCGATCGCATCGAGACCTTCACCGAGCACGGCCTGAGGCTGGAGTCAGGGGCCGAGCTCGAGGCCGACGTCGTGGTGACGGCCACGGGGTTGAACCTGCTGCCCGCGGGCGGCATGACCATCGTCGTCGACGGCCGGGAGGTCGACCTGTCCCGGACCGTGTCGTACAAGGGGATGATGCTCTCCGGCGTACCCAACTTCGCCCTGACGCTGGGCTACACCAACGCGTCCTGGACGTTGAAGGCGGACCTGGTGGCGCACTACGTGTGCCGGCTCCTGAACCACATGGACGCCGAGGGCTACCAGGTCGTCACCCCGGTCGTCCCGGACGAGGCGGAGTCCTGGGAGCCGGTGCCGCTCATCGACCTCGAGTCCGGCTACGTGCTGCGCAGCCTCCATCTGCTCCCGCGGCAGGGGCCTGCCGCGCCCTGGCGGCTGCACCAGAACTACCCCCGCGACGTCCGGCTGATGAGAAGAGGGACCCTCGAGGACGAGGGGGTCGTCTTCAGCCGGGTGGAGCCCGGGGGAGCGGCTCAGTCCTGCCAGGGGTAGAACGGCGGCATCTGCGACGTGCTCGACCTGAACTCCGGCTCCCGCTTCTCCAGGAAGGCGGCGACGCCCTCCTTGCCGTCGGCGATGCTCGTGTAGAACATCGCGAGCGAGTCCACCCGGTGCGCCTCGAGCGGGTGCGGCTGCGCCGAGTTGCGGTACATCATCTGGCGGGCCAGCGCGGTCGCCACCGGTGACCGGTGCCGGGTGAAGCGGCGAGCGAGGTCGTACGCCGCGTCGAGCAGCTCGTCCTCGGGGTGGACCGAACGGACGAGGCCACCCTCGTGCGCCTCCTGCGCGCTCAGGATGTCGGCGCTGTAGACCCACTCCAGGGCACGGCTGACTCCCACGATGCGTGGCAGGAACCAGGTCGAGGTGGCCTCGGGGACGATGCCGAGCCTGCCGAAGACGAAGCCGATCCGGGCGCGCTCGGAGGCGAGACGGACGTCCATCGGCAGGGTCATCGTCGCGCCGATGCCGACGGCCGGGCCGTTGATCGCGCCGATGACCGGCTTGGGGCAACGGTAGATCGCGAGCGCGACGCGGCCGCCTGTGTCGCGCACGCCCTCGATGATCTCCGGGTCCTCGAGCCTCTCGTGCATGTCGGCCATGGTCGGCTCGAGGGACTCGTCCAGGCCGAACACGTTGCCGCCCACGGCGAGGTCCATGCCCGCGCAGAAGGCCCGGCCCCGGCCGGTCACCACGATCGCGGCGACGTCGTCGTCCTCGCCGGCCCGGTCGTAGGCGTCGACGAGCTCCTCGGCCATCGTCACCGTGAAAGCGTTGAGATGGTCGGGCCGGTCCAGGGTCAGCGTGAGGACGCCGTCGTCGACCGAGTAGTCGAGGGTCTCGTAGACGGACTCCGTCACTGCGCGAGCCCCGAAGGCGTGCACAGGCTCTTCGGGATGTCCGAGGTCCGGTCCTCCTTGATCAGCCCGAACATCTCCAGGGCCCTCTCGCGGTCCCAGTGCACGGAGAGGTCGGCGATCGGGACGCCGCAGGTGAGCCCGTTGTCGCCGGTCACCCTCGTCATGGCCCAGGCGAATCGGACCGTGTCGATCGGGCCGGTGTCCTCGCCGAGCCTGAGGGAGTCCGCACCGGCGGAGGCGAGGCGGAAGTAGCGGACCGGGTTGAGGACGGACCACGGCGAGGCCGCCTTCGAGCCCACGGCGCTGACGACCTCGCGCTGGTGCTGCGCGCGGTCGATGTCGCCGAGCTGGGAGGTGTGCCGCGACCGGGCGTAGCCGAGGGCGGTGGGCCCGTCGGCCTCCTGGCAGCCCTTCTCGATGTCGAGCTTGGCGAGCCGGTCCTTCATCGCCTGCTTGGGGCAGATCTCCACTCCGCCGACGGCGTCGACGACGTTGACGAAGCCCCCGAAGCCGACCTCGACGTAGCTGTCGATCGCCACCCCGGTCTCCTCCTCGAGGGTCTGGACGAGCAGCTCGGGACCGCCCCAGGCATACGCGGCGTTGACCTTGTTCTCGCCGTGACCGGGGATGTCGACGATGGAGTCGCGCGGGATCGAGAGCAGCAGGTTCGGTCCCGAGCCGGTGTGGAGCAGCATGATCGTGTCGGTGCGCTGGCCCTCCGCGACGCCGGTGCCGAGCCGTTGGCGGTCGGCCTTCGAGAGGCCCTCACGACTGTCGCTTCCGACGAGCAGGTACGTGTGCCCCGGCTGCGAGCCAGGACGGTCCCCGTCCGGCTCGGCGTCGACCTTGTCGATCTTGGACCATGCCCACAGCGGGACCGCGACCAGGAACACCAGCCACAGCAGCAGGACGAGCTTGACCCACCCGAGCCTGGAACGGCGCCGCGACGAGGTCGGCCTCGGCCCTGACGGCGGCAGTCCGGAACCGCCGGCCCGCCGCGCGGAGGGAGGTCGCTGGCCCGGGCCCGCGGGCGCGGGACCCCTGCCGGCGCTGCGGCTCGTGCCCGGACGGGGGCTGGTGGGGAGGACCCGGGTGTGGTCGGGGTCAGCCGGTGCGCCGCCCTGTCCGGGGTCGCCTCCGCCGTAGAGCCAGTTGTACTCCGGAGTCCCTTCGCGTGGGTCTCCGCTTCCGCGGCGTCGATCTGCCATGGGAGGAGACGGTACCGTGCCGCCATACCACGGCCTCCGGCGCGCCGTCCGGCATGTGGCTGCTGTTACTGGTGATACTTGATTTGTCAAGACCACACCAGTCAGCAGCACCGAAAGGGCTCACCCCATGCCACCCGCCGCCGTGTCCGGATCGGACCGCCTGGCCCGCGTCAGGTTCCGCCGTGCGGTGACACTGATGGTGATGACGCTCGTGATCCCGGGGTCGGCTCAGCTCGTCGCCGGACGCAAGCAGGTGGGCTTCCTCGCGCTGCGCATCTGGCTGTCGCTGATCGCAGGGCTGGCCCTCGTCGTACTCATCGGTCTGGTCCGCCCCGGCTTCATCTTCTGGCTGCTCAGCAACACCTTCATGCTCGGCCTCATCCGTCTCACGCTGTTGGGGCTCGCGCTCGGCTGGGCTGCGCTGTTCATCGACGCCTGGCGTCTCGGGAACCCGCTCGAGCTGCGCCAGAAGCAGCGCCTCGCCGTCGTCGGCATCAACGGCTTCCTGTGCTTCTCGGTCGCCGGCACGCTGCTCTTCGCCTCGCACGTCGTCGGGGTGCAGCGGGACTTCATCACCGCGATGTTCGGCGACGGTCTGGTCAGCGGCTCGCACCACGGCCGCTACAACGTCCTCCTCCTCGGTGGCGACTCGGGCGCCGACCGGTGGGGGCTGAGGCCGGACAGCATCACCGTGGCCAGCATCGACGAGGAGACCGGCCGCACGATCCTCTTCGGGCTGCCGCGCAACATGCAGAACTTCCCCTTCCGGGAGGGGTCGGTCATGGCCGAGCAGTTCCCCGACGGGTTCGACTGCGACGGCTGCTACCTGAACTCGCTGAGCACGTGGGCCGGCGACAACGAGGAGCTCTTCACCAAGTACGACGACCCGGGGGTCGAGGCCACGATCGAGGGTGTCGAGGGCATCACCGGTCTGGACATCAACTACTACGCGATGGTGAACCTCAAGGGCTTCCGGAACCTCGTCGACGCGGTGGGTGGCGTCAAGCTCACCGTCCGCGACCGGATCCCCATCGGCGGCGTCGGCGGCCCGGTCACCGGCTACATCGAGCCGGGGGTCAAGCGCCTCGACGGCTACGAGACGCTCTGGTTCGCCCGGTCTCGGGAGAGCGCGGACGACTACTCGCGCATGGCACGGCAGAAGTGCGTCATGAGCGCGATGCTCGAACAGCTCAGCCCGAAGGTCGTGGTGACGAAGTTCGGCGAGATCGCCAAGGCGAGCCAGGAGGTCATCTCCACGAACCTCCCCGCCTCGGAGCTCGACCGGTTCATCGACCTGGCGATCAAGGCGAAGTCCCAGCCGCTCGCCACGGTCTCGTTCGTGCCGCCGGCGTTCAACACCGCCGAGCCCGACATCGACCTCGTCCATGACCGGGTCGAGCAGGCGATCGAGAAGTCCGAGTCGGCCGGCGACGGCCCGACCGTCACCGCACACGAGAAGCCCCGACGGTCCCGCGGAGGGTCGGGCGCGCCGTCGGCTCCCACGACCGGAGGATCCATCGGCAGCCTCTCCGAGGGGTACGCCGCCAACGAGGCCACCGACCTGTCCGCCGCCTGCTGAGGGGTCGGTAGGGTTCGCCTGTGCTTCCCCGGATCGTCGCCGTCGTCGTCACCTGGAACCGTCGGGAGCTGCTCCGGGAGTCGCTCGAGGCGCTGGCCGGGCAGACGCTCGCGCCGGCCGAGGTCGTCGTGGTCGACAACGCCTCGACCGACGGCACCGCCGAGCTGCTGGCGACCGAGTACCCCCACCTCGAGGTGGTCGGGCTCGAGACGAACACCGGCGGCGCCGGAGGCTTCGCCGTGGGGATCGAGCGCGCCCTCACGTTCGAGCCGGACCTGGTGTGGCTCCTCGACGACGACACCGTGCCGACCGAGACCGCGGCGGCGGCCCTCGCCGAGGCGTGGGAGGGGTACGAGCGGCTGACCGGACGGCACCCGGCCGTGCTGGCGAGCCGAGTGGTCTGGACCGACGGGCGCGACCACCCGATGAACACCCCCCGCCCCAAGCCGGGCGCCTCCGCGGCCGAGGTGAACGCCGCCCGCGAGGTGGGTTGTACGTCGATCCGCTCGGCCTCGTTCGTGTCGATCATGTGCGACGCGGAGGTGATCGGCGAGCGGGGGCTCCCCATCGCCGACTACTTCTTGTGGAACGACGACTTCGAGTACTCCACCCGGCTGATCCGTGATGGGGCAGGCCTGTACTGCCCCCGCAGCGTGGTCGTGCACAAGACCAAGGTCTTCGGGTCCACCGACTCCGACCCGGGCGAGCGGTTCTTCTACGAGGTCCGCAACAAGGTGTGGCTCTTCAGCCGCAGCACAGGGCTGAGCCCCGCGGAGAAGCTCCTGTACGGCGGCTCGACCGCCCGCCGCTGGGCCCGGACGTTCAAGAACTCACAGGACCGGAGGACGTTGAGGAAGGCAGCCGCCCGAGGCCTCAGAGCGGGCCTGCGCAGCGGCCCCAGGACGAACGGCCAGGTCCTGGGCGATGCGGGCTGGGCGTCGCGCGACGGCGAGGCGACCGAGCACGTCGGCGAGCAGAAGTTCAGCCTGCTGCTCTCGACGTACGGGGGCGACGACCCGACGTTCCTCCGCGAGGCCTTCGTCTCCACGGTGCACGAGCAGACCCGTCGCCCCGACGAGGTGGTCCTCGTCCAGGACGGCCCGGTCCCCGACGAGCTCGCCGAGACCATCCGCGACCTGGTCGCCACGAGCCCGGTGCCGGTGCGCCACGTGGCCATCGAGGACAACGTCGGGCTCGGCCCGGCCCTCGACCGCGGGCTCGAGGCGTGCGCCCACGAGATCGTCGCGCGCATGGACGCCGACGACGTGAGCCGCCCCGACCGGTTCGAGAGGCAGCTGCCGCTCGTCGAGGCGGGAGCGGACATCGTCGGGTCTGGCCTCTACGAGTTCGGCCGCTCCATCGACGACGTGGTCGCTCGTCGTACGCCTCCCACGGACCCCGACGAGATCCGCCGGGTGATCAGGTTCCGGGACCCCTTCAACCACCCGACCGTGGTCTACCGCAAGAGCGCGGTCCTCGGCGCCGGCGGCTACACCGACATGGCGCTGATGGAGGACTACCTGCTGTTCACCCGGATGGTCGACGCCGGGGCGCGTCCGGCCAACATCGCCGAACCACTGGTCTACTACCGGGTCGGCGCCGGTGCCTACGCCCGACGCGGCGGCAGACAGCTGCTCCGCTCGGAGCTCGCGCTGCAGCGGCGCTTCCGTGACCTCGGGATCACCAGCCGCAGCGAGTACCTACGCAACGTCGTGGTCCGTGGGGGCTACCGGCTCGTTCCGGAGTCTGTGAGGAAGGTCGCGTACCGTCGATTGTTGGCGAACAGGGGAGCTGGGGTAGGAAGTTAGACTGCTTCGCGGCATAAAACCCACCTAGGAGTGTGTGTGAACGTAGATCTCGTCGTCGTCGGGTCCGGCTTCTTCGGCCTCACGATCGCAGAGCGCTGTGCCAACGAGCTCGGCCTGAAGGTGCTGGTGCTCGAGCGCCGCCACCACCTCGGAGGCAACGCGTACAGCGAGCGCGACCCCGAGACCAACGTCGAGGTGCACAAGTACGGCGCGCATCTCTTCCACACCTCCAACGAGAAGGTGTGGGAGTACGTCAACAGGTTCACGAGCTTCACCGACTACAAGCACCGGGTGTTCGGCAAGTACCAGGGGCAGGTCTACTCCCTGCCGATGAACCTGGGGCTGATCAACCAGTTCTTCGGCAAGAGCCACACCCCCGACGAGGCGCGGGCGCTCATCGCCGAGCAGGCCAGCGAGATCGCGACCGAGGACGCCACCAACCTCGAGGAGAAGGCGATCAGCCTGATCGGTCGCCCGCTCTACGAGGCGTTCATCAAGGGCTACACCGCCAAGCAGTGGCAGACCGACCCCACGAAGCTGAGCGCCGACATCATCACCCGGCTCCCGGTCCGCTACACCTTCGAGAACCGCTGGTTCAACGACAAGTACGAAGGCCTCCCGGTCGACGGCTACACCGCCTGGCTCGAGCGGATGGCCGACCACCCCAACATCGAGGTCCGGCTCGACACCGACTTCTTCGCCGTCGCCGACGAGTTCAAGGGCAAGGTCCCGATCGTCTACACGGGTCCGGTCGACGAGTACTTCGGCAACTCCGAGGGCAAGCTCTCCTGGCGCACCGTCGACCTCGAGGAGAGCGTCGTCGAGGTCGACGACTTCCAGGGCACCGGCGTCGTCAACTACAACGACCAGGAGGTGCCCTACACCCGCATCATCGAGTTCAAGCACTTCCACCCCGAGCGGGAGAAGACCCACCTGCCCGGCAAGAGCGTGATCGTCCACGAGTACTCCCGGTTCGCGGAGGACGACGACGAGCCGTACTACCCGATCAACACCGCCGAGGACCGCGAGAAGCTGCTCAAGTACCGCGAGCTCGCGAAGCAGGAGCCGATGGTGCTCTTCGGTGGCAGGCTGGGCACGTACAAGTACCTCGACATGCACATGGCCATCGGGTCGGCGCTCTCGATGTTCGAGAACAAGCTCAAGCCGCACTTCAGCGACGGCCAGGCCTTGCAGAGCGGTGGCGTGGACGAGTGAGCACAGAAGTCGTGGACCGGGTCCCCGACGCACCGCTGGTCGCCCCGGGTGATCGAGGGGGTCTGCACAACGTCTTCCGCGAGCGCTACCTCCTCAAGCTGCTCGTGCGCAAGGAGCTCGCTGCGCGCTACCAGGGCTCGTTCCTCGGGCTGTTCTGGTCCTACGTCCAGCCCGGTGTGCGGTTCTGCGCGTACTACTTCGTGATCGGGTACGTCTTCAACCTGCACCGCAGCATCGAGAACTTCCCGATCCACATCTTCGCCGGCATGGTGATGGTCCACTACTTCACCGAGACGTTCTCGGCGGGGACGCGGTCGATCGTCAAGAACAAGAAGATCCTGCAACGGCTGCCCCTGCCGCGGGAGCTCTTCCCGGTGGCGTCGATGCTCGTGTCGGCGTACCACACCCTGCCGCAGATGGTGATCCTGCTCGTCGGCGTCAACATCGTGGGCTGGAACCCCGGGCTGTACGACCTCGCCTGCGGCCTGATGGGCTTCGCGATCATCGCGACCTTCGGCATGGCCCTGGCCCTGATCTTCAGCGCGGCGAACGTGTTCTTCCGCGACTTCCAGAACATCGTGCAGACCCTCACGATCTTCGTGACCTGGTCGGTGCCGATGATCTACCCCTACGACCGGATCGCGGACCTCTGGGGCGGCACCTGGGCCGAGGAGGTCTACCTCGCGAACCCCATCGCCGAGGGAGTGCTCCTTTTCCAGCAGCTGTTCTGGGTGCCGACCGTGCCCGCGGACTCGCCCTACCCGGCGGTCATGCCCGACCACCTGCTCGCCCGCGGCGGCATCGCACTCTTCGGCTGCCTGCTGGTGCTGGTCTTCGCGCAGCTCGTGTTCACCAAGTTCGAGGGCAAGTTCGTGGAGCGTCTTTGATGACAGAGTCGATCGTGGTCGACCAGGTGAGCAAGCGCTTCACCATGCAGTACACCCGCACCATCAAGCAGATGTCGATCGCGGCGCTGCGCGGTGAGAAGCTCTACGACACCTTCCTCGCCGTCAACGACGTGTCGTTCACCGTGGAGCAGGGGGAGTCCATCGGCCTGATGGGTCTCAACGGCTCGGGCAAGAGCACGCTGCTCAAGCTGATCTCGGGTGTCATGAAGCCTGACGGTGGCAAGGTGCTCACCCGTGGCCGGATCGCGGGCCTGATCGCCGCGGGCGTCGGCTTCCACCCGCAGATGACCGGCCGCGACAACCTCTATCTCAACTCCGCGATCCTGGGCATGAGCGAGGCCGAGACCAAGCGGAAGTTCGACGAGATGGTCGAGTTCGCCGACATCGGGAAGTTCCTCGACACCCCCGTCGGCCGCTACTCCTCGGGCATGAGTGCCCGGCTCGGGTTCGCCGTCGCCGCCTTCGTCGAGTCCGACATCTTCCTGGTCGACGAGGCGCTCTCGGTGGGGGACCGGCCGTTCAAGCGCAAGTGCATGAAGCGCATGGAGGAGATCAAGAAGGAGGGGCGCACGCTGTTCTATGTCAGCCACGCCCCCGGCTCGGTCCGCCAGATGTGCGACCGGGCGCTGGTCCTCGTCGACGGCAAGCTCGGCTTCGACGGTGCGGTCGACGAGGGGATCCACTTCCTCAAGTACGACGACAACCCCATGCCCGACCAGAACGAGGACGACGACCTCGGCGCCGACATCTGACGCCGCACCGTCGGAAGCCTGGCCTGCGCCGGCCCGTCGGGAGCGTGCGGGTGAACGGTTCGCCTCCCAAACCGGGCGATCAGTGCTAGAACTGCGCACATAGCCGATCACCGCTGTTCGCGTCCTGCGACGACCGGACGGCGTCCTGCGGAGACCTGTTCGAGACCTCTCCGAGACCGGGCCGAGACCGCCTGACCCCGCTCCACGCGGGCGGTGCAAATTACACATTTGTAGTTAAAGAGAACCGCTGCGGTGACTCTGTGACGGCTGTGAAAATTGGTACTCCTGTGACTCACTAGACCCCCTGGGAGCTCCTGGAATGCCAGAGAACAAGAGCCGTTTCGTCCTCGTGTGCCAGCAGGTGCTGGCCTTCGGGACGGTCGCCGCCCTTGCTGCACCAGCCGCCGGCGTCGTGTCGCTCGACATCGTCAGCCCGACCCCGGAGCCCGCGGACAACGTGACCGCCGCGGCTGCCTCGCCGGTGGCTCTCGTGGCGTCCCACCCGGTGGACCCCGAGGTGCGGGAGGTGCCCCTCGACGGTGTCGAGAAGGCGGGGCTCCGCGCACTCACCCCACGGGCTGCCGCGCAGACGGGCAAGGAGCGCCGGCTCGCGGTGCTCAGCGAGCCGGAGAAGGTCACCGGGTTCGCCACCGTCGGCGTCACCTGGAACCACCGCGTCCACCTCGACGATGACGAGGTCACGGTCTCCGTGCGCAGCCTGGACGACGGCGAGTGGAGCCCCTGGCAGCCCATCGCCTACGACGCCGACCACGGGCCCGACCCGGACAGCGAGGAGGCGTTCCACGCACGTCAGGGCACCGACCCGATCCTCGTGGGCGACGTCGACGAGGTGCAGGTCAAGGTCGAGACCGCTGACGGCGAGGTGCCCGCAGGCGCCGAGCTGGCCCTGATCGACCCCAAGGACACTCCGGCCCCGAAGCTCGAGCAGCCCGCGATCGACACCGCCGACCTGCCTGAGCAGGGCGCGGTCGCCCTGTCGTCGGCGACCACGGACACCTCGACCGAGGGGACCACCGAGCCGGTGCCGGCCGACGGGACCACCACCGAGCCCACCACCGAGCCCACCACCCCGGAGGGCGACGGAGTCCTCACGGGCGCAGTGGGTGTCACCCCGAAGCCGCAGATCTTCTCGCGCGCACAGTGGGGCGCGGACGAGCGGATGCGGGACAAGTCCTCGCTGCACTACTACGAGGTGCACGCCGGGTTCGTCCACCACACGGTGAACGCGAACGACTACACACGGGCGCAGGTGCCCTCGCTCATCCGGGGCATCTACGCGTACCACACCCAGTCCAAGGGCTGGAGCGACATCGGTTACAACTTCGTGGTCGACCGCTTCGGCCGGATCTGGGAGGGCCGGTACGGAGGCGTCGACCGACCGGTCGTGGGCGCCCACACGCTCAACTACAACGAGTACTCCTTCGCGATGTCGGCGCTGGGCAACTTCGAGAAGGGCAAGCCGTCCTCCGCGATGCTCGACGCCTACGGCCGGCTCTTCGCCTGGAAGCTCTCACTCCACGGGGTCTCGGCCTCGTCCACGAAGCAGTGGGTCGGCTCGAAGTACTTCAAGGCGATCAACGGCCACCGCGACGCGGGCCAGACCGCCTGTCCCGGCCGCTACCTGTACGCACAGATCCCGACGATCCGCTCCCTGGCGGCGAAGTACCAGGCCCCGTTCACCGAGCGCGCCCGTACGACCAACCTGGCCGGCTCACCTTGGCCCGACATGGTGGTGCGTGACAAGGTCACCAAGAAGGCCTACCTGGTCCGCACCGGAGGACAGACCAACTTCCAGCGCGGCGTGCAGGCAGCGTCCGGGTGGAAGGGCATGGACCTCGTCGCCGCGGCCCGAGACCTCACGGGGGACGGCCTCCCCGACATGGTGGCCCGCAACGCCGGCACGAAGGTCACCGGCCTCTACCCTGGCACCGCTCAGGGGACCCTGGGCGCTACGGTCCTTCGCACCAAGCGGTTCTCCGAGGCGAACATGCTCCTCGCCACCCCTGACCTCACCGGGGACGGCAAGGCGGACATGGTGGCCAGGATGTCCGGCGGCACCGACCTCTGGGTCTATCCCGGCAACGGCAACGGTGGCTTCCGCAGGCGCCAGCTGCTGGCGAAGGCGTGGGGCTACAACCTCACAGCGGCCGTCGGTGACCTCGACGGTGACGGCCATGCGGACCTCGTCGCCCGCGGCGGCGGCGGGCGGCTCTACCTCGTCCCCGGGCAGGCACGCGGGCTCGGCACACCGGTCGCGCTGCCCGGCACGTGGGGGCGCTTCAGCCTGATCTCGGGCGCGGGAGACCTCACGAACGACGGCAAGGCAGACCTGCTTGTGAAGGCGGCGTCGACCCGGCTCGTGTACGTGTACCCCGGCGACGGCGCCGGCCGGTTCACGAGCGCTCTGGGGCCGTTCCCGCAGTTCAAGGGGCTCAACTACCTCGCGGCAGCAGGATCGCTTGCCGGCAACGCGAGCACCGACCTGGTCGGTCGGAACGGCCAGGGCGCGGTCGTCGTCTTCCCGAACAACGGTGCGCGGAACGTCGAGGCGATCGTCGACACGGGTCTGCAGCTCGCAGCCGCCAACCTGATCCTGAACGTGGGCGACTGGAACGGTGACGGCAAGGGCGACATCATGACCCGCTCCCCGAACAGCGGCGACATGCTCCTGCGCACCGGCAACGGCACCGGTGGCTTCAACGCGCCGGTCACGGCCGCCAAGGGCTGGGGCAAGGTCGGCCTCCTCGCGGCCGTCGGCGACATCACGGGTGACGGTCACCCCGACCTCATGGGGCAGCCGGCCGGCATGGCGATGAGGATCTACCCGGGTGACGGCGCCAGCGGCTTCCAGACCAGCTACGTCGCCCACTCGGCGATCAGCTCCAACCGGCACACGGGCCTCGGCCTCTGGGACGGCGACGGGTCGCCCGACAGCCTGCTCCGCCGGTCCGACGGCACGCTGCAGGTCTACCCGGGCAACGGGCCGGGTGGTCTGCTCAGCCCGAGGAAGGTCGGCGCGGGCGCGAACTCCTACGACTGGCTCCAGTCCGTGGGGGACGCCACCGGCGACGCTCGTCCCGACGTCCTGGCCCGGGAGGCCAAGACCGGGAAGCTCTGGCTGCTCCCCGGGGCCGCGAGAGGCTTCGGGACCCGGCGCTTCGTCGCCGACGGCTTCGGGGTCTACGACCTGGGCAGCTGAGCAGTCACGAGGGGCGGGCGGCACGCGACGAAGCGGTCGCCCGCTCCTCGTCGTACCGCTGCTGCCACTTGGCCTCGTCCGGGTTGGCGACCCACACCGTGCCGCCTGCCTGCTGCAGTGGTGAGAGCAGCGTCGCGAGCCCCTCGGCGAGCACGGGTTGACGTCCGTGATGAGCCGGCCGCCCTCCTCGACGAGGGGAGCGGCGGCGACGTCCTCGAGGAGCGCCGCCTGGCTGCGGGTGCCCTTGTCGTCGCGCCAGGCGTCGTCGTCGCCGGTTGCCGGGTCGATCGCCATGAACACGTCCGGCTGGGCGAGCACGACCGCCCCGTAGTCCACCACGCCGGTCGGCAGCGGCTCGGCGAAGCGAGCGCCGAGAGGCCGCAGCGAGAGTGCGACCACGGGAACCGAGTCGGCGCGGTCGGCGTACTTCTCGACGCCTTCGGGACCGCAGACGACCAGCCCGGCCTCGTCGGCCAGCGCGGGGTCGTTCGTGACGGCCTGCCCGCCGGTCCAGGCGGCTCCGAGCCACACCGCACCCAGCCAGTGCGTCGGGAGGTCGACGAGGACCAGGCCGCCGCGCTCGACGTCGAGCTCGTCCTGCACGAGGCCCGCGGTCTTCGCGACCCAGTTGGCGTAGGTGGTGACCGAGAGCTCGACGCGCTCCCCGGTGTGCTCGTCGTAGAAGGTGACCAGCGGCCGGGCGGCGTCCGCGCGAAGGTGCGCGGCGAGGAGGTCGGTGAACGAGCGGTGCCTGGGGGAGAGGGTCATCGGGGCAGACTACGCAATGGCAGGATGCTCTCCATGTCGCACCATGCTGAGGCCGTCATCGTCGCCGGAGGGTTCGGCACCCGTCTGCTGCCCCTCACCGCCCGCCGCCCCAAGCACCTTCTCAACGTCGGGGGCGTTCCGTTCCTCGAGCACCAGATCGCGCGGCTGGCCGAGGCCGGCGTCGACCACGTCGTCCTGGCGACCTCCTACCGTGCCGAGCTCTTCGAGCCCGTCCTCGGCGACGGCAGCCGATGGGGAGTGAGGCTGGACTACGTGCAGGAGGAGGAGCCGCTCGGCACGGCCGGCGCCATCCGCAACGTGGCCGGTGCTCTGCGCGACGACCCCGACGGGGCGGTGGTGATCCTCAACGGGGACATCCTGTCCGGCCACGACCTGCGGCGGCAGCTCGCCGACTTCGAGACGCCGCGCGACGGGAGGCAGGTCGACGTCTCTCTCCACCTCGTCGAGGTCGCGGACGCGCGGCCCTTCGGGTGCGTGCCGACCGACGACCAGGGCCGGGTCACGGGCTTCACGGAGAAGTCGGAGAACCCGGTCACGAACCAGGTGAACGCAGGCTGCTACGTCTTCAGGCGCGGCGTGATCGACCTGATCCCGGCGGGGAAGGTGGTCTCGGTGGAGCGCGAGACGTTCCCGTCGCTGGTCGAGGAGGGGCGCCTGGTCGTCGGCTTCGTCGACACCGCCTACTGGCGCGACGTCGGGACGCCTGCCGCTCTGGTGGCGGCCTCCCGCGACCTCGTCCTCGGCGTCGCCGACAGCCCGGCCCTGACCGCCCCGACGGGCGAGTTCCGGGTGCTGGACGGCGCGTCGGTGGACCCGGACGCCACGCTGGAGGGCGGCACGCTCGTGGACACCGGTGCCTGGATCGAGCGTGGCGCCAAGGTCTCGGGGAGCGTCGTCCTGTCCGGCGCCGTCGTCGGCGAGGATGCCGTGGTCGTGGACTCGGTCATCGGGCCGTCGGCCGTCGTGGGCCGCTCCGCGCAGCTGCGCGACGTGACCTTGGGCGACGAGGCGACCGTGGGCGCGGGCGGCCGGCTCGAGGACGAGCGCGTCGACTGCGCGGTCAACGTCTAGAGCAGGCCGGTCCCCTCGAGCCACGACACACCGCCGAGCACGGCGGCGAAGCGCACCCACCGGCCCAGGAGGCCGAGCCCGAGGAAGAGCGTCAGGTTCATGCGCAGCTGACCCGCGACCACCGACAGGACCGCGAACGGTGGAAGCCCCGTCACCGCCGAGACGAAGACGAGGGCCCCTGCGACCACAGGTCGCTGGTGGGTCCGCGCGCGCCACAGCTCGAGTCGTGCCATGGCCTTGGGCTTCTCGACCTTCCGGCGTACCCAGCCCCAGCCGAGCGACGATGCACCGATCCGGTACCACAGCAGCTTGCCGAACATCTGACCCACCGCGGCGGTGAGGGCCAGGACCCAGACCGAGCCCACGTCGGACACAGCGGCGAGGAGCGCGAGGTAGGCCTCGATGTTGATGACGGGGACGAGCGCGGAGGCGAAGCCGAGCAGGAGCAGCGTCAGCAGGTCCCTCATCGTCCCCCTCGTCGCTCCGTGTCCGCTGCGGCCCGCCCGGTCAGCCGGCGCCGGGCTCGGGGGAGTCGCTGTAGGGGTAGTCCTCGACGAAGGTCTGCACGGCCTCACCGCTCGGTGCGCCGCAGTACTGGGTGATTCCCAGCTGTCCCTTCGGGTTGTCGTTGGTGCCGCCCATCGACCAGTGGGTCAGGGCGACGTGCGCGCCGTCGGGGAAGGGCTCCCCGTCGTCGGACGTCCAGGGAGCCGCGATGAACTTGTCCTCGAAGTCCGTGCCTGAGAACTTCTCGGCGATGGCCTCCACGTCCGCGAGCTGCTCGCCGTCGTCGGCGACGGTGTCGTCGTACCAGAGGATGGTGTAGCCGTGCTCGAGGTTGTGCACGAGGTAGCCGAGCTCCGGGCGGTCCTTGGCGGTGTAGAACTTCCGCGTCATCGGGGCGGTGATCGGGTAGTGGGGCCCGTCCGCGGGCGGCGAGTCGGTGTAGGAGAGGTCCGACCCCTCTTGACGGTGGTCCGCGTTGCCCGTCGCCTTCTTCGCGGTGACGTCGGTGCACTTGGCCGCGTCCGCCGACTGCCCGAGGGAGGCCAGGTCCTTCTTGGCGAGGGCCTTCTGGTCCGCCGAGTCCTTGACCATCGGGTAGGCGGCCGCGCCGACGATGAGCAGGCCGACGATGACGGCTGCGGCGATGATGAGCAGCGTGCGCTTCTTCTCGGCACGCTGCTGCTCGCGTCGCATCTGCTCGATCACAGCGCGACGGTCGTTCTTCGGCTTGGCCACGGTACAGACCTTCTTCGACAGGGGTGGGCAACCGGTCGGGGGGAAGTCTACGGAGGAGTCGGGACGAACCGGAGCGGGGCACCTGCGAGGTGTCCCGGGTCTCCGTCGGCGGTACGACGCCAGCCGAGGCTGAACGCGACGGCGGTGACACGTTCCTCGAGGGCTCCGAGCCGGCGCTCGCCGACCTCGGACGCCGGCGGCAGGGTCAGCTCCATCCCCGCGCCGTCCGGCCCGGGCGCGACCCTTGCCTCGGGAACCACCTCCGCGCAGGCGGCGGCGACGTCCTGGAGAGTCGCCGCCCCTCCGAACCCCCGCCCCTCCGTCCGCGTCAGCGCGTGAAGCACCGCCTCGCGGCTGCCGAGGCCGAACATGTCCTGCGCCTCGTCGCGGACCAGCGCAGCCGCCCCGGCCCCGTGCTGTCCGCGCGGCAGGACGAACCGGTCCAGCCCACGGACCACGGCCGCGGGAGAGCGGCTGAGCTTCCCGGTCGCCAGGTCCGCGGCCGCCGTGACCTCGTCGGCGACCGCCGGAGCCGTGACCGCGAGCAGGTTGCCGTACCCGTCGTGGCGTCCCGCGTGGTCGTCGAGCACCATGACTCCCGCCGCCCCGACCGCGATGTCGGTCTGCCCGTTGCGCCACGCGCGACCGGACGTGTCGCTCACCAGCACACCGACGTTGGGGCCGCCGTCGGCTCCGAGTGCTTCGCGCAGCGCCCGCGCCGACGCGTCCGGGTCGAGCGGCAGGAGCACGAGGGTGCCCGGGGCGGTATTGGAGGCGTCGATGCCGGCGGCCGCCATCACGAGGCCGTGTCGCGTGCGCACGATCGAGGTCGGCCCGCGCCTGGCCACCACGCGGTCGGCCTCCTTCGCGAGCGCCTCCGCCTTGTCGCCTGTGACGACCCGGCCCTCGGCCTTGCTCACCACCTTGCTGGTCACGACAAGGACGTCGCCGTCGCGCAGCTCGACCGCGTTGGCGAGCAGCTCGGCGAGGTCGGCGCCCGCGGCCACCTCTCCGAGACCCGGCACGGGCAGGCAGGTGATCACTCCAGACCCTCCGTCCCCCGGGCGGACCCCGCAAGCGCATACGCCTCGCGAACCATCGCCGCGGTGGCGTCGAGGTCGGTCATCATCAGGGGCACGGCGCGACAGGCGATGCCCGCCGCCTCGACCCGCTCGACCTCGCCCGAGTCACGGGCGTCGACGAGCCAGCCGTCGAGGACCCCGCCCGTACGACGGCTGCCGTAGTGCTCCGCGACAGCCGCGGCACTCGTCTCGACACCGATCGCGGTGAGCAGCTGGGCCGCCATGCCGCGCACGTGGGCGCCGCCGACGATCGGGGAGAGGCCCACGACCGGCGCCGAGGTACTCCGGATCGCCTCGCGCACGCCGGGTACGCCGAGGATGGTCCCGACCGAGACGACCGGGTTCGACGGGGGCACGAGCACCACGTCCGCGGCGGCGATGGCCTCGAGCACGCCTGGGGCAGGCGCGGACTTCTCGACACCCACGGGGACGACGGCCCGCGCCGGCACCTCCGCGTGCATCCGCACCCAGTACTCCTGGAAGTGCACGACGCGTTGGCCCGAAGGCGAGGTGTCGTCGTCGACGGCGACATGGGTCTCGACCCGGTCGTCGGTCATCGGCAGCAGCGTCACCCCAGGCTGCCAGCGCTTGCAGAGGGCGGCGGTCACCGCGGAGAGCGGGTAGCCGGCCTCGAGCATCTCGGTGCGCACGATGTGGGTGGCGAGGTCGCGGTCGCCGAGGCCGAACCAGGTGGGCTCAACGCCGTACGCCGCGAGCTCCTCCTTGACGCTCCAGGTCTCGTCGGTGCGCCCCCAGCCGCGCTCGGTGTCGATACCGCCGCCGAGCGTGTACATGACCGTGTCGAGGTCGGGACAGACCTTCAGCCCGTGCAGCCAGATGTCGTCGGCGGTGTTCGCCACGACCGTGACCTCGGCCGGCGCGCCGATCGACGCGTGGTGGTGGAGGAGGCCCGTGATGAACCTCGCCCCGCCGATCCCGCCGGAGAGGACGACAACCCGGCGAGGCGCCTTTCGGGGGCCGTCTCCGCCCGTTTGCGAATCGCCGGAGAAAAGGTCGTTCCGGGGGGTTTGCTCTGAAGAGTCGGGGGTAGTCATGGGTGCGCTTTCTGCCGCAATGGCACGTTTGGGTCACTTCGCCGCAAGGTCGGGGCTATATAGCAGATGCTCGCTTGACTTCGCATCTTCGACAGGCATGTAATTCCAACAGTGTTCTTCATTTCGATCACACAGCGGAGTGATTACCACTAGCGTCAGGGGCCAGTGCTCACGAAGCACAGGTTGTCAAATGGGGGTCCTGGGAAGGATCTCACGGGTCGAAGGGCGGAATGCCGTGAGAGAGCTCTACGTGATCGACGGAGAGGCCGAGGAGCTGGGGTGGCAAGAGCGCGCTTTGTGTGCGCAGACCGACCCTGAGGCCTTCTTTCCGGAGAAAGGCGGCTCGACGAGGGAAGCCAAGAAGGTGTGCCTCACCTGCGACGTGCGGAACGAGTGCCTCGAATACGCACTCGAGCGCGACGAGAGGTTCGGCATCTGGGGCGGTCTCTCGGAACGCGAACGCCGCAAGCTGAAGAAGCGGGCGGTCTGAGCGCGACGGACGGGCAGTGTGGCGGAAGCCGCACTGCCCGTCGCGGTTCAGGGCTCCGCGCCGGGTAGGTGGTTTGACCCGTGCCCCTCGTGGTTAGGGTTGAGCGCCGTGAGGGTTACTGCGCTTCTGGTCAGCCACAACGGCGCACGATGGCTGCCGGCGGTACTCGACGGCCTGGGTGAGCAGACGGTCGCTCCGGACCGTGTCCTGGCGGTCGACACCGGGAGCGGTGACGCGAGCGTCGACCTGCTGACCTCCCGCCTCGGCGCCGACTCGATCGTCGGCGCCCCCGCCCGCACCTCGTACCCCGACGCAGTGGCGCTCGGCCTGGACCACCTGCCTCGCGGCGTCGCGACCGGTGCGGGTCGCCACGGTGCCGACTACGCCCTCGCCGACGACACGGAGTGGCTCTGGCTGCTCCACGACGACAGCCGCCCGGCACCTGACGCGCTCGAGCGGCTTCTCGAGGTCGCCGTCGCCAACCCGTCGGTCTCCATCCTCGGCCCGAAGCATCGCGAGTGGCCGTCCCTGAGAAGACTCCTCGAGATCGGCATCACGATGAGCGGCACCGGCCGTCGTGAGACCGGGCTCGAGCGGGGGGAGTACGACCAGGGCCAGCACGACCGGATGCACGAGGTGCTCGCCGTCGGCTCGGCAGGGATGCTGATCCGTCGCGACGTCCTCGAAGAGCTCGGCGGGTTCGACCGCCGGCTGCCGATGTTCGGCAACGACCTCGACCTCGGCTGGCGGGCCGCACGCGCGGGCCACGTCACGATGGTCGTCCCCGAGTCGATCGTCTTCCACGTCGAGGCAGCCTCACGCGGCATCCGGCGGACTCCGCTCACCGGCAGCCACCGCCGCGCCGAGCGGAAGAGCGCGCTCTACACCCTCCTCGTCAACTGTTCGCTCCTGGCGCTCCCGTTCCTGGTCGTGCGGCTGTTCTTCGGCTCGATGCTCCGCGCGCTCGGCCTGCTGCTCGTCCGGGCGCCGCGGGAGAGCCTCGACGAGCTCGTCGCGCTCGCCGCTGCCTACCTGCGGCCGGACCGCATCCTGGCCGGCCGCATGGCGCGCCGCCGTACGGCGAAGCTGCCGGCCCGCGAGGTGCGGCACCTCCTCGCGCCGTTCTGGCTGCCGTACCGGCACGGGCTGGACTTCGTCTCCGACCTGGTCCTCGCTGTCGTGAATCAGGCCTCCGACGTCTCCGCGGCTCGCCGCGCGTCCCGTGCCGCCGCGACCGAGACCGGGCCCGTGCCCGACGAGGCCGAGAACCTCACGGCCGACACGGGCCTGATGGCACGCCTGCTCTCGAGCCCCACCGCCGGCTTCTTCGCCGTGCTGGTGCTGCTCGCTCTCGTGGGCGTCCGCGGCCTGCTCGGGAGCGGTTTCCTCTCCGGTGGCGCACTTCTGCCGGCTCCGGCCTCGTCCTCGAGCTGGTGGGCGCTCTACGTCGAGCGCTGGCACGACCTCGGCGTGGGGTCGGAGGTGTCCGCGGCGCCGTACGTCCTGCCGCTCGCGGTCGCCGGCACGGTGCTCCTCGGCAAGGCCTGGCTCGTCGTCGACGTGCTCTTCCTGCTCAGCGTCCCGCTGGCGGCCTGGGGCGCCTTCCGGTTCCTCCGGACCCTGACCAGATCCTCCTGGGCGCCGATGTGGGGCGGCGCCGCCTACGGCCTCTTCCCGATCCTGTCCGGGGCCGTGAACCAGGGGCGGCTCGGGACCGTGGCCGCCTCGGTGATCCTGCCCTGGGTCGCCCACGCCGCGCTCTTCCTCGGCCCTGGTCACGACGCCGACCGGCGGTGGAGAGCGGCCTGGCGCACCGGCCTGCTGCTCGCCGTCCTCGCCGCGTTCGTGCCCCTCGCGTGGGTGCTGGCGGTGGTCCTCGCGCTCATGTTCCTTGTGTCCGGGCTGCTCGGTGACCGGCCGGCGTGGTCGCAGCCGACCGCCTGGGGCCCGGTCGCGGTAGCCGTCGGCGTCGTGCCGATCCTGCTGCTGCCCTGGTCGCTGATGCGGTTCGCCGACGAGAGCGCGGGCTCCTGGTACGCCGAGGCCGGCCTCCCCGCCGCCGACCTGGTGGCCGACCTGGGGATCTGGGAGCTTTTCGGCGGGCGAGCGGCCACCTCCGCGCTCGGTGCGGCGCCGGCCTGGCTGAGCTTCGGAATCGCCGTTGCAGCCGTCGCCGCCCTCGTCCGCAACAACACACGTCCCGTCGTCGTACGCGCCTGGATCGTCCTTGTCGTGGCACTGGTGGCCACGGTCGTGCTCGACTCGCGCGGCGAGTGGGCCGGCTTCCCCGTCCTGCTCGCCCAGGCGGCGGCGATCAGCGCCGTCGCGGTCGCCGGCACGGGGATCGGCGCCCAGCTCTCCGGTCGAAGCTTCGGCTGGCGCCAGCCGGTGGGCCTCCTCGTCGTGGTCGGCGCGCTGCTCACACCCGTTGCCGGTGCGCTCTGGTGGGCCGCGAACGGCGTCGACGGCCCGCTGGACAGGGGCGCCCCCCACGGGGTCCCCGCCTACATGACCGACGCGGCGCTCAGAGATCCCGACCAGGGAGTCCTCGTCGTCCGCAAGGAGGGCGCCGGCCTCGGCTACACCCTGCTGCGCGCCGACGGGGCGAGGCTCGGTGACGACACGGTCGCCACGACGAGCCGCACCCAGCAGGAGCTCACCGACCTCGTCGGCGACCTCGCCACCGCACCGACGCCGGATCAGGTGGCACAGCTGAGCAAGTACGGCGTGGCCTTCCTCTACCTGCCCCCGCCGGCGGACCCGGACCTCGTCGGCAACCTCGACGCGGTCAGTGGTCTGCGGTCCGCAAGCGCGCTCCGACCGGGCTCCCGCGCCTGGCAGCTCGAGGCCGACCCGAACAGCGAGGCCCTGCCCGAGCCGGAGTGGTCGCTCCGGCCGTTGCTGCTCGCCTTGCAGGGGCTCGCCATCGTCGCCGCGGCGGTCCTCGCCGCCCCGAGCAGGAGGGTTCGCCGATGAGCACGCCCACCCCCGGACGCCGGGCCGCCGCGAGGCAGCGGCCGAGGCTCCGGATGCCGGGTCGCGGTGCGGCTCCCGGCATCGCGCTGGTCCTCCTCGCCGGCCTGCTGCTCGCGGCAGCCGGCTTCGTCCAGCCCGACCCCGAGCCCGCCGCCCGCCCCCAGACGGTGCCGGTCGAGCAGGTCGTCACCGGCTGTCTCGGGTCACCTGCGAAGGGGAAGAGCCAGGCGTCAACCGTCGCAGTGCCGCTCCCGGACGGCC
Organism: uncultured Actinomycetota bacterium; assembly: GCA_963715375.1. Classification (GTDB taxonomy): domain Bacteria; phylum Actinomycetota; class Actinomycetes; order Propionibacteriales; family Nocardioidaceae; genus Nocardioides_C. The sequence goes on along the minus strand of CAVQSC010000041.1, from coordinate 314,839 downwards.
CCGAAGCGGCCGAGGAGGATGCCGGCAAGGCCACGGTCACGGCCGGACCTGCAGGAGAGCAGGGCCGTGGGGTCTCAGGAGCCGCCCGCGGCGAGCTCGCCGAGCTGACGTCGCCGGATGCGGGCTCGGCGCTCGCCGTCACCGCGACGGGCGGATCCGCGGTGGGTCGCGGCACCTTCCAGCTCGACCAGGGCGACGGCGCCGGGCTGGCCCTGCAGGAGTGCTCGGCGCCGCGGTCCCGGTGGTGGTTCACCGGAGGTGGCGCGGCGCTCGACCACCAGTCCGTACTCGTCATGGCGAACCTCGACCCCGGCCCGGCCGTCGTCGACGTGGTGGTGTCGGGTCCGGACGGTGTCGCGGAAGACCTCGGCACCCGTGGCATCACCCTGGCCCCGGGTGAGGTGCGCGAGATCGAGCTCGTCGAGATCGCCCCGCAGTCCGACGAGCTCGCGGTGCACGTCGAGGCCAGCCGCGGACGCGTGGTCGCCGGGCTCTCGGACGCCTTCGCCACCCAGCCCGCTGCCGAGCCGGGTCTCGAGTGGGTCCCCACCCAGCCGGACGCCGCCCGGGTGCTCCGGCTCTCCCCGCTGCCTCGCGGTGCCGACGGCCGGACGCTCGTCGTCAACAACCCCTCGGACCGTGACGCCCTCGTCGACATCAAGGTGTCGGGCGAGTCCGGCGCCTACGCTCCGACCGGCGTCGAACAGCTCCAGGTCCCGGCCGGGTCGGTCGCGACGGCCGACCTCGGCGACGCGGTCGGCAAGGACGCCTCCGCCATCCACCTTCGCTCCGACATCCCGGTGACGGCGACGGTCCGGTCCTCGAGCGGCAGCGACGTCTCGTACGCAGCTGCGGCCCCGGTCCTCGACGGTCCCTCGGCCGCGGTTCTCGACGAGGGCTCGTCCGCCGAGGTGCAGCTCACCGCGGGGGAGGGCGGCGGCACGGCCGGGGTCACGGCGTACTCCGCCCGGGGCGAGAAGGTCGACTCCACCGAGCTGGAGGTCCCTCCGACCGCCACGCTCGCCTGGACCCCGAAGGGGAAGGCGGCCTACGTGGTCGTCACCCCCGGCAAGGGAGAGCTCTCCGGCGGGGTCTCGATCGAAGGTGGTGCCGGCCTGAGCCAGGTGGCGCTGCGCCCGCTGCCGGTGGTGCTGACCCGGCCAGCCGTGGTTCCCGTCGTCCGCTGAGCCTCGCCGGTGGACCCTCAGTCGGCCTCGTAGCCGGGGTCGATCTCCTCGGGAGGAAGTCCCAGCAGCTCCGAGACCTGCTCCACGAGGACGGTCAGCACCAACGCGTTGAGGTCGGAGCGGGTCTCGCAGCGAAGCTCGATCGGCCGGCGGAAGAGGACCAGCCGCGTGGGCGTCGCGCCCGAGCCGCGGACCAGGGAGGCCAGCGGCACCGTCTCGGCGGCCCAGTCCTCCGGGACGATCGGCGTCTCCTCCACGGCGAACTCGATGAGCCCGAGCTCGTCGTGCCAGCGCTCCTCGAGCCGGCGGACGACCGCGAGCACGATGGCGTCGAACACCTCTCGCGGCGACTGGTTGCCGGGCACGCCGCGGGGGGAGAGCGGGCCGGGCAGGACCGCCGGTCCGCGCATGCCGCGACCTCTGCGGTCGCGCCTGCTGTCCCTGCGGGGGCCGGTCACGAAGCGGGGAATCGGCCCGGCTGATGATCGGCTGGCATCCACGACCGCGAGCCTAGTCGCTGTGTGCCAGGCCACGATGTACCGTCTGCGTCGTGAGTTCTGCCCGTCGCTGTTCGCGTACCGCCTGCGGGCGCCCGGCGGTGGCCACCTTGACCTACGTCTACTCCGACCAGACAGCCGTCCTGGGGCCGCTCGCCACCTACGCGGAGCCCCATGCCTACGACCTCTGCGACGCCCACAGCGAGCGGCTGAGCGCCCCTCGCGGGTGGGAGATCATGCGGCTCGCGCCAGACCCCGACGCCCTCGGCCCGTCGAGCGACGACCTCCTCGCCCTCGCCGACGCGGTCCGCGAGGCCGCGCGCCCGGTCCCGGGGCAGGAGCAGGAGCAGCACGCGGTCGGCCTCGTGCCGGAGAACGCCCGCGAGGTCGGCCGGCGCGGGCACCTGCGTGTCCTCCGATCGCCCGACAGCTGAACGTGCACTGACGGTAGGGTCGGGGCATGCCTGCTTCCACGGCCCCCGAGAACCTCTCCGCGGTCTTCAAGGCCTACGACGTCCGAGGCACCGTTCCCGACCAGATCGACGAGAGACTGGCCCGCGCCACAGGAGCGGCCTTCGTCGAGGTCACCGGCTCCGCCGGCAGGTCCGTCGTCGTCGGCCACGACATGCGACCGTCCTCGCCGGGTCTGGCCCAGGCCTTCGCGGCCGGCGCCGCGGGCGCAGGGGCGGACGTGGTCATGATCGGCCTCGCGTCCACCGACCAGCTGTACTTCGCGGCAGGACGCCTCGACATGCCCGGCGCGATGTTCACCGCGAGCCACAACCCCGCGCAGTACAACGGGATCAAGATGTGCCGCGCCCAGGCGGTCCCGATCTCCGCCCAGTCCGGCCTGGTCGAGATCCGCGACCTCGTCGCCTCCGGCGCGGTGGGCGAGGTGGCCGCCCGCGGGTCGATCACCGCGGCCGACGTACTCGCCGACTACGCCGAGTACCTGCTCTCCCTGGCACCCGTGCGGGGTCGCCGCCTGAAGGTCGTCGTCGACGCGGGCAACGGCATGGCGGGGCACACCGTCCCGGAGGTGCTGAGCCGGGTGGAGGTGGACCTGGTCCCGCTGTACTTCGAGCTCGACGGCACGTTCCCCAACCACGAGGCCAACCCGATCGACCCAGAGACCATGACCGACCTGGTCGCGAAGGTCCGCGAGGTCGGCGCCGACGTGGGCCTCGCCTTCGACGGCGACGCGGACCGCTGCTTCCTCGTCGACGAGCGGGGTGAGCTGGTCAGCCCGTCGGTCCTCACCGCGCTCATCGCCTCGCGTGAGCTGGCCAAGCACCCGGGGGCGACGGTGATCCACAACCTGATCACGTCCCGGGCGGTTCCGGAGATCGTCACCGAGCGCGGCGGCACACCGGTGCGCACTCGTGTCGGGCACTCCTTCATCAAGGCCACGATGGCCGAGACCGGTGCCGTGTTCGGCGGTGAGCACTCCGGTCACTTCTACTTCCAGGACTTCTGGCGCGCCGACTCCGGCATGCTCGCCGCCCTGCACGCGCTGGCGGCCCTCGCCGAGTACGACGGCCCGCTGTCCTCGCTCCTCGCCGAGTACACCCGCTACGCCGCCTCCGGCGAGATCAACTCCACGGTGGTGGACCAGACGGAGGTCATGCAGCGGATCGAGAAGGAGTACGCCGACCAGCCCGACGTGACCCTCGACCACCTCGACGGGCTCACCGTGACCCACGACGAGTGGTGGTTCAACGTCCGCCCCTCCAACACCGAGCCGCTGCTGCGGCTCAACGCGGAGGGCAAGGACGTGGCCACCATGACCCAGGTCCGAGACGATGTTCTGGCCATGATCAGGAGAGACGCATGAACCTCAACCCCACCCTGCTCGAGATCATCGTCTGCCCGGACTGCCACGGGAAGCTGGTGCCGGACGAGGCCGCCCAGGAGCTGGTCTGCTCCGCCTGCGGCCTCGCGTACCCGGTCCGCGACGACATCCCCGTGCTCCTCGTGGACGAGGCGCGCCGGCCCGAGCAGCCCTGATGCGCGGCGTCTTCGAGGAGTCCAGGCTCGACGACGAGGTGGCCCTCGCCGCCGCCGACCCCGTGCTGCGGCAGATGGCGGAAGCAGGTGCACGGGTGCGTCGTGAGGCAGGCGTCGCGGCGGAGGCGATCGAGGCGGCGGTCGCCGGGGCAGCCGGGGAGACGCGTCCCCGTGCGGTGGTCGCGGCCGGGCCCGACTCCCGGCTCCTCAGGGCAGTGCTCGAGCCGTGGTGCCCGGTGCCGTTCGTGGCCTGGCCCGGCCCGAGCCTTCCCGGCTGGGCGGGCTCCCTCGACCTGGTCGCGGTCCTCGCTCCCGAGGGCAGCGACTCGGGCACCGCCTCCGCGGTCGCCGAGGCGGTACGCCGGGGCTGCCAGCTCGTCGTGGCGTGCCCCGAGCGCAGCCTCGTCGCCGACCACGCAGCGGGACGCCACAGCACGGTCCTCCCCGTCACCACGGGGGACCAGCTCGCCACGGCCGTGGTCATGCTCGAGTTCCTCGAGCGCCTCGACCTCGGTCCGGAGACCGACCCTGAGGCGGTCGCAGGTGCCCTCGACGACGTGGCGCTCGAGTGCTCGCCGTACAAGGACCTGTCGGTCAACCCGGCCAAGATGCTCGCGATCGCCATCGCCGACTCGATGCCCCTCGTGTGGGGCGGGTCGGTGCTCGCCGCCCGTGCCGCGCGTCGCGTGGCCGAGTCGGTCCGGCGCAACAGCGGCCGGGCCGCCCTCGCCGCCGACGCCGAGCACCTGCTGCCGGTGATCAAGGCGGCCGCACGTCGTGACGTCTTCGCGGACCCCTTCGCCGACGGCGGGGAGGACGAGACCGAGTCCGCCACCGAGAGGCGTCCCATCCTGGTGGTCCTCGATGACGGGTCGGCCGACGCCTCGGTGCGCGAGCAGCGGGGCCGCCTGGTCGCGGCCGCCAACGAGCGTGACGTGCGCGTCGAGACAGTGGCGACCGACGCGGCCAACGAGGTCGCCCGCTACGCCGCGCTGCTCGCCACCGGCACCTTCGCGGCCGCCTACCTGGCCGTCGGCCTCGATCGCGTCAACGGCGGGCTCACGGGTTAGGGTTCCTCCCGTCTCTCCGGCCCACAACGAGGTCGGGCCTACCGACAGGAAGGACGCTCGATGGCAGCCGACGGCGGCACCAAGGCGGTGGTGGCGGCTCTCTTCGCCAACCTCGGGATCGCGGTCACGAAGTTCGTCGCCTTCTTCATGACCGGGTTCTCCTCGATGCTCGCCGAGGGGATCCACTCGGTCGCCGACTCCGGCAACCAGGGGCTGCTCCTGCTCGGTGGGAAGAAGGCGAAGAAGGGAGCGACCGAGGAGCACCCCTTCGGCTACGGCCGCGAGCGCTACATCTACTCGTTCATCGTGTCGATCGTGCTGTTCTCGGTCGGTGGCCTCTTCGCGCTCTACGAGGCCTACCACAAGTACCACGAGATCGCCTCGGGTCACGCCGAGAGCGTGGCCGACTGGCGACGCTTCGTGCCCGTCGTGGTCCTGGTGGTGGCGATCGTGCTGGAGTCGCTGTCGTTCCGGACCGCGATCATCGAGACGAACAAGATCAGGGGTAAGGCGACCTTCCCGCAGTTCGTCCGCCGCGCGAAGCAGCCGGAGCTCCCGGTCATCCTCCTCGAGGACTTCGCCGCGCTCCTCGGACTGGTCTTCGCCCTGCTGGGCGTCGGGCTGAGCCTCATCACGGGCAACGACTACTGGGACGTCGCCGGCACCACGGCGATCGGCCTGCTGCTGGTCGCGGTGGCGATCGTCCTGGCGCTCGAGACCAAGAGCCTGCTGCTGGGCGAGTCCGCCTCCGTCGAGGCCCAGCGCAGGATCTTCGCCGCGCTCGGGTCCACGTCCGGCATCGACCGGGTGATCCACATGAAGACCCTCCACCTCGGGCCCGAGGAGCTGCTCGTGGCCGTCAAGGTGGGCGTGCCGCGTGACGCGGAGGCCGCCGAGGTGGCAGCCGCCATCGACGAGGCCGAGCGGGCGATCCGGGAGGCCGAGGCTACCGCCCAGGTCATCTACATCGAGCCCGACATCTACGTCGAGGGTCACGTGCCCGATCCCAAGCCGGCTCCCCAGGCTCCGGCGGGGCACTGACCACGTCGTACCCCCAGGCGGAGCGTCCCGGACCGAGGCCCATCCTCGAGGCGCGCCGCCGCGAACCGACCGTGCACGTCCCGTCGTGCGCGGCGGGTAGTCTTGACGAGTTGCCCCAGAGATGAGGATGTAGATGGATTTCAAGGTTGCAGACCTGTCCCTGGCCGACTACGGCCGGACCGAGATCACCCTGGCCGAGCACGAGATGCCCGGTCTGATGGCGATGCGGGAGCGGTACTCCGGCTCCAAGCCCCTGGCGGGTGCCAAGATCGCCGGCTCGCTGCACATGACCATCCAGACCGCCGTCCTGATCGAGACCCTCACCGCGCTCGGTGCCGAGGTCCGCTGGGCCTCGTGCAACATCTTCTCCACCCAGGACCACGCCGCGGCGGCTGTCGTCGTCGGGCCGAACGGCACGCCCGAGAACCCCGCCGGTGTCCCGGTCTTCGCGTGGAAGGGCGAGACGCTCGAGGAGTACTGGTGGTGCACCCAGCAGATCCTGCGCTGGCCCGACGGCGAGTTCGCCAACATGATCCTCGACGACGGCGGTGACGCCACGCTCCTCCTCCACCTCGGCGTCGAGGCCGAGAAGACCGGGACGGTCGACTCGCCGGACTCCACGGACAACACCGAGAAGAAGGTCATCCTCCAGGTCCTCGCCGACTCCCTGGCCGAGGACTCCCGCCGGTGGACGACGATTGCCAACGAGATCAAGGGCGTGACGGAGGAGACCACCACGGGCGTCCACCGTCTCTACGAGATGATGAAGGAAGGGTCGCTGCTCTTCCCGGGCATCAACGTCAACGACTCGGTGACCAAGAGCAAGTTCGACAACAAGTACGGCTGCCGCCACTCGCTGATCGACGGCATCAACCGAGCCACCGACGTGCTCATCGGCGGCAAGGTCGCAGTGGTCTGCGGCTACGGCGACGTCGGCAAGGGTTGTGCGGAGTCGCTGCGCGGCCAGGGCGCCCGCGTGGTCGTCACCGAGATCGACCCGATCTGCGCGCTGCAGGCGGCGATGGACGGCTACCAGGTCACGACCCTCGAGGACGTCCTCCCCGTCGCCGACATCATCATCACTGCGACCGGCAACAAGGACGTCGTCACCGTCGACCAGATGCGCCGGATGAAGCACCAGGCGATCGTGGGCAACATCGGCCACTTCGACAACGAGATCGACATGGCCGGTCTCGAGCGGTTCCCGGGCATCACCCGCAAGACCGTCAAGCCCCAGGTCGACGTCTTCACCTTCCCCGAGGGCAACTCGGTGATCGTCCTCTCCGAGGGCCGCCTGATGAACCTCGGCAACGCGACCGGCCACCCTTCGTTCGTGATGTCGAACTCCTTCACGAACCAGGTCCTCGCGCAGATCGAGCTGTTCACCAAGACCGACGAGTACCCGGTCGGCGTCTACACGCTGCCCAAGCACCTCGACGAGGAGGTCGCCCGGCTGCACCTCGAGGCCCTCGGCGTCAAGCTGACCGAGCTGACCTCGGGGCAGTCGAGCTACCTCGGCGTGCCGGTGGAGGGACCCTACAAGTCCGACCACTACCGGTACTGACGGGACGCCTGAGAGAGCTGCGGGGAGGGCAACCGATGCCTGAGCAGGGGAACCGGGGGCGGGTCCTCGTCGTCGACGACGACGCGGCGCTCGCCGAGATGCTCACGATCGTTCTCCGCAACGAGGGGTTCGACCCACGGGTCTGCCCCACAGGTGACCAGGCCCTCTCCGACTTCCGGGACTTCCGGCCCGACGTCGTCCTGCTCGACCTGATGCTCCCGGGCAAGGACGGCATCGACGTGTGCCGCGAGATCAGGGCCGAGTCCGGGGTGCCGATCGTGATGCTCACGGCCAAGAGCGACACCATCGACGTGGTCGTCGGCCTCGAGTCCGGGGCCGACGACTACGTCGCGAAGCCGTTCAAGCCCAAGGAGCTCGTCGCCAGGATCCGGGCCCGCGTGCGCCGTCACGACGACTCCGGTCCCGAGACCCTCAACATCGGCGACCTGGCCATCGACGTGGCCGGCCACCAGGTCACCCGGGACGGCCGGCAGATCTCGCTCACGCCCCTCGAGTTCGACCTGCTGGTCTGCCTCGCCCGCAAGCCCTGGCAGGTGTTCACCCGCGAGGTGCTCCTCGAGCAGGTCTGGGGCTACCGCCACGCCGCCGACACCCGCCTGGTCAACGTGCACGTCCAGCGGCTGCGCTCCAAGGTCGAGCACGACCCCGAGAACCCCGAGATCGTCCTGACGGTGAGGGGTGTCGGGTACAAGGCCGGCACGTCCTAGGCCGAGCCTCGTGAAACTCGTCAGGCCCCTCCGGCGGGCCGCGACCTTCTGGCGGCGCTCGATCCAGGCGCGCGTCGTCGTGAGCACCCTCGTTCTCTCCGCGGTCGTGGTCACCCTCGTCGGCTGGGTGCTGATGAGGCAGATCACCGACGGGCTCGTCGCGAGCAAGACGAGCACCTCGGTGGCCGAGGCCACCCGCGGCGCCTACGAGGCGCAGAGCCGTCTCGAGGGTGCTCCGGGGACCGAGTTCGACCCCGGTGCGCAGCTCGGGCAGCTCGTCGCCGGCATCGTGGCGCGCGGTGACGTGCAGGGGTACGACGTGGTGCTCGACGGACCCGTCCCGGGCACCAGCGAGGGCAGCACCGCCGACTCCGGCGGGACGTTCAAGTCACCCGATGTCCTCACCACCAGCATCCCCGAGCGGCTCCGCGAGGTGGTCGAGACCCAGCCGGGCACGTCCTGGACCTACTCGACCATCGTCTACGAGCCCGGGAGCGAACGGCCCGAGGTGCCCGCGGTCGTCACCGGCTCCCAGGTGCAGGTCCCGAGCGACGGCGGCACGTACACCCTCTACTACCTGTTCCCCATGACCGAGGAGGCCGACACCCTCCGCCTGGTACGCCGTGCCCTGCTCACCGGCGGGGTGCTGCTCCTGCTGCTCGTGGGCGGGCTGACCTGGCTGGTCACCCGTCAGGTCGTCACCCCGGTGCGCATGGCCCGGCGCGTCGCGGAGCGTCTCGCGTCCGGCCGGCTCGAGGAGCGGATGCAGGTCCGTGGTGACGACGACATCGCGCGACTCGGCACGTCCTTCAACCAGATGGCCGCGAGCCTGCAGAAGCAGATCCGCCAGCTCGAGGAGCTCTCGCGGGTCCAGCGGCGCTTCGTCTCCGACGTGTCGCACGAGCTGCGGACCCCCCTGACCACGGTCCGCATGGCCGGGGACGTCCTCCACGACGCGCGGGACCGCTTCGACCCGGTGACGGCCCGCTCCGCGGAGCTGCTGCAGAAGGAGCTCGACAGGTTCGAGCTGCTGCTCACCGACCTGCTGGAGATCAGCCGCTTCGACGCAGGGGCCGCCGTCCTCCACCTCGAGGACGTGAACCTCGTAGACCTCGCCCACCGGGTCGCCGAGAGCACCATGCCGCTCGCCGAGAGGCGTGGCACCCGCGTCGTTGTACGCGATCCCGGGCGGCCGTGCGTGGCCGAGGTCGACACGCGGAGGGTCGAGCGGATCGTGCGCAACCTGGTCACAAACGCCGTCGACCACGCCGAGGGCAAGGACATCGAGGTCCTGGTCGCGGCCGACGACCACGCCACGGCCCTGGCCGTCCGCGACCACGGCGTCGGCCTGCGCGAGGGCGAGGCCCAGATGGTCTTCAACCGGTTCTGGCGGGCAGACCCCGCCCGGGCGCGGAGCACCGGGGGCACCGGCCTCGGACTCGCCATCTCGCTCGAGGACGCCCACCTTCACGGTGGCTGGCTCCAGGCCTGGGGGGAGCCGGGCAGCGGTGCGCAGTTCCGGCTGACGCTGCCCCGACGGGCGGGCGACCCGCTGACGACCAGCCCACTGCCGCTGGTGCCCGCCGACGCGCGCAGGCGACGGCGAATGCCGCGGACCGCACACGACGAGCGGGCGGGGACGCCATGAGGTCACGCACGCTCCTTGCGGTGGCCGCGCTGCTGTCCCTCCTCCTCGGCGGCTGCGTGAGCCTTCCCGAGGTGGGCAGCGTGAACACCCGCCCGGGGCAGGAGCCTGTCGCGCAGGGGGAGGGCACCTTCGACTACACCCCCGCGGGCCCTGAGCGCGGCGCCGTGCCACAGAAGATCGTGCTCGGCTTCCTCCGGGCGATGCAGGCCGCGCCGCAGTCCACCGCTGTCGCCCGCAAGTACCTGACCGACGAGGCGAGGACCGGCTGGGCCCCGGACAAGTCGACGATGGTCTACGGCACCAGGCTCGTGACCGGGGGCAGGCAGAGCTTCGAGGTGAGCCTGCAACAGACCGTGCAGCTCGACGACCGCGGCACCTGGCTCGGCGACGTCGGCGGGAGCTCCGACTTCACCCTGAACCTCCAGCGTGAACGGGGGCAGTGGCGCATCTCCGACCCGCCGGACGCCCTGGTCATCCCGCGCACGTACTTCGACAGCCGCTACCGGCAGTACTTCGTGTACTACTTCGACCCCACCGCGCAGGTCCTGGTGCCCGAGCCGACCTACCTGCCACAGGGCGAGCAGGCGGCGACCCTGCTGGTCCGCCGTCTCCTGCTCGGCCCGCACCCCGAGCTCGACGGCGTGCTCCGGACCTTCATCCCGGGCGGCACCGAGTACGTCCTGTCCGTTCCGGTCTCCTCCGAGGGTGTCGCAGACGTCGAGCTCAACGACAAGCTGCTCCGGCTCAGCGAGCACGACCGGCAGATGGCGCTCGCCCAGCTGGCCTGGACCCTGAGCCAGGTGACCGGGGTCGAGTCGATGCGGGTCACGGTCAACGGCTCGCCCCTGGACATCCCGGGCGCGGGGAGCCCCCAGAGCGTCGGGTCCTGGGCGGAGTTCGACCCCTCGATCCACTGGGCCTCGCAGGAGCTCTTCGGGATCCGGGACGGCCGTGCGGTGGCGCTCGACCCCGGAGCCGACGACGCCGTCGGCCTCTTCGACGCGGGGGACTACACCCTTCGTGACCTCGCGGTCGACCTCGCCGGCGAGCGGGCGGCGGCGGTGACCGAGGACGGTACGACGGTCGTGCTCGCCCCGCGAGCACGCGGGGAGGACGGCACCGCCGTGGTCGGCAAGACGGAGGTGGCCTACTCCGGCGGCACCGACCTGCTCCAGCCGGCCTGGGACGTGTTCGGACAGGTGTGGCTGGTCGACCGGACCGCCGACGGAGCAGACGTCACGGTGATCCGCGACGGAGAGGCGACCGGGGTCGACGCACCGGGCCTCGACGGTGAGGACGTCTCGGCGTTCGTGGTCTCCCGCGACGGCACGCGGCTGGTGGCCGTGGTCGAGGGGAGGTCTGCGGACCACCTCGTCGTCTCCCGGGTCCAGCGGGGGGAGGGCGGCAAGGTCCGGGGTCTGACCGAGGCGGAGGACCTCCCGCTGGCCGAGGGCGGCGGCGACGAGATCCGTGACCTCGCCTGGCGCAGCCCGGGCAGCCTGGCGGTCCTGACCGAGGCGGCCCCGGGGTCCTCGCAGGTCCTGATGGCCCTGCTCGACGGCTCGACCGCCCTCCCCGGGGTGGACACGGCTGCCGAGACGTTCCGGGGGAGTGCGACGCGCCTCGTCGCCTCGCCGTCGTCCGGCACACCGTTGTTCCTCGGGACCGAGAAGGGCGAGCTGTACGAGCTCGGCGCGGACGGTCAGTGGACGGAGGCCTCGGTCCACCGACCGCTGCTCGCCCCGACCTTCGCCGGCTGACCCGGCCGCGTCCACAGGCCGTCGGCCCGGGTCCTTCCAGCACAGGTCCGGGGCCGTGGCGGGCGGGCCTGCACGCCACGGGGGCATCGTGGCGACGTGCCCGACGCCGTACTCGACCTCCTGCTCGGCAGCCGATGTGCTGTGTGCGAGCGACCCGGCCGGGTCCTGTGTCCCGGGTGTCGCCGCGACCTGCCCCGGGCCGCCGAGACCTGTTGGCCCACACCGTGCCCTCCCGGACTGGCCAGGCCGGTGGCGGTCGGCGGGTACGACGGCGCCCTCAAGCTCCTGGTCAACGCCCACAAGGAGCAGAACCGGTTCGCGCTCGCGGACCCTCTCGGTGAGCTCCTCGCCCACTCCGTGCTCGCGCACACCCCGTCGGCGCCGGTGCGACCCGCTGCTCCTGACCGGCCGCGACAGCGGGTGCTCCTGGTGCCCGTGCCGTCGAGGGGAGCCGTGGTCCGACGCCGCGGTCACGACCCGCTGCTTCGCCTCACGCTGCGAGCCGCCTCCCGCCTGCGGGGCCTGGGCGTCCCCGCCTCGGCCGGGCGGCTGCTGCGCAGCGTCCGCGCGGCCGCAGACCAGGCCGGGCTCGGCGCGGCCGACCGCGCACGGAACCTGGCCGGCACCATGGCGTGCTCCGCGCGGGCCGGCACGGGACGAGCCTCCGTGACCGGTGGGCCGGCTCCGCTCGTGGTCGTCGTGGACGACGTGATCACGACGGGCGCCACGGTGCGGGAGGCGCAGCGGGCGCTCGAGGCGGCAGGCGTGGCGGTGACCGGGATCGCCGTCGTGGCCGCCACCAGGCGTACCTCGGCCAGACCAGTGGACCAGGACGCGCGCCGGGGACCGCCGGTGTGAGAGGCCGGCCGGGCGCGTATGACTACCGTTTTGCCCGATGAGGAACTAGCGTCTAGTCATGGAGTCCGTCCGGGTCCGTGGTTGCACCGACAGGATCCGGCTGAGGGCAGCCTTCACGGCAGAACTCGGTGGGGACAGTCGGCTAGCCGATGCCAGTCGCAGGCGAAACGGTCCACGTAAGGCGCAGCCGTCAGGGCACGTGTCCTCGGACGCGAGCACCGGCGGCGACCGCCGATCACGGTGCGGCTTAGAAGTAAGTCCTGCCTCGTCCGCGCCGTCAGATACGGCGCGGCAACGAGAGAAGGTCATTAGTGGCGGAGAAGCTGCGAGCACCTCAGCAGGCGGTTGTGGGGTCGAAGACCAGGTCGGCCGGACGGATCTCCATCTCTCAAGGTCACCGCACAGCGGTGGTCAAAACACCCCAGGTGACGCGTTCACCGAGACAACCGGGAGGTCAACCGTGGAAATCGTGGTCAAGAGTCGGCACATGGAGGTGTCGGACCGCTTCCGCAGTCACGTGGAGGAGAAGCTCACCCGGCTCGAGAAGCACGATCACCGCATCATGCGCGTCGAGGTGGAGGTCGACAAAGAGCGCAACCCCCGTCTGCGCGACAGCGCCGTGCGAATCCAGCTCACCGCCTTCTCCAAGGGCCCGGTGATCCGCGCCGAGGCTGCCGCGGAGGAGAAGATGGCGGCTCTTGACATGGCCATGGACAAGATGGCCAACCAGATGCGGCGCGCGGCCGACCGCAAGCGCGTGCACCGCGGACGCCACACCCCTGTCTCGGTGGGCCAGGCGCTCGCCGGCATCACGCCCGAGCCCAACGGCACCGCCCCCGAGACCGCGGAGGGCGAGAAGGAGCGCCACGTCGGACCGATCACGGTCATGGGCGACGGGCCGCTGGTGGTCCGGGAGAAGAGCTTCCCGGCCGACCCGATGACGCTCGACCAGGCGCTCTACGAGATGGAGCTCGTGGGCCACGACTTCTTCCTGTTCGTGGACAAGGAGAGCGACCGGCCCTCGGTCGTGTACCGCCGTCGTGGCTACGACTACGGGGTGATCTCGCTCGATGTGGCACAGGACTGACCTGATCGGCGCTGTTGAATGTTTTCGTCCCATCGCCCGCTGCCCCATGACATGATCAGGGCGTGTCCGTACCTGAACAGCGCGTGAACGCCGGCGAGCCCATCCGCGTCGCAGTCGTCGACGACCAGGAGCTCTTCCGTCGTGGCCTCACCATGCTGCTCGGGGTCGAGGAAGACATCGAGGTCGTGGGCGAGGCTGGAGACGGCGTGGCCGCGACCGAGCTCGCGGCCACGGCCGTCCCCGACGTCGTGCTGATGGACGTCCGGATGCCCAAGCGTTCGGGCATCGAGGCGTGCGTCTCGATCAAGGACGTCGCGCCCTCGGCCAAGATCATCATGCTCACGGTCAGCGACGAGGAGGCGGACCTGTACGACGCCGTGAAGAACGGCGCGTCGGGCTACCTCCTCAAGGACTCCTCCATCGACGAGGTCGCCCAGGCGATCCGGGTCGTGGCCGAGGGGCAGTCCCTGATCAGCCCGTCGATGGCGGTCAAGCTGCTCGACGAGTTCAAGCAGATGACCCGCTCCGAACGCCAGCAGGTGCCGACTCCGAGACTCACCGAACGTGAGCTCGAGGTGCTCAAGCTGGTGGCCCAGGGGCTCAACAACCGCGAGATCGCCAAGCGGCTGTTCATCAGTGAGAACACCGTGAAGAACCACGTCCGCAACATCCTGGAGAAGCTGCAACTCCACTCCCGCATGGAGGCGGTCATGTACGCCGTCAGGGAGAAGCTGCTCGACATCCCCTGAGCCGTGGGCCTGCTCCTCGGCAGCGCCGGTTGTCGGTGGTCTGGGGCATAGTGTCACCCATGTCCGACGCACCGACCGTGGCCGGTTCGCTCAGCCGCGCCCAGGCGCGCCGGGTCGCGCTCGCGGCGCAAGGGTTCACCGACCCCCGCCACAGCCGGCCGACGCTGCGCACGCTCAGCCGCACCCTAGAGCGCACCGGCGTGCTCCAGATCGACTCCGTGAACGTGCTCCAGCGCGCCCACTACATGCCGCTGTTCAGCCGGATGGGGCCCTACGACACCGACCTGCTGCACCGTGCGGCCGAGCGAGCTCCCCGCCGCCTCGTCGAGTACTGGGCGCACATGGCCGCCTACATGCCCGTCGAGCTGTGGCCCTACATGCAGCACCGCATGGCGCGCGCCAGGTCGGAGGCCTGGGGAGGGCCGCGCAGCATCGCCGAGCGCCGGCCCGACCTCGTGTCCTGGGTGCTGGACGAGGTGAAGGACCGCGGCCCGGTGACCGCTCGCCGGGTCGAGGGCGACCTGCCCCGGGCCCAGAAGGAGAACTGGGGCTGGAACTGGTCGGAGACCAAGCAGGCCCTGGAGTTCCTCTTCTACGCCGGAGAGGTCACCGCCTCGGGGCGCACGCCGCAGTTCGAGCGGCTCTACGACATTCCTGAGCGCGTCCTGCCCGGCCAGGTGCTCGCCCTGCCCACTCCATCGCCCGAGGAGGCCCACGTCGAGCTCGTCCGGCGGGCCGCCGTGTCGCACGGGGTGGCCACGGAGGCGTGTCTTCGGGACTACTACCGGATGCGCGGCCAGGACGCCCGGCCGGCGTTGCAGACGCTGGTCGAGGCCGGCGAGCTGCTCCCGGTGTCGGTGGAGGGCTGGGAGCGACCGGCCTACCTGCATCGCGACGCCAGGATGCCGCGACGGGTGCGCGCGAGGGCCCTGCTCAGTCCTTTCGACCCCGTCGTCTGGGAGCGCGCGCGGACCGAGAGCCTCTTCGACTTCCACTACCGGATCGAGATCTACGTTCCGGCGCCCCAGCGGCGCCACGGCTACTACGTCCTGCCGTTCCTCCTCGGCGACAGGCTGGTCGGCAGGGTCGACCTCAAGGCGGACCGTCGCTCCGGCGTACTCCAGGTCCTCGGCGCATTCGCCGAGCCCGACGCTCCCGAGGAGACCGCCGCCGAGCTGGCGGAGGAACTGCGGAGCCTCGCGGGGTGGCTGGGTCTGTCCGGAACGACAGTGGCTCCGCGAGGAGACCTCGCGGAGCCACTGTCGGTCGAGCTCGGCTAGGGGCGGGTCAGCCCTTCGTCGCGCCGGCTGAGAGGCCGCCCACCAGGTGCCGCTGGGCGAACATGAACACCAGGGCCGCCGGGATGAGGACGAGGATCGCCGCCGGCGTGAGGTACTCCCACCGCTGGTTGAACTGCGGCACGAACGTCTGCAGCCCGTAGCCGAGCGTGAACTTGTCGTCTGTCTGGAGGAAGGCCGTCGCGTAGGCGATCTCGCTCCAGCCGGTGAGGAAGGTGTAGAACATCGTCACCGCCAGGCCCGGGCGAGCCAGCGGCAGGATCACCCGCCAGAAGGTCTGGAACGGGCCGAGCCCGTCCAGGGCCGCGGCCTCGTCGAGCTCGCGCGGGATCGTGTCGTAGTACCCCTTGAGCATCCAGGTGCAGAACGGAACCGCCACCGTGCAGTAGGCGATCACCAGCGAGGTCAGGGTGTTGATGAGACCCAGGTTCGCCATGATCGTGTAGATCGGGACGATCAGGATCGCCACCGGGAACATCTGCGTGATGAGGAAGGTCCACATCAGGGACCTGCGCCCGGGGAAGTTGAACCGGCTCAGGGCGTACCCCGCTGTCGCCGCCATGAAGACGCCGAACACCATCGTGAGGCCCGCGGTGATCACCGAGTTCATGAACCACGTCGGGAAGTCGGTCTGGGTGAGCACCCGGGTGTAGTTCTCGAGCGTGGGGTGGTCGATGAACTTGATGTCGCTGGCGAGGATCCGGTTGGCCGGCTTCAACGAGGACGCCAGGATCCACACGACCGGGAACACCGCGATCACGGACGCCACGATCAAGGTCAGGTGGAGCAGCACGGATGCGCCGGCGCTGCGGCGGCGGTCGATGGCGGCCATCACCACACCTCTCCCTGTCGGCTGAGCATCTTGCGGTAGGCGACAGCGAACACGAGCAGCATCGAGAGGATGAGGATGCCGTAGGCCGACGACAGGGCGTACTGGCGGATCCCCTCGAACGCGTACCTGAACGAACCGGTCACCAGGATCTCGGTCTGCCCGGCCGGCTGCCCCTCGGTGACGAGGAAGATGATCGGGAACATGTTGAAGGTCCAGATGGTGCCGAGCAGGATCACGGTGGCGCTGACCGGGCGCAGGCCCGGGAGGGTCACGTTGCGGAAGCGCTGCCACGGGCTCGCGCCGTCCATCTCAGCGGCCTCGTAGAGGTCGGCGGAGATCGACTGCAGGCCGCCGAGCAGCGCGACCATCATGAACGGCACGCCGATCCAGATGTTCGCCACGACGGCGGTGAACAGCGAGGTCCAGCGGTCGGCGAACCACTCGACGCTGTCGAAGCCGAGAGTGTTCAGCAGCACGTTGGCTAGGCCGTTGCCTTGGTTGAAGATGAACTTCCACGAGAACGCCGCGACGAACGCCGGCACCGCCCAGGGCACGATGAGCAGCACCCGGTAGAGCCCTCGTCCGCGTATTCGCCTGTTCAGCAGGACCGCGAGACCCAGGCCGAGCGTGTAGTGGAAGACGACGCAGGCCGCCGTCCAGACGATCGTGTTGGTGAACTCCCGCCAGAAGTGGCCCTTCTCGCCCGTCAGGATGTCGCGGTAGTTCTTCAGTCCGGTGAACTTCGCGGCCTTCGGGTTCGGCGAGCACTCCTCGCCACCACCGAGCGTCTTGGTGCAGATCTCGGTGCGCTGGTTGGACTCGTTGAGGTCCGTGAAGCTGATGTAGATCCCTCTCGCGAGCGGGTAGAGCACCAGCACCCCGAGCACGATCACGACC
The DNA here is from genome assembly GCA_963715375.1 of uncultured Actinomycetota bacterium. GTDB lineage: Bacteria > Actinomycetota > Actinomycetes > Propionibacteriales > Nocardioidaceae > Nocardioides_C. The sequence continues at coordinate 297,616 of CAVQSC010000041.1, read as the reverse complement.
GGCAGCACCATCGCCCAGGCGTACCAGTGTCGCGACGCCGCGGTCCTCATGCGCCCGACGGACCTCACGCGTTCCGGACGCTCCACCACGACGGCGGTTCCGGGTTCGATCGCCATTTGCGGGACTTCCTCCTCGGTATAACGAAAACCGGGGACCGCACCCTCGACGGATGCGGCCCCCGGGACTATCTCACGTCAGGTACGACGGTCACTTCAGGCTGTAGTCGGGAACGACCTCGGACTTGTAGGTCTTGGCCGCCTTGTCGAGCGCCTTCTTCGGGTCCTGACCCTGGACCAGGGTCTCCACCGCCATCGTGTCGAGCGCGCCGAAGAACTGGCCACCCTCGGGGATCCACGGACGGGCGACGGCCGCGTCGACGACCGGCTTGAACGCGGAGATGATCTCGTTGTTCTTGACCGAGTCGATCTCGTAGGCCGACTTGCGGGTCGGGAGCAGGCCGAGCTCGTCGGCGAGGAACGCCTGGGACTCCGCGGAGTTCATGAAGTCGATGAACGCGATCGCGGCGTCCGCCTTGGACTCGTCCATGCCGGAGTACACCACGTAGTTGTGGCCACCGACCGGGGCGCCGGCGGTCTCCGAGCCACCCGGGACCGGAGCGATGCCGAGGTTGTCGATCCCGCCGAAGGTCTCCGCGTTGCGGATGTTGTTGACCTCCCAGGGGCCGTTGATGATCATGCCGACCTTGCCCTCGTTGAAGGCGGTCATCATCGCGGTGTAGCCGTCGGCTGCCGGGGGCTTCGGAGCGGCGCCGCTCTTGATGAGCTCCTGGGCCTTGGAGACACCCGTCACGTTCGCGTCGGAGTTGACGACGATCTCCTTGGCGTCGGTGTCGACCATGTCGCCACCCTCGCCGTACAGGAAGGGGAGCAGGAAGTAGCCCTGCGGGTTCAGGAAGATGCCGTCGACCTTGGCCTTGGACTTCAGGAGCTTGGCGTCCTCCGCCACCTCGTCCCAGGTGGTCGGCGGGGAGTCGATGCCGGCCTGCTCGAAGAGCTTCTTGTTGTAGAGCAGTGCGAGTGAGTCCGTCACCTGCGGCACGCCGTAGGTCTTGCCGTCGAACTGGTTCGCGGACATCGGGGTCTCGAAGTAGTCGTCGGCGTCCTCGAGGGCAGGGGTGCCGTCGAGGGCGTAGAGGTAGCCGAGCGACGCGAACTCGGGGACCCAGGCGACCTCGGCGCGCAGGATGTCAGGGGCACCCTTGCCGGCCTCGGCCGCGGTCTTGAACTTGTTCTGGGCCTCGCTGAAGGGCACGGCCTGGTGCTTGATCGTGACGTCGGGGTACTTCGCCTCGAACTTCTTGATCAGCTCGTCGAAGGCGGGGCCCTCGTTGGTGGGGTCGCTGGTGTCCCACCAGGTCAGGGTGCCGGAGATCTTGTCAGGCGCCGGGGCGCTGTCGGTCTTGTCGTCTCCGTTGCTGTCGCCCGATCCGCAGGCGGTGGCCAGCAGGCTGACGGCTGCCACGAGGGCGCCGGCCTGTGCAATGCGTCGCATCGAAATGTCTCCTTTGGCGGTGATGCACTCGGGCGTAACCTAACACCCGTCTTGCAAGAGTTGGAAGAGATTGAAAGTTCTTGCTGCAAGTTTGCAGAGAGAGTGACTAAAGTCCTGCAGTATGAGACGACCACGGCTTCACGAAGTCGCCGCACAGGCCGGCGTGAGCGAGGCGACGGTGTCGCGCGTCCTCAACGGGAAGCCGGGTGTGGGGCAGGAGACCCGGCTTCAGGTCCTGACCGCTCTCGACGTCCTCGGCTACGAGCGTCCTGCGGCCCTGCGGTCGACGAGTGCGGGCCTGGTCGGGCTGGTCGTCCCCGAGCTGGTCAACCCGATCTTCCCGGCCTTCGCCCAGCTCATCGAGTCGGCCCTCTCCGGCCACCAGTACACCCCGGTCCTCTGCACGCAGACCCCCGGCGGTGTCACCGAGGACGAGTACGTCGAGATGCTGCTCGCCCGCGGTGTCTCGGGGATCATCTTCATCTCCGGCCTTCACGCGGACTCGACCGCCGACCCTGCGCGCTACCTCGCGCTGGTCGAGCGGGGCCTGCCGATCGTGCTCGTCAACGGCACGCGGCCCGACCTGCCCGTCCCGTGCATCTCGGCTGACGACGCCGGGGCGGTGCACACCGCGGTGAACCACCTCTCGTCCCTGGGTCACACCCGCTTCGGGCTCGCGGTCGGTCCGGGCCGCTTCGTGCCGGTCGAGCGCAAGGTGAGCGCGTTCCGGGCCGCGATGGAGGACCCGCGCCTCGAGGGCTTCGAGGAGTACAGCCTCTTCTCCGTCGAGGGGGGCCACGCCGCGGCGGTCCGTCTCCTCGACAGGGGCGTCACCGCGATCATCTGCGCCTCGGACATCATGGCGCTCGGTGTCATGCGCGCGGTGCGTTCGCGGGGCCTCGCCGTCCCGGGCGACGTCTCCGTGGTCGGGTACGACGACTCGATGTTCATGGCCTTCACGGACCCGCCGTTGACCACCATCCGGCAGCCGGTCGCCGCGATGTCGCAGTCCGCGGTAGAGACACTGGTGGACACGATCACGGGTCACAAGACGCCGCCGGGGGAGTACCTCTTCGCCGGCGAGCTCGTCGTCCGAGGCTCGACCGGTCCCGCCCACAGCCCCAGCGCCGCCGGTCCCGCCCCGAGTCCCGGCGCGGCGCCGCGGCTCACCGGAGGGGGCGTTGCGGGCACCGGCCTCCCTGCTGCTCTGTAGCATGAGTGAGGTGGCCGCCGTAGGCTTGGCTGTCGCCCACCAGAACCCGGGGCGACAACCGGGGGCGACGACCCGCCGCAAGATCTCGGGCCTCAACCTCGGTGGCACTCCGCAACACCGAAGACCACGAACACTGGAGTCGACTCTCGTGCCTGCCATTCTCGACAAGATCCTTCGCATCGGTGAGGGCAAGATCCTCCGTCAGCTGGAGTCGATCACCCGTGCCGTCAACGCGATCGAGGATGACTTCGTCGCGATGAGCGACGAGGAGCTCCGCGGCCAGACCGCGCAGTTCAAGGAGCGGCTCGAGGCGGGGGAGACCCTCGACGACCTCATGCCCGAGGCGTTCGCGACCGTGCGCGAGGCGGCCAAGCGGGTGCTGGGCCAGCGGCACTACGACGTCCAGATCATGGGTGGTGCGGCGCTCCACCTCGGCAACATCGCCGAGATGAAGACCGGTGAGGGCAAGACGCTCGTCGCCACGCTTCCGACGTACCTCAACGCGCTCACCGAGAAGGGCGTCCACGTCGTCACGGTCAACGACTACCTCGCGAAGTACCAGGCCGAGTGGATGGGCCGGGTCTACCACTTCCTGGGCCTGTCGATCGGCGTGATCCTGCCGGAGATGCGGCCCGACCAGCGACGTGTCGCCTACGCCGCGGACATCACCTACGGCACGAACAACGAGTTCGGCTTCGACTACCTGCGCGACAACATGGCCAGCTCCATCGAGGAGTGCGTCCAGCGCGGGCACTCCTTCGCGATCGTCGACGAGGTCGACTCCATCCTCATCGACGAAGCCCGCACCCCGCTGATCATCTCCGGCCCCACCCAGGACGAGGTGAAGTGGTACGGCGAGTTCGCCGCCGTCGCCCGCCAGATGCTCAAGGACGTCGACTACGAGGTCGACGAGAAGAAGCGCACCATCTCGGTGCTCGAGCCGGGCATCACGAAGGTCGAGGACTACCTCGGCATCGACAATCTCTACGACTCGGTGAATACCCCCCTGATCTCGTTCATGAACAACGCGATCAAGGCCAAGGAGCTCTTCCGTCACGACAAGGAGTACGTCGTGATGAACGGCGAGGTCCTCATCGTGGACGAGCACACCGGCCGCATGCTCGCGGGCCGCCGTTACAACGAGGGCCTGCACCAGGCGATCGAGGCCAAGGAGGGCGTGCAGATCCGCGAGGAGTACCAGACCCTCGCCACGATCACCCTCCAGAACTACTTCCGCCTCTACGACAAGCTCGGCGGCATGACCGGCACGGCCATGACCGAGGCCTCCGAGTTCGACAAGATCTACAACCTCGGTGTCGTGCCGATCCCCACGAACAAGCCGATGGCCCGCGCCGACCAGCCCGACCTCGTCTACCGGACCGAGGAGGCGAAGTTCAACGCGGTCGTGGAGGACATCGCCGAGCGCTACCAGAAGGGCCAGCCGGTCCTCGTGGGCACCACCTCGGTCCAGAAGTCCGAGCACCTCTCGACGCTGCTGAAGAAGCGCGGCATCCCGCACTCGGTGCTCAACGCCAAGCACCACGCCGACGAGGCGAAGATCGTCGCGCAGGCCGGCCACAAGGGCTCGGTCACGGTCGCCACCAACATGGCCGGTCGAGGCACCGACATCATGCTCGGTGGCTCCATCGAGTTCCTCGCCGACCTCGAGCTGCGCAAGCAGGGCCTCGACCCGCTCGAGAACAGCGAGGAGTACGAAGCCGCCTGGCCCGACATGGTCGAGAAGATCAAGGCCCAGGTGGCAGCCGAGCACGACGAGGTCAAGGAGCTCGGCGGCCTCTACGTCGTCGGCACCGAGCGTCACGAGTCGCGGCGTATCGACAACCAGCTGCGCGGTCGCTCCGGCCGTCAGGGTGACCCGGGCGAGTCGCGGTTCTACCTCTCGCTCCAGGACGACCTCATGCGGCTGTTCAAGTCTGACTGGGTCGACTGGGTGCTCACCACCTTGAAGGTCCCCGACGACGTGCCGATCGAGAACAAGCGGGTCACCGGCGCGATCGCGTCGGCGCAGGCACAGGTCGAGGCGCAGAACTTCGACTCCCGCAAGAACGTCTTGAAGTACGACGACGTGATGAACCGGCAGCGCCAGGTCATCTACGCCGAGCGCCGCGCCGTGCTCGAGGGCGCCGACCTGCGCGACCAGGTCCGCGGCATGATCGACGACGTCGTCTCCGGCTACGTCATGGGCGCGACCGAGGGCGCACCCGACGAGTGGGACCTCGATGCCCTGTGGGCAGCGCTGAAGACGCTCTACCCGGTCACGCTGCGCCTCAAGGACGTCGAGGAGGAGGCCGGCGGGCGTGACGGCCTCTCGCGCGAGCAGCTCATCGCGGACCTCAAGGCCGACGCCCAGGCCGCCTACGAGGCACGTGAGGGGAGCTTCGGCTCGGAGGTCATGCGCGAGCTCGAGCGGCGCGTCGTGCTCTCGGTGCTCGACCGCAAGTGGCGCGAGCACCTCTACGAGATGGACTACCTGCGCGAGGGCATCGGTCTGCGGGCCTACTCCCAGCGCGACCCGCTCGTGGAGTACCAGCGCGAGGGCTTCGACATGTTCGCCGCGATGATGGACGGCATCAAGGAGGAGTCGGTCGGCTACCTCTTCAACCTCGAGGTGCAGGTCGAGGCCGAGCCGGAGGAAGAGGCCGAGGCAGAGGCTGCCCGTCTGGCCGAGGGAGCAGCCATCGCCCAGGCCGCTGCCGCAGGTCACGCCGCCGGGCCGCACATCGTCGCGAAGGGTCTCGAGGCCCCGAAGGCACCCCAGAAGCTGGCGTACTCCGCGCCGGACGAGGGCGGCCAGGCCGAGGTCACGGGTGCCGCCCCGACCGAGCCCGCGGACGAGTTCGCCGGGGTCGGTCGCAACGACGAGTGCCCGTGCGGGTCCGGCAAGAAGTTCAAGAAGTGCCACGGCGCTCCCGGCGGGCCGACCGGGCTCACCACCCGCGTCAACGGCTGAGGCCACGACCCGCGTCAGCGGCTGCGGGTGACCGACTCGGCTCGGCTGGACCGCTCTCCAGGGCTCAGCCGAGCTGGAGCGCGGTGCACTGCCACCGACCCTGGATGAGCTCGAGCCGTGCCGCGATGGCGCGTGAGCGTTGGCCGTGACGTACGTGCACGCTGACCTCGGCTGCCTCGGGCGTCGGGTGGAACACGTGAACGCTGCGCACCTGCGGACGTACCGTGCGCAGGCGTCGGCCGGCGTCGGAGGTGCGGGCGAGGATCTTCAGCCGCCGGTCGAGGTCGACGTACACTCGGTGCGACGTCCACCGCACGAGCTGGGCCAGCGGACGGTCCCCGCCGAGCACCTCGACGACCGCCTGGGCGAACCGCGCCGCCCAGAGCTGCACGTCGTCGCGCTTCCCGGCACCGCCGTCGACCAGGCGGAGCTCGGGGGTCTGAGGGACTCCCGGTGCGGCGCCCGGCGCGGCCGGCTCCTGGAGGGCGAGGCTGCCGTCGACGGCCGGCATCGGTGTGGCCGGCGCCGAGCCTGGGTCCCCCTGTGGGACTCCGAGGCGTGTGACCGTCGCCCACTGCGTCGGGGCAGCCGGCGGCCGCCGCGGGGCTGACGGGGCGTTGTCGTGGTCTGTCGGCGTCATGATGCGTCCTTTCGGTGAGGGTAGGAGCCGCGGTCGCCCGGGCGGTCGAGTGGCTGCTTCGGTGCGGTCACCGGCAGCAGGAGCGTGGCGCCGGGAACGATCAGGTCGGGGTCGGCGCCGATGTCCCGGCGGTTGACTCGGTAGATACGGCGCCAGAGGCCGTCGAGCCGGGAGGGACCTGCGCCGGGCAGCATCTCCTCGGCGATCGACCACAGGGACTCGCCCGTACGAACCCGATGCGTGCCATGAAGGGCGTGCGTCACGACGGCTGCCCTGGCGGTCTCTCCCGATGTGTCTGGCCGTGGTGGTCGAGCCTCCGCCTCGTCGGCCTGGCGGGACCCTGCGGTCCGGGGTCGAAGCCGCTTCTCCTCGCGCTGCGGCGGGGCCCCGCCCTCGGCGCGGTCCGGCAGGCCCAGCCCGGTGAGGGCGGTCCTCACGGCGAGCGTTGTCCGCGCCCGCCCAGGTTCTTCGGCCGCGCCGGCGACCCTCACGACCGGGGGAGGGGACCCAGGTCCGGTGGCCGCCGCGGCGGGCGAGAGGACGCTGGTTCCGCCGACCGCGGCCCCGCAGCACACGAGCACCAGCCGGCGTACCACGTGGGGAGACGCGGCGCGGACCACCGCGTGAGAGGCGCCGGTCAGCGCCTCGACCGCGGTCGCCGTCGTCACGGCGACCAGCCAGACGGCACAGAAGGCCAGCGCCGTGGCCGCGAGGCAGCCGAGGAGGAGGTCGAGAGGCAACGCACTCCAGGGGACGCTGCCGGCGAGCTGAGCACGAGTGCTGAGCAGCGGCCGGCTCCCCAGCACGAGTGCTCCGCCCGCGGCGGACAGCGAGACGGCGACGACGCCGCAGGCGCGGATGAGCTGGCCCAGCCATCGCCCGGCGTCGCGAGGCAAAGCTGTGCCTGTCATTTCGACCCCAAACGTTGCGTTTGCTTGTGTTTGCTTGTTTTAGCCGTCTTCGGAGCTCCGCGTCAACGGCTCGTCCACAGGGCGTTGACAGCCCGCCACTGCGTGAGGAGGCTGGCCCACCATGGACGACCCGGACGAGACGGACCGCCCCGGCGCGGACGGCACGGGGCTCCACGGACTCTTCGAGGACCTCGAGCAGCAGGCGGCGGGCATACACCTGGCAGAGCGGGATGCCGAGCTCGTCGACCGTGCTCGCGGCGAGTACGCCTCGGTCTCTTTCAGCAGCCGGATCCACGCCTCGCTCGGCAGGGAGGTGGCCCTCTCCCTCGTGGGCGGCGAGGTCGTCGAGGGCGCGATCGTCCAGGCCGGCGCGGACTGGTGCCAGGTGCTGCCGGCCGGGCGTCAGGGGGCGTGGCTGGTTCGTCTCGCCGCTGTCGTGAGCGCCTCAGGGATGTCGGCGAGAGCGGTCCCGGAGGCGGCCCGACCCGTCCTCGCACGCCTCACGTTCGGGTCGGCCCTGCACCGGATGGCCGAGGAGTCGCCGGTGATGGTCTTCCACCTGGGGTCGGCGGCGAGCGCGCGCGTGAGGGTGGTTCGCATCGGAGCGGACTTCGTCGAGGCCGAGCCTGCTGGCAGCCGCGCGGGTACGCCGGCCGCGACGGTGCTCGTGCCGTTCACGGCGATCGTCGGCGTACGCGCGGGGTGAGGGTGAGCGGGGAGGGATCACTGGGTTTGTCCCATCGAGTCCCACGAATCCGCCACGGGACAGTGACCTGACGCTGCCCCCGGATGCCTAGCGAATGACCTTGAGCGGGCCCTCGTCAGCAGTCGGAGGCTCGAAATGGTCGAAGTACTGGGCGGCGAGCTCTTCGGTGAGCACGTAGTCATCGTGGTGGCTGCCCCGTCTGCACCGCATGCGGTCCAGGACCGTTTCGCGATCGGTCGCGAGGTAGATCGTCTCGGGTACGACGCCGGTGGGCTCGAGCAGCGTGCGGTAGTCGTCGCGCATCCGACGCGACCAGAACGAGAAGTCGAGGACGACATCGCTACCCGCGGCGACAAGCTCCAGCAGCCGGGCCCTTAGATCGGCCTCGATCTCGTCGCGCACATGCGGTGGCAGCGGCACCGTCGAGATCCCGCGGTGCCACATCTCCACGTCGAAGGAGAGCCGGGTCATTCCCTCGTTCTCCAGGCGCCGTGCGTATGTCGACTTCCCCGATCCCGAAGGACCGCACATGAAGATCACACGGCTCATGGATGGACCCTATGTCTCGTCAGAGCCGAGCGTCGTCCTCCTGCTCGGCCTCGGCGAAGGGATGGTCGCGGACGAAGGAGCGGGTCTCTTCGTACGAGCGCTGGATGAACGCCTCGAGCTCCGAGGTCTCCACCCGCCACTGTCCGCGACCGCCGATCTTGATGGCCGGGAGCTCACCGCGGCGGACGAGCGCGTAGACCTGGGCGGTGGAGGTGTTGAGGATCTCCGCCACGTCCGCGAGCTGGAGGAAGCGGGGAGGGGTCGCGCCGACGCTCATGCTGCGCATTCTGCCACCGGACCCAAGCGTTCTCGGTAGGTTGCCGCCGTTTGCCTGTGGACAACATCTGGCCTCACCCCCGCCGAGAGGTCATGATGTCGCCCGTGAAAACGGCAAGTCACCAGCAGCTCCAGCACGGCGCGCCCTTGGCCACCGGCTCAGGCCCGGCGCGGGAGCGGTCCGCGACAGTCGGCCCGCAGAGCCCCGTCGCGGCACGCGCCCCTCGTCGCACCTGGAAGGACCCTCGCCTCCTCGTCGGGATCACCATCGTCGCGGTCAGCGTGCTGCTCGGCGCCCGGCTCCTCGCGACCGCGGACGACACCGTCACCGTCTGGTCGGTCCGGTCCGACGTCCCGGCGGGTACGCCTCTCACCGCCGAGGACCTGCAGGGAGCACAGCTGCGTTTCGGGTCGCCGGAGCTCGCCGGGAGGTATCTCCCCGCCGACTCGCCGCTGCCTCAGGGAGCGGTGCTGACCCGTGACCTCGCCGCGGGCGAGCTGCTGCCGCGAGATGCCGTCGGCGACGGCGACACCGTCGATCTGGTCGAGGTGCCGATCGCGCTTCCGGCCGACGCGGTGCCGTCGACCTTGCGGGGCGGAGAGCTGGTCGACGTCTGGGTGACACCCGACGCGGAGGTCGGCGAAGCTCCACGCGCCCTGCTCGTCCTCGAACGGGTCCGTGTCACGGCTGTCCCGCGCAGCACCAGTGCGCTCGGCCCGTCCTCGACGCAGCAGGTCGTGGTAGGTCTTCCCGTCGAGGAGCAAAGCCGGCTGGCCGGCGCGCTTGCGCAGCTGTCCGAGGGCAGCGCGGTGATCGTGAGACGGGGCTGAGTCGTGCTCGCTGAACGAATCGGTGTGCTCATGGCCGCGGGCGGAGCCGCCTGGGAGGTCGACGCGCTCCGGGTGGTCGGAGCCGCCCAGTCCGGAGCGGTGCTCCTGAAACGCTGCGTCGACCTGCCCGACCTGCTGGCGACCTCCACGACAGGTCAGGCCCGGGTCGCGGTGGTCTCAGCCGGGCTGCCGGGGCTCGACGCGGACAGCGTCGGCCACCTCAGGAGTGCCGGGGTGGCGGTGGTGCTCGTCGTGGAGCAAGGGGCGACGGGGAAGGTGGACGAGCTGCCAGGTGTGTTCGAGGTCGTCGCAGTCCAGGACGTGGGGACGCTGGCGGTCGTCCTGCCGGCCGCGGCCGCTGACGCCGTCGCGGGCGACCTCGCCGACAGCGCGCCCGTCACGTCCACGATCGCACCCCCGTCCGACCGCTCGGAGACCCGCGGCACCTCCCTGGGCTCCGGTGACGCACCGGCGCAACGGGGCCGCGTGCTCGCGGTATGGGGCCCCACCGGCGCCCCTGGACGGACGACGGTCGCCGTGGGTCTTGCGGCCGAGCTCGCGCGGCGCGGGCAGGAGGTCCTCCTCGTCGATGCGGACGCCTACGGAGGGGCCGTGGCGCAGCACCTCGGGGTGCTCGACGAGGTGTCCGGGCTGTTGAGCGCGGTCCGGCTGGCCAACGCCGGTCAGCTCGACGTCGCTCGGCTCGCCTCGGTCGCCCGGTCGGTCGGCTCCGGCCTGCGGGTGCTCAGCGGGTTGCCTCGGGCGGACCGCTGGGTCGAGGTTCGCGGGGTCGCCTTCGACACCGTGATCGAGGCGGCCCGGGGCCTGTGTCCCTACGTGGTCCTCGACCTCGGTTTCAACCTCGAGCAGGCCGACCAGGCCTTCGGGAGCAGCGCGCCGCAGCGCAACCTGATGACGCTGGCCGGCCTCGACCACGCCGACGACGTCCTCGTGGTCGGCTCCGCGGACCCGGTCGGTCTCGCGCGTCTGGCAAGGGCCCTGGTCGAGCTCCCCGAGGTCGTGCCCGTCGCCACCACCAGGGTGGTCGTGAACCGGGTGCGTGCCTCCCTCGGTTGGGGAGAGAAGGAGGTCCGCGCCATGGTCGAAGGCTTCGTCACGCCCGCGAGCATGCACTTCCTGCCCGACGACGCCGTCGCCGCAGACCGTGCGCTCGTCTCCGGACGTCCGCTGGCCGAGGTCGGTGAGTCTGCCCTGGGGAGCGCGGTCGGGGCGCTCGCCGACGCCGTCGAGGGCGGCGCCGCCTCCGGGCGATCCTCCAGAGGACTCAGGGGCAGGCTCAGGCGCCGAAGAGCAGGTAGAGCCCGGTGACGGTGTAGAAGACCATCACCAGGAGCAGCGGCAGCTGGCCGGTGAGCTGGTGCCGCTTGGGCAGCACCTTCATCGCCCGGTCGTGGGCTGCGACGACGCCGAGGACGTGACCCGCGACGACGGCGAGGACCTTCGTCACCGCCAGGAACGTCGGGTGCATCGACAGCCAGTAGTTGACCTCGCCGTTCGCCGTGCCGAGGAGGTTCGACCCGTTGCCCATGGGGTCGCTGAGCTGGACGAGGGTCTGCTGGCCGGTCTCGACGAAGTACGTCAGATAGTGCGCGACCATGTAGCCCACGATGATCGGCACGACGGAGTGCGCGAACAGCGACGGCAGGTCGGACCGTCGTACGCCTTCTCGCGGAGCCGCGAGGACAGTGGCCAGGGCGAGGCTCGCGCCCACGACGAGGCAGAAGCCGAGCATCACGACGGTGTTCACCCAGCTCACCGGCAAGGGGGTGGACTGGGTGAACCGCAGCCACGCGTTCATGTCCTTGAAGCTGTCGAACGCCGTGCTGCCGAAGAGGACCGCGACCACCGCGACCAGGCCAGGCGCCGCGGGCACCGCGTCGAGGTTGGCGAGCGGGCTGCGCAGGACGAGGGCGCCGTTCTCGCGGCGGCCGAAGACCGACAGGTGGCCCACCAGCGTGGAGTACACCTCGAACGGGTCGGCCCGCTCGAACCACTGCGAGCCGAAGAGCGCTCCGCCCACGAGGAGCACGGCGACGTAGACGGCGAACCACAGCCGGACCGGCGTCAGGTACGTCGACTCGGGGTAGACCAGCTCCATCCACACGAACGCGAAGAGCCCCACCGACGCGGGCCAGTAGCCGACCCAGCGCGGGAGCTCGTACATGCCGCGGTCCGGGTCGCCCCCGATCAGCCGGCTGAAGACGATGTTCAGCGTGCGGACCGGGTTGACTGCCTTGTAGAAGGAGCCGAAGAGCAAGGACGCCGGGACGATGCCGACCCAGAGCCAGACGTAGACGACCCCGAACGTCGGGTTGACCAGCAGGTCCGGCCCGGCGAGGGCCGCCCAGGCGACGTACAGGAAGAAGGCCAGGCCGAGCACGCGCAGCGCGCCGCGGAAGTACGCCGAGTCCGCCAGCCAGCTGAGCCAGGCCGGCGCCTTACGGCCGGAGGTCGCCGCGTCGTACCTCGGGGTGCGCCACGCCACGGCGAGCACGATGAAGGAGATCGCGAGCGCGGCGCTCGCTCCGGCGATGGCGAGCTCCGCGGGGATGGGCAGGTCCTGCGCACCCCCGATGCCGTGGGCGAAGACCATCCTCAGCGGACCTCGAGCTGGAGAGTGACCACGCCGGACTCGTGCTCCTCGACGTCGACGACGCCGGGCGTCTTGATGGTCAGGCTCAAGGTGGACTCGCCCTTCTCGACCTCGAGCTCCTGCTCGGGGGAGGAGTGGACGTGGAGCTCGGCCGCACGGTCCGACTCGACCTTCAACGTGAACGGCTCTCCGGCGGCGACCTCGACCCGCTTGCCCATCGGCTCGATCTCGTCGCCCTTGATCTCGATCTCGATCACCGGTCCGGTGTCCTCGGACTCCTCTGCGGAGTCGTCGCTCGGGGACTCGACCGGCGACTCGGATGCGGCGGGGGACTCGTTCGCCGTGCTCGATGCCGGCGTCTCCTCGGCCCCGGTGGACGGCTCGTCCGAGCCGGCGCAGCCGGAGAGTGCGAGAGCTGCGAGTGCGACGGCGACCACGGCCGGGCGCATGCGATGCCTCCTTGGGTGCGGGGAGCTCATGTGCCTCCAAGGATTCCACGCGGTACTCCCGCCGTGGACGCGGGTCCGGTCACCGAGCCGCGGGCCGATAGCCTGGGGTGGCTGAGCCACCCGGCCGGCGAGGCTGTGCACAGGAAGGAGGCCCGATGAGCGAGCGGCTCCGTCCCGCGGACATGGCCTTCCTGGCCGGCGAGTCCGCGAGCGCGCCGTCGCAGAACGCCACCCTCGAGATCTTCGAGCCGTCCGGCGCAGGCTTCGACTACGAGAAGCTGCTGGCGGTGATCGCCGACCGGATCGCTTTCGTGCCGAGGTACCGCCAGCGGATCCGGACCGTCCCCGGTCGCCTGGGCAACCCGGTGTGGGTGGACGACGACGACTTCGACCTGACCTACCACGTGCGCAGGTCCGCCCTTCCGCGCCCCGGGTCGATGGAGCAGCTGCGCGACCTCGTCGCGCGCATCATGTCCCGGCGCCTGGACCGCAGCCGTCCGCTGTGGGAGGTCTACCTCGTCGAGGGGCTCGAGGGCGGACGGTTCGCGATCCTGTCGAAGTCCCACCAGCTCCTCGTCGACGGGGTCTCCACGGTCGACATCGGACAGGTGCTCCTCGATGTCGACCCCCGCCCTCGTGAGGTGGTCAACGACCACTGGCGCCCGGAGCGTGAGCCGACCCCGCCGGTGCTGGTCGCCCAGGCACTCCGTGAGCAGGTGCGCCGCCCCAGAACGGTGGTGGAGACCGTCCGCGGCAACGCCGAGGGCCTGCGTCGCGTCGCCGGCACGCTGGGACGGTCCGCGGCAGCGACCGCGGGCGTGCTGGCGAACCGTCGGTGGACTCCCGACACCCCCATCCACGCGCGGCTGTCCGAGCAGCGCCGCTTCGTCACGGTCCGCACGGACCTCCAGGACTACCGCAAGGTGCGGCGGGTGCACGGCGGCAGCGTCAACGACGTCATCCTGGCGACCATCGCCGGCGCGATGCGAGCCTGGCTGATGACGAGGGCCGAGGCCGTGCACGCCAGCCGGAGCATCCGGGCGATGGTCCCGATGAGCGTGATCGACAACGACCTCGAGCCGACCTCTCTCGGGAGCCAGGTCACCGGCCACCTGGTCACCCTGCCCATCGGGGAGTCGAGCCCCGTGGTGCGGCTGCACCAGGTCTCCTACGCGTTCAAGGCGCACAAGGACACCGGCATGGCGGTCGCCGCCGACCGTCTCGCCGACGTCGCCGGCTTCGCGCCGACCACCTTCCACGCCCTCGGCTCGCGCGTCGCGGCGGCGCAGGTGCGACGCGGGTTCGACCTGGTCGTCACCAACGTGCCGGGCCCGCAGTTCCCGTTGTACGCCGCGGGTGCGCAGATGCTCGAGAGCTACCCCGTGCCGCCGCTGCTGCCCGGCCATGCGCTCGCGATCGGCGTGACGTCGTACGACGGAGGGGTGTACTACGGCATCAACGCCGACCGCGACGCGCTCGTCGACGCCGACGTGCTGGGGCAGTGCATCGAGGAGGCGCTCGCCGAGCTCGTCGACAGCGCGAGCGAGACCCGCCCCCGAGCCCCCCGCGGCCGGAAGGGCGCCGGGTCGTCCACCGCACGCCCGACCCGCAAGGGCAACCCAGGGAGGAAGAAGTGAGCACGCGTGTCTACGTCCCGAGCAGCCTGGAGCTTCTGAGCGACCTGCTCGTGTCCGGCGGCGTCGGCCCCGTGCCCGTGCTCGCTCACGCGGTCACCGACAGCCTGCGCGCCGCTCTGGCCGACGCGGGTGAGGAGGAGTGGGAGTACGCCGCCCTCACCGCTGCAGCGCAGGACTCCCTCGGGCTGATCGGCGAGGAGGGCACCCCGCGTCGGGTCGTGGTCGTCGCGGAGGCCGACTCCGTGACTCCGGTGAGCGGCGCCGAGGACAGCCTGGTCGAGATCGGCGAGGTGGTTCCCTTGCGCAAGCTCGCCGCCGTCCACGTCGACTCCGAGGAGGCGGCAGACGACGTCGCGGCTGCCCGCGAGGTGTGGTCGGCTGCCGTCGACGGCGACCAGGAGGCGGCGGCCCTGGTGGAGCGGTGTCTGGACCACGAGCTCGGCTGGTTCGCCACCCAGGAGATCGGCGACCTCGTCGAGTCCTGACGACAACGTCGCGACCCGCCCGGTCGGCTCTCGTCGGCTATCGGCGGCGATGACTTGGGAGTAACCCGGAGCGTCTGACACGATCGCCTCATGGACGCGATCACCCAGCCCCCTGCGCCAGTCAACGAGCCCAACCTCGGCTATGCCCCCGGCAGCCCCGAGCGTGAGGAGCTCGAGCGCGAGCTCGAACGCCAGCAGTCCCGCCAGGTGGATCTGACCGCGACCATCGGCGGGGAGAAGAGGATGGGCGGCGGGCAGGAGATCCCGGTCGTCCAGCCCCACGACCACCAGCACGTGCTCGGCGTGCTCAAGAACTCCACGCAGGCGGACGCGGAGGCGGCCATCGCCGCGTCCCAGGCCGCCGCGCCGGGCTGGCGGGCCATGTCGCTCGACGACCGCGCGGCCGTGCTCCTCAAGGCGGCCGACCTGCTCGCCGGGCCGTGGCGTCAGCGTCTCAACGCGGCGACGATGCTGGGTCAGTCGAAGACCGCCTGGCAGGCGGAGATCGACTCCGCGTGCGAGCTCATCGACTTCTGGCGCTTCAACGCGCACTACGCGCGCCAGATCGTGGCGGAGCAGCCGATCGCCAACTCCCGCGGAGTGTGGAACCGCAGCGACCACCGCCCGCTCGAGGGCTTCGTCTACGCGATCACGCCGTTCAACTTCACCGCGATCGCAGGCAACCTGCCGACGGCACCGGCCCTGATGGGCAACACCGTGATCTGGAAGCCGTCGCCCACCCAGCAGTTCGCCGCCCACCTGGTGATGGAGCTGCTGGAGGAGGCGGGCATGCCGCCCGGCGTGATCAACATGCTGCCCGGCGACGGGATCGAGGTCTCCAACGTCGCGCTCCAGCACCGCGACCTCGCCGGGGTGCACTTCACCGGGTCCACCCCGACCTTCCAGTACCTGTGGTCCACGCATCGGCCAGAACATCTCCGAGTACCGCTCCTACCCACGCCTCGTGGGGGAGACGGGCGGCAAGGACTTCATCGTCGCCCACCCGTCGGCCGACCCGGACGTGCTCCGGGTGGCCATGCTGCGCGGCGCCTTCGAGTACCAGGGGCAGAAGTGCTCGGCCGCCTCCCGGGCCTACGTGCCCCGGTCGGTGTGGAGCCGGATGCGGCGACGAGTTCCTCGCCGAGGTGGACTCGCTCGCGATGGGCGACGTCACCGACCTGTCGAACTTCATGGGTGCGGTCATCGACGACCGGGCCTTCGCCAAGCACGAGAAGGCGATCTCGCGGGCCAAGGAGTCGCCCGACCTCGAGATCCTCGCCGGCGGCGAGCTCGACGACTCGGCCGGCTACTTCGTACGGCCCACGGTCGTCGAGGGTGGCGACCCGACCGACGAGATGTTCTCGACGGAGTACTTCGGGCCCATACTGGCCCTGCACGTGTACGACGACGGGGACTTCGAGAAGGTCGTCGGCCAGATGGAGTCGATCGCGTCGTACGCCCTCACCGGGTCGATCATCGCGCAGGACCGGCGCGCGGTCGCCTGG
Source organism: uncultured Actinomycetota bacterium (assembly GCA_963715375.1). Lineage (GTDB taxonomy): Bacteria > Actinomycetota > Actinomycetes > Propionibacteriales > Nocardioidaceae > Nocardioides_C. The sequence goes on along the minus strand of CAVQSC010000041.1, from coordinate 281,317 downwards.
GCGAGCGAGGAGCTGCGGTTCGCGGCAGGCAACTTCTACGTCAACGACAAGCCGACCGGCGCCGTGGTGGGTCAGCAGCCGTTCGGTGGTGCTCGCGCGTCCGGCACCAACGACAAGGCTGGTGCTCCCTCGAACCTCCAGCGCTGGACCTCCCCGCGCTCGATCAAGGAGACCTTCGACCCGCCGAAGGACTACCGCTACCCCCACATGGGCTGACCAGCGCGCTTGGCGCCCGGTGCTACCCAGACCTGGCGATCCAGTCTGCATCGGCGATGGCGCACAATGGGCGGGTGAGCTCCGCCGTACTCGTCCCGATGCACCTTGGTCAGCTGCACGCCTACGAGACGGCGCTGCTTGCTCTGCTGGCGTTCGGGCCGTTCGTCGTGCTCGCAGTCGTGGTCGTCGTCATGCGCCGACGGGACGTCGAGGATGAGCGCCGAGATGGCGGGGTCGAGCGGACAGGCGCGACCGCCGAGGAGCAGCTCAGCGACGAGCGTTAACCGCGCTCGGCCAGCCAGCGGTTGCCGACCCGCTGCTCGGCCCGGAGGGCGTGCTCGAGAAGCTCCGCGATGAGCCCCTCGAGCTTGCCGCCGATCAGGGGGAGGTGGACCTTGATCTCGCCGGAGACCGTCTCCACCGTGCTGTCGCCGTCTGGGCGCAGCGTGATCGTGCCCTTCAGGTGACCGGGCTTGCCCGGGATGCTGACGTCCAGCTTCGCGTCGGTCTGGCTCGACCACTCCTCGCGCTGCTGGATGTGGATCGTGTCGCCGACGAACTTCTTCGCGAACGACGGGATGCCGTCGGCGGGCCGCCTCTGGTCGATCATCACCGACATGGTGTCGTCGACCCCGTCGACGGTCGCGGTGGCGTCGGTCGTGTGCTGCTCCTCGCAGACCAGCTCGCGGAAGACCGCCTCGCCGAGCATCGCGAAGACGGCGTCGACCGGGGCGTCGTAGCGCAGGGTGTGCTCGAACCTCATCGGCGGACGCCGTCCAGCCACTCGGCGGCGATGCGCTGCTCGGTGTCCATGCCCTCGACGAAGAGCTTCTCGATGAGCCCCTCGAGCTTGCCGCCGATCAGGGGGATGTTGATCTTGGCCTCGCCGTCGAAGCGGTAGACCGAGCCGTCGCCGTCCTCGGTGATGCTCAGGGCTCCTCGGATGTGCCCGGGCTTGCCCGGGATCTCCACCTCGATGTGCCCGGTCTCGAGCGACGACCAGCGCTCGGTCTGGATCACCCGGGTCTCGTCACCCACGACCTTCTTGGCGAAGCCGGGCATGCCCTTGGTGTGCTGGACCATGTCGACGCAGACGGTGAGCTCATCCTGCAGGCCGTGCACGGTGACGTCGTGGCGGACGGTGTCCATGGCCTCGCACACCCGGGCGCGGAAAGCCGGGTCCGCTCGCAGCTCGTAGACCTCGGTCGGGGTGGCGGCGTACTTCAGCTCGTGGCGGATCTTCATGGCGCACAATCATGACGCATCGCCCAACCCGTGGCTACGCTCCCCGATGTGACTTCGAACCCGCCGACCAGCCCTGTCCCAGGCACCGATTCCGCTGCGCGCTCCGAGGCTCAGGAGGAGTGGGCAGGGGAGTGGGGAGGCACCGACATCGCCTTCGGCGAGCACGGGGCCAAGCTGACCTACGGCAGCTACCTCGCCCTCGAGCAGCTGCTGAGCGCCCAGCGTTTCGAGTCCGACCCGCCGGCGCACGACGAGCTGCTCTTCATCACCATCCACCAGGTCTACGAGCTGTGGTTCAAGCAGCTCCTGCACGAGGCCACGGCGGCGCGCGACGCGATGCTCGGCCGCGAGAGCGCCGCTGCCACGGAGCCGAGCAGGTTGTGGTGGGCCCAGCACCTGCTCCAGCGGATGCACGCCATCGAGCGGGTCCTCGTCTCCCAGGTCGACGTCCTGGAGACCATGACGCCGCAGGACTTCCTGGAGTTCCGCCAGGCGCTGGCGCCGGCGAGCGGCTTCCAGTCGGTGCAGTACCGCGAGCTGGAGTTCCTCTCCGGCGCCAAGGACGCCTCGTTCGTCGAGCGGTTCAAGGGGCTCACCGACGCGGAGCAGGCGCGACTGCGGCGGCGGCTGGACGAGCCGACCCTGTGGGACGCGTTCCTGCACGTGCTCCGTGAGCGCGGCCTCCCCGCCGACACCGACGAGGAGGTCACCGCGTCGGTGCGCCGTGCCGCCCACGACCGTGCCTCCTACTCCGACGTCTGGGCGCTGGCCGAGGCGCTGCTCCAGCACGACGAGCTCGCCGCGGCGTGGCGGGCACGTCACGTGGTGATGGTGGAGCGGATGATCGGCACGAAGACCGGCACGGGCGGGTCGTCGGGAGCGACGTACCTGCGCTCGCGCCTGCCGCTGCAGTACTACCCGCTGCTCTGGGAGCTGCGCTCCCACCTGTGACGGCCGCCCACTCGGTCGCGGGTCCGCGGAAGCGTCTCGTCGGCGAGACACGCGGTCGCAGCCCTGTGTTGGATAGGTCACTCGGAACGCCTTAGGGTCGGAGGTGACGGCACAACGGCGTGCCGCCGGGAGCGACAAAGGTTGATGCCTCGTGCGTACGACGCTGGATGACAGCAAGGATGAGCTCATCGCCAAGGCGGGTGAGCTGGCCTCCCACCGCAAGGGCACGGGTGGACCGCCTGGCACCAGTGCCGAACAGTTCCTGAAGTCCTACTACCGCCACGTCGCGCCCGAGGACATCGTCGACCGCTCCGAGGAGGACCTCTTCGGCGCAGCGATGAGCCAGTACCGCCTTGCCTCCCACCGTCCCCAGGGCACGGCGAACATCCACGTCTTCACGCCGACCGTCTCCGAGCACGGCTGGTCCGCGAGCGGCCACACGGTCGTCGAGGTCGTCACCGACGACATGCCCTTCCTCGTCGACTCCGTGACGATGGAGCTGAACGAGCAGAACCGCTCGGTCCACATGGTCGTGCACCCGCAGCTCCTGGTCCGGCGCGACGTCGTCGGCGACCTGAAGGAGATCCACACCTCCGAGGGTCAGGACGGCCCCGGCCGAGACATGCCCCACGACGTCTTCCGCGAGTCGTGGATGCACATCGAGATCGACCGCGAGACCGACCCGGACGACCTCGCCGAGATCGAGCAGGCGCTCGCCAAGGTGCTGCGCGACGTGCGCGAGGCCGTCGAGGACTGGGAGCGCATGAACGCCCAGGCCCGGCAGGTGATCGAGGACCTCGAGAAGAACCCGCCGCCGCTCGAGGAGCAGGAGGTCGCAGAGGGCAAGGCGCTGCTCGAGTGGCTCGCCGACGACCACTTCACGTTCCTCGGCTACCGGGAGTACCTCCTGGAGCCCGTCGGCGACGACGACTACCTCCGCGCGGTCCCCGGCACCGGCTTCGGCATCCTCCGCTCGGACCAGGACATGTCGCCCTCGTTCGGCAAGCTGCCGCCGCTGGTCAAGGCCAAGGCGCGGGAGAAGACCCTGCTCGTCCTCGCCAAGGCGAACTCCAAGTCCACCGTGCACCGCCCGGCCCACCTCGACTACATCGGCGTGAAGACGTTCGACGAGTCGGGTGAGGTGATCGGCGAGCGCCGCTTCCTCGGCCTCTTCTCCTCCGCCGCCTACACCGAGTCGCTCACCCGGATCCCGGTCCTGCGCCAGAAGGCACGGCAGGTGATCGACCGCGCCGGCTTCGACCCGATGAGCCACACCGGCAAGGCGCTCATGGACGTGCTCGAGACCTACCCGCGCGACGAGCTCTTCCAGACGCCGATCGACGAGCTCGTCCCGATCGCGGAGGCGGTGCTCCACACCCGCGACCGCCGCCAGGTCAGGCTCTTCATCCGCCGCGACGTGTACGGCCGCTTCCTGTCCTGCCTCGTCTACCTGCCCCGCGACCGCTACACCACGGCGGTGCGCGAGAAGATCTCGTCGATCCTCAAGACCCACCTCGGCGGCGAGTCGATCGAGTACACCGCCCGGATCAGCGAGTCCCTGCTCGCACGGCTCCACTTCGTCGTACGCCCGCCCAAGGGCGAGCTCATCGGCGACTTCGACCAGGCCGACCTCGAGCGCCGCCTGGCGGACGCTGCGCGGTCCTGGCGCGACGACTTCGTCGCGGCGGTCCTCAGCGAGTACGGCGAGGAGGCGGGCGCACGCCTCGGGCGGCTGTACGCCGACGCCTTCCCGGAGGCCTACAAGGAGGACTACCCGCCACGCACCGGCTCGGTCGACCTCGGCCGCCTCGAGGCGCTCGAGGGGGAGGAGGGACTGTCGATCTCGTTCTACGAGCGCATGGACGCCGCGCCCGGCGAAGCCCGGCTGAAGCTCTTCCGGGTCGGTCCGCCGCTGTCGCTGAGCCAGGTCCTCCCGGCACTCTCCGCGATGGGTGTGGAGGTCGTCGACGAGCGCCCCTACGAGCTCGAGGGTCTGCCCCGGCAGTCGTTCGTCTACGACTTCGGCCTGCGCTACCACCAGCCGCTGCCCACCGGGGCACGCGAGCTCTTCCAGGACACCGTGGACGCCGTCTGGGCCGGCCGCAACGAGAGCGACCGGTTCAACGCGCTCGTCCTCGCAGCCGGGCTGACCTGGCGCCAGGTCGTCGTTCTCCGCGCGTACGCGAAGTACATGCGCCAGGGCGGCACCCCGTTCGGCCAGGACTCCATCGAGGACGCGCTGCGCGGCAACGTCGACATCACCCGGCTGCTCGTACGGCTGTTCGAGGCGCGCTTCGACCCGGGTCGCAACGGCGACATCGCGGCCAAGAACGAGAGCCGTGAGGCCACGATGGCCGAGATCGAGGACCGGATCACGGCGGCCCTCGAGCAGGTGGCCAGCCTCGACCACGACCGCATCCTCCGGTCGTACCTGACGACGATCAAGGCGACCCTGCGCACGAACTACTACCAGCACGAGGACGGCGGCCTGCCGAAGAGCTACCTGTCCTTCAAGCTCGAGCCGAGCCAGATCCCCGACCTGCCGGAGCCCCGGCCGCGGTTCGAGATCTTCGTGTACTCCCCGCGTGTCGAGGGCGTGCACCTGCGGTTCGGCGCCGTCGCCCGAGGTGGCCTGCGCTGGTCGGACCGGCGCGACGACTTCCGCACCGAGATCCTCGGCCTGGTCAAGGCGCAGATGGTCAAGAACGCCGTGATCGTCCCGGTCGGGGCCAAGGGCGGCTTCTACTGCAAGCAGCTGCCCGACCCCGCCGAGCGCGACGCGTGGCTGGCCGAGGGCGTGGCCTGCTACAAGACCTTCATCAGCGGCCTGCTCGACATCACCGACAACCTCGTCGGCGGTGACACGGTCCCGCCGCAGCGCGTCGTTCGCCACGACGGCGACGACGCCTACCTCGTGGTCGCCGCGGACAAGGGCACGGCGACGTTCTCCGACATCGCCAACAAGATCTCCGCCGACTACGGCTTCTGGCTCGGTGACGCGTTCGCCTCCGGCGGCTCGGCGGGCTACGACCACAAGGCGATGGGCATCACCGCCAAGGGCGCGTGGGTGTCGGTCCAGCGGCACTTCCGCGAGATGGGCGTCGACTGCCAGAAGGAGGACTTCACCGCCGTCGGCATCGGCGACATGTCCGGTGACGTGTTCGGCAACGGCATGCTGCTCTCCGAGCACATCCGCCTCGTGGCCGCCTTCGACCACCGCGACATCTTCCTCGACCCCGACCCGGACGCGGCCGGCTCGTTCGCCGAGCGCAAGCGGCTGTTCGACCTCCCGAGCTCGTCGTGGAAGGACTACGACACCTCGCTCATCAGCGAGGGCGGCGGGGTCTACTCACGCAACCTGAAGTCGATCCCGATCTCGCCGCAGGTACGCCGGGCGCTGGGCATCGACGACGAGGTCACCTCGATGACCCCGGCCGAGCTGATGCACTCGATCCTCCTGGCCAAGGTCGACCTGCTGTGGAACGGCGGCATCGGCACCTACGTCAAGGGATCCGGGGAGGCCCACGCGGACGCCGGTGACAAGGCCAACGACCCGATCCGGGTCAACGGCGGCGACCTGCGCTGCCGCTGCGTCGGCGAGGGAGGCAACCTCGGCTTCACTCAGGCCGGTCGGGTCGAGTACGCCCGCAACGGCGGCCGGATCAACACCGACTTCATCGACAACTCGGCCGGCGTGGACACCTCCGACCACGAGGTGAACATCAAGATCCTCCTCGACCGGGTGGTGGCCCAGGGAGACCTGACCGGCAAGCAGCGCAACGAGCTGCTCGGCTCGATGACCGACGAGGTGTCCGAGCTCGTGCTCGAGGACAACTACGACCAGAACCTCGCCCTCGCCAACGCGGAGGCCAACGCGCCGGGTCTGCTCCACGTCCACGAGGACTGGATGCGCAGGCTCGAGCGCCAGGGCCTGCTCAACCGCGAGCTGGAGTTCCTCCCGTCGCGGAAGCAGGTCGTAGACCGGCTCGACCACGGCCAGGGCCTCACCGCCCCTGAGCTCTCGGTGCTGCTCGCCTACACCAAGATCGTGCTTTCCGACGAGCTGATCGGGACCGACCTCCCCGACGACCCGTTCCTGCGCAGCGACCTGTTCGGCTACTTCCCGAGCAAGATGCACCAGAGCTACCGCCAGCAGATGAACGAGCACCCCCTCCGCCGCGAGATCATCGTGACCCAGCTCGTCAACGACCTCGTGAACGGCGCCGGCATCACCTACTTCCACCGGCTCTCCGGCGAGACCGGCGCCACCTCCGCGGCGGTCACCCGCGCGAACTTCGTGGCGCGGGAGATCTTCGGGTCGCGCAGCCTGCTCGACGAGATCGCCTCCTACGACAACAAGATCGACGCCGGGGTCCAGACCCGGATGCGCCTCGAGGTGCGGACCCTGGTCGAGCGGGGGTCGCGCTGGCTGCTCAACAACCGGCGCCCGCCCATCGACTCCGAGGCGGAGGTCGACTTCTTCGAGGTCGTCGTGCAGCGGGTGATGGCACAGCTGCCCGAGCTCCTCACGGGCCGTGAGCTCGACGCGTACGAACGGCGGCGGCGGATGCTCGTCGAGGCATCGGTTCCCGAGGACCTCGCGCGCCGCATCGCGGTCCTGCCTCCGGCGTACGGCGTGCTCGGCGTGGTGGAGACGGCGCAGCGTGACGACCTCGACCCGGTCGACGTGACGCGGCTGCACTTCACGCTCGGCGAGCGCCTCGGCCTACCGGCCATGGCGACCCGGGTCCTCGCCCTCCCGCGCAAGGACCGTTGGCAGACGATGGCCCGGGCCGCGCTGAGGGACGAGCTGCACTCGGTGCACGCGCAGCTGACGGCACAGGTGCTCGCGGAGACCTCACCGGAGGAGTCTGCGTCCGCCCGTGTGGCCGAGTGGGAGTCGCAGGAGGACGCCGTCCTGAGGCGGGCCGTCTCGACGCTCGAGGAGATCTGCACCGACGAGCACGCCGACCTGGCGAGGCTCTCCGTGGGGCTGCGGGTCGTGCGCTCCCTGCTCGCGACCCACTGACGTCCTGGACGCCCCCGTCCGCAGGGACGGGGGCGGTGCGTCACTCGCCGAACTCCTGCGCGAGCCAGGCGGCGCCGACGATGCCCGCGGAGTTGCGCAGCTTGGCCGGGACGATCGGTGTGCGCAGGTCGAGCAGCGGGAGGAACTTGTCCGAGCTCTTGCTGATGCCGCCGCCGACGACGAACAGGTCCGGCCAGAAGAGGTTCTCGACGTGGCTGTAGTAGCGCTGCAGGCGCTTGGCCCACTGTGCGTAGGAGAGGTTCTCCCGCTCCTTGGCCGACTGTGCCGCGCGCCGCTCGGCGTCGTACCCGTCGATCTCGAGGTGGCCGAGCTCGCTGTTGGGCATGAGCTTGCCGTCGAGCAGGAACGCCGACCCGATGCCGGTGCCGAGGGTGGTGAGGATGACCACGCCCGGCACGTCGCGGGCAGCGCCGTACTGCACCTCCGCGACGCCGGCGGCGTCCGCGTCGTTGACCACGTGCACCGGGTGGCCCAGGCGCTCGGTGAACAGCGCGTCGACGTCGGTGTCCACCCAGGAGGGGTCGATGTTGGCCGCCGACCGGGCGACGCCACGCTGGCAGACCGCGGGGATCGCGATGCCGATCGGGCCGTTCCCGAGTCGACCCGGAGAAGTGGTCGGCGATCTCTCCGACGACGTCGGCCACGGCTTCCGGGGTCGCGGGCTTGGGGGTCTTGATCTTCAGGCGTTCGCCGACGAACTCACCCGTCGACAGGTCGACCGGTGCTCCCTTGACGCCCGTGCCGCCGATGTCTATGCCCAGGACCGGGGCCGTCGGTTCTACCTCAGCCATGTGCCTACTCATCTGTTTGCCTCCTTTGCCCCAACCCTAGACACTCGCAAGCATGACTTCTCACGGCTGTACCGACATGGAGTCCTTCGTCCTGGACCACTTCGACGAGGATGCGCTCGTCGAGGACCTCGCCGAGCTCGTCCGTCTGCCCAGCGTGGCGGGCAGCGAGGCGGAGGTCGAGGTGCAGGACCTGTGTGCCGAGATCCTCCGCAGCCAGGCCGCCGTAGTCGACCGCTGGGACATCGACCTCGCCGAGCTGCAGGTGGACCCGTGGTTCCCGGGCACCGAGGCCCACCGCGACCGAGCCGTCGGAGTCGTGGGTGTGACGGCGGGGGAGGGCGTGCCGGGCCTCGTGCTCCAGGGCCACCTCGACGTCGTGCCGCCGGGAGATCCCGAGACGTGGCAGGGCGCGGACCCGTTCTCGGCCGAGATCCGCGACGGCGCGCTGCACGGTCGAGGCGCCTGCGACATGAAGGCAGGTGTCGCGGCCAACCTCGCGGTCGTCCGCACGCTCCGGGCCGCCGGCGTCCGACTCGAGCGACCCCTGGCTGTCCACTCCGTCATCGGGGAGGAGGACGGCGGGCTCGGCGCGTTCGCCACGTTGCGTCGGGGCCACCGGGGCGATGCGGCGGTGATCACCGAGCCCACGGGCGCGCGCATCGTGACGGCGACCGCCGGCGCCCTGACCTTCCGGATCGAGGTGGGTGGCCGGTCGGCTCACGGCAGCATGCGGCGTGAGGGCATCAGCGCCTTCGAGGCCTTCCTGCCGATCTACGAGGCCCTGCGCAGCCTCGAGCAGGAGCGCAACAAGAACCCGGACCCGCTGTTCGAGAGCGACCTGCCCTACGCCCTCTCGGTCGGTGTCGTGAACGCGGGGGACTGGGCGAGCAACGTGCCCGACAAGCTCACCGCCGAGGGGCGGCTCGGCGTCCAGCTCGACGAGGACCCACGCCAGGCACGTTTCGCCCTCGAGGACGTCGTCGCCGAGGTCAGCGCCAAGGACCCCTGGCTGCGGGAGAACCGGCCGGTCGTCACGTGGCCGGGCGGCCAGTTCGCCAGCGGTCGCACCGACTCCGACCACCCCTTGGTCGAGGAGGTCATCGGCTCGGTGCGTGACACGGGCGGTCCGCCGCCGAAGCTCGGCGCCGAGGTGTACGGCAGTGACCTGCGGCTCTACGCCGGCATCGGCGGGATCCCGACGCTCCACTACGGCCCCGGGGACATCCGGGTCGCCCACGGGCCGCACGAGCACGTGATGATCGACGAGGTGGCCCAGGTCGCCCGGGCCCTCGTCGTACTCACGCTCCGGCGGTGCGGCGTGCGCGACTGACCGCGTCCGGCCGTACGACGGCCACGGCAGACGACGACGGGGCGCCCACCATGAAGCGGGCACCCCGTCGAGGCCGGGCGGCGTGACCTGGGTCAGGTCGCCGCCACGCGCCCGTCGTGGGTCGTGACCACCAGGCCGTCCGCCAGCGAGAACGCCAGCGCCGACTGGAACCGGTCGCCCTCCCAGAAGCGGGCGCCGGTGAGGCGTTCGAGGTCGTCGGGCGTCTGCGGCCCCTCGCTCTCGAGGGCGCGCACGATCTGGCCCATCTCGTGGAACACCTGTCGGTCTCGCCTGCCCTCGGTCGAGGGCTTGGGCGCGGGCATGGGCATGGTCTTCCTCCTCGGTCCAGGGAGAGATGTCGGTCAGGCGGTGGCGGGGGACAGGTCGCCGGCCGCGTCTTGCTTGTCGTCCTCGGCGGTCAGCGGCTGGGCGATGCTCTCGAGGGAGCGGCCCTCCGCCTTGACGCCGAGCACGGCCTCGACGACTCCTCCGGCCACCATGAGCGCCGCGCCGATGAAGTAGCCGAGGGCGATCGCCGTGATGTCCTTGCCGCCCGTGGTCGCGTCCTCGATCAGCTTGCCGAACAGCAGCGGGCCGGCGATGCCGCCGGCGGCCGTGCCGATGGCGTAGAAGAACGCGATGCACAGGGCGCGGGTCTCCATCGGGAAGACCTCGCTCGCGGTGAGGTAGGCCGCGCTCGCTCCGGCGGAGGCGAAGAAGAAGATGATCGCGCCCATCAGGGTCAGCGTCACGGCGCTGAAGGAGCCGAGGAAGATGCCGGTCCCGGCCAGCAGGACACCCGAGAGGATGTAGGTGCCGGCGATCATCCGGACTCGGCCTAGGGTGTCGAACAGGGGGCTCAGGAACAGCGCGCCGGCGAAGTTGCTGACGGCGAACACCGCGATGTACCAACCGGTCTGGCTCACGCCCATGAACGTGGTGAGCGTGTCGCCGTAGGTGAAGAAGAAGGCGTTGTAGAGGAACGCCTGGCCGATGAAGAGGCTGAAGCAGAGGATCGTCCGCTTCGGGTACATCGTGAACACGGTCCTCGCGATCAGGCCGATGCCGATCGACTTGCGCTGGCGGATCGTGATCGTGTTGCGCGTGCTGGAGAGCTCACGTCCCGTCTCGCGCTCCACGGTGCTCTCGATGTCGCGGACGATCTGCTCGCCCTCGTCCTCGCGGCCGTGGATGAACAGCCAGCGCGGCGACTCGGGGACGTTCTTGCGCACGAGAAGGATGCCGACCGCGAGGATCGCGCCGAGACCGAAGGCGAGGCGCCAGCCCCACTCGGGGTTGATCTTGGTGGGGTCGAGGAGCGGGATGGTCAGCAGCGCACCGCCCGCGGCGCCGACCCAGAACGAGCCGTTGATCGCGACGTCGACGCGGCCGCGGTACTTCGCGGGGATCAGCTCGTCGATCGCGGAGTTGATGGCGGCGTACTCACCGCCGATGCCGGCGCCGGTGAAGAAGCGGGCGACGAAGTACCACATCGGGTTCATCGAGAACGCCGTCAGCACCGTGGCCGCTGTGTAGACGGCCAGGGTCAGCAAGAAGAGCTTCTTGCGGCCGAAGCGGTCGGTCAGCTGCCCGAAGAACAGCGCCCCGAGACAGGCTCCGGCGACGTAGACGGCTCCGGCGAGCCCGACGTCGAAGCTGCTCAGGCCCAGACCCGTCTTGGGGTCGGCCAGCGCCTCGGACATCGAGCCGACGATGGTCACCTCCAGCCCGTCGAGGATCCACACCGTCCCGAGCCCGATGACCACCAACCAGTGCCATCTGGCCCAGGGGAGCCGGTCCAGTCTCGCCGGGATGTCGGTTGTTATCCGCCCGGTCTCAACGCCTGCTGACATGCCTTCCTCCTTGTTGGACGAAGCTTGCTGTGTGTTGTGGCTCACAGCCGCTGCCAGGGGCCGTACCCGGCGACTGCCGCCTCATGCGCAAGCCGGTGGCCGCCGAGGCTGTCGCACGTGGTGCAGTCGTGCCTGGACGCTGGCGGGGGGCCGAGGAGGGATGCACTACGGTCCACCCATGGACGACGAGACGTTCTTCGCCGGCGTGGCCGGCCAAGCCGCCCTTGTGGCTGACGGTCAGCTGTCCTCGAGGGAGCTGACTGCCGCGTGCCTCGACCGGATCGAGGCGCTGAACCAACGACTCAACGCCTTCACGAACGTGATGCGAGAGCAGGCGCTCGCCGAGGCCGCCGAACGTGACGCGGCCCAGGCCGGTGGAGAGGCCCTCGGGCCCCTCCACGGGGTGCCGGTCGCCATCAAGGAGGAGGTCCACGTCCAGGGCGAGGTCACGACGTTCGGGGGCCGGGCCAACCGCACGCCCGTCGCCTTCGACGGGGAGGTGGTCCGCCGCCTGCGAGGGGCCGGTGCCGTCGTGGTGGGAAAGACGGCCATGCCGGAGTTCGGCCAGTGGCCCTTCACCGAGTCCGTCGCCCACGGCCTCACCCACAACCCCTGGGACCCGACGCGTACTCCGGGCGGGTCGAGCGGAGGAACTGCGGTGGCGGTCGCGGCGGGCCTCGTCGCGATGGGCATCGGCGGGGACGGTGGTGGTTCCATCCGCATCCCGGCCGCCTGCTGCGGGCTCTTCGGCCTCAAGCCGCAACGCGGTCGGGTCACCTCCTCGCCCATGACGCATCTGTGGTGGGCGCTGGGTACGACGGGTCCGCTCACGCGTTCGGTCATGGACACTGCGATCGTCTACGACGTCATCCGCGGCGCGATGCCGGGCGACCGGTTCGACGCCGGTGAACCCCGGTCGCCGTTCGTGGAGGCCGTGACCGCCCCGTTCGAGCCGCTGCGCATCGCCTGGTCGGCCAAGCCGGTGACGTTGGGGGTCCGCCCCGACCCCGAGAACGTCCGGGCGGTCGTCGAGACCGCGGAGCTCCTGTCGTCGCTCGGCCACCACGTCGAGGAGGTCGACCCCGGCTACCCCGACCCCACCGCAGCCTTCGTCCCCCAGTTCTTCGGCGGGGTGAGGTCCGAGGCCGAGCAGATGGACCACCCGGAGCTCCTCGAGCGGCGCACCCGCGAGACAGTCCGCCTCGGCGCGTGGGTGCGACCGGCGGTCGTCGAGTGGGCGATGCGTCAAGGGGAGAAGGTGGCGGCGAAGGCGAACCGGATCTTCGAGAGCCACGACCTCCTGCTCACCCCGGTGATCGCGCCGCGACCGCCGCAGGTCGGTGTGCTCGACGGGGTCGGCACGGTCGGAGCCGCGTTGAGGTCGATGCCGATGATCGCCTACACCGCGCTGTGGAACGTGACGGGCAACCCCGCGGCATCCGTGCCCGCCGGCTTCGGGAGCGACGGCCTGCCCATCGGCGTACAGCTGGTCGGACGGCCCGACGACGAGCTCACGATCCTGAGCGTCTCTGCCCAGCTGGAGAAGGCGCGTCCGTGGGCGGACAAGCGTCCGGTCCTCGCATGAGCGGCCTGCTGTTCACCACGCCGAAGGCGCTGGCCCGTCGCGTCGTGGGCAGGCTGCCGGGTGTCGAGCTGGAGAGCCCACTGGCCGGCCGGACCGTCATGGTCACGGGCGCGTCCTCGGGTATCGGCGAGGCCACGGCTCGGGCGGTCGCCGCCCGTGGCGCCCGGGTGCTGCTCGTGGCCCGGCGCGACGACGAGCTGCGGCGTGTGACCACGGAGATCGAGGCGGCGGGAGGTACGGCGTTCGCCTACTCCTGCGACCTCACCGACGGGCCGGCCGTGGACCGGATGATCGAAACGGTCCTGCGCGAGCACGAGGGCGTCGACATGCTCGTGAACAACGCCGGCCGCTCGATCCGCCGGTCGCTGTCGCTCTCCTACGACCGGCTGCACGACGTCGAGCGCACGGTCGCGATCAACTACGTCGCGCCCGTGCGGCTCATCCTCGCGCTGCTGCCCCAGATGGTGGAGCGGGGCGACGGGCACGTCGTGAACATCCTGACCTGGGGCGTGCAGGTGAAGGCCCCCAAGTTCGCCGCCTACATCGCCTCGAAGTCCGCGCTGGACGTCTTCAGCCGCATCGCGGGCCGGGAGACGTACCGCGACGGCGTGACCTTCACGAACATCCGGCTGTCGCTCGTGCGCACCGACATGATCGGACCCACCGACGTCTACCGCCGCTCCCCGGCGATGAGCCCCGAGCGCGCAGCCGCGAAGGTGGTCAGGGCGCTGGAGGAGCGTCCGATCACCGTGAACACGCTGGCCGGCTCGGTCGCGGAGGTGCTCAACCTCGTCGCGCCACGGCTCTCCGACGCGCTCAGCCACGCGGCCGCCAATCGCTTCCCCGACTCACCGGCCGCCGCCCGCCACGTCCGGTCGGACGAGGAGCGCGCCACCGGCTGAGGCTGCTCGCGCGGGGTCTGTGTCGTTCGCGTCCACGTGGATTGGAACTGCAGGCCACCGGGCGGGCCGAGCGCAGTTCCCGTCCATGTGGACGCCTACGGCAGGCAACGCCCGCGATCAGCTCGCCTTCTTGGCCGCCGCCTTCTTCGCGGTGGTCTTCTTGGCGGCCTTCTTCGCAGGCGCCTTCTTCGTGGTCTTGCTCGAGGCAGCCGTCTTCGACGACGCCCGCTTCTTCGCCGCCGGCTTCTCCTCGGCAGCCTTCTCGGCTTCCGCCTCGCCGGTCCCGGCCTCGCTCTCCGCGGCGGGTGCCTCGCCCCGAGACGACTTGGCCGCGTCGACGCTGCGCTGGAGGGCCGCGAGGAGGTCCACGACCTCGCCCTTCTTGGGCTCCTCCTTCGGGAGCTCCTTGACCTCGCCGCCCTCGAGCTTGGCCCGGACGACCGCCTCGACCGCGGAGGCGTAGTCGTCCTCGTACTCGCTCGGGTCGTAGTCGCCCGCGAGCGTCTCGACGAGCATCCGCGCCATCTTGAGCTCCTGGGGCTTCGCCTGGTCCTCGGTCGCGCCGAGCGTGGCGAAGTCGGGCTTGCGGATCTCGTCGGGCCACATCATCGTCTGGAGCACCAGCACCTCGTCGCGCACGCGGAGGACCGCGGTGCTGGTGCGGTTGCGCAGCGCCACCGTGACGACGGCCATCCGGTCGGCCTCGCGGATCGCCTCGCGCAGCAGCGCATAGGGCTTGGCCGCTGCCTTGTCGGGCTCGAGGTAGTAGGACTTGTCGAGCATCATCGGGTCGATCTGCTCGCTCGGCACGAACTTCTCGACCGAGATCTCACGGCTGCTGCTCGAGGGAAGCTCGGCGAGGTCGCCGTCGTCGAGGACCACCATCTGGCCGTCGTCGGTCTCGTAGCCCTTCGCGATGTCGGCGTACTCGACCTCCTCGCCGTCGATGCTGCAGACCCGCTTGTACTTGATCCGCCCGCCGTCCTTCGCGTGGACCTGGCGGAACGAGATGTCGTGGCTCTCGGTTGCCGAGTAGAGCTTGACCGGCACACTGACCAGACCGAACGAGACTGCGCCCTTCCAGATGGCACGCACAGGCAGGCTCCCCTCTCCTCAGCACCGCGACACGGCGCTTCTCCTGACCCTCGTAGGTCAGGATGGACCCATGCGACCGATGCTGGCTAGTCGAGGCACCTCGGTACCCACGGACCCCGGGTGGATTCACGAGGTCAAGTGGGACGGCATGCGCGTGCTCGCAGAGGTCACCGACGGGCGGCTGCGGCTGTGGTCACGCAACGAGAACGACGTCACCGTGAGCTTCCCGGAGCTCCAGGACGTCGGGGTCCTCGCGACCCACGACGTCCTCCTCGACGGAGAGGTGGTCGCGATGGCGGAGGGCATCCCGACGTTCGGCGCGCTCGCCGACCGGATGCACGTGACGGGCGCGGCGCGGGCCAGGGCGCTGGCCGTCAAGAACCCCGTGACGCTCATCGTGTTCGACCTCCTGCGCCTCGACGGGCGCGACCTGACCCGTGAGCCCTTGTCGGTACGACGGGCCGAGCTCGAGAGGCTGGGAATCGGCAGCCATCACTGGCAGGTGCCTCCGACGTACGACGACGGGCAGATGCTGCTCACCGCCACCGAGCAGCAAGGCCTCGAGGGGATCGTGAGCAAGAAGCGGTCCTCGACGTACCAGTTGGACCGGCGCAGCAAGGACTGGCTGAAGTTCCCGAACCGCCTCACAGACTCGTACGTCGTCGGTGGCTGGCGCCGCGAGACCGGCAGCGACACGCGGCTCGGCGCGCTGCTCGTGGGAGAGCCGACGCCGAAGGGACTGAGCTACCGCGGGCGGGTGGGCAGCGGCATCGCCGGCAAGGTGGGCCCCAAGCTTCTCGAGCTCCTCGCGCCTCTCCGCGCCGACTCGTCACCCTTCTGCGACGAGGTTCCCCGGGAGGACGCCCTGGGCACCAGCTGGGTCCGGCCCGATGTCGTGGTCGAGGTGGCCACACTCGGTCTGACCCCAGGGGGACGGCTGCGTCAACCGAGCTACCAAGGGGTGCGCTACGACCTGGCGCCGTCGGATCTGCGGGAGTGAATGTGGCGAAGACCGAGGAGCAGGTGACCGTCGAGGTCGAGGGGCGACGGCTGAAGCTGAGCAACCTCGACAAGGTGCTCTACCCCGCGACGGGGACGACCAAGGGCGAAGTGCTGCACTACTACGCGCAGATCGCCCCGGTGCTGCTTCCTCACCTCGCCGACCGAGCGCTCACCCGGATCCGCTGGCCCAACGGGACGGGGCGCAGAGCTTCTTCGAGAAGAACCTCCCGGTCGGGGCGCCGAGCTGGTTGCGCTCCGTCACGCTGTCCTCGACCGGATCGCGCGGCGGTGGCGACTCGATCGACTACCCGATCGTCGACGACCTGGCCGGCCTCACCTACCTGGCGAACCTCGCCTCGCTCGAGCTCCATGTCCACCAGTGGAGACTCGGCCGCAACAACCAGCCGAAGAACCCCGACCGGCTCGTCATCGACCTCGACCCTGGCGCACCGGCAGGCCTCCATGAGTGCGCGCAGGTAGCGCTTCTCGTCCGGGACCGGCTCGCGAAGCTGGACCTCCCGACCGCGCCGGTGACCAGTGGCAGCAAGGGGCTGCACCTGTACGCCGCACTGCCGGGCCGGCTCAACGCCGACGAGGTCCGAGACCTCGCGAAGAAGGTCGCACAGGAGCTGACCAAGGCGCACCCGGACCTGGTGCTGTGGCAGATGACCAAGGCCATGCGCGGCGGGAAGGTCTTCCTCGACTGGAGCCAGAACACCCGGACCAAGACCACGATCAGCCCATACTCACTGCGCGGGACCGAGGCGCCGTACGTCGCAGCGCCCCGCACCTGGGAAGAGGTCGAGCAGGGTGCCGCGGAGGACGGCACGCTGCGCCATCTGCAGCTGGACGAGGTGCTCGACCGGACCCGGTCGATGGGCGACGTCTTCGGGGACCTTCTCCACCAGTCCTGACGCGCGAGTGGGGGCTTGCCTGCCTCTGGAAGATGACAGTCCCGCCGCTCCCGAGAGACGGCGGGACTGATCAACGAAGGCAACGAGCCCCTTGTACCCATGCGGGCGACGGGTCATACCTATTCATGAGATCTCGTTCTCAGCCGTATCTTCGGCCTCTCTCTCCACCGGCCCACTGCACTACGATCACGCATCCGCCAGCCGTCTCGGGAGCCCGTCATGAACTTCCATCTCAGAGGACGGCGCGCGCCGTTCCTGGCTGTACTCACCTCGCTGGCCCTTCTCGCGGCCGCCGTGCCGGCAGTCGCGGCCTATACGAAGCCCCGGTACGTCTCACCCGACGGGTGGAATGTGATGACCCCGAGTGTGGCCGTCGACCGGCAGGGTGACGCATTCATGGTGTGGACCAGGGTCGCGCCGTACTACCCGCACAGCTCTCGCATCCAGGCGAGGACCCGCTCCCGCTCCGGTCGGCTCGGGGACCCGATGCTGCTCTCGCCTCGTCGGCACACCGCCGACCGGCCTGGCGTCGCTGTCGACGACGACGGCGACGCCGTCGTGATCTGGGCGGGCCGTCCGGCGGGAACGCCGCGCATCTACGCACGTCGGGTGGGTCGTTTCGGGAAGGTGGGGTCGGTGCAGGCGGTCTCGCCGGCGGGTATCAAGGCGTTCTTCGCCAACGTCGCGGTCGATCCCGACGGCGATGCCCTGGTGACCTGGAACGAGATCCACGAGGACAACTCCTGGCACACGATGGTCCGGCGGCTCGGTCGGGGCGGCGCCCTGGGGCCGGTCGAGGAGCTGTCGCAGGGAGCCGTGAACCCGGACCCGGCGACCGTTGCCCTGGATCGTTCCGGGAACGCGCTCCTGGTGTGGGTCGACGAGTACCACGTGTATTCGCGGACCGTGAGCTCGACGGGGAAGCTGGGCTCCCTGGAGACCGTCTACGTTGCAGCGAACCCCAACGACCGCAACTTCGCCGCCCGGGTGGCCGTCGGTCGCGACGGCCGGGGCCTCGTGACGTGGGAGAGCTGGTCCCAGGAGAGCTTGCGGAAGACGCTCATGTCGCGACGGGTGAACGCAACCGGCGAGCTCGGTGCGGTCCGTGCCGTCTCTCCTCCCGCGCACGACGTGCGCAGCTCCGACCTGGCCAGTGATCTCGAGGGCGATGTCGTCGTCGCCTGGCACCTCGGCTCCGAAGCGCTGTTCGCCCGGCAGGTGACCCGGAACGGGGTGTTCAGGGACCGGGTCAGGGTCGGGAAAGGCGCGATGTCGGACATCGAGCTCGACGACGACGGCAACGGCGTACTCGTCTGGTTAGCGCCCGGCGTCGACAACCGTGTCTCGTCGATCTTCTCCGCCAAGGTGACGAGGGCGGGCGTGTTTCGCGAACCCAAGGTGGTCAGCGTCACCGGCGGGACGCCGTCGGTGGACGGCAGCGCGGATGGTGACGTCGTCGTCGTCTGGAAGCGCGGGCGCGGTGAGTACGACGGGGTCCAGTTCGCAGCCGGGCCCTGACGCTCGACCGCCACGGCTCGAGGGTTCCTCGCTTCACATCAAACTCTTTGGGTTCCTGTGGTCCCAACTGCACCAGTTGTCCACAGAGCGGTGAAATGGGGGCTGGTCGTACCGCCTCGCGTCGGTCAAACTCCGACTCGACAAATCTCGGGTGACTGTTGGGCGGACCATGAGCATGACCCTTGCCGATACCTATGGCGACATCGTCGAGCACCTCGACGCCGCGCTGCGCGAGGTCGTCCGGCGGGACGGGATCGACCCGCAACGCGATGTGGCCCTCGTGCGCAGCATCGCCGCCCGACTCGTGGGCGAGCACGACCAGCGGAGCCTGACGGGGGCGGTCGCTCCGGTCGGCGACCAGGAGCAGGTGATCGAAGAGCTTGTGGCACGGGTGGCGGGCTTCGGTCCCCTCCAGCGCTATCTCGACGATCCGGAGGTCGAGGAGATCTGGGTGAACGACCCGAGCCGGGTCTTCGTCGCCCGTGCCGGCCGCCACGAGCTGACGAGCACGATCCTGGGCCGGGCGCAGGTCGACGAGCTCGTCGAGCGCATGTTGAAGTCCAGCGGCCGACGGGTGGACCTCTCCCAGCCGTTCGTCGACGCGATGCTCCCCGACGGGCACCGGCTCCACGTGGTGCTCGAGGGCATCTCCCGCGGCTTCAGCGCCGTGAACATCCGCAAGTTCGTGGTGAGAGCGGCTCGCCTCCACGACCTCGTCGGGCTCGGCAGCCTCTCGGACCAGGCGGCTCGTTTCCTCGACGCCTCGGTGCGGGCCGGCCTCAACATCGTCGTCGCCGGAGGCACCCAGGCAGGCAAGACGACCTTCTTGAACTGCCTGGCCGCGAGCATCCCGGGCGAGGACCGGGTCGTCTCCGCGGAGGAGGTCTTCGAGCTGCGCTTCAACCACCCGGACTGGGTTGCGCTCCAGACCCGGCAGGCCGGGCTGGAGGGAACCGGTGAGGTGCGGCTGCGGGACCTCGTCAAGGAGAGCCTGCGGATGCGTCCGTCGCGAATCATCGTCGGTGAGGTCAGGGCGGAGGAGTGCCTCGACCTCCTGCTCGCCCTCAACGCGGGGTTACCGGGCATGGCGTCGTTGCACGCCAACAGCGCCCGCGAGGCCCTGGTGAAGATGTGCACGCTGCCGCTCCTGGCAGGGGAGAACATCGGTGCGCGGTTCGTGGTGCCCACGGTCGCGTCGTCGGTCGACCTGGTGGTCCATCTCGGCATCGACCCTCACGGCGTACGCCGGGTGAACGAGATCGTCGCGGTTCCGGGGCGGGCTGAGAACGACACGATCGAGACGGAGGCGGTGTTCAACCGGGACGGTGACCGGCTGGTCCGTGCGACCGGCATGCCTCCGCGGCTGGAGCGCTTCGAACGAATCGGCGTCGACGTCCACGGCATCCTGAACGGGGTCCGCTGACGTGGGCGTCGTCCTCGGCCTCGGCCTGGGGGTCGGCCTGCTCCTCGTCTACTGGTCTCTCGTCGCGCCACGTGCTCCGCGCCCGGCTGCCCGCCCGTCGAGGCTCGAGCGGCTGCTGAGAAGGGCGGGTCTCGCGAACACCTCGAGCGGCAGAGTGGTGGTCCTGTGTCTGGGGTCGGCGGTGGGCGCGGGCCTGGTGGTGCAGGTGATCTCGCGGACCTGGCCGGTCGCCTCGGCCTTCGCTCTGCTCGCCGGCTACCTCCCGGTCGCGGTGCTCAGGGGGCGGGCTCGCCGCAGGCAGCGCGAGCTCGCTGAGGTCTGGCCGGAGGCGGTCGACAACCTCGCCTCCGCCGTCCGAGCAGGCATGTCGCTGCCGGAGGCCCTGGCCCAGCTGGCGGTGCGAGGGCCGGAGCCGTTGCGTCCCGCCTTCGCCGGGTTCGCGGTGGACTACCAGGTGACCGGTCGCTTCGGCGACTCCCTCGACCGGTTGAAGGAGCAGCTGGCCGATCCCGTCGGCGACCGCGTCGTCGAAGGGCTGCGCATCGCCCGCGAGGTCGGCGGCGGGGACCTGGGTCGGCTGCTGCGCAACCTCTCCGGCTTCCTTCGCGAGGACGCGCGCACCCGCTCCGAGCTCGAGTCGCGCCAGGCGTGGGCCGTCAACGGGGCCAGGCTTGCCGTGGCCGCCCCGTGGATGGTGCTGCTCATGCTGTCGTTCCAACGCGATGTCATCTCGCGCTACGCCTCGACGGCCGGCGTCGTGGTGCTGGTCGTGGGTGGTGCGTGCTGTCTCGTGGCCTATCGGGCGATGGTGCGGATCGGCCGGCTGCCCGAGGAAGGGCGGATCCTGTCGTGAGTCTGGTCTGGTGGGGTGCGGTCCTCGGCGCCGCTGCAGGGATGGGCCTCCTGCTGGTCGTCGACCGTGCGCTGGCGCTGCGGAGGCCGAGACTCGAGATCCGCGTCCTGCCGTACGTGCGGGACCTTCCCGCGGCCCGGGGTAGCTCCAGAGTGGCCACGCAGCGGACGGACTCGGCGTTCGTCGCGGTCTTCGGGCCGGCGCTGCAGTCGCTTGCGCAAGGCTTGGACCGGGTGCTCGGCGGCACGACATCGGTGCGGCGGCGTCTCGAGCGGGCGAACCTGCCCATGTCCGTCCACGACTTCCGGGTGGAGCAGGTGGTCTGGGGACTCGTGTCCTTCTCGGTGACGGCCGCCGTCTCGGTCCTCGTGGCGCTGCGCAGCCCCAACCGGGCCTTGCCATTGCTCGTGCTGTGCGGGATCGCCTTCGTGCTCGGCGCGTTGTGGCGGGAGAACCGCCTCACCGCCCAGG
This sequence comes from uncultured Actinomycetota bacterium, assembly GCA_963715375.1. Lineage (GTDB taxonomy): Bacteria > Actinomycetota > Actinomycetes > Propionibacteriales > Nocardioidaceae > Nocardioides_C. Next base: position 260,118 of record CAVQSC010000041.1, on the reverse strand, counting down.
TCAAGGCTCGGGAGCGCCGCATGCTCGCGGAGTTCCCGACCGTGGCCGAGCTCCTCGCCCTCGCGGTGGCCGCGGGGGAGGGACCGGTCGCGGCGCTCGACCGGATCGTGACCCGCGCGCGTGGGGAGCTCTCGGCCGAGCTGGCCGGCGTCTTGGCCCAGATCCGCACCGGGACTCCCGTCTCGCGCGCGCTCGACGACCTTGCGGCACGGACCGGGCTGCCGGTGGTCGCGAGATTCGCCGAGGCGGTGGCCGTAGCCCTGGAGCGGGGAACGCCGTTGACAGATGTGATGCATGCGCAGGCGGCCGACGTGCGTGAGGCCGGTCGTCGGGCGTTGATCGAGACGGGGGCTCGCAAAGAGGTCGTGATGATGGTCCCGGTGGTCTTCCTGGTCCTGCCGGTCACCGTGCTCTTCGCGTTCTGGCCAGGGGTTGTGGGCCTACGGCTCGTCACGCCGTGAGGCCGTCTGATCGAGAGGCAGGAAGACATGATGGTGCGACTTCTCCGGCACCGGGCGATGGCGGCGTTGGCCGATGCGGGTCCGCGCCGCGACGAGCGCGGAGACGTGCCCGGCTGGGTCCTGATCACGGTGATGACTGCGGGGCTCGTGACCGCGTTGTGGGCGGTGGCGGGCGACGCGCTCAGCCAGATGCTCACCGATGCGCTGCGGTCGGTCTCGAGCTGACGGTGCGGCGGCTTCGGCCCCGGTCTGAGGGCGGCTCGGCCGTGGTCGACTTCGTGCTCGTCCTCGTCGTGCTCGTGCCGCTGTTCCTCGGGATCATCCAGGTCGCGCTGGTCCTCCACGTCCGCAACACCTTGACCTCCGCCGCGTCGGAGGGTGCTCGCTACGCGGCGACGGTCGACCGTCCGCTCGAGGCCGGGGTCGCTCGCACCAGGAGCCAGATCGCCGGCGCGGTCGCGGAGCGGTTCGCGAGAGATGTGACCGCGTCGGAGACGGTCCTCGACGGGATCCCCGTCGTCCGGGTCGACGTCCGGGCGGAGGTACCTCCCCTGGGCCTCTGGGGGCCTGCCGTGAGGCTTGCGGTCTCCGGGCACGCCATCGAGGAGACAGTGCCGTGAGGCTTCGTGAGCAGAGGGGGAGCGCGGTCGTCGAGTTCACCTGGCTGGCGATCCTGCTGATGGTGCCGCTCCTCTACATCGTGCTGGCGGTGTTCGAGGTGCAGCGGGCGGCGTTCGGCGTCAGCACCGCTGCTCGTGCGGCGGGGCGTGCGTTCACCGAGGCCCCGAGCGAGGCAGTGGCGAGGAACGCCGCCGAGGCGGCCGCGGGTCTCGCGCTCGGTGACCAGCACCTCGAGACGGAGCGCCGGTCCCTGGACGTCGTGTGTGTCCCGGATCCTGGCAACTGCCTTGCGCCGGGCTCGGTCGTCACGGTCTCGGTCGCCTACCCCGTGCCTCTGCCGCTGTTGCCTGACGTCCTGGGCGGTCAGCGACCGAGCATCCGGGTGGAGGCGGAGCACACGATCCCGTACGGCACCTTCCGAGAGGACCGGCCGTGATGCCGGTCGCAGCCCGACGAGTGCGCCGGGGACACGAAGAGCGCGGGCAGACCACCCTGCTGATCATCGGGTTCGTCCTCGTCGTCGCGATGATGGTCGTGGTGGTGGTCGACGCCTCGGCCGCGTACCTGCGACGGCAGGCGCTGAGCTCCCTCGCCGACGGGGCGGCGCTGGCCGCGGCCGACGGGCTCGAGGGCGAGCAGGTGTACACCACCGGGCTGGACGAGAGGGCTGCCGTGGACCCGGAGACGGCTCGCCTCCTTGCCGAGGCGCATCTCGTGTCGGTGGGCGCGGGAGCGCGGTACCCAGGGCTCAGCCATTCCGTGGAGACCGATGGGGAGCGCGTCGTCGTACGCCTGAGCGCTCCTCTCGATCTCCCGCTCCCACTTCCCGGCGTCGCGGGAAGCGCCGAGGTGGGCGCGACGGCGGCGGCGATGATCGCGGTCACCGACTGACGAACTAGTCATGCGTGTGGGTGACGTCCAAGGTTCCCTAGTGCGAACGGACTACCGAGAAACTGATGTTTGAGTCAGGACAAACTGGGACAGGATGGGGCTCATGCGACAGGACAACTCTTGACGAGTGTTGTCCCACGCGCTTTAGTGCAATGACGTGGTCAAGCAAAAGTGCCACGAACAGATCAATCCAGAGTAGGTAGCAAGCATGACCGCTTCGCCTGAGCTTCACGAGCAAGTACTGGAAGGATCCACGGCCCCCGTTCCGTCAGAAGCGGTTAACGAGGCCGACCGCAGCCAGATCACGGCCCGACTTCTGGCCCAGATCGCGGAGACCACCGACGAGGTGGAGAAGAAGAGGCTGCGCGACGAGATCGTCGTTCTCAACATGGGTGTGGCGCGAGCCATCGCCTCCCGTTACCGCGACCGCGGTATCTCCCGTGACGACCTGTTGCAGGCCGCCTACGTCGGCCTCGTCAAGGCAGTCCAAGGGTTCGATCCCGCCTATGAGCGGGACTTTCTCAGCTATGCCGTCCCCACCGTGACCGGTGAGGTCAAGCGCTACTTCCGCGACTTCGGGTGGACGGTTCGTCCTCCCCGTCGCATCCAGGAGCTGCAGGCACAGATCTCCCGTGCCTCGAACGAGCTCTCGCAGACGCTCCACCGTTCGCCGAAGCCTCGTGAGGTGGCGGAGTTCCTCAACATCGATGTGGACTCTGTCATCGAGGCGCTCGCCGCGGACGGCTGCTTCACCCCGGCCTCTCTCGACGTTCCGGTCGGCGAGGACGGCAGCGGCTCCCTGGGGGAGCTGCTCGGTGGTGAGGACGCCGACCTCGGCCGCGCAGAGGCGCGCATTCTCCTCGGGCCTGCCGTGCGCAAGCTCAAGGAGCGTGACCGCAGGATCATCGAGCTGCGGTTCTTCTACGGGTGGACCCAGGAGCAGATCGCTCAGGACATCGGGGTGACGCAGATGCAGGTCTCGCGCCTGCTGTCCCGGATCCTCTCCGACCTGAGGGCCGAGCTGGCCTGACGGAGCCCCATCCGGAGCGCCCGCGCAAAGAAGTGGGCGGGAACGACGACTCTGCCGAGTGCAGATCCGTGGTTCCCGCCCACTTGTGCGTTCTGAACCGGCTCCCAGGGATCAGTCGCCGTAGCGGCGGCGCCGAAGGGCCGGTAGCACGCCCCAGAGCAGCGCGAAGACGCTTATCGCCGTGAGAGCGGCGATGTGCGAGATCGGGCCGCCGACGACGACGTCGAAGACCAGCCAGACCACGCCGGCCGTGGTCGCCGCGAGGGCGATCAGCCCGTGACGCGCGGCGTTGTTGGCCGCCTCCACGATCCACTCACGCTCGCCCTGCCGGAACAGCGTCCGGTGGAAGGCGACGGGAGCGACGATGAGACCGGTCGCCAGCACCGAACCACAGAGCACGCCGAGGTAGACGGTCTTCTGGAACGTGTCCAGGTCGCCGAACTTGTCGGTGAAGGGGACGGTGAGCAGGAAGCCGGTGAGGATCTGCACGCCGGTCTGCATGACCCGCAGCTCCTGGAGGAGCTCGTTCAGGTTGCGGGTGAGCTTCTCGTGCTCGTCCTCGGTCCCGGGGCCGGAGCCCCCGGGACCGTCGGATCTCGTCGTGGAGTCAGTCATCTGAGCGCCTCTTCAGGGGTCGAGTGGCAGGGCCTTGCAGGACGGCGCCGTCGAGGCCGAAGCGCGACCCGTGACACGGGCACTCCCAGGACTTCTCGGCGTCGTTGAAGGATACGAGGCAACCCAGGTGGGTGCAGGTCGGCGAGACCGCGTGCACGGCGCCGTCGTCGTCCACGTAGGTCGCCCACTCGCCGTCGGCGTGGCGCACGATGCCGGCCTGGCCGGGGGCGAGGTCGCCAGGAGCCTTCGCACGTCCGACCTTGGCCCTCAGGTGCGCCTTCGCGTTCGCGGCCAGCCCGGCCACCGAGCGCGCTCCCGAGGACACCATCGTCCTCGCCTCGAGCGCGGGGTGCATCCGGCGGGGGTCGTAGATCCGTGCCCAGGCGGGTGGGCGGCCGTCGACCAGGTCGCGGAGCATCAGACCCGCGAGCACGCCGTTGGTCATGCCCCAGCCGGCGAACCCCGTCGCGACCCAGGCGTGCTTCGCACCCGGATGCAGGGGTCCGATGAACGGGACCTTGTCGCCGCTGGTGTTGTCCTGCGCCGCCCAGACGAAGCGGAGATCGTCGACGGGGAAGCGGTCGACGAGCCACGCCTTCAGGTCGGCGAGACGTTGGGGCGCCTTCGGGTCGCCGGGGGTGAACGGCGCGCCGGTGGCGATGAGCAGCCGCCCTCCGTCGTACGGCGCACCCCGCAGTGAGCGCGTGTCCGAGCTCGTGGAGATGTACATCGCCCGAGGGTCGGCAGACTCCGGTACGACGGCCGCCACGGCGAACTCGCGGTGGGGCGTGAGGCGGCTGAACATCATGGACCGGTCGAACACGGGGTAGTGGGTCGCCACGACGACGTCCAGGGCGCTGACGGTCTGACCGCCCTCGGTGGTGAGCACGCACGGCGAACCCTCGTGGAGCTCGGTGACCCTGGTGTTCTCGAAGATCAGGCCACCCTGCTCGACGTACTCCGCCGCGACCGCCCGGAGGTACTTCCGGGGGTGGAAGGCGAGCTGGTCCTCCACGCGGACGGACCCCGCGACCGGGAAGGGCAGCCCGGTGTCGTGGGTGAACGTCGCGGACAGGCCGGCCCGCCGCGCGGCCTCCGCCTCCTTGCGGAGCAGGTCGACGTCGCCTTCGTCCTCGGTCCAGGCGTAGGCCGGCTGCCGCTCCAGGTCGCAGTCGATCCCGAGCCGCTCGACGGTGTCCGCGACGTGCTCCAGGGCGAGGGTCTGGCTCGTGGCGTACGCCTCGGCGGTCTGCTCGCCGAGCTTCTCGGCGAGGTGGTGGTAGACCGTCCCGTGCAGCACCGAGACCTTGGCCGTCGTGCCACCGGTCACTCCCGCGGCGATCCCACCCGCCTCGAGCAGCGCCACCGAGCGGCCGGTCCGAGCGATCTCCGAGGCGATGCTGATGCCGGCGATCCCGGCCCCCACGACCGCCACGTCGACGCTGATGTCGTCGGCGAGCATCGGATAGTCGGGGGTCTCCGCGGAGACCATCCAGTACGACGCGTTCGTCTCCATGTCGAACTCCTCTCCTCGGGACGGCTCCGTGGGGCCGCCGGTACCCGCGCCCGATCCGGGCCATGCACGATCCCGGATGCGGTGCGGACCACGTCGTGGGTGCCGGAATGAGACGGGCCTTCACGGGTATGGAACCCGAAGAGGGAAACGGAAGGAAGACGCCATGATGAAGAAGCTGATGTTCGTCGGCGCCGGCGCGGTGGGGTACGTCCTCGGCGCGAAGGCCGGCCGCGAGCGCTACGACCAGATTGCCGAGCAGGCCCGGAGGCTGCGGAGCAACCCGACCGTCCAGCAGAAGGTGGACCAGGCCAAGCACGTCGCGAAGGACGCGGCGGGGACCGCCGCCGACAAGGCGCGCGACCGGGTCGGCGGGGGGTCGTCCACTCCGGACGGCACGTCGCCGAACGCCACCTCGACCCCGACGGGCGCCACCGGGCCGCGGAGCTTCGGTATCGGCGGCGAGGGGAGCTAACCGGACAACAAGCGCCAGGGTGCAGCGCGACCTCCGTCTCGGATGGCTGCGCTGCACCCTGTCGCGTACCCTTGCGGCGTGGCAGGCCCCGACTTCGAAACCCAGATCAAGCAGCTCCAGGCGACCATGCACACGATCGAGCAGGTGCTCGACGTGGACGACATGCGCAAGGAGATCGCCGAGCTCGGAGAGCAGGTGGCCGCCCCCGACCTGTGGGACGACCAGGCCAACGCGCAGAAGATCACCGGCCGGCTCTCGACGCTCCAGGGCGAGCTCGACCGCTTCACGTCGCTGCAGAGCCGGATCGACGACCTGTCCGTGCTCCTCGAGCTCAGCCGGGACGAGAGCGACGAGGAGTCCCTCAAGGAGGTCGAGTCCGAGCTCCAGCGGATCCACAAGGCCGTCGAGCTGCTCGAGGTGCGCACGCTTCTGTCGGGTGAGTACGACGCGCGCGAGGCTCTCGTGACCATCCGCTCCGGCGCGGGCGGTGTCGACGCGGCCGACTTCGCGGAGATGCTCATGCGGATGTACGTCCGCTGGGCCGAGCGCAACAAGTACCCCGTCGAGGTCTTCGACACCTCCTACGCCGAGGAGGCGGGCCTGAAGTCCGCCACCTTCGCGATCCACGCGCCTTACGCCTACGGCACCCTCTCGGTCGAGGCCGGGACGCACCGGCTGGTCCGGATCAGCCCCTTCGACAACCAGGGTCGCCGCCAGACCTCCTTCGCCGCCGTCGAGGTGGTCCCGGTGCTCGAACAGACCGACGAGATCGAGATTCCCGAGGACGAGATCCGGGTCGACGTCTACCGTTCATCCGGCCCCGGCGGCCAGTCGGTCAACACGACCGACTCCGCGGTCCGCCTGACGCACATCCCCACCGGCACGGTCGTCAGCTGCCAGAACGAGAAGAGCCAGCTGCAGAACAAGGCCAGCGCCATGGTGATCCTCAAGGCCAAGCTGCTCGCGCTCAAGAAGGCCGAGGAGCGCGCCCACCTCGATGAGCTGCGTGGCGACGTCCAGGGCTCGTGGGGCGACCAGATGCGCAACTACGTGCTGCACCCCTACCAGCTGGTGAAGGACCTGCGCACCGAGTACGAAGTGGGCAACCCGCAGGCCGTGTTCGACGGGGACATCGACGCGTTTCTCGAGGCCGGCATCCGCTGGCGCCGTGGCGCCGACAAGGCCGCCCAGAACTAGCCCGACGCTCGGTGGGGCTCAGCCGGGCGCGGCGGGCTGTCCACAACGCCGCGTGAACAGTTGGCGGCGACACGCCGTGAAGCGTGGCGCCAGGTCCTTTACCTTCGGCATGCTCCTGGGGCACCTCTCACCCCAGGAGCTCTCGGATGCCTCGCTCTCACCGCCCGCTCGTGCCGTTGTCAGCCCTCCTCCTGCTGGCCGGCCTCACCCTCTTCGCCTGGCCCGCCCAAGCGGCGGTGCCCCAGGCACCGACCTGCTCGACCGCCGGCGCCTGGCGCCAGGGCGAGCTCAACGTCTACTGGTTCGACGTGGAGCAGGGCGACGCCCAGCTCGTGGTCGGCCCGACCGGCAAGACCCTGCTCATCGACATCGGTGAGGAGGCCTACAACTCCAAGGGCACGACCACCAACGCCACCGGGGTCGCGGCTCAGATCCGCAACATCTGCGGCGTCGGCTCGGGGCCGGTGCACCTCGACTACGTGATGGCCTCCCACCACCACCTCGACCACGTCGGCTACGCGGGCAACCCCAACGACACCCAGGCCTACGGCAACGGCATCTACCAGCTGCTCACGCCAGAGAGCCTCGGCGGCCTCGGGTTCACGGTGGGGCAGGTCCTCGACCACGACGCCGGCACGTGGACCGACACCAACGGGGACAAGGACTGCGACGTCGGTACGGCGGCCGTCCCGTCCAACGAGGTCGCCTGGCACAACGTCGGGACCACCTCCCAGACCTCGATGCGCCTCATCTGCTGGTTGTACGGCCCCGCGGGGCAGCCCGACCGGGCCCACATCGAGGGCAAGGTGCTGCGGCTCTCGAACGGCGCGGCGTGGCCGACCCTCGACCTCGGCGGCGGCGCGACGGCGAAGGTCGTGATGGCCAACGCCAAGGGCGTGATGCAGGCCGACGGCAGCACGCCGGTGAGCGGGGACCACTCCACCCAGGGCGTCCCGCCGAGCGAGAACGACTACTCGGTCGGCGTACGCTTCTCCTTCGGGCCCTACGCCTACGCCACCGCCGGAGACAGCGACGGCGAGTACACCACCTCGACCTTCGGCTACACCTACAACGACGTGGAGTCCCACCTCGTAGGCCCGATGGGGCACGTGGAGACCGTCCGCGCCAACCACCACGGCTCCAGCCACTCGTCGTCCAGTCGTTACCTCACCTCGCTCGCGCCGCAGACGGGCGTGATCTCCTGCGGCACCAACTCCTTCGGCCACCCCGGCAACCGCACCCTCGACGGGTTCCGGGGTGTCGGCGCGGACGTCTACCTGACCAACAACCCCTGCGACACCGCCGACGACATCGGGCCGATCGACTACTCCGGCACCTTCAACAACGACGGCACCGTGCACCTCGCCACCAATGGCGGTGGCGCCGGCTACACCGTCGACTACGACGCGGGGACGCGCAGCTACACCACAGGCGGAGGCGGCGGCTCGACCGGCGACCCGTCCCAGGTGCGCGTCAACGAGGTGCTCATGGCACCCAGCGGCACCGCCACCGAGTGGGTCGAGCTGATGAACCCGACCGGGTCCGCGGTCGACGTGAGCGGCCTGTACATCGACGACGTCGCCGGTGGCGGCGGGGCGCCGAAGCAGATCCCGGCCGGCACGGTGATCGCGGCAGGCGGTCGCTGGGTGATGGACGTGGCCTCCGGGTTCTTCAACAACACCGGCTCCGAGTCGGTGCGCCTGGTCTCCGGCAGCGGGGCGAGCGAGGTCGTCCACGACTCCTACTCGTGGAGCCTGGGGTCGACCCAGTACGACAAGGTGTTCCACCGGATCGGCGACAACGGGTCGTGGTGCGACACCGTCTCGGCCAACGCCACCAAGGGCACCGCCAACCCCGCGACCTGCCCGTGACACGCCGCAGAGCGCTGAGGAGTACGACGGTCGCCGCCGTCATGCTCATCGGCGGGGGCTGTGGCGCGCAGGGCGGCCCCCCGAGCGAGCGGCCCGACGGGCGACTCGTCCTCGTCAGCGGGCGCGACGACCACGGCTACCCTCAGCTCGACCGCGTCGAGGTCTACGACAGCCCTGACCAGGAGCGGGTCGTCGGCAGCGTCGCGGACGGCTCCCTGGCCCGCGTCCAGCAGATCGAGGGGCAGATGCTCGAGGTGGCCACGCTCGAGGGGGAGCCGGTGACCGGCTGGGTCGACGACTTCTACCTGCGGGGCACGCTGCACCTGGTCGGCCCTGCGCCCACCTGCCGCGCCCGGCTCAGGGGCTCACTCCAGGAGCCCGGGATGCAGGTCGTGGTGAGGGGCGCCCGCAACGAGGAGCTCCTCGTCGAGTCGGTGGTCGACCCGGACACGCGCGGCTGGGTCTCTCGTGGCCTGGTGCAGGAGCTGCCGCCGCAAGGCCCGGACTGTGGCGCTGACCCCGAGGGGGCCGAGCACACGCACTGACCCCGGTGAGGGTCGGGTCAGCCCGCGGGTCGGCCGACCGTGGCCACGACTTCGGTGCACCACCGCTCGGCGCGTCGCCCGAGGCCCTTGGGCGTCCCCGATGCCGCGTCCGCCGGCTCGGAGACCTCGCACCCGAGCCAGCTGTCGCCGAAGAGACCCTCGAGGCGCGCGCGCACGACGGTCGACGACTCCCCTTCCGCGGCGATCTCGCACACCGAGGCGATCCCGGGCTTGCCGAAGCCGGCGGGCGCCGGGAAGGTGCAGTCGCGCCCGCGGCGCGCCCGTCGTACCAGCGTCCGGGCCTCGTGGCGGGCCACCGGGCGCGCGAAGACCCAGACCCCGGCGGTCGTGCCGTCGGCGCCCTCGAAGCTGCATCCGTACTCGTGGACGACGTCGGTGTAGCCGGGCCTGACCTCGACCTCGTCACCGTTGCCGTAGTGAGCGGTGTCCTTCACCGGACCGTCGAGCGCCTCGGTGACGGCGCCCTGGTCTAGAACGCTGCAGAAGGCCGTCCTCGGCACCGTCAGCCCCCGGAGGTCGACACGCCCGGGCTCGGTGGCCTTCGACGCCGGGGGAGCGGGGGTCGACTCGCCGGAGTTGCGCGAGAACGTGCAGCCGCCCGCGAGCAGCGCGGGGACGAGCAGCGTCAGCGCCAGGGAGAAGGTCCGCCGCCGCGCGTGTGACCTACGAGCGGGGCGGGAATACATGGCAACAAACCTATGCGAGACACCAAGCGACTCACCCTGTTAGGGAGCCACCCAAGTGTCACCTAAACTCAACTCTTGGTCGGATACGCGTGCACTGCCCGACATGAGCAGTGTCCGTGTGAACCCCTGTGTCCCCGAGCCCGGCCAACTACGCCCGTGATCCGGTTCGAGAATGTCACCAAGACGTATGCCGGCCAGAGCCGCGCTGCGCTCGACGACGTCAGTGTCGAGGTCGACAAGGGGGAGTTCGTGTTCCTGGTCGGCGCCTCCGGCTCCGGCAAGTCGACCTTCCTGCGTCTGGTCCTGCGCGAGGCGCGGCCTACGACCGGCAAGGTGTACGTCGCCGGCAAGGAGATCAACCGGCTGGCCGGCTGGAAGGTCCCGGGCCTCCGGCGCCAGATCGGCACCGTGTTCCAGGACTTCCGGCTGCTGCCGAACAAGACGGTCTCGGAGAACGTCGCGTTCGCCCTGCAGGTCATCGGCAAGCCGCGTGCCCACATCAACAAGGTGGTCCCCGAGACCCTGGAGCTCGTGGGCCTCGAGGGCAAGGGCGACCGGATGCCCGACGAGCTGTCCGGCGGTGAGCAGCAGCGTGTCGCGATCGCGCGCGCCTTCGTCAACCGGCCGATGATCCTGATCGCCGACGAGCCGACCGGAAACCTGGACCCGAACACGTCCGTGGGCATCATGAAGCTGCTCGACCGGATCAACCGGACCGGGACGACCGTGATCATGGCGACCCACGACGCAGGCATCGTCGACCAGATGCGCAAGCGCGTCATCGAGCTCGCGGGCGGACACATCGTGCGTGACCAGTCGCGCGGCGTGTACGGCTACCAGCACTGATCGAGGACGAGGAACTCCTAGATGCAGCTGACCTATGTCTTCTCCGAGCTCGGGAACGGGCTCAAGCGCAACGTCTCCATGACGATCGCGGTGATCGTGACGATCTTCGTCTCCCTCACCCTGGTCGGCATGGGGCTGCTGCTGAACGCCCAGGCGAACAAGGCCGAGCAGTACTGGGGCAGCAAGCTCCAGATCACGGTGTTCTTGTGCAACCAGAACTCCACGACGGCCAACTGCGTGGACGGTGAGGTCACCGAGGCGCAGAAGACCGAGATCGAGAAGGTCCTCGACGAGCACCCCGAGGTCGACTCCTGGCGCCTGCAGTCCAAGCAGGAGGCCTACGACAAGTGGCGCAGCGCCTACATCTCCAACGACGAGACCGAGCAGCGCGTGTACGAGTCGATCCGGCCCTCGGACATGCAGGAGTCGTACTGGGTGAAGCTGAAGGACCCCGAGAAGTTCATGGGCATCAAGAGCCAGGTCTCCGGGCTACCGGGCGTCAACACGGTGCGCGACCTGCGCGAGGTCCTCAAGCCGATCTACTTCTGGATGAACGTGATGAAGTGGGGCGCGATCTCGATTGCGGGATTCCTGATCTTCGCCGCGGTTCTCCAGGTCGGGAACACCATTCGCCTGGCCGCGTTCGCCCGCCGCCGGGAAATCGGGATCATGCGCCTCGTGGGCGCCTCGAGCCTTTACATCCAGCTGCCGTTCTTGATGGAGTCACTGGTCGCTGCCCTGATCGGCGTGTTGCTCTCCGCCTTGGCGATCGGGACGTTCATGTACGTCGTGATCTACAAGATGCTGCGGCCGACCTCGAACATCGTCGCCTGGATCGACTGGGCGGATGGAATATGGGCCATCGGGACTATTGCCCTGATTGGGTTGTTGCTCACACTCATTCCAACCCTGGCAATGACACGGAAATACCTGAAAGTCTAAGTAAGGTCGGTTAGCGTCGAAAAGGTCCGACACGATCTTTTCGACAGCTAAGGCAGACCGGTGGTTCGCAACTTCACATGCAGCCCCCGTCGCCGCGTGATGGCCGCCCTGGCGGCAAGCAGCATGCTCCTGAGCTTCGCTGCTATCCCGCTGGCGTCGGCTGACGACCTGCACGACAAGAAGGATCGCGTCGAGGGCGACATCTCGCAGACGCTCGACCACCTCGACCAGTCGAGCGCGAAGCTTGCTCGAGGCGACGCGCGCCCTCGAGGCGGCGCAGGCCCAGCTGAACGCCGCCCAGGCGCACCTCGCGAAGACACGCGGGGAGCTCGCGGCCGCGGTCGTGCTCGACCGCCAGATGCAGGCCGCGCTCGACGCAGCGGTTCTCCGGCTCCAGAACGCCCGGCGCGAGCTGGCCACGGGACAGGCGGACGTCGCAGAGCAGGAGGATGTGCTCGGGCAGCTCGCGGTCCAGAACTACCAGCAGGGCGACCCCAGCCTCCTCGGGCTGTCGATGGTGCTCACGTCGCAGGACCCGACCGAGCTCAGCAGCCAGCTCAACTCCGTGCGCAACGTGCTCGACAAGGAGTCGGTCACCCTCGACCGGCTCGACGCCAGCCGCGTGCTGCTCACCGTCAAGGAGCAGGAGGTCGCGCAGGCCAAGGAGGAGGTCGCCAAGAAGCGCCGGGAAGCCGCGGAGAACCTCGAGCGCAAGAAGGTGCTCGAGGCGCAGGCGGAGGAAGCGCAGGCGGCCGTCGCGGGCCTCGTGAACGCCCGCGCCGAGGCCCATGACGCCGCCGCCGACGCGAAGCGTGCGGACCTCGAGATGCTGCGCGGCCTGCAGCAGGAGCGCGACCGGATCTCCGACATCCTGGCAGCCCGGGCGGAGGCGGCGCGACGTCGTGCCGAGGCCGCCGCGGCCGCGGCAGCTGCGAGCGCGGCAGCCGGTGCTGTCGACGGGGTTCGTCACCCGTCCAACGGCTTCCTCGACTACCCCGTGGACGGCTACATCACCTCGTCGTACGGCATGCGTCTCCACCCCGTCTACCACCGGTGGACGCTCCATGACGGCACCGACTTCGGCGTCGGCTGCGGAACGCCGATCCGTGCGGCCGCCTCGGGCAAGGTGATCGCGGTCTACTACAACGAGGGCTACGGCAACCGGGTGGTCATGGACAACGGCTACCACCGCGGCGTGGGGCTCGGGACGGCGTACAACCACCTCAGCGCCTACTCGACCTACGAGGGTCAGAAGGTCAAGCGCGGCGACGTCATCGGGTACGTCGGCAGCACCGGCTACTCGACCGGGTGCCACCTGCACTTCATGGTGTTCGAGAACGGTGCGACCGTCGACCCGATGAGCTGGCTCTGAGTCGAGGCCCTCGGGGCGCGGAAACCGGCGGAAACCGGATTGTCCTCGCCTGACACAATCGGGGCATGGCCAAGGAGCAGGGGCAGAAGCTCGTCGCGCAGAACCGGAAGGCGCGACACGACTACCACATCGAGGACACCTACGAGGCGGGGATGGTGCTGACCGGCACCGAGGTGAAGTCCCTGCGCGCCGGCCGCGCCTCGCTGGTGGACGGCTTCGCCGAGGTGCACGAGGGCGAGGTGTGGCTGCACGGCGTCCACATCCCGGAGTACTCACAGGGCACCTGGACCAACCACGCCGCCCGCCGCAAGCGGAAGCTCCTCCTCAACCGCCACGAGATCGACCGGATCGAGTCGAAGGTCAACGAGAAGGGCCTCACGCTGATCCCGCTCTCGCTGTACTTCAAGGACGGCCGGGCCAAGGTCGAGATCGCGCTCGCCAGGGGCAAGAAGACCTGGGACAAGCGCCACGCCATCGCGGAGCGACAGGCCAAGCGCGAGACCGAGCAGGCGATCGGCCGCCGCTTGAAGGGCATGGAGTGAGCCTCACCGACGCCGAGGTGCCGGCCTGGTGGCAGGCCCTGGGGATCCCGGGGCTGTACGACGTCCACGTCCACATCCTGCCGCCCAAGATCATGGCCAAGGTGCGGGAGCAGTTCGACTCCGCCGGCCCTCTCATCGGCCGCCGGTGGCCCCTTGCTTACCGAGGACCCGACGAGAAGCTCGTCGAGCAGCTGCGTGCCCTCGGCGTACGACGGTTCTCGGCGCTGCCCTACGCACACAAGCCCGGTATTGCGGGGTACCTCAACGACTGGGCGCGGGCGTTCGCCGAGGAGGTTCCTGAGTGCCTCCGCTCGGCCACCTTCTTCCCCGAGCCGTCGGCCGCTGACTACGTCGCCGACGGGATCGACGAGGGCGTCGAGATCTTCAAGGTGCATGTGCAGGTCGGCAACTTCGACGTACGCGACGCCCACCTCGACAAGGTCTGGGGCCAGATCGCCGATGCCGGCATCCCCGTGGTCATCCATGCGGGCTCCGGGCCGGTCCCGAACGAGAACACCGGTCCCGGCCCGGTCCTCGAGGTGCTGGAGCGGCACCCCCGGCTCACTGCCGTGATGGCGCACATGGGCGCCCCGGAGTACGCCGAGTTCATGGAGATGGCCGAGCGCTTCGACCGGGTGCACCTGGACACCACGATGGCGTTCACCGACTTCTTCGAGGAGATGGCGGCCTTCCCGAGCGAGCTGCGCCCACGTCTGCGAGACCTGGGCGACAAGGTGCTGCTCGGCTCGGACTTCCCGAACATCCCCTACCCCTACGCCCACCAGCTGGAGTCGCTGGAGCGGCTGTGCATGGGGGAGGAGTGGCTCCGGAGGGTGTGCTGGGACAACGCCGAGGCGCTGCTCGGGTAGCCGCCTCTCGGTGCTCAGGCGCTCAAGGCGAGGTGCCGGAAGTGATCTTCCACAAAGCTCGACGTGTGGCCCGTGGCGCCCCTGATGAGTGCCAGAGGTGGTCGGTCTCCTGGTAGGTCCGGCGGTCTCGAGGCGTAGCAGTGCCCGGTCGGTGTGCGCACCGCCACGGGGCCGCCCGCGCCCGGTCCGGCACGAGATGCCGACACCTCCCACCCGACCGCCTCCTTGGCCTGGTTGCACGTCTCACAGAGCCCCTGTCCGTTTGCAGCCGATGTCTTCCCGCCGTCGGCCGCGCGGCGGACATGGTCGGCGTGTCGGATGGGTGCATCGCACCAGGGCGTCCTGCACACCTCGTCACGGATGACGAGGAACTGCCTCAGGGCCGCCGGGAACTCACGTCGTCGCGACTCCATCGCGACGAGGGCTCCGGTGCGGGGGTTCGTGAACAGTCGGCGCAGCCAGACTCGCGCCTGGTCGGCAAGAGAGTCCGGCCGAATGAGGGAACGGGCGAGTGCGCCTGGGATGGGACCGTGGCCGACGAGCCGCGCCGGTGTGTCGTCGTCGCCGAGGAGCGTGCGGTCGGTCATCACGAGCTGAACCTCGACCGGGACGGCGGACGCCTGGGCCTGGCCGGTGAGCCGCTCCACGAAGGTGTCCGCCATGATCTGGCCTCGACTTCGCGGGTCTCCTGCTGCGCGAAGCGAGTCGGCATGCTTGGAGAGGGTCGCGTGGACGGCGACACCTTGTGCGACGGGGAGCAAGCCGGTCACGTAGCTCATCGTGTCGGGAGCCGGGCGGATGGAGACGCGCCGATCGCTCTGCGCGCGTCGGGCTCTCCGAACGACCGAGCCAGGGTCGAGCTCGTAGGCCAGCTTCTTGGCCTCCTTCTCGATCCCACGATCGCCGAGGTCGCCCAGTCTGTCCGCGAGCACCGCGTCCACTCTGGTGCGGTGCTCGGCGCTGAGGACGGCGGTCTCCCGCACGAGAATCGTCGCGCGCCACTCGCTGATCCTGCCATCGGCAAGCGCCTGCAGGGTGTGCGGCATCTCCGTGACCAGCGCTCGGGCGAGACCGAGGTGTCGCGCTCCCTTGTTGGGGGAGTCGCGCCGGGCCAGGGCCACCTGGCCGGCGACGCCCAGACCCTGCTTCTTCGCGGGCACGCCACGGGTAGCCTGCTCACTACGTTGCGAGGCCTCGAATGCGACGGTGAGCCTTGCTTGGGCAGCTGCTGCTGCGCCCTTGAGCGACTCCAGCGCCGAGATGAGGTCGATGCGCTCGACGTCCGAGGTCACTCGGTCGTCATGCCGGAGGCGCTCGAGGAGCGCGCCAAGCTCCTCGACGGTGGGAATCGCCGTGCCCATGAGCACCCCGCTAGGTCGTTGGATCGAACAGGTGTTCGAATCCTATCGGCTCCTCGACCTCGGTCAAGGCGTGCCCTGAGACCTGTGGAGGGAATACCGGCTGCGTCCCTGTGGTTGGAACGGCTACAGTGTCAGCACTGTTTGACAACTCAAGAGGGGCTGATCGGTTTCGACTTGGGACGTTCGTTCCAGGGGAAGCGGGTCGAGAATCCAAGGTCATCTCGTAAACGTTCCTTGGAAACCAATAACTGCCAACAACCAGCGCAGTTCGTTCGCCCTCGCCGCCTGAGCGACTGGTGAACGGGTCAGACTGAGCGCCGCCTCCGGCTCAGAACCTGGCCTCATTAAGGAGGCTTGCCGATGATCCCTGGCCACAGGGGATCACCGGGACAATTTTGTGGCTGAGTCTGTCGGCAACGTGTCTGTGCGAGTGCCGGGACTGAGAAGACGACATCACAGACTGCACCCGGAGAAGCCCTGGAGCAGCGCCGAAGGACGCGGGTTCGATTCCCGCCAGCTCCACCGATCTGATGTCTCAGGACATCGGCAAATAGCCCGAACCCACGTTGTGGGTTCGGGCTATTGCTGTTCCTGGTCCGTCCGGGCCGGGCCTGCGACGACGTCAGCCGATGTTCACCGACGTGCGCCCGACGCCCCTGGCAACAGTCCTGCTGCCGAGGTACCAGAAGGCAAACGGGCGGGTGCCGGCAGGGAGGCCCGAGACCGTCGTCGTCGCAGTCCCAGCACTCAGGGCGACGTCTCGGAGGAACTTTCCTTTGGACTTGATCCGGACGACACCGCCCACCGGGGACACACCCGGCGCTGTGACGGTGACTGTGAATGTGGCACGTCCCCTTCTGCCGGGTTGCCCCACCACTTTGACCGTCGGCACCGACTTGACCGAGGCAGTCCTCGGCGCCCGCTCCACGAGGGTGGTGTAGCCGGGCCTGGACACGGTCACCCGAGCGGTCATGTGGTGGCCGAGATCCGCTGGTGTCAGCAGGTAGCTGGAGGCCTGCGCGTCCGGCACGGGCACCCCGCCGCGCAGCCACTGGACGGCGACGTCGGACGTCCCCGGAGTGAACGTTCCCTGGTCAAGGGTGAGCGTCTGGCCCAGGCGCGGAGTGCCGCTGACCGAGGGAGAAGTGATCTCGGTGAAGGTCCCCGGGGCGACGGCTGCGGTTCCGGCCGAGGTCACCGGCACATCGGTGTAGCCGGCGCGGGACGCGGTCACGGTTACCGTGACGACCTTCCCGACGAGGCTCGCGTCTTCCGCGAGCGTCGGACCGTTCGCCCCCGCGACGGGCGCACCATCGGCCGACCACTGGTAGGTCAGGGCATCAGGACTGGGGTTCCACGAGCCCGCTGAAGCCGTCAGCGTGGCATCGACCTTGGCGTCACCGCTGATCGAGGGCGCTACCGTGTTGGCGATCACTCCTGGCAGCACAGCGGGGGTCGACGCCGAGACGACCGAGGTGGTCGGGTAGCCGAGCCTCGCGGCCGTCACGCGAACCGAGAGCATCTTGCCCTCCTGCGCGGGGGTAGGTGTGAACGTCGCTCCGGTGGCGCCCGCGATCCCCACGCCGTCCGCGCGCCAGCGGAAGGAGATCGTGGCGTCTGCAGGGCTCCACTTCCCCGGCGACGCGGTCAGCATGGTCCCGACCTTCGCCATGCCGGAGACCGACGGCTTGACGAGGTTGAGCGTAGGAACGTCGTGGAAGTGGATGAACCCGCTGGGCCAGCGACCGCTGGACCGGGTTATCCGCGCCCAGGAGAAGTCGCCGCCCCAGCTGTCCTGGGAGACCACGATCTCGTCGCTCGACACGACCTTCTCGACATAGGCGACATGGCCGGCCGACCCGGCTGGGGGAACGTTCGCGCCCCACCACGCTACGGCGCCCACCGCCGGCACCTGGTTGGTGATGCTCGCCTTGGCCAGGCCCCAGTTGCTGGCGTTGCCCTCGCCGGACCATGGCCGCACGTTGGGCAGCCCGCTCTTCACCATGCGGTAAGCGGCGTAGTTCGTGCAGTTGTGCCCGGTGTACATGCGCCAGTACGACGTCCCGCTTGCGGCGCCGTACCCGGCCTCGGACATGCCGAGCTGGGTGCAGCCCTGGTAGCCGGTGCACAGCAGCGTCGAGGCAGCCCAGGCTTGACCAGCCGTTGCGAGCCCCCCTGCTCCTACGACCAGGAGCAGGCAGGACAGCGCGGAGGCAACACGAGCTCGTATGGACACTGAATGAGGTTATGGTGCAGAAGATGCTTCATGTGACGAAAGTGGCAAAAGTCAAGACGCCGCGCCGGTCTCGCCTCATCCCTCCGGGGGGAGGACCCGCCGCGACAGAACCTGTAGACAGAATTCACCCGGCCCGACCATCTCCGAGGCTTCCGTGAGGAGAACCCCATGCAGGTCGACATCCACTCGGGTCCCTCCTTCGCCCTCGGCGAGATCACCGTGCCGCCCGGGGGATCGGTCCGGGTCGAAGCCGGAGCCATGGCGATGACCCGCGGCGACGTACAGATGACCACGTCCACGCGCGGCGGTCTCATGAAGGGCCTGCGCCGGTCTCTGGGCGGCGAGAGCTTCTTCGTCAACGACTTCAGCTCCGGGCAGGGTGGCGTCGTCGGCGTCTCCGCGATCCTCCCGGGCGACATGACCCTCGTCGCGCTGGACGGAACGGGCGCGCTGCTGGTGCAGTCCGGCTCGTGGACAGCCTCCGACCCGGGAGTCGAGGTGGACTCCAAGTGGGGCGGAGGCAAGTCGTTCTTCAGTGGTGAGGGGCTGGTCCTCCTGCGATGCACAGGCACGGGAGACCTGTTGCTGTCGAGCTACGGCGCGATCCGTCAGCTCGATCTCGCGTCTGGGGAGGTCATGACACTCGACACCGGTCACGTCGTGGCGTTCGACGAATCGGTGCGTTACGCCGTCCGCAAGGCCGGCAGCTGGAAGTCCTCGATCCTGGGCGGCGAGGGGCTGGTCACCGACTTCACCGGTCCGGGACGGGTCTGGTACCAGACCCGCAACACCTCGGACTTCGTCGAGTGGATGGTCTCGAAGATGCCTGCCCAGCGGGGCAACTGACCGGCCGAGGCAGGGCGTCGCTCGTGAGCTCACCGACTGAGACCGTCAAGCCCGAGGGCCGCACCCTGAGTGGCGAACGTCGCTCCGGGATGGCGGCCCTGGACATGCTGTTGTTCGGGTTCGCCGGGGTGTCCGCGGTGTGGCTGGCCTTCCTGGTGCTGCAGGAGAGCTTGCGGCCGAACTGGCACATCCTGCTCCTCGTGGTCTTCTGGCTCCTGGTGGCCTACCTCGTGCTACCGCGGCTGCACCGGGTGCTGACCCACCTGTACCTGCCCGGCTACTTCATCGGCCGCACCCGGACCAGCGACGGCCTGCTCGGGGATCCGGTCAACCTCGCTCTGCTCGGCGGGGAGGCCCAGATCCGTGAAGCCATGACCCGGGCCGGTTGGACACAAGCAGACGACATCAGCCTCGCCAGCAGCATGCGCATCATCACCTCGACGGTGTCGCGGCGGAGCTATCCCGAGGCGCCGGTGAGCCCGCTCCACCTGTTCGACAGGCAGCAGGACTTCGCCTTCCAGCAGGAGGTTGCGGGCAACCCGGCGAAGCGGCACCACGTGCGGTTCTGGCGCTGCCCTGAGGGCTGGATGCTGCCCGGAGGGTACGCCGTGGACTGGCTCGCCGCGGGGACCTACGACCGCAGAGTCGGTCTCTCTCTCATGACGTTCCAAGTCACCCACCGAATCGCCGGGGACGTCGACGCCGAGCGCGACCACGTGGTCGCCACCCTGACCGGGGCCAACCCGAAGGCGGAGGTAGAGGTCATCCGCAACTTCTCGAGCGGTTACCACGGGCGCAACGGAGGTGGGGATGCCATAGCCACGGACGGGGATCTGCCCGTGGTCGACCTCCGACCGATCGACGCCCCCGCGGTGCCGGCCGCGTCGTCGTCGACCGACAGTCGCGACAAGCGCCCGGCACCCACGACCTTTGGGGCGGTCGACGCCTGCCTGCGAGGGTTGGTCTCCCTCGTCGTCGCGTTGGTCGTCACCCTCGTGCCGGACGCGGACAACGTGCTCCCCTCGCACATCGAGACGAGCTCGCCCACGACCACCGCGATCGCGTTGACAGTAGCCGGAGTGGTGGACCTGGCGCTCGGCCTTGCCACCTTCTTCGGGCGCAACTGGTCCCGTGTCGTCTTGATGCTCGCTTCCGCCGCCGCGATAGTCGTCGCCTTCGTCGCCACCTTGCAGGGAGGCCCCGAACCGACCCTCGGGGCCGGCCTACCCGCGATCGCGCTCAGCATCCTCGTACTGCTGGCCCTGACGAGCCATCGGGCTCGTGACTACGCAATCCGAGGGCGCGGCAGCGAACAGGTTGCAGGATGACCATCGCCCGGCGACGCATCCGTCCGCGGCTGCGCCGGGCCGGTGGCGATGCGTGTCGCACGACGTGGGCGGCGCGCCTCTGTAAGGTCTGCCGCCATGGCCACGTCACAGCAGGGCAGCAACGTCGACGACGTCCAGGACAGGATCCGGCTGTTCACCGCTGCCGACGGCGAGTGGCGACATCGGGGCCCGACTCCCGAGGCGGTCCGCGCGTTCGGCGTACGCGAGGCTGACCTGCGCCGGCTTCAGGGCGGCCAAGGGCATGCCTGGACCGACGGACGGCTCGTCCTCAAGCCGGTGGGTTTCGCGCCGGAGCACGACTGGAAGTGCGAGGTGTACGCCGCCTGGACCGCCCAGGACGAGGTACGCGTACCGGAGCCCGTGAGGCCTCGAGACGTGCTCGGCTGGTCGGCTGACGGCTGGGGTGCTCACGTCTTCCTGACAGGTCGCGACACGGAGCTGCTGCGTGAGATCGATTCGGTCAAGGCGGCCAGCGACGCCTTTCACAGCACTATCAAGGATCTGCCGAGGCCGGACTTCCTCGATGCTCGCGACGACCCATGGTCCTTCGGCGACCGCCTGGCCTGGGACGGAGACTCCCCGGTCGGCGACGACGCCACCCTGGAGGTGATCGCGGAGCTGCAGGCTCATCTGGCTCCGGTCACCACCCGGGAGCAGGTCATCCACGGGGACATCCTTCCCAACGTGCTGCTTGCGGACGGGCTCGCGCCTGCGGTGATCGACTGGCCGCCGTACTTCAGGCCGGTCGAGATGGCGAACGCCATCGCGGTCACCGACGCGGTGACCTTCCGCGACGCGCCCCTCTCGCTGTTCGACGAGTGGGAAGCCGGTGAGGAGTGGAACCAGATGCTCATCCGGGCACTGCTCTATCGCCTCGGCCCGACCGGGTTCTTCGCGATCCACAACCGGCTCATGGGCTCCCTGGTCACCCATGTCCAGCGCGTGAGGCCGGTGATGGACGCCGTCTTGTCACGGTGAGCTGATCGTGGCTGCCGTGCTCAAGGCGACGGCGCAGACTGTTGCGAGGTCACCACAGGGTCCGACTCCGCTGTGTCGTAGTGCCAGTGCACACCGGGTTCGGCGCTTCCCTCTAGGTACGCGACGACCGGCTCGGCCAGAGGGCGGTAGGGGAGCCGCCTCAGGAGGTCGATCGCCTGGTCCCGGGTGAACCAGCGTGCCTCGAGGATGAGGCCGCACGGGTCGTCGACTGCGATGTCTGCGCGCTCGACGACCGTCGTGAAGTTCCACGCCAGCGAGCGCGAGTCGTCGCTCGTGGTGGCGGACGTCCCCACGAGGTGAAGGGCGTCCGGTTCCACGACAAGGCCGGTCTCCTCGGCCAGTTCGCGCGCGGCACCGAACACCGGCGTCTCGTGAGACTCCACCATGCCGCTGGGGACGTTCCAGAACTCTCCGCCCCAGCGCTCGTGCCGTTCGCGCACGAGGACGATCCGCTGCCCGTGGACCGCTACGACTCCCGCGAACCGGCGTACATGCATGGGGTGCACCGTACGCCGTCACCGTGCGAACTCCCTGACGGCGGCGCCGGTCTGCTCTGGGAGCCCGAGCCACGGCCCGTGCCCTGCGGGGAGAGCCAAGAGGCGAGCCCGGGGAATCATGTCCGTCAACGCCTGGGCCACCGGGATGCCACCGAGCGGGTCCCGCTCGCCCCAGATCACCAGCGTCGGCATCGCCACCTGTCGGAGCTCATCGGGTCGCACGCGCGAACGACGTCGGAACCCGGAGGGCGAGACCAGGGCGAACGGCGAGACCAGGGCGCGCTCCTCGGCTATAGCGGCCCGGTTGGCGACCGGGTCTCGGCCCACTGCGACCAGGAGGTCGATCAGCTCGGGGCGACGTGCGAGGGTCTCCCGCTCACCCATGAAGGCCGCGAGTCTCATCATCGACTTCGGGCTCGGTGGTGCCACCCGCGTCAGCAGCTCTCCCAGCCCGGGTGTGGCCATGAGCCGGATGGGCAGCGGACAGCGGGTCCCCGGAACAGCGGGCGGACCGATCAGGACGAGTCGCTCGACCCGGTCAGGGTGAGCGAGGGCGTACCACAGCGCGCGCACCGCGCCTCCCGAGTGCCCCAGCAGCGTGGTCGTGTCCAGCCCGAGGGTGTCGAGCAGGCCGTCGAGCCACTCGACCGCGGTCTCGCGATAGGGCTTCCGTCGGAGGTCGATCGGATCGCTCAGCCCCGCCCCTGGCAGGTCGGGAGCGATCGCGCGAACTCCCTCGAGCTCGTTCAGCAACGGCAGGAGGAAGCCCGCTGCGTTGCCCGTGCCGTGGAGGAGCACCATCGCTGGCCCGGCGCCCTTCTCCAGGAGGTGGACCTGCTCCCCGGCGCCGACCTCGACCCGTCGGCCGCGCACGGAGGATCCGGCCAGGACACGTTCGTACACCCGTGCGACGTCGGCAGAATGGGTCTGCCGCTGCTGTGTCTTCCTGAGGTAACCGCCGGCCGCTCGACCCATGTGGGTGACGAAGGGTTCGGTCTGCTGAGGGCCGTTGACACCGTTCATGGCACTCGCCTTCTTCCGTACGCCTCGACGCTAGGCGGACATGGCGACGGCGGCATCGGGTGAAAGACGTAACGGGGGAACTGCCGGCCCTGGGTAATCCTGTGCATCGACGCACGGGCGACGGCCCGGGGCTGACCGGTGCTACGTTCGGTCGGGTGAGCACGGTCGCGGCGACCCCCTCGCTTGCCTACCACGAGCCGACGGCTCGCTGGGTCCTCGCGGCCACGGTTCTCGGCTCCGGCATGGCCTTCCTCGATGCCACGGTGGTCAACGTGGCGCTCCCGATGATCGGCCAGGACCTGGGCACGGACCTCGCCGGTCTCCAGTGGACGATCAACGCCTACACGCTGACGCTGGCCTCGTTCATCCTGCTCGGAGGCTCCGCGGGTGACCGTTTCGGCAGGCGACGGGTGTTCGTCGTCGGCGTCGTGTGGTTCGCCGCCGCGTCGCTGCTGTGCGGGCTCGCGCCCAACGTCGGAGTTCTCGTGGCGGCGCGCGCCCTCCAAGGCGTCGGTGGCGCCCTGCTCACCCCCGGGAGTCTGGCGATCCTCCAGGCGTCGTTCAGAGAGGAGGACCGGGGCCGGGTCGATCGGCGCCTGGTCAGGGCTCGGTGGCATCGCCGGCGCGCTCGGGCCGTTCCTCGGCGGCTGGCTCGTCGAGTCGGCCAGCTGGCGGCTGGTCTTCCTCATCAACCTGCCGATCGCCGCCGTGGTGGTCCTGGTCGACCCAGCGCCACGTGCCCGAGACGCTCAACCCCGAGGCGCCGACCCGGTTCGACGTACCCGGGGCTGTGCTCTGCGCGACGGGACTGGCCGGTATCACCTACGGCCTCATCGCCTGGGGTGACCAGGGCCTCGGGCAGCCGGTGACGTGGATGTCGCTCGTCCTCGGGGTCGTCGCCGCCGCCGGCTTCGTCTGGGTGGAGCGGTCCGCCCTCAACCCGATGGTGCCGCTCGACATCTTCAGCTCCGCGCTGTTCCGGAACGTCAATCTCGTGACCTTCGTCGTGTACGCCGCCCTGGGCGGACTCTTCTTCATGCTGGTCATCACCCTCCAGGTCGTCGCCGGGTTCAGCGCGGTCCTCGCTGGAGCAGCCCTGCTGCCCGTGACGGTGCTCATGCTCGCTGCTCTCGGCGCCGGCCGGTGACCTCTCGCAGCGCATCGGGCCGAGACTTCCCATGACGGTCGGTCCGCTCCTCGCCGCTGCGGGAGTGCTGCTCCTCGTCCCGATCGGCCCCGGATCGACGTACCTGGGCTCCGTGCTCCCCGGCGTCACGCTGTTCGGCCTGGGGCTGTCGGCGACGGTCGCTCCGCTGACCGCGACCGTGCTCGCCGCGGCGCCCGTGCAGCATGCGGGCATGGCCAGTGGGGTCAACAACGCGGTCGCCCGTGCGCGCGGTCTGCTCGTCATCGCGGCCCTGCCTGCCTTGGTCGGCCTGTCCGCCAACGCCTACGCCGACCCGGCGGCGCTCGAGCCGGCCTTCAGGAGCGCCATGCTGCTGTGCGCGGCACTGCTCGCCGCGGGCGGCCTGTTCTCGCTGTTCACGGTCCGGGCGCCGCGAGCAGTGGAGGCGCCGGGCGAAGCCGCGTCGGAGGTGGCGCCGCACCTGCACCTGCCCGAGTGCACGTGCCGGGTCCACTGCGCGGTCGCCGGGACGCCGCTGCAGCCGGAGCCGAGAGGCAGGGCCTCGGCGGCAGCGGAGGACTGACCGCGCCGAATGCGGGTGGTCAGCCGCGGTCGAGCCGGTGGTGGCTGCGCAGCGCCGCGACGGACCTCCTGCCGAGCCGGGCCGCCGCTGCCGGTACGCGGCAGGTCCGGACGGTGGTGTCGTGGAAGGTCACGCACTGGACCGCGACGTTGTCGGCGCCCGTCGTCTCGCGGATGTGACCGAGCGTGTTCACCCGGTAGACGACGAGGTAGCGGCCGTCCGGGACATTGCTGATGTCGATGTACTGGTCGAGGATCCACCAGGAGTAGGTGTCGTCCCAGCCCGGCGAGATGCCGTTCCGGAAGTACCGGGACCCCGGGTGCTTGGGGTCGCGCGGGTCGGTGTTGTCGTTGGTGTCGCAGGTGCGGGGGAACTGGTAGCGCGGAGGTCCGTTGCCGGCGCGGCCGAAGAGCGGGTTTCCGGTGTCCGTGGCGCAGCGGCCCTTGTCGCGCAGCTTGCTCACCATGCGGCCGGGCATGCCGTTCGGTCGGATCGTGTAGAGCCCGGTCTCCTCGAAGCCCGTGTAGTGGAAGTGCCCGTGTGCGCCCGAGAAGTAGGACTCGCCGACCGGGCGGACGCGGTAGCGACCGGCGGAGTCGTAGATCACCTGGTACGCGTGCGGATCGTCGTCATCGGGGTAGACCCGAATCTCGTAAGGCCCGTCGCCGAGATTGATCAGCTGGCTGTCGAAGCGCAGGCACCTCGTGGGGTGCGGGTCGGAGGGGGAGGGCTCGTCCTCGTCGAGGCCGGTCAGCTCCTGCGGGTAACAGCTCGGCTGGTGCTCCACGCCGTGGTAGGCGCCGACGTAGAAGGAGGCCGCCAGGCCGGTGGCGATGTGGAAGTTGGTGGGCTTGCCGGGCACGAGGTCGGGAAGCATCGGGCGTCTCGGCTTCGTGCGTCCCGCGCCGACGTAGGTGAGAGTCTGTGGCCGCCCCAGTGCGGTGGCGGTGGTCTCGAACGTCCGGCCACGGGCGACGTTCACGAAGCCGCGGTAGGTCAGTGGTTCCTTGTCCGCGACGTTGTGTGGCACGACCTTGACGACGTACCGGCCGTCGACCGGGTTCTGCACCCACACCGACTCCACGTGGGAGTCCACGAGGCTGTCGGACTGTCCAGCGAGGCTGCCGTCGGGTGCGTAGACGTAGAGGTTCAGGTCGTACCCGGGCTCCAGCCACTTGTCCTTCGACCACGCGATCGCCACGAGCATGCCCCGCGGGCGCTTTCGCGAGTCCGGCAGGTGTACGTCGACCGGGACGCTGTCGCAGGTAGCGGTGGTGCAGGCCGCAGGGTCGACGGTCGCGCCCGCGGTGACGCTGCCTCTCCACGAGCCGGTCGCCGAGGGGTCGTCGATGGTGATGGCGTCGAGGTCGCGGGCCAGAGCGACCGGTGTGATGCTCGCGACGACGGCGAGCGCAGCACTGACCGCGAGAGCCAGCTTTCTCCGAGATGTCCGCATTGGGCGAAACTAGTACAAAGCGAGAACGTGTTCTAGTCCTCGATGCGAGGGATGTCCCTTCTGGGGCGCACAGCGCATCGTCCTGCCGCGACGGGGTAGTAGCCAGGGGAGCGCACGAGGGACGCGCTTGTGGTAGACGTGTTGAGGTCGTGAGACGGCCGACCTGGGGAGGGACCATGGCCCGTGATGAGCAGTACGACGTCCGCAAGGAGATCTTGCGCGTCCTGATGCAGAAGGTCGCCAACGACCGGTACCCGTCGACGACGATGCTCGACATGATCGAGGAGATGCTCACCCCGGACGAGGTCCCGGCGTACGCCGAGCTGCTCATGGAGCGGATCCGAGGCGACAAGTACCCCAGCATCCCGATGATGAACCGGGTCATGGCACTGCGCTAGGGCCTGCGCCTCAGCACTGTGAGCCACGTACGGGGGACGCCGGACCCCGCGGCGACCACGTCCCGCGTGGTGCGCGTGTGCGACGGCGCCGCCTGCTTCGCCGCGACCGGTGTCGAGCCCGGTCGAGTTTGTCGCATCGGCGATCGGGAGGGTGGATGACTCCGTCTCCGTCCGAGCTGCGCGCTGTCTCGGCTACTGCTACGCCGCACCTGCGGCGCTCGACGGGGAGGCGCCCTGCGTCGGAGCGGACCTGGCCGACCAGCTGACCTACCGGGCGCCGAGGAACGATCCCGCGATCCCCGTCCTCTGCGACAGCCCGGTCCCGGTCGTCACCGCGGGCCTGCTCGAAGAGGAGAGCGCATGGTCGGTCTGGCCCCGGACGATCGCCGCGGGGGATCCGTCAGCCGTCCTCGCCAAGGTCGAGCGCTCCGGGCTCCGTGAGACCGACGGTCAGGCGACGGCCCGGAAGTGGCGGGACCTGCTCGCCGACCCTCCACGCGCTGTCGTCGTGGTTGCCGACGACGAGGTCGAGCCCGGTGCGTACGCCGACCGCATGCTGCTGGAGCGAGACCCGCACCGCCTGCTCGAAGGCGTTGCGCTCACCTGCTTCGCGGTCGGTGCTCGACAGGGGTTCGTCCGGGTGCCGGAGGACTACCCGACGGCCCGGCGCCGGGTGCTCGAGGCGGTGCAGCAGGCCTACGCCGCGGGCCATCTCGGTCGCGATGTCCGGGGAAGCGGTCACGACCTCGAGGTGGGGGTGGCCGCAGGTGGCAGCCCCTCGCTCCCGGCCGGGGAGACTGCTCTGGTCCATGCCGTCGCGACGGTCGCGGCGGTGCCGTGGGTGGTCCGGCACGGCGGTCAGGCGTACACGCGGATGGGCACCGCCGAGGAGAGCGGCACCCGGCTGGTCAGCCTCTCGGAGAGGTTCGCGCGGCCAGGCGTGTACGAGGTCCAGGCGGGCGTCACGGCGAGGCACGTCGTGCAGCTGCTCGGGAGGGGCCTCCGGGACGGGTTGGCCCTCGGCGCGCTGCAGGTCGGGGGACCGCTCGGGGGCTTCCTCGGCCCCGATGACCTGGACCTCCCGCTTAGCCGGGCCGGGCTCAGCAGCCGTGGGACGACCCTCGGCCACGGCGGCATCGTCGCCTTCGACGACCGCATCCCGGGTGACGCAGTGCTTCGCCACCTGTGGTCCGCCCTCGCCGACATCGCCTGCGACCAGTGCTCGGCCGCCTGCCGCCGTGGCCTCGACCTCGCCTCCCGGCCGGACACCGTGGAGGCCCGTGCCGATGTGCTTCGCAGCCTGTGCGGAGGGGCCCGCTGCGCGGTCGGGCGTCGGGCCCCCTCCGTCGTACAGAGCCTCGTAGCCGTCTACGGACTCCCGCACCGGCCGAAGTGACGTAGCCGGTCCGGGTCAGCGTTCGGTCCGCAGCTCCTGGAGCAGGTCGTGCTCGTAGAACGGAACGGACACGCCCACCTGCTCGAGCTGCTGACGTAGCGCGCACGTGAACATGCCTTCGCCCGGACGGCTGTGAGCGGCCACCACTTCTTCGTTGACGGTCCTGCGGTCCAACCGGGCCAGCGGACAGTGGGTGAGGGCATCCACGGCCGCGGGAAGGTCGAGCGTCGTGTGAACTCCGCAGGACGGGGAGGATGCGATCCCCACCACTCCGACGACCTCGATCCCGGACCGTCGGTAGTCCGCGACGTCACGGGCGACCGACCGAGCCAGTCGGGCGTACACGTGCCGGGTGTAGCGCATGAACGGCGCCAGCAGGAGTCTCGTCACGGGTGCCCGCACGGTGCCCGCTGAGCCGAAGGTGGCCAGCATCCGCCGCTTGAGCACGCCGCCCCACGCCCGTTGCTCAGGGCAGGGCAGCTGGTAGATCCCGACGCCGCGGCCGAGCCAGTCGTCGACGACCTCCTGCACGCCGCCGGAGCGCCCGGCGCCTCCGAGGTAGCGCACGTTCACGTTGAGGAGGCAGTGGCTGAGCAGGACCACCCGGCCGCCGCGTTGGTCGGCGAGCTGTCTTCGGAGCCGCTCGAGACGACGTCGCACAGTTACAGCGTTGGACGCACGGGACCCCCGGCCAAGGGGCGGAGGTCCCATGTCACCACTCGGGGCGGCCCCCGGCTCACCTCACCCTGAGACGCCTCGTCAAAGTGTCCGAGCCCAGCCAATGCCGGTCGGTGACGGTCACCGACAGAGTGGTACGACGGACGCCGGGATCGACCTGGACGGCAACCTGCAGGCGACGGGTGCCCAGAACCCGGACGGCCTGCAGTCGAACCCCGCGGCCGCCCACGGCCACCAGGGTCTCCTCGGTGAACCCCGCGCCGATGACGCTCACCCAGGTGGTGCTGTCGCGGGCCACCCTGCCTTGTGCGAGCGACTTGATCCGCGGACCCTTGGCCACCCGGAAGCACGCGCTGCAGGTGTAGCGCCCGCCGTCCGCGTTGGTGACCGTCACGTCGCGAGCGCCGAGGGGCGCGCTCGGGGTGACGCGGAGCGCCAGTGTCATCGACGTGTCGGAGCGGGTGAGGACCCGTGCGTGCACGCCCTTGCCGGAGAAGCTGATCGTCGAGGTGGGATCGAACTTGCCGGCGAGCTTCACACTCACCCTCTTGGCGCCCTGACCGAGCACAGCCGGCGAGAGCGAGGTCAGCTCCGGCTTGCTGATGACGGGCGGGGACTTCGTGTCGACGGTGAAGCTCACGACGTTGCTCGTCCCCGTGTTGCCGGCGGCATCGCGCTGGCTCGCGCGCACGGTGTAGACGCCGTCGGCCAGGGTGTCGGTGACGACCGACCAGGCCCCGGTGGCGCCGACGGAGGCGCTCTTGCTCTGGACCGGGGTGCTGCCGGCGAAGAGCTGCACCGTGACGGTCCTGTCGTCGGCCGCGTCCGTGCCCGCCGTACCGCTGACCGTGGCCGTGGAGGTCGTGACGGTCGCGGCACCGGCCGGGCTGGTGATCCTGACCGTCGGAGCCGTGGTGTCCGTGGCCGGTGGAGGCGTCACCCCGCCGTTGAACACCTCGGCCATCGGCTTGACGCTGATCCCGCTCTGTCCCTGGACCCAGGTGAGGAACTGGTCGATGACCGCCGCGTCGACCGGACGGTACCCGTTCATGCAGGTGCTGTAGTTGGCGTTGTTCTGGTAACAGACGGCGTGGAAGAGCATGGGCAGCCAGCCACCGCCGTTGGCGTGGGCCGCCTGGGCAGCGGTCTGCAGGGCGGCGAGCGTGATCGGACCGTTGTAGGTCGTGCCCAGTGCCCGGACCGCGAACGCCCCGTCACGGGGAGGCACGCTCTCGGCGTAGTTGGGGCCGGTCTCGAGCAGGCCGCCCGCCTCCCGAGCCACTCGGTAGCCGCAGTCGCGGACGATGCCCTCAGCGGTCGCATCGGTGCCACCGGTGGGGTACGCGAACGTCACGGGGGTGAGCCCGTGCGCCACCAGGTTGGCGCGGTCCTCGCAGACCTGCCGCCGCCTCTCGTCCAGAGGGATGGTCTGGTCCGAGAGGTTGACGTGGTTGAGCGTGTGACCGCCGATCTCGTGGCCCGCTGCGGCAAGTGCTCTGGCGCCCGCCCACGTCATGCGGCCGGCGCCCTCGTTGGCCGGGACCAGGCCCGTGTTGAGGAAGAAGGTCGCACGCACCCCGTGGGCCGCGAGAGTCGGCGCGAGCTGGTACTGGGAGGCCAGTCCGTCGTCGAACGTCAGGGACACCACGACCGGGCCCTCGACCGCGAGCGCCGGCGCCGGACTCATGGTCGCGCCGAACGCCAGTGCCGCTGCCAGCGCGACGGCGGTCCGGCCTACGCCCCGCGCCTGTCCTGCCTGGTTTCCCATGTCGCCCCCGTTGCCTTTCGCCTCAGCGGATCGTGAGGCCTCTTGTCATCGTGCTGCTGCCCAACGTCGCCTTGTCCTTCACGACCACCGACCTCGCCGTACGCCGGGCCGTGGCGGCGACGCGGACGGTGAACCGCAGCCGCGTCTCGGTGAGGACCCGCACCGACGTCACGCGGACGCCCCTCCCGCTCACCGCCACACCCGTCGACTTGCGGAACCCGGCGCCGTTCACGGTGATAGTGCTGGTCCGCCCACGGACCGCCTTGCCGCGTACCGAGCTGATCTTCGGACCGGCGACGACGTCGAGGCAGGACTTGCAGGTCGCCCGGTCACCGTCCCGGTCGACGACCGTGACCGTGCGTCTGCTGATCTCGGCGTCCTGAGCCACGCTGACCTTCAGGCTGATCGTGCTGGCCGAGATGCTCATGACGCGAGAGGTCACGCCCGGCCCCGAGATGGAGACGCTCGAGCCACCCTGGAACCTGCCGTTGAGGGTGACCGAGGCGTTGCCGGCGCCCTGGCCGAGCACCGTGCGGGACAGGTGCGTGAGGCCGGGGCCGTCGGATGCGCCGACGGTGAACGTCACGGGCAGGCTCGTGCCAGTCACTCCGTTCGAGGCCTGGCTCGCCTGGGCTGTGTAGGTGCCCTGCGGCAGCGAGCTCGACGGGGTGGCCGTCCATGAGCCTCCGCCCGGGGTCGCGGTCAGGGTGGTCAGCGGCGAGCCCATGCTGTAGGCGCCCTTGAAGATCCTGATCTCCACAGGACCCGAACCGTTCGCCCTGCCGGACAAGGCGGGCCTGCCGCTGGTGACCGTCGAGCCGGCCATCGGGGCGGTGACGGTCACGACCGGCGTGGCGACCCCGCCGTTGAGGACCTCGCTCACCGGCTTGATCGACATGCCCGAGGCCTTCTGGCCGTCTATCCAGGTCAGGAAGTCCTCGACGACCGCGGCGTCCACCGAGCGGTACTTGGCCATGCAGTCGGCGTAGTCGGCGTTCGCCTTGTAGCACACGCGATGGAAGAGCATCGGCAGCCAGCCACCGCCGTTGGATTTCGCTGCCTCGACGGCGCCCTTGAGGTACTCCAGGGTGATCGGGCCGTTGTCCGTCGTGCCCAGGATCCGGATCCCGAGAGGCCCGTCGATCGGCGGAGTCTGGTCCGCGTACTTCGGGCCGGTCGGAAGGAGGCCGCCGGCCTTCCGGGCAGACTGGTAGCCGCACCCCTGCAAGATCTCGCGGGCAAGGTCGTCCGTGCCGCCCTCGGGATAGGCGAAGGTGATCGGGCGGAAGCCCTTCTCGACCAGCCGGGCGCGGTCGTCACACGCCTGCTGCCACTTCTCGGCGAGGGTCAGGCGATCCCCGGAGATGTCGACGTGGTCGCGGGTGTGCCCACCGATCTCGTGCCCGGCCTGGGCGAGGTCGCGGACCCAGTCCCAGGACATGGTCCCGAAGCCGCCGCGGGCGTCCACCGCGCCGGAGTTGATGTAGAACGTCGCGCGCACTCCGTGGGCCGCGAGCACGTCCTTGAGCTTGTACTGGGACGTGAGCCCGTCGTCGAAGGTGAGTGAGACCACGACCGGGCCGGCCGCCTGAGCAGCGGGAGGGCCGAAGGTCAGCGTTCCGGTCAGTGCCGCCGCCAACGCGACGGTTGCGCGCACGAGACGTCCTGCTCTGGTTCTGGTTTGCATGCGTGTGCCCCCCAAGGCTGCCGCTGTGGCTTCGGCGGGATGTACGAGTCCTCCGATGGAACCAATGAGTGGGCATGTCGGTCGTCGCCAAAATTGGCGAGTCACGTCGGCTTTGTGGAAGAAACGGCTGCTGAGCAAAGCGCACGTGAACAGGTCCCCCGGCCGAGGCTCGGAGGCCCTGTTCGTGGGCGCTGGGGGTCAGCCGGAAGGCGTGCCGGTCACCTGACCCGCAGGCTCCTTGGCAGTGAGTCGCGCAGTCCGGTCGATGTGTTGACGACGGTCACCGTGCGGGCGGTGCGCGGGGCGCGCCGGGTGACTGCGACGACGACCCTCAGCCGTCCGGGACTCACCACACTCACCGACCGGACCCGGATCCCCCGGCCGCTGACCGTCGCGCGAGCCGGGCTCTTGAACCCTTTGCCGAGGACCGCGAGTGTCGTGACACGACCCCGGGGTACGGCGGTCCGGCTGAGCGACGTGATCGTCGGACCGGTCGCGGCGGGCGGCGGCGGAGCCGTGGGTTCCTGGGGAAGGGGCACCGTGACCCCGTTGAGCATCCCGGTGATGGTCGCGGTCGAGATGCCGCCCTGCCTGCCGGCCCACGTCAGGAACTGGTCGATGACGGCGGCCTCGACGGGACGGTAGCTCGCCATGCATGCGTCGTACTCGGGGGTGCCGCGGTAGCAGACCCGGTGGAAGAGCATCGGCACCCAGCCGCCGCCGGGGTTGTTGGTGGCCGCGGTCACCGCACTCTGCATCCACTGCAGCGTGACGGGGCCGTTGTCGGTCGCGCCGAGGACCCGGATCCCGTAGGAGGTGTCCGTAGGCGGGACGACTTCACCGTAGGTCGGGCCGGTGGGCAGCAGCCCGCCTGCCAGCCGGGCGTTCTGGTACCCGCACTCCTGCACGAGTGCCCGGACCGCGGCGTCGTTGCCGCCTTCGGGGTAGGCGAAGCTGGTTGCCGCGAAACCGCGGGCCGTCAGGTTGGCGCGGTCGTCGCAGACCTGGCTCCGCTTCTCGGCGTCGGTGAACGGCGTCCCGTCGGGCTTCGTCGCGGAGGCCAGGTTGGGGTGGGTCAACGTGTGACCCCCGATCTCGTGTCCGGCTGCCGCAAGCTCGGTCGCTTGGCCCCACGTGAAGCGGCCCGCGGGGTTGGCCGGGATCATGCCGGTGTTGAGGTAGAAGGTGGCCCGTGCCTTGTGGCGTGCCAGGACGTCGCGGAGCTGGTACTGCGAGATCAGCCCGTCGTCGAAGGTCAGCGAGACCACGACCGGTCCCGCCGCTTGAGCGGTAGTGGGAACCAGGGCGAGCGAGCCGCTCACGGCCGCTGCCAGGGCGACGGCCATCCGACCCGCCCGCGTGAGTCGTCGTCCTTGTCGTTGTCCGTGCATGTCTTCCCCCGTGGCGACGGCCGGGACCACCGGCGTGAAGTGTGGTTGTCCGATCGAACCAGCGGCGGGAACTGCGTGTCCTCGCCAGAATTGGCGAAAGTAAAGGGGCGAAGTGCCCGGGATTGCTGCACGATGTCCGGCCCTGGACATGGGACACCGCCCGGACCGACGGGGGAGCGGTCCGGGCGGTGGGTCGCGGGGTCAGCCGACGGCTGCGGGGATGCGCTGTGTCGTCCGGCTGCGCCGGAGTGGGCAGGACGAGACGAAGGCCCAGCACAGTGTGGCTGCGAGTGCGATGACGGCTGCGACGGTGGCGATGGGCGCGACCCAGCCGCTCGGCGCCTGCTCCAAGAGGACGAGGCCCCCCATGGCGAGAACGAACCAGCCGAAGCCCCTGCGCAGGGCGTCCTCAGGGATGCGCCCCGCCAGGCGCCCGCCGACGACGCTGCCGACTACGGCGGTCACCGTCACCGCGATCACGAGGCCCCAGTCGAGGTCCACGGAGGTCAGGTAGCCGGCGAAGCCGCCGAGCGAGTTCATCGCGATGACCAGCAGCGACGTCCCGACCGCGACGGCCATGGGCAGCCCACCGAGCAGCGCGAGCGCCGGCACCACGAGGAAGCCGCCACCTGCGCCCACGATGCTGGCGACCAGGCCGACGAGCAGCCCGGTCACCAGGGTCCGGGGGACCGGCACCTCGGTGCGCTGTCGGGTCTCGTCGACCCTGCGCCCCCGGATCATGGCGACCGAGGCGGCCACCATCATCACCGCGAAGGCGACGAGCAGCAGGTCGCCGGGGAGGTGGCCGCCGAGCTTGCCGCCGAAGAAGGCGCCGACCAGCCCCGCCGCACCGAACGTCAGCCCGGTCCGCCACCGGACCCGCCCTGCGCGTGCATGGCTGATCGCACCCGAGGCGGACGTCACGCCCACCACGAACAAGGAGGCCGCGATCGCATCGTGGGCGCCCATCCCCCCGACGTACACCAGGATCGGCACCATCAGGATCGAGCCGCCGCCGCCGAGGACCCCGAGCGAGATGCCGACGACCAGCGACAGCGCCAGGACGGCGACGGCCGTGGCGGACAGGCCCATCAGGCGGTCTCGGCCAGGGCCTTGACGACCCGGTCCATGTCGCAGGACTCTCCGCGCTTGTTCCACGGCATCTTGGACAGCAGCATGCCCATGGCACAGGTGTTGGACAGCGCCGCGAAGGTGAGGCCGGCGCCGATGAAGCCGGCCACCCACTTGAGCTCCGGCACGACGGTGCTGCCGAGGATGCCGCCGAGGGTGATGCTGCCGGCCACGAGCCGGACCTGCCTCTCGAGCTCCCAGGTCTGCCTGCCGCGGTTGACCGGCGCTCCCGCGCTCTGCCAGGACACCATGCCGCCTTCGAGGACGTGCAGCCCGGGGAGGCCGACCTCCGCGAGCGCCTTCTCGGCCTGCTCAGCGCGTCCGCCGGTCCGGCAGACCAGCACGACGTCCTCGTCGAGGTGGCGCCGCAGCTCGCCGCGGTGCTCGCGCAGGTTGTCCAGCGGCACGTTGTAGGACCCCGGGATGTGTGCGCTCTCGAACTCGGCGGGCGTGCGCACGTCGAGGATGCGGGGGGCGTCCTCGGAGTTCAGGAGCTCCTGCAGGGTGGCCGCGTCGAGTCGGCGAGGCACTGTGGGGGTGTTTGTCATGGAAACGTCTAACTCCTTCTGGTTGTTGTCAGGCGTGCTCGGGCCTCGGCTGCGGGGGACCGGCAGCCGAGCTCGAGATCTTGGTCAGGCGGCCGTCATCGGCAGGCCGGCCGGTGCGGCGTTCTCGCCGAACGAGTCGTCGACGGCCACGACGTCGTAGCCGCGCGCGTCGAGGATCGAGGCCACCACGCTCGCTCGGTACCCACCGGCGCAGTGGATCCACAGCTTCTTGCGAGGAATGTCGTCGATGTGGGCGAGCACGTTGTGGATCGGCACGTTCACCGCACCCTCGATGTGGCTCTCGTCGTACTCCGAGCCTCGGCGGACGTCGAGGATGACGAAGTCGTCGTCATCGCTCTCCTTGGCCTCGTCGAGCGCGACCTTGAGCTCCTTGAAGGTGGCGACGGGGAACGATCCGAGCGCCTCGCCGCCGGACCACTCGTCGGGCTTGCCCGTGGCCATGGCGGCGGGCTTGCCCAGGCCGATGCGTGCCATGTCTCGCTGCGCCTCGGCGACCTGCTCCGGGGTCTCGCCGAGCAGGGTGACAGTGGCGTCGTAGGGCATGATCCAGCCGAGGTAGGTGATGAACTGGCCGTCGAGGCCGAAGTTCACGCTCCCCATCAGGTGGCCCGCGGCGAACGCCTCGCGGGTGCGGAGGTCGACGACCCACTCGCCCGCCTCGATGCGCCGGCGGAGCTCAGCGGGGTCGGCGGGCGTCGGCGCCGAGAGGTCCGGGGCTTCCGGTCCGGCGGAGTTCGCGGGACCCATCTGCGCGTAGTAGGCGGGGAACTCCTCGAGGCCGGCGAGCAGCTTCTCGACGTACTCCTCCTCGTCCTGGGTCAGCGCGGGGTTCGCGGACTTCTCCTGGCCGATGGTGCTGGAGACGGCCTCGCTCTGGGTGGCGGAGCAGAAGCTGCCGAAGCCGTGCGTCGGGTAGACCGCCGTCTCGTCGGGCAGCTCCTCCGCGAGGCGGTGTGCGGAGCGCCACTGAGCGCGGACGAGGGTGTCGGTGTGGTCGGGACCGAGCAGGTCGGGCCGGCCGGTCGACCCGTAGAGCAGGGAGCCGCCGGTGAACACCGCGACCGGCTCGTCCCCGGTAGCAAGGGCGTAGGACAGGTGCGTGTGGGTGTGGCCAGGGGTGTGTACGACGCGGATGCGCATCGTCTCGCCCACCTCGATGACGTCGCCGTCGTGGACGCCCACCCGCTCGAAGTCGACCGGGTCGTCGGCGTTCACGTGGTAGGCGGCGCCGACCTCTGCGGCGAGCGCCAGGCCGCCTGTGACGTAGTCGTTGTGGATGTGGGTCTCGAACACGTGCGTGATCGCGACACCAGCCTCCTCGGCCACGGCGAGGACCCGGTCGTAGTCACGCTGCGGGTCGACGACGAGAGCCACCTTGCCGTCGTGGGCGAGGTAGGTCCGGTCGCCGAGGCCGGGGGTGTCGATCGGGATCACGGTGGTCATGCGGCACTTCCTCCTGACTGCTGGGGGTATACCCAGGGGGGTATCTGTTCTCTACGGTAACAGTCAATGCCCAATACCCTCCTGGGTATTCCCGCCTAGGTCAAATCCATGCATTCCGGCGCAGTCCCGTGGCTCGCCACTAGGGTCGAACAGTGCCTGACTGCCTCTTCTGCCGGATCGCCGCCGGGGAGACCGCGGCTCACACGGTGCTCGAGACCGACGAGCTGGTGGCCTTCCTCGACCACCGGCCGGTGTTCAAAGGTCACGTGCTCCTCGTGCCGCGGGAGCACATCGCCACGTTCCCGGATCTCACGCCTCCGCTCCGCGACCAGTTCTTCGAAGCCGGGCAGCGGCTCGCCGCGGCGATGGTCGGCGGGTTGGGGTCCCAGGGGTCCTTCGTCGCGATGAACAACACGGTGAGCCAGAGCGTCCCCCACCTGCACCTTCACGTGGTGCCGCGGACCAAGGGCGACGGCCTGCGCGGGTTCTTCTGGCCACGGACCAAGTACTCCTCCGAGGATGAGATGAAGCAGTACGCCGGCCGCGTGGCCGCTGCGCTCACGGACGGGACGAGAGGGGACTGACATGCGCTGGTGGAACGAGCAGGTCGTGCCGCGGGCGACCGACCGCATCCTCGGGGTGGGCGAGATCCACAAGCTCAGGGGCCGGGTCTGCGCGGGGCTGGAGGGTCAGGTTGTCGAGATCGGGTTCGGCTCGGGGCTCAACGTCGAGCACTACCCGCCGGCTGTCGACCAGGTCGCTGCCGTCGAGCCGTCCGACGTGGCCTGGCACATCGCGCAGTCCAAGCACATCGGGGAGGGCAGTCCGCCCGTCGTACGCGCCGGGCTGGACGGGCAGTCGCTCTCCCTCGGCGACGCCTCGATGGACGCGGCGCTCTCCACGTTCACCCTGTGCACCATCCCGCACGTGGAGGTGGCGCTGAGCGAGGTGGCCCGGGTGCTACGTCCGGGAGGGGTCTTCCACTTCCTCGAGCACGGGCTCGCCCCTGACCCCGGCGTCGCCCGCTGGCAGCATCGCCTCACCCCGATCCAGCGCAGGCTCGCTGCCGGCTGCCATCTCGACCGGCCGATCGCGGATGTCGTCCGGGGGAGCGGCCTGGTGATCGAGGACCTCGACACGTTCTACCTGCCGGGTGTGAAGGTCTTCGGGCGGATCTACCTGGGGCGCGCCCTCAAGGTCTGACTGCGTCCCTCACGTCCAGGGTCGCCCAGACCGACTTGCCTCCACGCGGGTGCGGTGTGATGCCCCAGTCGTGGCTGAGCGCGCTCACCAGGTGCAGCCCCCGGCCGCCCGTTTCGAGAGTGCCGCCCTCCACGACGGAGACAGGAGTGGGCGAGTCGTCGTGCACCTCGAGCACCAGCCGGTCCTCGTCGCGGACCATCGTCACGCGGAAAGGGGAGTGCGCGTGCCGCACCGCGTTCGTCGCCAGCTCGCTCACGATGAGTCCGGCGGCGTCGGCGATGTGAGCGAGGTCGTCGGCGGCGAGGCGGTCGGCGACGAAGCGGCGCGCGTCGCCCACGTGGCGAGGGTCAGGGGGCCATTGCGTCTGGACTGTCCAGGCATCCGGTTTAGACATCAGCGGCGCTCCATCGGAGGGAGGAGGGAACCGGTCATTGCAGAGTCTGGACAACGGCGCGGCTGTGACTGTGACCCCTACCCCGTGGGTGGGGAGCCAAACGGGTGCTACCCGGTCGAGGTGCCGGCCGGGCGATGGCTACAGTGAGCCCACTTCCAGGTCTCACGCGTCCGCGCCGCAACCGGCGCACAGGAGGAGCTCTCATGAGTCGTTACGCCGGTCGTGTCGCCGTCGTCACCGGATCCGCCCGAGGCATCGGAGCCGCCACCGCGAAGCGCTTCGCCGAGGAGGGCGCGGCCGTCGCAGTGCTCGACCTCGACCAGGACGCGGCCGCTGCCGCCGCCGAGGGTCTGGGTGCGGAGAAGGCCGTCGGGGTCGCCTGCAACGTGGCCGACGTCGCATCCGTCGAGGCCGCGGTGGCGAAGGTGGTCGAGGAGCTCGGCAAGATCGACGTCCTGGTCAACAACGCCGGTGTCACGCGCGACAACCTGCTGTTCAAGATGACCGAGGACGACTGGGACACCGTGATGAGCGTGCACCTGCGCGGTTCCTTCCTGATGAGCCGCGAGGTCCAGAAGCACATGGTCCAGCACAAGTACGGCAAGATCCTGAACCTCTCGAGCGTCTCCGCGCTCGGCAACCGCGGCCAGGCCAACTACTCGGCGGCCAAGATGGGCCTCCAGGGCTTCACGCGCACGCTGGCGCTCGAGCTCGGCCCGTTCGGCGTCAACGTGAACGCCATCGCCCCGGGCTTCATCGTCACGGACATGACCGACGACACGGCGCGTCGCGTCGGCGTGGAGCCGGAGGAGTTCCGCAAGGCGGCCGCCGAGCGTAACCCGGTCCGACGCGTCGGCTACCCCGAGGACATCGCCGCCACGGCGGCCTTCCTGTGCAGCGACGAGGCGTCGTACATCACCGGTCAGACGCTTTACGTGGACGGCGGCGCGAAGATCTAGGCCGGTCTGGTCCAGGGTTCTCGGGCAAAACGCGCCCGGTTCTGCACGGTCTGACCTAGTCTGTGATGAGGACCTCAAATACCACTTGGCTGAGCGTGAAAACGTCCCGTGGGTGACTTTCCACGGGACGTTTTGCTTGCGCCGAGTTTGGCAATACGAGGACCGGCCTGCTTATCCTCTTGGGGTTTGCATGGTTCGTCTTGATCGGCCTGATCGGTCGGTGATGACCGGAACCGAGGCAACAACTGCATAGTCAGACCGGGATACGCCGAGTCCTACCCCCCGAGTCTGATCCGTCCCGTAACCGACATGCACCATCCCAGGGTAGGAGTGGGGGACCCACATCAACTCGCGTCCGCTCTGGACGCTCGGGGTGAAGCCGCCATGCCTGCGGCCGAGCACCTTTCAGCTCGAACCCGACAGCTCACCTCACAGGCGTGGAAAGGGAACTCTTCATGTCTGCGATCATTCGCGCGCGCTCTTTTGCCGTGCTCTCGATCATGCTCGCCGCAGCGATCCTGGGTGGCATGCTCGTCTCAGTCCCTTCCGCCGACGCCGCAACCCGCGGCAAGCGGCTCTCCACTGCCGTGGACATCGTGCGGAACCAGAAGGGCGACCCGTACCAGTACGGCGCCACCGGACCGAGCCGTTTCGACTGCTCGGGTCTCATCTACTACAGCTACCGCAAGGCCGGCTTCACCCACGTGCCGCGTACGTCGAGCCAGCAGGCTCGCTTCGCGGACCGGATCAGCAAGAAGAACATGCGCCCCGGCGACCTGATGTTCTTCTACGACGGTGGCGGGGTCTACCACGTGGCCGTCTTCACCGGCTGGAAGAACGGGCGCCGATGGATGGTGCACGCTCCTTCCACCGGCTCGCGGGTGCACCGCTCGACCCCGTGGACCAACAGCTGGTTCGCAGGCACCCTGCGGTGACCTGTCAGACACGTCCCTGAAACGCAGGGCCGCTCTCTTGTCCGGGGGCGGCCCTGCGTCACACTTACGACATGGTTGGAAAGATCCCATTGCGACTTGAACTTCGCCGGGCCCGCCGTGGCGCGCGCCCCGTCCTGTCGATGGCCTCGCTCGTGCTGGCGGGTTCGCTCGCCCTCTCGGCATGCGGGGGAGACGACGCCGCTGAGCCGGCCGACTCACCCGATGCCCAGAACACCGCGGCCGGGGCGACGCTGCAGGGGCAGTGGCCGCTGACGGGGCTTCCTGCCGAGGGGGCCGCCCCCAAGCATCCGGTGATGGTCGTCAAGATCGACAACACCGGGAGCAGCAACCCCCAGATCGGCCTGAGCAAGGCCGACCTCGTCACCGAGGAGCTCGTCGAGGGCGGCTCGACCCGCCTCGCCGTCTTCTACTACTCGCAGGTGCCCGGCCGGGTGGGCCCCGTCCGGTCCATGCGGGCCACGGACATCGGGATCGTCAAGCCCGCCGACGCGACCCTGGTGGCCAGCGGTGGAGCGCCGGTCACGGTCCGTCGGCTCAAGGCGGCCGGCATCAAGGTCGTGAGCGAGGGTGGCCCGGGCTACTCGCGCGACAGCAGCCGCACCGCGCCGTACAACCTGTTCATGGACCTGCCGGCTCTCGCCGGCAAGCTGAAGAGCCCTGCCCCGCCGGAGAACTACTTCTCGTGGGGCGACGCGGCAGACTTCCCGTCCGGCCAGAAGGCGCGGAGCATCTCGGCGACCTTCTCCGGCGGTCACACCACCAACTGGCAGTTCCGCAAGGGCGCGTACGTCAACCTCAACTCCGAGGCCGCCGCCGGCGACGAGTTCAAGCCCGACACCGTGCTCGTGCTGCGCGTGAAGGTCGGCGACGCCGGCTACAAGGACCCGGCCGGCAACCCCGTCCCGGAGACGAAGTTCACCGGAAGCGGGCAGGCCATGGTCTTCCACGACGGCTCCATGGTGCGCGGCACCTGGTCCAAGAAGGGCCTCGAGTCGAACGTCTCGCTCGAGACCAAGGCGGGCGAGCTGTCGCTTCCGCCGGGCAAGGTCTGGGTGGAGCTCGTCCCGGCCAACGGCGGGAACGTGACCTTCAAGAAGTGAGCCGACGAGCCGTCCCGCAGCCCCGGGACGGCGAGGCCGAGAGAATCGATCGAGGAGGGCGCCGGCTCAGCCGGCGTCCTCCTCTGTCGTCTCCGCCTCGTCCCTGACGAGGTCCTCCGGCCCGGGCAGCTGTCCTCCGGCCTCCGCCTGCTGGCGCATGCCCGCGAGGATGAAGGCGATCGCGGCCTCCACCTCCGAGCTCGCCCGCTTCGTGTCCTCCGCGGAGGAGACCGCCGCGCCGGCGGCGGACATCGCGCCGAAGAACACCCGGCTGAAGGTCTCGACCATGCTGGGCTCGAGGTCGTAGGAGCGCAGCACCGACGAGACGATCTCCCGGACGATGCCGAAGGTGGACCGCTCCTCCTGCTCGCGGTAGCGCTCGTAGCCGAGCACGACCGGGCCTTCCTGGATGACGATGCGGCTGTACGCCGGCTGCTGCACGATGTCGAGGAACTGGCGCAGACCCACGACCGCCTTCTCCCAGGGGTCCCTGGTGGTCCTGACCGCCTTGCCGATGGTCTTGCTGGCCTCGGCCTCGACCTTCTCGAAGACCGCCTCGAAGAGGGCCTGCTTGCCGCTGAAGTGGTGGTAGAGCGCGCCCTTGGTGACCTGCGCCCCCGCGACGATGGCGTCGAGGCTGGTCCCGGCGTACCCCTGCTCGGTGAACAGCTCCGTGGCGACGTCGACCAAGGCTCGCTTGGTGGACGCGGAGTACTGCTGCCGACGGGAGGCGCCGGGGACCTTGCGCAGGACTTTGCTGGTCATCCTCTGAGCATATGTCCGCCGTCACCTGCGGCTGCGCAGCGCATCGCGCGCCTCCGGCTGGTCAGGCGATCCGCAGCGGACGGAGGGCGGGGCACGACGTCTTGCTCTGCCGGTCATGTCACAGATGAGTGCCCGCTGTCTAGAGAAAAATCCGATTTGTGGCCCAAGACACGGTTTGAGGGTTGGCATACCGGGGGCATAAGTCATACCGTTGGTACGTACCAACGGTATGTAGAAAGGATGAACCCATGACCTGGGACGCTTTCCACCGCCGCGGAGAGGTACTTCGTAACGTTCTCGACCACGCCGAGACCCACCGCGACGGGGCGCTTCCGATGGAGCTGCCCGGCGTCGCGGAGACCTTCGGCGACGAGACCACGCTGCTCGGCGCGCTCCAGCTCCGCTGGCACACGCGCCTGGCCGGCACCATCGAGCGCGAGCTCATGGGCCAGCCGATGGATCTCGAGTCCGCCGTGATGACCGCCTGGCGCAAGGCCGCGAGCAACCTCGCGGGCGTGCGGGCGATCCTCGACGCCT
Organism: uncultured Actinomycetota bacterium; assembly: GCA_963715375.1. Classification (GTDB taxonomy): domain Bacteria; phylum Actinomycetota; class Actinomycetes; order Propionibacteriales; family Nocardioidaceae; genus Nocardioides_C. The sequence goes on along the minus strand of CAVQSC010000041.1, from coordinate 217,770 downwards.
ACACCGAGGCGCCGGTGTCCGACGAGATGGCGCAGATGCTCGAGAAGGCGCACTCCAAGGACTGGACGCTGATGGCCGCGATGGCCGGCAAGGCCAGCCCGTCGGACCGGGCCGCCGCTCGTGTCGGCCGCGCCATCGAGCAGAAGGCTCGCGAGGCCTACCGCCCGACCCTCCGCCCGAGCTCGGGCGGACGTCGTCGCGCGGTGCCCGAGCGGCAGTCGTTCCTCGACCGCGTCAAGGCACACCTCGTGGCCTGACCCTCCGCTTCTCCCATCCAGGGGCCAAGCCCCTCCCAGTGCAGCCCCGGCTGCGGCGCAGCACGCGGTTCTCCCACCGCGGACTCCCTCCCCCCTTGCGTCGTGGCCGGGGCTCGTTGCACCTGTTGGCGGTTCGGCCCATGACAACATGAGGGCGTGGCTTCTACACCGAGCATCTCCTACTCGATCACCGTCCGCCTCGAGCTGCCCGCGGGCGGTACGGCGACCAGCGAGCTGACCGCCACCGTCGAACGGTGCGGCGGCATGGTCACCGCCCTCGACGTGACCGCCTCGGGTCACGACAAGCTGACCATCGACGTCACCTGTGCCGCCTCCGACACCGCGCACGCCGACAGCATCGTCGAGGCGCTCAGGGCGGTCGAGGGTGTCGTGGTGCACAAGGTCTCCGACCGGACCTTCCTCATGCACCTCGGCGGGACCATCGAGATGGCGCCCAAGCACCCGATCCGCAACCGCGACGACCTCTCCATGATCTACACGCCCGGGGTCGCCCGGGTCTGCGAGGCGATCGCCGAGAACCCGGACGACGCCCGCCGGCTGACCGTCAAGCGCAACGCCGTCGCGGTCGTCACCGACGGGTCGGCGGTGCTCGGCCTCGGCAACATCGGGCCCGCCGCCGCACTTCCCGTGATGGAGGGCAAGTCCGCGCTGTTCAAGCGCTTCGGCGGCATCGACGCCTGGCCGCTGTGCCTCGACACCCAGGACCCCGACCAGATCGTCGAGATCGTCCGCGCGATCGCCCCCGGGTTCGCGGGCATCAACCTCGAGGACATCTCCGCTCCGCGCTGCTTCGAGGTGGAGGCGCGCCTGCGCGAGTCCCTCGACATCCCGGTCTTCCACGACGACCAGCACGGCACCGCCATCGTCGTACTCGCCGCTCTCACCAACGCCCTGCGGGTCGTGGGCAAGAAGATGTCCGACGTCCGGGTGGTGATGTCGGGCGCCGGTGCCGCGGGCTCCGCGATCTTGAAGGTCCTGCTCGAGGCGGGGGTCTCCGACGTGGTCGTGGCCGACATCGAGGGAGTCATCTACCGCGACCGGCCCGGGCTCCACGAGTCGCTGCGCTGGCTCGCGGAGGCGACGAACAAGGCGTCGGTGACCGGGACCCTGCGCGACGCCGTCGTGGGCGCCGACGTCTTCATCGGCGTCTCGGCGCCGAACATCCTCACCGGCGACGACGTCGAGACGATGGCGGACGGGGCGATCGTCTTCGCCCTGGCGAACCCGGTGCCCGAGGTCGACCCCGCCGCGGCCCGCCGCCACGCCGCGGTCGTCGCGACCGGGCGATCGGACTACCCGAACCAGATCAACAACGTCCTGGCGTTCCCCGGCGTCTTCCGCGGCCTGCTCGACGCCTCCGCGCGAGGCATCGACAACAGTGTGCTCGTGGCAGCGGCCGAGGCGATCGCCGCAGCGGTGGGTGAGGAGGAGCTCAACGCCGACTACATCATCCCGAGCGTCTTCCACCCCGACGTCCACAAGTCGGTGGCCGCAGCCGTGCGGCACGCGGCCGAGGCGGCATCCGCTGCGGCGGGTGCAAGGTCTCCGGCGCCCGTGGAGGGCACGGATGGCTGAGGGGGACCAGCGGGTCCTGCGGGCGGGACAGCTGCTCGTCGCCACCCCTCGGCTCGCGGACCCGAACTTCGAACGCTCGGTCGTGCTGGTCCTCGACCACGACGAGAGCGGCTCGCTGGGGGTCGTGCTCAACCGCCCGTCCGCCGTGCCGGTGGGGGAGATCCTGGAGGACTGGCAGGAGCTCGTCGCGGAGCCCGGGGTGCTCTTCCACGGGGGCCCGGTCGGCACCGACTCCGCTCTCGCGGTCGCCTCGATCCCGGTGGGACAGGACCCCGAGGAGGACCCGGTCGGCTTCCGCAGGCTGTTCGACGACACCGGCATCATCGACCTCGACACGCCGACCGAGCTCCTCGACTCGGCGATCTCCCGGCTGCGGATCTTCGCCGGGTACGCCGGATGGGGTGACGGGCAGCTCGTCGCGGAGGTCGAGGAGGGGTCCTGGTACGTCCTGCCCCCGGAGGCAGGCGACGTCTTCGGCTCCGACCCCGAGAGGCTCTGGGCCCGAGTGCTGCGACGCCAGCCGGGAGAGCTGGCGTGGGTCTCCACGCGCCCGGCCGACCCCACGATGAACTGACCCGACTGTGGGGATCGCCGCGTCCTGAACCGGCCCGGCCCGGGGGAGGGCTCGTTAGACTAGGGCGTTGTGAGTACCCAGATGAGCCCCGGCGCCCAGACCATCGAGCAGAAGCAGACGGTCCCGACCGACTCGGGGGACCACGAGCGCTTCTCCCACTACGTCCCCAAGGACAAGCTGACCGAGGCGATGGTGATGGGGACCCCCGTCGTCGCCTTGTGCGGCAAGGTGTGGGTGCCCAGCCGCGACCCCGAGAAGTACCCGGTGTGCCCGGAGTGCAAGGAGGCGTGGGAGCAGCTGCGCGACGACAGCGACGAGTGACCTCGCCCCGTCCCACCTGATCCCGCCCTGCCCGCACCCACTCTCGGAAGGACGTTCGTGGCTGCCGCGAACCGCGCAGACAACCTCGCCCACAGCACCGACGACGCCATCCCGGCACCGCTCACCGACCTCCCCCCGGCGTACCCGGACCGAGCCGCGTGGGGAACGGCGACCAAGCTCCGGGCCTGGCAGCAGGCGGCGATCGAGCAGTACTTCACGACCAGCCCCCGCGACTTCCTTGCGGTGGCGACGCCCGGGGCCGGTAAGACGACCTTCGCGCTGACCGTCGCCGCCGAGCTGCTCTCGCGCCGCATCGTGGAGCGGGTCACGGTGGTCGCGCCGACCGAGCACCTCAAGACCCAGTGGGCCGAGGCTGCAGCCCGGGTAGGCATCCCCATCGACCCGTCGTACTCCGGCAAGAAGGGGCCGACGAGCAAGGACTACGTCGGTGTCGCGGTCACCTACGCCGGGGTGGCGACCAACGCGCTGGCCCACCGGATCCGGGTGGAGCGGTTCAAGACCCTGGTCATCCTCGACGAGGTGCACCACGCGGGCGACGCGCTGTCGTGGGGCGAGTCGGTGCGGGAGGCCTTCGAGCCCGCGACCCGGCGGCTGGCGCTGACGGGAACGCCGTTCCGGTCCGACATCAACCCGATCCCGTTCGTGACCTACGCGCCCGACGACGACGGTGTGGCCAAGAGCGTCGCGGACTACACCTACGGCTACGCCCACGCGCTCGCGGACCACGTCGTGCGACCGGTGCTGTTCATGGCCTACAGCGGTGAGATGCAGTGGCGGACCCGCGCCGGCGACGAGGTGGCCGCCCGGCTCGGCGAGCCGTTGACCAAGGACCTGACCGCTCAGGCGCTGCGCACGGCACTCGACCCCAAGGGGTCGTGGATGCCCGCCGTCCTCCAGGCCGCCGACCGCCGGCTCGCGGAGGTACGTCGGCACGTGCCCGACGCCGGTGGCCTGGTCATCGCCTCGGACCAGGACTCCGCGCGTGCCTACGCCGCCCTGCTCAAGGAGATCACCGGCACCCGTCCCGTGGTGGTCCTCTCCGACGAGAAGGAGGCCTCCAAGCGCATCGCGAAGTACTCCGAGAGCGACGACCGGTGGATGGTGGCCGTCCGCATGGTCTCCGAGGGCGTGGATGTGCCGCGGCTGGCCGTGGGGGTCTACGCCACGACGGTCTCGACGCCGCTGTTCTTCGCCCAGGCCGTCGGCCGCTTCGTGCGTGCCCGCAAGAGAGGGGAGACCGCCTCGGTCTTCCTGCCCTCGGTGCCGAACCTCCTCGGCTTCGCCTCGGAGATGGAGGTCCAGCGAGACCACGTCCTGAAGCGCAAGGTGAACGACGAGGGCGACATCTTCGCCGCGGAGGAGGACCTCCTCAACCAGGCGCAGGCGTCGGAGGCCGCGAGCGCCGAGGAGCTAGGCACCTTCGAGGCGATGGGCTCCCAGGCGACCTTCGACCGTGTGCTGTACGACGGGGGCGAGTTCGGGCACTCCGGAGAGGTCCACGTGGGGTCGGAGGAGGAGATGGACTTCCTCGGCATTCCCGGCCTGCTCGAGCCCGACCAGGTCCGCGACCTGCTGCACCAGCGCCAGAGCGATCGCGCGAAGCGCCAGCGGGCGACCTCGTCGACCCCGGAGGACGTCGTACGCGACGTCTCCACCCACGAGCAGCTCGCCGTGCTCCGCAGGGAGCTCAACGGGCTCGTGGCGGCCTGGAACCACCGGACCGGCCAGCCCCACGGCGTGACCCACGCGGCGCTGAGGCGTGAGTGCGGCGGCCCGGCGGCGGCAGTCGCGACGGCGGAGCAGCTGACCAAGCGGATCGACCGGATCCGCGAGTGGGCAGCCCGCAAAACCTCCTGACCCGTCCCCGAGGGGATCAATTACCAAGGTATGCAGGCATTTGGTCGCTTCCCACGGTGATCTTCCCGTGGGAAGGCACAGTTTGCCGTGGGAAGTGCGGGCAGTCGCCGAGCAAGCCCGCGTGCCGTACGACGGGCGCGGTTACTCTGCTCTCCATGGCCGCCGAGACCTCTCAGACGCTGGACCGTGGTCTCCGCGTGCTGGCCGTCCTGGCGAGCCACCCGAACGGTCTCACGGTCACCGAGCTGGCCGGCGCGGTCGGAGTGAACCGCACGGTCGTGTACCGGCTGGTCACCACGCTCGAGCAGCACGGTCTCGCGCGACGTGACGCGGCGGGACGGCTGCACGTCGGACTGGGAGTGCTGGCGCTGGCCCGGGGGCTTCAGCCGGTGCTGCGCGAGGTGGCGAACCCTGTGCTGCGGGCTCTTGCCGAGGACCTCGGCGCGACGGCGCACCTGACCCTGGTCGACGGCGGGGAGGCGCTCGCCATCGCGGTGGTCGAGCCGAGCTGGACCGACTACCACGTGGCCTACCGGGTGGGAGCCAGGCACGCCCTGGAGCAGGGAGCTGCGGGGAGGGCGATCCTCCTCGGTCGGCGGATCGCGGGCGGTGCCGAGGTGGCGGAACGGTTCGTCCTGACCACGGGTGAGCTGCAACCGGGAGCGCGTGGGCTGGCCTCGCCGGTGCTGGGGGTCGACGGGCTCGAGGCCTCGGTGGGCATCGTGACCCTCGGCGAGCTCGATGCCGCGAAGGCGGGTCCTCGCGTCGCCACCGCCGCCGCCGAGCTCGCCCGCCTCCTGTCCTGAGTCCCGTCCCGCAGGACGTCGTACAACGGGAGCGTCATTACGACCGGGTCGTATGACGTCCGGAGGTGACCGAGGCTTCGAGGAGGGGGAGCACCCGGTGCCTGATCTGCTCGGCGAGGGCGATCACCGTCGAGGACCGGACGATGCCAGGGTCGGAGAGGACCGCGTCGATCACCCGCTGGAGGTCGGCGTTCGAGCGCGCCACCACCCGCGCCCACATGTCGCCGGCCCCGGTGATGGTGTAGGCCTCGAGCACCTCGGGGATCGCCGCGAGGTGCTCGGCGATCGCCTCGTGTCCCGCCCCTTGCCGGATCTCGAGCGTGAGGAACGCGGTGACCGGGAAGCCGATCGCCTCGGCATCGAGCACCGGACCCCAGCCGGCGATCACTCCCGACGTGGAGAGCTTGTCGAGGCGAGCCTGCACGGTGCCCCGGGCGACACCGAGCCTCCGCGACGCCTCGAGGACCCCGATGCGCGGCTGCTCGGAGAACAGACGTAACAAAGTGGCGTCCAAATCGTCCATCCCGGACTCCTTCACTGGACAGTTTGCACAGCGTATCGGCGTACTCTTGCACACAATGTCTGCAGCCTCCATGCTTCGGGGCATGACTGCGTCCTCGACCCCCTCCACCGCCCTGACCCCGGACGAGCTCAAGGCAGACCTCACGCTCGAGCAGCTCAAACAGCTCGTCGGCCTCGTCGAGTACGACGCCAGCTCCGACCCGTTCCCGGTGACCGCGATGGACTCGGTCGGGTTCGTCGTCGGCAACGCGACCCAGACCGCGACGTTCTACCAGCTCGCGCTCGGCATGGACCTCGAGGCCTACCGCGGCCCGGAGAACGGCTGCCGCGACTCCAAGAGCTACGTCCTCCGCTCCGGGTCGGCCCGCTTCGTCTTCACCGGCGGCGTGACCCCGGACAGCCCGGTCCTCGACCACCACCGCAAGCACGGCGACGGCGTGGTCGACCTCGCCCTCGAGGTGCCCGACGTCGACAAGTGCGTCGAGCACGCCCGGGCCATGGGCGCGACCATCCTCGAGGAGGCCCACGACGTCAGCGACGAGCACGGCACCGTGCGCATGGCCGCGATCGCGACGTACGGCGAGACCCGCCACTCCCTCGTCGACCGCTCCCGCTACAACGGCCCCTACCTCCCCGGCTACGTCGCGAGGCAGACCACGGTCAGCCGTGCGGAGGGCCACCCCAGGCGCCTCTTCCAGGCGGTCGACCACTGCGTCGGCAACGTCGAGCTCGGCCGGATGGACGACTGGGTGGAGTTCTACAACAAGGTCATGGGCTTCACGAACATGGCGGAGTTCATCGGCGACGACATCGCCACCGACTACTCAGCGCTCATGTCCAAGGTCGTCGCGAGCGGCAACCACCGCGTGAAGTTCCCCCTGAACGAGCCGGCGATCGCCAAGAAGAAGTCGCAGATCGACGAGTACCTCGAGTTCTACGACGGCGCCGGCTGCCAGCACATCGCGCTCGCGACCAACGACATCCTGCGCACCGTCGACATCCTGCGGGACAACGGCATCGAGTTCCTCGACACTCCCGACTCGTACTACGACGACCCCGAGCTGCGCGAGCGGATCGGCAAGGTCCGGGTGCCGATCGAGGAGCTGAAGAAGCGTCGCATCCTGGTCGACCGTGACGAGGACGGCTACCTGCTCCAGATCTTCACCAAGCCGATGGGCGACCGGCCGACGGTCTTCTACGAGTTCATCGAGCGGCACGGGTCCCTCGGCTTCGGCAAGGGAAACTTCAAGGCGCTCTTCGAGGCGATCGAGCGTGAGCAGGAGGCTCGCGGCAACCTCTGAGGGCCGGGCGATCAATTACCAAGGTATGTAGGCGATCTGTCTCTTCCCACGGTGATATCACCATGGGAGGAGACAGATTCTCTGCATCACCTGGTAATTGGTGCTTGCGACCGTGACCGAGCGGTGGTCGCCGCCTCAGCCGTAGAGCGCCGCGAAGTTGGCGAGGATCCGCGGCGGCGCGGTCACCTGGGTGCCGTTGAGCCGGGCGACGAGCTCGTCGATCTCCTGCGGCGGGAAGTACCCGTAGTGCTGGTACACGTGCACCCGGGTGATGATGCCCGCCCGGTCGAGCTCGGGGTGGAACTGGGTGGCGTAGAGGTTCTGCTTCACCCGGAACATCTGCACAGGACAGGTGGCCGACCCCGCGAGCAGGGTCGCACTCCCCGGCAGCACGCGGCAGGCCTCCTTGTGGCCGACGTAGGCGTCGAACACGTCCGGCACCCCCTCGAGGAGGGGGTCGGCCCGGCCCTCGGTGGTCAGGCTCACGGACACGGAGCCGACCGGCTCGGCGTACACCTTGTCGATCACGCCACCTTGGTGTACGCCGAGCGTGCCGACGCCGTAGCAGGCGCCCATGAACGGGAAGTCCCTCGCGACGACCTCGTCGAGCAGCGCGCTGATCTCGCGCTCCACCCGGTGCTGGACCGCCGACTTCTTCTCCGGCGGGTCGCTCGAGTTGAACGGACCCCCGCCGACGAACACTCCGGCGTAGTCGTCGAGGTCGATGCGGGGGAGTGGGCCCGCCTCCATCCGCACGCGCACCAGCCGCCTGGGCGACAGGCCGGTCTCGCGGAGGAAGGCGACGTACTCGTCGTCCGCCGCGAGGTCCTCGGCGCGCGAGGACAGCAGCAGGAACGGCTTCACGAAGTGATCGTAGGCAGGACCGGCCCGGTCACAGCACCTTGGACAGGAAATCCTGGGTTCGCTTGTGTTGCGGGTTCGCCAGCACCTCGGCAGGGTCCCCCTCCTCGACGATCACTCCGCCGTCCATGAACACGAGGTTGTCGCCGACCTCGCGGGCGAAGCCCATCTCGTGGGTGACCACCATCATCGTCATGCCCTCGTGGGCGAGATCCTTCATCACCGCGAGCACGTCACCGACCAGCTCGGGATCGAGGGCGCTGGTGGGCTCGTCGAAGAGCATCATGTCGGGGTCCATCGACAAGGCCCGCGCGATGGCGACCCGCTGCTGCTGTCCGCCGGACAGGTGCGCGGGGTAGGCGCCCTCCTTGTCGAGCAGGCCGACCTTCTCCAGGTTGCGCCGAGCACAATCGACCGCCTCGTCCTTGCTGCGCTTCTTCGCGCGACGCTGTGCGAGGACGAGGTTGCCCATGACGTTCAGGTGCGGGAACAGGTTGAACGACTGGAACACCATGCCGATCCGGGACCGGACCGCATCGATGTCGGTCTCGGGGTCGGTGACGTCGACGCCCTCGACCATGATCCTCCCCGAGGTCGGGATCTCGAGCATGTTCGTGCAGCGCAGCAGCGTGGACTTCCCGGATCCCGACGGGCCGATCACACAGACGACCTGTCCGTGGTCGACGTGGAAGTCGATGCCCTTGAGGACCTCGAGCTCGCCGAAGTACTTGTGGAGGTCCTGGACGTCGATGGCCGAGTCCACGGCGGTCACCTTGCCTTCTGGATATGTCGTCATGGCCGTCACCTGGCCTTCTTGGTGCGTCGCTCCAGCTCAGCCACGAGGCGGGTGAGCGGCAGCGTGATGATCAGGTAGACGAGTGCCGCCGCCACGAGCGGTGAGGAGTTCTGGGTGCTGCTCATCGCGTCGCGCGAGAAGGTGGTCAGCTCACGCTCGCTCGCGGCAAGTCCGATGACGAAGAGGAGGGAGGTGTCCTTGATCAGGATGACCAGCTCGTTGGTAAGCGGAGGAATCACGATCCGGAACGCCTGCGGGAGGATGACCGAGATGGTCGTCCAGCCGCCGCTCATGCCCAGCGACCTCGCCGCCTCGTTCTGTCCCTTGGGCACAGCCTGGATACCGGCTCGGATGGTCTCGGCCATGTAGGCCGCCGACACGATGATCAGCGCGATGACGCCGGCGCCGACGGTCCCGCCCGGTGGTCGCCAGTTGAACGCGATCGGTACGGCGAAGCCGAAACCGATGATGACCACGAGGGCGGGGAGGCCGCGGAAGAGCTCGATGTAGCCGGTCGCGAGCCAGCGGTACGGCGCGACGGGGGAGAGCTTCATCAGCGCGAGGAGCAGCGCGAAGAAGAGGCCGCCGACGAAGGCGATGATCGTGTAGACGATCGTGTTCTTCGCCGCGACCGTGATGATCTCCGGCCACAGGCTCTTCAGCACTGTGGTGTCGAAGAAGTTCTCCTTGATCGCGGACCAGTCGGCGAGTGCGATGAGGAGCCCAAGCGCGATGAGCAGGATCGCGTAAAGAACGGCCAGGTTGACCTTGGCGCGCGTCGTCCGCCTCATGGCCATGGTCTACCCCTCTCCCTCGGGGATGCGCTACTTGGTCGAGAAGTACTTGCTGTAGAGGTCGTCGTAGGTCCCGTCGTCCTTGAGCTTCTTCAGCTGCGAGTTGATCTCCTTCAGCAGCGCCTCTGATCCTTCCTCCCGGACCGCGAAGCCGTACGACTCGCCCGTGTCGAAGGTCTGCACGATCTCGAACTGCCCGTCCTTCGTGTGGTCGAGGTTCACCGGGAGGTCCTGCAGGAGCGCGTCCACCTGACCAGCCTTGATCGCGGGGTACATCTCGCCGTCGCTCGGGAAGGAGACGATGTCGGCCTCCGGGGCGTTCTCCTCGGTGTAGGTCTTGCCGGTGGTGCCCTGCTGGACGCCGACCTTCTTGCCGGCGAGGTCGTCGATCGACTTGATGTCGGACCCGGTCGGGACCAGCAGCGACTGCTTCGAGTCGTAATAGGGATCGGAGAAGTCGACGTTCTTCTCGCGCTCGGGCGTGATCGTCATCGCCGACGCGACCATGTCGCACTGGTTGGAGTTCAGGGAGAGGCCGCTCTGGAGACCGTCGAACGAGGAGTCCTTGAGCTCGACCTTGAGATCCATGTTCTTGGCCATCGCAGCGACCAGGTCGCCGTCGAAGCCCGTGTAGGTGCTGCCATCCTGGACGTCGAACGGCGGATAGGGGATGTCGGAGCAGACGGTGAGGGCGTCGGACTGGAGGAGCCCGAGGTCACCGCCGCCGGAGCTGGAACCGGAGTCGGAGCCGCCGCACGCAGTGAGGCCGGCGGCAAGGAGGAAGGCGCCGGCTGCGGAGATGGTCTTCAGGCCGCGAGTTGTCATGGGGGCACCGTAAGCCCATTCAAGGTATGTCAACGACACCCGTCTTGGGTAGTCATGGCCTGATCCGTGTGGGCAGGTCTCGTAGCCCTTCCGGCGACGCATGTCCGGACACGGCTCGAAAAAGTTCGAGACAACTCTGGGCAACGGAGCGATCCCGTTGCATTCTGGATGTCAAGGTCGACGATGACGGGTGGTCGTCGGTTTAGGGGGAAGCAGGAAGTTGAGTACGACGACAGCCATCGGAACGACTCAGAGGTTCGAGCACCAGGCGGTCTTCTACCGCGGTGCGGACGAGCTCGTGAGAGCCGTCCTCCCGTTCGTCCGGGAGGGGATCGACCTGGGTGAGCCAGTCCTCGTCGCGATGCTGCCCGAGCGGCTCGCCGCGGTGGAGGCCGCGCTGGGCGCTGACGCGACCCGGGTGGACTTCGTGGACATGGCCGAGCTGGGCGCGAACCCGGCCTGCATCATCCCGGAGTGGCGCCGCTTCCTGGAGGACACGGGCGAGGACGGTCCGGTCCGGGGCGTTGGCGAACCGGCGTGGTACGGCCGCAGGGACGTCGAGCTCGAGGAGGCGGCCCTGCACGAGGCGCTGATCAACCTCGCCTTCGACGAGGGTCCCGCCTGGCAGCTGATGTGCCCCTACGACATCTCCGCACTGCCCGCCGAGGTGATCGACGTCGCGATGCGCAACCATCCCGTGGTGCCCGGCCTCGCGCCACGCGCTGCCTACGCAGGTCACGAGCTCGCGTTGAGCCTGTTCAGCAGCCCGCTGTCGCCGGCCCCGCCGGGTGCGGACATCTGCGACTTCGGCCAGGCCGACCTCGCCGGGCTCCGCAGCATGGTCGCGCGGCTCGCCGACCAGGCTCGCCTCGACCGTGCCGCGGCCGACGACCTCGTGCTCGCTGCCCACGAGCTCGCCACCAACAGCGTCCTGCACGGCGGTGGCGTCGGACGGCTGAGGTCGTGGCACGAGCCTGGTGCCCTGGTGGTCGAGATCAGCGACTCCGGGGTCATCAAGGACCCGCTGGTCGGCCGCGACCTCCTCCAGGACTATGCCGAGAACGGGCGAGGGGTGTGGATGGCCAACCAGCTGTGCGACCTCGTGCAGGTCAGGTCCGGTCAGGCCGGGACCGTCGTACGACTGTTCGCCTGGCTCTGAGCCACAGCTCCGCGGTCAGCGGGCGGGCAGGATCGTGCCGCTGACCTCGCCGAGCGCGATCCGGCCGCCCCGGGCGCCCGGGGCGCTCGCCCGGATGGTGACCTCGTCGCCGTCCTCCAGGAACGTCCGCTCGCGGCCACCGGCCGTGAACGGCTCCTTGCCGCCCCACGACAGCTCGAGGAACGAGCCTCTCTGGTCGCGCTCCGGGCCGCTGACCGTGCCCGAGGCGAAGAGGTCGCCCACACGCAGCGACGCCCCGTTGACGGTCATGTGGGCGAGCATCTGCGCGGGCGACCAGTACATGGTGGAGTACGGCGGCCGCGAGACCGTCTCTTCGTTGAGCAGGACCTCGAGCTCGATGTCGTAGCCGGCGCGCGGTCCGACCCGGAGGTAGTCCAACGGCTCCGGGTCCTGGCCGGGCAGGTCCACCCGGGCCGCCTCGAGCGCGGCGAGCGGGGTCACCCAGCCGCTGACGGAGGTGGCGAACGACTTGCCGAGGAAGGGTCCGAGCGGGACGTACTCCCAGGCCTGGATGTCGCGGGCGGACCAGTCGTTGAGGGGGAGGACACCGAAGACGTGGTCGGCGAAGGCCTCGACGGGCACCTGCTCGCCGAGCTGTGTCGGGGTCCCGACGAGGAAGCCGAGCTCGGCCTCGATGTCGAGCCTCTGCGAGGGTCCGTACGTCGGAGCGTCCGCCGTGGGCGGCTTGCGCTGACCCTTCGGGCGGGCCACCTCGGTCCCCGACACGACCACCGTTCCGGCCCGGCCGTGGTAGCCGACCGGGAGGTGGCGCCAGTTGGGGAGAAGCGCCTCCGCGTCGGGCCGGAAGATCCGCCCCACGTTGCTCGCGTGGTCCAGCGAGCAGTAGAAGTCCACGTAGTCCGCCACGACCGCGGGAAGGTGCATGGTCACCTCCCCGACCGGGACGAGCAGCGGCTCCACGAGGTCACGCCGGGCGGGGTCGGTCACGAGCGAGGTGATCCAGGAGCGGACCGAGTCCCAGGTCGGCCTGCCCATGCTCATCAACGGGTTCAGGTCCGGTGCCTCGAAGACGTGCGCCACCTCGAGCATGTCGCCCGCGGCGGCGGGAGCGAGGTCCAGGACGTGCTCACCGATGCGCACCCCCACCCGCGGGGGCTCCCCGTCGTGGGAGAAGACCCCGTAGGGCAGGTTGTCGACGTCGTACGACGAGCCGGCCGCCCCTTCCACCCAGGTCTCGGGACCCTGGACGGAGCTCTCCGGGGTCTGCTCGGTCGTCATGCGCTCTCCAGGGGTAGGTCGGGGACGAGGTCGAGGTCGATCAGGTCCTCGAGAGGCTCCAGCACGCTGCAGGAGCCGAACGAGGTGAACCAGCGACGGGCGGACACGAGTCCCTCGGGGCCGGCCGCGTCCAGCGACGCGCGGACCTCGGCGGGGTCCGTCAGCTCGAGGTGGCCGGCCACGTCGGCGGTGGACGCTCCGTCCAGCGACGCCCGGGTGGCGGTCACGACGTTGAGGAACCCGTGGTGCTCGGAGCCGGTCTCGTCGTCGCGGTGTCTCAGCGCGTTGTGCAGCCCGGCGGTGCACTTGAAACGCAGCTCGCGGTCGAGGGCGGCGCCGATGCAGGTCGCCAGCTCGGTCGAGGTGGGGAAGGCGTCGGCGGTGACCCCTCCGGTGCGGAACTTCAGCCGCAGGTCGAGGGCCGCGACCTCGTCGAGCGCGGCGAGCCAGGATGCCGCGGGCTCGGAGCCCATGACGCGGGGCGGTTCGACGTACACAGGCACGTCGTCGCCGAGCTCACCTGCCATGCGGAGCTGGTCGACCACCGTGGTGACGCGTCGGGCGTTGCGGGGGAGGTCCTCCTCGTCCCGCAGTCCGAGCTCCAGGCCGGCCAGCTCGAGCTCATCGGCGCGGCCGGCCCACCGCACCGCGGGCTCGATGGCTCCGGCGCCGCCGGTGACGACCACGGAGACCGCGAGGGGTACGCCTGAGCCGTCTGCTCGCACGGCCTCGATGAGGTCCGGGAGCGCCACGTCGCTCACCACGAAGGGGCCGACGAGCTCGGCGTAGGGTGCCCCTCGGTGGGTGCGATGGTCGCCGAGCGCCTGCGGGAGAGGCGCGTTGCCAGGCGGGAAGATCGCCGCGTCGTCGACCAGGGACCTGAAGGCAGCAGGGATGGTTGACACGGTGCCGACACTAACGCATGGTTGCTGTGATCGGACAAGTGTGTTCGATTAACGAACGCCCGCGCGAGGAGCGCGGTGGACGACGGAGACGACATGGCCTTCTACCGCCAGGTGGGAACGATCCCCGCGAAGCGTCACACGCAGTTTCGCACCGACGACGGTGACCTCCACTACGAGGAGCTGATGGGGGAGGAGGGCTTCTCCTCCGACTCCTCCCTGCTCTACCACCGCGGCGTGCCCTCAGCGATCGTCGACAGCCAGGTGTGGGAGCTGCCGGACCTCACCACCACCGCGAACCACCCGCTCAAGCCGCGGCACCTCAAGCTGCACGGTCTCTTCGACGCCGAGGTCGCGTTGAAGGAGGACCCGGTGCAGGGGCGGCGGCTGGTGTTGGGCAACGCCGACGTCCGGATCTCCTACGTCGTGGCGGGAGCGACCTCGCCGTACTACCGCAACGCCATCGGCGACGAGTGTGTGTACGTCGAAGCGGGTGAGGGCGTCGTCGAGACCGTGTTCGGCGAGCTCACCTACCGCACCGGCGACTACGTCGTGATCCCGCGCGCAACCACCCACAGGTGGCTGCCCGACTCGGGCGAGGGGGCGCCGAGCCGGCTCTACGTGATCGAGGCGAACAGCCACATCGCGCCGCCCAAGCGCTACCTGTCTCGCTACGGCCAGTTCCTCGAGCACGCGCCGTACTGCGAGCGCGACCTGTACGGGCCCGACGAGCCGCTGCTGGTCGAGGGCGAGGACGTGGAGGTGCTCGTCAAGCACCGGGGCAACGGCCCCGGCGGAATGGTCGGCACCCGGATGACCTATGCGACGCACCCCTTCGACGTCGTGGGCTGGGACGGCTGCCTGTACCCCTACACGTTCAACATCGAGGACTTCGAGCCCATCACCGGGCGGGTGCACCAGCCGCCGCCGGTGCACCAGGTCTTCGAGGGGCACAACTTCGTGGTGTGCAACTTCGTGCCGCGCAAGGTCGACTACCACCCGCTGTCCGTGCCGGTCCCGTACTACCACTCCAACGTCGACAGCGACGAGGTGATGTTCTACGTGGGCGGGGACTACGAGGCGCGCAAGGGCTCCGGCATCAACGTCGGGTCGATCTCCCTCCACCCGGGCGGCTACGCCCACGGCCCGCAGCCCTCGGCGATCGAGGCCTCACTCGGGGCGGAGTTCTTCGACGAGCTCGCGGTCATGGTTGACACGTTCCGCCCTCTCGACCTCGGCGAGGCAGGAGTCGCGGCCGAGGACCCGGCCTACGCCTGGACCTGGGCCGGACGCGGCCCGGACGCTCGTGGGGACGACGGCGGTCCGGCGGTGTACTCCAACAGCTGATCCGGCCAGACTGGCCCCATGCCGAGCTACATCGCCTTCCTGCGAGCCGTGAACGTCGGCGGCCGGGTGCTGAAGATGGCGGACCTGCGCACCTGCCTCCAAGACGCGGGCCTGGAGGAGGTCGAGACCTACATCCAGACCGGCAACGTCCGGTTCCGTACGTCGCTGCGGTCGCCCGCGAAGGCCGAGAGGTACGTCGAGGAGGCGATCGCCGCGGGCTGCGGCCTCGACGTCCCGGTGATCCTGTTCAAGCCGGAGGAGCTCCGCCGGGTCCACGACGCGGCGGCGCGGCTGCCCTCGCCGTTCGGCGAGTCCGGTGGCTTCGGCCGCTACCTCATCCTCTTCAAGGACGGCGACGTGCCGGACCCCGAGGCCGCCCAGCGGATCGAGGCGTGGGCCCAGCCCGGCGAGGCGGCCGCTGTCCTCGGCCGCACCGTCCATGTGTGGCTCGACCACCCCACGATGCAGGCCGAGTTCTTCGGCGCCTTCAAGAAGGAGCTGTTCCCCGGGACGAACCGGAACTTCAAGGTGGTCACGACGCTGGCCGACCGTTGGGGCGCCTGAGGGACCTCCGACGGGGCACGTCCCGACCGACGACGTGACGTGTCGTTGGAGATTACAAAAACATCTCGATTCGGGAGCAACAGGACCTTCGTCCTCTCCCACGCGAGGGCGTTCATGAGGTACAAATGCGGCGGCGCGATCGTCGCCGCACCTTCATGAACCAGGGGGATCCCTTGTCGCACCACCAGAACGACCAGATCGTCTCGCCTGCCCCGACCACGGACGCGACCCCGGCCGGCACCACCCGGGACGCCGGCCCAACTCGTCGTACCGTCCTCACCGGCGCCGCCGCGCTCGCCGCTGTCGGCTTCGTCCCGGGAGCGGCGCAGGCCGCAACCAAGGGGTCCGGCCCTCAGGGCGGTCCCACGGGCACCATCACCGTCCTCGGCACGACGGACATGCACGGCAACGTCTTCAACTGGGACTACTTCGCCAACCGGGAGTACACCGACAGCAAGCTCAACGACATCGGGCTCGCCAAGATCTCCACGCTCGTGTCGGCGATCCGCGAGCAGCGCGGCGCCGAGAGCGTCGTCATGATCGACGCCGGCGACACCATCCAGGGCACGCCGCTGGCCTACTACTACGCGAGGATCGACCCGATCACGCAGGGCTCGGTCCACCCGATGGCCGAGGCCATGAACATCATCGGCTACGACGCAGCGGCGCTCGGGAACCACGAGTTCAACTACGGCATCCCGATCCTGCGCAAGTTCCAGGAGCAGTGCGACTTCCCCCTGCTCGGCGCGAACGCCGTCGACGCCTCGTCGAAGCTGCCCGCCTTCCCGCCGTACTTCATCAAGCGGGTCAAGCTCGAGGACGGCCGAGCGGTCAAGGTAGGCATCCTCGGGCTCACCAACCCGGGCATCGCGATCTGGGACAGGGCGAACGTCGAGGGCAAGATGGAGTTCCCCGGACTCGTCGAGCAGGCCAAGATCTACGTCCCGAAGCTCAAGAAGGCCGGCGCCGACATCGTCGTGGTCGCGGCCCACTCGGGCATGGACACGTCGTCGTCGTACGGCGACGCCCTTCCGTTCCCGGAGAACGCCGCGTCGCTGGTCGCCGCGCAGGTCCCCGACATCGACGCGATCCTGGTCGGCCACGCGCACCTCGAGATCAAGGAGCGTTGGGTCGAGAACCCCGACACCAAGAGGCAGGTGCTGCTGACCGAGCCGCTCAAGTGGGGCATGCGCCTCGCGGTCATCGACCTCGACGTCGCGCAGGTCAAGGGCAGGTGGCAGGTCGTCGGCAAGCGAGCACAGCTGCTCAACTCCAACACCGTCGACGCCGACCCTGCCGTGCTGGACGCGCTCGCCAAGCAGCACGACACCGTCGTGGACTACGTGAACTCGCCGATCGGGACCTCGCTGCAGGCCATGTCCGCGGCCCGTGCGGTCGTCGAGGACGTCGCCGCGATCGACTTCGTCAACTACGTCCAGGCCGACGCCGTTAAGAAGGCGCTCGCCGGCACCACCGACGCAGCGCTGCCGGTGGTCAGCATCGCGGCGCCGTTCAACCGGGCAGCCGCGATCCCCTCTGGACAGGTGACGGTCCGCGACGTCGCAGGCCTGTACGTCTTCGACAACACGCTGCTCGCGGTGAAGGTGACAGGGAGCCAGATCCGCGACTACCTGGAGGCGTCGGCCGTGTACTTCCAGCAGAAGTCCGGCCCCGGCCCCTACAAGATCGAGGAGCTGACGAACGCGCCGACCCCCTCCGCCCCCAACGGTCAGCCGGACTACAACTACGACATCGTCGCCGGTCTGGACGCGCGGCTCACCTACGAGATCGACATCAGCGAGCCGGTCGGTTCGCGCATCAAGAAGCTGTCGTACGACGGTGCGCCGATCGTCGACACCCAGGACTTCGCCATGGCGATCAACAACTACCGCCAGTCCGGCGGGGGTGGCTTCCCGCACGTGAAGACCGCGCCGGTCCTCTACAACCAGCAGGTCGAGATCCGGCAGCTCATCATCGACTGGGTCACGGCCAAGGGGGTCGTGGACGCGAACGTGTTCGCCTCGGTCGACTGGAAGCTGGTCTCCGGCACCAGCGACGTGCAGATCAGCTGACGCAGCGCCCCAGAAGCTGAACGAAGAGTGACGGACGGCAGGCTTCCTGCCGTCCGTCACCCATGTCCGGCCGTCTCGCCGGCGCGTGGACACGGTTGCGGCGTCCGGCGCCCAGGACGCTAGGTTGCGCTGCATGACCGACGGGATGACGATCGCCGCCGACCAGGGCGCCCTCTGGCTCACCCTCGACCGGCCGGCCCAGCTGAACGCGCTGACCGGGGAGATGGCCGACCGGCTCGCCGAGGAGGTCGAACGAGCAGCGGCGCGTGACGACGTCCACGTCGTCGTCCTCCGCGGCACCGGCCCAGCGTTCAGCACGGGTGCGGATCTCAGCGGTGAGGACGCCCACGAGAACTTCGACGTCACCGCCCTAGACCGGGCCAACCGGATCATCCGCGCGATCACCGGCTCGCCCAAGCCCTGTGTCGCGGCGGTCAACGGCATCGCCGCCGGCGTCGGCTGCTCGGCCGCGCTGGCCTGCGATCTCGTCGTGGCCGCCGAGTCGGCGAGCTTCCTGCTCGCTTTCGCTCGCGTCGGCCTCATGCCGGACGGCGGCGCCACGGCGACCGTCGCGGCGGCGATCGGGCGGGCACGGGCCATGCGGATGGCTCTCCTCGGTGAGCTGATGCCGGCCAAGGAGGCCTACGACGTCGGACTGGTCAGCCACCTCGTGCCCGACGCGGAGTTCGACGAGACCGTCTCGAGCCTCGTCCGCCGCCTGGTTGCCGGGCCGCCACTGGCCTACTCGGCGACGAAGAAGGCGGTCAACGCCGCGACCCTGGACCGCCTCGAGGACGCGCTCGAGCGGGAACGCAGCGGCCAGACCGCCCTGCTGCGCACCGCCGACGTCGCCGAGGGGATGCGGGCGTTCACGGAGAAGCGCCGGCCCACCTTCCGGGGCGAGTGAGACCCGGCGGAGCTCGCAGAACCATCCGTGGTGGATGAGGTGGACGCGGCCGTCTCGGCGCACGCTGGTAGCAGGTGGGTTTACAGCCCTTGCTACCGGGAGGTGCGAAAGATGTCCGAGGTGCAGTTCCAACTGCGACGTACCGGATGGGATGTCGCGATCGGCGCGCTGCTCGTCATCGGCGGGCTGGTGATCCTCGGCGACGCCGCGCTCGCCACGACCGTGTCCATCCTGCTGATCGGCTGGGTCCTGCTGATCGTGGGTGTGCTCGGCCTCGCCGCCTCGCTCTTCCGGATCGGCAAGGGCGGGTTCTGGTCCGCCGCGTTGAGCGGTGGCCTGCTCACGGTGCTTGGCCTGTTCTTCCTGAACAACACCGAGGCAGCAGCGGTGACGCTGACGCTCATCGCGGGTGCGATCTTCCTGACCAGCGGCATCGTGCGCCTGGTCGTGTCGGCGCAGGACCGGGACTACCGGCTCCCGCTGCTGCTCGGCGGCATCGTCTCGACCGCGCTGGGCCTGATCGTGCTCTTCAACCTGTTCGACGCGTCGTTCGTGCTGGTCGGCGTGCTCCTGGGTATCCAGGTCCTGGTCGACGGCATCACGATGATGTGGGTGGGCCGTTGGCACGCGACGTCCACCGGCGAGATCGGTGGACGGGGGACGGGCGAGGTCCCGTCCCAGAGGAAGCCAGAGCCCCAGCAGCGGAAGCAGCCGCACTGACGCGGGAGTGCTGAGGGGGGCCAGGGCTCCTGGCCGCGACCCACCCGGCCGCGGTCAGGAGATCTTGGCGCCCGCCGCGCGCATCTCGTCGATGGCCGCCTTCGAGCTGGCGTCTGCCATTCCGGCGACAAGCCTCGTCAGCACCCGGACGTTGAACCCCTCGCGCAGCGCGTCCAGGGTGGTGGCGCGGACGCCGTAGTCGGTGGGCAGGCCGCACACGTCGACGTCGGTGATCCGGCGGTTCCGTAGCCAGCTCGCCAACGTGGCGCCCTCGGCCGACCGGCCCTCGAAGCCGGAGTATGCCGCGCCGTGCTCGCCCTTGAGGAAGATCGCGTCGAAGGGCTGCGGGTCCAGGTTGGGGTGGAACGCCTCGCCGTCGGTCCCCACGACACAGTGCGCCGGCCAGCTCTCGACGTAGTCGGGACGTTCCGAGAAGTGGCTGCCCGGGTCGACGTGGTGGTCGCGCGTGGCGACCGCGGCCTCGTAGTCGGGCGCCTTCGGGTCCTTGGCGGTCCAGTGGTGGAGCAAGGTCCCGATCCGGTAGGCGACCTCCGCGCCCCCGTGCACCGGGAGGCTGCCGCCCTCGCAGAAGTCGTTCTGGACATCCACCACGATCAGCGCGCGCTTCATGCCAACCACGCTAGCCCGAGGAGGGCATTGCGGTCATCGGGTCCAAAGACCCCTGGAAGCCGGGCTCGCGCCGGCCGGTGGCCCTCGCGAGGACCCGCGCCGCCCGGTCAGCCGCCCTGGTGGATGGTGGGGATCACGGGCTCCCCACGGGAGAGCATCCGCGCTCTGAGCGGGAGCTCCTCGCGCACCCGGAGGTGGCGGTCCCGGGCGGCGTCGAGGGCCTCGCGGCCCACGACCTCGCCGCCGCGCACCAGCGGCACGAGCAGCTCGCGGTCGTCCCCGTCGTCGACCGGGCGCTCGCCCACACCGACCACCTCGGCCTCGGCGACGCCCTGCGCGTTGCGCCGGCGCAGCGCGTACTTGCGCCCGCCGATGGAGATCTTGTCCTTGCTCTTCTTCGCCACCGACACCATCTCGCCGGTGTGGTCCTGACGTGAGACCAGCTTGTACACGAAGCCGCAGGTCGGGTGGCCGCTGCCGGTCACCAGCGAGGTGCCGACGCCGTAGCCGTCGACAGGGGCGGCCGCGAGCGCGGCGATCGCGTGCTCGTCGAGGTCGGAGGTGACGATGATGCGGGTGTCCGTGGCCCCGAGCGAGTCGAGCTGGTCCCGCACCTGCTGGGCGAGCATGCCGAGGTCGCCCGAGTCGATGCGCACCGCCCCGAGCTCGGGGCCCGCCACCTCGACCGCCGCCCTCACCGCATCGGTGATGTCGTAGGTGTCGATGAGCAGGCTCGTACCCTTCCCGAGGGACTCCACCTGCGCCGTGAAGGCGTCCCGCTCGCTGTCGTGGAGCAGGGTGAAGGCGTGCGCGCTCGTGCCGGCGGTCGGGACGCCGTACCGCTGCCGGGCCGCGAGGTTGGACGTCGCGGAGAAGCCCACGATGTACGCCGCCCTCGCTGCCGCGACCGCTGCCTCCTCGTGGGTGCGCCGCGACCCCATCTCGATGCACGGCCGGTCGTTCGAGCACCACGTCATCCGCGAGGCGGCCGAGGCGATCGCCGAGTCGTGGTTGAGGATCGACAGCAGCAGGGTCTCCAGCAGGACCGCCTCGGCGAACGTCGACTCCACGACCATCAGCGGGGAGTAGGGGAAGTACACCTCGCCCTCGGGGTAGCCCCAGATGTCGCCGCTGAACCGGTAGTCCGCCAGCCACTCGAGGGTCGGCTCGTCGACGACGTCGCCGCTGCGCAGGACCTCGAGGATCTCGTCGTCGAAACGGAACTGCTCGAAGGCGTCGAGCACACGCCCGACACCGGCCACGACGCCGTACCTCCTGCCTTCGGGAAGCCGACGGGGGAAGAGCTCGAAGACGCACCTGCGATGGGCGGTGCCGGCACGGAGGGCGGCCTGCACCATGGTGAGCTCGTAGTGGTCGGTCAGCAGTGCGGTCGATGCAGTCGTCACCCGCCACAGCCTAGGATGGGGGCCGTGTCTGCACCCATGCCCGTCGAGATCGAGCAGCCGGAGGCGGATGAGCTCACCGCACCCGCGCTGCCGTGGGTGACCATCGTGTGGAACGACCCCGTGAACCTCATGTCCTACGTCACCTTCGTCTTCCAGACCTACTTCGGCTACCCGCGGAAGAAGGCGGAGAAGCTGATGTTCGAGGTCCACAACGACGGCAAGTCCGTGGTGTCCACGGGGTCGCGGGAGGAGATGGAGCGCGACGTGCAGGCCATGCACGAGTACGGCCTCTGGGCAACGCTGGAGAAGGCCGACGCATGAGCGGCTTCGTGTCCCGCGGCCAGGGAGTCATGGCGACGTTCTCGGGGTTCGAGGCCGACCTGCTGCGCTCGCTCGCCTCGCAGCTCGTGGAGCTGCTTCGCAACGAGGCGGCCGTGCCGAACAGCTCCATCGATCCGCTCGAGGCGATGCTCGACTTCACGGGACCGACGACGGTGCCCGAGGACCCGGTCCTCGCGCGGCTCTTCCCGAACGCCTACCCCGACGACGAGGAGGCCGCGGGAGAGTTCCGCCGCTTCACCGAGGGGTCGCTGCGCGACGGCAAGGCCCGCAACGCCGTCCTCATCATCGACCAGCTCGAGGAGGCCGGCCTGCCCGCAGAGGTGGAGGACGACGGTCTGTGGATCGACGTCGAGCTCGACCGCTCCCAGGCCAACGCGTGGATGCGCTCCTTCACCGACATCCGGCTCGCCCTCGCCACCCGCCTCGGCGTCGAGGAGGGGGACGAGGACTACTGGCTCAGCCTCCCCGACGACGACCCTCGCAGCCAGGTGCACGACATCTACGAGTGGCTCGGCTACCTGCAGGACACGCTGGTCGCCTCGGTGTCGCGAGGCAGCTGATACGGACAGGTCTCACGATCCGGACGCTGGCCCGGCGAAGTGGGCGGTTCAGGCACCCCGGATACCCTCGTGACGTGCTGAAGATCGACCGTGTGACCTACGACGCCATCGTGGCGCATGCCAAGAAGGACCACCCGGACGAGGCGTGCGGGGTGGTCGCCGGGCCGGCCGGCTCGGACACGCCCACCCGTTTCGTCCCGATGGTGAACGCCGCAGGCTCTCCGACGTTCTACGAGTTCGACTCCGTCGAGCTGCTCGCGCTCTACAAGGAGATGGACAAGCGCGACGAGGAGCCGGTGGTGATCTACCACTCGCACACCGCGACCGAGGCCTACCCGTCGCGCACCGACATCGGCCTCGCGTCCGAGCCCGACGCGCACTATGTGCTCGTCTCCACACGCGAGCACGGGAATAGCGAGGGTCCGGTGGAGTTTAGGTCCTACAGGATCGTCGACGGCGAGGTCACCGAGGAGGAGGTCTCGGTCGTGGAGTCCCTCGACGCCTGACCCGCCGCGCCCCGCACGAAGCCAGACACCCACGAGAGCCGACGAGAGAGTTTGAGGAGTCAGAACCAGATGGCCATCGACGTACGCATCCCCACCATCCTGCGCACCTACACGGGAGGTGAGAAGGCGGTGGCCGGCGAGGGCAAGACCCTGGCCGAGCTGATCGACAACCTCGAGAGCAACCACCCGGGCATCAAGGAGCGACTGATCGACGGGAGCGAGCTGCGTCGGTTCGTCAACGTCTACGTCAACGACGAGGACGTCCGGTTCACCGGAGGCCTCGACACCGAGGTCGGCGACGGTGACGAGGTCGTCGTGCTCCCCGCCGTGGCCGGGGGGTCGCAGCAGGCGGCGCGGGGCTAGATGCGCTTCGACTCCCTCCTCGACTCGGTGGGAGGCACACCGCTGGTGGGCCTGCCCCGGCTCTCACCGACCCCCGAGGTGCGGCTGTGGGCCAAGCTCGAGGACCGCAACCCGACCGGTTCCATCAAGGACCGCGCCGCGCTCAAGATGCTCGAGCAGGCGGAGAAGGACGGCCTCCTGACGCCGGGGTGCACGATCCTGGAACCCACGTCGGGCAACACCGGCATCTCGCTGGCGATGGCGGCCAAGCTCCGTGGGTACCGCATGGTCTGCGTGATGCCGGAGAACACCTCCGAGGAGCGCCGCCAGCTGCTGCGCATGTGGGGCGCGGAGATCGTCTCCTCGCCCGCGGCGGGCGGCTCGAACGAAGCCGTGCGGGTCGCGAAGATCATGGCTGCGGAGAACCCCGAATGGGTGATGCTCTACCAGTACGGCAACCCCGCGAACGCGCTCGCGCACTACGAGGGCACGGCTCCTGAGATCCTGGCCGACCTGCCGAGCGTGACGCACTTCGTCGCGGGCCTCGGCACCACCGGCACCCTCATGGGCGCCAGCCGGTTCTTCAAGGAGCAGGCGCCGCACGTGCGGATCGTCGCGGCCGAGCCCCGCTACGGCGAGCTCGTCTACGGGCTGCGCAACATGGACGAGGGCTTCGTGCCCGAGCTCTACGACCCCTCGCTGATCGACTCGCGGTTCTCCGTGGGTCCGCGCGACGCGGTACGACGGGTGCGGGAGCTGCTCGAGCACGAGGGGATCTTCGCCGGGATCTCCAGCGGCGCGATCCTTCACGCCGCCATGGCGCAGGCGCGCAAGTCCGTGAAGGCCGGCGAGCCCGCGGACATCGTCTTCATCGTGGCCGACGGCGGTTGGAAGTACCTCTCCACGGGCGCCTACGAGGGCACCCTCCAGGAGGCCGAGGAACGCCTCGACGGCCAGCTCTGGGCCTGAGACGACGAGACGGCGACGAGACAGGGGACGCATGGTCTACAAGCTGCTGAAGGTCGTCCTCGCGAGCCTCTTCCGGGCGGTGTACCGACCGAAGGTCACCGGGATCGACAACATCCCGATGCAGGGGCCGGTGATCCTCGCGAGCAACCACCTGTCCTTCGCCGACAGCATGGTGATCCCGATGATCGTGCCGCGACGGGTCGCCTTCCTGGCCAAGAGCGACTACTTCACCGGCCGTGGCGTCAAGGGGACGCTGAGCCGCTGGTGGTTCGGCGGGCTGGGGATGATCCCGGTCGACCGCGACGACACGCGCGCGGCCCAGGCCTCCCTCGACGCCGCCCTCTCGGTGCTCGCATCCGGTGGCGCGTTCGGGATCTACCCGGAGGGGACCCGGTCCCGTGACGGCCGGCTCTACCGAGGACGCACCGGCGTGGCGTGGCTGGCCATGACGTCGGGAGCCCCCGTCGTACCGGTGGCGCTCGTCGGCACCGACAAGCTGCAGCCGGTCGGTTCGCGGCTGCCGCGACCGGCGAAGGTGTCGGTCCACTTCGGCGAGCCGATCGACCTCGCCGGACGGTACGACGGGGTCCCGGCCGGACGGGCCCGACGCGAGACGACCGACGCGATCATGGCAGCGATCCAGGCGATGTCCGGGCAGGAGTCGGCGGGCCGCTACAACGAGCGGCCCTCAGAGGACTGAGACGTCTTCGGCGTGCTCACCCGTGGACCGGTTGCGCGGTGTGGCACGGGACGAACACCTCGGTGCGCGGCTCGGGGACCTCGGGCCCGTCGAGGTAGCACTCCCACGGCTCGCCCACGGTGACACACCCCTCGTCGGTCAGCCAGGACATCGTCGCCTCGTACGCCGCGCCTACGTCGCCGTAGGCGCCGACGTGCAGGGTGCGCGCCACCCGGCCTCCCGGGAGCTCGTCCGGCTCGACGCGTCCGGTGGGCTCGACGACGCCTGAGCACGGGAAGCCGACCACGACGTCGAACTCGCCGCCCTCCATGGGGCGGTACCTGCCGAACGGTGCACCTGTCGGGTGGAGGCCCTGCTTGTCGAGGACGTTGATCACCTCACCGAACGCCGGGCCGAGGAACTCCGGGATCTCCTCGGTCTTGACGTGCCCTCGCACGACAGCCGTCTGCTGTGCCTGAAGGTCTACGAACTGCGTCTCGTACCTCATGAGGCCAGTCTGTGTCGGCGCCGAAGCCGTGGGCAGGGGCTAAGGTCCCCGGGCCGATCCGACGTCGTGGACGAGCGACGCCGGGCCACGTGACCACCGTCGCAGCGTGACGTGGGTCGCTCTGACGGGAACTTGACGCCCGGCCCGATTAGCCTAGGCCGGGTGGCAGACGCACCCATTGGCATCTTCGACTCGGGCTTCGGTGGACTCACCGTGGCCCGGGCGGTGATCGACCAGCTGCCCCACGAGCCGATCCTGTACCTCGGCGACACCGCGCGGCAGCCCTACGGACCCAAACCCATCGGAGAGGTGCGCGAGTACGCCCTCGAGTGCCTCGACCACCTGGTCGACGAGGGCGTGAAGGCCCTCGTCATCGCGTGCAACTCCGCGAGCGCAGCCGTGCTGCGGGATGCGCGCGAGCGCTACCCGGTGCCCGTCGTCGAGGTGATCTTCCCGGCCACACGGCGTGCCGTGGCGGCGAGCCGCACCGGCCAGATCGGTGTGATCTGCACGCGTGCGACGGCCGAGTCGATGGCCTACGACGACGCGTTCGCCGCGGCGCCCCACGTCACCCTTCACACGCAGGCCTGCCCTCGCTTCGTCGAGTTCGTCGAGGCCGGGGTCACCAGCGGCCCCGAGCTGCTCGCAGTGGCGCACGAGTACCTCGACCCGCTGATCTCCGACGGGATCGACACGCTGGTCCTCGGCTGCACCCACTACCCGCTGCTCACCGGCGTCGTGTCCTACGTCATGGGCGACCAGGTCACCTTGGTCTCCAGCGCCGAGGAGACGGCCAAGGACGTCTACAAGCTGCTCGTCCGGCACGGTCTCGAGCGGGACCCGTCTCTCGGCCCTCCCGAGCACAGGTTCCTGACCACCGGGAGCCCGGAGGAGTTCGCGCACATCGGTGGCCGGTTCCTCGGTCCCGAGCTCCAGTCGGCCAGCCAGCTGGCCCAGCAGACGGCCTGGACACGCGGTGCGGCTCGGGCGGGCGGTCCGGCATGAGGCTCACCGTCATCGGCTGCTCCGGGTCGTACCCAGGTCCGGAGTCACCCGCCAGCTGCTACCTCGTGGAGGCGGAGGAGGGCGACCGCGTCTGGCGGATCCTCCTGGACCTCGGCAGCGGCGCCCTCGGCCGGCTGCACGAGTTCGCCGACCCGCTGTCGATCGACGCGGTCTTCATCAGCCACCTCCACCCGGACCACTGGTTCGACATGAGCGGCTACTACGTCATGCGCAAGTACCACCCGGCCGGTGCTCCGCCGCGGATCCCGGTGCACGGGCCGAAGGGTGTCGCGCGGCAGATGGCCAGGGCCTACGGCCTCTCCGAGGACCCGGGGATGACCCAGGAGTTCGACTTCCACGAGTACGACGGCCAGCCCGTGCTCAGGGTGGGGCCGCTGACCGTCGAGGTGGCCGAGGTGGACCACCCTGTCGAGGCCTACGCGATGAGGGTGAGCCACCAGGGTCGGTCGCTGACCTACAGCGCCGACACGGCGTTCTGCGAGCGGCTCGTCGACCTCGCCCGTGGCACCGACCTGCTGCTCGCGGAGGCCAGCTTCCGGGAGGGGGAGGAGAACCCCGAGGGCCTGCACATGACCGGCAAGGAGGCGGCAGAGACCGCCGTCCGCGCCGGTGCGGGACGGCTGGTGCTCACGCACATCCCGCCGTGGTACGACCCGAAGGTCGCCGTCGACGAGGCACGGCCGGTCTTCGACGGTCCGCTCGACCTCGCCCGGTCCGGCGCGACCTACGACGTCTGACCCCTCCGCCCACGGTCGCCGACCTCTCCGGCCCCGGCCTCACCGGCCCTCGGTAGGGTCTCGGCCATGAGCACCCGACCTGACGGACGCGAGAACGACGAGCTTCGACCCATCAAGATCACCCGCAACTGGCTCGACCACGCCGCCGGCTCGGTGCTGGTGGAGTTCGGCAAGACCCGGGTGCTGTGCGCGGCCTCCGCGTCGCTCGGCGTACCTCGGTGGCGCAAGGACTCCGGGCTGGGATGGGTCACCGCGGAGTACGCCATGCTTCCCTCGGCCACGCACACCCGCTCCGAGCGGGAGTCGGTCAAGGGGCGGATCGGCGGGCGGACCCACGAGATCTCCCGGCTCATCGGCCGGTCGCTTCGCGCGGTCGTCGACTACAAGGCGCTCGGCGAGAACACCATCGTGCTCGACTGCGACGTGCTGCAGGCCGACGGCGGCACCCGGACCGCGGCGATCACCGGGGCGTACGTCGCGCTGGCCGATGCCTGTGCCCACCTTCGGGAGAAGGGCGCACTCAAGGGCGAGCCACTGACCGGGTCGGTCTCCGCAGTGTCCGTGGGCATCGTCGACGGTGAGATCCGGCTCGACCTGCCCTATGAGGAGGACGTCCGCGCCGAGACCGACATGAACGTCGTGATGACCGGCGACGGGCTCTTCGTCGAGGTCCAGGGCACCGCCGAGGGCGAGCCGTTCGACCGGCGCCACCTCGACGGTCTGCTCTCGATGGCCGAGAAGGGCTGTGCCGACCTCACGCGGATCCAGCAGGAGGCCCTTCGTGGCTGACGGGTCGGTGGGCGAGCCTGCTGAGACCCGGCCCCAGGTCTTCCTGGCCAGCCGCAACGCCAAGAAGCTGGCAGAGATGCAGCGGATCCTGGACGCGTACGTCCCGCACATCCAGGTGCTCGGCCTCGACGACGTGGAGCACTACGACGAGCCGGCGGAGACCGAGCCGACGTTCGAGGGGAACGCGCTCATCAAGGCGAGGGCCGCCGTCGAGGCGACCGGGCTGCCCTCGCTCGCGGACGACAGCGGCCTCTGCGTCGACGCGCTCAACGGGATGCCGGGAGTGCTCTCGGCGCGGTGGAGCGGTCTGGCCAAGAACGGGGACAACGACGTCGACCGCGCCAACAACGAGCTGATGCTCGCGCAGCTCGCCGACGTGCCCGACGAACGTCGCGGCGGACGCTTCCGCTGCGCCGTCGCGTTCGTCCACCGAGACCCCGCGGGCGGCACGGTCGAGCACGTGGAGCACGGGGAGATGCCCGGTCGGATCATCCGCGAGATGCGGGGGAGCGGCGGCTTCGGGTACGACGTGCTCTTCGTCGCCGACGGCCACGACGCGACCTCCGCGGAGCTGCCGCCGGACGAGAAGGACGCCATCTCCCATCGTGGCCAGGCGCTGCGCAGGATCGCGCCGGTGGTCGCCGAGGCGCTGAAGTCTCCGACCGGCCATCGATGAGCTCGGCGGGGCTTCGAGGTCCACACTGAGAAGGCCGGCGGTCGAGCCTGTCGAGACCTCCGGCGCACCTCAGGACCGTGAGGAGCCCACCATGCAAGAGCAGTTCACCGCCACGCTGCAGAAGAGTCCGGAGAAGGGCGGCTGGACCTACCTGGTCTGGCCCGAGTCGGTTGCGTACTTCGGCACACGAGGCCTCGTCAAGGTGCGAGGGACGATCGACGGGCACGCCTTCGCGAGCTCGTTCATGGCCCTCGGCGACGGGACGCACAAGCTGCCGGTGAAGGCGGACCTCCGCAGAGCGATCGGCAAGGAGGCCGGCGACACGGTGACGGTCCGCCTCCTGGAGCGGGTCGGCTGACTAGTCGACGCCCTGGGAGACGATCTCCTGGAACCGCTCGTGGACCGACTCGTCGCCGGTGCGCAGGAGAGCCCCCACCGTCGGCCTGCCCCAGAGCCAGCAGTCGAGGTCGGCCGCGATGCCCTCGACCGTGGCAGCGGTCTCCTCGACGGTGTCCTCGTCGGCCACGATGATGTCGGGCTCCGCGTTGTAGGTCCTCCCATCGGGTGCGGTGCCGCTGAAGCTGCCCAGGGTCACGTGCCACGAGTGACCTGTGTCGGTCGTGCGAACGCGCAGAGTGACGCCCGGCTCCGGGTCGGTGTGGCCCCACGGTGGGCAGCCGCCGAACATGACGCGCAGCGCCTCGTCGACACCGTCGGCGGCGAGTGCGGGGTCCATGGGCGCCCGTGCGACATCGGCGGTCAGCTCGGCGTCGATGCGATGGATCAGCGCCTCGTGTGCCTGGCGCCGACGGATGAAACCGGCCGTCTGGTCAGGGGACCACGTCCACCGGTGCGCCGAGGGGTCGGCGTTCGCCAGTGCTGCCTGCAGCTCCTTGGTCGCGTCGTCGAAGAACGCGACCAGGCCCTCACGGTCGGCCGGGCGGTCGGGGTGCTCGATGTCGTCGGGGTCCGTGACCGCGTCGCGGACGATCGTGCCCCAGAACCACTGGACCTCCCCGAGATGCCACAGCAGGTCGTCGGTGAGCCAGTCGGGACAGGTCGGCACCTGCCCGTCGGCAGGGGCGTCACGGAGCACCGAGACGAACCGGGCGGAGTCTTCGCGGAGATGAGCCAGGTAGTCGAGCGTCATGGGAGCAGCCAACCACGGGCCACCGACGCAGTCACGACATTTCGCCGCCGACCTCAGACGGTGACCACGATCTTCCCGCGGGTGTGGCCGCTCTCGGAGAGCAGGTGCGCGTCGGCGATCCGTTCCAGGGGGAACTTCTCCGCGACGTCGACGCGGAGCTTGCCCTCGTCGGCGAGTGCGGCGAGGGCGTCGAGGTGCTCACGTTCGGGGCGGACGAAGACGTACCGGCCACCGAGACCCAGGACGGTCTGCGCGTCGACGATCGACACGATGCGTGAGGAGTCGTCGGTCTGGCGCGGTGCGTCCTCGAGAGCGTCGCCACCGACGAGGTCGAGCACCGCGTCCACCGGGGCGGAGAGCTGTTTGCTGACAGGGCCGTCGTTGTAGTCGATCACCTCGGAGACGCCGAGTGACCGGAGCATCTCGTGGTTCTTCGGGCTCGCGGTGCCGACGACCTCGCAGCCACGGGCAGCCGCGATCTGCACGGCGAACTGGCCCACGCCGCCCGCCGCCGCATGCACGAGCACTCGCTCGCCAGCCTTGACGTCGAGGGCCTCGACGAGCGCCTGGTGGGCGGTGAGGCCGGCCAGCGGCACGGCCGCCGCCTCCTCGAAGGACAGCGACGCGGGCTTGCGTGCGACGGTCCGCTCCGGCGCGGGCACGAGCTCGGCCGACGTGCCCCACTGGACGTCGTCACGGCGGACGTAGCCCCAGACCTCGTCGCCGACCTCGATCCCGGTGACCACGGCGGGGCCGACCGCCTCGACGACGCCGGAGACGTCCCAGCCGGGGATGATCGGTAGGTGGTGGGGGTAGGCCGCCTGGAGGTACCCGAGCCGGATCTTCCAGTCGACCGGGTTGACGCTGGTGGCCCTGACCCGGACCAGGACGGTGTCGGGTCCGACGGGAGGTTCGTCGTGCTCACGGACGGAGATCACGTCCGCGTCGCCGTACGTGTCGTAGACCGCTGCTCTCACCTGCAGGCTCCTTCGAGATCGGGGTTCTCCGGATGGTGACCGGAAACCCGACGGGTCAAACCCGCTGGTCTGGCCCGTTCACGCCCCCGGGTAGATCCGGAAACCCGGCATCGCCTTGTGCTCGAAGGTCTCGTAGAAGGCCTCCGCGGCGTCGTCGGTGATCAGGTCCATGCGCTTGGTGCCGGTGGCCTGGAACGTCGCCACCGTCAGCAGACGGGCGATGCCCCGCCGCCGGTGGTCGGGGTGTACGGCGAGGAAGCTCAGGTGGGACTGGAGCACTCCGTCGCCGAGTGCCTGGGCGAACCCGACGACCTCGCCGTCAGCGAGCGCGGTGTAGGCGGATGAGCCCGGTGCGGTGCACACCTGGTGTACGACGTCCGGGTCGGTGAGCGAGGGCCACTGGACGGTCGTGCACAGGCGCGCGATGCCGGCAGCGTGCTCCGCCTCGAACGGCACGATCTCCACAGGGCTCATGCCGCCTGACACTACGTGGAGGGGACCCAGCCGTCTGGGCCATTGCTCGGCCCCGCCCACACGGCGCATGGTGACGAGGGGGAGACGAGGGGCGGGCATGCGGCTCGACCTTGTGCAGGTGGCAGACGGTGTACACCAGGCCCGAACGAAGTACGTCGCCTGGGTGCTCATCGAGGACGGCGGGGAGGTCACCCTCGTCGACACCGGATGGTGTGCCGACCGCAGCCGGCTCCTCGCGTCGCTGGAGGGTATCGGCCGAAGTGCTGCCGACGTCACCGCCCTCATCCTCACGCATGGTCACCGCGACCACCAGGGAAGCGCGAAGTGGTTCCAGAGCCGGTACGGCGTGCCGGTCAGCGTCCACGAGGAAGAGCGGGCGAACGCAACCGGCACGAAGATCGAGGAGGTCCCCCCGCTCAGGGTGCTACGCATGGCATGGCGGCCCGGCGTCCTGCTCTGGGGTCTGCAGGTCGGACTGCACGGTCGCCTGAACACCGACTACCTGACGGCCGTGGAGACCTTCACCGACGGTTCCCTCGACGTGCCGGGCCGGCCGGTCTGTGTTCCGACTCCCGGGCACACGTCGGGGCACGTGGCGTTCCATCTGCCCAGCCGCGGCGTCGTGATCGCGGGCGACGCGCTCATGACTCAGCACCCGTTCGGAGGACGCATCACCCGAGTCCAACTCGTGTCCAGCTACTTCAACAAGGACACCGAGCAAGCAGTGTTCTCGCTCGAACGGCTTCGGCCCTTGGCGGCAGACGTCGTGGTCCCCGGGCACGGCCCGCCATGGTTCGGGCAGCCGGCCGCCGCTGTCGATGAAGCGCTGTCGAGCTGGGCCCCTGGCCGGGCACCGCACTGAACGGGGGCGTGCCGACCACATCGACTGATCCAGTTGTCGTCCCGGCGGCACCGCTCTTCAGTGCGCCCGGCGAGATTCGAACTCGCACTGCGCAGGACCTAAACCTGCTGCCTCCTACCAATTGGGCTACGGGCGCGCCCGGACAGTCTAGGGGAGCAGGTGACCTCAGCCGGCGAGGCCGAGGTCCTTGCGCAGCTTGGCTACGTGGCCGGTGGCCTTGACGTTGTACTGCGCCACCTCGACCTTGCCCTCCTCATCGATGACGAAGGTGGACCGGATCACGCCCTGCACGACCTTGCCGTACATCTTCTTCTCGCCGAAGGTTCCCCACTGCGTCATCACGGACTTGTCCTGGTCCGACAGGAGCGTGATCGTCAACGAGTCGCGCTCGCGGAACTTCGCGAGCTTCTCAGGCTTGTCGGGGGAGATGCCGAGCACGTCGTAGCCCGCGGCCTCGAGCGAGTCCAGGGAGTCGGTGAAGTCGCAGGCCTGCTTGGTGCAGCCAGGTGTCATCGCGGCCGGGTAGAAGTACACGATCACCTTGCGCCCGCGCAGGTCCGAGAGCTTCACCGTCGAGCCGTCGTCGGTCGGCAGGCTGAAGTCTGGGGCTACGTCCCCCGGGGACAGACGGTTCTCGCTCATCACTCGCTCCTCATGGGTGCTCGGCAAGAGGCGCCACGACGGAATAGACGCCTTATTGCAACTTGTTCGCAATAACGTACAGTCAGCATGTAGCCCTCGAAGGTCAAGGGCGGGACCAACGGTAGACCGAGCGCGGAGGACGAGACCATGCACGTGCCCGACGGCTTCCTCGACGCACCGACGTCGATCGCCACGGGGGTCGTCGCCGCCACCGCGGTGGGCGTCGCGCTGCGCAAGGCGCGTGGCGAGCTCGACGACCGCACCGCACCCATGGCGGGACTCGTCGCCACGTTCGTGTTCGCCGCCCAGATGATGAACTTCCCCGTGGGCCTCGGCACGAGCGGTCACCTCTTGGGAGGCGCGCTCGCCGCCGTCCTGGTCGGCCCGTGGACGGCGCTGCTCGCAGTCAGTGTCGTCCTGATCGTCCAGACGCTCCTGCTCGCCGACGGCGGGATCACGGCGCTGGGCACCAACATCAGCCTCATGGCCGTCATCGGAGTCGTCGTCGGCTGGCTCGCCTTCCGCGGCCTGCAGCGGTTGATGCCCAAGCGCCTCGGGCTGGTCCCCGTCCTCGCCGGGGTCGGCGCGCTCGTCTCCGTCCCGGTCGCGGCGCTCGGCTTCGTCGGCCTGTTCGCAGTCGGCGGCACCGCCCCCGTCCCGCTCGCCGGGCTCACCACCGCGATGCTCGGTTGGCACGTGCTCATCGGCCTGGGCGAGGCCGCCATCACCGGCCTGGTGGTCGCCAGCGTGATCGCGCTCCGACCCGACCTCGTGTACGGCGCTCGCCCCGTGCTGCGCGAGCGGGCGCTCGAGATCCGCAGCGCCCCCCGGCCCGCTCGGCGGGAGAGCGCCGTATGAGGACGCGGACCTTCTTGATCCTCGGGCTTCTCGCTGCGCTCCTGGTCGCCGGGGTCGGCAGCTACTACGCCTCCACGCACCCCGACGGACTCCAGTACGTCGCCGAGCAGGCCGGGTTCTCCGGCAAGGCAGAGGACTCCACCGCGGAGGGCTCGCCGCTGTCCGGTTACGAGGTGAAGGGCGTCGAGAACGACCGGGTCTCCGGAGGCCTCGCGGGTGTCGTCGGCGCGCTTGTCGTGCTGCTGCTCGCGGGTGGCCTTGCCTACGCGGTACGTCGGAAGGGGTCGACGGACCACGGTGAGCCGGCGGGACCGGCTGTCGATGGTGGCGACCCGGCGGATGCCGACCAGCACGCCGACCACGCCCACCGGGACGGGGCCTGACATGGGCGCCGGCCACGGCCACAAACTGCACTACCACGGCCACTCGCCGGTGCATCGCGCACCGGCCCACCTGAAGATCGCGGCGCTCCTCGCCTTCATGCTCCTCGTCGTGGCGACGCCGCGGGACTGGTTCCCGGTGTTCGCCGGCTACCTCGCGCTCGTCCTGGGCGTCATCGCGCTGTCACAGGTGCCCTTCGGCTACATCGCGAAGCGCATGGTCGTAGAGCTGCCCTTCGTGGTGTTCGCGCTCCTGATGCCGTTCATCGCGACAGGTCCTCGGGTCGACGTACTCGGCCTGAGCCTCTCCGAGGCCGGGCTGCTGGGGGCGTGGGGGCTGCTCGCCAAGGGCACGCTGGGCGTGATGGCCAGCCTCACCCTGGCCGCGACCACCGAGCCGCGTGACCTGCTCGTCGGGCTGGAGAGGTTGCGGGTGCCGACCCAGCTCGTGCAGATCGTCGGCTTCATGGTGCGCTACCTCGATGTCGTGAGCGACGAGATGAGACGGATGCGGATCGCCCGGGAGTCGCGCGGCTTCAAGGGAGGCGGAGTGCGCAGCTGGCCGGTCGTCGCGCGCACCGCGGGTGCGCTGTTCGTCCGCTCCTACGAGCGTGGGGAGCGGGTGCACCTCGCGATGCTCTCGCGCGGCTACCAGGGTGGGCTCTCCACCCTTCGCGAGGCTCAGCAGCCAGGCAAGGCAGCGGCAGGAACGACAAGGGAGACCCGATGAGCACGCCCGTCCTCGACGTCCGCGGGCTCGCCTACGCCTACCCCGACGGCCACCAGGCGCTCTTCGGCGTGGACCTCCACGTGCACCGCGGTGAGATGGTCGCCCTCCTCGGGCCGAACGGCGCGGGCAAGACCACGCTCGTGCTGCACCTCAACGGCATCCTGACCGCCGGCGCGGGTTCGGTGGCCGTCTCGGGGCTCCCGGTGGCGAAGGAGAACCTCCAGGAGATCCGCCGTCGGGTCGGCATCGTGTTCCAGGACCCCGACGACCAGCTGTTCATGCCGACCGTCCGCGACGACGTGGCGTTCGGCCCGGCGAACCTCGGTCTGAAGGGTGCTGCTCTCGAGCAGAGGGTGATGGAGGCGCTCGACCAGGTCGGGATGGCGGACTTCGTCGACCGGCCGCCCCACCACCTGAGCTTCGGGCAGCGTCGTCGAGTGGCGGTGGCGACCGTGCTCGCGATGGAGCCCGAGATCCTGGTCCTCGACGAGCCGTCCTCGAACCTCGACCCCGCCTCTCGCCGCGAGCTCGCCGAGATCCTTCGCGGGCTCGACGTGACGGTCCTGATGGTCACCCACGACCTGCCGTACGCCTTCGAGCTCTGCCCGCGCTCCGTCGTGCTCTCCGACGGGGTCATCGTCGCGGACGGGTCGACCTTCGACGTACTCACCGACGAGCAGCTGATGGCGAAGCATCGGCTCGAGCTGCCGTTCGGCTTCGATCCACGGGCGAATGTGAACCGGACGCTCGGGTAATCTTCGAGCAGATGGGCCCGTCTCGGCGGGTGCATGACCTGTTCCCCCAGACGAGGAGACCTACGTGAGCCACGCCGACAAGCCGGCTGACACTCGTGCACCCGAGACGATCGAGCGGGAGATGGAGGTGACCCGGGACCGGCTCGCCAGCACGATCGACGAGCTCGTCTACCGCTCGAGCCCGAAGACCATCGCCAAGCGTGAGGCCGCGAGCTTCAAGGGTTTCTTCGTCGACCCGCAGACCGGACCGCGCACCGACAACATCGTCAAGGTCGCGGTCGGGGTCGGCGGGTTCGTCGCCGTCCTGCTGATCATCCGGAAGGTTGCGAAGTAGCACCGTGCCCGAGGAGAAGCTCCCGATCCGGATGCTGCACGACCGGGTCCTGGTGGAGCTGGACAAGGAAGCGGGGGAGCGCCGCTCGAGCGGCGGCATCGTGATTCCGGCGACGGCTGCGCTCGGCGCACGTCGCCTTGCCTGGTGCCGGGTCGTCGCGGTCGGCGCTCACGTGCGCACGGTCGAGGTCGGAGACCGCGTGCTCTTCGACCCCGAGGACAAGTCGGAGGTCGAGGTCCAGGGGGAGACCTACGTGGTCATGCGCGAGCGTGACATCCACGCGGTCGCGGCGGAGCGCCTCGGGGACACCCAGACCGGCCTCTACCTCTGACTCCGGCGGTTTCGTCTCCCTGAGTCTTCGCGGTAGGACGCAGAAGCGGCCGGGCCGAGCAGGTTCGGGCGGAAAACCTGTCGGGCCCGGCCGTCGCCGGCGCGCCGTTCGTGGCGGCCGAAGACCTCAGGCGCGGTGTGCGCCTCCGGTCGGCTCGCTCGTGCCGGTGGTCTCGTCGGTCGTGTGCGTGTCCGAGGCATGGGCACCGGTGGCCTCGGCGGAGTAGCCGTTGCCCGATGACACGGTGCGACCCTCCGACGTACCGGTGAGGTGCTCCTGCTCCGCAGCGGTTGTCGTGTGCTCGTGCTCGGTGGGGGTC
Organism: uncultured Actinomycetota bacterium; assembly: GCA_963715375.1. Taxonomy (GTDB): domain Bacteria; phylum Actinomycetota; class Actinomycetes; order Propionibacteriales; family Nocardioidaceae; genus Nocardioides_C. The sequence continues at coordinate 181,326 of CAVQSC010000041.1, read as the reverse complement.
GTGCCGGTCACGTGCTCGCCCTCAGGGGTGGTCGTGGGTGCGGCGTGCTTCACGTCGGGGTCGAGTGCGTCGGCCCTGCGGAGGTGCTCCTGGTGCTCCTCGCGGTGCTGAGCCGCCGCCTGAGCCCGCTCGTGCGACTCGGCCTCGAGGCGCTCCGCCTCCGCCGCCTTGCGGTCGGCCTCGGCGCGAGCGGCCGCGGCCTTGGCCTCGGTCTCCTTCGCCAGTGCCTCCTTGCGCTGGATCTCGGTCGCCTTCTGGGCGGCCTCGTCCCGCAGCTCGGCGGCGTGTGCTCGGTTGCGCTCATGCTTCTTCTTGTTCGCCATCCAGGCAATGACCGCGATCAGGGCGATCGCGACGACGGCGATGACAACGATCCACACCACGGTTGAGGTGTCCATCGTTCCCTCCTGTCTCTAGGCGGGCTGGTGGTACCCCCGCGGTGGGGAGGCAAACGCGAGACGTGCCCGGTCGACCATAACCTGTTCCACCTCTGCTCCGTTGACGTTGGCGTCCGCCTGCAGAAACGGAGACCTCATGGGACTCACCCGCCGCGCCACCGCGGTCCTCGCCACGCTGGCTCTGTTGCCCGCGCTCACCACGGTGCAAGCGGTGACGACGCCGGAGAAGGCCGCCGCGGCCGAGTCCCTGCTGCGACCGGCGGACGGGGTGTACCGGGCCACGATCAAGCGCACCCGGCACGGGATCCCGCACGTCATCGCGAAGGACTACGGCTCCCTCGGGTTCGGTCACGGCTACGCCACGGCGGAGACCTCGATCTGCTCCCTCGCGGACACGCTGCTCACCGCGCGCGGCCAGCGGTCCCGCTACCTCGGGCCGAACCGCCGGTACTCCGACCAGGTCACGCTGTTCGCGACCAACCGTCAGACCGACGCGCTCTTCACCGACATCCACAACCGCCACGTGGTGGAGAGGCTGCTGCGTGACCCGAAGCGCGGTCCGGGCGCCCAGGCGAAGGCGCTCGTGCGTGGTTACGTCGCGGGCATCAACGACTACCTCCGCTCGGTCGGCGGCTCGAAGGGCATCGAGGACCCGGCCTGCCGCGGCGCGAGGTGGATCAAGCCGACCGCCACTCCGCTCGACCTCTGGTACGGCGTCTACGCGGCCAACCTTCTCGCGTCCACCGGCGTGTTCGTGCCCCAGATCGTCGAGGCCGCGCCACCCAGCCTCGAGAACTCGAACCTGCCCTCCGCGCCCGCGAAGGCAGCCTTCGCCGACGTGCCGGCCGCGCTGCCGACGAAGAAGGACCTGCTCGCGGGCCTCGGGAAGGATCCGGACTCGCCGTTCGGGTCCAACGCCACGGCGGTCGGGTCGGCGGCCACGACGACCGGCCGGGGCATGCTGCTCGGGAACCCGCACTTCCCCTGGCGGGGGCGCTACCGCTTCGCGCAGGCCCAGCTCACCATCCCCGGCGAGTACAACGTCGCCGGGGCCAGCCTGATCGGGTCGCCGGTGGTGAACATCGGCTTCAACCGCAACGTCGCGTGGAGCCACACGGTGTCCACGGCCTACCGCTTCACCCCCTACGAGTACCCGCTGGTCCCCGGGACGGGCACGACGTACGTCACGACCGACGGTCCGAAGGAGCTCGAGCGGCGCACGGTCTCCTTCAAGGCACGCACGAAGGACGGCTCGCTGCGTACGGTCACCGAGGACCTCTACCGGACCCACGAGGGGTACGTCCTGCACGCGCCGGACGTGCTGATGAGCTGGAGCCCGGCCAGCGTCTTCGCCCTCCGCGATGCCAACGCCGAGCACCTCCGCACGATCGACACGTTCCTCGACATGGGGAAGGCCGGGAACGTCCGGCAGCTCCTCGCCGCCCAGGACCGCGGGGCCGGGATGCCGTGGGTGAACACCATCGCTGCGGACCGCGACGGCAACGTGCTGTACGCAGACCACTCGGTCGTCCCGAACGTTCCCGACGACCTGGCCGAGCAGTGCATGACTCCGGTCGGTCGCGCGCTGTTCGAGGTCGCGGGTCTGCCCGGTCTCGACGGCTCCCGTGCGCAGGGGGACTGCGCGTGGCGCACGGACGCGGACGCCTCCCGGCCAGGCGTCTTCGGGCCGAAGAACCTCCCGAGGACGTTCCGCAGGGACTGGGTGGTCAACGCGAACGACAGCTACTGGCTGCCGAACCCCAAGCAGCGGCTCGAGGGCTTCGCGCGGATCATCGGCTGCGAGGCGTGCGAGCGCACGCTGCGCACCCGCATGGTCTACCGCTACGTCCTGGACCGTCTCGCCGGCAAGGACGGGCTCGCTCGCAACAGGAAGGTCTCCCAGCGCACGCTCATGCTCACCGAGCACGAGAACCGTGTGTTCGGCGCCGAGGTGGCGCGCCAGGACGACGACCTCCAGGACGTCTGCGAGGCGGCGAACGGCGGCAAGGCCTGCGAGGTCCTCGCGAAGTGGGACGGTCGGTCGGACGTCGACAGCGTCGGGACCCACATCTTCCAGGAGTTCTGGAAGCGCGCTCAGGACGTCACGGGACTCTGGCAGGTGCCGTTCGACGCCTCCGACCCGGTCGGCACGCCGCGGGACCTCAACGAGCTCAACCCGCTTGTCGTCAAGGCCATGCAGGACGCTCTGGCCTACCTCGACGAGAAGGGTGTCGCGTACGACGCACCGTGGGGCTCGTTGCAGGTGGCCGGTGACGACGGTGCTCCGGCGATCCCGATCGGCGGAGGAGAGGGGTACGCCGGCAACGCGAACGCCGTGGCCAGCCGTGACCCCGGCGCGAACAAGAAGCGGCTGTACCCGATCAGCTACGGCTCCTCGCACATCCAGGCTGTCGCGTTCACCGACGAGGGGGTGAAAGCGAGCACCATCCTGACCTACGGGCAGTCGCTGAACCGCCGGTCACCGTGGTCGTCGGACCAGACCCGGATGTTCAGCAGGGAGCGCTGGGTGAGCTTCGCCTTCACGCCTGCGCAGATCCGCCGGGCGCTCGTGCGGAGCTACCAGGTCAGCGGCAGGGCCTAGAGCCGGGGGCCGACCCGGGAGGCCCTGCTCTGCAAGTGGGCACAGACGACAGCTTTCTCGGCCGGAGATCGGTCGTCTCTGCCCACTTGCCGCGCGGACCGGCCTCAGGCGAAGGCGGAGAGGAAGGCGGCGACGAGGCCGCCGAGTGAGGGCAGGTGGTAGCCGCCCTCCTGCACGAGCACGGTCGGCAGACCCAACGCCGCCAGGCGCTCGCCGGCCTGCCGGTAGCCGTCGCGGGTCACCTCGAGCGGGCTCTCCGGGTCGTCGGCCGCCGCGTCGACGCCGAGCGAGACGACGAGGGCGGTCGACGCGTGCGCGGTCACCGTGTCGGCCAGCGTGGCCACGCCGTCGAGGAAGGGCTCGTCGTCCGACCCTGGCGCCAGGGGGATGTTGAGGTTGGCGCCGACCCCGGGACCGGTCCCGCGCTCGTCAGCGTGGCCGACGTAGTGCGGAAACCACCCGGCGGCCGGGTCCACGTGCACGGACCCGTAGAAGACGTCTGCCCGCTCGTAGAAGATCGCGGACGTCCCGTTGCCGTGGTGCGCGTCGACGTCGACCACCGAGACACGTTGGTGGCCCGCGCGGCGGAGCGCCTCGGCCGCGAGGGCCGCGTTGTTGAGGTAGCACGACCCGCCGTACGCCGAGGCGGTCACGTGGTGGCCGGGTGGCCTGCTCAGGGCGTAGGCGGCCCGAGCCCCTGCCGCGACGCGGTCGACCGCAGTCAGCGCACAGTCCGCCGCCGCGCGCGCAGCCGGCCAGGTGCCGGGCCCCACCAAGGTCATCGTGTCGTAGCAGAAGGCCCCTGCGAGCCCGTGCACGGCGGTGGCCTGGGTCGGTGGGATGCCGCCGAGCATCGCCGCGGTGGGGAAGACGTACGGCACCACCCGGTCCTGACCCACCTCCGTCGGGATCCCCGACGCGGTCCAGCGGTCGTAGACGGAGGCCAGGTGCTCGAGCAGCGCGGAGTCGTGCACCGACGCCAGTGCGTCATCGTGCGGCGTCGCCTCGACCAGCGGGTGACCCTGAGCCGTGAGCGCTTCGAGGAGTACGTCGACCCGCTCGGCGACCTCGGTGCCGGGCGTTCGCACCCCGACCCAGATCTCGGCGGACGGCACGTGCTCGCGGGTGGTGGGGGACCAGACGATGTCGATCGGGGACATGGGGGTCAGCATGCCAGCGGGTGCGGCAGGATCATCCCCATGCCTCGCGCCCACGACCTCGGTATCACCATCGGGACGCTGCCGAGCGGTCCCACGAGCTCCGTGCTCGACGTCGCAGGCGTCGGTCTCGGCCACACGACCCTGGTCCGGGACGAACCGGCTCCGCCCGAGGGCCGCGGGACCGCGCGCACCGGCGTGACCGTCCTGGTCGCGGCCGACGACGCCTACGACCGGATGCTCCCTGCCGGCGGGGCTGTGCTCAACGGCGCGGGGGAGTGCACCGGGTTCCTCTCCGCAGCCGAGTGGGGCTCGCTCGAGACCCCGGTCTTCCTGACCTCCACGCTCCAGCTGGGCCGGGTCTACGACGCGGCGTGCGAGCTGCTGGTCGAGCGCGACGAGCGCGTCGCCGACGACGTGGCGATCCCGGTCGTGGCCGAGTGCGACGACTCGTTCCTCAACGACAACCGGCGGATGCAGGTGACCCGCGCTGACGTGGCGGCGGCCTGGCAGGCGGCACTCGCCTCGCGCGGCTCCGCGACGCCACCCGAGGAGGGGAGCGTCGGCGCGGGCACCGGGATGTCGTGCCTCGGGTTCAAGGGCGGCATCGGCACCGCCTCTCGGGTCACGCCCGAGGGGCACACCGTTGCCGTGCTCCTCCTGACGAACTACGGGGTGCGCGACCAGCTCGTGGTCGACGGCGTCCCGGTCGGACGGCTGCTCGGTCCGGCGGAGACGCCCGGAGTGCCCAAGCCGGCCGGCTCCTGCATCGGCGTCGTGGTCACCGACGCCCCCGTCGACGGTGCCGCCTGCGCCCGCCTGGCGAGGAGGGTCGGCGTCGGGCTGGCCCGGACCGGCTCCGTGGCCCACCACGGCAGCGGCGAGATCTTCCTGGCGTGCTCGACCGGTCTGCGGCTCGACCGCGACGGCAGGTACGACGGCCAGGCCGCTGTCTCGGGTCGCGCGCTCGACCCGATGTTCACCGCGGTCGTGGAGGCCACCGAGGAGGCGGTCCTCAACTCGTTGCTCGCCTCCACGACCATGGTCGGCCGCGCCGGCAACACCAGCGAGGGGCTCGACCCGGACACGGTGGTCCGCCTCCTGCGCGAGCACGGGCGGCTCTGACATGGCGCAGCGCCGGGAGGTCCGGATCGCGATGGCGGACGGCGTGGACCTCGCCGCCACGGTGTACCTGCCCGATCCTGTCGCGGGGCCTCAGCCGTGCCTGCTGGAGGCGTTGCCGTACCGCAAGGACGACCTGACCTTCTCCTACTCCGACGAGTACGTCCGGCTGTGCGACGAGCACGGCTACGCCGTGTGCCGGCTCGACCTGCGCGGCACGGGATCCTCCGGAGGGACCGCCACCGACGAGTACCCGGCCGTCGAGCAGCAGGACCTCGCGGCCGTCATCGCGTGGCTCGCGGAGCAGGAGTGGTGCGACGGCGCGGTGGGGATGTACGGCACGTCGTACTCCGGCTTCAACGCCTTGCAGATGGCGTGCGAGCGCCCACCAGCCCTCAAGGCCGTGGTCGCCATCTATGCCTCCGACGACCGGTACACCGACGACGTGCACTACCGCGGCGGCGCCCTGCGCTTCGTCGACCTCGTCGACTACTGCCACTACATGACGCCGATGTGCGCGCTGCCTCCCGTGCCCGCCGTGTGGGGTGAGGGATGGCGTGAGGAGTGGCTGCGCAGGATCGAGGGTCTCGAGCCCTGGCTGCTGACGTGGCTCACGGAGCAGGAGGACTCCGGCTACTGGCGGCAGGGGTCGGTGCGGCCGTCGTACGACCGGATCGAGTGCCCGGTGATGCTCGTCGCCGGCTGGGCGGACGGCTACCGCAACAACACGTTCCGGACCGTCCACGCGCTGCGCGGAAACGGGACGCCGCACCGGCTCCTGGTGGGCCCGTGGCCGCACGCCGCGCCGGGCTCGGCGGCGCCCGGCCCACGGATCGACCTCGTGCCGGAGATGGCGGCCTGGTGGGACCGGTGGCTGCGCGGCCGGAGCAACGGGGTCGACGACGGGACGGCCGGGCGTCCGGCGGTGACCGCGTTCGTGCGCACCTCGACGCGGCCCGAGCCCGACCTCGACCTGCACGAGGGCTTCTGGGTCCGCGAGGAGTGGCCGAGCCCGCGCGTCGCCCCGGAGGTCCTGCCCGTGGAGGCGCGCCAGTCGTACGTCGTCCGGCCCGACGTCGGGGTCGACGCCTGGATCGACTGCGCCGGACACCTGCCGTGGGGCCAGAGCGCGGACCAGCGGCACGACGACGCCGAGTCGCTGACCTGGGAGAGGGACGCGGCCGGGCGGCACCTCATGGGTCACCCGCGGGTTCGCCTCCGGGTCAGCGCCGACCGCCCGGTCGCCTCGCTGTCGGCGAAGCTGTGCGACGTGTTCGCCGACGGCACCTCCGCCTTGGTCACGAGGGGGTCGCTCAACCTGACGCACCGGTCAGGTCACACCGATCCGACACCGTTGATGCCGGACGAGGTCCACGAGGTCGAAGTGGTGCTGGACGCCTGCGCCTACGCATTCGTGCCGGGGCAGCGGCTGAGGCTCAGCGTGGCGGGTGCCGACTGGCCCAACACCTCCTGCCCTCCGGAGCCGGTGACGGTCACCGTGCACGGCGGTGAGCTCGAGCTGCCCGTGTGGTCGGGTCCCTCGCCGTACTCGACTCCGGACCTCCGGCCAGGGGAGGAGAGGTCGGGCGAGGAACCCGAAGGGGTCGCGTGGCGGGTCGAGCGCGACGTGCTGCGGCGTACGACCGCCGTCGTCGTCGAGCACGGCTCCGGCTACGACGTGGCGCACGGTGGAACCGCCCGCGAGCACTACACCGGACGGGTCGAGGTAGACCGGCGCACGTTCGAGCAGCGCGCCCAGGCAACAGCCGGCTTCGAGCTCACTTGGCCCGGCACGGCGGTCAGCACCACGGCGAGCCTGGACCTGCGTGCCGGGCCGGAGACCTACGAGGTGAGCATCGAGCTGAGAGCCTCCGAGGGCGGGCAGGTGGTCGCGGAGCGTCGCTGGCAGCGGAGCTTCCCCCGGCGGCTGCAGTGAAGGCGGACGCGCTCAGGACAGAGGCTCGCCCCGGTAACCGCGGCCGACCATGGTGACGAACCGGTGGACTGCGTCCTCGTTGGGGGCGAACGGCCCGGGCAGGAAGTGCGGCGAGACGAGCCCGCGCTGCACCGACTCGCAGGCGGACCAGTCCTGGCGGTTCGTGAGGTCCCAGAAGTCGACGGCGTACGCCGGGTCGACCGGCGGGTCGGTGGGCAGGAAGTACCAGGAGCATTCCACCCAGGTACGTCCCGCGGACTGGGGCACCAGCCGGTGGGCCATGACGTAGTCCGGATGTGCGGAGACCAGGAGGTTCGGCCAGAGCCCGACGTACTCCACCCGCGCGGGGTCGACGCCCGGGATCGGGACGCCCGAGCTCTGCCCGGTGACCGACATCGTCGCCATGCCGTCGCGCAGCTCCATCGACCCGCCGACCCAAGCGCCGGGCAGGTCGTAGTTGTCGCCGGAGGTCGGTGGGCTCACCCGGCAGAGCTCGGGATGGATGAGCGGGCAGTGGTAGCACTCGTGGTAGTTCTCGGTCAGCACCTTCCAGTTGGCGTCCACCGCGTAGGTGTGCCGCGCGCCGAGCACGAGGTCGGCGGGGGAGTACGGCGCCACCACGTCGTCGAGCGCTCCGAGGTGGTCCGTGAACGAGACCGGCGCCCCTTCTTCGAGGCTGTGCGACGCATGGACGAACAACCAGCCCTGCCATACCGCCGTCGGTAGCTCCACGAGCGGATGCTCCTCGGGCCGGAAGCCGGGCGCGTCTCGGAACCCGGGCGCCGCCCGCAGCGACCCGTCGAGGCGGTAGCTCCATCCGTGGTAGGGACACACCACCGACTGGCCCCTCGAGGTCTCGCCCTCCGCGAGCAGCTCATGTCCCCGGTGCCTGCAGGTGTTGGCGAATGCCCGCGGCTCGCCGTGGGCGAAGGCCAGCAGCACCGGGACGCCACCGACGACGGCCGCCCGCTGCCGCACTGGCTCGCCTGACTGTTCACCGGACACGTCGGCGACCCGCCCGACACACGTCCAGGTCCCCGCGAAGAGGTGCCGCTGCTCCCAGGCGAAGACCTCCGCCGACGTGTACGCCGCCGCAGGGAGCATCGTGGACTCGCCGAACGGGCGAAGAGACCGGGCGAGCGCATCCGCCCCGTCCGCACCGAGGAGCTGCGGGTCGAGGGCCTCGTGGGTCTGCGTCGTGCCGGCCGTCATGGCCACCTCCGAAGGTAGGGTCGGGCGTCATGGTGCGGCGGAAGGTCGAGATGCGGCGCGAGGAGATCCTCGCCGCGACTCTCGACGAAGTGGTCGCGCGCGGGCTGGCAAAGGTGCGGGTGGGCGACGTCGCCGACGCGCTGGGCGTCAGCAAGGCGCTGGTCTTCTACCACTTCGAGACCAAGGAGGCGCTGCTCGCGGCAGCGCTGGAGTACGCCGTCGACAGGGACCTTGCGCGTCTGGAGGCCACGCTGGCCCGCGAGCCCGATGCCGTGCGGCGGCTGCGACTCGTGCTGCGTGCCTACGGACCGCAGGGCAAGGCGACCGGCTGGACGTTGTGGGTCGACGCCTGGTCGGCGGCTCTGCGGGACCCGGAGCTGCGCGGGATCCTGCGACGCCTGGACCGGCGTTGGAGCAGTGCCCTCGAGACGGTGATCCGTTCGGGCGTCGACGAGGGGGTCTTCGACTGCGCGGAACCGGCCGCGAGTGCCCGGCGTCTGGCCGCCCTGCTCGACGGCCTGTCGGTGCAGGTCACCGTGCACAGGCAGCTCTCCCGCGAGAACATCGCCCGGTGGGTGCGGGACGCCGCGGCGCGGGAGCTCGGGATGGACCCCGAGCTGCTGTCCTGAGCGGGTGGTCGGCGGCATCTCACACCAGCCAGCCGACCGGATGGCCGGCCTCGGTCAGTGCTGCCCGGTCCGGCCGGAAGGCCTCGATGTCGCTCGTGGTGTTCCCGGTCGTCGCGAGGTCGGCGAGGATCCGCCCGAACGTGGGTGCGAACTTGAAGCCGTGCGCCGCCCCGAGGCCGACCAGGACCGACTCGTGGCCCGGGACCTGTCCCAGCACGAAGTCGCGGTCCGGAGTCAGCGTGTAGAGGCAGGTGACCGTCCGGACCGGCAGCCCTGCGCCGGGCAGGGTTTCGGCGGCGAAGCCCTGTAGCCGCTCCAGGGCGGCAGGGTCGGGCTCGTAGCCCCGGAGATCGGGATCGACCTCGGTGCCGCCGCAGTCCTCGGCGATCTTGACCGTCCCCTCGCCGTAGCACGGGAACCCGTAGAAGGACGGGTCGTCCATCCAGATCCACAGCGGCATCCGCCCCGGCTGGAACGGTGCGAGGTCGGGCGGCTCGAAGTAGGTCACCTGTTGCTGCAGCACGGTGAGCGGAACGTGCCAGCTCAGGCCCGCGACCACCTCGTTGGTCCACGCATCGGCGCACACGACAAGGCGGCGGCAACGGTAGGTCCCGGAGCCGGTGACGACGTCGATGCCACGGTCGCCGAGGTCTCGTACCCGCAGCACCGGGCAGTTGTCGCGAAGCGCGGCTCCGTGCTCCCGGGCCATGCGCTGGAGAACCGCCGTGCCGCGGGCGGCAGGCACGATGGCCGCACGCGGCTGGTGCAGGACCTGGCTCCCCGCCGGCAGCCGGAACTGGGGCCAGCGCTCCTGGGCGCTGCGTGCGTCCAGGGCTTCGTAGTCGACCCCGGACAGCGTCATTGACGAGACGTAGTCCTTCGGCGAGATGGCACAGCCGGGCGGGAACAGGTCCAGGCCGCCGACGGTCGTCACCAGGTGTTCGCCGCTCTCGGACTCCAGGCGCGCCCAGTCGTCGTAGGCGTCGAAGGTCAGCCGCACGTAACCGGGGGTGTGGTAGCTGTGCCGCAGGATCCGTGACGAGTCGTGGGAGGCACCCCGGTGGTGGCCGAGCTCGAAGCGCTCGAGCCCGACGACGTCGGCGCCACGGGCGGCGAGCTCATAGGCCGCCGCACTCCCGAGGGCCCCGAGGCCGACGACGACGTACTCCACCCGCTCACTCACCGGACCCTCCGCCGCCCGTGCGGGGGCCGGTTGTCTCGTGGCCCTTCAACCTGGGGAGAAGCCAGTCCCGGATGTCTGCGCTCGGCTGCTCCATGGGGGCGTACCAGCCCTGGCGGTAGCCGCGCGAGGACATCCCACGTTGCACGGACTCGCAGACCGCCCAGTCCTGCCGGTTGACCACGTCCCAGAGCTCGCCGGCGTCGTCGGGGTCGAAGCCGGGTGCCCGGACCTCCTCGGCGGCGAACAACAAGTCGCACACCACCCGGGTCCTTCCTTCCGAGAGCGGCCAGAGGACGAACGCGGCCACGTGGTCCGCCGAGCAGGAGAGCATCAGGTTGGGGTAGACCAGCTCGCCCCTGTGCCGGGCCCTCTCCTCTTCGCTGAGCCCCGGGAACGGCCTTCGGGAGGTGGTGCCGCTGACCGTGAACGTCCAGGCGCCGTCTCGGTGCGGGATCCCGGCCTCCCAGTCGAGGTCCTGGCCTCCTCCGGCGAAGGCGGGGACCAGCCGGCACAGCTCGGGGTGGACAGGGCCGCAGTGGTAGCACTCGTTGTAGTTCTCCGCGAGAACCTTGTAGTTGGCGGCGACGTCGTAGACGAAGCGGCGGCCCACGAGCAGCGCCTCGAGCGGGTAGCGGCCCAGGCCGGCGGTGAAGGGCGCGAGCTCCTCCGCCAGTGCGTTGGCCTCGGACGGCGTGAGGTGCACGAAGCAGAAGCCGCCCCATGTCCCGACGCGGACCATGGTCAGCCCGAAGGACTCGGTGTCGAAGTCGTCGACGTCTTCGGTGTGAGGGGCCTTGAGGAGCTGCCCGTCGAGCCCGTAGGTCCACGAGTGGTAGGGGCAGCGGAGCACCTGCGCCACGCACGGCTCCGGTGACGGCTCGCCCGGGTCGACAGGGACCACCTGCGAGCCCCGGTGCCGGCAGACGTTGTACGCCGCGTGGAGGTCCCCGGACCGGTCGGACATGACCAGGACGGACTCGCCCGCGACGTCCACCACGGCCAACCGGTTCGGCCGGTCCAGCCCGAGCTCGTCCACCCTGCCGACACAGAACCACGACCTGTACAGGACCTGCTCCCGCTCCCGAAGCCAGGCGCCGTGGTCGACGTACAGCTCCGCGGGAAGCGCCGGCTGGAGGCGCCGAGCGCCCGGGCCTGTCATGACCACCGCCCCCAGGAGCCCGCCTGGTAGAGCCCAAGGTGGCCCGCGGCTACGAGGCCGTTGTGTCCTCCGCCGCTGATCGCGACGTCGTACCGAACTGCCATGGATCCTCCTCGCTACTGACCCGCGAGTCAGTAGCCAGCCTGCCATGCCCCTGCCTGGAAGAGGAAGAGGTCAGCCAGCAGGCGGCCCGGTGCTCGCCGGTCGCCTCGAGGACGGGAAGAGGGTCACCGACGCAGCGGTCGTCGACCCCGGCCTCCGCCGCGACCCCGCCCGCCAGCGCCTGGCAGCGGGGATGGAACCGGCAGCCCCCAGGGACCCGGCTCGGGTCGGGGGGCTCACCGCTGAGCACGATCGGCTCGATGTGCTCGGTCTCGGGAACGACGGACAGCAGTGCCTGGGTGTACGGATGCAGGGGTTGCTGCAGCACCTCTTCGGTGGTGCCGACCTCGACGATCCGGCCGAGATACATCACGGCGATCCGGTCGGCGATGTTCCACGCCAGCCCGAGGTCGTGGGTCACCACGAGAACGGTCAGCCCGAGCTCGTCGCGCAGCCGCAGCAACAGAGCCAGGATCTCCCCTCGGATCGACGCGTCGAGACTCGAGACGGGCTCGTCGGCAACCAGGATCTCCGGCTCCAGGGCGAGAGCCCCGGCGATCACGACGCGTTGCCGTTGTCCTCCGGAGAGCTCATGAGGGTAGGCCATGAAGAAGTTGGCCGGTGGACGCAACCCGGCCTTGGACAAGGCGTCGGCGACCAGCTCTGCCTCGGTGGTCTCGACGCCCTCGCGCGCCTTCCGTGCGACGACCCGGTGGATGCGCAGGCCCTCCGCCACCGACTCGTAGACGGTCTGCCGAGGGTTCAGCGCACCAGTGGGGTCTTGCAGGACGAGCTGCACCCTGCGCCGGTACTCCCGCAGGTCGCGCGAGCTGTAGCCGATCGGTGTGCCGTCGAAGACCACCGACCCCTGACTGGGCCGTTCGAGGCCGAGGAGGGTCCGCGCGAGGGTCGTCTTGCCACATCCCGACTCCCCGACGAGTGCGACGATCTCGCCTCGGCCGACAGACAGGTCGAGGCCGTCGACGGCGTGGGCGGGCGTCCTGCCTCGCAGGCCACGGAACTGGACGGAGAGGCCCCTTGCCTCGAGGAGTGGACTCCGCGTGTGCGTGCTCATGCGGACTCCTCCGCGTTCTGTCCCACCAGCAGGCAGGCGGCCGAGCGGTCCGGCCCCGCCGGCACCGAAGGTGGGTCGATCCTCGAGCACTCGGGCAGCGCCACCGGGCAGCGCGGGTGGAACGAGCACCCGGTGGGCAGCTGCCGTGGGTCCGGCGGGTCCCCAGGCAGACCGGCCGGGCCGAACCGCGCCGCAGGGTCACCGATCTTCGGAAAGGCTCGGGCCAGGGCCGCGGAGTAGGGGTGGCGTGGGTCGTCGAAGACCTGCTCGGCAGTGCCCTCCTCGACGATCCGGCCGGCGTACATCACGGCTACCCGGTCACAGGTCGCGCTCAGCACCGACAGGTCGTGGGTGATGAACAGCATGCCGATCTCGAGGTCGCGGACGAGGCCGGTCAGCAGACGCAGCACCTGCTCCTGCACCATCACGTCCAGTGCCGTGGTGGGCTCGTCGGCGACCACCAGTCGGGGCCTGCAGGCCAGTGCCATCGCGATCATCACCCGTTGCCGCTGACCGCCCGACAGCTGGTGCGGATAGGCCGCTGCCCTCGAGGCGGGGAGGCCCACCTGTTCGAGCAGCTCGCCGACCCGTTGGTCCACGTCACGCTTGGTGACCGACGGCTCGTGCAGCTGGATCGGTTCGGCGATCTGCTGGCCGATCCGGCGGACCGGGTTCATCGAGTGCATCGCGCCCTGGAAGACCATCGAGGCACCCGCCCAACGCAGCGCGCGCAGGTCGCCCCAGCGCATGGTCAAGACGTCCGCGCCGTCGACGAGCACCTGGCCGCGGATCTCGGCCGAAGCCGGCTGCAGCCGGAGGATCGTGGACGCCAGCGTCGACTTGCCACAACCCGACTCGCCCGCGAGGCCGATGATCTGGCCCGCGTTGACGTCGAGGTTCACACCGCGCACAGCGGGAAGCGGGCCGTTCGCCGTGCGGTAGGCGACCTCGAGGTCCCGGATGCTCAGCAGGCTGCTCATGACCGCTCCCGTAGCCGTGGGTTGAAGATCTCCTCCAGGGCACGCCCGATCAGGGTGAAGGACAGCACCACGAGGATCACGCAGACGCCCGGCGGGATGATGAACCACCATGCGCCGGTGGTGATCGCGCCGGCTTCGAAGGCGTCGTCGAGCATCGACCCCCAGGAGACGCGCAGCGGGTCACCGAGACCGAGGAAGGACAGCGTGGTCTCGGTGAGGATCGCGATCGCGACCGTCAACGTCGTGTTGGCGAAGACCATCGGCATCACGTTCGGAAGCACGTGCCGGCTCATCTGGTGCCAGTGTCCTCCACCGAGAGCCCGGGCACGCTCGAGGAAGGCGCGCTCCTCGATCGACAGCGTCTGGGCCCGGATGAGCAGGGCCGTGCCCGGCCAGGACGTGATACCGATGACCAGCGCGATGTTGAACAGCGACGCGCCCAGCACGCTCGCGAGCACGATTGCGAGCGGCAGGAACGGGATCACCAGGAACCACTCGGTGAGCCGGAACAGCACGCTGCTCGGCCAGCCCTTGAAGTGCCCTGAGGCCACGCCCATCAAGGTGCCGATGACCATCGAGATCGCAGTGGCGAGCAGCCCCACGAACAGCGACACCCGGGCGCCCCAGATCAACAGGGTGAGGACCGAACGGCCGTTGTCGTCGGTGCCCAGGGGGAACTCGCCCGACGGTGCCTCGAGCACCCCTCCGGTCGCCTCGGTCAGCTTCAGCCCGCTGGCGTCGGCAAGGAGCGGGGCGGCGAGTGCCACCGCCACGAACACCACGAGGATGCCGAGACCGGCGACCCCCGCGCGGTTCCCTTTGAACTCCGCCCAGCTGCGGGCGGCAGAGTCCCGGCGGCGGCGCCAGACGACCTGGCGGGCGGTCAGACGCGGAGTGGTCTCGTCGACGGTGCTCATGAGTCCCTCACCCCCGCACTCGCGGGTCGAGCCAGGCGTACAGAAGGTTGGCCACCAGGTTGGCCGCGATCACCGCGGCCGAGAAGAAGAGGAAGGTGCCTTGCAGGAGCGGGAAGTCCGGCACCTCCAGCGCCTCGGTGGTGAGCAGGCCGAGGCCCGGGATCGAGAACACCGTCTCGATCGTGATCGCGCCCGCGACCACGAAGCCGAGGTTGAGAGCCACCAGCGTGGTCGCGGGAAGCAGAGCGTTGGGCACGGCGTGCTTGGTGCGCACGTTCACGTCACGCAGCCCCTTGGCGCGTGCGGTCGTCAGGTAGTCGGCGCCCATCTCGTCGAGCAGCGACGACCGCATGATCAGCGAGTAGTCGGCGAGGTAGGCGAGGGTCACCGTGATGATCGGGAGCACCAGGTGCCACGACATGTCCAGGACACCCTGGATGGACGAGGGGTCCATACCCGGGGAGATCAGCCCTCCGGTCGGGAAGATGCCGGGGATCGGCCCCACCCCGACCGCGAAGACCGCCAGCAGCAGCAGGCCGAGCCACCACTCGGGCATCGCGTACACGGTGAGCGAAGAGCCGGTCGTGACCTTGTCGAAGCGAGATCCGCGGTTCCACGCGGAGCGGATACCGATCCAGAGCCCGATCAGCGTGGCGAGGACGGTCCCGGTGCCGACGAGGACCACGGTCGGCCACAGGCGGTCGAGGATGAGCTCACCCACCGGCAGCCGGTACTTGAAGGAGAGCCCGAGCTCACCGGTGAAGGTGTTCTTCAGGTAGGTCACGAACTGGGCGTACAGCGGCTGGTCGAGTCCGAGGGTCTGCGTCAGCTCGTCGATCTGCTTCTGGCTGACCAGCCTGTTGCGGGCGAGCGTACGGACCGGGTCTCCCGGAAGGACCCGGAACAGGAAGAAGTTGAGGACGAGCATGAAGGCAAGGCTGCCGAGAGACCCGGCAACCTTGCCCAACACGTAGCGGGAGCTCAGCGCACTCACTCCCGATCTTGTGCGGTGGCGCGGTCACGTCGCCGGAAGAGCAGGACCCCGACGAGGGCGGCCAGGGCGACGCCGCCGGCGACGGCGGCGCCGACCAGCGCGCCGTTGACGTTGTCGTCGTCGGACGTCCCGCCGGACACCGGCTTGATGTTGATGTAGTTCCGGACGCCGTACTGCAAGATCATGACGCCACCGGGGTCCGGCTGCGGGACGAAGCCCTCGAACCGGTCGTTGCGCCAGGCCTCGCCGATGGTGCTGTACATCGTCACGATGTACGGGGCATCCATGTAGGCGATCTCCTGCATGCGCTTCACCGTCTCGGCACGTGCGGCGTCGTCGATCGTCGTCTGCTGCTCCTTGTAGAGCTTGTCGTACTCGTCGTTGCAGTACCACGAGTCCGACCAGCCGCCGCGCTGGTCACAGGTGAGGTAGCTCAGCATCGAGTCCGGGTCGGGCTCGACGTACCAGCCCCATTCGAAGATGTCGAAGTCACCCTTGAGGATCATGTCGGTGAGCTTGCTGCTCTCGACGGACTCGACCTCGGCGTCGATGCCGAGCTCGCCGAGCCACTCCTTGAAGTACTGCATCACGTCGAGCGACGTGCCATTGTCCGAGTCGGTGCGTGCGGTCAGCCGCAACGTGCCGATGGGCTTGCCGTTGGGCAACATCCGCTTGCCGTCGGGTCCCTTGGTGTAGCCGGCCTCGTCGAGCAGCTGGCCGGCCCGCTCGAGGTCGAACTTGAAGGCCACGTCCTCCGGGGGCTCCCAGTGGTACGTCGGGTAGGCAGGCGGCACGATCGTCGTCCCCTCGATGCCGGAGCCCTGGTAGACGCGCTCCTTGATCGCCTCACGGTCGATCGCGAACCCGAGGGCGTACCTGAACTTCGGGTCCAGGACCGCGGGGTTGGGGTCGCCGATCGGCTTGCCGGTGTCGAGGTCGACCGAGCCGGTGTTGAAGGCGATCTCGTCGAACGCGGGGGAGTCGCCGGTCTGCGCAGTGATCCCGCTCTTGCCCTGGAGGGCCTCGACCTGGGTGGGGGAGATGCCCTCGACGAAGTCGATCTCGCCCTTCTCCAGAGCCTGGATCGCGGGGTCCGCAGCCTTGAAGATGCGGAAGACGACCTCGTCGATGTGCGGCGTGCCCTGCCAGTAGTCGGGGTTGGCCTCGAACCTGAAGACCGAGCCGCCCGCGCTGCCCTCGACGATGCGGAAGGGACCGGAGCCGACGACGTTCGGCGGCTCGTTGGAGTAGGTCTTGACGTCCTTCTCGCTCAGCTTCGACCAGACGTGCTCCGGCACGATCGGAATCGGCAGGAGCGGCAGCACGGCGTTGGGCTTGGACAGCTCGAGGACGACCGTCGTGTCATCGGGCGCGGTGACCTTCTCCACCGAGGAGAGGTAGCTGCTCCACGTGGCGGCCTCGGGCCCACCGTCGATGATCCGGTTGTAGGTGAAAGCGATGTCCGCGGCGGTCAGCGGTTCCCCGTCCGACCACTTCACGCCATCGCGGATGTGGAAGGTCCAGGTGAGGCCGTCGTCAGACGTGTCCCACGACTTGGCCAGGCCCGGCTGCGGCGAGATGTCCTCGGACTTGTAGGTGATCATCTGGTCGTACATGAGCGCCCACATCTCGTAGGACTCGGCCTCGATGCCCAGGAAGGGGTTCAGCGAGTCCGGCTGGTTGGTGAGCCCGACCGTGAAGACGACCTTCTCGCCTCCCTTCCCGGAGTCCGATGGGCTCGGTGACTCGGCGGCGGTGGCCGAGGCGATCGCGCTGAGAGCGACCAGGGCGGTGCTCGCTGCGAGCACGCCTACGCGGCGCCATAGGGACGGTTTCATGACTGCCTCCGAAGCGGTCTGCTGTGGGGCTGGCGGGGGATAGGTTGTCCGCCATGACTGAGCTGGCGAGCAAGGGTGCGCCGGAGGCGCGACGCGAACCGGTCGAGCGGATCGACCACGGGATCACCCGGGTGGACGACTACGCCTGGCTCCGCGAGCTCGACAGCCCCGAGGTGCTCGCGCACCTCGAGGCCGAGCGTGCGTACTACGACGCGGAGACGGAGCATCTACGTCCTCTGGTGGAGACCCTCGCAAGCGAGATGTCGGTTCGCGTTCCGGCCGTGGAGACGACGTCGGCTCCGTGGCGGCTTGAGGCCTTTTCCTACTACATGCAGACGCCAACCGGAAGTGAGTACCCCCAGTTACGTCGAAGAATTGACAAGTTTGAAACCTACTCGGCGACGAATTCCGTCGTGGGGCAGGGTCTGGTGCGCGGATTCCTGACGTCGGGCGACGTACTGCTCGACCCGGCAGAGCTGGCCGAAGGGTCGTCCTACGTTGAGCTCGGGCTCACCCTGGTCAGCCCGGACGAGAAGCTGCTCGCCTACTCCGTCGACCGTGACGGCGACGAGGTCTACGAGCTGCGCTTCCGCGACCTCGACACGGGCCAGGACCTCCCCGACCGGCTGCCCCGGACCTACTACGGCGGGGCGTGGAGCGCGGACTCGAACGAGTTCTTCTACACCGTCCACGACGAGCAGTACCGGCCCTTCCAGGTCTGGCGGCACCGCCTCGGCACACCGGCCACGTCCGACGTCCTCGTCCTCGAGGAGCCGGACGAGCGGTTCGAGCTCGTGGTCAGGCGATGCCGGTCCGGTGACGTCGGGATCGTCATGGCGGAGAGTCGTGACACGTCGGAGGTGTGGCTGCTCGACCTGCACGACCCTGGTGCGCCGGCCAGGAGCGTGACGTCGCGCCGCAAGGGGGTCCTCTACGCCTGCGAGCACGCCCGCACCCCCGACGGCGAGACGCTCTTCGTGGTCACCAACGACGGTGCTCCGGAGTTCCGGCTCATGTCGGCGCCGTTGGCGACGCCGGGCCGCGAGCACTGGCGAGAGGTCGTGCCCGAGCGCTCGGACCGTCGGCTGCACAGCGTCGACGCCTTCGCGGGGCACCTCGTGCTCGGCTACCGCGCTCCCGAGTCGCTGCTGCTCAACGTCTGGCCACTCGACGGCGGAGCGTCGTACGACGTGCTGCCCACCTCGCCGCACGGCACGATCAGGCTCGACCGCAACGAGCTCTTCGCGGCGACCGAGATCACCGTGGCCGAGGAGTCCTACACCGAGCCGGTCAGCTGGCACGTGGTCGACCTCCGGAGCGGTGAGCGGCGCAGGATCCTCGAGCGGGAGGTGCCCTCGTACGACCCGTCCTCCTACGTGACCGAACGGAGGTGCTTTCCGTCGGTCGACGGTGTGGAGGTCCCCGTCACGGTCGTCAGGCATCGAGATGTCCCCCTCGACGGCACCGCCCCCTGCCTTCTCTACGGGTACGGCGCGTACGAGGCGGTCTTCGAGCCGGAGTTCGACCCTGCGCTCACGGTGCTGCTCGACCGCGGCGTCGTCTTCGCGCACGCGCACATCCGAGGTGGGGGCGAGGGCGGCCGGCGCTGGTGGGAGGACGGCCGGCTGGCCACGAAGCAGCACACCTTCGACGACCACATCGCCGCCGCGCGAGGGCTTGCCGGCGGCCTGGTCGACGGGAACCGGATCGTCACCCGGGGCCTCTCCGCCGGTGGGCTGCTGCAGGGCGCGGTGTTCTCGGAGGCCCCGGACGTCTGGGCCGGTGTCGTTGCAGAGGTGCCGTTCGTCGACGTGGTCACGACGATGTGCGACGCGTCCATCCCGCTCACCGTCAACGAGTGGGACGAGTGGGGTGACCCGGCGCGTGAGGAGGAGTTCCGCTGGATGCTCGCCTACTCGCCCTACGACAACATCCCGCCGGCAGGAGGCAGGCCGCCGTTGCTGGTGACCGGTGCGCTGCACGACCCGCGCGTGATGGTGTGGGAACCCGCGAAGTGGGTCGCGGCCCTCCGCGCGAGCGACCCCCGGTGGTCGTCCGCGTGCCTCTTCCGCTGCGAGACCGGCGCCGGAGCACATGTGGGGCCGTCGGGCCGCTTCGCACACCTGCGCTACGAGGCGGAGATCTACGCCTGGGTGCTCGACCGCTTCGGGATGGCCGTCGCCGGTTGAGCCCGTCGAGGCCGCCGCTGGTCGGCCGCGCATCGAGGTGGCTTCGTAGGCTTCTCGGTGGCATGGAAGGCTTGGGCCCATGGAGCTTCGTGTCTTCACCGAACCGCAGCAGGGTGCGACCTACGACGACCTCCTCGCCGTCGCACGGACCGCGGAGGACCTCGGCTACGGGGCGTTCTTCCGCTCCGACCACTACCTCGGCATGGGCACGGAGGGGCTCCCCGGCCCCACCGATGCCTGGGTGACCCTTGCCGGCCTGGCGCGGGACACAAGCAGCATTCGGCTGGGCACGCTGATGACGTCGGCGACCTTCCGCTATCCGGGTCCGCTCGCGATCTCGGTGGCGCAGGTCGACCAGATGAGCGGTGGCAGGGTCGAGCTGGGCATCGGCGCCGGCTGGTTCGAGGCCGAGCACACCGCCTACGGCATCCCCTTCCCCGACACCCGAGAACGCTTCGACCGGCTCGAGGAGTCCCTCGCGGTGATCACGGGGCTGTGGTCGACGCCGAGCGGCGAGCGGTTCGGCTTCGAGGGGACGCACTACCGGCTCTCGGAATCCCCGGCGCTGCCCAAGCCGGTGCAGCAACCACGGCCTCCCGTGCTCGTCGGAGGCAAGGGCAAGAGGCGCACCCCCGCGCTCGCCGCGAAGTACGCCGACGAGTTCAACATCCCGTTCGAGAGCATCTCCGAGTCCGAGGTGATCGTCGGCAGGGTCCGTGAGGCGTGCACGGCGCAGGGACGCGACCCGTCGAGCCTGACCTACTCCAACGCCCTCGTGCTGTGCTGCGGCGACGGCGAGGCCGAGGTCGCCCGGCGGGCCGAGGCCATCGGGCGTGAGGTCGACGAGCTCCGCGAGAACGGCCTGGCCGGCACCCCTGACGAGGTGGTGGACAAGATCGGCCGGTACGCCGAGGTAGGGGCGGAGCGGATCTACCTCCAGGTGCTCGACCTGAGCGACCTCGACCACCTCGAGCTGGTCGCGGAGAAGGTCATGCCCCAGCTCTGACCCTGGCCGGGTCGGAGCTGCGGGCGGTCACCGGGCCGCGGCGCGGACTCCGGCGACGGCGGCGCCGACGAGGAGTCCGAGCAGGAGGAGGACCAGGAGCACAGGCGACACGAGCAGGATCAGCAGCAGGAGGGTCACGACGGCCGCCTTGACCTTGCCGTCGGCTCCCTTCCACGCGCCCTTGACCGCAGCCCAGACCGGGTTGCCGCCCAGGACCGTGGCCTTGGCGCCTTCCAGGGCTGCCCGGTCCGCGGCTCCGTGCGGTTGTGCGACCGCCTCGAGCCTCCGCGTCAGGCGGTCAACCGCCTGCGAGGCCCGCGTCGCGCTGTAGCCGACCGCGGCCTCGTAGAGCCGGCGCAGGCCCGGAGCGAGGTTCGCGACGGCTCCGTCGCCCTCGGCTGGCGTGAGTGAAGTGGTCATCTGGCCTCCCGGCTTCGACCGTACTCGCAGGGGGCGAAAGAGCTACGCCCCCGGTCGGCAGCAGGCCGGCGGCGAGGGTGAGCACGAGCGATGAGTTCGCGTCCCCGCCCGGGTCGGCATGATGAGAAGGCGGGAGGGAACATGACGCAGACGACAGTTCTGGCAGATGGCCTCGCCATGGGTGAGTCGCCCAGGTGGCACGACGGCCGGCTGTGGGTGTGCGACTGGGTGGCGGGGGAGGTGCTCGCCTTCGACGCTACCGGCAACGCGCGGGTGATGCGGACCGTCCCGGGCCTGCCCTTCTCGATCGACTGGCTCCCGGACGGACGGCTGGTGGTGACCTCCGGCAGCACTCGCCGTGTGTGGTGCGAGCAGGCGGACGGTTCCCTGGGGGGCTACGGCGACTTGGACCGGCTCTGGAACGAGGTGGTGGTCGACGGGCGCGGCAACACGTTCGTCGACGAGATCGGCTTCGACATGCTGGCCGGTGCTCCGCCGGAAGCCGGCACCATCGCGGTCATCCGTCCCGACGGGGAGATGCGGCAGGTCGCCGACGGCCTGTGGTTCCCCAACGGCATGGCCGTCACCGACGACGACCGGACGCTCATCGTGGCCGAGTCCTACGGCAACCGGTTGACCGCGTTCGACATAGGCGCGGACGGCGAGCTGACCGACCGCAGGGTCTGGGCAGACCTCGGTGACGCTGCCCCCGACGGCATCTGCCTGGATGCGGAGGGAGCGGTCTGGTACGCCGACGTACCCCATCGGCGTTGTGTCCGGGTCGCCGAGGGTGGTGAGGTGCTTCAGACGGTCGAAGCCGACCGAGGTTGCTTCGCCTGCATGCTGGGCGGCGAGGACGGCCGGACCCTCTTCGTCGTCGCGACGCTCTGGGACGAGGAGACGACGACCGGTCGAGGCGGCCGGCACGGTCAGGTGCTGACGGCGCGGGTCGACGTGCCGCACGCGGGCAGGCCCTGACTCGCGACCGGGGACCCGGATGCCGTGCTCAGCCACCCAGGTCCGGGTGGACCATCCAGACGTTCGGCTCCCAGTACGTCCCACGGTCCTGCGCCCTGTCGATGTGAACAGGCGCCAGTCCTTCGGGGAACACGTAGTCACCGGACTCGGGGAAGGCCATCCCCGTCCACGTCTCCCACTCGTCGACTGTCCCGGTGATGCGCAGCGACCTCGGCAGGGGTGTCGCGACCCGTGCGCCGAGGCGTTCGTGGACGCGCATCCAGGGATCAAGCAGCTGGCCGTCCTCGCGGCGCCAGCGGACGTAGCGGTCGATGGCGGTGAGCGGGTACCGCTCCTTCAGGGAGGGCCGCACGGGAGCGACCAGATGGGTCAAGCCGTTGCGCTCCGCGATCACCCGCATCGCCTCGAGGAGCTGCGCCGCCAGTCCGCGGCTGCGTCCCTCGCGGGGGCTCTCCGCGGCCAACGCGCAGAGGGTGTTCACGGGCTTCCCCGCCCGCGACCGGCTGAAGATCAGCTCGATCGCCGCGTCGATGCCGTCCGGCAGGGCCTCGTCGGAGCCACTCCACCACAGCGGGCCGGTGTGCCCCTCGGCGACGACCTCGTCCTGCGCCTCGTCGTACAGCACGAACTGGAAGTCGGCCAGCTCCTCGTCCAGATGGCCCCACCAGAGGTTGAGGACGTCACCGTGCAGGTTGTACTCCGGCCACACGGACTGTGAGGAGATGCCGCGCTCCCAGAGGTCGGGTCGCTCGGCGGCGGTGTACATCGCGAAGGGCATGGGGCTCATGATGTCCGGTAGAGCCGACCCGGAGTGCACGTTCGGCTCAGACAGGCTCGAGGACGGCCACCGGGATCGTGCGGCCGGCCTTGCGCTCGTACTTCTCGACCTCGGGTGCCTGAGCCAGGACGACGTCGTGCCACATCGCGTCCCGCTCGGCGCCGACGAGCTCGCGCGGGTGGACCTGCAGGTGGTCGGCCCTCACCTGGACATCGGCCACGCTCGCCTTGCGAAGGTTGCGGAACCAGTCCGGGTCGCGCGGGGAGCCGGAGCCGGTGCCCCACACCACGAAGCCCTCCGCGGTGTCGAGGTAGCGCACGCAGGTGGAGCGGGGGATCCCGGTCCGTCGGCCCGGAGTCGTGATCATCAGGACGTGGACGTTCTTGCTGCCACTCGACATCCGCCCGTCGAGGGTTCGGTACATCCAGACGCCGAAGCGGTTGCCGGCCGCCGTGAACCGGTGCTTGACGGTGCTCACCAGACGCCTCCGATCCGGCCGACCCAGCGGCTCACTCCGAGGATCTTGCTCCGTTCTCGGGTCGTCAAGACAAGAACTGTGGTCCCGGGTCCGCTCCGGGCAGGAACCTGCCGTGGTGTGACTTGAGTGACTGGTGTGGCGATTTCGAGGAAAGCCCGGACGGCGCAGGCCGGCGTACCTACCCTTGTGAACAGGGATGATCTGAGGGGAGCCGCCATGACACTGGGGGCATTTCGGGAGCCCCGGCGCGCCGCGCGTCGCATCGACCTCGCGGAGCGGAGGAGGCGCGAGCTTCGCGACGTGCGCCATCCCTGGCGGCCCGACCTCCGTATCGAGCGCGTGCTGATCTGTCCCAGCGGCATCCACGTCGTCACGACCCTCCCCGCGGGCGAGGAGGCTTCGGCCCGGCTCCCCGTCGCTCAGGCCGCCGCAGATGTCGTCGCCTCCGTCCTGCCGCAGCGCTACCGCGGACGCGTTCGCCCCGTGCTCAGCCGCGCCGACGACGTCGCCATGGCCGAGCTGGCTGACGGCGTGCTCGTGACCTCGCCGAGCACCCTCGAGCACATCGTGGCGGCATCGCCCGTCGTGCTGTCGACCTCGGAGGTCAACGACGTGGGGCTCCGGCTGGACGCGCGGCTGGAGCCCTTCCCACTGGCGCACGCGCAGCACCGCCGTCGTTGGCACCGCCGTCACAGTCTGCTGGCCGCCGTGGTGGCCGCGGCCTCGGCTGCCGGCGCCTTCGTTCTCGTCGAAGGGGTGGCATCGGTCCCGCTCCCGTGGTGAGTGGCAGGCTGCTGCCATGACGAGCCGCTTCCAGACGATCTCCGACCCTCGTCCCGTGGAGGAGCCGTGGCCGGAGATGACCTGGCCGGTCGAGCCGGACGCGCGTCTGACCGGCGAGGTGGTCGAGCTCACCGTGGTCGACCTCGCTCGGGACAGCGCCGACCTCTTCGCGGCCCTCGACGACGAGCGCGTCTGGACCCACATGGCCAGCCGGCCGCGGAGCCGTGAGGAGTACGTCGGACAGCTCGGCCGGGCTCTCGCGCTGGGGAGGCTGCCTTGGGTCGTCCGGCTGCGCCGGCCGGTCGAGGGCCTCCCGGCCGGCAGTGTCGTGGGGACCTCGTCGTACCTCGAGGTCTCGGTCGCGGACGCCCGTCTCGAGATCGGCTCGACCGCGTACGCGCCTTCGGTCTGGGGGACCTCGGTCAACCCGGAGACCAAGCTGCTGCTGCTCGAGCACGCCTTCGAGGTGCTGCATGCGGGACGGGTGCAGCTGAAGACCGATGTCCGCAACGACCGCTCGCAGCAGGCCATCGCGCGGCTCGGCGCGAGGTACGAAGGGACGCTCCGTCGCTACCAGCGACGCGCCGACGGCTCGCTGCGTGACACGGTGATGTTCTCGGTGACGGCGGAGGAGTGGCCGGGCGTACGGGACGGCCTGGACGCTCGCCTCGGGGCGGATCATCACCATTTGTCGTAGCCGCGGAGGTTCCTCCGGCGTAGCGTGACGGCCATGACCGACACCGTCCTCACGTCCGCACCCGACCGAGCCGACCCGCCGTTCGAGGCGGGCGAGCGGGCGATGCTCGACGCCTGGCTCGAGTTCCATCGAGCGACGTTGCTCATGAAGTGCCAGGGGCTGAACGACGAGCAGCTCAAGACCAGGTCGGTCCCACCGTCGTCGCTCAGCCTGCTCGGCCTGGTCCGCCACATGACCGAGGTGGAGCGGAGCTGGTTCCGCAGGGTGCTCCTCGGCGAGGACGCGGGACCGCTGTACTACTCGAAGGACAACGAGGACGGGGACTTCGACGACATCGAGGCCGCCGACGCCTCAGGTGACCTGGCGCGCTTCCGCGAGGAGGTCGAGCTCGTTCGAGGAATCGCCGCCGACCACCCCGACCTCGACGCGCTGGCCAAGGGTGCCAGGGACCGGGTCTCCCTGCGCTGGATCTACACGCACATGATCGAGGAGTACGCCCGGCACAACGGCCATGCAGACCTGCTTCGCGAACGGATCGACGGAGCCACCGGCGACTAGCGAAGACAGCTCCGGACCCGGCGTTCGCCGAGCGCCAGCCTGCCCGTGAAGGGCCCGTGGAAGGCCACGACAGCGTTCTGGATCCGGCTCACCTCGTCGTCCCGGTCCTCCCGTGCCCGCTCCTCGTAGGCGTCGAGGAGGTCGGCGTCGTCGTAGACCGCGATGCCCACGCTGGCCATGTGGACCGGTTCCGAGGCGGGATCCATCATCAGGACCCCGACGAAGCTGTCCGAGGACTGCTTCGTGGTCCGGAAGACCAGACCGGCCTCCTCCTCCGGCCACCTCTCGAGGCAGGCGCGCACCTGCGCCGCGGTGAGGTCGCCGCCGGGATCCTTGTGCTCCTCCGCCTCACCGTCTCCCGTGGCCAGGGAGGCCGCGAACACGACGCCGGCGACAAGGGCGGCAACCGCGTTCGGTGACGTCTGCACCGCCCTCACCTGCCACACCATGACCACCTCCGTCGTACGGCGGCCAGGGTCGGCCGGAGGGGGACTCAGGGCTGGGCCGACCGACCCTGGCCGCGCACCTGGTTTCTCGGAGGACGCCGCCCCCGACTTGAGGCTGGTCTTGACCAGCAGGCTCGGCGCGAGCGGTTCGGTGGGTCAGCACCACACGTCGTGACGCATCCACGGCGGGGCGGGCGTGGTCATCTGCCGGAGGCTGACGGCCAGCCAGATCGCTGCCACGCCGGCGACGGCGACCCACAGGACGAGCTCACCGGGGTCGAAGTCGTCGGTGAACAGCAGGCGCATGGACATCAGAGCCAGGCCGAGGGTGACGATCTTGCAGAGAAGCACCACGCCCAGGACCGGGCCCGCGGGACGCGCTCGCAGCAGCATCCAGCCCGCGCCGACGAGCAGCGGCAGCATGACCGACAGGTCCAGGACGTGCACCGCGCTGGCGATGTCGTAGGTCATGCGTCCGGCGGGCAGCCCGCCCGGGATCGCGGGGACGATCATCGAGAGCCAGAGACCCAGGAAGATCCCCGCGACCACGAGCAGGAAGACACCCACCGTGCGGCGCGGGACCGACGCCACGGCCGGCGAGACCGCCTGCATGTCGAGCCGGAGCAGGCCGTTCAGGAACCCGTAGCCGGACAGGCCGATGATCATCGTGTAGGCGAGGAAGACGTCGTTGAAGGGCGCGAACGCGTACATGACGTACGAGTACGCGTAGTAGAGCAGCAGACCCAGCCAGACCAGGTGTGTGCGAAGGGAGCCGGCGTGTGCACGACGTGCTGCCCAGATCAGCAGCGGCACGGTCAGCAGGGTGAGGACGTCCTGGCCGCGCATGACGTCCGGGAAGTCCTCCCGCACGCCCGGTGACACCCGGTAGGCCCCGTCGGCCAGCAACCCGTAGAGGGTGACACCGACCAGTGCCGTGGACAGCACCACGCTGAAGGCGAGAGGGAGCGGATGCGGCTGCACGCCACCATCCCCAGGCGCCGCCGCCTTCGACGTACGGACCGTCTGGGTCATGGCACACCTCCCCGCGCCGAGGGGTGCGAGCCGGTGACGACGTGCGAGGTCAGCATGAGGCATCCCCCTGGGGCTGAACAGTGCCTACGGATCGAGGGTGCGGTGGCGCCCACCGGGCAGCCAGGGCCGAAAGGCCCGACGGCCCGATTCGGGGGACAGCGAAGACCCGGCGCCGACCGTGCTGCGTTGACATACTCGACGCGTCCCCTGGCGAGGAGGAGTCCGGCGATGGTCGAGAAGCCCGAGGCAGGCCGGGTCCTGCAGATGCGACTGGTGGTCGAGGCAGCCGACTACGAGGAGGCGGTGGCCTTCTACCGCGACGTCCTGGGTGCGCCGGAGGAGCTCGTCGTAGAGGGGGCGGGAGGCGAGAAGGTGACCATCCTCGACGTCGGGCGAGCAACCCTCGAGCTGTCCAACCCAGCTCAGGTGACCATGATCGACGAGGTCGAGGTGGGGCGACGGGTGAGCCCGAGGCTGCGCGTGGCCTTCGAGGTGACGGACGCCGAAGCCGCGACGCGCGAGCTGGTCAAGGGGGGAGCGGAGCTGGTCGCGGCTCCGACCGTCACTCCCTGGCAGTCGCTCAACTCGAGGCTCTCGGCTCCCGCGGGCCTTCAGGTCACCCTGTTCGAGGAGCTCGAGGGCGAGCAGCAGTCCTGAGCTGGCTGGGAGCCACCCGCGTCGGCCCGGGGCTGGAGGGTGTCAGAGCGACTCGACGACGGCCCTGCGGCGGGCTTCGTACTCTCCCGTGGTGATCAGCCCCTCGTCGCGAAGCTGCTCCAGCTCCCGGAGCCGCTCCTGCGCCGACCTGGCCGGTGAAGGCGCCGAAGGCTCTCCGGCGGGTGCGTTCCGCAGGTTGGAGGCAAGGTACGTCGCGTCGAGCCCGTCGTCGCTGAGCAGCGTGACCGCGGTCGCCTGGTCGGGATCCATGCCTGAGTCCCGCGCCATCTGGCGGGCCAGCGAGACGCGCCAGAGCGTCGTGCCGATCCCGCCGAGCACGACGATCACGAACAGGGCCGCGAAGCCCGGGGGCATGCCCGGGTCCGGGAAACCGCCGCCCATCCCGTCGTCGTAGAAGCCACCCGGCAACGGCTCGCCTGCGGCGAAGGCCGAGGTGCTACCGAGCACCACGGATCCGAGACACAGCGCGATCGTCGTCAACAAGCTGCGGGTCATGCGCGAAGAGTAGGGGGCGCGATGTCACCTCCGCCAGCATTTGTCCATCCCGCGACCCGCGCCACCGACGGGCGAGCGTCCCCCGGAGGAGCGTGACCGCGACACTCACCATCCACGCGACGAACACCGGGTAGGGCAGGTAGGTCATGACGTCCTTCGACCGGGACCGTCCGTCCCCGGGTGAACCGGCTGCTGACACGAGCTGGATGCCACCGGCGGCAGCCGAGAGCCAACCCAGCCACCTCGGCAACGTGTGGTCCCGCAGCGCCACGACCGCCGTGGCGCCGAGCGCCGCTCCAAGAGCAAGGCTCGCCCACCGGAGCGGCACGCGCATGAGGTCTCCGAGAGAGGCGACGAGTGCGTCCGCCTCGCCGTGGGCGGCCGCCGACGCCATCGACACCTGGATCGCCTGGCCGAGCAGCTGCAGCGAGACCCAGAGCGCGCCCCCGCCCAGGACCACCAGGGAGAGATCGACTCGGGAGGCTTCGCGCCGGCTCCCGTTCTGGTGGAGGACCGCTCGCAGGCCGGCGAAGAACACCAGCAGCGGCGCGCTGCCCAGGCTGAAGAGGGCGCTCTGGGCGAGGAGGGCGTCGCTGTGCTCCCTGGCCCACGAGGCGAACTCGGGTGGGTCGGCGGACAGCACCGAGGGGTCCGCGCGTTCGAAGAGCGTCCCGGCTGCGCCCAACGCCAGCGCGGCGAAGGCGGAGTACGCCGTCAGCCGCTCGGGTCTGATCCTCACCCGTCCACTGTCGCCTCCGCGACGCGAGCGCGTCCAGGAATGCGTCCCTTTGCAGGACGTGCTCCCGGAGCCCCGCGATCCCGCTCATGGTCCTGACCTGGCCAGGACGGACCATGCCCTTGGGGACGTACGGCCCTCGGTCCGGGGGAGCGTTGTGCCTAGCGTCGAGGTGTGCGCCATCGACTCAGCCGACCTGCTGCCCTCTCAGCTGCCGTGGTCGTGGTGGCTGCGACCACGTCGTTCGGGCTGGGCGTCGCCCCGAGCCAGGGAGCGGCCGCACCCACGTGCGCTGGGCGGGTCGCGACCATCGTCGGCAATGCAAACGCCAACGAGCTGGAGGGGACATCCGGTCCTGACGTGATCGTGGGGCGCGGCGGCAACGACGACATCGAGGGGCGCGGCGGCAACGACGTCATCTGCGGCAACCGGGGCAAAGACGAGCTCGAGGGCGATCGCGGCAACGATCGCCTGTTCGGAGGCCGGGGGCACGACGAGGCAGAGGGCGGGCCAGGCACGGACGTGTGCCGCGCCGAGGAGACCGAGGAGTGCTGAGCCTCGGGCCACCGGATCATCGGCGTGACGTCCGCGGGTTGCAGGACCAGGCGTGAGGACAACGTGCCTCGGTCTTCACGGCGACGAGACGGAGGTGCCCTCCCGCGACGAGATGTGCGCCGGGACCTGGATCCCACCCGGGAGGACCGGGTCGGGCTCCGGCGTACCCCACACGTGGTGGAGCGGAAGCCGGCCCGCCCACACCGGAAGGTCGCCGTCGGGCCCGTCCGCGTCGTCGGGGTGGCCCTCGCTCACCTTCACCGAGGCCTCGTGGAGGCCCATCGCGAGCAGAGTGGTGGCGGCCAGCTCCTTGCGGGAGGGCCGTCGCACGTAGTCCCACTGACCTGGGGCGGCCTGCTCGGAGAGGACGCGCAGCCCATGGAGCTTCTCGTCCGCGTCGGTGACGACCCGCGGCACGTCGTACACCATCGCGCAGCGGTAGTTCACCCCGTGCTCGAAGACCGAGCGGGCGAGGCTGAGCGCGTCGACGTGCGTGACGGTGACGCAGACGGTCTGGCCGGGAGACTCGACCAGGCTGCGGCTCGCGACCGAGCCGTGCAGGTAGACGGTCTCGCTCTCCGCGTCGTAGCCGTAGACGGTCGGCAGGGCGCGAGCCACACCGTCGAGCACGAACGCGAGGTGGCACACGAAGCCGGACCGCAGCACCGCGTCGAGGTCTTCGCGTTCGCCGCGCCCCTTCTCCCGGAGCCGCCTGTGCCGGGTGCGGTCGGTGACGGGCAGGTCGCGAGACCCCATGCTGCACCCTCCTCGTGACGACGACAGCGGGATGCTAGCCCGACCCGGCGCGCCCTGGATGCGACTCGCCCCCAAGAGGCTGGCCGCCAGCGTCGTCCTGGTTCTGGAGGAGGACGAGCGCGAGGTCGTCGTCGAGGCGGTCGCGCGAGTGGGAGTACACGCTGTCGACGAGTCGGTCGAGGCAGGTGTCCAGGTCGTCGCCCTGCAGAAGTGGGGCCCACGCTTCGGGTGGGTACTCGTGGCCGGAGGGTCCCGGCGCCTCGACGAGGCCGTCGGTGTACATCAGCAGCCGGTCACCTGCGTCCCACCGGAATGTCTGGGGAAGTGGCGCGGCCCCCAGGTCGAACAGCCCCAGGGGCGGTGCGGTCAGTGCCGACGTGAGCAGGCGGAACCGATTCGTCGCGTCGTGGGAGCGGACCAGCATCGGTGGGTGATGGCCGCTGTTGGTGACGGTGAGGGTGCCGTCGAAGGCGACGTCGACCACGATCGCGGTGACGAACTCCTCGTCACCTGCGGTCTCGGTGACCGTGTCGTTCAGTCTCTTGAGCAGCGCGGTCGCGTCGCTCTCGAGAGGAGCCCAGGCGCGGAAGGCGCTCAGGACGTCCGCGGCGAGGTGTACGGCGGCGAGCCCCTTGCCGCGGACGTCACCCACGATCACGCGGAGACCAGAAGACATCGGGCTTACCTCGTAGAGGTCTCCTCCGATCTGGGCCTCCTTCGTCGCGGAGACGTACCTCGACGCCATGAGCACCGGGCCGACGGCGCTCGGCAGGGCTCGGATGATGGCGCGCTGGGCCATCTCGGCGACGTGCTGGGCCTGGTGAAGGCTGGCCTCGCGGGTGATGCGAACTCGTGAGATCACGACGGACAGCACCGCGAGGAGGCCGACGAGGATGAGCGCCGAGGGGCTGCTGCCCGGCTCGCTGCCGAGGGTGACGGCGACCAGGAGCGCCGCCGCCAGTGCGATCCCGCCCACGCCGGCGGTCAGCAGCGGGGGAGCGGCCATCGCGGCGATGAGGGGTGCGAGTCCGTAGAAGCCGAAGGGGACGACCGAGGCGGCAGCGACGACGTCGATCACCACGAGCAGCGCCAGCGTGGCAAACCCGGCGGCGCAGGACGCTCGGCTCGAGATCGTCATCTCCTCCCTCCCACTGCCCAGCATCGAGTCTTTCACGCAGGGCAACCAGAGGCGGAGGGACCTGTCTGGATGGTGCAGGTGGCCTAGCCCCCGGCGGGCCGGCTCCAGAGCCGCCTGCGCCCAGGACGCCGGGTGAGGTACAGGCCGAGCACGAAGAGCGCGACCAGGATGCTGGCCACGAGCTTGGCGCGGTCGCTCACCGGCCAGTCCGGCTCGTCGTACGACGCGCTGCCACTCGCCAGCGGCTCCGCGGCCACCTGGAGGGTGTCCCAGTCGACCCCTCCACCGGTGAGCTGCATGACCTGGGCAGGCTGCGCGGTGTCGACGGTCGACATCTGGAACACGAGCGGCAGTGTGCCGGTCTGCAGGGTCAGGGCGGTCACCGTCACTCGGGTGTCGCTGATGAACCCGAGCAGCCGCTGCTGCGCGTAGCGGTCCGGTGCGACTGTCCGGTTGTGGCTCAACCCGCCATCCTTCGCGACGTCGAAGATCTCGACGGACCTGACGCCTCGCTGCTCCTCCATCGCCGCGAGCTGCGAGCCCGAGGGCGACCAGGCAAGCGTCGCGTCAACGCTGAACGGTGCCGGCGTCGTGCGTTGCGCTGGGGAGTCCCACTCGTGCGTGATGAGCCGGCCGTCCTCGACGAAGGTGAGTGCGCTGCCGTCAGGCGTCCACACCGCCTGGCGGGCGGCCCTGTCGTCGACCTCGGCGATGGTCGCGACGACCTTCCCGGAGTCGACGTCGAGCACCCGCAGCGCCCCGTCGTAGAGGGCGAGGTGGCTGCCGTCGGGGGAGAAGTCGCCGACCCGGGGGCTCTTGCCGACCCCGTGGACCTCGTGGGCATCGTCCGCGACGGGGTCGTAGAGGACGATCCCGTCGTCGTAGCCCCAGGCCAGCCGCAGGCCGTCCGGTGACAAGGAGACCGCGTCCGGGCGGGGGTCCGGCCGGTGTGGCGCGGAGAGGGCACGGTAGTCGCCGGTCTTGCTCGAGACCGCGATCCAGGGGTTCTCCATCTTCGTGGTCAGGCCCGTGACGACCTTCGAGCCGGCGAAGACGAGGGAGACCGGGCCGACCGGGCCGTAGTCCGCCGTGGTGGGAACCGTCTCCGGAGGTGCGTAGGCGAACTCCGGCAACATCGCGGCCGAGCCCGCGGCGCCGGCCTCGTCGGATCGCAGTGCGCGCATGCCCGCGGTGGAAAGCAGGTAGGTCGCGACGCCGAGCGCGATGGCGGCCGCGACGGCGATGATCATCCTGGCGCGCGAGGCGGACATGGTCGAGGTTCCCCCGATAGGCAGTAGTGGGCCGAAGCAGGGGCAAGAGTAGACCCGCCCACCGACGCTTGGCTCGCGACTTTTCCGAAGCGGCGAGGGTCGCTCCGCGAGGGTGGGGTCAGAGACCCAGCCGCTGGGCGTGCCGTCCGATGAAGGCGACGACCTCTTCGGCGTCCTTGTCCGGGAGACCCCAGATCGCCTCGGTCACGCCGGCCGACTCCCAGGCCTCGATCAGCTCGGGCGAGGGGCGGGTGGCGGCCAGCACCGCGATCTCGGGCAGTCCGGACCGGCCCTCGGCAGCCCAGGCGTCGTGCAGGGCGCGGCACTTGGCGTCGATGTCCTGCTCGGTGGGAGTCGTCATCCAGCCGTCGGCGTGGGCGGCGATCCACGCGAACGTCTTGGGGCCGCCGCCGGCGCCGATCATCAGGGGGACGTGGGCCTGGACGGGCTTGGGCCACGCCCACGAGGCGTCGAACGAGACGAAGTCCCCGGAGTACGACGCCTCCTCCTGGGTCCACAGCGCCCGCATCGCCTCGACGTACTCGCGAAGCACCGTCCGCCGTCTCCCGGGCGGCACGTGGTGGTCGGCCAGCTCGTCGGTGTTCCAGCCGAACCCGGCGCCGAGGGTGACCCGCCCGCCGGAGAGGTGGTCGAGGGTGGCGATCGTCTTCGCGAGCGTGATCGGGTCCGACTCGACCGGTAGCGCGACCGCTGTGGACAGCCGGATCGTGGAGGTCGCGGCCGCGGCGTAGGCGAGTGAGACCCAGGGGTCGAGCGTGCGCATGTAGCGGTCGTCGGGGAGGGTCTCGTCGCCCGTCCCCGGGTGCGCGGCGCGGCGCTTCACCGGGATGTGGGTGTGCTCGGGGACGTAGAAGGTGTCGAAGCCGTTGGCCTCCGCGGCCCTGGCTGCTTCGGCGGGCGTGATGCCCCGGTCACTGGTGAAGAGGACGATCCCATGGCGCATGCGCTGATGCTAGAACGTGTTCTATCCAGGCGGAAGGGCCGCAGTGTTCTTCTCGGCGCCCTCCTCGGGCGAGCTCACCGACGTTTCGGGCGCCGTGCGTGTACGACGGCCACCGGGCAGTGTGCGTGCTCGACCAGCGCGGTGCTCACCGAGCGCAGCACGAAGGCTTTGGCCGCACCGAGCCCCCGCGCTCCGACGACCACGAGCTTGGCGGTCTCGGAGGCGTCGATGAGCGCCTCGGCGGGGTCCGCGGTCCGATGTGCTTCCCGGAAGTCCACGTCGGGGTACTGCTCCGGCAGCCCCGCGATCGTCTCGGCGATTGAGATCTCCTCCTCCTCGGAGAGGCCACGCTCCTGGCCGGAGCTGAGCAGTCCGAGGACCGAAGAGCCACGAGACAGCCGCTCCCACTCCCCGTGGACGATCACGAGGGGAAGGTTGCTGAGCGCGGCGTACTCGAAGGCGAACGCGGCGGCGTCCCGCGAGGCGGCGGTGCCGTCCAGGCCGAGCACCACCCGGTCGAGGAGCGGTCCGCCGTCCTCGCGGACCGGGGGTCGGGCCACCACCACCGGGCAGGCGGCGTGGCGGGTGACCCCCAGGCTCACCGATCCGAAGAGCTGCTTGAAGGCTTCGTCGCGACGGCTGCCGACCACGAGCACCGCAGCGTCCTCCGCACGCTCGAGGAGCACGGTCGGGGGGTCTCCGACGTCCACGACACCCTCAGGGCTGAGCTCGGGATGGCGTTCGACCGCACGGTCCACGGCGGCTCCCACGATCAGCCGCCCTGCTTCGAGTGCCACGCGCTCTGCTTCGAGAAGGTCCTGCGCGTTCGGGCGTACTCCGACGAAGCCGGTGCCGTGCAGGACGACGAGTCGGCGGTTCGTCATCGAGGCGTAGTCCGACGCCCAGTCGACCGCGCGGTCACTGTCGGTCGAGCCGTTCACGCCGACGAGGACCGGACCCAGAGCTGCAGACGTCTCCATGCTCCCAGGCTCGGACGCTGCGGACGCGGGAGCACAGAGGCTTTCGGCCCCCTCCACGATGCCGCGGGCTCGGGACCGAGCGGCGTCGCAGGTCTTCGACCGAGCGCCGTGAGCCCTTCATGTCGGGGCCACGTCCACTTCACCGTCGGACGGCACGCTCGGGAGCGCCGAAGAGGCTCGACGAGGGGACCGACCGTGCGCCTGCCAATGCCTGTCGCCGCAGACCGGACACCGACCTACCGGATGGATCGCAGCCTCAACGTGGCCCATCGAGGGGCGAGCAGCGAGGCGGCCGAGAACACCCTCGCCGCCGTAGGGCGTGCCCTCGAGCTCGGCGCGGACATGGTCGAGGTGGACGTCCAGCGGACCAGCGACGGCGCACTGGTCCTGATGCACGACACCACCCTGGTCCGGACGACGAACGCGCGGGAGGTCTTCCCGGGTCGTGCCCCCTGGAGAGTCGGTGACTTCACCTACGAAGAGCTGATGCGGCTCGATGCCGGCTCCTGGAAGTCGGATGAGCTGGCCGGCGAGAGGATCCCCACGCTGACAGAGGCTCTCGCGCTGATCCACCGAGGGCGGTCGGGTCTGCTGCTCGAGCTCAAGGCGCCCGAGCTGTACCCGGGCATCGTGTCCGACCTGGTCGCCACGCTCCAGGCACTGCCCGGCTGTGTGGAGCCGGCCCTGGCCGCCGGTCGCCTGGTGGTGCAGTCGTTCGGCTTCGCCGCCATGAAAGAGCTCAAGACGCAGGCGCCGGCCGTGCCGGTCGGTCTCCTCGGAGCTCCGGCGAGGGCGAACCTGCCTGCCCTTTCCACGTGGGCCGACCAGGTGAACCCCAGCCACTTCTCCGTCGACAGGTCGTACGTCGACCAGGTTCACCGCCTCGGCATGGACTGTCTCGTCTGGACGGTCAACCGTGGACCCGCCATGAGGCGCGCTCTTCGCCTGGGGGTCGACGGCGTCATCACGAACCGGCCTGACCTCCTCGCCCGGACCCTGGACGCGCGGCAGCGGGTCATCCCGGCCAGATGAGGGCGCGGCGGGCTCAGCGGGCGGGCCGCTCGAGCTCGACAGGGCGGAGTCGGACCGGGCCGTGGTGCCCGTAGGGGAGGTCTGCCTCCTCGTGGCCGACGGCCGCCAGCACGCTCGGCAGGAGCGCCTTCGCCGTGCGTCGGTAGCCGGCGCCTGAGGGGTGG
The DNA here is from genome assembly GCA_963715375.1 of uncultured Actinomycetota bacterium. GTDB lineage: Bacteria > Actinomycetota > Actinomycetes > Propionibacteriales > Nocardioidaceae > Nocardioides_C. Next base: position 145,888 of record CAVQSC010000041.1, on the reverse strand, counting down.
AACCGGTCGATCGCGAACATCTCGTCCGGCTGGGCCACGAAGAACGGACCCACCACGTCGGCGAGCGTGACCACCCGGCCGCCGAGCTCGGTCACCACCTCGCGCTGTGCCGCCGCGAGCTGGCGCGAGGCGATCCGCGCGAGCGTCCGAAGCGGCTGGGGGACCGCGGTGAGCGCACCCAGGTCCGGGCACGTGCCCACGACCACCTCGGTCCCACGATCTCGCAGGGCACCCACGGCCTCGGCGAGGTGCTGCCTCGAGACGGAGGTCCTCACGCGGTGCGTGACGTCGTTGCCGCCTACCACGATCACTGCGACGTCCGCCGAGTACCCGGGGGCCAGGGCGGCCAGCTGCGCTCGCAGCATCGAGGTCTCCGAGCCGACGTGCGCGGCGGTGTGCAGGCGGACCGAGCGGCGGGTTCGCTTGGCGAGCCGCCTCGCCAGCTGCGCGCCGAGGGTGTGCTCGGGCGTCTCCGCCCCGAGACCGGCGGCGATGGAGTCGCCGAGGAGCAGCAGGCCGATCGGGATCGCCGTACTTCTTCTTGTAGACCCGGTCCGACCTGTGCGCGTCCTCGCCCAGTGGCTTGCCGATCGCTCGTCGCGCCACCTGCGCCTGCAGCCGCAGCACCTGCCGGCCCGCGAGCGCGACGACCGCGACCCCGCCGACTCCGGCGGCGCCGGCGAGGGCGCGCCGACGGTTGAGGTCCGCCTGGGAGAGCGAGGTCGCTGTTCCGGTCCGGGCTCCGCGCCTCATGTCCGCTCGAGGAGGTCGCCCCGGTGCTCGGTTGTCACCAGCTCCCGACCAGCCTCGGGCTTCGCGGTGGTGGTCGCGGGGTCCGGCCCGTCGGCCGCGGCGTTCGACGCGTCTCGCCCGATGCCGTGGAACGTCCAGCCGGCTTCGCGCCAGCGCTCGGCGTCGAGCCGGTTTCGCCCGTCGATGATCCGGCGGTGCCGAACCAGCCTGCCGGCGGCGACCGGGTCGATCTGCCCGAACTCCGGCCACTCGGTGAGGTGGAGGACGAGGTCGGCGCGAGACAGGGCGGCCTCCGCGCTCGCGACGTACGTCAGCGCGGGCACGACCGCCCGGGCGTTGTTGCACGCCTCCGGGTCGTACACCCGCACCTCCGCGCCCTGGAGGTGGAGCTGGCCCGCGACGTGCAGGGCGGGGGAGTCGCGGACGTCGTCGGAGAGCGGCTTGAACGCTGCGCCCAGGACGGCGACGCGGAGCCCGCGCACGCTGGAACCGCAGAGTCGGTTGGCGAGCTCGACGGTTCGTCGTCGAGCTTCCAGGTTGATCGCGTCGACCTCCTGCATCAGGCCGACCACGGAGTCGGCGCCGAGCTCGGACGCCCTGGCCGAGAAGGCTCGGATGTCCTTGGGCAGACAGCCTCCGCCGAAGCCGATGCCTGCGTCGAGGAACCGGCGACCGATGCGCCTGTCGTCGCCGAGCACGTCCGCGAGCGCGACCACGTCGGCTCCCGACCGGTCGCTGATCTCGGCCATCGCGTTGATGAAGGAGATCTTGGTCGCCAGGAACGCGTTCGCGGCCACCTTGGCCAGCTCCGCCGTGGCGAGGTTCGTGACGTGCACCCGGACGCCGGCGGCGATGGGCCGCTCGTAGATCCTGCGCAGCGTCAGCTCCGCGTCGGGCGAGGAGACCCCGAACACCAGGCGGTCCGGGCGCAAGGTGTCCTGCACGCCGTGTCCCTCGCGGAGGAACTCCGGGTTCCACGCGACGGTGGCCGACACCCCGGAGGGCACGAGTGCTGCGACCTCGGCGACGAGCCGGTCCGCCGTGCCCACGGGGACCGTGGACTTGCCGATGATCAGGCAGTCGCGCCTCACGCTCTGCGCCAGTCCTCGTGCCACCGCGAACAGCGCGCCGAGATCCGCGGCCTGGCCGGAGTGCGACTGGGGCGTGCCGACGCAGACGAAGTGCACGTCGGCGAACGCCGCTGCCTCACGAAGGTCCGTCGTGAACCGCAGGCGGCCGCTGCCGACGTGTCGCGCCAGCAGGTCCTCGAGCCCGGGCTCCGAGAACGGCGCGACGCCGCGGGACAGCATGGCGACCTTCTCCTGGTCGTTGTCCACGCCCAGGACCTCGAACCCCAGCTCTGCCAGGCAGGCCGCGTGGGTCGCGCCGAGGTAGCCGGTGCCGATGACGCTGATCCGCATCCCCATGTCAGGCCGCCAGGCGGGTGTCGGTGCCGCCTGCCACGGCGCCGTAGTGGACCGCGACCAGCTCGTCCACCACGTTGGCCCAGTCGCGGCGGCCCACCTGGGCCCTCGCATCACGGGCGAGTGCCTCGCGGAGTCCGCCGTCACCGACCAGGGTCGCGACGCTGCGGCGTAGCGACCGCCTGTCAGCGGGGTCGTAGAGCAGTCCGGTCCGCCCGTGCTCGACGAGGTCCAGCGGTCCACCTGCGGCGGGTGCGACCACGGGCACGCCGCTGGCCTGTGCCTCCTGCACCGTCTGGCAGAAGGTCTCGGCCTCACCGGTGTGCACGAACACGTCCAGGGACGCGAACGCCCGGGCCAGGTCGAGGCCCCTCAGCATGCCGGTGAACTTCGCCTCCGGCAGGCGCTTCTCGAGCCACGCTCGAGAGGGGCCGTCACCGATGACGACGAGTCTCGTGCCGGGGATCCTCGCAACCTCCTCCAGCCGTCGTACCTGCTTCTCCGGCGCGAGCCGGCCGACGTAGCCCACCACGACGTTGTCGGGGCGGCGCCGGGTCCAGTGGTCGTGTAGCTCCTCGTTGCGGTGCTCGGGGCCGAAGAGGTCGAGGGAGACGCCGCGGCGCCAGATGTGCAGGTCGGTCACGCCGAGCGACTCGAGCTGGGAGTACGACGAGGTCGAGGGCACCAGCGTCCGGGTCGCGCGGCGGTGGATGCGCCCCACCCACCGGGCGACCGCCGCCTCCGCGCGGATGCCGTACTGACGAGCGAAGCCGCCGATGTCGGTCTGGTAGATGGCCACCGTGGGGATGCCCAGGCGTCGCGCCGCGCGCAGGCCCACGGCCCCGAGCATGATGGGCGAGGCCAGGTGTACGACGTCCGGGCGGAACTCCGCCATCGTGCGCTCGACCGCGGAGTCGGGCAGGCCGAGCGGGAAGGACTTGTAGCCGGGCAGGCCCACGGAACGGACCCGGACGACCCGCACGTTGCGGTAGCTCGTCAGTCCCGGGCCGGGCGCGATGATCAGCGGTTCATGGCCGGTTTCGAGAAGGCGGTCCACTGTGTGGCGGACGGTGTTGGTCACGCCGTTGACCTGCGGGAAGAAGGACTCGGTCACGATGGCAACTCGCATGGCACCACGCTGCGGGCGAGGAGTGAACACGCGGTGTCAGCACAGTCGGTGTTGGGTGAAGGGCTTTGGGCCGTTTGCCTCCTTCGAGGCGGCCTCTCGCCGGAGGCGTCAGTTCTCGCACTGAGCCGTCGCGCGGACAGGGTCGCGCTCAGACCTCGCGCGCCACGGGGATCTCGCCGCGTCCGACCGCCTCCTCGAGCTCGCGGTACTGCGACTCCGTGCGGTCGGCGTAGCCCTCGGCGTACTCGGCCACGGCGTGCTCGAACGTCTCCTTCTTGCCGAGGTAGGCAGCTATCGCGATCCGGTCGCCGGAGCGGGCGTGCGCGCGGGCCAGGGTCCAGGCACAGAGCTCCCCGTAGATCTCGAGGCGCCTGGGAGCCATGTCGTCGACGTCGGCCGACGCCTTGCCGTCGCGCAGCTGTCGGACGTAGAAGTCGCGGGTCCCGCCCTCGACCGCCTGGGTGCGCTCCCAGCCGAGGAAGATGTCGCTGCTGGCCTGGATCAGCCGCTGGCCGGAGACGACCCGCTGCCCCTCGTTGGCGTAGGCACTGGGGCCGCAGTACGCCGCGAGCGCGCTCGGCCCGGCCTCCTTCCCCTGGAGAACCAGGGGGTCGCCGTCGTCGCGGCCCGCGAGGAGCAGCACGTAGGCGCGCGTGCCGACGCTGCCGACGCCCACCACCTTCCTCGCCACGTCGACGAGCTCGAACTGGTCGAGGAGGTGGCGCCGGTCGCTCACCAACGTGTCCCGGTACGTCTCCAGGGTCCTGTGGAGCTGCTCCCACACGAACGCGGCGTCGGCGTCCGAGAACAGCTCGGAGATCGGCACGATCAGCGGTGGGTCGTTGATGAAGCGTGCGTGCCCGTCCTGCTTGCGGGTGAGCTTGCGCAGTGCGTCTGCGTTGTCCCGGGTGCGCGCGCGTTGGAGGGCGGCGCGGGTCTTCTGGCGGTCGGCCGAGGTGGTCTGCGCTGCGAACTCCTTCACCGCCTGCTCGATGTCGAGGTTGGCGTACCAGACCGCGAGGTTGCCCATCTTGGCGAAGCTGCGCATGGCCCTCCGGTACGTGCCGAGGACTCCGAGGAGCATCCGCTCCCGGTCGCCACGCTTGTGGCCGTTGTTCCGGCCGGCCAGTGCCAGGCTCGCCGCGAGGCGCTTGACGTCCCACTCGAAGGGTCCCGGCAGGGTCTCGTCGAAGTCGTTGACGTCGAAGACGAGCCGTCGTTCGGGCGTGGCGAAGACGCCGAAGTTCGAGAGGTGCGCGTCCCCGCAGAGCTGCACGTGCAGGCCCGAGCTCGGGAGCGAGGCGAGGTCCGCTGCCATCACCGCTGCGGCACCCCGGTAGTACGTGAACGGGGTGGCGAGCATCCGGCCGTACCTGATGGGGAGCAGCTCCGGAACCCTGCCTCGGTCCTCTACCCGGAGCAGCTCCAGGACGTCGAGCGGCTCATTCGCGACCTCGGCGTGGCTCTCCAGCGGGAGCTCGTGGCGAGCGGCCTTGCCGGCGGCCTCTCGCTCCTCGGGGGTGAAGCGTTGCCCCGGCTCGTCGCTCGGGAGGCGCTGAGCAGGGATCGTGACGGCCGTTGTGGTCGCCCCCGCGGCAGCCGTCTTGTCCTTCATGCCTGGCCTCCCTCAGCCCTGGGCCAAGGCGGCCACTTCCCCCGCAAGTGGCCGTCTAGCGGAACGGTAGGGGAGGTCCCGAGGCGTGCGCCTCACCCCTGGGGTGTGAGTTAGCAGACATCCGTACGGCGCAGCGACGGATGTTTCGTGACATGCACCGATCGAGATCACCAGCGCTGGGTGAGGTGACATGCTTTGCGAGTGCGCTCTAGCGTCGAGGAAGGACGGGGGCTCGGCCCGGAAGACCACGCGGTGTCCGGCGTACTCCCACCTGAGCGAGGAGACCGACGGTGACCAACGCGGCTGAATCTCCGACGGCCGAGCCGTCAGCCGACCGGGCCGGCTGGCCGGACCAGGCGCCCCGCTGGCTTCGAAGAGGCGTGATCTTCGTCCTCGCCGCAGTGGCGGGCCTCCAGGTCCTGGAGTGGCTCTTCCTCAACCTGCGCAGCTTCCTCGGCCTCGTCTTCCTCGGCTGGCTGTTCGGGATCAGCATGGAGCCGGTGGTCGACCGCCTCGCGCGCCGGGGGATGCGACGCGGAGTCGCCACCGGCCTCGTGATGACCGGCCTCGCCCTTCTCCTGGTGGCTTTCGTCGCCGTCTTCGGCGCTCTCCTCGTGGACCAGCTCGCCCAGCTGGTCTCGGCCCTTCCCTCCACGGTCACGGACACCGTGGACTGGGCGAACCGGACCTTCGGCACCGACTTCGAGCCGGGCGACATCAACGACTCCCTCCGGCTCACCCCCGAGCGGATCCAGCAGCTGGCGCAGGACCTGACTCCGGGCCTGTTCGGTGTCCTCTCCTCACTCGTGGGCCTGATCTTCAAGGGCTTCACGGTCCTGCTCTTCGCGTTCTACATGTCTGCCCAGGGGCCGGCTCTTCGCGAGACGGTGTCTCGGTGGTTCCCGCCCAGGCACCAGCACGTCGTCGCGACGGTTTGGGAGATCGCGGTCGAGAAGACCGGTGGCTATGTGGTCTCACGGCTGGCGCTGGCGGCGCTCAGCGCATTCTTGACCGGCGTCTTCCTGTGGCTGCTCGGCGTGCCGTTCTGGCTGCCGCTCGCGATCTGGACCGGCGTGGTCTCGCAGTTCATCCCGACACTCGGCACGTACCTCGCGATCGCCGTGCCGGCCCTGATCGCCCTGGCCGAGCAGCCCATCGACGCGCTGTGGGTCGTGGTGTTCGGCGTCGTCTACCAGCAGGTGGAGAACTACCTGTTCGCGCCGCGCATCACGGCAGCCACGGTCTCCATCCACCCCGCCGTCGCGTTCGGTTCGGTCCTCGTGGGAGCCGCCCTGTTCGGGCCCATGGGCGCCCTCGTCTCGATTCCGGTCGTCGCCTGGATCCAGGCCGTAGTGGAGACGTACGGGCATCGCTACGAGCTCGCCGGGGTCGAGACGGGGGAGCCCGGGGCGGGGAAGCCGCCCGTGGAGAAGGCAGTCGTGGCGGAGCCGCCCGCGGAGAAGCCGGCCGTCAAGGACGCCTGACGGCCACGCATGGCAGGGAACTGCTCCCCGCCGCTCTAGCTCCCACCGACCTCCAGCGCCGAGAGCAGGACGAGCACGATGGTGGTGACCGCGAAGACGCCGTGGAGGACGACCACCGGAGTGGGGATCTGCTGCTCTGCCAGGCCTGCCGCCGTCGGCATGCTCCCGACGGCGTGCGTTGCGACGCGATGGTCCTTGAACCACCGGTAGACGAGCAGGTCTCCGACCAGTGCGACCACCAGGAGGTCCACGAAGGCGATCCAGGCCAGGGGCGTGCTGTCGACGAACAGGTACACGATCCACAGCACCAGCCCGCCTGCTGCGAGCAGGAAGTGCCCGAACACGATCGGTGGTCTCAGGTGGGTGGTGGCCGCGCCACCGTCGCCGAGACCTCCGTTGCGTAGCCAGATGCTCAACATGTAGAAGCCGAAGCCGGCGGTGACCACCCAGGTGACGAGTGCAGCGATCGACATGTCTGGCTCCCTAGGTCGAGGTGGTCGAGCGATGCGGGCCTCGTGGCAGGTCCGTTCGTCGGGGGTGTGTGGTGAATCCTTCGGCCTGCGTCTCCTCGGCAGCGACCCGGACGCCGTACCGGTAGGCGAGCTTGCCGCCCAGGTAACCGGACACGCCGAGAGCCAAGAGGGCCACGAGAGACAGGAGGATCGGTCCGATGGGGACGGCGGCCTGGTGGTCCGTTCCAGATCGCCACCAGAAGTTGACGGCGTAGGACGCGGTCACCGCGAGGTTGAGGCTCATGTGCACCAGCGCGGTGCGGTGGGCGGGCGTTCTAGGCGGGATCGCGAACAGGTCGAGGAACCCGAGCGCAGCCGCGGCCAGGGCGCCCACCACCCCGAGCCGATGAGCCAGAAGGCGCCCGTGGCGAGCGCGGCGGGGGACGAGACGTGCGAGGCAAGGTCGAACACGAAGCTCGCCACCCAGGCGCCGATCGGCACGGTGACCAGCATCGGGTGGAATGGATGCCCGTACGGTCCGGCCAGGACGGCGGACACCGGCTGCTTGCCGCGGGTGCCGGTCTCGTCCATGTAGTGCCCCCTGTCGGGAGAGGCGGAGCAGGCCATGCGAGGTGGGCCGTGCCTTGGTTCGACGCTAGGCCCCTGCGACGTGTTTCGTCAATGGATCTGTCTTTTAGAAAAGCGCAGATCGGAAGTCGGGCTGTTCCGGCGAGGGCCTGCCCGACCCTCGCCGCGAGGAATACAGTCGAACTGTTTGCAGCGGGAGGGAGGGCCGATGGGCGGGGTGTTCCTGTACGACGGAGACTGCGGGTTCTGTACGACGTCCGCGCACTGGCTGGAGCGCCATGCCGCCAGCACGTCGCGGGTCGAGGCCTGGCAGCACGCCGACCTGGCCTCGCTGGGGCTGAGTCGGGAGGACTGCGCCGAGGCGGTGCAGTGGGTGGAGGACGGTCACCGCGCGGTTGGGCCGGACGCGGTCGCGGCGTACCTGCAGACGGGCTCGAACACGTGGCAGACGGCCGGCCGGGTCCTCACGAAGCCGGTGTCGAAGCGGGTCACCTGGCCCGTGTACCAGTGGGTGGCCCGCCATCGCACCCAGCTGCCGGGCGGGTCGACCACCACACGCAGGTCCGGCGGGAACGTTCCGATGAAGGGCATCCGCCGACGGCGGCCCGGCGACCTCGCGGCCTGCGCACACGCGCTTCGCCTGGTGTCGGCCCAGGACCAGTACCCCGTCTACTGGCCGGAGAGCCCGCGTTCCTGGCTCGAAAGCGAGGACGTCATCGACGCCTGGGTGATGGAGCGTCACGGTGAGATCCTCGGCCACGTCGCGATCTCCCAGGTGGGGCGCGAAGCGGGCGAGGCGCTGCGCTGGCGGGAGATCACAGGCCACGAGCCCGCCGAGCTCGCGGGTGTCTCACGGCTCTTCGTCCGTCCCCGCGCCCGCGGCCAGGGCATCGGCAGTGCGCTCCTCGACGTGGCGGTCGCCGAGATCCAGGTGCGCGGACGTCTCCCGGTGCTCGACGTGGTGAGTGCGAGTGAGGACGCGGTCAAGCTGTACGACGACCGCGGCTGGCGGCGGCGGGCCAGCTACCCGTGGGGCGACAAGACCGACGGGCTCGAGATCCACTACTACGTCGCGCCGGAGGGCGCCGGCGCGTAGCCGGAGCGCCTCGACCCGGCCTACTCGCAGGCCACCCCGTCGCCGTCCCCGTCGAGCCCGGTGTCGTAGCCGGGGTCGCCGCGGTGCACCGGGGCAGCGCCGTCCGCGCGGGCCTCGTCACAGTTGGCGTAGCCGCCGTGTCCGGTGCCTGTCCCGTCGGGGTCCCCGCTCGGGTCCGAGGTCGGCGAGGCTGTCGGTTCGGAGAGCCTCAGCGGTGCGACCACCGGCGCCCCGGAGTCGGGGACCTGCGGCTGCTCCGGGCAGCTGTCGAGCACACGGGTCATGGCGTCCTTCTCCGCGGGCGTGACCCAGAGCTCGTACTTGGCCTTCACCCCGATCTGGCGCGCCACGTAGTCGCACCGGACGGCCTTGTTGCTCGGCAGCCAGGTGGCCGCGTCGCCGTCACCCTTCTGCCGGTTCGCCGAGGCGTCGACGGCCAGCAGGTTCATCGGGTCGTTGGCGAAGGCGGCCCGCTTGCGGATCTCCCACCGGAACGCGCCGGTGACCCACGCGTTGCCAAGGGCCACCACGTGGTCGATGTCCACGAGCGTGCCGTCCCCCTTGAAGAAGCGGATGCGGCCGCCGGTGTAGGGGTCGTCCAGGTCACCTTCGAGCACGACGCAGCCGTGGGTGTCGGGGTCGTAGGCACGGTGGGTGAGGTCCCGCCCGAGCGTGTCGTTGCGGGTGTCGCAGCCGTTGCGGTCGGTGTCGAGCCAGGCGGAGCCGAACCGCTCGCGTTCGTAGCCGGTCAGGGGCGCTCTTCCCTTCACCGCGAGTCCGGCGAGCTGGTCGAGCGCGGTGCCTCGCGCGGTCGGCGACCCATCGGGCGCGGGGGAGCCGGGTCGGTTGGTCGTGCGACCCCGCGACACCGACGAGTCGCGGCTCTGGTCGGTCCCGGCCTCGGAGACGGGCGGCACCGAGCAGCCGACCACCAGGGTCAGTGCCGCCGGCGCCAGGAGCAGCCGCAGTCGTCGCTTTCGTGTCACATGCGACTACTTTGCCGCATTCTCCGGCGACGCGAGCAGTGCCCTCACCCGCGCGTCGACGCGCCGATCAGGAGCAGCAGGCGGTCGTGACCGCTTCGGACTCGCGTGCACTGGACGCAGACCCGCTGCAGCAGCCGCCGCTCTCGGCCGGCTCCGTGAGGTCGGCGAGGGTCTTGCCCTCGAGCTCGGAGTGGACGTCGGCGAGCACGACGTAGTTCTCCCAGCGCTGGCCGTCGGGGCCGGTCACCCAGTGCTTGTCCTGGCGGGCGTAGCAACAGACGACGTCGCCTTCGGTCTCGAGCTCCAGGCCTGCGGCTTCGAGGCGGCCCGCCTGCTCCTCGACCTCCTCCATCGACTCCCGCTCGACACCGAGGTGGTTGAGCGTGCCGGTGGTCTCGGGGTTCTCGAAGAGGACCAGCTTCAGCGGCGGGTTGGCGACGGCGAAGTTGGCGTAGCCGGGGCGGCGCTTGGCGGGAGCGGTGTCGAAGAGGGTCGAGTAGAACTCGACGGCCGAGTCGATGTCTTCGACGTTGAGGGCGAGCTGGAGACGGGACATGGTTCCTCCTGGCGGGTGTGATCGGGTGGCGGAGACGACGTGGCCGGGGTCAGGCGCAGCAGTGCTCGGCCGGGGTCTGCACGGGTGCAGCGGCCAGGCTGCGCAGCCGCGTCATGGTCTGGGTGACGGCCTGTGCTGCGTGGCTGAACGTCGACCGGCGGTTCCCGAACCCCGCGGCCCGGCGGCGCTGGTTGGCGACGCGGAGGAGCTCGGCGTTGTGCTGCTCGGCAAGTGCGATGGTGACGATCGGGTGCATGGCTTCTCCTGCGACTGCGGCCTCACATAGACAGACATCTATGTGACTCGAAACAGTGCCACCACGCCGAGCATCCCGTCAAGCATTGATGAATATCTATCTCAACTTTTTACCCTGCCGCAGTCCGGCGCTCCAAGCTGCGGCCTCCGGCCAGTGTCTCGGCGTCAGACCTCGCGGGGCACGTGATGGTTCATGGTGAACATCCACTTCATCATCTTGTGCCCGCCGTCCGACACGGGCTCGAACATGAGTGGGCATCCGCCGGGGATCACCGTCATCCTGTGCTGGCGGCCGTACTCTGCCGCCTCTGCCGAGACGCTCCCGCCGCCGGGGCCGCGGTGCATCCAGATCTGGTCGATGCCCAGCTGCTCGCACTCGCGGACGGTGTCCATCGCGTGCTCGGGGCGCGTGCCGATCACGACGGCTTCCACGCCTCCTGGGATCGACTGCAGGTCTGCGTAGCAGCGGTCGCCCTCGACCTGCTCTGCGTTCGGGTTCACCGCGAACACTTCGTAGCCACGGTCCTTCAGCCGCTTGTAGACCACGTTGCTGCCGTGGCTTGCCGGCGTGCGGGACACCCCGGTCACGGCGATGCGCTTGTGGGCCAGGAACTGGCTCGCGGCGTCCTTGATGGGCTGCATGATGGCCCCCTCCGAAAAGGGCGGCACGGACGGTGTGTGCCGCCGGTGATACGAGTCGCCTTCATGCTGCGACCGCCCGCGCGTCGAGCGCACGGGTACAAAGGCCCGACCGAAGAGCCAGGACGTCCGAAGCGAGGCGCGGAAGAGGAGTTCTTCGGACTGCGGACCCGCCTTTGCTGCTCTAGTGTGGCGTCTGTGCCGCAGATGAGGATCCGAGATGCTGCCCGGTACCTGGGCGTGAGCGACGACACCGTGCGCCGTTGGATCGACAACGGCGTGCTCACCGCGACGTCCGACTCTGCGGGCCGCAAGGTCGTGGACGGCTACGAGGTGGCCCTGGTGGCGCGCAGGCACGCGTCGCCGCCGGCGCTGCCCTACGGAGTCTCGAGCTCGGCGCGCAACCGGTTCGTGGGGCTCGTGACCGACATCCGGCAGGACGCGGTGATGGCCCAGGTCGAGCTGCAGTGCGGACCCTTCCGCGTCGTCTCTCTGATGAGCAGCGAGGCCGTCCGCGACCTCGGGCTCGAGCTCGGATCGGCCGCGGTCGCGGTGATCAAGTCGACCACGGTGATCGTCGAGACCGCGGAAGGCGAGTCATGAGACGCGGCCTGGCAGCGGTGACGGCGACCGTCCTCGCGATCGCCGGTGTCACAAGTTGCGCCTCCAGGGGATCCGGCGGCCGCGACGACGGCGGGGACGCGACGCTCACAGTGTTCGCCGCCTCCTCTCTGACCTCGACGTTCGAGGAGCTCGGCAGCCGGTTCGAGGGGTTTCATGACGGGGTCACGGTGCGGTTCAGCTTCGCGGGCTCCTCCGACCTGGCGGCTCAGATCCAGCAGGGCGCCCCCGCCGACGTCTTCGCCTCCGCGGACACCGCCAACATGGACAAGCTCGTGGCGGACGACCTGGTGCGTGGAAAGCCCGTCGACTTCGCGTCCAACACCCTCGAGATCGCCGTCCCGCCGGGCAACCCCGCGAAGGTCCACTCGCTCCAGGACCTCACGAAGCCGGGCCTCAACCTCGTGGTCTGCGCGCCCGAGGTCCCGTGTGGCGCCGCGAGTCGGGAGGTCGCCCAGGACGCCGGGCTCCAGCTCGACCCGGTCAGCGAGGAGCAGTCGGTGACCGACGTACTCAACAAGGTCGCGAGCGGGGAGGCGGACGCGGGCCTGGTCTACGTCACCGACATCCTCGCGGCGGGCGACGCCGTCGAAGGAGTCGAGTTCCCCGAGTCGAGCTCGGTCGTGAACACGTACCCCATCGCCGTGGTCGCCGACAGCCACGACCCCGCGCTGGCGCAGGAGTGGGTGGCGCTCGTGCAGAGCCCGGCGGGTCAGTCGATCCTCCGGGACGCCGGGTTCGGGAAGCCCTGACATGTCGTCGCGCACGCGTCAGGTCGGCCTGCCCGCCTGGATCTACCTGCCGGCGGCCGTGGGTGCCCTCTTCGTGGCGCTTCCGCTCGCTGCGATGGCCGGTCGGGTCGACTGGGGTGACTTCCTGAGTCTCATCACGTCGGAGTCGTCGGTGGCAGCGCTGCGGCTGAGCCTGGGGACCTCGGCGGCCAGCACGCTGCTGTGCATCCTCGTGGGTGCGCCCATGGCCCTCGTGCTCGCACGGACCCACTTCCGAGGAGTGGGGGTGCTTCGCGCCCTCGTGCTGCTGCCGCTCGTGGTGCCTCCCGTGGTCGGCGGCATCGCCCTGCTCTACACCTTCGGCAGGCAGGGGATCCTCGGCGAGTACCTCGAGGTGCTCGGCCTTCAGATCGCGTTCTCCACGACCGCGGTCGTCATGGCGCAGACCTTCGTCGCGCTGCCCTTCCTGGTCGTGAGCCTCGAAGGTGCACTGCGCACCGCAGGACAGCAGTACGAGGTCGTGGCGGCGACCCTGGGAGCCACGCCCACGACGGTCTTCCGCCGGGTGACGCTGCCGCTGGTCCTGCCGGGGCTGGCGTCCGGTGCGGTGCTTGCCTTCGCCCGGTCGCTCGGTGAGTTCGGGGCGACGATCACCTTCGCGGGAAGCCTCCAGGGAGTGACCCGCACGCTGCCGCTGGAGATCTACCTCCGGCGCGAGACGGACCCGGACGCCGCGGTCGCCCTGTCGCTGTTGCTGGTCGCCGTCGCGGTCGTCGTCATCGGCGTGGCGGCACGTCGGCGGGTCAGCCCATGACGCTCGAGCTCACTGCAGCGATCCCCGAGCGAGGACTCGACCTCGCGCTCCGGGTCGAGTCCGGCGAGGTGGCCGCGATCCTCGGTCCGAACGGTGCCGGCAAGTCCACCGTGCTCGCCGTGGTCGCAGGCCTTCTTCGCCCCGAGGCCGGTTCGGTCGAGCTCGACGGCAGGGTGCTGACGGCGGTCGAGCAGGGGCGGGCGCGGACCTGGGTCGCTCCACACGAGCGCGGGGTCGCCCTGCTCGCCCAGGAGCCGTTGCTGTTTCCCCATCTGACGGCCCTCGAGAACGTGGCCTTCGGTCCGCGAAGTCAAGGTGCCTCGCGCCGGGCCTCGCGCGAGGCCGCCCTCACCTGGCTGCGCGAGGTCGACGCCGAGGATCTGGCGGACCGCCGCCCCGCCCAGCTCTCGGGCGGCCAGGCCCAACGCGTCGCCATAGCGCGGGCGCTCGCCGCGAACCCGCAGCTGCTCCTCCTCGACGAGCCGATGGCCGCCCTCGACGTCGCTGTGGCACCTGCCCTGCGCCAGACGCTCCGGCGCGTGCTCAAGGGGCGCTCCGCCGTCATCGTGACGCACGACGCCCTGGACGCGTTGCTGCTCGCGGACCGGGTCTTCGTCGTCGACCACGGAAGAGTCGTGGAGGAGGGCCCGAGCGACCGCGTGCTCACCCACCCACGCAGCGCGTTCGCCGCGCGCATCGCCGGGCTCAACATGGTGAGCGGCACCTGGCATGACGATGCCGTGCGCGGACCGGACGGCATCCGGGTCGAAGGTCGCGCGGTGGGTCCCCCTCCCGGTGACGGCGGTGCGGCGGTGGCCGTGTTCCGGCCGACCGCGGTCTCGGTGTTCCGCCGACCCCCTGGAGGGAGCCCGCGCAATGCGCTGGGCGTCATGGTCACCGAGCTCGAACCCCTCGGTGAACAGATTCGGGTCCGTGCCGGTGACCTCAGCGCCGACGTCACGGCTCACGCAGCCGCCGACCTCGACCTCGCGCCGGGTGACCAGGTCTACTTCTCGGTCAAGGCAAACGAGGTCGCCGTCTACCCGGTCTGATCAGCGCGCCCCCGCGCGGGCGGGGCGTCAGGTCCTCGACGCTCGCAGCAGCGCTCTGACCAGACTCCGGTACGTCGTCCAGCCGTTGAGCCCGCCGTTGACCCCGAGCCGGACCTCGCGCCACTGACCGCGCCGGGCGTAGTCGTCGATCTGGCGCTCCTTGAAGTACTGCGCAAGGACGCGAGCGCCTACTCGCGGCCGCAGGGCCAGGCCAGGTCGGTCCTCGAGCGGCAGCTCGAGCTTCTGGCCGTAGGCCCTGTAGTTCGCGCGTCCTGTGAGCTGGATGTACCCCCGACCGTGGTAGCGCGCGCCGTCACCCGGCTCGGTGTTGCCCAGGTCCGAGCGGCCCTCGTACATCTGGGTGAAGTACGCCGGGCCGCCGTACTCCTGGATCGGTCGGAAACCGGTGCCGACCTCGGTCACGACGGTGGCCGCGGCCGCGATCCGGGTCTGTCTGTCGGTGATTCCCTCGTCGCGGAGCGCCTCATCGATGACCGGCCAGTGCTCGGCGACATCGCGGGTGGGTGCCCCCACTGCGCGAGCGATCCTGCGTGGCGGGAGCCACAGCTCCGGCCGGCCCGAGCTGCTCCTGGTGGGGCGGCTGTCCCCACGGCGCTCCGTCGGTCGCGCCCGGTGTGACTGCGTGGGCGTGGCGAGCTCCTGCTCCGGGCTCGTCCACTCCCTGATGGTCAGGGCGTTCGTGCTCACCGCGGTCGGTTGCGGTGTCTGTGAGCTGCCGCCGACAGCCGCCACCCCGAAGGCGGCAGCGACGACGGTGGGGCCGACAAACCCTCGAGCTCCTCGCAGGAGTCGAGTCCACAGCATGAATCTGATTCCCTCCCTGTCGGACATTCCCCCTCGAAATGCGCCAGCGGCCGGCTGGCACACGAGGAGGACGCATACCCATGGGGGTATGGAGGAAAACAGGAGGGGGGACGGGTTGGAGGCGGCGAGGGTGGGCGTTGCGCCGTTCGATGGGGTCTGTGTGCATTCGGAGGTCAACCGGCGGATGGCGTCTTCTCCGTCTACCTCCACAGACCGGTGGGGGTACCTACTCTGGTGACATGAACACGATCCATCTCTCCGACGCGGAGCTCGAGCTGGCTCGTCATGCCCTTCAGGCCTACCTCCTGGCCTTCGGCCACAACGAGGCCGACACCGTGGCGCAGATCAGGCAGGTGATCGCGAAGTTCCAGGCCGTCGAGCGCGAGGGGGAGGAGCCTCGCTCCATCGCCTGAGCCCGCCTCACCTGATGAAGGTGAAGAGCTGCCGGTCAGCGAGCAGGGGCGCCGGCTTGCCCTGGAACCGCTGCACCCCCACCGAGTACGACGCGTGGCTGGGAGCGACGAAACGCTCCTCGGCGAAACCGTGGTCCTGGAACCAGCCGCGAATCTGCGGAGTCAGGTCAGGGGTACGACGATGCCGCGTCCAGATCACTCGGGCGCCCGCCCGACAGAGTTGAGGTGCGGCAGCGATCGTCCTGTGGACGTCGCCGTCGCTGATGTTGCCGAAGATCCCGCACAGCAGCACGAGGTCGGCGGGGGCGGCATCGACGTACGCGTTGCTCGTCCCCGCATCCGCGCACCTGACCTCGATTCCGGCGCGGAGCCCCAGGCGGGCGACGTGGGCCTCGGCCCGCGCGGTGTTTCGCGGGTCTGCGTCCAGGAGCATGCCGGCCACCCTGTCGGCATCCGGCCGGCGTTCGAGGACCTCTAGCAGGTCGCGGCCGTCGCCGGCGCACGAGCTCAACACGATGACCGGGTCCGGCGCGCTCTCATCCAGCCACTCGTCGATCTGGCCCTGCACCACGCGGAGGCGTTCGGACAACGGGGACGCCGGATCTGCGTAGTCGTCGTGCCAGGCATCCCAGTCCGTCGAAGAGCTCATGCGCCAATCCCACCATGGAGCTCTGCCTCGGGACGGCGAGCTCACGAGGCAGGCTCGAGCGGGCGCACCGCGGCCGGCTCCGGTTCTGGCTGAGGCGGTGGCTTCGGCAGCGAGAGCCGCTTGAGGAGCAACGCGTTCACGGCGACGAGGAAGCTGGAGCCGGACATGGAGAGGGCAGCGATCTCGGGCCGGAGCACCAGCCCGAACGCCGGCTCGAACACGCCCGCGGCGATGGGCAGGGCGATGGCGTTGTACCCGATGGCCCAGCCCAGGTTCTGTCGCATCTTCCGGAGGGTGCCTCGTCCGATGGTGAGCGCGATCGGGACGTCCAGAGGGTCCGAGCGCATCAGTACGATGTCGGCGGTCTCGATGGCGACGTCGGTGCCAGTGCCGATGGCCACCCCGACGTCGGCCGCGGCGAGCGCAGGGGCGTCGTTGACGCCGTCGCCGACCATCGCCACCTTCCTGCCGCTGCGCTGGAGCTCGGTCACCTTGGTGGACTTGTCCTCGGGGAGGACCTCCGCGATCACGGTGTCGATGCCGAGCTCGTCGGCGATGCGCTGTGCAGTGGCCTGGTTGTCCCCGGTGAGCATGACCACCTCCACACCGGCTTCGTGCAGAGCGCTGATCGCAGCCGCAGAGGTCTCCCGCACGGCGTCCGCGATGCCGAGTACGCCGACCGCCTGTCCGTCGATCGCCACGAGGACGGCTGTCCTGCCGGCGCCCGCGAGCTCGTCGCGATGCTCACCAAGGCGCCCCAACGCGACCCCCTCCGTGTCCATCAGGCGGCGGTTGCCGATCACGACACGATGCCCGTCCACGTCCGCGGTCGCCCCGTGACCTGCGACGTTGCGGAACCCGACGGCTCGGAGCGAAGGGAGGGCTCGCGCTTCGGCGTACCGGACGACCGCCTGGGCGAGCGGATGCTCGGACTCGCGCTCGACGGCGGCGGCCAGGGCCAGTAGTCGGTCCTCGTCGAACCCGTCGGTGACCACCTCGGTGACCTCAGGCTCACCCTTGGTCAGGGTTCCCGTCTTGTCCATGACCACGGTGTCGATGCGAGCGACGGTCTCGAGTGCGGTGGCGTTCTTGAAGAGGATGCCGCGCCGGGCGCCGAGGCCGGAGCCGACCATGATGGCCGTCGGGGTCGCGAGCCCGAGCGCATCGGGGCAGGTGATGACCACGACGGTGATCGCGAACAGCAGGGCCTCGGTGACCGGGCGGCCGACGGCCAGCCAGGTGAAGAAGGTGCCGGTGCCGGCCACGAGGGCGACCAGAACCAGCCAGAACGCCGCTCGGTCCGCGAGTCGTTGGCCGGGGGCCTTGGAGTTCTGGGCCTGCTGGACCAGGGCCACGATCTGGGCGAGCGCCGTGTCGGCGCCGACCTTGCTGGCCCGCACGCGCAGAGTGCCGCTGCTGTTGACGGTGGCGCCGATGACGGCGTCGCCGGGTGCCTTGTGCACCGGCAGGCTCTCCCCGGTCACCATGGACTCGTCGACCTCGGACTCGCCGTCCTCGACGATCCCGTCGGTGGCTATCTTGGCGCCGGGCCGGACCAGCAGCAGGTCGCCGACCACGACCTCGGCGGTGGGGACCTCGACAGGCTCCCCGTCACGGATGACCAGCGCCTGCGGCGGAGCGAGGTCGAGAAGCGTGCGGATGGCGTCGTTGGCGCCACCGCGGGCCCGCATCTCGAACCAGTGACCGAGGAGCACGAAGCTGGTGAGGACGGTGGCTGCTTCGTAGAAGACCTCTCCGCCACCGCTCAGGGTGACACCGAGGGAGTACAGCCAACCGGCGCCCACGGCGACGGCGACGAGGACCATCATGTCGAGGGTTCGGGCTCGAAGCGCCCGCCATGCGCCGTCGAAGAAGATCCAGGCGGAGTAGAAGATCACGGGCAGTGACAGCAGCAGGCTGAAGACGTCGTCGCGTAGTCCGAACGGCGCTGCTGCGGTGAACCCGATCACGTCGCGCCCGATCGGCGACCACAGCAGGATCGGGACCGAGAGCACTGCCGCGACGAGGAACCGGTTGCGCATGTCGCGGACCATTGCCTCCATGGACATCGAGGCGTGGCCGCCGTGTCCCATCGCCTCGTGGGGTGATACCTCCGGCGGAGGAGATGCCTGGTCCCCGTGGACGGTGACGCCGTGCTCATGAGCGTGGGGTTCCGCCATCGGGTCGCAGACGTGGTGCGGGACGGACTGGCCGGCGCAGTGGAGGCCGCAGTCGCGGACCCAGTCGCGCAGCTGAACCAGGTCGGCGACGTCGGGGTCGTACGTGACAGTGGCGGTCTGAGCGACTGGGTTGACCTCCACCGAGATCACGCCCGGCCGGCGCGACAGGACGGCTTCGGCGGCGTTCTTGCTGGTCGCCCATTGCACCCCCGACACTTCGAGGACGGCGGTGGTTGAACGGCCTCTTGCCCGCATCTCTGCCATCACGTCTCCCCGGCGCTCTTCTGTAAATACCCATGGGGGGTATCTTCAACAACGTTCACTATACCCCCGCGGGGTATCCTGTCAAGGCAGGAGGCGGTGAGGGATGAGCGGCACTTCGTTGAACCTGGCCACGAAATCCGCAGTGCTTTCAACGCGGCTGTAACGAGATCGTGGCTGCCATCGATTTCTAGTGGGGAGGGAAACCCGTCGTCCGGCCCCCGGTTGCTTTCCCCCGAGCGGCCAGGGGCAGGACGGCGGGCCTCGCACAGGTAGTGGAGCCAGCATCGGAACGCGCGATTGCGAGAGCGGGCTCTCCTTCCTGAGACGGCCTCGGTGGGTGTCTCCCTGTCCGCCCGTCGAGGCCGTCTCGGCCCCGGAGATGCAAGAGGGGACCGCCGGCTCGACGTCCCGCGGCGACCACTTGTCGTGATGACAGGATCTGCCGAAGCATGAAAGATCGTCGACCGGCCCGACGGGGGATTGCAGGCCGGTCGACGTACCTCCAGTCTGACTCGGCCTCGGCCCGTCGTCCCGATACGGGGGCACCGATTCTTCTAGTGCCGGCGGACCGGCCGCCGGTGGTCTCCGTTGCCCAGTTTGGTCACACGGGGGAGGGGCCGGGAAGCCAGACCGTCACCACCGTTCCGCCCTGCTCACCCCTTCCGATGGTGCATCGCCCGCCGGCCACGGCTGCCCGGTCCTGCATGTTGAACACGCCTCGATGCCCGGGGGTGGCTTCCAGGCGAGCGGGTCCGATGCCGACACCGTCGTCCGCGATGGTGACCTCGACGCCCCCGTTCCGGGCGCCGATGGTCACGGTGACGTTGCGTGCCGACGCGTGCTTGCGCGAGTTGTTCAGCGCCTCCTTGCTGATGAGGTAGGCGATCGCGCGGGTGGCGTCCGGGACGTCCGGCTCGTCGTCCCCGTCGACGGTCCATCGCGTCTCGCTGTGCTCGAAGATCTCCTCTGCGGCTCGACTCAGAGCTCCGGTCAGACCCCTTTGCATGTCGGGCGGCTCGAGGTCGAACAGGAGAGCACGCAGCCGGTCGGTGGCTCCCGAGATGCTGATCTGGAGTGGCTCGAGGGCCGCGAGCAGCTCGGGTGCGCGGTCGCTCAGCCGCCGCCTCAGCAGCCCTAACCGCAGGTCGACCGACGCGAGTGCCTGCACGGGGTCGTCGTGGACGTCCGCGGCGATGCGCGCCCGCTCTTCGTCCTGGGCGTCGACGAGCCGGGTCAGGAGTGCCTGGCGCTGGTCGGCGAGCTCTCGCAGTGCCGTCTCCGCGGCAAGCCGCTCGCTGATGTCGCGCTGCACGGTGGCCAACGCGAAAGGTTCGCCGTTCTCGGTGTCGCGGATGAGAAAGCTCGCGATGGCAACCGGGATCGGTGGTCCCTTGTAGTTGCGGAGTGTCGACTCGCCCTCCCAGTGCCCCTTCGCGAGGACCGCGGGCTGCTCCACGTTGAGGGAGGCCTCCAGCCCCGCGGGTGTGAGGTAGTCCGGGATCGTGGTGGTCGTGACGTCGATGCCCGGTTCCATCCCGATGAGCCGGCGCCCGCCGGGGTTGACGTACTTGACCTTCCCGTCCAGGCCGGCGATCGCGATGAAGTCCGGTGATGCCTCCACGAGTGCCTTGAACTGCTTGAGATCCGCGTTGGCGGCGCGCAGGGCCGCCTCGGCGACCCGGAGCTCGGTGACGTCTCGGCCGATCCAGGCTGCCCCCAGCGACGCTTCAGTGTCCGGGTGGAAGATGCGGAAGGCGTCCAGATGCCCCACCAGCTCCTGGCCGTCCACGGGGAAGGTGACGTCGCCCGACCAGCGCCCCACCGCCTGCAGGTCGCGGCGGATGTCATTGCTCAACGGCTCGCCCACTGCGGCCGCCGTCGCAGCGAAGGCGTCGTTCACCGACAGGTCGATGGGGTAGTCGCCCACCCGCGGGTTCATGTACACGATGTGGCCCTCGTCGTCGGAGATGCCGATGAGGTCTTCGGACGCGTCGGCGAGCGCCTTGAACTTCACCAGCTGCTCCCGTGACTCCTGCTCGGACCTGAGTATGAGCGCGTGGTCCAGCGCGAGGGCGCACCTCTGGCTCACTTCGACCACGAGGTCGATCTCGTCCTGGGTGAAGTCTCCTCGCGTAGGCCCGCGGGCGATGTCGATCGCCCCGAACAGCAGGCCACGCGACCGCAGAGGTACGCGGAGGCCGACCCCAGGGCCGCCCCACCTTGCCAGCGCGGCGAGAACACCACCCGTCTCGTCGGCAGCGTTGACCTCGAAGCGCCGCGCCCCGGCAATGACCTCCACTGCGGAGACCTCGAGCCGTCCCTGCCAGCCTTCGTCGCGAGGAAGCCGGTCTTCGGACGCCTCCCCGTGTCCGGCGCCGGGGTGCCAGGCGGCCCCTGGCACAAGGTGCTGCCCACTGTGCCCGCGAACCCAGATGACCCCGACGTCCGCAGCTGCCTCCGTGACGGAACGGGCCGTGGTGCGGAGCAGGGCGTCCGGGTCGAGGAGGTCTCGGCTGAGCGCCGCCGAGACGTCGGCAAGCAGGCTGGCGCGCTCCCTCGCCGCCCGCAGCAGGCGCTCCAGCCGTCGCTGTTCGGTGATGTCGGTGGTCACCCCGAGCGCACCGGCCACGGTGCCATCGATGTCGCGTACCGGCTCGAAGTAGGTGGACAGGATGCGTCCCTCGAACTCTCGCTCGATTCTGAAGCTGTCGCCGGTGAGCACCCGTCTGAGGGCGCCGACGTTGATCGGGTCGTCGCGGTAGAGCACGAAGAGGTTCGTCCCTACGAGCTCTCCCGGCCGCAGGCCGATATGAGTCAGCGCCGGCCCTGTCGAGTGTGTGCAGACACCTGTCGTGTCCAGGCCGAAGATCGCATGCGGCCCGACTGCGAGCCATCCGTTACCGTCCTGCTGCATCTCGGATCCCCTCCGACTGCTCGCGCAGACGTCGCGCGCGCTGCCAACAGCGTCTCTCAATGGTGGGTTCGGGGAAACCGGGATGAGGACGAACCGACCTTCTCCGCTCCAAGTGCTTCCCGAGCTCTCAGGCGACGCGCGGGCCGGTGGGGGACGCCACCAGGGGACGCTAGGCGTCGTTCGACACGCGATAGTCGACGAGAACCCCGCCGGATGGGGTCGCGACGCTGCGAAGGAGCTCCAGCCTGCGCTGTCCCTCCTCGCCGTCGAACAGCTTTCGACCGGTGCCGGCGACCACCGGGGCGATGACGAGCCGGAGCTCGTCCACCAGGCCGGACCTGAACAGTGAACGCGCGAGCTCGATGCTCCCGTGGACACCGATGTCGCCGCCGGGCTGCTCCTTCAGCCGGAGCACGAAGTCATCGACCGGGCCGTCTATGACGGTCGCATTCGCCCATGGCGTCTGCGGCTGCGTCGAGGTGGCCACGTACTTCTGAACGCTGTTGATGAATCCCGCGAAGGGTTCATCGTCCGACGTCGGCCAGTAGTCCGCCCACTCGTCGTACATCCGTCGGCCGAGCAGTACGGCGTCCTGGGCCTCGATGACCTGGCCAAGGTGGGCGTACATCTCGTCGTCGAAGTCTAAGAAGTACCGTTCGGGGGACTCGGCGACTCCGTCGACCGACAACAGCGTGTAGGCAACGAGCTTGCGCATCCGACTACCTGCCTATCCGGGAACGAGGAGCGGGCTGCTCGAGCCACGCTAGTCCGGCAGCGCCACGGACCACACACCCATCCCGAACGTAGACACGTACAGGCGGTCGTTGGTGAGCACCGGGCGCAGCTCGGTGGTCACGAGCTCCGGCATCCCGCGACCGAGTACCGCCCAGCGTGGGCGGGCAGCGGGGGAGGTGAACACACCGACGTCGGTGGCGACGTACAGCCGATCGCCGACCCGCGCGATGTCGTTGACCGGAGCGTGAGGCAGGTCACCGGTGATGTTCGTCCACGACTCGCCGGCGTCGTCGGTGCGCAGCACGTACGGCGCCTTGTCGCCCTCGCGGTAGCCGGAGAACGTCAGGTACACCCGGCTCGCGTCGCTGGGGTCGATCGTGATCCGGGAGATCCACAGCTTGGGCCGGACCGGTGGTGGCAGCTCGGTCCACGAGGCGCCGCCGTCGGTGCTTCGGTACAGGTAGCCGTTGTCGGTGCCGGCCCAGATAGTGTCCGGGTCGCTGGGCGCCACGTTGATCGCCGAGATCGTGCCGTAGTGCCCGCGGTAGATCGGGTTGGGCTCGGTGCCGGCCTCGCCCTTGCCCAGGTCCCCGGTGATCGTCGCGAAGGTACGCCCGCCGTCGGTCGAACGGTTGAGCTTGTCTCCGCCGGTGTAGATCGTGGACGGGTCGCTGGGGTCGAATTCGAGCTGTGTCAGGTAGGGGAACCGGGCCGACGCGATCGGCAGCCGGAACCTTTCCTGGCCGTCCCACCCGGTACAGGACCCGTACTGGTAGCAGGCGTAGTAGTTCTCCTGGTTGCGCGGGTTGATCAGGGTGTCCTGCCCGTCGCCGCCCAGGATCGAGCGGAACGGTGGGTCGGTCCAGCTCGCGATGGTGCCGTTGTCCTGCAGCCCGCCGACGAAACGCGAGGGGTCTTGGTCGGAGACGTCGATGCTGGCGTACTGCGACCAGGGCTGGTCCGCGCTCTTGGTCCATGACCCGTCGGCGCCGTCCTGTCCGGACACGTAGAGCCCACCGTCGTTGCCGGCGTACAACCGCTCAGACACCCGCGGGTCCCAGGCCATCACATGCTGGTCGACGTGCATCTCCGTGCCGAACCGGTGGAAGGACGCGGCACCGTCGGTGGACTCCCACTCGTCGAGGCCGAGCGCGAACACTCTCTCGGCGTTGTCCGGGTCGACGAAGATCCGTCCGAACCACCAGCCGTAGACGCTCTGCGAGCTCGTGAGGTCGTCCGCGCCCGACGAGCGGGACCAGGTTCGCCCGTTGTCGGTGGAGTCGAAGAAGTTCTCGAACGCGCCGGTCTCGTCGTTGGCGTAGATCGCGTACACCCGGTCGCTGTCGCCCGGGGCGAAGGCGACACCGATCCGGCCGGTGTTCGGCGATGCCGCCTGCAGCCCCTGTGCCTCGCCGAGCCGCTGCCAGGTGGCGCCGCCGTCGCGGGACTCCCAGATACCTGAGCCGATGCCGGTGTAGACCCGGGCGTCGGGTCGGCGGATGTGGTCCCACATCGTGGCCAGCACATGGCTCGCGTCCGCCGGGTCGACCGCGACGTCGACGGCGCCGGTGGTGGCGTTCGGCGGCTCGAGGGACTGGGTCCAGGTGTCGCCGCCGTCCTCGCTGAGATAGAGGCCTCGGGTTCCGCCGGGCACGAACAGGTTGCCGGTGGCCGCGACCCAGATCCGGTCCGGGTTCTCCGGGTCGACGACGACCCGGCCGATGGTGCCGGCCCCGCTGAGGCCAACCATCTGCCAGGACGCGCCACCGTCCGTCGACCGGTAGACGCCGTCGCCGCCGTAAGTGATCGAGCCGCCGCCTGGGTTCGCCTCGCCCGTACCCGCGAACAGGGTGCCGTCCGGGGTGATCGCGATCGCGCCCATCGAGTGCGTGATGTCCTTCGGCCACACCGAGGTGAAGGTCTGGCCCGCGTCGGCGGAGTGCCACACGCCGTTGGTGGACGTGGCGACGTACAGGCTGTCCGGGGTGGTCGGGTCGAC
Source organism: uncultured Actinomycetota bacterium (assembly GCA_963715375.1). Classification (GTDB taxonomy): domain Bacteria; phylum Actinomycetota; class Actinomycetes; order Propionibacteriales; family Nocardioidaceae; genus Nocardioides_C. Next base: position 121,714 of record CAVQSC010000041.1, on the reverse strand, counting down.
CGCGGCATCCACCACCCTGCCGCCGACCGACCGTGGCCCCTCGAACCTCCAGGGTCCGGCGATTGTTCGGTCCGCTCGTGCATCCGTGCGGAGGCGGTCGGCCTGCAGCCGTGCAGCGCGGAAGACCTGCGCGTTGGCCGCTCCGCCGGGCATCAGCCGACGGAACAGGTAGGCGTCCTCAGGGATCTCAGGGCCCCGCTGCTCGGCCTCCTCCTCGAGCTCGTGCTCCCATTCGGCGCCTTCGGCGTACTCTCCCTCGCCCGCTTCGCCCTCGCCCGCTTCGCCCTCGCCCCTTCCCCTCGTACTGCGCCGCCTCTTGTCGCGAGTTCGACGGTGTCGCGCTGCACGAGGCGAGCAGCGAGGTCGTCGCTGTGGCTGCGGTGAGGGCCGCGATGGCCAGGGTCAGGCGCCTTCTGTTGTTCCGCGAGCTCATGGGCGAACCTCCCGAGATCCAGGCAGGCGCCTGGAAAGACTTTCGCAATAGCGCTTTTTGTCACGAATTACTTGCACGTTAGGACCAGGTGGTCTGGACCGCAAGGGGTCGGGCCCGGCCGAAGCGCGGCCATGGGCCCGGCGTACCGACTTGTCAACAATGGTTGACAAGATCGCAACGTCAACCTAGGTTGACGTGCATGGGCGAGATCGACCACCTCACCACCGCCGCAACCGACGGCGACCCCCGCACCGGACTTCGGGCCGTTCGAGCTCTCCGGCGGCTGCTCGAGCAGCTCGAGGCGTCGCAGGTACGCCGAGCGCGGGATCAGGGATGGTCCTGGCAGGAGATAGCCGACGTGCTCGGAGTCAGCCGCCAGGCGGTGCACAAGAAGCACAGGAGGATGTGATGTTCGAACGATTCACCGGCCGCGCTCGCGAAGTCGTGCAGGAGGCCAAGACGTACGCCGAGGGGTCGTCTGCCTCGGAGGTCCGACCTGAGCACCTGCTCATGGCGATACTCGACAAGCCCGAATGTCTGGCAACGAGGGTCCTCGAGGGTCTCGGGGCTCCCGCACTCGAGGTCCGCACAGAGCTGGACCGTCGAAGGGTGCGATACGGCGACGGCTTGGACGAGGACGACGCCGAGGCGTTGGCCACGATCGGCATCGACCTCGACGAGGTGTTGCACCGCATCGAACGAAACCTCGGGGGACTCCACCGCCGCGCCGGCAGGTCCGGGTTCTCGCGTTCGAGCCGCAAGGCATTGGAGCTGGCGCTGCGCGAGGCGATAGCGCTCCGACACAACTACATCGGGACGGAGCATCTCCTGCTCGGCCTTTCCCGTGTCGACGACCGGGTCGTCGCCGACACTCTCGGGCTCTGGGGCCTCGACCACGTTGCCCTCCGTGGAGCAGTCGCCGAGGCGGTGCGGAAGGCCGGCTGAGGTCCGCAACTCGAGAAGCTGCTCAGAGCAGGCCACCAGTCGGCCGATCTGGCTGTACGTCGGGAGTCGCGTGCATGCTCTAGGAGTGACCGGACCCAGGCCGTAGCGAACGCTGTTGCGCCCGGGCACAGAGCTTCTGACGAGAGCAGGTGAGGCGCATGGGCTCCGCACGGACAGCCGAAAGACCGACCTCCGAGCCGGCTCAGAGGTGGGCGGCCCTTGCCAGGGCGACCGGGGTGACCGGCCTGGGGGCGCTCATCCTTCTCATGGCCAGCATCATCGCGGTCAGCTCAGTGGGCGAGCCTCCGCTTGATGCCAGCAGCCAGGAAGCTGCAACGTTCTTCCGCGACTCCCAGGCAGCCTGGGTGCAGGCGGCTGAGGCCACTGCAAGTCTCGCGATGGTCGCCTTCCTCTGGTTCGTCGTCGGCCTGGCCTTGCTGCTTCGACGTGCCGAAGGGGAACCGCCCTGGCGCTCGAATGTCGCCCTGGTCTCGGGGGTCTTGCTGGCGGCGTACGGCGTCCTCGACGCGAGCTGGGACGCGGCGGCCCACCGTGGAAGCGAAATCGGGGCCGCGCTCGCCGCCTACGCCTTCGACGTCGGCAACATTGGGTTCGCCAACGCTTGGCTGGCGATGGCCAGCCTGGCGGTGTCAGCCGGCTGGGTCACCATCAGGGCCGGCGTCTTCCCGCGCTGGACGGGCTGGTGCGCGATCGCGAGCGGGGCCGGCCTCGTCGTCGCGCGGTACCTCTGGTTTGTCGACGGCCTTTGGTTCCTGCCTTATGGACTGTTCTGGCTTTGGGTGGTCGCAATGTGTGTCTGGCTGATTCGTCACCCGCGCGAGCTCACTGCGCCACGAAGCAACCCCTGATGTCATGCGGGGGAGCTCGCACCTTCGGAGGGTTCTCGTCGTTGCGTGCCCACCCCCTGTTTCTTTCACCCAGCGTCCCGCGTGGCTTCAACGAGCTGAGGCAGCCAGCGTCCATCGGCGTTGAGTCGATGCACGGCACGGAAGGTCAACGGCTCGAATTGCGGTTGGTTGAGCTCGCTCCAGGAGTTGAGCAGTGGATGCAGGAAGGGCGACGTCAGGTCTGGCGCCAGCTGGGTGGGGTCCACCCACTCCGCCCGCCGGACGCCTTCGTCGCCTGGCCGAGGTATCGACTGGCCTGCCGGCCGAGCCGCGAAGAACAGGATGAGTCGACGCTGTCGGCGTTCGAGCCATTCATGCATGCACGTGGCTACAAGCCGGCCGACCTGTATGGAGACGCCGGTTTCCTCTAGCGTCTCCCGTGCGGCTGCCTCTTCGAACGTCTCACCGTGCTCCACATGGCCGCCGGGGACCTCCCAAAGCTCAGTGCCGAGCCGTTCATGGAGCACCGCCAAGAGCCGACCGTCATGCACGGTCCAGGCAAACGACGTCGCCTGCGTTTCCCACGTCATGACCGGTTAGGCAGTGGCTCGTTCGGCGGGCAAGAGGCGACGATCGCGGACTTGCGGATGTCAGTTCCGTCGGGATCGGCGTCGATGCGGGCGGTGAACCCATGGTCCTGCAGGTTGTTCATGAGCATGTCGCCGATCCACTCGGCATCGAACAGGCGCAACCGCTCCGAGGTGTCAACGAGAGCATTGCCCGTCGTCGTCTTGTCGACGCCGAACGGCCCATTTGTCCAGATCATCACGACCTCAACCTAAGCGTTGTGGCGATTCGCTGGTGCCTACCTCGATCCCTGGCAACTGTCCCTCGTCCAATAGCAGTGACCCCCGATAGACCGACGGACATGCGCGTTGGCCCGTTCGTCCGGGTATGCCTTGGTGAAAGTGGGCTATGGCAACGGCGACGATGACGCGCCTAGCGTGGAGTTACTCCTAGGGGGTCCCAAATGCAGCGGATGATGTTCCATAGGCTCGCCCTAGCTGGGGCCGTAGCCGTCCTCGTAACTGCGCCCACGGTCGCCGTCGCGACCACGCCCGGCACCAACGGCCAGATCACCTTCCGGCGCTACTTCAACGCGGATCAGACGAAGAGCGCCGTGTTCACGATGGATGCTGATGGCACGAACGTCCAGCAGATCACCCATCCGCCGCGGAACACCAACGACGACCAAGCCGACTGGGCGCCCGACGGCGAGCGGCTGGTCTTCTCGCGGAACCCTGCGGATGGCCCCCACTGGCTCGAGGTCGTCAACGCCGACGGGAGCGGGACGCAACGCGTGACACCAGTCTGTCGGAAGAAGCCTGCGCCCGGCCGCGTTCCAGTCGGTTGCGAGGATGCCGGCGAGCCATCGTTTGCGCCGGACGGCCAGCTCGTCACCTACGCCCGCGCCACGGGCCATATCAGGTTCTTCAAGAAGTACGACTGGGAGCAGATCGAGCATGCGGCGGTCGCCATCATCGGGGTCGACGGCACCGGCGGGCGGGAGATCCTGCGTCTGCCTCCCTATACCGGCGATGTTCATTACCCGCAGATGTCGCCCGACGGTCGCTTCATCGTGTTCGAACGGGTCAACTCTCCATTGCGCAAGCCCAGGCTCGGACATGCGCTGTTCGTGATGAACGCAGACGGCACCCATCTTCGCCGGATCACGCCGTGGAGCCTCAACGCGGGCGACAACCCCGACTGGGCACCTGACAGCTCGCGCATCCTGTTCCGTTCGAACCAGGAGGTCGACGACGAGCGCTCGCAGTACTTCACTGTGCGGCCCGACGGCACCGACCTGACCCAGATCACCCACTTCCCGTTCACGAAGCGGCGGCTGTTCTCGGCGTCGTTCTCGCCCGATGGTCGGCAGATCGTCTTCGGCAAGGCCGACAGGAAGGGACGCGGCGACGTCTGGATCATGAATGCCGACGGCAGCTACCCCCATCCTGTGCTCACGGTCAAGCCCTGGGACAGCGGCACCGACTGGGGCGCCGCTTCGAACTAGCATGCCGGCGGAGCGTGATCCGAACGGACCTTCAGGGTGAGGACCGGGGCCGCGTGCCGGCTGCCGTCCCTTACGGAGCCCTGCGCTGCCTCAAACGGCGGATCTCCGACGTCATCTACCGACACCTCGTCGCCGACGCACGAGCCGCAGCCGGCACCCTCCAGCCTGCCGAGAACGACGAAGCCAGAACGGGTCCGGGAGGGCACTGCGGGGCGTCTCAAGAATCCAGCGCGGTCGACCTGCCCCCGCACATCGACACTTCGGATCAGCCACTTCCCGGACCCGCAACCCCCGACGCTACGCCCCGCACCACCGACCCCGAAAGCCCTCGCGGAACCGGCTCCTTGACACAGAGGGGTGCCAGATCCGGTTGGCCGCAGCGCACGCTATCTGAGGACCAGGTGAGGGCGTGTTCGGAGTACGGGCCACTTCTCGTTACCGATCTCTTGGCGCTCCGCGTTCCCACCAGTCGTTTGGTCGCTGCTCCCGGATCATGGCCGCCGCAATCTCCAACTGGAGATAGTTGCAGAACTTCCACAGCTCCTTCGCCGCGCGCGAATACTGGAACAGAACTCGGTCAACTTCGAACGCGTCAAGTTCGCCGGCACGGTAGCGATCGATGGCGTCCCCGACCCGGTTCACGAGGTCACCCAGCTGCGCCTCGTGGTAGTCCGCGACCACCGAGCGCGCCGCCCGTCGCTCCGACTTGCTGGACACAAGTCCGAGGTTACTCACGGCTCGCGCCTCGCCGCGGCAGTTCCGGACGTTCCTCACAGCCGCGATGGCGGGAGATGTAGCGGCTCCCTCCTGTGCCGTTTCATGGTTCTAAGTCGCTGGTGGCACTGTGACGGTCGGCGTGGCGAATCGGCTCGCCGTGTACTCATCAAAGATCTCGTGAAGGATGCGCTTCGCGCTCGCATACTCCTCCGCGTGCTCGGGGTCCTGGTAGGTGTGCGAACAGGTGGCGAGTGTCTTCCATAGGGCCCAGCCCCGCCCGCGTGCCCAGGAATCTTCATCCAGCGACAGCCGATCCCGAAACGTCTGTCGGGCCTCGGTGGTCAGTAGTGTCCAGGCGATGGCCAGATCGCAAGCTGGGTCGCCGACGCCGCATGTCCCGAAGTCAATGACTGCGGCCAACCGCCCGTCGTTGAGTAAGAGATTCCCCTCGGCGACGTCTCCGTGGAACCAGCGGTCCACGCCGTTCCAGGGTGCGTTGAGTGCGTTCGTCCAGATCTCGCGAGCCAGCTCGACATCGACGTGGCCGGCCAGTTCCTCCAGCGCGCGCTGGGTGTCCTTGTCGTAGGTGCGCAGGGTGCCGCCCCGGAACCAGTTGTGAATTCCTGGCTGGGGACCCTCAGCGGCCTCGATGCTCTGCAGGGCGGCGAGGAAGTCGGCCAGGTCGCGGGCGAACTCGACCTGGCTGGCGATGCGGTCCGCAGTCGCGGTCACGCCGTCGAGCCACTCGTAGATCGACCATGAGTGTGGGTATTCCGCGCTCGGCTTGCCTTTCGCCAGCGGGACGGGGATGGGTAGCGGCAGTTGGGGAGCCAGCGCCGGGAGCCAGCGGTGTTCCTTCTCGACCGCCTGGGCGTACTCCGAGGCGCTGGGCAGGCGCACCACCATTGCGGTGCCCAAGTGGAAGGTCCAGTTGTCCCAGCCACCGTTGGCCATCGATTCGACCGGAAGATCGGCCCACTGCGGAAACTGTGCAGACACCAGACGCCGCGTCAGCTCTTCGGTGACGGGTATGCGGGTCGGCACGGGACCCAGGTCAAACGCGTCGTTGGCAGGCATGCGACCGGATGCTTCCGCGGTCGTCAGGATTCGGCAACCGGGTATTCCTCGATGGGACAGTTGCGGACTTCCCTGATCGCGGTATGAGAGTGAATGGCTACGGTAACCGCATGCCTGAGACCAACCCTGCTGCTCTGTCTGAGCCGGACCCCGAATGGGCAGCGCGAGCCGGGCAGTGTCTTGAACAGGTCCGAGCGGCGATGCATGGCCTTGACGGAGCCGATGAGGCCGCCTTCGATCACATTGGGTCCACCTCAGTGCCAGGGCTTGCGGCGAAGCCGTTTATCGACCTTCAGGTCCGCATCTTGCCCCTTCCAAGTCACGCCGATCTTGCGCCCCGTCTTGCACCGATCGGTCTTGAGCAAGCTCGAGGATCGCGACCGGACTCTCCTGGCGTCGCTCGTGACATTCCGCGCGGTGATGAGGACGTTCCGGACGACGTTTGGGAGAAGCGGCTCTACTTCGACCGGAGTCGCTCCACGATCCTTCACATTCGCCGCGCCGACTCCCCTTGGGGGCATCACGCGGTGTGGTTTCGTGACTGGCTGCGCGCACACCCCGACGCGCGGCACAGATACGAGAACACCAAGCGATTCCTGTCCGAGGAGAATGCCGGTAAGGCCGACTACGACGACTACACCCGGGCTAAGTCGGCCTTCTTCGATGAGGTTTACCCGGTCTTCTCAACGTGGGCGCAGAACAGGCGACGTTCGGTGTAGGTGGAGGAGCGGCCTTGACCGCGACTTGCCGTCTACCTAACCGCGGCAAATCCGGTAAGCAATCGCGTCACCTGTCGACGACGATCACCTCGCGCCTAGCCAACCACGCGGCCATCCGATGGACGAAGTCGGCTACTGCATCAGCCTCATCCCCATGAAGACGCACGTGCCGGCAACCAGAGTCGTACCAGCCGGTTTCCTTGCCCTTGAGGTAGGCGCTTGGTGTCCAACGCTGGTCGTTGCTCCATGTCACCCACTGTGCGGTGAGCGGAGTTTCGGCGCGCAGGATCTCGGCGAGCGCAGGCTCGAAGGCTGCGTCTTCGAAGTCAGCATCGGCCTCACGAAGCAGGTCGACGAACTCTGGCTCTCCCCGACGCTCCACGATGCGTGCCACGGATTCCGGCGTCATGGCGCGAGGCTATCTCCGACGATCCGCGCCGCGGCAGGGTCGGACGCTACCGGCGCCGACGGCGGCCGTCGTGTACGGGTCGTATGTGTCTGAAACGCCGGGACTGGTCTTAGGCTCTGACCGGGCTGAGCGACCGTCGTCGAGAGGAGCAATCGATGCAGTCAGGCGAGGCACTGCTGGTCGAGAAGTTGGCGAGGCTGGGTGTCGAGGACCCGTATGGCGCGGCGCGGTCCGAGATCATTGAAGACATCCCCAGGTTGCCTATGCCCGACTGGAACGACTCGTGCGGACCAATCTGATGGATCGACGAGGAAACATGGACATCTGGTGGGCCAACCTCCAACGTGAGCGTAGATCGCCTCCCAGGATCGCGCGCAGCAGTTGTCGCTGAGGTGGTCGCCAAGTGCCTCGACGCTGGGATCACGCTGGAGGATCTGGGGGTGTTCGTCGAGGAGGTCGCCTCCGACACTGCCCAGGGCTTTGCCCACCTGCTCGACGACGACTGGGACGACGAACTCGGATACTCGAGCGACCTGCCCTCGTGGGTGCTCTGCGAAGTCAGCCCTGAAGATGACGGCGCCCAGCTGACCGGGCGGACGATGGGCGCACTGCATGAGTTCCTGGGACCGAAGGCGTGACGACGCCAGCCTGCGGACGCCCTCAATTCGGCAGTTCCACGAGTGCCCTCTCCGCGGCAGGTCCGTGCGTTCCAGGTGGTACTACGGTTTCTCGCGGGCCTTTGCAGCAAGGTGCCTCGGTCGACGCCGCAGCTGCCCGCGCGTCTCGACCTGTACGAACTGGGGGTCGTTTGCAGCCTCGAAGTAGCCGTTCTCGGCGCTGTCCCTGGCCCGGGTCAGCGTCCACCAGTCGCGCGAGGGCATCACGCATAGGGGGGCCGGCCGGGTGGTCGCCAGCCCATTCGGACTTCGGTGAGTTCGGGTCCACTCGACCATCATCCTGAATGTCCGTTCACGGCACGAGCGGACAGCGCCACTTCCGTGCGTTCATTTGGTGAAGTGCCGCCCTGTCTCAGTGCCCGTGGCCGCGTCAAAGTGGACGCGCCAGCCCGACCACGAGGTGGCGACCACAGTGGTGGCGCCCTCCAAGGACACAGTCACCCACGCGTCCCGCTCACCATGTGGGGGCAGCGCTTGCCACCCGGCAGACCCGTCTGGCCGGTGACAGATGGCGGCGGAGATGTATCCATCGCCGGTGTCCGGCAACTCGACGTATCCGCCGTCCCCGGGGAAGGCGATTGTCTGTGCCACGCTGCCGATGATGCCGCAAGTCTGTGCGAGCGGATCGCGGCATGTCCGTGCGTTTAACCGGTGTTCTTCCGTCCTCAGCCTTGCGAGCGGACCAGAAGAACCGCGGGCTAGGCAAGCTCATCGGACGCAGTGTCGAGACGGGTGATCTGCGCCTCGTCCAGTGTGACGGCTGGCGCTGCCAGGAGGTCGTCAAGCTGCGCACCGGAGGTGGCAGAAGCTAGCGGTGCTGTAACGGTGGGGCGGTGCATCAGCCAGGCCAGAGCGATGGCGGCGGCCCTAACGTTGTGCTCCTGGGCGATCGCGTCGATGGTGTCGAGCAGGCGCAGTCCCTTGGGGGTGATCAGAGGTCGGACGCCGGCTCCCCTGGCTCGGTCCTCGGTGTCGGCCTCGGTGCGGTACTTGCCCGACAGGAATCCGCCACCGAGAGCACGGTAAGGAAGCACCGCAAGACCGGCCTCGCTCGCAAGCGGAGCAAACTCCGTCTCGAACGGCTGCCGATGAACCAAGCTGTAGTGCGGTTGGAGTGCTATCGGTGCGGCCAAGCCATTTCTGGCAGCCGTGTCGATCCACTCGCGGACGGCATTGGCGGTGAAGTTTGACAGCCCGACGGCCCGGATCTTGCCGGCCCGGATCAGGGCGTCGAACGCTTCCGCCGTCTCCTCGATCGGCGTCTCGTCGTCCTGATAGTGCGCGAAGTACAGGTCGATGTAGTCGGTGCCAAGTCGACGCAGCGACTCTTCGGCGGCAGCGGCCACCGTCGTCGCGGACAGTCCCTCCAAGGGCGGGTGGTTGCCGCCCTTCGTTGTCACCACTACCTCGGCGCGGTTGTTCCGGCCCCGCATCCAGTCTCCAAGGATGACCTCCGATGCTCCGTCGGAGTAGGTGTCGGCGGTGTCGACCAGTACACCTCCGGCTTCGGCGAACGCGTCGAGAACCCGATGAGATGCGGCAGCGTCGGTGGTGCGGCCGAACGTGTTGGTCCCGAGTCCCATCGGCACTGCAAGGTCGTCACCCCACCGGCGCCCCGGTGCGCGGTCGATGGGGCGGATTGCGGCTCCGGGTCGGGTCACGAGTGTCCTCCTTGATGGCTCACGGAGAATGAAGCCAAGCACAGATCACCGACAGCAGCCGATACTCGGGATTGCGCTCGAATCTCGGCACGATCGGATCGCGGCATGTCCGGATCGCCGCAGCGCACGCTATCCGCGGCATGTTGGGGCGTCGAAACTCAGTTGTGCCGCCGCGCGAGACCATGATCATGGGCAGGTGAGCCCCCTCTCCTTCGAGTCGACCGACGTTGTCCCAGACCCCCATGTCGTAACCCAACTGCTTCGCGATCAGGCCCCGCATCTGGCCGACATGCCCGTCCGAGTGAGCCCCGCATCAGGTAGCAGCAACTGGGTCTTCCGCCTTGGGGATGCGCTGGCCGTGCGCCTACCCCGGGCGGACACCTACGTCCCTGACCTGCTCAAGGAGATTCGCTGGCTTCCCCACATCGCCCCCCAAGTTGTCAGTCCCGTCCCTGAAGTCATTGCTTTCGGTGAAGCCAGCCAGGCATTCCCCCGCCCCTGGGCCGTCCTGTCTTGGATGCCCGGCGAACTGCCGCTCGCTCTCGACGAGGTGCAGCAGGTCCGGTTCGCAGAGACTCTCGGTGCCTTCCTGCAGAGCCTCCACGCGGTCGATACCGCCGGCGCCCCGCACGGCGCCGAGCACTGGGGATACCGGTGCGGCGAGCCTGTCACCGACCCGATCGACGACTGGGCCGACAAGGCAGCGACCGCCCTGGCAGACCTCTTCGACCCGGCCGGCGTCCGCGAGGCCTGGCGGCGCCTTCGCCACGTCCCGCCGGCCACGCAGCCTGTCTGCTGGGTGCACACCGACCTGTCTACCGAGAACATCCTCGTCCATCACGACGGACGTCTGGCAGGAGTGATCGACTTCGGCGGTCTCGGCGTCGGAGACCGGTCCGTCGACCTGCTCTACGCGTGGAGCCTGCTCGATGCCCCGGCTCGCGACATGCTTCGTATCGCCTCCGGGGCGGACGAGGCCACCTGGTCCAGGGCCAGAGCATGGGCCTTCGTCGGCCCGGGCTTGTTGACCATCGCCAACTATCGCCACTCCATGCCCGCCAGAATCGAGCGTCTCACCTCGATGGTCGACACCATCGCAGCCGAGGTTGGCGTTCAGCTGCGCTGAACTGCAGAGTCCCCCATGGACGCCTGCCGAGGCGTACGCCGCAGCAACACTCTGTCATCGGCATGTCCGTGAAACCTTCGAACGACCGGCCGGCATGGTGAAGGCAGGCGCCCGGGACGCTGCCGTGGTGCGGTACGTCGTGCGCGGCCTGAGCAGGTCGGGACGGGACTTCGCCAGGGGCGGGAGTGTCGACGGCGGGATGCCCCCAGCGCTGTGAACACCCCGCTCGACCCAAGCCACGGGCGGTTCGGGCGTACCGAACCAGGGGAGGGGAGCGAAGGCTAGGGAACCGCTGCCCCTTAACTGCTCATACGGAGGTTAAGTGGTGGCCAAAAGCATGGTTATTGGCCTTCTCCTCAGCAAGCCTAACGATCACTAGGCCTTTGACCTGGGGTTTTGTGCGCCATCAGGGACTCCCTGGGGTTTTGTGCGCCATCAGGGACTCGAACCCCGAACCCGCTGAAATTGGTCGTGCGTCTGCTGGCTGCTCTGTCGTTCGCGCTGATATGGCCTCTGACCTGCGCGTTTGCCGCTCGATGGACTCTGGCGTTCACGGGTCCTTTCTGGCGTTTTCGGGCTGATGGAGGTGGCGTAAAGCATGGCCTTCGGCATCTGCATTCACGAATCGGCCCGGGCTCTACTGGCACGCTCATCGCGGCAGTTGCGGACGTTCGCTTGGTCTGATGTCCATGCTCTAATCCCCCAATGCATGAGGTCGTTACCGGCGCACTGGTTCGTGAAGGTCGAGTCCTACTCGTGCATCGGAGTCCGAACCGCCGTGCTTACCCGGACGTGTGGGATCTACCCGGTGGACACATTGAGACTGGCGAGTCAGAACTGGGCGCGCTCACGAGGGAGATGCACGAGGAACTCGGCGTGCAGATAGCGACGGGCTCGGTGTCTCATCTGTGTCGGCTGAACGCAGGACGCGGAGGAGAGTCGGTACTCCTCAGCGCCTGGCTTGTCGGGGACTGGCAGGGAACGCCGACGAACGTCGCTACCGACGAACATGACGAGATCCGGTGGTTCGGGCCTGAGGAGTTGCCTCCTCTCGCCCACGGACTCCTGGGCAGGGTGCTGATAGACGCGGTCCGGATCCACCGCGCCTGAACTTCAACGCGCTGTCATCGGCATGATCGCGTTTCACTATCGGCGGCAAATCCGGTAATGCCTATGGCGCGACTAGCATGAAGCCCACTGTCCGCTCAAACATCCGCCGGACTGGCCTCACGAGGACGAAGGGTTATATGACTCAGGAGTTGTTGAGGCGCCGGCTGATCGTGGGGCCGATCATGGCCGCGGTCTCTGTCTTCGCGATCTCCGGCATGTCGAAGGACATGGGCTGGGCAGGAGCTCTCCTGCCGAGCGTTCTCGTCGGCGGCCTCGGCTCGTTCGGCTTTGCGTGGTACCTGGTCAGATCGGAAAGACCGCACGTCCACCGTCCCATCGCCCAGGTCGGGGCAGGGTTCATCGTTGCAGCCGCTGTGATCGCCACCTTGTTTATCCGCGTGGGGCCGCCAGCCTTGATCTACGCCGTGCTCGTGGGTGCGCTTGCCATGTCCCTGGGATACGCCATCTCGGCCGCGTACGAACTCCGCCAAGGCACCTACGCTGGGACCGAGCCTGGGCAGAATCGGCGCTAGCCATTCCCGCGCACCTTTGGCCAGTCAGGCGAGGCATACCGACCAAGCCCTCGCATTCTGATTCCCTCTCCGCGGCAGAAGCGGATGCGCTCCGTTCTACGGCCAACACCCTGCCGGGGGAAAGCGCTCGATCACTGCCAAGATGGCTCTCGTGCGCAATTGGAAGGACATCGATTGGGACCAGCCTCGACCATCCGTCGAAGAGCTAGTGAGGTCCTGGACCGGGCTCGATTGGGAGTCGAACCCTACTGAATCCGCTCCCATGGATGCGTACCTAGCGCAAGTGCGCGAGACCCACGTCAATGGCGGCTACCTGGTCGGACGTTGGCGCGCCACCCGATACAGCGACGTGACTGCCTGGTTCGCGGCACGTAACCGGCTGGACGAATACGAGATGCACCGACTGCTCTTCGACCACCCCGTAGTGCGCCGAGACCTTGCTGCGTTGGAGATCCCCCGACAACTGGACCGGGTGCCCGGCGCCTTGAGAGAAGTCCCCGGCGGTGCGCTCAAGCTCGACGGCATCCTGGCGACGATCATCGTTCAGGGTGGCGCGTACCGGGCTTTTTCAGGTACGGCGGCCCAGGCAAAACATCTGGCAGATGAAGCAGCGGCTGACCTTACGGGGCGAAGGTACGAAGATTTCCGACTCGACCAAACCCATGAGCCATGGACGCCCTGGTTCTTCGATGTGGCCTGGGATCACACCTTTGTGCTCACTGACTATCGGAATGCGGAGATCACCGTCCTCTGCATCACCGACACAGACTGACGCGGCCATCCCGGACGCGCTCAATTCGGGATGATCGATCAGCGGCATGTGCGGACGCCGCCTCGGGTCGGGGTCACCCCGTCGGGTCCGTCGATAACCTGTCTCCATGTTTGACCCTCGGGATCTGCGGGTCCCCGTCGTGGGTGCGCCGATGGCGGGAGGAGCTTCGAGCCCGGCGCTTGCCGCTGAGGTCTCTGAAGTGGGTGGTCTCGGTTTCTTGGCAGCGGGCTACAAGACAGCCGACAAGGTCGCATCCGAGGTTGCCGACATGCGCAGGGCGACTTCAGGGCCGGTCGGCCTCAACCTGTTCGTAGTCGAGCCCTACCACCCACCTCTTGGCGCGCTTGATGCTTACCGCCGTTCCGTGGAGCCAGAGGCGGCCCGCCTGGGGGTGGCCCTTGGCGACCCGGTCTGGGACGACGACGGGTGGGACGCGAAGCTGGTGGCCGTGCTGGACCTGCGCCCGGATGTGGTCTCGTTCACCTTCGGCTGCCCCGACGCCGATGTGTTCCGGCGCTTGGCAGAGCTGGGGATCTACTCGACGGCGACAGTGACATCGGTGTCCGAAGCGCGTGAAGCGGTGCAGCGGGGGGCTGATTCGCTGTGCGTCCAGGGGCCAGAGGCAGGCGGTCACCGAGGCATCTGGGACCCCGACGCCACGCCTGACGACCAGGTCGGCCTCGAAAGCCTACTGACCGCGATCGTGTCCCAGGTGGACGTCCCGGTGATGGCGGCCGGTGGTCTCAGCGATGCGGCAGGTGTCGATGCAGTGTTGCGACGAGGTGCGGTGGCAGCACAGGTCGGCACGGCGCTGCTGCTGGCCGACGAGGCGGGCACTCATCCGGTTCATTGCGCGGCACTGGTCGACACGGTGTTCACCCACACGGACCGGACCCGGGCGTTCACGGGCCGATGGGCTCGGGGACTTAGCAACCGGTTCATGCGCGAGCACGTCGATGCACCGGCGGGTTACCCGCACATCCACCACCTGACTGCACCCCTGCGCGCGGCGGCTCTTGCGGCCGGCGATGCGCAGGCAGCCCACCTGTGGGCCGGAACCGGCTACAAGGGCACCCGAAGCGCTCCGGCAAGACAGATCATCCGCTCACTGACGCCGTGACCGGGGTCCGCTCATCGGCAGTTGCGGTCTTCCCTCAACGCGGCATGAGAGTGAACCTAAGTCGAAGGCTTACCCGTCCGAAGAACTGGCGTATGAGGTAGCCGCCCTCAGGCTCCACCTGCAGGCGCAGCGGACGGATTAGCGCTCGCCGGACACGAGCGGATCGCGGCATGACCGGACGGCCGGGCTGGTCCTCATAGTTGAGCGGGGAGATCTGCAAGGCTTGCTTCATGATGGCGGTGGTGTGGGTCGCCGCGTGGCAAATGGAGTGCTGCGGGGACCCCTTCTCTGTGGGTGATCGGGTCGTGTGGACAGTCGACCGCGCGGTTGACGATGACTGGTTCGTTGCTGCTCTCGGCCCCGACATGGCAGCTCGAATCACCCATTCCGAAGAGCACCACGCCGACCACGAGGAGGACCTACTCGAAGTGTCTGGTCGGGTCCTGTCGATCATCCGCGCCTGGGGATCCTACGGACCGCAGAATCCGGGCGACCAAGTACACGTCCCACTCCCGGGTTCAGCGCGATTCATCGAGGTCAACAATTCCGACGGCGTAGAGAGGCACGCGTTCTCTGACCTCACCTTCAACGGGTGGATCGTCGAACTTGATCAGGACGCGTGACTTGCCGACAGCGGCATGTCCGGGCGGATCGGCACCCAAGGACGCACCGCCTCAGAAGAACCAGAAGACGAAACGCCCGAGCGCCTTGAAGCACTTGCCGACTGCGGCGAGGAAACCGATTCCCGCGGTCCGTGCCTCACGGAATGCGAAGCCGATGACGACGGTCATCGCTGCGAAAGCCATGAGCCATGCCGTCGCCAGGACGATCTCAGGGAGGGGCATCAACCACGAGACTGCCAAGACAATCCCGGCGACGAAGAGCACCAGCAATCCAGTCGCCCCGAGGAAGGTGTTCCGCTGCTCCACCGGCGGTGAACTCACGCGGAAAGGCTCTCACGCCGGCGCGACGCGACCCCACATCGGCATGACCGAGAGCGGCAGTTCCGGATGGCCGAAGCGCACGCCATCGGCGGCATAGAGGACTACTCAGCCCGGCTGTCCAGGCACCGGCGGACACTCCAACACTTCGATCGAGTTCCCGGAAATGAGCCGGAGGTGCGGGTTCTCAGCGAAGATCCGGACTGCTCGTCGTGTGATCCGGCCTCCACGATCGCGTACCCAGTCTTTGAGTCGGGTGAAGTCCTCGACTCCGTGAGAGGTCACGAGTTTTCTTCATGTAGAGCGGGGCACCCGGGTCCACGAGAGACTGCTGGTGGGCTTGCGCCCACGCAGCCCATGCGTTCATGAACTCGGACTGCTGTTCCTCGCTGAGTTGTTCCTTGTTCAACTCACTCGCCGCGCCGTGATAGATGGCCAGGAACCGCGTCATGCGCCGCAGCGTAGACACGATCGCTCATCGGCACGACCGCGCGGACGGCGGCTATGAGCGGACGCTGAGCCTGCGCGCTCGTAGGGTGCTCCCGTGGACAACTTGCTCGCCGTGGAGCTGACGGAAGATGAGCGCGCCATGATCCGCTGGGGATTGCTGGACTGGGGAGGACCTGCGAGGCCGACGAACGCACTCGTCCAGGTTATGGGGTTTGAGTCCATCGCCGACCTGTATGAGGACGCGCGCTGCATCGCGGAGGCGGTGTGGACTGGCGCGGACTTGTCTCGGTGGGACTGGACCCGAGCGCTGGTCGCCACCGAGTTCGTCTGGGCGAGTGACGTGTTCGGGTCGGGGCTCGACAGCATCCATACGCTTGGTTACTCCGACGCGGAGGCGGTTGCCATCCTTCGCTCCGTGCAGCGGAAGTTGCGGAAGGCCGGAGCACTGCTCGCTGGCGCGTCGCTGAGTTCACACTCCGGGCACTAGGCACGTTCCGAAGCGCACGCTCATCGGCACGTCAGAGCTTCACCAACCGCGGCATGTCCGTGAAAGGGTGAAGCTGTGCGAGTGTCCTTGCGATGACGGAGGGATCATGGGCAGTGGCGAACACGGATGTCGCGAACGTGCTCATCGACCTACGAGAGTCGTTATTGTCCGGGCGGCTTACCCCGGAGCAGGTTGTCAGCGAATTCGAGAGGCTGACGTATCTCCTCACGGGGTTGAACAGCGCGCTTGAACGGCGACTGGCTGCGCTCGTGAACGACCTGGAGCTGATCCTGTTCTCTCGGTTGCCCGAGAATCAGGTGTCTGAGATGGCCGCTGTCCTCGCAGACGCTCAAGCCGTGTTCGATGGGTTGTCGTAGGGCGCGCACTCGGCAGTTGCGTGTTTCACAGTCTGCGGCAGATCCGGTTGGCCGCAGCGCACGCTGTCTGCGGCTACTTGCAGGCCAGCTAGCAGCCGCCTGTGGTCGTGTACCGGGCGAGGTCACCGCCCGAGCCGCGGGGCTCCAGATACCTCGGCTTGAAGGAGACCCTAAGTTCGCCGTCAGGCAGGTCGAACGGTGTGCGGTACTGAAAGCCGCAGTTGTCCACGTCGATTGAGATCCACAACTCGTCTTTGGGCGCCACCAAGACGAAACCTGGCGCCTGAGTGCGAGTGACGCAGACCCTGTGCTCCGAATCGCAAGCCTTCGCGGTGTCTGTTTCAGTGAGGGGTGTCCAGAGGGTGCCGGCGACGAGGCCCGCAACGATCCCAAGAACTGCCCCCAGGGCGAGGTGGATTGCCAAGTTCACGGCAGCACCTTGTCGCATGCAGGAACAGGAAACCCCGACTCACAGGCGCAGTTCCGCCGTTTCACGGTCGGCGGCATGGTCGGGCGTCCCGCACCGACAGCGGCATGACCGGGCGCGGATCAACTCAGACGTGCCGCCCACGCTGCCGGAATCGCCGAAAAGCGTCGTACGCGCCCACAAGACCGGCAGTCAGGAGAAGCGCCCCGAGAAGCAGGTCCGTGCGAGACCCATCACGGAAGTGGCTCACCGCGAGCAGCAGAATCCAGGCGGCGCACAATGCCTGACTTAGCGCCGTCGTCCCACGGGCGACGGCGACGGCGAGAAGGAACGCACCGCCGGCGATGACAGTCAGAATCTCCACGGGGATCACGTTAGTCGCTGCTCGGTGGACGACGTCACAACGCGGCGTGAGTGGTCAGGCGATGGCGTCTTGATCTCGGCATGGCGGGCGTCAGCCGACGGGCACACCTCGGCTATGGCAGCATCGCGGGTTGTGGACGTCTGGGAGCACGAGGGACGAAACTTCGAGGTCGTAGTGGCCTCCGACGTCATCAACGATGGAATGGGCCTGGAACTCACGGACCTGGGCTCACCTGGCAGCGGGCCTGTCCTCGAAGCGTTCTGGCATGACGACGGCAGCGGCTTCGACTTCATGTGCCATGGAGCGGTGAGTCTGCCGCTCGCTGTAGTCGAGCGTTTCGTGGACGTCGCGAGAAAGCGACTCCCACCTGCCGACCAGCCCTGAGGGCCGTCGGGCGACGACCTCACATCGGCAGATCCGTGAAACCTTGCCGGCCTACAGGCGGCGAAGAGAGGCACCCTTCGCTCGAGCCCAACGCCGATTGCCCGGATTACCTGTCCGCGGCATGTCCCGATGTGTCGAGCCCGAGGTCGACGGCTTCAGGTGTACGAAGGCTGACCCGCTTCTCGGGCTGGCGTCCGCTCGCTCACGACGATTCGCTCAATCTCGAGCGATGACCTCCAGCGCCTCGGCAAGCACGCTCACGTCGTCACTGTTGTTGTAGGCGTGCAGAGAGATCCGGATGCCGCCGCCGCGGGAACTGGTGACCACGCGGTGCTGCTCCGCCAGGGTCGCTTGGACGTGGTCAACGTCGACCGCGGGATGTCGCAGGGAGACGATGTGGCTGCTGGCGGATTGGTCGTTGAGGGGGCGGTAGGGGACCCAGCCCGCGCCTGCGGTCCGCTCCACGAGGTCTCGAGCGAGCCGGTCGGCGTGGTCGCGCACCGAGTCCAGACCGACCCCGGTCAGCAGTTCGATGGAGGCACGCAAACCCAGGGCAGAGCTGTAGGAGATGGTGGACAGTTCGAACCGCCGCGCGTCCGGCGCGAGCGTCAGCACGTCGGGCTTGAAGTCGAACGGATGGGCGCTGCCCATCCACCCCACGATCGGGGGTAGAGCGGCTGCCAGGTCCTCGGCCAAGGCCAGCAGGGCGACACCGCCAGGAGCGGACAGCCACTTGTAGCCGCTGCACACCAGCGCATCGACGCCCCAGGCTGTCATCGTGACCGGTACGGCGCCGGCCATCTGGGTGACGTCGACGACGACGCGCGCACCGGCGCGGTGCGCGTGCTCCACCAGAGCCGAGACATCGACCCGACTCCCCGTCGCGAACTGGACTGAGCTGACGCACACGACCGTGGTTCGCTCCGTGATGGCATCGAGCAGGGCCTGCGTCAGGTCCGTTTCAGCCGTGTCGTGGACCCAGCGCAACCCCATGCCGAGGCGCTCGCGGGCCGCCAACCACGGGTAGGTGACGCTGGGGAAATCCGTCGGCACGAGCAACGCTTCACCGTCCGCGTCGGCGAGCAGCGCCCCGATTTGCCCCAGTGCCTCGCTGGCTCCGCCCACCACCGCGACGGCCGTCTCAGGTGCCCCGAGCAGCCCGGCCGCCGCGGTGTGCAGCGTGTCGAGGATCGCGGCCTCAGCCTGGTCGGACAGATGAAGGTTCCCGTGCTGGGCGACCTCAGTGAGGAAGCGCGTGCTCGCCTCCAGCGACGTGCGGGGGATCAAGCCGAGGGAAGCTTGGTTGAGATAGGAGCAGTCCTCAAGGCTGGCGTACTGGCCACGGTCGATCAGGGAGTCCATCGTCATCCCCTCGCCGATTCGACCCGAACGGCTGGTGATCCTAATTGCGATGCCTGGCCGACGCAATGACACCGATGTCGAAGTTGCACTCGCCCAGCCTCGATCCTTGTGGGCGCCTTGACCCGGCGGTAAGACGCACCCCAACGCTCGGCCCGCTCATCGGCTATTCCGTGAAACCTTCGAACGACCGGCCGGCATGGTGAAGGCAGGCGCCCGGGATGCTGCCGTGGTGCGGTGCGTCGTGCGCGGCCTGAGCAGGTCGGGACGGGACTTCACCAGGGGGAGTGTCGCCGGCGGGATGATGCCCCGCAGCGCTGTGAACACCCCGCTCGACCCAAGCCACGGGCGGTTCGGGCGTACCGAACCGGGAGAGGGGAGCGAAGGCTAGGGAACCGCTGCCCCTTAACTGCTCATACGGAGGTTAAGTGGTGGCCAAAAGCATGGTTATTGGCCTTCTCCTCAGCAAGCCTAACGATCACTAGGCCTTTGACCTGGGGTTTTGTGCGCCATCAGGGACTCGAACCCCGAACCCGCTGATTAAGAGTCAGCTGCTCTGCCAATTGAGCTAATGGCGCGCGAAGCGAGTGGAACTCTAGCAACAGACTCGGCTCACCACGAAATCGACCCGGTGTGACGACCGGCACCGCCCAGGACGGCGGAGCGATGCCGGTCGGCGAAGGCCACACGTCACCCTGCGAGCAGGGCGTCCAGCTTGGTGAACGAGCTGTTCCAGCCGTCGCGGGCGTTGCCTGCGAAGTCGTCCTTGTAGGGGCCCTGGGTCAGCACGAGACGGGTCTTGCCGTTCTCGTCGTGGAGCTCGAGGCGCAGGTCGATGCGGGTGGATCCGAAGAGCTCGGCCATCTCGCCTTCGAGGTCCTCGTGAATGACGAGCAGCTCGTTCTCGACGATCTCGTCGAAGGTCCCGACACTCGGGCCGCCCGGCGGGTACTCGGGGTCGTCGGGAACCATCGTCAGCTTCTGGTGACCGCCGACCCGCAGGTCGACGTCCACGCTCTCGCGGGGGACCGAGTAGCCGACCGGGCCGAACCACTTCGCGATCTGGTCCGGGTCGGTGAACGCCTTCCACACCAGCTCCCGGGGGGCGTCGAAGACCCGCTCGATGTGCAGCTCTGTAGCCATGGTGTTGCCTCTCGTTCGGGGTGGCGCTCAGCCACCGTTGCTCTGTTGCTGCCGGATGCGCTTGAGGTGGGTCTCGAGCCGGTCGAGCCTGGCGTCCCAGAGCTCTCGGTACGGCTCCACCCAGTCAATGACCTCCCGCAACGTCTCGGCTTGGATGCTGCTCGAACGCCACTGGGCGTTCCGGCTCCGGGAGATGAGCCCGGCCTGCTCGAGCACCTTCAGGTGCCGTGAGATCGCGGGGAGGCTGATAGAGAACGGCTCGGCCAGCTCCGAGACGGTGGCGTCACCATCGGCGAGCCGGGCGAGGATCGCCCGACGCGTCGGGTCGGCGAGCGCCGAGAAGATCATGCTGAGCCGGTCCGTTGCCATCGTGTTTAACCACTCCGTTAATTAATGACTGTGTTAAACATACTCGGACCGCGGGTTCTGTCAAGAGGACAAAACGCCGACCCATCCAACGGGCCGGGAGCTGCGAACTAGAGTCACAACCACGCTCCACAGCACCGCTCAGACAGGAGGTCCGATGCCCGAGCCCGAGCTTCGGCTCGTGTCCCCGCAGGGGCCGCCTGACGTCGACATCCTCATGACCCAGGTGGCCCGGGGAGACTCGCGGGCCTTCGAGGCGTTGTACGACGAGCTGTCCGCGGCGGTCTTCGGTCTGGCGCGGCGTGTCGTGCGGGACCCGGCCAGGGCTGAGGACGTCACACAGGAGGTCTTCCTCGACGTGTGGCGCAAGGCCACGAGGTTCGACGGTGCGCGCGGCAAAGCCAAGACCTGGGTCATGACGATCGCCCACCGGCGGGCCGTGGACGTCGTACGTCGGAGCGAGGCGCAGAAACGGCAGGACCACCAGGCGGCACCCGACGAGGTCACGCACGACGAGCCCGCCGACGCGCTGATCGAGGCCGAGGAGCACGGGGCCGTGCGGGACTGTCTGGAGACCCTGACCGACCTGCAGCTGGAGTCGGTGCGGCTGGCGTACTTCAACGGCTACACCTATGGGGAGGTGGCGACCTTGCTCGACAAGCCGCTTCCCACGATCAAGACGAGAATGAGAGACGGCCTGATCCGTCTCCGCGACTGTTTGGAGGGGGCCCGATGAGCACCGACCTGCACACGCTGTCGGGCGCCTACGCCCTCAACGCCCTGAGCCCCGAGGAGGCCGAGCAGTTCCGAACGCACCTGGAGGCGTGCTCCGCCTGCAGCCAGGAGTTGCGGGAGCTCCAGGAGGCGGCCGCGACGATGGGCGCCAGCGAGGCTGCTGCCCCTCCGGCGTACCTGAGGGCGAGGGTGTTGACCGCGGTCGACCGCACCCCGCAGCTTCCTCCGCAAGTCACACGGGGGAACGTCGTCAAGCTCGCGCGTCGTCGGTGGGGCACCGTGCTGCTCGCGGCCGCCGCCGTCGTCGTGATCGTGGCGGGTGCAATCGGCATCACCCAGATCGGCGACGGTCAGGACGATCAACAGAGCCTGCTCGCCGACGCGGTGGTCGAGGTCTTCCAGGCTGAGGACGCCCACAGCGCCACCATGGAGACCAGCAACGGCGGCGAGATCTCGGTGGCGACCTCGCCTGAGCTGGGGGAGATGGCCGTCGACACCGATGAGCTGCCGCCGCTGGACGAGCAGCACGTGTACCAGCTCTGGGCGATCCAGAAGGGCACGGTCTCGTCGGTCGGCATCCTCGAGCGTGAGAAGGGCGCGGCCATGGAGATGCCGACGCCCGACACGGAGGTCGCGATCACGGTCGAGCCCGCCGGTGGATCCGCTCAGCCGACCAGCGAGCCGATCATGCGGGTGAACCCGAGCAAGGTCTGACCGGGCGCGTTGCCAACGGAACGCCTCGTCGGCGCACCGCAAACGGCACGCGGCCGGCATTCGGGCTGCTTCGGCGGCCTTCTGATCGCCTAGTCGCAAGCCTCATCGAGCGCGGGCCATGCAAGCGTCGCGGCGACGTCGGCCCCGTGTTCCCGGACGTCTTTCCGGAACGACGCCAGCTGGACGTGGAACGCCTGCATCTGGGGACTGTCCGGCCCGTACACGGCGGCAAGGTCGGCGGTCGCACGCCGCGCCGGCACGTGGTCGTCAGCTGCCTCCCGTAGCGCGTCCGTGATCGCCCGGATGCAGCGCACCCTTGGGCTGGACGTGGGCACCGGGGACACCGAGCCTCCCGCCACGAGAGTCGAGAAGCTGCTCGGGGCCGTGCCGCCGGTCGGATCGCCGCTGACCGCCCCGCAGGCCGCCGTAGCACCCAGCGTCGCCAGCGCCATCGCGGCAGCCGCGGCGCGGCGCGGCCCCCTCCTTGACGTCGGTATCCCGCGGGTGTTCCAGCAGACGCTCATGTCGGTCCCCCCTCCGGGTGCGCGCGGCGCCAGAGACACCAGGGTGCCACCGATAGCAGCAGTTCAACCGCTCATCGGTCAGGTCGCTCGTGTACGACGCTTCCCACGCGTTGTGGACGCATCCCAAGCGGTATGCCGCTTGTGGGGCGTCCATAACCCCGCGTTACAGGGCCGGGGGAGTTGAGGAGGCGGGGGAGGGGACCCCGCTCACTCCGACTCGGGCGCCTCGGGCTCAGCCGCGGTCGCCTCTGCCTGCTCGGCCGTCTCTGCTTGAGCCTCGGCCCGGAGAGCCTCCAGGACCGCCTGCGCCGCGTTGTGGCCGCCGATGCCGCTGACCATGCCGCCCCGTCGAGCGCCGGAGCCGCACAGCAGCACGTTGTCCAAGTCGGTCGCCACGCCCCACCGCTGTGCGGGGCTGTCCAGCCG
Source organism: uncultured Actinomycetota bacterium (assembly GCA_963715375.1). Classification (GTDB taxonomy): domain Bacteria; phylum Actinomycetota; class Actinomycetes; order Propionibacteriales; family Nocardioidaceae; genus Nocardioides_C. The sequence continues at coordinate 98,796 of CAVQSC010000041.1, read as the reverse complement.
GCTGCGGTTGGGGGACCAGGGCCACGACAGGTCGCCGTGGAAGATGTGGCCCCCCGGCATCGCGAGCGCCTGGTCGACGTCCTGCGGGGTCATCGCCTCGAGGCACGGCTTGCCGTCGCCGTCGACCGCGAGGCAGCTCTCGATCGGCTCTTCGAGGTGCTCGTTGATCGCGTCGAGGACACGCTCGACCGCCTCGTCCCGGCGGGCGTCGTGGTCGTCGGCGAAGAGGTCCGCCGGCATGTGCACGCCGAAGTAGGTCAGCGTGTGCTTCCCCGTGGCGAGACCGCCGAGGATGGAGGGATCGGTCAGCGAGTGGCAGTACAGCTCGCCCGGGGGCACGGTCGGGATGCTCCCGGTCGACGCCTCCTCGTAGGCCTTCTGGAGCTGGCTGTAGTCCTCGGCGACATGGAAGGTCCCGGCGAAGGCGACCTCGGGGTCGACGCCGGACTTGAGCTTCGGCAGCCTGTCGAGCAGGAAGTTGATCTTCAGCTGGGCGCCCTTCGGCGGGTCGCCGTGCTCCTCGCCGAGAAGGATCTGGAGCACCCAGGGGGCCACGTTCGAGAGCACCCACCGGGTCTCGACGGTCTGGGTCTCCTCGCCGTCGTGGAAGTGCACACTCGCGGTCGTGCCGTCGGTCTCGATGCGGCTCACGCCCGCGCCGGTGAGGATCTCGGCGCCTGCGTTGCGGGCCGCGTCGGCCAGCGCGTCGGTGACCGCCCCCATGCCGCCGACGGGCACCCGCCACTCGCCGGTGCCGTTGCCAACCATGTGGTACAGGAAGCAGCGGTTCTGCAGCAACGACTGGTCGTCCATCGCGGCGAACGTGCCGATCACCGCGTCGGTCGCGACCACCCCGCGGACGGTGTCGTCCTCGAAGCGCTCGTCGATCACCCGACCGAGGGGAGTGCCGACCAGCGCCTCCCAGGTGTCGGCCTCGATCAGCTCACGCATCTCCTTCTCGGTGCGCAAGGGCTCGAGCAGCGTGGGTGCGAGGGCCTGCGCGAAGTCGGTGACCTCGGCGTAGAACTGCTTCCAGGCGTCGTACTCCTTGTCCGACCCGGTCAGGGCGCGGAAGGACTCGGCGGTCTGAGTGCCCTCCGGACGCTCGACGAGCAGCCCGGTGTGCTTTCCGTCGCGGACGGTAGGCGTGTACGACGCGGTGACGCGCGACTTCAGCTCGAGGTCGAGCCCGAGGTCGGAGATGATCTGCTCCGGCATCAGGCTGACGAGGTAGGAGTACCGCGACAGGCGTGCCTCGAGCCCGCTGAACGCCTGCGCGCTGATCGCGGCACCGCCGGTGTGGTCGAGCCGCTCCAGCAGCAGGACGGACAGTCCCGCCTTGGCGAGGTACGTCGCGGAGACGAGGCCGTTGTGGCCACCGCCGACGATGACGACGTCGTACTTGCGCTGTTTGGTCCCTCTGGTCACGGGCTGAACGCTACCTGCCTAGGCCGTCAACGGCCGACCCTGGTGAGAAGTTGAAAGTTGAACTAGCATCGAGGCATGCCTGCACTCACCGTCGACGACCTCACTGTCCTCCCGCGGATCACCGGGCCGGGGCTCGGTGACACCGTGCGTCCAGTCGTCAAGGTCACAGACGCGCCACGAGGGTTCGAGGGGGAAGGTTTCCCCGTACGTCGGGCGTTCGCCGGTGTGGACCTGGCGCTGCTCGACCCCTTCATCCACATGGACCAGATGGGCGAGGTGGAGTACGCCCCTGGGGAGCCGAAGGGCACGCCGTGGCACCCGCACCGCGGCTTCGAAACCGTCACCTACATGATCGACGGCCTCTTCGACCACCAGGACTCCAACGGCGGCGGCGGCAGCATCACCGACGGCGACACGCAGTGGATGACCGCCGGTGCCGGCCTCCTGCACATCGAGGCGCCGCCGGAGTGGCTGGTGCAGAAGGGGGGTCTCTTCCACGGGGTGCAGCTTTGGGTGAACCTCCCGCGCGACCAGAAGATGACCGCACCGCGCTACCAGGACCTTCGCGCCGGTCAGGTCGGTCTCGTCACGAGCGCCGACGCCGGAGCACTCGTTCGCATCATCGCCGGTGAGGTCGCGGGCCAGAAGGGGCCGGGCTCCACGCACACCCCCATGACGATGGTGCACGCGACCCTCCAGCCGACCGCCGGCCTCGACCTCCCGTGGAACCCGGAGTTCAACGCGCTGGTCTACGTCCTCAGCGGTGAGGGCACCGTCGGCCTCGACCACCGCCCCGTCCGGACCGGGAACCTCGCCGTCCTCGGCCATGGCGACTTCGTGACCCTTGCGGCGAACCGGTCGCAGGAGGGCCGGAGCCCTGCCCTCGACGTACTCGTGATCGGAGGCAGGCCGATCCGTGAGCCTCTCGCCTGGGCAGGTCCCTTCGTCATGAACACCAAGGCCGAGGTGATGGCGGCCTTCGACGACTTCCAGGCCGGGCGACTGGGTCAGATCCCCGCCGTGCACGGGATGTGACCCACGGCGGGTCCTTGCGCCCGTAACTCCGCCGCTCCTTCCGCGTTGAGCAGACGAACGGAAGGGGTGAGCCGATGCACCGCAGACAGCGGACTCTGGTCGAGCTGCTCACCCGCTCGCTCGCGGCCGCGGGCCTGCTCTACGGCCTGATCTTCGCCTACGTCGTACCCGCCAACCTGATGGCCCAGCAGTACGAAGTGCCGATGCAGCGAGCCCCGCACGCGAGCCCGTCGAACCGGGTCATGGGCGAGCCCAGGTGGAAGCCAGCCCACGCAGTCCGTTTCCCCGGGTGCGTCGACGTGGCGAGGTGGCCCTCCGAGACCGGTCCCGACTCTGTGGTCGTCGTACGACGCAACGGCGACCTGCAACGGATGTCGTTCGAAGAGGCGTACCGCCGTGCGACGAGCGACTCGGCCGCCGACGACGTCTGGACGATCGGCGCGTGCGGATGAGCGCCGCGGAGAGCCCCCGGCGAGACCGGTGAGGATCTCGCCGCTGGAGGTCCATCGGTCTGCCAGGCAGTGGCAGTCCAGCTGGTTCGTCGCCTGGACACGACTGAGATGCCGGCGCGCGTACTGGCGTCAGGGAGCGCCCCGGTAAGGCAGGACCTGGGCTCTGTCGAGCTGACGACGGCATGGTGAGCCCGGCACCGTCCCGGTGCCGGGCTCTTGCTGCGATCGGCAACCCGGTGGGTCACCGCCGCACGAAGGTCAGCACCCTCCCCTTGAGCTGCAGCTCGGGGTCCGGGCCACGCTCGGTTCCGGGCTTCACGTAGGTCCGCAGGGCGAAGTTGACCTTGCCGTGCAGCCTCGGGTCGCCTTGCGCGCTGTCGTCGCCGGCCCTGGCCACCATCTCCTCGGTGATGGTGGTGCACGCACCACCGGTCAGGCCTCGGAGTCCACGGCAGTCCCGGCTGAAGTAGTGGATGAAGAACTTGCCGCGGTTCTTCACCTTCACGTAGGCGTCGGCCGATCCGGTCAGGTCGGTTCGAGGCGCGTCCGCGTCGGTGTCGGGGACGTTCAGGACGCCCTTGAGCCTGGCGGCGTCGTTGACCGAGAGGCCGACGTACGTGCCGTTGCCCGTCGCTGTGGCGAGGGTTCCGAGCACGGCGTAGACCTGCCGTCCGTCCAGCGGACGGGCCGGTGCGAAGAAGTAGCTCGCGTCCTGGTTGTCGCCGAGGCAGTCCATGCCGATCGAGCGGCACTCAGGCCCGGACTGGCCGAGCTCGTTGAGGAGGTCGTGCATTCTCGAGCTCGGGTACGGCGCGGCCTCGTCACAGCCGCTGTTCCTGAGGTCGAGCTTCCACGGTCCTCGTGCTGCACGTGCGCAGATCGCCTTGACCAGCTGCTGCTGGGAGGCTGCGAGCCCCTGCTCGGGCACTGCTGTCCGCTTGTCGAGGACGGATTGGGGATAGGGCTGTGCCGCCCGCTGCGAGGACGGACGCTCGCGGACCCTGAGGATCGTGAGTGGAGGGTCCTGCAACCAGGCATCTCCCGCCTGCTTGTCCTCGGGCATGGTGTAGCGGATGAGGGTGACGAAGTCGTTGGCTCGCCGTCCCAGCCCGATAGGCCCGATCGAACCCTTCTCGTCCTTCGGTGGGATGGCGTCGGTGAACACGTCGTTGCCGGCGACGCCCAACCTCTGGAGGGAACTGCGGACCGCTCGGTCCATCTTCTGGTCGGGCGTGACGACGAAGTAGCGCACCTGGTTCCAGACGGATCCGGACTGCCTCTCGATGGTCACGTTGTTGGTGTTGTTGTTCAGGCCCGAGAAGCTCACGATGCGACCGGTCTGCCTGTTGCTGGGCGGCACGGTCGTGAACAGGTAAGGGGCGAGGTCCGGCTGGGCGTCCGCGACCTCGTCGTAGTCCTGGGAGCGCCAGCCGCCCATCTTGGTGAAGACCCACGACTGCTCTCCGAGGTACCTGGCCGGAGGCGGCATCTGCCCGAAGACGATGATCGCCTCGCGGGGATCGAGCCGGGGGGTCGATGTGTAGCCAGGAGGCGTCTTGCCCAACGCGTTCTCGGTCCGCGGGTCGGCGTACTCGTCGGCCCACCTCTTCACGACCGAGACCAGGTACGGCGACGCCGGGTTGTTGCCGAAGCAGTTCCTCAGGATCGGATAGGTGTAGTTGTCGCAGTCCTCCTGCGTATACAGATGCGTGTAGCCGAGGGTGACCTCGAGGTTCTTGCTCCTCAGGTCCTTGACCAACGCCTCGGTGAGCTTCCCGTTCCAGGGCTTCGTCGTGGAACCGCCACCCGGGTCTGGCCGGTTCGTCGTCGCTTGTCGGCCCTGCGCGGGTGGGAGCAAGGCAAAGCCGGCGATCAAGGCGCCTAGCGCCAGCGAGCATCCAGCTCGCGCCAGAGGTTTGGCCATGGTGCACCTCCTGAGGAGATCCTTTGCTTCGACTCAACACGGGATCTCCGGAGCCACGCCATGGGCCATCGGCCCGACTTCGTGACCTCGGCACGCAGGCAAGGGGTGGCGAAGGGACTAGTTGCTGTCCCGGAAAGTAGGAATTGGTGACACATCCAGGAACACGTCAGGTGCCCGGCACCAGCTGCTCGGTCGGCTCTGCCTCCGCCTGCCGGGTCGGCCGATGCCCCATCGGCACCTGGTGCTCCTGGCACCACTCGGCCAGAGGAGCAACGCCCTTGGGTGACTGCGCGGCTGCCTGCGCGAGGCTCCACGGGTCGAGCACCGCTCCGTCGAGGTCCACGAGGGACCGGCCCTCGCTCCAGCTGAGCCGGAAGGTCGCCTTGCCGCTCTGGGTCAGGGCGTCGGCCACCAGGTCGCCGATCAGCCGGGCCGCGACGGCGCGCCGTTGCTCCTCGGTGGCCTGCTCGGCCATCAGCGGAGCGACCAGGTCGAGGGTCCAGCCCAGGCGCAGCACCTCCAGAGCCTGGCCGAGGTCGGCCTTGGTGTCGCCGCCCTGCTCCATGGCTGCGATCAGCGCGGCGGCGTTGTCGTGCGTCTCCGCCTCGGCCGACGTCGAGACCAGCTCCTCCCACGACACGGGCGTCAGCGGCGAGCCTTCGAACATCCAGTCCTCGAGGCGGCCCATCGCGTACGGCGGGTCTTCGAGCAGCTCGACGGCGGGGCCGGACCGATCCGGGTCGTCAGGCGCGTCCAGCCGTGACAGGACGCCAACCCGCTCCGGGGTGGTCGGGTGGCTGTCGTAGACCGAGCGCTCGACGGCCGGCGGGTCGGCGCGCAGCTCCTCCAGCTCCTGCTGTCGCTCAGGGGATGACCAGAACTGGTGGAAGCCTGCGAAGAGCTCGTCGGGACGGCGCTGGTGCTCGGCGCCGCGAGCCACGTAGCTCTGGAGGAAGAAGGACCAGGCGGCATCGATCGCGGGCAGCTCCTGGAGCGCGCTGATCGCCACGCCCTTGCCCGCGAGCCGGGCGCTGAACGCGTCGGCCTCGAGCTCCTGGCGCCGGTTCACGCTGCTGGCGACGGCGATGTACAGCCGCCCGTAGAGGCCGAACAGCTTGCCGACCCACGAGTCCGGCCCCAGGTGGTCGAGAATCCGATGCAGCGACTCCTGGCCGCGGTAGGTGACCCCCGCGAGCACCGTGTGGCGTCCGCTGTAGTGGCCGAGCTCGTGGGCGAGCACGGAGCGCATCTGGAGCTCGGAGAGCCCGGTGAGGAGCGGCACTCCGACGTACATGCGTCGAGTCCCGGGCACGAGGCCGAGCCAGCGGGAGTCCTCGGAGACCGCGGCGTTGACCTCGTGGACGAGCCTGATCTCGTCCGGCGGGCGCGTGCCCACCTCGTCGGCGAGGTGGCGAACCTCCGCCCAGAGCCTCGGCTGCTCGTGCTCCTCGAGGACGATGCCTGGAGGCTGGTCCTGGGGCCGGCGCAGACCTGCCCAGAGTCCTCGTGCGATCGCCGCCGAGACCAGCACGCCCACGACGAGGAGCTTCAGCAGCCCCACGCCCGACGCACCGTGGACGACGAGCTCGTAGACACCGAGGACGAAGGCGGCGACGATGGCGAGAGCCAGGACGTAGACACCCAGCAGCATCGCGACAGCCAGGCCCGCCCGCAGCGTGTACTTCATGAGAACCCCTGTGATGCTCGTGGCCCAAGTCGAAAATGGGCCAGCAGCACGGTAGACCCTTCTGCCCATGTTGGGCAGGGTTTGTCTGATCCACTCAGGCCGTATCGTCGCTGTATGGCACCTGATGTGTGGGCTCTGGGTGACGCGTACGAGGCCTACGTCGGTCGGTGGAGTCGCCGCGTCGCTCGGGCGTTCCTGCGGTGGCTGGACGTGGCAGGAGGCCGCACGTGGCTGGATGTCGGCTGCGGTACCGGGGCGCTGACAGCGGAGGTCCTGGCTGAAGCCAGCCCTGCCCACGTGCTCGGCGTGGACCCGTCCGAGGGGTTCCTCGCCGGCGCCCGCGCCGCGATCACGGATCCCCGAGCCGACTTCTGCGGCGCCGACGCGCGGGCGCTGCCCCTGGCAAGCGGCGGCTGCGATGCCGCCGTCAGCGGGCTCGCACTCAACTTCGTGCCGGACCCGCGACGCGCTGCCGCCGAGCTCGTCCGGGTCACTACGCCTGGAGGCGTCGTCGCCGCCTATGTCTGGGACTACGCCGAGGGGATGGAGATGATCCGGTACTTCTGGGACTCCGCCGTGGCGCTGGACCCTGCTGCGGCGGAGCTGGACGAGGGGAGCCGGTTCCCGCTCTGCCGGCCGGAGCCGCTCAGGCGGCTGTGGTCCGATGCGGGGCTGACCGAGGTGCGAGGTGGAGGCGCTGGACGTGCCCACCCTGTTCTCCGACTTCGACGACTACTGGGCGCCGTTCCTGGGCGGTCAGGGTCCCGCCCCCGGCTATGCGATGTCGCTGACCGACGATCGCCGTCGAGCCCTGAGGGACCTTCTCCACGACCGCCTGCCCGCGGGGCCGGACGGGAGCGTCCCGCTCACTGCCAGAGCCTGGGCGATCAGGGGTACGGCGAGGGGCTGACCCGGCGGGCTGACCCCGCGACCGAAGCCTCGTCACGGGACGGAGGTCACGTCCGGCGGTGACCAACGCACCTGACCTGTGCGGCGGTGCGGCGGCATGCTGAAAGTGGAGCAATCTGTCGCGAAGGAGGTGGCGACATGACAGAGACACAGACGACCTCCGACTACGAAGAGGCCCGTACCCGACTGCTGAGGAAGCGGAAGTTCCGCGGCGACCTGGTGGCCTACCTCGTCATCAACGCGTTCCTGGTCGGGATCTGGGCAGTGACCGGGCTCGGCTACTTCTGGCCCGGGTGGGTCCTCGCCGGTTGGGGCGTCCTGCTGGTGCTTGACGGCTGGGACGCCTACTACAGGCATGACGTGACCGAGGAAGACATCGAGCGCGAGATGCACAGGGTCCGGTAGCTCGCACGGCTGGAGCCCGGTCCTGACTTTCTCGCAGAGACCCGTCGGTACCTCAGGGTGTCCGATCGGATGAAGGAGGCAGGAGACATGATGCGCCTGCCGAAGAGAGACATCATCGCCACCGCAGCGGTGGCAGTAGCCGTGGCGCTGTACCTGCTGTGGCTGGTCGACGCGGCGCTGCCCGGCATGACCGGCACGCGGGCCACCGGGCTCGTGATCCTTGCGCTCGGGTTCTTGGCCTCGGCGACCGCGGTCGTGCCGAGCTTCGACCAGCTGATGCACGGCAACAAGTTGTACCTGGCGGTCACGTCGCTGCTGGGCCTGGTCGCACTCATCGCCGGCGTCGTGATGCTGTGGTCGGCGAGCAGCGCTGCGCTGGCCGTGCTGATGGCGGCACTGGTCGCACTGTGGGTGATCTCCACGACGCACCACGTCGTGCTGGCGAAGACCGACCGGTCGGCGTCGCACGATGAGGCGGTGCCGCAAGCTGGTTCGGGGCGCCACGCAGGCCTTCGCTGACGTGCCGGCGCCCGAGCGTCCCGCACAACCTGAGAGTGCCCGGCTCGGCCTGTAACGCTTTCTGGACGGGACCAGGCGAGCCTGAGGTCGCCGCGGTCGCCACCGGGTGGCTCGCGGTGGGAGACTGACCGAGGTCTCCGCTGCGACCGAGTCGCGCCGCAGCGGGCGGGACGAGTGGAGATCGCCGTGAACCAGACCGGACAGCGCGAAACAGCCGCCGGCAGCTCCGAGCGGCGGTCGGAGGGTCTTGCCTCCCGTGCTGCGTTGGTCACCGTGATCGTCACCGCGATCCTGGCAGTCGGGAGTCTCGTCCTTCAGCTGCTCGGCCCGGACCCGTCCCCTCCGGCCGACGTCTTCGGTGGCGTCGGCGGCGTGGCGGCGGTCGTCTTGTCGCTCTGCTGCGCGGTGGTGGGCGCCGTGGTCATGGCCCGGCTGCCCGAGAACAGGATCGGCTGGCTCTTCTGCCTCACCGGGGTGACGTTCGGCGCGTCGACGCTGTGCTACCAGTACGCCGACGCCGGCCTCAACTCTCAGTCGGCACCGTGGCCTCTGGCCACGCTGGCAGCAACGATCCCCGGCGAGGTGGGTGCGCCGCTGATCGCGGTCTCGTTCCTTCTCTTCCCGGACGGACGGCTGCCCGCCCGACGCTGGTGGCCTGCGCTGGCGACCATGGTGGTAACGGGCCTGCTCTTCCTCGTCTCCACTCTCCGACCGGGCCCCCTCGATCCTCCCTTCGAGGTCGCGTCCAGTCCGCTCGGGATCCCCGGCCTCCGCGCCGAGATGCAGGTGCTGGACACCGTCGGGTGGGTGCTGACCGTCGTAGGGATGGTCCTGGCCGGCGCCGCCCTGGCGTTCCGGCTCCGCGGTTCTCGAGGAGTCGAGCGGCAGCAGCTCAAGCTCGTGCTCACCGCCGGCGCCGCCGCCACCGCGGTGACCGCCCTCGTCATGGTCACCTGGTTCCTCTGGCCGGAGGGCGGCCTCCAGGCTCGCATGGGTGTCTTGCAGCTGAGCCTGGCGATCCTCCCCGCCGCTGCGGGCGTGTCGATCCTGCGGTACCGGCTCTACGACATCGACGTCGTGATCAACCGCACCCTGGTATACGGCGCGCTGACCATCACGCTCGCCGCCGCCTACATCGGCATCGTGCTCACGCTTCAGCTGCTGCTCAAGGACGTGACCGGCAAATCCAGCCTCGCGGTCGCCGCGTCCACCCTGGCCGTGGCGGCGCTCTTCCGACCCGCCCGCTCGCGGATCCAGCGGTCGGTGGACAGGCGGTTCTATCGTCGTCGGTACGACGCCCGGCGGACCGTCGAGTCGTTCGCGGCACGGCTGCGCGACCAGGTCGACCTCGACGCGGTGCGCACCGACCTCCGGGGAAGTGGTGACCGAGACGATGCAGCCGGAGCACCTCTCGCTCTGGCTGCGGGGCCAGGCCGCCGACTCGGGAGAAAGCGACAGGGCCCCCGTCGTCGACGAGGGCCCTGCCGGACTGGGGTGAACGACGGGACTCGAACCCGCGACATCCTGGACCACAACCAGGTGCTCTACCAACTGAGCTACGCCCACCATGACTGTGACTTGTCAGTCACAAGGCTCCTCCTGGCGCGTGCCACGAGGAGCCGAGCAGGGAAGAGTGTACCTGTTCTCAGGAACCGTTCCGACCAGGGTCTTGTTCCCCGCCCGCGCGTCTCCTTTGGGCCGCTCTCAGGAGCACTCGCCTCCTCCTCGACGCTCACGCCGGTCAGCGAGCCTCCGTGCTCGGCGGCGAGGGCCCTCGCGGCGGTCGAGTCCGGGCCCGGCGGCGGCACGAACACCGCGGCCCGGTAGTACCGCAGCTCCTCGATGCTCTCCTGGATGTCCGCGAGGGCGCGGTGGTTGCCCGTCTTCGGCGGCGAGTTGAAGTAGGTGCGGGGGTACCAGCGGCGAGCGAGCTCCTTGATCGAGGAGACGTCGACGATCCGGTAGTGCAGGAACGACTCGAGCTCGGGCATGTCCCGCTGGAGGAAGGCCCGGTCGGTGGCCACGGTGTTGCCGGCCAGGGGAGGGCGGCTTCCGTCGGGGCAGTGCTCGCGGATGTAGGCGAGCACCTGCTCCTCGGCCTCGCGGAGCGTGACGCCCTTGTCGAGCTCGTCGAGCAGACCCGAGACGGTGTGCATGTTGAGCACGAACTCGTCCATCTGGTCGATCGCCTCCTGGGGAGGCTTGATCACGACGTCGACACCCTCGCCGAGGACGTTGAGGTCGAAGTCGGTGACCAGGGCCGCGACCTCGATGAGCGCGTCCGCGCCGAGGTCCAAGCCGGTCATCTCACAGTCGATCCACACCAGACGGTCATTCACGCCTAGCACCCTACTCAGTCATGCGGCAAGAGTTCTCCCTAGCATGATCGTCATGGCTTGGATCGGGTTCGCAGCGCGGCTGCTCGTCGGGGGAGTCTGGATCGTCGCCGGGCTGCTGAAGCTCCCGGATCCGGCAAGCAGCGTGCGGGCCGTCCGGGCCTACGAGCTGCTCCCAGAGGCGGTCGTCCCGCTGGTCGGCTACACGCTCCCGATCGTGGAAGTGCTGGTCGGGCTGACCCTCGTCGTCGGCCTGCTCGTCCGGATCGGCGCTCTGCTGTCCTGCATCTTGTTCGTGGCGTTCGTCATCGGCATCTCCTCGGCTTGGGCCCGAGGTCTCCAGATCGACTGCGGCTGCTTCGGTGGTGGCGGCTATGACGCCCGGGCGACGGAGAAGTACCCCTGGGAGCTGGCTCGGGACCTTGGTCTCCTCTTTGTCTCCGCCTGGCTCGTTTGGCGGCCTCGATCGATGTGGGCGGTGGACAATCGACTCTGGCACCACAGCACCGATGTCACCCCCACTGGAGAGCCCACGCGATGACCAGGAAACAGTCCAAGGCGACTCAGCAGGCCAACATGCAGCGCGCGTCCGAGCGGGCGGCCGCCATCCGCGCGGAGGCGGAGCGGAAGGAGCGTCGTACCCGGACCCTCCTCGTCACCGCCGCCGTGATCGCCGTACTCATCCTGGTCGTGGCCATCGTCGTGGCCGTCCAGGCGAGCCGGGACACGACCGGCGAGGCCGCGACCCCGCCGAACGGCGCGGTCGACACCTACTCCGTGGCGATGGGCGACGCCAACGCGCCGGTGACCGTGACGGTGTACGAGGACTTCATGTGCCCCTACTGCGGCATGTTCGAGCAGGTCAGCGAGGACGCGCTCAAGAAGTACGCCGACAGCGGAGACGTGCAGGTGAGGTACCACGTCGTGTCCTTCCTCGACCGCGCGTCGAGCACCGACTACTCGACACGTGCGGCGAACGCGCTCGGCGTCGTGCTCGACACCGCCGGCCCGGAGGCGGCCGTGAAGTTCCACAACGAGCTCTACGCCAACCAGCCGGCCGAGGGCAGCGCCGGCCTGTCGGACGAGCAGCTGGTCGACTACGCCGTGGCGGCCGGCGCCGAGAAGGACGCGATCGAGGGGCCGATCGCCGACCTGAAGTTCGAGCAGTGGGTCGTGAACTCCACCGACGAGTGGTCCCGCCGCGGGTTCAAGGGCACGCCGACAGTCACCGTGAACGACGAGAAGATCGACTTCAACAGCGCCGAGGAGCTTCTCGCCAACACCGAGCAGGCGATCCAGGAGGCGCTCGCGAAGTAGCCCGGTGCCGACCGGCTCGCCCGGAATCGTCGTGACATGTCCTGCCGTAACCCATAGACCGGGGGACCTTGGTCCCTTGCGCTGTCAATATGTCCCAGGTAACACTTGGGTCACGCCGGCGGAGGACCGCCCGACCGGCGGGACCGAGCGAAGTTCGGATCCCGGACAGTCACTACGCGTGGCTGCGGCTCTTGACGGAGTCCGGGGATCCGGTGAACGCGCTCGCGAGACGGTTGCCGTCAAGCGACTGTCGAATGAGGCCCCGCAAACTCGTACTTTGCGGGGCCTCGTCTCGTCTACCCGGGACGAGGCCCGCGGAACACCCGCTACGTCTACCCGGGCGACAGCGGCCGAAACCAGCCCTCAGGCTTGTCTGGACCGAGCCGTTACCTGAACCGCACGGCTGGGTGGAACCGTTACATCACAGCCGTCATGGGCCGCTCGGCGGCGAAGGGACGTCGAACGGGTTCGGCTGCCCAGCCCGGAAGAGCTGCTCGTCGGCAGCCTTGACCGCCTCGAACTCCGGCGGCCGGTAGAGCTTGAACATCTCGGCTCGCTCGGCTCGGGATCCCGCCGCGTCGAGGATCGCGTTCGCCGCGGCACGGCCCGACTCGTTGGCGCCCTCCATCGTGGCCAGGTCGACGTCGGTCCGCACGTAGTCGCCCGCGAGGAACAGGTTCGGGATCCGGGTGCGGGCCTTGGGCCGCTTCTCCCACGAGCCCACCGTGTTGACCAGCAGCGGCGTCGCGTTGTGGTTGCGGCGTGCGGTGGGGTCCCACCTCACCCCCGGGTCGAGGAACCAGGAGTGGACGATCCCGCGAGGAAGCTTGTCCCCGGCGGTGTGGTGCTGCTTGACCTGCGCCCACACCTCCCGCGCGATCTGGCCGGGCGTGCAGCGCTTGGCGGGCTTGCCGAAGAGGATGCCCGGCGCGTCCCAGTTGGAGATGTCCACCGAGAGCGAGTCGACGGCCCGTCCGTCGCCGTAGTCGGCGGCGAAGTCGCGCTCGGGCCAGAACTGACCCTGGGTGAGCGCGGTGAGCGCCCAAGGTGCGTCGAGGAACGTGATGTGCCCCTTGGCGATGTCGACCTTCTTGCGCAGGTAGAACTGGATGCCGACCATCCAGTCGGTGAACAGGTCGTCCATCAGCTCGAGCCGCGGGTCGAGGCGGAGCACGTCGCGGGACCAGAGCCGTCGGGCGCGCTCGGCCGGCATCGCGCTCACGAACCAGTCGGCTCGAACCAGGCTGCGTCGACCGGCCGGACCGCGCATGCGTGCGGCCGTGATCCGGCCGTGTCGCACCTCGAACGACTCCGCTCGCTGGCCCATGACGAACCGGACGCCCAGGGACCGAAGGTGCCGGACCCAGGGGTTGATCCAGGCCTCGTTCGTCGGAAGGTCGAGCACCCGGTCCGGTGAGCCGTCGTTGCCGCGACCCATGATGTTGTAGACGAACGCCTCGGCCATGTGGCCGATCGTGCGCGTGCTCGCCACCGTCTCCTTGGCCGCCACGAGGTTGCGTGTCAGGCCGGCGGCGAGCACCTTCTTGTACTCCCGCGACTTGTCCTGAGCAGCGATGAAGTCCCACCAGCTGACGTTCTCCCACTGCCCGAAGCGTCGCGCGTCGCTGCTGGTGAGGAAGACCATCAGCCGGTCGACGAAGTAGGCGAGCTCGTGCGGCGGCACGCCCCGCATCGCCAGCCCGTCCATGAGGTAGCGCCGCAGGCCGTCCGGGGTGAGCAGCTGCTCGGAGTCCGGGCCGAGCCCGAACGGGCCCGCGTCGGCTCGGTCACCGGCGCGAAGCCACTTGCTCTCGGTGGCGTCGACGAGGTTGTCCCAGACCCCGTTGGGGTTCCTGCCGTACGGCGTCCGCCGCATCGAGTCGGGCACGTGGTGGTAGAAGCCGGGGAAGAACCGGAACCCGTGCTCGCCCGGCAGATCGTTCCGGCCGCCTCGGGCCGTGGCCGGGACGGGGATGCTCCGAGCCTTCCCGCCGAGCGCCTTCGGCTCGTAGACGGTGACCTGGAAGCCTCGCTCGACGAGCTCGTGGGCCACGGCGAGCCCGGCCATGCCGCCGCCGAGCACGGCCACGTCTCGTCGGCGACCTCGCGCGAAGGCCGGGGCTGTCCTGAGGGACAGAACGCCGGCGACACCGGCCGCGGCCGCTCCTTGAAGCACCTGTCGGCGGGTCAGGTCGAGGGTGTCGTCGTTCTGGTGCACAGGATCTCCTGGGACTCGTCCCTCCCCAAGCTCCCCGTGCGGGTGCTGGGAGGACCGTAACATCAGGCGCTAGAACGCGTTACACCTCTCGTGACGCAAGACATCCAGATCACCCGGCGGGCAGCGATCCAGGGTGCCGCCGTCGCCGGGGTGGCGCTTTTCGCGGGTGCGGGCGCCTCGGGCTCGTCCGCCGTCGCGGTCCCCGTCGGTGAGGCCCGCGCCCGGTTCCTCCGCCGAGGGGAGATGCGGACCCTCGCGGCAGTCGTCGACCGCGTCGTGCCCGGCGTACCTGAGGACACGGTGCCGGGAGCCGTCGCCGCCGCGTGCCACGAGGCCATCGACGCGCTGCTCGCGGCGTTCACCGTCTCGCCGCCGCGGATCTACGCAGGGGGTCCCTTCTCCGACCGGGGCGGGGCGGGGACCAACGACTTCGAGCACTTCCTCCCCCTCGACCGCTACGAGGCGAAGGCGTGGCGGCTGCGGATCGAGGGCTCGCGCGGCCGCAGGGCGCTGGAGCGCAACGGCCGCGTCAAGGGCTACCAGCGCACCTACCGTGAGGGGCTCGCCGCGCTCGAGAGCTCGGTCCCTGGCGGGTTCGCCGACCTCCCCGGCCCGGCGCGCGACCTCGCCCTCGAGCAGAGCGACGACCCGCGCGTCAGGGCGATGCTCGACCTCGCGGTGCCGCACACGATCGAGTTCCTCTACGGCGCACCGGAGTACGGCGGCAACCGGGACCTCGTGGGCTGGCGCACCATCGACTTCGAGGGCGACACCCAGCCGCGCGGCTACACGCGGCAGGAGGTCCTGCGCCCCGAGAGCTCCGGCCCGCTCGACGCGCTCACCGACCTGGTCGGGACCGACGCCGGCGCCGTCGTGGCGATGGGGTCCACCGAGCTGCTCCACGGCGTGCTCGCCCGGTCCGGCGGGCAGTTCAGCGCCCTGCGCGAGGAGGTGGGCCGCCTGGCCGGACCTTCGGCCGAGGCTTCCGAGCAGCTGGACCAGATGCGCTCGCTGGCGGACGCGCTGGTGCGGGGCGCACGAGGGTCCGGCGACCTCGCACCCACGGACCTGTCTCGCGCGGAGGTGGAGGGGCGATGAGCAGGGAGGCGGTCGTCATCGGCTCCGGAGCAGCGGGCAGTGCCGCCGCGTGGGAGCTCGCGCGCCACGGGTGGCACGTCACGATCCTCGAACGTGGTCGCAACCTGAGACCGGGTCTCGGCGAGGTCCCGAGCGGCGACCTCGACACCCGCTACGGCAGCGACGAGATCAAGGGCACCCGCCAGTTCGGCTTCCCCGACCCGCTGCTCGAGCCGTACACCACCCGGACACGCGCCGATGCCGCACAGGGTGTTGCCCGTTCGGCGACCGGCGCCCTCGGGCAGCTCGGGGCCGCGGTCGGTGGCACCTCGCTGCACTACAACGCGAAGACCCCGCGGTTCTGGAAGAACAGCTTCACCCAGCTCTCCGACCTCGGCCCGGTCGAGGGCGCGCAGGTCGCCGACTGGCCGATCGGCTACCACGACCTCGAGCCGTTCTACGACCTGGTCGAGTACCGCCTGGGTGTCCAGGGCGACCGTCGCCGCATGCCGAAGCGGACGCTGGAGCAGTCGCCGCGGCGACGACAGTTCGTGATGCCGCCCAACCCCACCGGTCACGCCGCGACCCTGCTGGCCGAGGGTGCGAGCCGGCTCGGGTTCGAGGCTTACCCGTACCCCGCGGCCGTGAACTCGCGACCCTTCGACGGCCGTCCGGCCTGCAACTCCTGCGGTCTCTGCTCGGGCTTCGGGTGCACGATCAACGCCCGCGGCGACGCGCTGGTGACCTGGCTGAACCCGGCGCTGCGCACAGGTCGCGTCCGGGTCGTCGACCGGGCGTACGTGCACCGCATCGAGACCACCCGCAACGGTCGTCGTGCCCGCGCCGTGCACTGGACCGACGTACAGGGGCGGCAGCACCGGTTGCCCGCCGCCACGGTGGTGCTGGCCGGAAGCCCGGTCAACACCGCGCGACTGCTGCTCCTCTCTGCCAACGGCGCCCACCCGCACGGCCTGGGCAACCGCTCGGACCAGGTGGGGCGGAACATGATGTTCCACAACTTCACGCTGGCCGCCGCGCTCTACTCCGAGGACATCAAGCCGCTGCGCGCGCAGAGCACCACGCTCCAGATCGACGACCTCGTCGGCCCGTTCACGGGTCCGGAGGTGAGCGCGCTCGGCGTGCCCTACATCGCCGGCGGGATCGTCCAGGTCGGGTCCGCGATCCCGGCGCTCGGGGCCGCGACGATGCTCGCCGGGATGGTCGGCTACGGGAGCCGCCTCAAGCAGCTCATGAAGGCCGGCGTCCTGCACGCGCGCACCGCGGGGTCGCAGCTGATCCACCAGGACCTGCCCCAGGCGGAGAACCGGGTGGACCTCGACC
This sequence comes from uncultured Actinomycetota bacterium, assembly GCA_963715375.1. Lineage (GTDB taxonomy): Bacteria > Actinomycetota > Actinomycetes > Propionibacteriales > Nocardioidaceae > Nocardioides_C. The sequence continues at coordinate 82,148 of CAVQSC010000041.1, read as the reverse complement.
CGAAGGTCCGAGACTTCCTCGGCTTCCCCGCCGCGCGGATCACCTACAGCCCGCACCAGCACGAGAAGGCGGCGGCTGTGTACCTCGGGGCGCGCATGCAGGCGATCCACGAGCTCGCTCCCGGAGCGGTCGGCGCGGTGACGCTGCCGATGCCCCTGCTCAACGAGGGCATCACCTACACCGCACACCTCGCCGGGACCGCGCGGATGGGCACCGACCCACGCACGTCGGTGTGCGCCCCCTCGGGCCGGCTGCACGACGTCGAGAACGTGTACGTCGCCGACGCGTCGACCTTCCCGACCTTCCCGGGCTTCAACCCCACGCTGACGATCATGGCCAACTCGCTGCGCATCGCCCGGGGCATCGCAGCCGGCTCGAAGGACGAGTGATGACGATGTGCCACCTCGACGACACGGCCGTGAGCCGCCGGGCGATCCTCCGAGGTGCCGGGGTGCTCGGCCTCTCGGTCGCGGGGCGCTTCTCTCGCGCTGGACAGCGCGGCCGCGGCCGGGGCGCGACGCGCGCACAGGGTCCTCGTCTACTCCCACACCGCGGGCTTTCGTCACGCGTCCATCCCGCTCGGCATCACGACCATCGAGCAGCTCGGGTCGGAGAACGGCTTCGCCGTCGAGTCCAGCGAGGACCCGGCTGCCTTCACCGACCGCAACCTCCGCCGGTTCACCGCCGTGGTCTTCCTCAACACCACCGGGTCGGTGATGACCCCGTCCGGCCGCAGGGCGCTGCGACGCTTCGTCCTGGACGGTGGAGGCTGGGTCGGCGTGCACTCCGCGGCCGACACGGAGTACGACTGGCCCTTCTACGGCCGGCTACTCGCCGGCGGCGTACTTCCTGGCTCACCCGCTCGAGCAGCCCGGCGTGATCGTGCGGGAGTCCGCCCATCACCTCTCCACCGCCCATCTGCCGAGGCGGTGGCAGATCCCGGTCGAGGAGTTCTACTCGTTCAAGGCGAACCCTCGCGGGAGAGCACGGGTGCTGCTGAGCATCGACGAGTCGACGCTACGAGCAGGACCCGAACACCACCCACCTGCCCTCGCAGGACTACCCGGACGACTACGAGCCGGTGTCGGGGGTGATGGGGGACCACCCGATGAGCTGGCAGCACCGTGTCGGCGACGGCCTCGCCTGGTACACCGCGCTCGGCCACGAGGTGAACATGTACCTCGACCCGTCGTACCGGCAGCACCTGCTCGGCGGGATCCTCACCGCCACCCGCCACGGCCGCCGCAACCTGAGCTGACAGCTCTGCAGGTCGGCCGCGCGCGGGTGGGCCGGTGCGGTGGTCAGGCTCTGCGGGTCGCCGTGGTCAGCCACATCGCGGAGGCATACTCCACGCCTCGCTCCGACTCGTGCTGCTTCATGCTGGCGTAGAGGGTGTCCAGCGCGCCGCGTCGGGAGGTCTCGTCGAGCCCCTCGAGCATCCAGCCCTGCAGGCCGTGGACGAACCGGTGGGCGTCCTCGGCGCTCGGCCCGAACCACATGGGGCGGTGCAGGTCCACGAGCTCGGGCTCGTCGAACCCGGCGGCGGTCAGGAGCCGACGGACCCGGTCGGGATCCGCGAGCGAGAACGGGTTCGGCGAGTCCGGGGGCGGAGGTGACAGGTCCCGGCCGGCCGCGAAGGCCGTGAAGATCTCGCGGAACCACTCGTTCTCCGAGATCGGCTGCCAGGCGACCATGGTCAGACGGCCGCCCGGGCGCAGGGCGGACGCGATGTTGGCGAAGGCCGCCGCGTGGTCACCGAAGAACATGGTCCCGGTGCGGCTGATGGCCGCGTCGAACGAGCCGGCGGTGAAGCGGTGCACCTGCGCGTCGGCCTGCTCGAAGGCCACGTTGCGCACGCCTTCTCGTTCGGCTCGCGTCCGCGCGATCTCCAGCATGTCGCCCGAGAGGTCGACGCCGAGCGCCCTGCCCGACGTCGCGAGCCGGGCGGCGTCCCTGGTCGTCTGTCCTGTCCCGCAGCCGATGTCCAGGACCGCGGAGTCATGCTCGATGCCCGCCGCTCGCATGAGCGCGTCGTGGTAGGGCGCCACCGACCGGTCGAACGTGTCGGCGTGCGTCGCCCAGTAGCTCCCCTCGTCGCCGTCCCAGGCCTTGGCCTGCTCGACGTTCGACGGGGCGAGCTGGAACGTCTCGAGGTTGCCCATTGTGTCGTCGCCTTCTCTCTGCTGCTGTATCCTCCCAATGGGACTATCTCCGGGATACGCCGGGAGGGGCTTCATGTCAAGGGCTGGGAAGCTGACCACGACGTCGTACGCCGTACTGGGCCTGCTGGGGGTGCGCTCGTGGAGCACCTACGAGCTGACCCAGCAGATGGACCGCAGCCTCGGGCGGATCTGGCCCAGGGCGCAGAGCAAGCTTTATGAGGAGCCGAAGAAGCTCGCGGCAGGCGGGTACGCACGCGCCACGGAGGAGCGGGTGGGGGAGCGGCCGCGGACGGTCTACCGCATCACCCCCAAGGGCCGTCGCGCCCTCGCGGAGTGGATGAGCGAGCCGGCCGCCGGGTTCGTCCTCGAGTCGGAGCAGCTGCTGAAGATCTTCTTCGCTGAGAACGGGTCCAGACAGGATGCTCTGGCCACGCTGGCCTCCGTGCGCGAGTGGGCAGAGGAGCGCAACGCCGGCAACCTCGAGGCGGGGCGGGCGTACCTGGCGGGTGAAGGGCCCTTCCAGCACCGAGCCGCACAGACCCTGCTCGTGGGCCGGTTCATCACCGACTTCTACAAGTTGGTGGCGGACTGGTCGGACTGGGCGACCGCCCTCGTCGAGGACTGGCCCGAGGATCCCGCCGAGGCGGTCCCGGACCCGGTGGCTCAGAAGGAGAGCGTCGAACGGGCCGGCTGGAGTCTCACGACAGCAGGTGAGCGCCCCCGGCAGGATTCGAACCTGCGGCCATCAGATTAGAAGTCTGCCGCTCTATCCAGCTGAGCTACGGGGGCGAGGGATCGGAACTCACAGCTGAACAAACCTCGGGATCGAACCCGTGAGCCTTCTAGTCGCTGCTCGCTCCGTCCGGGATCCAGTATGCCTGAGTTGCTCCGCACTTCCGGCAGGGACCGACCGAGTCCGCCGCCTCCAAGGCGGCGCCGATCGCACCTATCAGCTCCCGGGGTCGGGAGGCCCGTCGGTTCGCCACAGGTGGGGATGGTCCTCGATCCAACGCCGGCCGTCGCGGCGGCCGAGCTCAGCAGCGGCGTCGAAGAAGTCAGGGTCGAACAGAAGGTAGGACAAGAGCTCGCCCTGCAGCGGGCTGTCGCTGCCGAGCAGCCGGTGCATGATTTGCATGTCTGGATCGCCGAGGGTGCGGAGAAATGAGCCGTGGTTGGCACGGAAGACCTGCATCGCGGCGCGGGCCAGCTCCTCGCCGTCTTCGGGGGCGACTGCGACGTAGGGCACCGTGCGATACGGCGACTGGCCGCGTGCCTCGCGGTGGCGTCCCAGGGCAGGAGCCAGGTCGGCGTCCTCGGCCAGCGCGTTGACCTCCGCGAGCCGCCGCAGATCGTGGCGCAGCGGGTCGTCCATGACCGCGCCGAGCAGGGTCGCCCCGCCGTCTCCCAGGTCGACGGCGACCCCGTCCCGGTCCAGGTCGGGGTCTGGCGGGCGGAGCCCGCCGGTGCCGACCACCACGACGCGATCGGCATTCAGCTCGAGGGCCGGGGCAAGTGGAACACGACGGCGGGTGGCCCCGTCGACGTACCACCCCGCGGCCTCGGCGGGCTCGTCGACGCGCACTGAGGGGAAGAGGGTCGGGATGGCCGCGGAGGCCATCAGGTGGGAGACGTTCAGCCGGGTGGCGACGAAGCGACGGTGATGGTCCGGCGCCGAGCGCGGCACCGGTGACGCGGACTCCGTGAACATGACGACCTGCCCGGTCCTCACCGACGTCGCCGTGACCGCTGCGGCCTCGACGAGACCCTCTTCGACGTTGCGGTGCAAGCTCTCCCAGTCGATGGACCGCTCGAGCGTACGGGCGAGCGGCTGGGTGCCGAACAGCCCGCGCAGACGGAAGGCCGACAGGCCCAGCGTCTCCGACGTGTAGCGTGCCAACACCTCGGGCAACTGCCTCCACAGCGGCCGCATCACGTGCCGCTTGGTGGTCTGGCCGAGTACGTCCTTGAGCCGTGCGACCTGGTCGCCGGCCTCCAAGTGAGCCGTTGCGGCGAGGACGCCACTGAGCAGTGCTCCGGCGCTGGTGCCGATCAGCACACGTGGGCGTGCACCGCGTTCCGCCAAAGCCGGCAGCAGAACCTCTAGCGCGCCGACCTGGTACGCCGAGCGGGCACCGCCGGCGTCGAGCACCAGAGCCACCCGTAGCGCGGCGTTCTTCGGTGTCCTTCTGGCCGACTGCATCTGGCGATGCTAGACGGTGAACGTGCTGCTTGCCGTGTTGGACTTCACCGGTCGTCGTCGGCGTGCGAGGCGGCCACCTGTCGCTCGGTGTCTGACTCCGGGGCGACCCGCTGGTGCGGCAGGTTCGCCACCGCTGCCTCGGCCTCGCCCTCGGCGCCGCCCTCCACATGCATCTCCGGGAGCCACTCGAGCCAGCTCGGGAGGTACCAGTTCCACTTGCCGAGCAGCACCATCGTCGAGGGCACCAGGATGGTTCGGATCACGGTCGCGTCGAGGAGCAGCGCGACGCCCACACCGAAGCCCATCTGCTGGAAGCCGACCAGGTCGCCGGTGGCGAACCCGATGAAGACGACCACGATGATGAGGGCGGCGCCGGTGATGATGCGTCCGGTGGCCCCGATCCCGTGCTGGACCGCGTCGAGCGTGTCGCCGGTCGCCAGATAGCGCTCGCGGATCCGTGTCAGCAAGAAGACGTGGTAGTCCATGGAGAGAGCGAACAGGACCGAGAAGAGGAACACCGGAACCCATGGTTCGACCTGGTCGATCTGCTGGAGGCCCAGCAGGTTCGCGCCGATGCCCTCTTGGAAGACCAGCACCATCAGGCCGTAGGCCGCGCCGACCGACAGCAGGTTGAGCAGCACGGCCGTGATCGGCAGCACGATCGAGCGGAACACCACCAGCAGCAGCAGGAAGCTGAGGCCGAGCACGAAGGCGACGACGATCGGCAGCCAGGCGTCGATGAGGTTGGCGTAGTCGACGTTGAGTGCCGTGAACCCGGTGACGTAGACGGCTGCATCGACCCCGGCGAACGCCTCGGGGATGTACTGCTCCCGGAGCCGGTCGATCGCGTTCTGAGCGTCCTCTCCGCTCGTGTCACCAGTCAGGCCGATCTCGACCAGTCCGAGGTCGCCTCGAGGGTTGCTGCTGACGGCGGTGGCCCCGAAGCCGGAGTCGTCGGCGACTGCCGTCTGCAGTCGACGGATCGCCGCGGCGACGGGCGGTGCGGTCGGGTCCGCGTCGACGACCACCTGTGCAGGGTCGGTCCGAGCACCCGTCGGGAAACTGGCCTCGAGAGCCTGGAACCCCTTGTAGCTGACGGTGTTCTCGGGGAGCGCAGTGAGGCCGGAGCTCCCCGTCTGGAGACTCAGGACAGGTGCGGCCAGCAGGAGCAGCACCAGGCAGGTGAGCCCCGCGGTGATGCCCGGGCGGGCGGTCACGATGCCGACTGCTCGGCGCCAGAACCGGCTCTCACCACCGTGCTGCTGCGGCACGAACGGGATCCGGCCTCGCTCGATCCGGTCCCCGAGCATGGAGAGCAGGGCAGGCAGCAGTGTCAAAGCTGCCGCCACGGTCACGATGCCAACCACGATCGCGCCGAACGCGAGGCTGCGAAGCACGGTGTCCGGGACCAGCAGCAGCCCGAGGAGGGCGACCACGAAGGACGTGCCCGAGAAGAAGACGGCCTTGCTGGCCGTTGCCCCGGAGACCGCGATGGCATCGAGCTTGTCCTCCCCGGCATGGCGTTCCTCGCGGTACCGGGAGACGACGAACAACGAGTAGTCGATGCCGAGCGCGAGACCCATCGCGACCACCATGTTGATGATGAAGAACGACAGGTCGACGGTCTGACCAACCAGCGCGGCGATGCCCAGTGCGGTGATGATGGAGACCACGGCCATGACCAGCGGCACAGACGCTGCGACGACGGCGCCGAACACGAGCAGCAGCACGATCAGGGCCGCGGGCAGGCCGAACTGGAGCTCGCCCTTCCGCAGATCCTGCTCCGACACCGTGAGGAAGTCGTGCCCCACAGTCCAGTCGCCGGTGATCGCCGCGGACAGGTTCTCGGAGGCGTCGGCGGCCTCGACCGCGTCGATCACGTCGACGATGCCGGTCTCGGCCGTGTCGTTGGTCACCACCGGCAGCAGCACGGCCTGCCCGTCCGCCGAAACCAGTGCCGCTCCCTGGGGACCGGTCGGGTCGCCGACGCTCACCACCCCGTCCATGCCGGCGATCTCGTCGCGTAGGTCGGACGTCTGTTGCTGGAAGGCCGGATCCTGGACCGTTCCGGACTCGGGCCGGACCACCACCAGCTCGGTGACCGGGTCTCGGCTTGCGTAGCGCTCGTCGAGAAGGTTCATCCCCTTGACCGAGTCCGGCTCGGTCGTGACGTTGCCCTCTGTCGTGATCGCGCCCCCGAGCAGCATCGCGATCGATGCCATCGCGAGGACGACGACTGCGGCCCAGATGGCGATGGTGCGTCCTGCGCGATGCGCGCATCTCCGGGCGAGCCTTTGGGTGAAGGAAGTTCGCATTGGACCCCCTTGGGCCAGCGAGCGCTGCCACCGTCCATTCACCTGCTCCAACCCCGCCGGCGTCAATGGCACAAAAGGCCCCGTATGTGCTGGCGCATCAAGACCAGTGGCTGTCCAGCGCACTCGTCGCAGGTCCTCGAGCTCGACGGCTGAGCCTCCACGCCTCCGCCCGACAGCGGGTGGTTCGGGCTGTTTGCGGCCCTGTTCGCCGTGCGCCGACCGGGTCTAGCGTGAAAGCAGTCATGCGGCAGGGTCGGTGTGCCGGTGGGACTCGCTCGGGAGAGTCGGCTGAGGCGGGTCGCCCGGCGCCGTGGTGACCCCCGGAGATCTGGATGGGGTGTGCTGCAGCTCCGGAGCGCCGCGACGACCTGGACGGCTCTTCTCCGGCAGACGGGTGACGAGCTCGGGGTGTTGCCCAGGGCATGCGCGACCGCCGTTTCCGCACAAACAGTTCGGAGGGGCAAGATGCACAAGAGAGTCGTCATCGCGAGCACCGCTGCCATCGCTCTCACCGCGACCGCGGCGGCGGTCGGCGCGGCGCAGGCAAGCCAACCCGCGCACCACCCCGGCGGCGATCCGGACGGACACGGCCGGACCACCCAGATCACGGTCGTCGAGCGCGCCACCTCGGACAAGTTCTTCGACAACAAGCCGAAGGGCGACAGCCTCGGAGACCTGATCGTGTTCGGCAACTCGGTGTACGACAAGACCAACACGCACAAGGTCGGTCGTGACCAGGGCTCCTGCATCCGTACGGTTGTCGGGAAGGCCTGGGAGTGCTCCTTCACGACCCTGCTCGCCCAGGGATCACTGGTCGTCGAGGGGCCGTTCGACGACACCCACAGCTCGGTGCTGGCCATCACCGGCGGGACCGGGGCCTACTCACGTGCCCGCGGCGAGATGCTCCTTCAGGCGCTGAACAAGGAGGGCAGCGCCTTCAGGTTCACGTTCAGCGTCCAGGACTGACACTCAAACACCCGCGCCGCGGGTGTGGTGCCGGTCAGCGTCGTCCGCGATCGACGTAGGCCACCAGCCGCTGGAAGAGGCTGGTGGCCGCGCGGAGGTCGTCCGAGGGTTCCGGTGCGGGGGCCGAGAGCTCGGTCCAGTCGTGCCTGCTCGCCGGGTCGAGCAGGTCGGAGAGTCGCGCGCAGACGCGCGCCGCGTCGCGCACGGCTCGTGGCTCGAGCGTCCAGATCGCCTCGAACACCCGGTCCCGATCCGGTACGTCGGACTGACCGGGTAGCTCCCAGGCCGCCAGCAGCGCCGCATGGTCCGGTGCGTCGCAGACCAGCGACCACTCGCGTCGCATGGGGGCCTCGTCCGGGAGGTGCACGGTGTCGACTCCTCCGTCACGGCCGCTGCCGTGGGCGGCTTCGAAGTCCGCGAAGACGACCGCGCTGCGGGCAGTTCGGGCCAGCTCTCGCCAGCGAGCCTCTGCCTGCCCGTAGAAGCGCTCCTGCTGGAAGGCCCCGAACAGGATGGCGTCGTTGTGCCCGGGCGCAGCACTCGTCCTCCATCGCCCAGGTCAGGGCGAGCAGCGTGGACTTGCGCAGGTGCTGAGGGGCGAGATGTGGATGGGTGCGGCGAAGCTCTGCGAAGACCGAGCTGGTCGGGGTGGTCAGGACCGCTCGCGACGCTGCGGCCTCCGCGATCGCGACCTCGAGGCGGATGCCGGCGTCACGGCGGCGAAGCACCTCCTTGACGAGCGCGACGTCGCGTTCGTCGTACCGGCGGTGTCCGCTGGCACGCCTCGACGGCACCGGGAAGCCGTGCCGCGCCTCCCACGCACGGAGTGTCGCGGGGGTGAGCCCGGTCCGGCGAGCGAGATCGCTGATCGTCAGGTCTTGCGCAACGGCGGCATCTGTGGTCACTCTTGGAGTCTAAACCTCAACACGTTGTCGAAGAAAGTGTTTAAGAAAATTCGGCAGCGTAGAACCCTTCTGGAGGAGTCATGGCAATCGAGCAGCACAGCAACGGCATGGACAAGGTCGTCGACTGGACAGACCTGGGACGGGAGATGTGGTCCTTCCTGACCGGACGGCAGGCCGCGATCAACTACCGCTTCATCGACATGGCCGTCGAGGTGCCGCGGGACACCGGGCCGGAGGCGCCTCGGGCGACGTGGAAGCTCAACGGCACGTTGCAGGTGACCACCCGCGACGAGCAGGCCGCCAGCGGGTCGAACGGGCAGGGCTGAGGCGATCGTCATGGAGCTCTCCCTGGACGCCGACCTGACGTTCTCCGTCGACGTGCCCGGTGCGCGCAGGGTCACCGGGCACCTCAGCGGGTCGGGCACGGCCCTGGAGCTGCGGGTGGACGACTCGTTCGTCTTCGCCGGGCGACGCGACGCGGCTGCCATCCGCGGACTCGCGACGGGCCTGGCCCACCGTGGACTCTCGATCACCGTGGTCGGCCCGTCCGGACCGCTCGTGACGCTCGGCGCGCGCAGGACGTCGTGGCTGCAACGCCGAGTCACGAGGTCTCGGCACATCCGCATCGAGCGCGGTGCCGGCCTCTGGTCGCTGGCACGCGGCCGGGCGCAGGCGGGGAGCGTCAGTGCGCTGCCCGCGACCGAGCTCGCGCCCCCCGTGACGATGTGGCCGCTGGCCCCGACGTTCCTCCGTCGCCCCCGACAGGTGACCACGACCCATGACCCCAACCACGGGGGGAACCCCCGGCTGGTCATGGCCTCCCACGAGCACCCCCACCCCCAGGACCACCCGCCGGTGTTCCGTCTGACCCGCGAGGTGACGACGATCGGGAGCGCTCCCGACAGCGACATCCGTCTCCCGGGACTCGCCCCGAGGCATGCCGAGGTCCGGCATGACGAGTGGGACGAGTACGTCTTGTACCGGCTGGGCTCACCGGGGACGACCAAGGCGAACGGTGCACCCGTCGACCACGCTCTGCTCAGGAACGCGACCCGTGTGCAGTTCGGTGACTGGACCATGTCCTTCGCCCGAGAGGAGTACGCCGACCACGGGCGGCCGTACGGCGGCCGTATCGGCGGCGAGCTAGGCCATCAACGGCCGCAGCCGCCTCGTGCCCCGCGGCACGTGGAGCAGACGCGCTGAGCCTGCCCGTTTTGGGGAGTCTGGCCGGATGAGCACGGCGGCAAATGGGGCAGCGCGGGCCGGCAGTTGCCTGCCCAGGTCCCCACCCCGGGCGACCGAACTGGTCGATCGACAACGGATGCACTGGACCAGTGGCTCAGCCCCTCATGTTCCCACCAGGTCTGGGCAAGGCCAGGGCGAGGGATCCCCGGACCGATCACCGGAGAAGGTGACGAGATGTGTGACAAGACGCCGCGGACGTTCGTGTCACTGACCCCGAGCGTGGATGCCCCCGGCAGGGCGCGGTCGTTCGCCGACCGGTCGCTGTGCCTGGACCACGCCGCGGAGGCCGACGCCGCCGTCAAGCTCATGGCCTCGGAGTTGGTCACCGACGCCGTGCTGTACGGCGCGGCGCCGATCGAGGTCTCGCTGGAGTGCAGGGTCTCCGACTACGTCGTGACCGTGACCGAACGCTCGACCGCTTCACCTGGACCGACCGGGTCAAGCCGCAGGCAGTCCGAACCGACCACGTTCGGCCCCCCTCAGCGGGAGCTCGCCATGCTGCTCGTGGACAAGGTCGCGAGCGAGTGGGGGATCGAGCCGGGAGCCGACGGCCGCAAGCTCTGGTGCACCGTCCCGACGGGCACCGTCGCCCACGGCAACAGACGTGGGCTGCACGAGCTCGACGACGCACTTCCGCGGATCGTCTAGCGACGTTCGTCGATCCACGGCTCGGACGGCCGACGCCCGGCGAGGGCCGCACAGGGGACTGCCCTCGTCGGGACCCGGCGTCGACAAGGCTTCAGGCGCGCAGCGCGCCCATCCACTCCTCGATCGCGGCGATCTCGCGAGGCAGTGCCTCGGAGAGGTTCCGGGCGCCGTTCTCGGTCACGACGATGTCGTCCTCGATACGGATCCCGATGCCGCGGAGCTCTTCCGGGACGAGCAGGTCGTCCTCCTGGAAGTACAGGCCGGGCTCGACCGTGAGCACCATGCCTGCCTCGAGGTCCCCGCGGGGGTAGATGTCGAGCGAGGCCCGGCCGCAGTCGTGCACGTCCATGCCGAGCATGTGGCTGGTGCCGTGCAGCGTCCACCGGGCGTAGACCTTGCTGTCGGGGGACAGGGCCTCCTCGGCCGAGACCGGGAGCAGGCCCATGTCCTCGAGGCCGTGCGCGATCACGCTCATCGCGGCGTTGTGGGCCGCCAGGAACGGCACACCCGGACGGACGGCGTCGATGCCGGCCTTCTGGGCGTCGAGGACGAGCGTGTACAGGTCGCGCTGAAGCGGCGTGTAGGTCCCGTCGATCGGCAGGGTCCGCGTGACGTCGGCGGTGTAGAGCGACGACGCCTCCACGCCCATGTCGAGCAGCACCATCTCGCCCGGCGTGATGGGGCCGCTGTTGTCGATCCAGTGCAGGGTCGTCGCGTGCCTGCCGCCACCGACGATCGAGTCGTAGCCGATGTCGTTGCCCATGGCACGGGCCCGGCGGAAGAACGTGCCCTCGATCCACCGCTCGCCGTACTTCAAGACGTTGTCCCACTCGCGGATGCTGTCGGCGAACCCGAGCGTGGTGATGTCGCAGGCCTCCTGGAGCTGCTCGAGCTCCCACGAGTCCTTGACGAGACGCATCTCGCTGACGACGCGCGCGAACTCCTCGTCACGGCCGTCGTCCGCGGCCACGGACGCGTCGACGCCGGCGTCGACGCCGCGAAGCACCCGCGTCTTGCCTGCCGACCTCAGGTCCGAGGGGAGGTCGTCGATGTGCCGGCAGGTGAGGCCGAGGGAGGACTGCATCTCGCTCAGCGAGGGTCGGCGGCCGGCCCACAGCTCGCCGTACTGGCGGTCACGGAAGAACTCGTCGGTCTGCCGCGAGGAGCGCGGACGGGCGTAGAGCACCGACTCGCCGTCCTCCACGACGAGCACCGCGTCGCTGGTCTGGTTGCCGCACAGGTAGGTGTGCGCGGTCTCGGGGCGGAACCGGTAGTCGGTGTCGTTGGCGCGCACCTTGAACGTTCCGGCGGGGATCACCAGCCGCTCGCCGGGGAACATCTCCGCGAGCCTCGTGCGTCGCTTGTCGGCCCAGGACGCCACCGGGTGCGGCGGCAGGTCGAGCTCGCGGTCGCCCCAGCCCTGGCGCATGAAGGCCGCGTAGGCCTCCGGCACGGCCGGGTCGTGGCTCTCGGTCTTGGGTGCGTGGGTGTCGGTGCCCTCGGGCGGGGTGGCCGCGTCTGCAGGTACCTTGTTCTCGTCGTTGCGGGTGTCGTCGCTCACAGCAGCACTGTACGACGGGGGTCAGGCCTGCGGCGACGCAGAACCGCCCACCCCGCGCCCGATAGGCTCAGGCCCATGAAAGGGGCGACCAGGAGACACCACGGCAACGTGCTGTTCACTGTCGTGGTCGCGACGACCATGCTGGTGGGCGCAGGCGTGATGGCGCTTGTCCTCATCGGCTCCGGCGCGCCCGGCGCCCTGGTCATCGGCACCCTGCTCGCAGCCCTGCCCGTCGGGCCGCTCATCGCGGTCTTCCTCTGGCTCGACCGTTACGAGCCGGAGCCACGCAGCTTCATCCTCACCGCGCTCGGCTGGGGAGCCCTGGTCGCGACCGCCGGCGCTCTCGTCCTGCAGACGATCGACCAGTTCGCCTTCGGCCGTCCCGAGTCGCTGAGTGCCGCCATGGTCGCGCCGGTCACGGAGGAGGCGATGAAGGGGCTGTTCGTCCTGCTGCTCGTCGTCGCTCGCCGGCGGGTGGTCGACGGTGTCCTCGACGGCATCGTCTACGGCGGGATGGTGGGGATCGGCTTCGCCTTCACCGAGAACATCCTCTACCTCGCGGCGGCGTACATGGGCGGCGACGAGATCGGCCCCGGCGGCATCGGCGCGGTGACCGGCACCTTCGTCGTACGCGGCATCTTCAGCCCGTTCGCCCATCCGTTCTTCACCGCTCTGTTCGGGATCGGCGTCGGGTACGCCGTCGTCACGCGGAGCCCCTTCTGGCGCGTGGCCGCGCCGCTCGTGGGGTATGCCCTCGCCGTGACCGCGCACGCCGCGTGGAACGGTGCCGCGTACTACGGCGGAGGTGAGTACTTCGTGGTCGCCTACCTCTTCTTGATGGTTCCCGCGTTCCTGCTCGTGGCCGGCTTCGCGGTGTGGGCGCGGCAGCGCGAGGGTCGGCTGCTCGCCCGATCGCTCACCGACGCCGCCCAGTGCGGGTACCTCCCGCCCTACGAGGTGCCCTGGCTGGTCCGGATCGCCGGGCGTCGAGCGGCTCGCGCCTACGCCGAGCAGGTGGGCGGCGAACCGGGTCTGCGGGCCATGCGGGAGTATCAGCAGCAGGCGATCGAGCTCGGCTTCCTGCACGACCGGTTCCTGCGCGGTACGGCGCCGGCCGACGTCATACCACGGGGGCAGGCGATGGTCGAGCGGCTTGCCACGCTGCGGCCCTACGTCGCTTTCCCGACCACGGCTGGTACAACTTCAGTGACCCAACCCTGGCTGGAAGGTGGACGGTGACCACGCCCGCGACGCCGACGGACATGATCACTGCGCTGGTGCGTCTCCGTGAGGCCCTCCAAGCAGCGCATCTGCCGCTCGACCTGCCCGACGTCGAACTGCACCGCAAGGACCAGCGGGAGATGGTCGACCAGATCGAGGACTACGTCCTCCCGCGCCTCATCCAGATCGACGCTCCGCTCCTCACCGTCGTGGGTGGCTCGACCGGCGCCGGGAAGTCGACCCTGGTCAACTCGCTCGTCGGCACCAGGGTGACCGAGCCGGGTGTGCTCCGGCCGACCACCCGCTCGCCGGTGCTCGTCCACAACCCCGCGGACGCCGACTGGTTCGACAAGGAGCGGATCCTCCCGGACCTCGCGCGCACCACCGGCGCGACCGGCGACCCGGGAGCACTGCAGCTGGTGTCCTCCACGGCCGTGCCGCAGGGCCTCGCGATCCTCGACGCCCCCGATATCGACTCGGTCGAGGAGCGCAACCGCACCCTCGCCGCTCAGCTGCTCGCCGCAGCCGACCTTTGGCTCTTCGTCACCTCCGCCGCGCGCTACGCCGACCAGGTGCCCTGGGACTTCCTGAAGACGGCCGCCGAGCGGAGCACCGCGGTCGCCATCGTGCTCGACCGGACCGCCCCCGAGGCCATCGCCGAGGTCAGCGGCCACCTCGCGCGGATGCTCACCACCCGGGGGCTGCGCGAGTCGCCGATGTTCACCGTCGCCGAGGGCAAGGTCGACGAGAACGGTCTGCTGCCGTCCGCCGCGGTCGCGGACATCCGTGGCTGGCTGCAGTCGCTCGCGGCGGACTCGAGCGCCCGCGCGGCCGTGGTCAAGCAGACGCTCCAGGGCGCGATCCGGACCCTGTCGCACCACGCCCATGACGTCGCCGACGCCTCGACGGCGCAGGTGAAGATGGCCGCCCAGCTGCGCCAGGACGTCGACAACGCCTACGACTCGGCCCTCCGGGGCGTCGACGAGGCGTCCGCGGACGGCACCCTGCTGCGTGGCGAGGTCCTGGCCCGCTGGCAGGAGTTCGTCGGCACTGGCGAGCTGCTGCGCTCCCTCGAGACCAAGGTCGGCCTGCTTCGAGACCGGATCGTCAGCGCCGTCAAGGGCCGCCCGCAGCAGGCCGAGAAGGTCACGGTGGCCGTCGAGTCCGGCCTCGAGACGTTGATCCTCGAGCACGCCGAGAACGCCGCCGAGAAGGCCGAGGCCTCGTGGAAGTCGGTCCAGGCGGGACGTCACCTCCTCGAGGACTCCGGCCGCGACCTCGGCCGTGCGTCCCGGGACTTCCGCTCTCGCGCCGAGCGGACCGTGCGCGACTGGCAGCGTGGCGTCCTCGAGATGGTGCGCACCGAGGGGGCTGAGAAGCGCTCCACCGCGCGGTTCCTCGCCTTCGGCGTCAACGGCCTGAGCGTCGCGCTGATGGTCGTCGTCTTCGCCTCGACCGCCGGAGTCACGGGCGCGGAGGTCGGGATCGCCGGTGGGTCGGCGGTCGTCGGCCAGAAGCTGCTCGAGGCCGTCTTCGGCGACCAGGCCGTGCGCCGGCTCGCCGCGAACGCCCGCAAGGACCTCAACCGTCGAGTGCAGGAGCTGCTCGACACCGAGCGTCAGCGCTACCTCCAGGTGCTCGACGACCTCGAGGTGGACCCCGCTGCCGCGGAGAACCTCCGCGTCGTCTCTCGACGTATCGACGACCTGCGCTTCGCTGCCCAGATCGCCCCTACCCCCGCCGAGGAGAGCTCGTTGCAGAAGATCGCCCCTGACGACGCACATGGCGAGCCCGCATGACGGCGCTCGTGGAAGGGGCCAAGCGTCTCGTCGGCAAGGGTTCCTCGGACGTCGGCAAGAGGCTCGAGGGACTCTCGCAGGCCGTCGAGTCGAGCCGAGGGAGGCTGGACGACTCGGTGGTCGACGACGCGGCGGGTGTCGTGGAGCGGGCCGGCGGGCGGCTGCGCTTGTCCGCGGACCACACCGTCGTGGCGTTGGCGGGCGCGACGGGCTCGGGCAAGTCCTCGACGTTCAACGCGATCACCGGGCTGGACCTCGCCGCCATCGGGGTGAAGCGCCCCACGACGTCGTGGACGATGGCCTGCACGTGGGGTGCAGAGGGAGCCGGTGAGCTTCTCGACTGGCTCGGCGTCCCGGCTCGTCACCAGGTCAGCCGCAGCAGCATGCTGGACCTGCCTTCGAACGACGACCGGCAGCTCCACGGCCTCGTGCTTCTCGACCTGCCGGACCACGACTCGACCGAGGTGGCCCACCACGTCGAGGTGGACCGGCTCGTGAAGCTCACCGACGTGCTCGTCTGGGTCCTCGACCCACAGAAGTACGCCGACGCGGCGGTCCACGACCGGTACCTTCGGCCGCTCGCCTCCCACAAGGACGTGATGCTCGTCGTCTTGAACCACATCGACGAGGTGCCCGCCGACCGGCGCGAGTCGATGGTCGCCGACCTCGAACGGCTCCTCAAGGACGACGGGCTCGAGGGCGTGCCGGTCTTCACGACCTCCGCCAGGCACGGTGACGGCGTCGACGAGCTCAAGAAGGAGCTGGCCGCCCGGGTCGCTGCCAAGAAGGCGACGCGCACGCGCCTGCTCGCGGACGTCAGGACCGTCGCCGAGCGCATGCAGGAGCAGAACGGTACGGCGAAGCCGGGCGACGTGGCGCGGGCGCGCAAGAACGAGCTCGTCGACGCGTTCGCCGACGCGGCCGGTGTGCCGACGGTTGTGCACGCCGTGGACAAGGCGACGAGAGTCAGGGGCCGGCAGGCGACCGGGTGGCCGGTCACGAAGTGGGCCTCCAGGCTGCGCCCCGATCCGCTGAAGCGACTCCACCTCGACCTAGGGCCGGGAGGCAAGGAGCTCACGGCGGGCGCGCGGGCGTCGATCCCGGAGGCCACGCAGGTCGAGCGGGCCCGCGTCGACACCGTGGTGCGCGCCGTCGCCGACGACGCCGCGGAGGGTCTCGCCCAGCCCTGGGCGACCGCGGTGCGCCACGCCTCGGTGTCCCGCCTCGACGACCTCAACGACGCGCTCGACCGCGCGGTGGGGAGCACCGACCTCGGCGTCGCGCGGACCCCGGCTTGGTGGAAGCTCGTCAGGGTCCTCCAGTGGCTGCTGTTCTTCGCCGCGGTGGCCGGAGGGCTCTGGCTGGCCGGCCTCGCCGTGATGGGGTACCTCCAGCTCCCCGAGCCCACGACTCCGAAGGTCGCCGGACTGCCGGTGCCGACGTTGATGCTGCTCGTCGGCGTGGTCGCCGGTGTGCTCGTCGCCCTGCTGTCGCGGCTGTTCACCTCGCTCGGAGCCACCCGGAGAGCCCGTTCGGCCGACCGGCGGCTCAGAGCGGCGATCGGTGAGGTGACCGAGGAGCTCGTCATCGCCCCGATCGAGTCGGAGCTCGACGCCTACCGTCGCACCCGCGACGGTCTCGCTGCCGCCCTGGGCTGACGTGGACCTCCGCCGTACCGACGCTGCCGGAGCTGGGGGAGAGGTCCCCGGCGAACGCGCGACCGCACTGCCTCCTGAACCGCGGCTGCCCGACGACGTGGACGCCTTCGTCGTCGACATGCCCAAGGTCGAGCTGCACGTGCACCACGTGGGGTCGGCGTCACCGGAGACCGTCGCCCAGCTCGCTGCCCGGCATCCCGAGGCGGGTGTGCCGCAGGACGTCGACGCGTTGCGCGAGTTCTTCGCCTTCACCGACTTCAGACACTTCATCGAGGTCTACGGCGCGGTGAGCTCGCTGCTGCGCACGCCTGAGGACGTGCGGGACCTGACCTGGGGCGTCTTCCGTGACCTTGCGGCGCAGGACGTCCGCTACGCCGAGGTCACAGTCACCCCGTACCCACACCTCGAGGCGGGCATCCCGCCCGAGGCGTTCCTCGACGCGATCCAGGATGCGAGGATCCGGGCGGCGCGTGACCTCGACCTCGAGGTGCAGTGGATCTTCGACATCCCCGGCAAGGTCGGGCGGCCGGCGGACGTCACGCTCGACCTCGCGCTGCGGCACCAGCCCGAAGGCCTCGTGGCGCTCGGGCTCGGCGGCCCGGAGACCCCGCGAGCGCAGTTCAAACCCTACTTCGACCAGGCTCGGGCGGCGGGCCTCGCGAGCGTGCCGCACGCGGGGGAGGCCACCGGCCCGGCGAACATCTGGGAGGCGCTCGACGGCCTCGGTGCCCACCGGGTGGGCCACGGCACCAGCAGCGTGCAGGATCCGGTGCTCATGGAGCGGCTGCGAGACCACGGCATCCATCTTGAGGTGTGCCTGACCTCCAACGTGGCCACGCGGGTCGTCACCGCTCTCGACGAGCACCCGCTCAGGCAGATGGTCGATGCGGGGTTGAGTGTCTCCATCAACTCCGACGACCCTCCCATGTTCAACACCACACTCACCGAGGAGTACCGGCACGCGGCGCGGCTGCTGGGGCCGAGCATCGACGCCGTCCAAGGACTGATGATGATGGCCGTGGACGCCTCGTTCGCGGGTGCAGGCACACGGCAACGGATCACCGACGACCTGGCCGACGTCGCCGCCCGACACCGGCAGACCGGCGCGAACGGCGCTGCCCGAGCGCACTAGCTGACGGTGATCTCGGTCTTCATCCCGAGGTCCTTGTGCCCGTCGACCGGGCAGTAGAGCTCGTAGCTGCCCTTCTTCAAGGTCACGGTCAGGGCCGTCGACTGGCCGGACGAGATCGTGTCCGACGCGCGGTCCGCGACGCCGGGCCCTTCGATCTCGAGGGCGTGGGTCGTCTGGCCGTCGTCCACCACCTTGAAGGTCCAGGTGCCCGGTGTGAGCTCGGACCTCGACAGCGAGATCTTGTACTCCGTCTCCGTGACCGTCACGGTCCTCCCGGCTCCGGCGGACCCGGTCGCCTTCGACTGCTCACTCGGCGACGGCGCCGTCTCCGAGGACGTGCCGTTGCCCCCGCATGCCGCGAGCACCACGGCCAGTGCGTTCACCGCCACGAAGCCGAGGACGCGGCGTCGTGTTGCCGGACGTGTCGAACCCATCGCTCCTCCTGAAAGTTGCCCCGCGTTGGCACACGACGTGGCCGCCCGAAGGGTTCATCGGATCGAGGATCGGATCCCGTGCAGGTGGGAGAGGGCGTGCCAGGGTCCCTCCACAGGACTGTTCAGGTGTGCTCCCTCCACAGGTCGGAGGATCGAGGTACGGGGGTGTCTGCTCGGACCGGCAGCCTTGGCGGTACGGACAATCCGACGCAAAGGAGCACAGACATGGGCGACACCTACGTCACCTTCCACGGCTGGGTGGGCAACGACGTCACGCATCGCGAGGTCAACGGGGTCTCGGTGGCCAACCTGCGGGTGGCCTCGACGCCGCGGATCAAGCGCAAGGGTCAGTGGATGGACGGCGACACGACCTGGTACTCCGTGTCCGCCTGGCGCGCGCTCGCCGACAACATCCGGGACTCGGTGAAGAAGGGCGACGCCGTCATCGTGCACGGCAGGCTCCGCAGCGAGGCCTGGAAGCGTGAGGACGGCCAGATGTCGAGCACGTTGCTGGTGGAGGCGAACTTCGTGGGCCACGACCTGTGCCGGGGGACCAGCGCCTTCCTGCGCTCGACGAAGCCGGAGCGGCAGGAGGTCGACGTGCACGACGAGCTCGCCGAGATGATCCATCGGGAGGCCGACAACCTGATGCAGCTCGACAGCTGGGGCAACCCGGTGGCACCGCCGAGCGACAGTGAGGAGGGCGCCGCGGAGCCCGCCGCCTGAGACGGGCCGGCCGGGGCAGGCCGATTGGAGGAGGCTGGGCCGCGCGCCGTAGGCTCTGCGGCATGGCTGAGTACGTGTTCACGCTGCGCAATGTGCGCAAGGCCCATGGCGACAAGGTCGTTCTCGACAACGTCACCCTGTCGTTCCTTCACGGGGCCAAGATCGGTGTGGTGGGTCCGAACGGCACCGGGAAGTCCACCCTGCTGAAGATCATGGCGGGCCTCGACCAGCCGTCCAACGGTGACGCGACGCGCGACCCCGAGGCCACGGTCGGCATGCTCCAGCAGGAGCCGCCCCTGACGGAGGGCAAGACCGTCCTCGAGAACGTCGAGGAGGCGGTGGGCGACATCAAGGCCAAGCTGGACCGGTTCAACAAGATCTCCGAGGAGCTCGGCGACCCCGACGCGGACTACGACAAGCTCCTCGCCGAGATGGGGGACCTGCAGTCCGACCTCGACCACGCCAACGCGTGGGACCTCGACAGCCGGCTCGACCAGGCGATGGACGCGCTGCGGTGCCCGCCGCCGGAGTCGCTCGTGGACAACCTCTCCGGTGGTGAGCGCCGCCGCGTGGCGCTCTGCAAGCTCCTGCTCCAGCAGCCCGACCTCCTGCTCCTCGACGAGCCCACCAACCACCTCGACGCCGAGTCGGTGCAGTGGCTGGAGAGCCACCTCGCGACGTACCCGGGCGCGGTCCTTGCGGTCACCCACGACCGGTACTTCCTCGACAACGTCGCGAGCTGGATCCTCGAGCTCGACCGCGGCAAGACGCACCCCTACGAGGGCAACTACTCGACCTACCTCGAGACCAAGAAGTCCCGCCTGCAGATCGAGGGCCAGAAGGACGCCAAGCGGGCCAAGATGCTCGAGCGCGAGCTCGAGTGGGTGCGCTCGAACCCCAAGGCCCGCCAGGCCAAGAGCAAGTCGCGTCTGGCTCGCTACGAGGAGATGGCAGCCGAGGCGGACCGGAACCGCAAGGTCGACCTCGCCGAGATCAACATCCCGGCCGGTCCCCGCCTCGGTGACGTCGTGCTCGAGGCCAAGAACCTCACCAAGGGCTTCGGCGACCGCGTGCTGATGCACGACCTGTCGTTCTCCCTGCCGCGCGCGGGCATCGTCGGTGTGATCGGCCCCAACGGCGTCGGCAAGACCACGCTGTTCCGGATGATCATCGGCGAGGAGAAGCCCGACGGCGGCGAGCTGAACGTCGGCCAGACCGTCAAGATCTCCTACGTCGACCAGAGCCGTGGAGGCATCGACCCGAACAAGAACGTCTGGGAGGTCGTCTCCGACGGCCTGGACTTCATCAAGGTCGCCAACTTCGAGATGCCGAGCCGTGCCTACATCGCCTCGTTCGGCTTCAAGGGCCCCGACCAGCAGAAGAAGGCCGGCGTCCTGTCCGGTGGTGAGCGAAACCGTCTGAACCTCGCCCTCACGCTGAAGATGGGCGGCAACCTGCTGATGCTCGACGAGCCCACCAACGACCTGGACGTCGAGACCCTCCAGTCGTTGGAGGACGCGCTGCTCGAGTTCCCCGGGTGCGCCGTCATCACCTCGCACGACCGGTGGTTCCTCGACCGCACCGCGACCCACATCCTCGCCTGGGAGGGCGACGACGAGGACGAGGGCAAGTGGTTCTGGTTCGAGGGCAACTTCGAGGCCTACGAAGCGAACAAGATCGAGCGGCTCGGAGCCGAGGCTGCCCGGCCGCACCGGGTGACGCACCGCAAGCTCACGCGCGACTGACGGCCACCCGCAGAGCAACCGACGAGGCCCCCGGCGATCATGCCGGGGGCCTCGTGCTGTGATTCGGGCTGACCGAGGTCAGCGCTTCTTCTGGCGGTTCGCCTGGAACTTCGCGTAGGCCTCACGAGCCTTCTGCTGATTCTCCGGCTTGCGGGCCGCGTCGACGATCTTCGCGGCGATTCCCAGCTTGACGACTTTGCTCATCATTCCCATGACGCCACAGTACCCAGACAACGGTGCGGCATTCCGGGGCCGTCAGCGGATGTCAGCCGCGGGGTTGGTCTCGATCAGCTTGTCGGTCACTGCGTTGAACACGCGGCCCACCGCGGCGAAGTCGTCCTCGCCGACGAGGTCGACGAGGAACTCTCGCACGCCCGCCACGTGGGTGGGTGCCGCTGCCTCGAGCACGCGCGAAGCCCCTGTCCGTGAGGACCGCCTCGACGCCTCGCCCGTCCGAGACACAAGCGCTGCGGGTGACCAGTCCGTCCTTCTCCATCCGGGCGATCGTGTGCGTGACCCGGCTGCGCGAGTGGCTGACGGAGTCGGCGAGCACCGCCATCCGCATCCGGTGGTCCTCGGCCTCCGACAGCCGCACGAGGATCTCGTACTCCGGCACCGAGAGGTCGTGCTGCTCACGAAGGTCGCGGTCTAGACGGTCCATCAGCAGCGTCGTGCCCACGAGGTAGGCGCGCCAGGTGCGCTGTTGGGCGCTGTCGAGCCACTTCGTCTCGGTCGCGTTCGAGGTCATGGGAACAATCCTACCGATGCCATGGTTGAAGGTTCAATGAAAGGCTGTTAGAGTCTTCTCAGAAGTTGAAAACGCAACTACTTCCCTGAAGGAGCAAATCCCATGACTGTTGACGTGCACAGCACCCTCGGCATCCAGGCCGGCACCTGGACCATCGACCCGAGCCACTCCGAGATCGGGTTCACCGCCCGCCACCTGATGAGCAAGGTCCGCGGCCTCTTCGAGAAGTTCGAGGGCCAGGTCGTCACCGGCGAGCAGCCCTCGGCGACCGCGACGGTCGACCTCAACTCGATCAACACGCGCGACGCCAACCGCGACGCCCACCTGCGCTCGGCTGACTTCTTCGACGTCGAGAAGTCCGGCCCGATGACCTTCACGAGCACGAAGGTGGAGGAGGGCGGCAAGGGCCTCCTCGTCACCGGTGACCTCACCATCAAGGGAGTGACCAAGCCGGTCGTCCTCGACGTCGAGTACTTCGGCACCGACACCGACCCGTGGGGCGGCACCCGCGCCGGCTTCGAGGGCACCGCCCAGATCTCCCGCAAGGAGTGGGGCGTGGACTTCAACATCCCCATGGACGGCGGTCGCCTGCTCGTCGGCGACAAGATCGACATCACCATCTCGGCACAGGCGGTCCTCCAGCAGGACCAGTGACTCCTGGTCGCTGGAGCGGCGACGGCTCGCCGTACCGCGCGGTGACAGTTGACGAAGGGGCTCCCATCCAGCCGGATGGGAGCCCCTCACCTTTTTGGCCGATCTGGAGGCTTCGCGCCGAACATCGTGGTTCTCTGTCGCTTGTGCTCGTTGTCCGCTGTGGGGCACCGGCGTCCTAGGAGCCGGGCGCCACCGCTCCGACCCCAAGGACCCCACATGCGCCATCATCCCGGTGTCTCCGCCGCGATCTGTGCCGCCGCACTCGCAGTCGCCTTCGCTGCCCCGGCACTCGGCTCCCCTCAAACGGTGCCTGACGCCAGCCACGGCTACTCGCTGGCGCGCGCGAAGAAGGTCGTCGAGCGCCGGGTGATCGGTTACTCGGCGCAAGGCCGCCCGATCGTCGCCTTCCGAAAGGGCAACCCTGATGCGAAGCGGAAGGTGGTGGTGCTCGGCCAGATGCACGGCAACGAGCCCGCGGGAAGGGTCACGGCGCGCTACCTACGCGAAAGCCTGCCCGTGGACAGTGACGTCGACCTGTGGGTGGTCCCCACCTTGAACCCCGACGGTGCCGCGATCGGCACCCGACGCAACGCCCGGGGCGTCGACCTCAACCGGAACTGGCCCACGACCGGGTGGGCGCCCGGCCCGCGCGACAGCTACTACCCGGGGCCGAGACCGGCGTCGGAGCCGGAGACTCGGGCGATGCAGAGGTTCCTCACGGAGGTCCGGCCGAAGTTCGTCGCGAGCATCCACCAGCCCCTCGGCACCGTCGCGCGAACCGCCAAGGCGCCACGCTACGTGCGTCGGCTGGCGAGGTACCTGGGGATGGGAGTCAGGGAGGTGTCGGTGGGCACCCCGCCCGGCAAGGTCTCGCCCGACCCTGACCAGCTGGTACAACGCGAACTTCGAGGGCGCGTCGGTCACCATCGAGTATCCCTCGCAGCCGGGCAAGCGGTTCAAGACCGTGCGGGCAGGCAACGGCATCCTCAGAGCCACCTTCGCCCACTGGTGAGCACCCGTCACCTTCAGGCCGAAGGCCCCCCGGCTTCGCACCGGGGGGCCTTCGTGCTGCTCGGCGAGCGGTCAGCTCATCCGCTCGAGGATGAGGGCCATGCCCTGCCCGCCGCCCACGCACATGGTGATGAGGCCGGTCTGCTTGTCGTGGGTCCTCAGGGAGTTCAGCATCGTGTTCTGCAACCGGGCGCCGGTCATGCCGAAGGGGTGGCCCACGGCGATCGCGCCGCCGTTGACGTTCAGCTTGTCGATGTCGATGCCGAGGTCCTGGTACGACGGGACGACCTGGGCCGCGAACGCCTCGTTGATCTCCACGAGGTCGATGTCGTCGATGGTCATGTTCGCCCGCGCGAGAGCCTGCTTGGACGCCTCGACCGGGCCGAGGCCCATGATCTCCGGCGAGAGGCCGGTCACGCCGGTGGACACGATCCGGGCGAGCGGGGTGAGCCCGAGCTCCTTCGCCTTCGTGTCGGACATGATCACCACGGCGGCGGCGCCGTCGTTCAGGGGGCAGCAGTTGCCGGCCGTCACGACGCCGTCGGGGCGGAACACCGGGTCCAGCTGCGACACGGCCTCAAGGGTCACCCCTGCGCGCGGGCCGTCGTCGGTGCTGGCGACGGTGCCGTCCGGGAGGGTGACGGGCGTGATCTCGTTGGCCCAGAACCCGTCGGCGATCGCCTTCTCGGCGAGGTTCTGGCTGCGGACACCGAACTCGTCGAGCTCCCGGCGGGAGAGGCCGCGGAGCTTCGCGACGTTCTCGGCGGTCTGGCCCATCGCGATATAGGCGTCCGGGACCGTCCCGTCCTGTCGGGGGTCGTGCCAGTCCTGGCCGCCCTTGGCCATCTCCGCGGTGCGGTCGACGGCATCGGCGAAGATCGGGTTCTGGGTGTCGGGCAGGTGGTCGGAGGTCCCCTTCTTGAACCGCGACACGGTCTCCACACCGGCCGAGATGAACACGTCGCCCTCACCGGCCTTGATCGCGTGGAAGGCCATGCGCGTGGTCTGCACGCTCGAGGAGCAGTAGCGGGTGATCGTGGCACCAGGAAGGTGGTCGTAGCCGAGGAGCACCGCGACGATCCGGCCCATGTTGAAGCCCATCTCGCCGCCGGGGAGACCGCAGCCGAGGTACAGGTCGTCGATGTCCTTCGGGTCGAGCTCGGGGATCTTGTCCAGGGCCGCACGGATCATCGCGGCCGTCAGGTCGTCGGGACGCATGTCCTTGAGCGAACCCTTGTTCGCGCGACCGATGGGGGAGCGGGTCGCGGAAACGATCACTGCCTCGGGCATGGAGGGACTCCGATCTTCTTGGGTCTTGGGGCCGGCAGCGGGGACAGTTGCCGGCACCTCGACAGCCTAGAACGGATTCCAGGAGTGCGGGATGTGCGAGAGGCCACACCGCCCCCGGCGTACGACGGCCGTGGCCGCCCGCCGGGGATCGGACCGGTGCCGTACCGCCGCCCGGGCCACGCGCTGTGCCCCCGCGGCCCCACGCAGGGCGGCTCTGGCAGGATCGGGCTCGTGCGCCACGTCTACCACTGCCCGCTGCGCTGGGCCGACATGGACTCCCTCGGGCACGTCAACAACGTGACCTACGTCGACTACCTCCAGGAGGCGCGGGTCGACATGTTCGCGGTCCACGCCCCTACCTCGGGCGGCGAGGACCTCGCGGAGGGTGTCGTCGTGGTGCGCCACGAGGTTGAGTTCGTGGCGCCGCTGGTCTTCCGGTTCGAGCCGGTCCGGATCGAGACCTGGATCACCGACATCAAGGCCGCCACGTTCACGATGGCCTACGAGATCCTCGACGAGCTCTCCGACGGCGGTCGCAAGGTCTACACCCGGGCGACGTCGGTGCTGACGCCGTTCGTCTTCGCCCACGAGCGCCCGCGCCGGCTCCGGCCGGAGGAACGGGCGGTCCTCGAGGGGTTCCTGGAGCCGGCCCCCGACCCGGCCTGAGGCGACCTGCCGGCCGTCTCCAGGGGCGTGAGCTCTGGCCGGAGGGCGGGATGCCCGGTTCCTCCCGGCCCCGCGGCTGAGGTCTGCACCAACGGTCGGACAGCCCCGCCGGTCAGCCCCTAGCCTGGCGGCAGGCGGTGCGGGGGCTTGACGGCGAGGGGAGGCGCGGAGGTCTTGGAGGCAGGTGCCCAGGGGCGGCCGTTTCGGGCGCCTCGGCCGCGCGCGGAACCGGGGCCCGGATGAGCACGGCCGGGCGACGTACGGGCCTGCTGGGATGGATCGCGGTCCTGGCCGTGGGTCTGTCGTTCGTGGCGGTCTCGTCGGGGTGGTTCACCCCGGGGTCCGATGTTTCGCCACCCGAGAGCGAGCAGGCGGCGCAGGAGCCGAGTCAGGGAGCGGGGACACCGGAACAGTCACCGGGGGAGGAGTCGAGCAGCCCTGTCTCGCCGATCGACACCGTCGAGGCGTGTCAGCGGATGTTCGACGACAAGAGCGACACCTCATGGCGCGCGGCGGACGGCAACGTGACGGTCGCCCTCCCCGACGGCAAGATCGTCTGGCTCTTCGGCGACACCCGTCGTGAGCGGCGCCCCTTCATCCACAACTCGGTCCTCGTCCAGGAGGGCACCCGGCTGACCTCGACCACCGGGGGACAGGCGATCCCGAACGACAGCGACGGGGACTTCTACTGGCCGACCGACGGTGTCGTGGACGGTGGCCTCCTGCGGGTCTTCCTCGGGCGCGTGGCACACGACGGCAGGCCTCGCGGCTTCGTGAACAAGGGCGTGGCCCTGGCGACGTTCACCTTCGACGAGCGCGGCTACCCGATGTACGCCGGCATGCGGAACGTCAGCAGCGAACCCGAGGACATCGGCATCCAGTGGGGCACCGCGGCGGTCAGCGACGGCGGCTACGTGTACGTGTACGGGCAGCGGCGTCGCGAGGACCCGTGGATCTTCGGGCGCGACGTCTACCTAGCGCGCGCGCCGGCGGGTGAGCTGGTCGACCTCGGCACCTGGCGGTACTGGACAGGCAGCAGCTGGGTCACCTCCCAGTTCCTGGCCAGGCCGATCGAGATCGCCGAGACGAGCCGGTTCTCCTCCAACTTCTCCGTGGACAAGGTCGGTGACACCTGGCTCGTCGTCTCCAAGGAGGCGGACGCTGCCGGCAACCGCATCATCGAGATGGCCGCCAGAGGGCCGGCGGGCCCCTTCTCGATCACCGGCACCCTCCCCGCGCCGAGCAGCTCGGAGCAGTGGACCTACCAGGCGAAGGGGCACCCGGAGCTCGCGCTTGCCGACGGCAGCACCCTGGTCACCTGGAACGTCGACTCGACCCGGCTGCGCCTCATGGACGAGGACTTCGTGAAGCCGAGGTGCGGTGCGCTCTGACCGCGGCTGTCGGTGGCCCCGGCACCGGAGCCCGTGGCCCCGCTCCTATGCTCGGGTGGCAAGGAGTCGGTAGGGACTAGCGGCGACGGAGAGGCGCACTGTGACGAGGCACGTTTTCCCCCTGCACACGCGATTCTCCGACGTCGACGTCTACGGCCACGTCAACAACGTGAAGTACTTCGAGTACTACCAGGAGGCCAGGCTCGCCTTCCTCACCTCCATGGGGCGTGACGAGGGCGAAGGCCGATTCGCCGTCGTCGTGGCCCGGCTGAACGTGGACTACAAACGTCCGATCCTCTTCCGCAGCGAGCCGTACGCCGTCGAGTCCTGGGTCGACCGGGTGGGGAACTCCTCCTTCGACATCAGGGCGGAGATCAAGGACGGCGACACCCTGCTCTCACGCGCGGAGGCGGCCATGGTGACCTTCGACCTGAAGACCCAGAAGGCGAGGCCGCTCAGCACAGCCGAGCGCGAACGGCTCGAGGCCGTCCGCGAAGGCTGAGCGCTCCGGCGTCAGCTGGGCGGCACGCCACCGCCCACGACTTCGGCCGCAGGAAGCGCCGGCGACTCAGACGGCGCGGGCAAGCGAGAGCGCGAACCTGCCCTCGGAATCGGTCCACCAACGGTCCAGCTCGAGCCCTGCCGCCGCCAGCTCCCGCTCGACACCCTCGCGGCGGAACTTCGCCGAGATCTCGGTGCGGATCTCCTCGCCCTCGGCCAGGTCGACCACGAGGTCAACTCCCGGGATCTCCACCCGCATCAGCCGCGAGGCCCGCAGGCGCATCTCGATCCACTCGTTCTCGTCGTCCCAGAGCGCAACGTGCTCGAACGCCTCGACCGGGAAGGTGGCGTCGAGCTCGCGGTTCAGGACCTCCAGCACGTTGAGGTTGAACTCCGCGGTCACTCCGGCTGCGTCGTCGTAGGCGCGCACGAGCGTCTCGGGGTCCTTGACGAGGTCCGTGCCGAGCAGCAGCCACCCACCGGGATCCAGCACTCCACGGACGCTGGTCAGGAACTCGTGCCGTTCGTCAGGAAGCAGGTTGCCGATCGTGCCGCCGAGGAACGCCACCAGCCGGGGCGACTCTCCGGGCAGCCCGGCGAGCTGCTCGGTGAAGTCGCCGACCACGCCGTGCACCACGAGTCCGGGGTAGTCGGCGACGATCGCCGCCACGGCCTCGCGCAGCGCCGTCTCGGACACGTCGAGCGGCACGAGCTCCCGCAGCGTGCCGTTGGCGCGGAGACTGTCGAGCAGCAACCGGGTCTTCTCCGAGGAGCCGGAGCCGAGCTCGACCAGGCTCCGTGCACAGGTCCGCTCGGCGAGCTCGGCGGCGCGGTCGAGGAGGATCTCGCGCTCGGCGCGCGTCGGGTAGTACTCCGGCAGCCGCGTGATCTCCTCGAAGAGCTCACTGCCCCTCGCGTCGTAGAACCACTTCGGTGGCAGCCACTTGAGGTCCGCGCCCAGGCCGGTGAGGACGTCGTGGCGCAGCGCCCGGCCGGCGTGGTCGGGGGTGAGGCGTACGTCGACGGTGGGTCCTGTGATGGAGGTGGTCATGGGTGGTGCGTCCCTTCAGGTCGGCGGCGGCCGGGTCGGTCAGGCGAGCGGTCGGGTCTTGATGCCGTGGGCGTCGGCCACGACCAGATGTCGGTCCGGTACGGGCTGCCAGCCGTCCGCGCCCCCGAACGGCTCGGAGCTGACCAGGACGTGGTCGGGAGCCTCGAGGACCGAGAGGCTGTGTCCCCACGTGGAGGCCACGGCCGTCGTACCGTCTGAGAGCAGCAGGTTCAGCCGCGAGCCCGGTGCGGCCCGCGCGACCTCGGTGGTGAGCCCCTCCACGACCTCTTCCGCCGGCTCACCGTCGAGCAGCCGCCGGAGCGCGAGCGCCCAGAGCAGGGCGCTGTCCGTGGGCGCCTCCAGCCGCATCAGGTCCCCGACGGGGAGGGCTCGAGCGAGGCCCTCGACCGACTCCGGCCAGCCCGTGACGACGCCGTTGTGGCTGAAGAGCCAGCGGTCGTGCCGGAAGGGTGCGCACGCGGTCTCGGTCACGGGCATGCCGGTCGTGCCGTTGCGCGCGGCGGCCACCAGGGTCGTCGTACTGATGGCAGCGGCGAGATCGGGCAGGGAGCCGTCGGCCCACATCGGGACGGCACGACGGTAGCGACGGGCCTCGCCCGGCGCCGTCGTACCAGCCGAACCCGAACCCGTCGGCGTTGACCGAGCCGCTGCCGCGCATGTCCGCGGGGGCCCAGGTCTGCTCCAGGAGGGAGTGCTCCGGGGCGAGCAGGAGCTCGGCCACGGAGACGGGCGGGCCGAAGTAGGCGAGGTGGCGGCACATCTCAGCCCAGCTCCTCGGCGGTCGCGTCCCGCGCGCACCGGAAGCCGGAGAAGATCTGGCGCCGGATCGGGAAGTCCCAGTTGCGGAACGTGCCGCGGCAGGCGACCGCGTCGGTGCCGAAGGACCCGCCGCGCAGCACCTTGTAGTCGGCGCCGAAGAAGACCGCGGAGTACTCCGGGTAGGGGAAGACCGCGAAGCCCGGGTACGGCGTGAAGTCGCTCGCGGTCCACTCCCACACGTCGCCGATCAGCTGGTGCACGCCGAGCGGAGAGGCTCCGGCCGGGTAGGCGCCGACAGGTGCCGCGCGCAGATGCCGCTGGCCGAGGTTGGCGTGCTCGGGTCCCGGGTCCTCGTCACCCCAGGGGTACCGACGGGAGCGACCTGTCTCGGGGTCCCACCGCGCCGCCTTCTCCCACTCGGTCTCGGTCGGGCAGCCGCTTGCCCGCCCAGCGCCGCGTAGGCCTCGGCCTCGTAGAAGCACACGTGGGTCACCGGCTCGTCCTCGCGGACCGGCTCGAGCGCCCCGAAACGCCGTCGCAGCCACCGGTCGCCGTCGCGGGTGAGGAACTGCGGCGCCTCGAGCCCCGCCTCCTGGACGTGGCGCCGGCCGGCGGTGGACCACCAGCGCTCCTCGGCGTAGCCCCCGGCCTCGACGAAGCGGAGGTAGTCGCCGTAGGTCACCGGCGCGGTGTCGATGAAGAACGCCTCCGTGTACGCCGGATGGGCGGGACGCTCGTTGTCGAGCGCCCAAGGCTCCACCGACGTGCCCATCGTGAACTCCCCGGCGGGGACGAGCACCTCGCGTGAGGGGAGGGGGGCGCGGGCCGGCGGAGGCTCCTCCGCCTGCAGGACGGGGGCGCCGGCCCGGAGCTGGTGGGTGGCGAGCATCGTCTCGTCGTGCTGCTGCTCGTGCTGCACGACCATGCCGAACGCGAACCCGTCCCGCACGAGGGGCCTGCCCTCCAAGGCGGTGGCGTCGAGCACGTCGAGCACCTTGTCGCGGACCTCGCGGACGTAGGCCCGGGCCTCGGCCGGACCGAGCAGCGGCAGCGCCGGGCGGGAGGCACGACCGTGCTTGAACGCGTCGTACAGGTCGTCGATGTCGCTCCGGACCGGGTCACGACCGCCCACGTCGCGCACCAGCCAGAGCTCCTCCTGGTTGCCGACGTGGGCGAGGTCCCAGACCAGAGGCGACATCAGCGGGGAGTGCTGACGGGTGAGGTCGTCGTCGTCCACCGCGTCGGTGAGCGCGGTGCTGCGCGCGCGGGCGCGCTCGAGATGCTCGGCGGCAAGCGCGCGCAGCTCCTCGACGCCGAGGTCGGAGGGGGGTCGCTCCTGCTGGAAGGTGCTCATACGGGTTGCCTCCTTGCTGCAGCGGTGGCGGTGCGGCGGTCCAGCTGCTCCATGACCTCCCCGGCGACGCCGGCGGGGACGGTCGGGTCCAGGTGGTCCGCTGCGAGCCGGACCAGGTCGGCTGCCGCGCGACGAAGCACGTCGTCCTCCAGGCCTCGCCTCGCGGCCGTGAGCCACCAGTCCGCGCAGTGCTCGGTCAGCTCACAGGCCTGGTCGGCGACCGCGCTGGAGGACAGGAGGGCGGACAGCAGGATGAGCGGGTGGTGCCATCGCTCGTCCGGCTGCGCGTCGAGGTAGCGCACCTCGACGTAGCCCCGGGGGCGGACCGGCGGGAAGAGGGTGCTCAGGTGGTAGTCGAGGTCGTCGTAGGTCGGCGGGGCATCTCCCGCGCCCGCGACCCACGCGGCGAACGACATGGGGTGGCGGGGGGCCCAGTCACCGCGCGACCGTCGTACACACATCACCGGCGCGGCCATCACGCGGTCGACCCACGAGCTGACCGGGTCGGCGTCGCTGCGGAGCGGGTGCGTGAACGGCGGGCAGGTGCCGAGCGTGGCCCGCAGCCGGTTCGAGGCCCAGCCGGTGCGCGCGCCGCGGACGACCGGGGAGTTGGCGAACAGGGCGACGAGTGTCGGGCCGACGCTGTGGAGAGCCTGGAAGCGAAGCCGGAGGTCGCCTTCCTCGCCGGCGTCGAGGCACACCTGTGTGCTCGCGGTGCTGCACATCATCGAGGAGCCCCAGGGCCCGCGACCGTCGAAGAAGTCCTGCATGGCCGAGTAGCGCGGCACGTCGAGCAGGCGGTGGGGCGGTCGGTGCGGGTCGATCCCCGCATTCCCCCTGACGAGGCCGGCAGGCTCGAGCAGCCTGTCGAGGGCCGCGACGTCGCTCTCGACGTCGTTCACGAGAGAGCCGACGTCGGGGCTCGGGAGGCTCGAGATCTCGACCTGGCCGCCGGGCTCGACGGTGACCAGGGAGCCCTCGGGGAGAGGGTGGTGGGTGCTCTCGGGAGCGACTGTGGCCGGTGCGTGGTGGCCGAGGGCCGAGGCCAGGAGACGGGGGTCGAGCGGGCGGTTCTCGTCGTCGCGGTGGTGAACCGTCCACTCGAGCTCGACCCCGACGCGTTGGGGTGGACCGTGCTTGAAGCACACGATCGCGACGTAGGCCTCGGCATCCTCCTGCCGGGGGATGGGCCTCGTGTTCGACGTGGCTTGGGTCACCTCGACACCATTGCCGACGGCGCGGGCCGTTCGCAAGGGCCCCGAATGACCACGCGATGAATCTTGCGGGACCCGGAGGCTCCTGCTACTCGTCGAAGGAGTTGACCATGAACTGGGCAGCGTGGGTGACGTAGTCCCAGAACTTCGCGTCCTGCTCCGGGGTCAGGTTCGCGGCGTCGAGGCCGGCCCGGAAGTGACGCAGCCAGTGGTCACGCGCGGTCGGCGTGACGGCGAAAGGCGCGTGTCGCATGCGCAGCCGCGGGTGGCCGCGGTTGTCGGAGTACGTCGTGGGACCGCCCCAGTACTGCGCCAGGAACAGGGTGAAGCGTTCGGCGGCCGGAGCCAGGTCCGCCTCCGGGTACAACGGCCGGAGCACCTCGTCGGTGGCCACTCCTTCGTAGAAGCGGTCGACGATCTTGCGGATCGTGGGCATGCCGCCGATCTCGTCGTAGAACGTCTGAGCCGTGTTCTCGTCCTGGATGGTCACTTGTCTATTGTCCCCTTACGGGCAAGAGTCGGGTAATCGCGGCGCCACGCCGCGCCGGCGAACTGCCATGGATCATCGACAGCTGAAGGAGCTTGTATGGCCACGACCCGCACCGCCACCACCCGCTGGGAAGGCTCGCTCTTGGAGGGAGCCGGCAAGGTCACCATGGAGTCCTCCGGACTCGGGACGTACGACGTCTCCTGGCCCGCCCGTGCGGAGGAGCCGAACGGCAAGACCAGCCCGGAGGAGCTCATCGCGGCGGCGCACTCGTCGTGCTTCTCCATGGCGCTGTCCGGTGCGCTCGCCAAGCAAGGCACGCCTCCGACCTCGCTCGACACCAAGGCCGACGTGACCTTCCAGCCGGGGGAGGGCATCACCGGTGTGCACATCACCGTGGTCGGCAGGGTCGAGGGCATGAGTGCCGAGGACTTCCATGCCGCGGCGGAGGGCGCCAAGCAGAACTGCCCGGTGTCGAAGGCGCTCACCGGCACGACGGTCACGCTGGACGCCTCGCTGGCCTGACCTTCGTCGGCGCTCGACCACGATCATCGAGCCGCCGCACCTGCCCGTTCGCACGGGTCGGGTGCGGCGGCTCGACTGTCTTCCGGACGGTGACGCGAGCTCGGCCCGGCGCGTCAGGTGACCTTCGCGTCGTGGGTCGTGCCGTTGGCGCTCGACGTGCTCTCCGCCGTCTGCTCGGCGGGCGCAGGGGCCTCCCGGTGCCAGACGACGCGCTGCGGCAGCGGGATCTCGATGCCCTCGTGGTCGAAGCGTGCCTTGATGCGCTCGCGCATCTCGCGGGCGACCTCCCACTGCTCGAGCGGCGCGGTCTTGAGGGTGACGCGGACCGTGACGAACTCCGGGTCGAGGGACTGCACGCCCCACACCTCGGGCTCCTCGATGATCTTCCCCTTGAAGTCCTCGTCGTCCCACACGTCGTGGGCGATCTCCTTGAGCAGGTCCTGGACGCGGTAGAGGTCCTCGGAGTAGGCGACGCGGATGTCGAGCACGGTGCGCGCCCAGTTCTGGCTCATGTTGCCGATGCGCAGGATCTCGCCGTTGCGGACGTACCAGACGGTGCCGTCTACATCGCGCAGGCGCGTGACACGTAGGGAGACCGCCTCGACGGTCCCGGAGGCCTCGCCCGCGTCGATCACGTCACCCACGCCGTACTGGTCCTCGAGGATCATGAAGATGCCGGAGAGGAAGTCCTGCACGAGGGACTGCGCACCGAAACCGAGGGCCAAACCGATGATCCCGGCGCTCGCGATCAGCGGCGCGACGTCCACGCCGATCTCTGAGAGCGCCATGATCGCGACCATGGAGAAGACCACGGCGGTGACGATGCTCTTGAGCAGCGAACCCATGGTCCGCGCGCGCTGCTCACGGCGCGCCGCTGCGGGGGATCCGGTGGCGACGCCCTTCTCCGAGCGCCCCAGCCGCCCGTGGCTGAAGGAGTGAGGAACGACACCCGTCGCTGCCCGGTTGGTGAGTCGGTCGATCACCTTGTGCAGCAGCCAGCGGGCGATGACGCCCATGAGGAAGAGGCCGAGGACGGCGAGCGGCTTGCCGATCACCCAGGCTCCGGCCACCGCCGCGAACTCGTTCCCCGTCCACTTGTAGATGAGGTCGCAGGAGTCGCTGTTCAGGGCAGAGCAGACCTGTTCGTTCTCGAAGAGGTTCATGTGTTGCAAGGTTACGAGATGGGTCGGAGTGGGCAAAACGCAGTTAGGTACCCTTGACTCCGTGATGTCTGACCTCAATGCGCGCGTCGTGCGACGCTCTGTCCGCGCCCTCGTCCTGACCCCGGCGCTCCTGCTCCCGCTGGTCTCCGCGCCGGCCTTCGCCGCCCCGCCGGAGGCCTGGCCGGCAGCCGACTCCGTGAGCGGTTTCGAGTTCCTGCTGATCCTGGTGCTCATCCCGCTCGGGCTGGCGGTGGTGATCAGCGTCCTGGCCACCGTGCCTGCGCTGGTCGGCGGCAACAAGCGCGGTTCGAGCGAGGCGTGGCGCGAGGAGAAGGAGTGGTTCGGCGGCCCGAAGGACGGCGTCGAGGCCACCGACAAGGCAGAGCCCGGTGAGGGCGAGCGGGGTGGCGCAAGTGCCCGCTGGTGACGCGTTCACCTCGCGAGAGCGCTACGACGTCGACAAGGCCATCCGTGACGCCGAGACCGTCTCCCGCTACGAGTTCTCCGTCTTCGTGGGCGCCTCGGAAGGGGAGTCCAGGCCCTTCGCCGAGCGTCTCCACGCCGCACTGACCGCGCCGGAGCGGTCGATCCTCGTGATGGTCGACCCCGTGGCGCGGGCTCTCGAGATCGTCACCGGGTCGGAGGTCCGCCGCGACCTCGAGGACGGCGAGGTCCAGCTCGCCGCTGTCACCATGCAGAGCGCGTTCGAGGCCGGTGACCTCGTGGGCGGGATCACACGAGGTGTGATGATGCTCGCGGAGCACGCCCGCAGGCCCCGGATGCTCCACGCGGACGGCTGACCCGACCGCCTCCCCGACAGAACGCAGAAGGGCCGCCACCCGCGAGGGTGGCGGCCCTTCTCGTGTCTGGTCCGGTCTGGACCCGTCCACGGTGGTACGACGGTCAGCCGGCGTCCTTGGCCTGCGCGGCGAGCGCCCGGGCGATGTCCGCGCGTCCCTCCCGCACGTAGCGCTTCGCGGCCGGGTTCGCGTCCGAGGACTCCAGCCACGCGTCGAGGGTGTCGAGGGTCTCGGAGTCGGTCAGGGTCCTCGGGAACATGTACTCCAACATCGTGGAGGCCCGCTGGGTGCCCTTCTGCTCCCAGATCGTCGACGCCACCTCGAGGTAGCGCGCCAGGTAGGGCCGGAGCACCTCGTCCTGGCCGGAGACGTTGAACGCGAGCGCGATGTTGCGCTGGGTCTCGTTCGGGACGTCGTCGCGGACGACCGCGTCGTTCCAGGCCTGCTCCTTGGCCTCGGCGGTGGGACGCACCGCCAGGGTGGCCGCGGCCCGCTCCTGCCCGGAGATCGTGTTGTCGCGGGCGAGCTCCTCACCGATGCGGTCCGCTCCGGCGCGGCCGCGGGCGGAGAGCGCCCTCAGCAGCGTCCAGCGCAGGTCCGTGTCGACGGCGAGTCCCTCGTGCGCCACGCTGCCGTCGAGCATCCCGGCCAGCCTGTCGAGCGCCTCGTCGCTGCGTGCGGCCGCGGCGTAGGCGCGGGCGAAGGCGAGCTGGTGGTCGCTTCCCGCCTCCGCCTGCTCGAGGAGGCCGAGCAGCCCCTGCTCCCAGGTGTCGGCGAGCTGGTCGCGCGTGGCCGGGGCGGAGTAGCTGTCCACGGCCTGCTGGGTGTAGATCGGCAGGCGGCTGACCGCCATGAGGTCGGTCTCGGTGCCGATGCCGCGTAGAACCAGCGTGACGAAGTCGGTGGCCGACATCTCCGCGTCGCGAGTCATGTCCCAGGCAGCTCCCCAGCACAGGGCGCGCGCGAGCGAGTCGTCGAGAGTGGCGATGCCCTCGACCAGCGTCGCGAGCGAGCGCTCGTCGAGCCGGATCTTCGCGTAGGTCAGGTCGCCCTCGTTGAGCAGCACGAGGTCCGGCTGCTGCTGGCCGACCAGGTCGGATACCTCGGTGTGCGCGCCCGCGACGTCGGTCTCGATCGACGTACGACGGACGAGCCGGCTGTCCTGGCGGTCGTAGAGGCCGATGCCGATGCGGTGACGGCGGAGCGTGGGGAAGTCGGGGTGTGCGGACTGCTTCACGGCGAACGAGGTGAAGAGTCCTTCGTCGTCGACCTCGAAGTCGGCGGCCAAGGTGTTCACGCCGGAGGTCTGGAGCCACTCCTGTGCCCACGAGGCGAGCTCGCGGCCAGAGGCCTGCTCGAGAGCGCCCAGCAGGTCGGTGAGCTCGCTGTTGCCGAAGGCGTGAGCCTTGAAGTACGCGCGGAGGCCGGTCAGGAACTGCTCCTCGCCGACCCAGGCCACGAGCTGCTTCAGCGAGGAGGCGCCCTTGGCGTAGGTGATGCCGTCGAAGTTGACCTCGACGGCCTCGAGGTCGTAGTTGTCCGCCGCGATCGGGTGGGTCGAGGGGAGCTGGTCCTGCCGGTAGGCCCAGTTCTTGCGGGCGTTGGTGAACCCGGTCCAGGCCTCGACGTACTTGGTCGCCTGCACCGAGGCGTGGTGCGAGGCCCACTCGGCGAACGACTCGTTGAGCCAGAGGTCGTCCCACCAACGCATCGTCACGAGGTCGCCGAACCACATGTGCGCCATCTCGTGGAGGATCGTGTTGGCGCGCTGCTCGTAGAAGGAGCGGACCTGGCGGCTGCGCGGGAGGTACTCGTCGCGGAAGGTCACGCAGCCGGCGTTCTCCATCGCGCCCATGTTGTACTCCGGCACGTAGAGCTGGTCGTACTTGCCGAAGGGGTAGGGGAAGTCGAAGGCCTCCTCGAAGAACGCGAAGCCCTGCTGGGTGACCTCGAGCAGCTCGTCGATGTCGAGGTACTCCTTCATCGACTGGCGGCAGTAGTGGCCCAGCGGGATGTCGCCGTGCTTGCCGGAGTAGGAGTCGAGGACCTCGTGGTACTCACCGGCGACGATCGCGGTGATGTAGGTCGACATCTTCTCGGTGGTCGGGAAGCTCCAGGTCGCCTTGCCGTCACCGCTCGGGACCGGCTGCGGTGTGGCGGCGTTCGAGACGACCTTCCAGCTCTCCGGGGCGGTGACCGTGAACGTGAACGTGGCCTTGAGGTCGGGCTGCTCGAACGTCGTGTAGACACGCCTGGCATCGGGGACCTCGAACTGCGTGTAGGTGTACACGCGGTCGTCCGCCGGGTCGACGAACCGGTGCAGACCCTCGCCGGTGCGGCTGTAGGCGCAGTCGGCGACGACGCGGAGCTCGTTCTCGGCGGCGAGGTTCTCGAGCTTGATGCGGCTGTCGCCGTACACCGCGGCGGGGTCGAGCGGCTCTCCGTTGAGCGAGAGCTCGTGGATCGTCGCGCCCACGAGGTCGGCGAAGGTGGACGCACCCGGCTGCGAGCACGAGAACCGGATCACGGTCGTCGAGCCGAAGGTGGTGTCGGACGTCGTGAGGTCGAGATCCACGGTGTAGGACTCGACGTCGAGGATCTCGGCGCGAGCCCGCGCCTCATCCCTAGTCAGGTTGGTTCCAGGCATGCGGGCATCCTTTCACCCGCCGCGGGGAACAAGGCAATCGTTTACCGAGTTGTGTAGTAGGAGAACGTTCAACTATTTGCCGAGGAGGCCCTCGTGGTCGCAGAGACGACCGAGACGACTGACCGCACCCCTGTCGACTTCTGGTTCGACCCGCTCTGCCCCTGGGCCTGGATGACATCGCGCTGGCTGCTCGAGGTCGCGAAGGTGCGCCGGATCGCGCCGTCCTTCCACGTGATGAGCCTGGCCTACCTCAACGAGGACAAGGACATCCCCGAGGACTACCGCGAGATGCTGCGGCCTGCCTGGGGACCGGTTCGCGTCGCCATCGCCGCCGCCCAGGCCGAGGGCGACGAGGTGCTGCTCCCGCTCTACACCGCGATGGGCAACCGCATCCACCTCGAGGAGCGCAAGATCGACCGGAGGCTCATCGAGGAGTCGCTCGAGGAAGTCGGGCTTCCACCGTCCCTCGCGGACGCGATGGACGACCCCACCTACGACGACGAGGTCCGCAAGTCCCACCACATGGGCATGGACCAGGTCGGCCAGGAGGTCGGCACCCCGGTCATCAGCGTGGAGGGGGTCGCCTTCTTCGGGCCCGTCGTCACGCCCGCCCCGAAGGGTGAGGCCGCGGGGAAGCTGTGGGACGGCGTTCTGCTCGTGGCGGGCACGCCTGGCTTCTACGAGCTCAAGCGCTCTCGTGAGAAGGGTCCCGACTTCAGCTGAGGGCCGGCTCGCCGGGATGTGAGTCCCGGACGGTCTTCGCGTGTCACAGCCGTCCGCGACTCACATCGGGCTGACGCGTCGGACGGGGCGGACGGTGCTGTCCCAGCGCCAGTGGTCGCGGCGCGCCCGGTCGCCGAGGGGTGTCCGGCCTGTCGCCCAGAGCAGGGTCTGCCAGGGGTCCTCGTCAGTCGGCACGTCAGGGAAGAGACGGTCGAGCGCCCGTCGTACGGCGTCCGTCGGCGGTGACCACGCGAACCCGAGCGGCGCGGAGACGTCGTACATGTGCACCCACGTCTCGACCGACCCCATCGCGGCGAACCCCGCGGGGTCGGAAACGCCGTAGGGATGAAACGCGCGGTGGTCGCTCGAGGCGCTCCTCGCCGCCGTGGACAGCATGGCGCCGCAGGTGCCGAGCACCCGTATCAGGCCAGTGTTGCCCTTGTCCGGCTGGGCGCTGATGGTGACCTCGGGGCCGCCCGGCCGGGAGGCGCTCCAGACGAAGGGCACGTAGTCGTCGGGCGAGGGTCCGGGCGCGAGGACCTGCCCGGCGTAGGCGAACAGGTCGTCGGCCACATGCTCGATCGCCTCCCAGCACGTCCACGCCGAGTCGGTCGCCGGGATGTGCCAGTCGCGGTCCTCGACGGTCGCCAGCGCCAGGACTGCGTCGGCGACGCAGACGTCGAGGTCGTCCACCAGCGCGGTAGTCACAGGTCGTGCTCCTTCTGCATGCGTCTGGGGCCCGTCGTACGTCGTCCGGATCCGCCATCTCGGCTCGTCCCGTCGTAGCGACTCTGGCAGTGCGCATCCCACACGGCAACGGCATTCATACGGGGCCTCTGCGAGGCGCTGCACGGCGAACCGGCCGACGCGGGGGCAAACCGCGTTGCCGCCTTCAATAGGATCGACGTATGAGCAAAGTTCTGTCCGCTGTCGCATGGCCGTACGCCAACGGCCCGCGCCACATCGGCCACGTGGCCGGTTTCGGTGTGCCCTCCGACGTCTTCAGCCGCTACATGCGGATGGCCGGACACGACGTGCTCATGGTGTCGGGGACCGACGAGCACGGCACTCCGATCCTCGTCGCCGCCGACGGTGAGGGGGTGAGCCCGCGCGAGCTCGCCGACCGCAACAACCGCCTGATCGTCGAGGACCTGACCGCGCTCGGGCTCTCCTACGACCTGTTCACCCGCACCACGACGCGCAACCATTACGCCGTGGCCCAGGAGATGTTCACGACCGTCCACCAGAACGGCTACATGGTCGAGCAGACGACGAAGGGCGCGATCTCGCCGTCGACCGGTCGCACGCTGCCGGACCGCTACATCGAGGGCACCTGCCCGATCTGCGGTGCCGACGGCGCGCGCGGCGACCAGTGCGACAACTGCGGGAACCAGCTCGACCCGACCGACCTGATCAACCCGCACAGCCGCATCAACGGCGAGGTGCCGGAGTTCGTCGAGACCCAGCACTTCTTCCTCGACCTACCGGCGCTCGCCGACGCGCTCAGGGAGTGGCTGGACGACCGCGAGGCCTCGGGCACCTGGCGGCCGAACGTCATCAAGTTCAGCCAGAACATCCTCCAGGACATCAAGCCCCGGGCGATGACGCGCGACATCGACTGGGGGATCCCGGTGCCCCTCGACGGGTGGCGCGACCAGCCGACCAAGCGGCTCTACGTGTGGTTCGACGCGGTCATCGGCTACCTGTCGGCCTCGATCGAGTGGGCTCGCCGCCTCGGTGACGCGGACCGCTGGCGCGAGTGGTGGAACGACCCCGAGGCGCTGTCCTACTACTTCATGGGCAAGGACAACATCACCTTCCACAGCCAGATCTGGCCCGCGGAGCTCCTCGCCTACAACGGCCAGGGGTCGCGTGACGGCGCGCCGGGGGAGTACGGCGTCCTGAACCTGCCGACCGAGGTGGTCTCCTCGGAGTTCCTGACGATGGAGGGCCGGAAGTTCTCCTCGTCGAAGGCGATCGTGATCTACGTCCGCGACGTGCTCGAGCGCTATCAGCCCGACGCGCTGCGCTACTTCATCTGCGCGGCTGGTCCTGAGAACCAGGACAGCGACTTCACCTGGTCCGAGTTCGTGCGGCGCACCAACGACGAGCTCGTGGCGGGCTGGGGCAACCTGGTGAACCGCACCGCGAACATGATCGCGAAGAGCTTCGGCGAGATCCCCGAAGCCGGCGAGCTCACGGGCGACGACCGCGCGCTCCTCGACGCGGTCGAGGGGGCTTTCGGCACCGTCGGCCAGCTCATCGAGCGGCACCGGTTCAAGCAGGGCATCGGCGAGGCGATGCGCATCGTCGCCGAGGTCAACAAGTACGTCTCCGACATGTCGCCGTGGAAGCTCAAGGGTGAGGACGAGCGCGACCGGCTCGCGACGATCCTGCACGTCACCGCGCAGGCGGTGGCCGACTGCAACCTGATCCTGGCGCCGTTCCTTCCCCACAGCGCCAACGCCGTCGACCGCGTGCTCGGCGGGTCGGGGGAGATCGCTCCGATGCCACGGATCGAGGAGGCCGAGGACCTCGACGGCGGGCCGTCGTACCCGATCATCACCGGCGAGTACTCCGGGACCCCGAGGTGGGAGCGTCGGGCGGTCAAGCCGGGGACGCCGATCGCCAAGCCGGCGCCCGTGTTCACGAAGCTCGACGTCTCGGTGGTCGACGAGGAGCTCAAGCGGCTGGAGGGGGAGGCCTGAGGTGGCGCTGCACCCGCAGGCGGCGGCCGCCGTCGCCTTGTGGTCGCAGGGGCCCCGGGTCACCGACACGGGCTTCGACGTCGCCGAGCAGAGGCGCCTTGCCCGTGAGCAGGCCGCGGCCGAGCCTCGCGAGGAGGTGGAGCACGTCGTCGACGTCGACGTCGACGGCTTGCCGTGCCGGTTGTACCTACCGGCGACCGACCCCGTCGCGACCCTCGCCGGGTCGCCCGGAGCCGTCGTGTTCCTCCACGGCGGAGGGTTCGTGTTCGGTGACCTCTACACCCACGACGCACAGTCCCGCCGGATCGCCAACCGCACCGGCCTGGCCACGTTCGCCGTGGACTACCGCCGGCCGCCCGAGCACACCTTCCCGGCGGCGCCCGACGACGTCGACACGGCTGTCGCCTGGCTCGTCGGCAACGGCCCCGCGATGGGCATCGACATCTCGCGGATGGTCGCGCTCGGGGACAGTGCGGGTGGCAACCTCGCGCTGGTCGCCGCGCTGCGAAACCCGAACCTGTTCGCGGCCACGGTGCTGGTCTACCCGTTCATCGACCCGACCGGCGCCCACTACCGGTCCGAGCTCGACGACACAGGCCTGAGCTCGGCGGAGAGTGCGTGGTACTGGCAGCAGTACGCCGCCTCGCCCGAGGACCTGGCCGACCCCGACCTCGCCCCGATCGACTCCGACCGCCTGGGGACGTTGCCGCCCTCCCTGGTCATCGCGGCCGACCACGACCTCCTGCACGGCGAGAACGTCGAGCTCGCCCGCCGGATGGAGCAGGCCGGAGTGACGGTGAGCCTGTCGACGTACGAGGGCCTGGTGCATGGCTTCTGGCGCCAGCCCGCGCTGTTCGACGCGGCCGAGGAGTCGCTCGCGGAGATCGCGGCCTTCCTACGCCGCACCCTGTGAGCCGTGCGCAACGTCATACCCCCCGGCCGCTACGACGACCGGCGCGCATGACGCCCTCGAGGCTCTGTCACAATTTTTCCATGCGCGTTCACCTCGGATCCGACCACGCCGGTCTCGAGCTCAAGGACCACCTGCTGGACTGGCTGGCCAGCGAGGGCCACGAAGTCGTCGACCACGGCCCCTTCGTCTACGACGCCGTCGACGACTACCCGCCGTTCTGCCTCCGTGCGGCCGAGGCGGTCGTCGCGGACCGAGAGGACTCGCTCGAGAGCTTCGGGATCGTCATCGGCGGCTCGGGCAACGGCGAGCAGATCGCGGCCAACAAGGTCAAGGGGGTCCGCGCCGCGCTGGTGTGGAGCGAGGAGACCGCGGTCCTGGCGCGCGACCACAACGACGCCAACGTGATCTCGATCGGCGGGCGCATGCACACGATCGAGGAGATGACGCGGTTCATCGAGGTCTTCCTGCACACGCCCTACAGCAACGGCGACCGGCACAACCGCCGGCTGGGGCAGATCGCCTCCTACGAGAAGACCGGGAACCTCCCGCCGCTCCCGGAGTCCGCCCTCAAGCCGCAGCCCTGACGCCGCGACCAGATGCCGGAGGGTCACACACTCCACAGGCTCGCCTCCGCGCTTCGTGACCGGTTCGCCGGCCGACGCGTCGAGGTCTCGAGCCCCCAGGGCCGCTTCGCCGAGTCGGCGGCCCTGCTCGACGGTGGCCTCGTCGAGGGTGCAGAGGCGTGGGGCAAGCACCTCTTCGTGGCCTTCGAGGGTGAGCGGTTCGTCCACGTCCACCTCGGCCTCTACGGCAAGTTCGACGTGTACGACGGCCCGCCTCCGGCGCCCGTCGGCCAGGTGCGGCTGCGACTCGTCACGCCCTGCGCAGGCGCGACCGGCTCGGCTGGGTCGCGCCCTCCCGGCTCGGACGTCGTCGAGGCGACTGTCCTTTCGGCGTACGCGGACCTGCGGGGAGCCACTGCCTGCGAGCTGATGAACGACGAGCAGCGCGCGGCGGTCGTGGCTCGGCTCGGACCCGACCCGCTTCGTGCCGACGCCGACCCTGGGGACGCCTGGGCCCGGATCAGCCGGAGCCGGACGCCGACCGGCACGCTCCTCATGGACCAGAGCGTGGTGGCCGGGGTCGGCAACGTCTACCGGGCCGAGGTGCTGTTCCGACACCGGATCCATCCCTTGCGGCCCGGTAACACCCTGCGACGAAGCCAGTTCGACGCGATCTGGGCCGACCTGGTGGAGCTCATGGCCGAGGGCGTCGTCTCCGGGCGCATCGACACGGTGCGGCCAGAGCACACGCCGGAGGCGATGGGGCGGGCTCCTCGACGCGACGACCACGGCGGAGAGGTCTACGTCTACCGGCGACATGACCAGCCCTGTCATGTGTGTGGCGCTACAGTGCGCACGGAAGTGCTTGCCGCCCGCAACTCGTTCTGGTGCCCCCGGTGCCAGCCGACCTTCAGGTCGCGCGCGGCGAGCAGCAGACCTTGAACCACTCGCGTCCGACCACCCGACCCCCGTTGGGTCCCGACACTAAGGTCTACTTGTGGCTGCAACACCCCATCTCGACAGGCTGACCCGCGTGCCCGCGAGCCAGCTCAGCCGTCGTTGGGGGCGAAGCTGGCGGCGGATGCGGTACTCCGAGACCCTGCTGGTCCTGGT
This sequence comes from uncultured Actinomycetota bacterium, assembly GCA_963715375.1. Taxonomy (GTDB): domain Bacteria; phylum Actinomycetota; class Actinomycetes; order Propionibacteriales; family Nocardioidaceae; genus Nocardioides_C. The sequence continues at coordinate 39,129 of CAVQSC010000041.1, read as the reverse complement.
GCTCGGACTCCTCGCGGTCCTGATCGGACTCGGGGTCATCGCCTGGCCGGATGTCATGCCCGTGTCCGCCCTCGTCATCCCGATGGTGCTCGGGAACCAGATCCTGGGTCCCCGTTCGCTGCCGTGGCTCGTCGTCTTCTGCCTCGGCGTGCTGGTGGTCGGTCTCGCCTCGAGCACGATGATGCTCGACGGTCGGCGCGTGGCGGGGATCGTCGTCGACTTCGTCATCGGTCTGATCATCCTGGTCTCGTCCTTCCGGCGGACCCGGCTCGGCGTCGCGGGCTCCCGCGGTGAGTCGATGCTCGTCGACCTGCGCGAGCGGATCGCGAGGCAGAGCCAGATCCCGCGGCTGTCGCGGGAGTGGTACGCCGAGGCCGTCATGCGCTCGGCGGGCGGCTCGTCCTTCGCGGGCGACTTCATCGTCGCGAGCACCACGCCGGACCGACGCAACCTGCAGGTCGCGGTCGTCGACGTCTCGGGCAAGGGGGAGCAGGCGGGCACCCGTTCGCTGTTGCTCTCCGGGTCCTTCGGGGGCCTGCTCGGTGCTCTTCCGCCCGACCAGTTCCTGCCTGCGGCGAACGACTACCTGCTGCGCCAGGACTGGAGCGAGGGGTTCGCCACGGCGGTGCACCTCTGGCTCGACCTCGAGACCGGCAGGTTCGAGCTGCGCTCGGCGGGACACCCCCCGGCCGTCCAGCTGCTCGCGGGCTCGGGCCGGTGGGCGATCCACGACGCCGAGGGACCGGTGCTCGGCCTGATGGCCGACGCCCGCTTCGCCGTACGGGCGGGGGTGCTCAACCACGGTGACGCGTTGTTGATGTACACCGACGGACTGGTCGAGACGCCGGAGCGCGACATCTCCCTCGGCGTCGACAGGCTGCTCGGCCAAGGGGAGCGGATGCTGCGCCAGGGGTTCGAGCACGGTGCCCGCCGGCTGATCGACGAGCTCGAGTCGATGAGCGACGACCGGGCGTTGTTCCTCCTGCACCGCCGCTGACCCTGCGGCGTACCGCCGTGGCGTTGGCCGGGGGCGGCGTACCGCCGCAACGTTTGCCCGGGGCGGCGTACCGCCGCAACAGACGACGCCCCCCGGCCGGGGGGCCGGAGGGCGTCAGCGAGAGCGGATGACGGGAATCGAACCCGCGTAGCCAGTTTGGAAGACTGGGGCTCTACCATTGAGCTACATCCGCAAGTTCGCCGACCGGTGAGCGGTGTCGCTCCGGTCAGCGGGGTCAATCGTGCCACAGGGCGTTTGCGTGGTCCCAATCGGCACTGTCGTCGCGGTGTCGGACCTCTTGGTCACGCCGCGATTACGGCGTGTGCGGGGTCGTCCACTAGACTCCCGTGGGTTCACCGGGGCGTAGCGTAGTGGCTAGCGCGCCTGCTTTGGGAGCAGGAGATCGCAGGTTCGAGTCCTGTCGCCCCGACCATGCTCAGCGATGGAACCGGTGAGCGTGCACGCCACACGGCAACGACTGTCAACAACTGAGGAGAAAGACCTGTGAAGAGCGCCGTCGAGACTTTGAGCCCGACCCGGGCGAAGCTCACCGTCGAGGTGCCCTTCGAGGAGCTCAAGCCGAGCCTCGACGCGGCGTACAAGAAGATCGCCCAGCAGATCAACGTGCCCGGCTTCCGCAAGGGCAAGGTCCCGCCGATGGTCATCGACCGCCAGATCGGCCGCGGCCCTGTGCTCGACGAGGCGATCAACGACGCGCTTCCCAAGCTCTACGTGCAGGCTCTGCAGGACAACAGCATCGAGCCGCTCGCGCAGCCCGAGATCGACATCACGAAGTTCGAGGACAACGAGTCCCTCGAGTTCACCGCCGAGGTCGACGTCCGTCCCGAGATCACGCTGCCCGAGCTCGATGGGCTCGAGGTGTCGGTCGAAGACGTGACGGTCTCCGACGAGGACGTCGACACCCAGGTGCAGAGCCTTCGTGAGCGCTTCGCGACCCTCAACGAGGTCGACCGTGCGGCTGCCGAGGGCGACTTCGTGGTCGTGGACCTCAAGGCCAGCCACGACGGCGAGGTCGTCGAGGGCGCCGAGGTCACCGGCATGAGCTACCAGGTCGGCCGTGGCGGGATGCTCGACGGTCTCGACGAGGCCCTGACCGGCATGAAGGCGGGCGACGAGAAGACCTTCGCCTCGAACCTGGTCGGCGGCGACCAGCTCGGTCTCGACGTGGAGGTCGAGGTCAAGGTCAGCGCCGTGAAGGAGCAGGAGCTGCCCGAGCTCGACGACGAGTTCGCCCAGACCGCCTCCGAGTTCGACACAGCGGACGAGCTGGTCGCCGACGTGCGCGTCCGCCTCGAGCGCGGCAAGCGCCTCGAGCAGGCGGCCGCCGCCCGCGACGCCGTCCTCGAGAAGGTCCTCGACCTGGTCGAGATCCCGCTGCCCGACGGTGTCGTGGACGCCGAGCTCAAGGCCCGCCGCGAGAACGTCCAGCAGCAGCTCATGTACGCCGGCATGACCATGGAGCAGTACCTCGAGGCCGAGGAGCAGACCCTCGAGGAGTTCGAGTCCGACCTCGAGCAGCGCACCCGCGACGCCATCGCCGCGCAGTTCGTGCTCGACGAGGTCGCGAAGAAGGAGCAGATCGGCGTCGACCAGCAGGAGCTGTCCGAGCACCTCTTCCGCCGCGCGCAGCAGTCCGGTCAGGACCCGAACGAGTTCGCCAAGCACATGGTCGAGCACAACCACATCCCCGAGATGGTCTCCGAGGTCGTCCGCGGGAAGGCCCTCGCGATCGTGGTCGAGTCGGCCAAGGTCGTCGACGCGTCCGGCAACCACGTAGAGCTGAAGAACCTCCGCCCCGACGGCGCGATCGGTGAGCCGGAGGCCGAGGCCGCCGAGACCGAGGCTCCGGAAGGCGCCGAGTCCGTTGAGGCCGGCGAGGGCGAGGACTCCTCCGAGGCCTGAGCCGGGCACCCTGCCGGCGGGCAGGTTTCCCTGGTCAGAAGAACCGCCGCTTCCCACGGTGTGATCCGTGGGAAGCGGCGGTTCGCTTTTTGGTGGGGCCCGCGGTGACGGGCCGGCCTACGGAGTCCCGCACGCGCTGTCCGAGTGATGAGGACAATCTTTGACATACCGGAAGTATCGGACTGACACTGTGCCTCGTGACGCCTCCGACAAGACCGAGCGACGCCTGCGCAGCCCCGCCCTGGGGAGCGTGCGGAGGGGCGTGGCGTCGTGACCCGAGTGACGTCGGGGTCGCCGGAGCGGCGGCCCTGGCCGGTGAGTACGCCCACGACCTCCTGCTCGGCACGGTTCGCGACGTGCACCGGGCCGTGGCCGACCGCGTCTTCTGGCTGACGAACCTGGCGACGGGTGGCTCCTCCCGCCTGCCGCAGGTCCTCCACGACGGGATCTCAACGAGCGTCTACACAGGTGTCGGCGCCGGTCTCAAGGCCGCCACCGCGGGACTGCGAGCCGCTGAGCGTCGCGGCCTGGGACCTCGCTTGGAGGCGGGTCCCGCGGGTCGCCAGCTGCTTTCGGCGGTCAACGGGCTCATCGGCGACAGGCTGCTCGAGGAGCGGTCCGAGATGGCCATCGAGATGGCGGTGCGACGGCGTGGCGCCGACGTGCCCCTCGATCCTGACGCACTCGAGGCCGCCTTCCCGGCCGCGACCGGCGACCTCGTCGTCTTCCTGCACGGTCTCGGTGAGAACGACGACTCCTGGAACCTCCGTCGCGCCGAGCACGGAGGCACCTACGGCTCCCGGCTGCGCGAGGAGGCCGAGTGGACGCCGGTCTTCCTGCGCGCCAACACCGGCCAACCGATCGCCGAGAACGGCGTCGCCCTGGCCTCGCTGCTCGACCGGCTGGTCGAGGCCTGGCCTCGTGAGGTACGCCGGATCGCGCTGGTCGGGCACTCGATGGGCGGGCTCGTCATTCGGGCCGCCTGTGCGGTCGACACGGCCGCCCTGGGCGCTGTGCGGCCCTGGACCGACCTGGTGACCAACGTCGTGACACTCGGCACCCCGCACCTGGGTGCACCGCTCGAGCGCGTGGTCAACGTGGGAGCGCGGGCGCTGGGCGTGCTTCCCGAGTCGGCGCCCTTCGGCCGGATCCTCGAGTACCGGAGCGTCGGCATCCTCGACCTCCGCCGGGGGCTCGCCGGCGACGTGAGAAACCTGTCCCACGCGAGGTACCACCTCGTGGCCGCGACCCTGGCCGCCTCGCGCCGCCACCCCGTGAGCGAGGTCTTCGGCGACCTGCTGGTGCGCTTCCCCTCCGCCGTCGGCCGGTCCCGCCGGGGGAGCGCGATGTTCCCGGATGCCGACGTGCTGCATGTCCCGGGCACGGACCACTTCGGCCTCCTGAACCACCCGGACGTCTACGACGCCCTCAAGAGCTGGCTCGCCTGAGCCGATGACCAGGACACCGGCCCATCGCCGCCCAGGACCGCTGCGGACAACCGCCAGGACACCGACCGACAATCCCAGAGACACCGAAAGCCCTGTCACCACCCGAAAGAGAGCTCGCATGAACCAGCCCCTGCCCATCAGCGCCTTCGTCGAGGTCGACGCCAGCCCCGAGTCGGTGTGGGAGGTGATCTCCGACGTACGCCGGATGAGCGAGTGGAGCCCCGAGTGCCGCAAGATCGTCGTGATCGGCTCACCGAAGCAGGGCGTCGGCACGACGTTCCTCGGGGTGAACCGGCGTGGCTGGGCGGTCTGGCCCACCACCTCGAAGGTGGTGCGCTACGAGCCGGGCAGGGCGGTCGCCTGGAAGACCCGAGAGAGTGGCGCCACGTGGAGCTACGAGCTGACCCCGACCGGCTCCGGCACCAGCATCACCGGCCGGCGGGAGCTCCCGTCGTTCACCGTCGGGACGAAGGTGATGGCACCCCTCATCGGCGGCGCGGTCGGGCACGACGAGGAGCTCGCGGACGGCATCCGTACGACGCTCGAGCGGATCAAGATCGCCGTGGAGCGTGCCTGACCGGTCCGGCGAAGTGCGTCCGGGGCGACCAAGGACACCCGCGAGCACGGCTGCCTCCCCTCACATGCTTCTCACGTCTGCTGTGGGCGAACACCGGGGGTTTCCTCGTGGAAGTGCGGAGGGTTCCGGCTAGGGTCGGGGACGTGAACGAGACTCCCAGCCTGACCACAGGTCCGCAGATGAACGGTGGCGCCGCGTCGTACGGGCTCGACGACCACATCTACCAGCGTCTCCTTCGGGAGCGCATCGTCTTCCTCGGGTCGGAGGTGCGCGACCAGAACGCCAACGCGATCTGCGCGCAGATGCTCCTGCTCAACGCCGAGGACCCCGAGGCCGACATCTTCTTGTACATCAACAGCCCGGGTGGCTCGGTGGACGCGGGCATGGCGATCTACGACACGATGAACTACATCTCCAACGACGTGGCCACCGTGGGCATGGGCCTGGCCGCCTCGATGGGCCAGTTCCTGCTCTGCGCCGGCGCCAAGGGCAAGCGCTACGCCCTCCCGCACGCGCGGATCATGATGCACCAGCCGTCGGGCGGCATGGGCGGCTCGGCCGCGGACATCAAGATCCAGGCCCAGCAGTCCATGCACATCAAGCAGGTGCTGTTCCGCCTGATCAGCGAGCACACCGGGCAGCCGCTCTCACAGGTCGAGCAGGACGCGGACCGGGACCGGTGGTTCACCTCCGAGCAGGCGCTCGAGTACGGCTTCATCGACAAGGTCGTCGCCAGCGCCGGTCAGGTCGCCGACCAGGGCCGCCCCGCGGCGCAGAAGAAGTGACCAGGAAAGGGAGCGGACACGACATGACCAGCAGGGAGATCCCGGGCCTGGAACACTCCGGCCGGGCGAGCGGCTTCACGTCGCCGAGCATGAACTACTACATCCCGCAGTGGGAGGAGCGCACGTCGTACGGCGTCCGCCGGATCGACCCGTACACCAAGCTCTTCGAGGACCGCATCATCTTCCTCGGTGTGCCGATCTCCGACGACATCGCCAACGCGGTGATGTCTCAGCTGTTGGTGCTCGAGTCGATGGACCCCGAGCGGGACATCCAGATCTACATCAACAGCCCGGGTGGCTCCTTCACGGCGCTCACGGCGATCTACGACACCATGCGGTTCGTGAAGCCCGACATCCAGACCGTCTGCCTCGGTCAGGCCGCCTCGGCTGCGGCGATCCTGCTCGCGGCCGGCGCGAAGGGGAAGCGGCTCGCACTGCCGAACAGCCGGATCCTGATCCACCAGCCCTACACCGAGGGCACCTACGGCCAGGCCTCCGACATCGAGATCCAGGCCAACGAGATCCTGCGCATGCGGGACCTCCTCGAGACGATGATCTCCGAGCACTCCGGCAAGTCCAAGGAGGAGGTCAGCCGCGACATCGACCGCGACAAGATCCTGACCGCGGAGGCCGCCATCGAGTACGGCCTCGTGGACGCGATCCTCGAGTCCCGCAAGGCCACCCTGGCCGTCGGCGGAGGCGCGGGGCGCTAGCTCGTACCGCTCGGGCGGTGTGTCCTCGGTTTTCCGCGGGACGCACCCCCGACCGGGCGAAGGGATTGTCGTGTCCCCATCCCATTTGGGGGCGCGACGGGGTACCTTCGAGGAAGTACCAAGACGGTAGAAAGTGAGCCGGTGATGCGGGACTTACCGGCCTGAATCGTGAGGAGACGCCGCCTGTGGCACGCATCGGTGACGGAGGCGACCTGCTGAAGTGCTCGTTCTGCGGGAAGAGCCAGAAGCAGGTCAAGAAGCTGATCGCAGGACCTGGCGTCTACATCTGCGACGAGTGCATCGATCTCTGCAACGAGATCATCGAGGAGGAGCTCAGCGAGGGCTCCGAGGTAGGGCTCGAGGAGCTGCCCAAGCCCCGCGAGATCTTCGAGTTCCTCAACTCGTACGTGATCGGCCAGGAGACCGCCAAGAAGGCGCTCGCGGTTGCCGTCTACAACCACTACAAGCGGGTCCAGGCCGGTGTCAACACCGGTCGGCACGCCAAGGACGACGCCGTCGAGCTCGCGAAGTCCAACATCCTGGTCATCGGCCCGACCGGCTGCGGCAAGACCTACCTGGCCCAGACGCTCGCGCGGATGCTCAACGTGCCGTTCGCGATCGCCGACGCCACCGCGCTCACCGAGGCCGGCTACGTCGGTGAGGACGTCGAGAACATCCTGCTGAAGTTGATCCAGGCCGCCGACTACGACGTCAAGAAGGCCGAGACCGGCATCATCTACATCGACGAGATCGACAAGGTGGCCCGCAAGGCCGAGAACCCCTCGATCACCCGCGACGTCTCCGGTGAGGGCGTGCAGCAAGCCCTGCTGAAGATCCTGGAGGGCACGACGGCCTCCGTCCCGCCGCAGGGCGGCCGTAAGCACCCGCACCAGGAGTTCATCCAGATCGACACGACGAACATCTTGTTCATCGTGGGCGGGGCGTTCGCCGGTCTCGAGCACATCGTCGAGCAGCGGATCGGCAAGAAGACCCTCGGGTTCGGCGCGGAGCTCCCCTCCAAGGAGGAGCGCGACATGGAGAAGATCTTCTCCGAGGTCATGCCCGAGGACCTGATGAAGTTCGGCCTCATCCCCGAGTTCATCGGCCGTCTGCCGGTCATCGCGACCGTGGAGAAGCTCAACCGCGAGGCCCTGGTGGCGATCCTCACCGAGCCGCGCAACGCCCTCGTGAAGCAGTACCAGAAGCTCTTCGAGCTCGACGGGGTCGAGCTCGAGTTCACAACTGACGCGGTCGACGCGGTGGCGGACCTGGCGATGATGCGCGGCACCGGAGCACGTGGTCTCCGCGCGATCATCGAGGAGGTCCTGCTGCATGTCATGTACGACGTGCCGTCGCGCGAGGACGTGGCCAAGGTGGTCGTCACGGGCGAGGTCGTCAGCGACAACGTGAACCCGACGCTGGTGCCGCGCGACGAGGAGCCCAAGAAGCGCAAGTCGGCCTGAGGCCTGAGCCGTGGGGTCAGGCCGACCCCTCCCACGGAGCGCGGACTAGACCAAACCCGGCAATGTGCCCAATGTGGCGCAGGTTATGCGTCCGTTGGGTCGTTTTGCTGACAGTTTCTCCCTCGGCGACGAGGATTGAAGCGAAAGATCGGGGTGCTCGTCCGAGCGCCTCTCGCCTCGTCTCGGGAGTACACAGCAATGAGTGCCGACCACCGCAAGCCCGTGGTGGCTTTCGTGGTGCTGGCCTTCGTCGCGGCCACCATCGTCTGCGTCCAGCGCGCCGACGCGCAGACCGCGCGGTTCTTCGCTGCCTTCGTCGGAGGAGCAGTAGAGATCCACGGGTCGGTGCCGGCTCCCGGGACCTTCGTGGGCAGCGACCTGGCGCGCCAGGGGACGATCGGGTCCGCGTTCGAGGCGCTCGCCTCGCGTGACCGGGTCACCGGCTCGACCCGGCTTGACGGAGCACCGTTCGGCAGGGGCGAGGGGACCGATCTCCGCGACGATTCCGGCGAGCTCAGTCGCGATCACCGTGCCAGACCGGTCAAGAAGGCAGACTCGGCACCTCGACGAGGAGGCGGGGAGAAGACCCGTCACGACCGCGGCCGCGGAAACGGCCTGGGCGCCCGTGTGAAGGCGGAGAAGAGTCTGCAGACGACCGTCGAGGGAGCTGCGCGTGGCCTCGGACCTACCCGCCGGACCGCCGAGGACGTCCCTGCCGCTGTGCACCGCGGACTCAGCAAAGAGGAGCGGCGTCCACGACGGTCGGTCGAGCGAGGCAACGGCCCAAGGTAGCGGTTCGACTCTCGCGAGTCCGTGTGCACCGCCTGGGAGCATGGCTAGAGTCGCGGGGTGACCGTGCCACTCGAGCCTCTGGACCTGCCCGCCCGCGACGGTGACTGGGAGTCCTGGTTCACCGCCAGGTGCGCCGACCAGCTGGCCCGGGCGCAGGACCTCGTCCAACGTCTGAAGACAGCCACGCCCGGGAGCGACCTCGAGACCCTCGCCCTCTGGAACGACGTGCACCTCGCGCTCGGCAACGCCTTCGCGGTGTCGTCGCTCATGGCCGAGCTGCATCCCGAGGAGTCGGTGCGCTCCAAGGCGGAGGCGGCAGAGCAGGAGGCACACCGGCTGCGGACCGAGATCGGCCTGGACCGGGAGCTCTACAAGGTGCTCACCGGGGTCGACGCGAGCTTGCTCGACGAGCAGGCGGCCAGGGTCCTCGAGCTGTCGCTTCGCGACTTCCGCCGGGCCGGCGTGGACCAGGACGACGAGGTCCGCGGACGCATCCGGGCCCTTGCCCAGCGAGAGACCGAGGTGGCTCAGGAGTTCTCGAAGAACATCCGCGACGACGTGCGCTCCGTCGTACTCGATCCCGAGCAGCTCGCGGGGCTGCCCGGCGACTACGTCGAGGGCCATCCCGCCGGTGACGACGGCAAGGTGAGGATCACCACCGACTATCCGGACTACGTGCCGTTCATGACCTTCGCGGAGGACCGCGAGGCGCGAGGCGAGCTCCTCGGGGCGTTCCTGAACCGGGCCTGGCCGCAGAACGACGCCTTCCTGCTTGAACTGCTGAGGCTCCGCGACGAGCACGCTCGGCTGCTCGGGTATGCCGACTGGCCGAGCTACGACGGCGAGGTCAAGATGATCGGCAAGGGCGACGCGATCTTGGAGTTCATCGACAAGATCACCGACGCTGCTGCCGACTCCGCTCGGCGCGACTACGACGTGCTGCTGGAGCGGCTGAAGCAGGACCACCCCGGCGCCACGGCCGTCGACAGCACCGACAAGGCCTACTACGGCGAGGTGATCCGCAAGGAGCGCTTCGACGTCGACGCGCAGCAGGTGCGTGAGTACTTCGACTTCGCCAAGGTGCGCGCCGGCCTGCTCGACGTGACCGGCCGGCTCTTCGGCCTCGAGTACACCGAGGTGCCCGAGGCGCCTCGCTGGCACGAGGACGTCGCCGTCTACGACGTGGCCATGGGCGGTGTACGGGTCGGCAGGATCTACCTCGACCTGCACCCGCGTGAAGGGAAGTTCAAGCACGCCGCGCAGTTCGACCTGGTCCCTGGCATCGCCGACCGGCAGCTCGCCGAGGGTGTCCTGGCCTGCAACTTCCCGCGCGGCCTGATGGAGCACGACGACGTCGTCACGCTCTTCCACGAGTTCGGCCACCTCGTCCACCACGTGCTGGCCGGACGGCACGCGTGGGCGCGGTTCTCCGGGGTGGCCACTGAGTGGGACTTCGTCGAGGCGCCGTCGCAGATGCTCGAGGAGTGGGCGTGGGACGCCGACGTGCTCCGTTCGTTCGCGACGAACGCCGCGGGTGAGCCGATCCCGGCCGGGCTGGTGGCCAAGATGCGGAAGGCGGACGAGTTCGGCAAGGGCTACTACGCGCGGACGCAGATGTTCTACGCCGCGCTGTCCTACCACGTGCACCACCGGGTCCCCGAGGACACCACGGCGCTGGTGCGCGAGCTCCAGGCGCACTACGACGTCTTCGGCTACGTGCCGGGGACCCACTTCCAGGCGTCCTTCGGCCACCTCGAAGGCTACGGCTCGGGCTACTACACGTACATGTGGAGTCTGGTGATCGCGAAGGACATGTTCTCCGCGTTCGACGAGGACGACCTGTTCGACGCCGAGGTTGCGCACCGGTACCGCGACCGGGTGCTCGCAGCGGGCGGGTCGAAGGACGCCGCCGACCTTGTCGAGGACTTCCTCGGCCGCCCTTACACCTTCGACGCCTTCGAGGCCTGGCTCAACCGCGCCTGAGCCTCAGCCGTCTGCGCGCGGCGTTTGGGGCCGGCGTCTTCCCACGGCAAACCGTTGCTCCCCGTGGTGATCTCACCATGGGAAGCAACGATTTGCCTGCATACCTTGGTAATTGCTCAAGGCGGGCGACGACCCTCAGGCGCCGGGCTGGGGCTGCTCCGGCTGCTCCGGCTGCTCGGCGATCTGCGCCTCGACCTGGATCTCGCCGTCGCCAGGGGTGAACGTGAGGTCGCCGGTGATGTTCCCCGCGGCGCGGAGGTCCTCCGACACCTGCTCGGCCAGCGCGACGGCCTCGGCGGGGCCGGTCACGGTCACCGCGGAGAGCGCGGTGCGCATCTTCACCTTCGCCTGCGACTTCGCGCCCCGGATCCCGGTGAGTACGGCGGCCACGGCGGCCAGCATGTCCGGGGTGCTCGACGCCGCGGAACCGAGGTCGGAGACGGTCGGCCACGAGGCACGGTGGATCGAGCCCTCACGCCACCACGACCAGACCTCCTCGGTGACGTAGGGGAGGAACGGCGCGAGCAGCCGCAGCTGGACGTCGAGCGCGATGGCCAGAGCGGCCTTCGCCGACGCCGCAGGCTCCTCGCCACGTCCGCCGTACGCCCGCTCCTTGACCAGCTCGAGGTAGTCGTCGCAGAACTCCCAGAAGAACTTCTCCGTGACCTCGAGCGCGGTGGTGTAGTCGTAGGCCTCGAACGACTCGGTGGCCCTGCTGATCACGTTCGCCAGCCCGCCGAGCATGGCGCAGTCGACCGGTGCGCTCACCGCGGACGGCGAGGTCTCGACCGCGCCCAGGCCCAGGACGAACTTGGACGCGTTGAGCACCTTCATGGCCAGCCGGCGGCCGACCTTCATCTGCGTCTCGTCGAAGGGGGAGTCCGCGCCGGGGCGGGCGAGGGCAGCGCGCCAGCGCACGGCGTCGGCGCCGTACTTGTCGAGGATGTCCGTGGGGACGACCACGTTGCCCTTGGACTTGCTCATCTTCTTGCGGTCGGGGTCGACCACGAAGCCGGAGATCGCCGCGTGCGACCACGGGACCACGCCGTTCTCATGGTGCGCGCGGACGACCGTGGCGAAGAGCCAGGTGCGGATGATGTCGTGTGCCTGCGGCCGCAGGTCGAGCGGGAAGGTCCGCTTGAAGAGGTCCTCGTCGCGCTCCCAGCCGGTGACGATCTGGGGGGTCAACGAGGACGTCGCCCAGGTGTCCATCACGTCGGGGTCGGCGACGAAGCCACCGGGCTTCCCTCGCTGGTCCTCGTCGTAGCCACGCGGGGCCTGCGACGACGGGTCGACCGGCAGCTCGGCCTCGGACGGCATCAGTGGGTGGTCGAAGTCGGGCTCGCCGTCCTCGTCGAGGGGGTACCAGACGGGGAACGGGATGCCGAAGAAGCGCTGCCTCGACACGAGCCAGTCGCCGTTGAGCCCCTCGACCCAGTTGCTGAAGCGGTGCCGCATGTAGTCGGGAACCCAGGTGATCTCCCCGCCGCGCTCGATCAGCTCGTCGCGCAGCTCGCGGTCCCGGCCGCCGTTCTTGATGTACCACTGGCGCGTCGAGACGATCTCGAGCGGCTTGTCGCCCTTCTCGTAGAAGTTCGTCATGCGCTGGGTGGCCTTCGGCTCACCGTCGAGGTCGCCGCTCTCGCGGAGCTTCTCGACCATCGCCTCGCGCGCGCTGAAGGCGGTCTTGCCGGCGAGGTCCGCGTACGCCGAGGCGGCGGGCTCGTCCGAGAGCCACGGTGGCGTCTCGCGGTGCAGCCGACCGTCGCGGCCGATGACCGTGCGCACCGGCAGCTGCAGCTCGCGCCACCACTGGACGTCGGTGAGGTCGCCGAAGGTGCAGCACATCGCGATGCCGGCGCCCTTGTCGGGCTCGGCGGCCTCGTGCGCGAGGACGGGGATCTCCACACCGAAGACGGGTGAGGTGACCGTCGTACCGAAGAGCTCCTTGTAGCGCTCGTCGTCGGGGTGCGCGATCAGGGCGACGACCGCCGGGATCAGCTCGGGTCGTGTGGTCTCGATGTGGACCGGCGAGCCGTCGGGCTTGTGGAAGGAGACCCGGTGGTAGGCGCCGGGATACTCGCGGGACTCGAGCTCGGCCTGGGCCACGGCGGTCTGGAAGGTGACGTCCCAGAGCGTGGGCGCATCGTGGGAGTAGGCCTCGCCGCGGGCGTAGTTGCGCAGGAAGGCGCGCTGGCTCGCGATCCGGGACTCCTCCCCGATCGTGGTGTAGGTCTGGGTCCAGTCGACCGACAGGCCGACCTTGCGCCACAGCGCCTCGAAGGTCTTCTCGTCCTCCTTGACGAGCTGCTCGCACAGGTCGATGAAGTTCTGGCGGCTGACCGGGACCTGCTTCTTCGGGTCCGGCTTCTCCGGCGGGGTGAAGTCGGGGTCGTGGGGGAGCGACGGGTCGCAGCGCACGCCGAAGTAGTTCTGGACGCGGCGCTCAGTGGGCAGGCCGTTGTCGTCCCAGCCCATCGGGTAGAAGACCTCCTTGCCGCGCATCCGCTGGAAGCGAGCGACGAGGTCGGTGTGCGTGTAGGAGAAGACGTGCCCGACGTGCAGGGACCCGGAGACGGTCGGGGGAGGGGTGTCGATCGAGTAGATCTCCTCGCGCGACTTCGACCGGTCGAAACGGTAGGTGCCGTCGGACTCCCACCGCTGGACCCACTTGTCCTCCAACCCCTCGAGGGCAGGCCGTTCCGGTACGACGACCGAGCGGGCGGTGGTCGCGTCGGTGGTCTCCCTCGGCTGATGACCGGGCGTGCCGGATGTGGGGTTGGTGTCCATGGGTCGAAATCTTACGGGTGAGACTCCGGGCCGAGCGACTCAGTTCCCGCGCGCGGGATACATAGGCTGGGGGTTGTGCTCACGCTGACCTTGGACGACTTCCTCTGGTTCGTCGACGACTGCCTCGACGCGATGCTCGACATCGTGACCGGTCTGGGCGACGACCTGGCCAACCGGTCGCTGGACGTGCCAGGCGCCAACTCGCCCTACGCGATCCTCACCCACTGCCTCGGCGTGGTCGAGTGGTGGTCGGGGGAGATGGTGGCGGGGCGTGACGTCGAGCGGGACCGGGCGGCCGAGTTCACTGCTCACGGTCCGGTCGCCGAGCTCCCCGAGGCGGTACGCCGGACGCGGGCCCGCCTCATGGCCGACCTGGCCGCCCTCGACTCGGCCGCTCCGCCGGTGAGGCCCGGTGACGAGGAGCTGCTCGAGTACCCCTACGGCCGTACCCAGGGCGGCGTACTGCTCCACGTCTTCCACGAGCTCGCACAGCACCGTGGGCAGATGGAGGTCACGCGTGACGTCCTGCTGGAAGGGGCGGCAGGGGCCTGACCGTAGACTCGAGGGCGCGATGTCTGACACCCCCACCTCTTCCGCGCCGGCGTCCATCGGGGCGGCCGACGAGCCCACCACCTACGCCGAGGTCGAGCGAGCCCTGCTGTCACGGTGGCCCGAGACCAAGCTGGAGCCGAGCCTCGACCGCATCGAGGCCCTGACCCACCTGCTCGGTGACCCGCAGCGGGCATACCCGGTCCTGCACCTGACCGGGACGAACGGGAAGACCAGCACGTCGCGAATGATCGACACACTGATCCGCGCCCGGGGGCTGCGCACCGGACGGTTCACGAGCCCCCACGTCGAGTCGATGACCGAGCGGATCTCCCTCGACGGCGACCCGATCTCCGAGGAGGCCTTCGTCAAGGCCTACCACGACGTCGCGCCGTTCGCAGCGCTGGTGGACGCCGACTCCGAGCACCCGCTGTCGTTCTTCGAGACCGTCGTCGGCATGGCCTACGCCGCGTTCGCGGACGCGCCGGTCGACGCCGCGATCGTCGAGGTGGGCATGGGCGGGTCCTGGGACGCCACCAACGTCGTCGAGGCCAAGGTCGCGATCATCACCCCGATCAGCGTCGACCACGCGAGGTACCTCGGCGAACGCCCCGAGGACATCGCGCTGGAGAAGGCCGGGATCATCAAGCCCGGTTCGATCGTGGTCATGGCCGAGCAGCCTCCCGCCGTCACCGAGGTCCTCCTCGAGCGCGCGGCCGAGGTGGGGGCGGCCGCGGTGCTCCGCGAGGGTGTCGACTTCGGCGTCGTCCACCGCGTGCCGGCCGTCGGCGGCCAGATGCTGCGGCTCCAGGGCCTGAGAGCGGAGTACGACGAGGTCTTCCTCCCGTTGTACGGCGCGCACCAGGGCCGGAACGCCGCCCTGGCCCTGGCCGCTGTCGAGGCCTTCGCCGGCAACGAGCCGCTCGACGCGGAGCTCGTGCACGAGGCGTTCGCCGAGGTGACCTCGCCGGGCAGGCTCGAGGTCATCCGGCGCAGCCCGACGATCGTGCTCGACGCCGCCCACAACCCGCACGGAGCGGCCGCGACCGCCGAGGCGCTGGAGGACTCGTTCACCTTCAACCCGCTCGTCGGCGTGGTCGGTGTCATGACGGACAAGGACTACGAGGGCGTTCTCGCCGCCTTCGAGCACGTCTTCGCCGAGGTGGTCTGCACCCAGAACTCCACGCCGCGCGCGATGCCCGCCGAGGAGCTCGCCGAGGTGGCGCGCGGCATCTTCGGACAGGATCGGGTGCACGTCGCTCCGCGCCTCGACGACGCGATCGACAAGGCGGCGACGCTGGCCGAGACCGGTGGCGTCTACGGCTCCGGTGGGGTGCTCGTCACGGGCTCGGTGATCACGGTCGGTGAGGCCCGGTCGATGCTCAAGCCCCGTGAGCGACGCGCCGCCGACCGACCCGCGAAGGGGAAGAGCTGATGCGCTCGGCGAAGCGGTCGATGTGCGCGGCGATGCTGGCGCTGCAGGCGGTCGTCCTGTTCCTGAGCGGCGTGGTGCTCATCGGCATCTCCGACCTCGGTGCTGGCGCCGCGCTCGGCATCGGTTTCGGCCTCGCCGCAGCCTGCGTCGTCACCGCCGGCCTGCTCCGCCGGCCGTGGGCCTACTACCTCGGCTGGGCGATCCAGGTCGCCTCGCTCGCGCTCGGGTTCGTCGTCACGATGATGTTCCTGCTCGGCGTGATCTTCACGGCGCTGTGGGCAGGTGCGTTCTTCCTGGGCGCGAGGATCGACCGTGAGCGCGCCGAGCGCGAGGTGCTGGAGCAGCGGTGGGCCGCCGAGCACGGTGACTAGATAGGCTGCCTCCATGTCTCAGCGCACTCTCGTCCTGCTCAAGCCCGACGCCGTCCGACGTGGCCTGGTCGGCAACATCCTCAGCCGCTTCGAGGCCAAGGGCCTCTCGATCGTCGCGATGGACCTGCGCACGATCGACGGTGCGAAGGCGGACGAGCACTACGCCGAGCACGTGGAGAAGGCCTTCTACCCGCCGCTGCGCGACTTCGTGACCAGCGGCCCCCTCGTTGCCTGCGTCCTCGAGGGTGACGAGGCGGTCGAGGTGGTCCGCGGGATCAACGGCGCGACCGACGGCCGCAAGGCCGCCCCCGGGACCATCCGCGGCGACCTCTCGCTGAGCAACAGGGAGAACCTGGTCCACGGCTCCGACTCGCCCGAGTCGGCCGAGCGTGAGATCAAGATCTGGTTCCCCGACCTCTGAGCTGCCCTTCGGGCCCGAAGAGTGGCCGATGGCCGGCCGTTCCGACCTCCGGAACGCGTCGCCATCGGCCACTTCTGCTTTCTCGTGTAGGCAGCCCGCTGTCCGTTTTGTCCCTTCTGTCATGGGTCAGTCGTTCACCTGAGCTAGTCATCCTGGAAGTCCGGACGTCCCAGAGGGGCTGTTTCTGCGCAGGCGCCGCAAATCGGACTACATCCACCCCAACTGGGCTCTAGCGTCGGAACTGCCGTGGACCGACCTGGGTGGGGCGCGATTGCGTTCAGGCCGCCACGTCACATCGGGCAGTACTCACAGGATCCGTGGGGGGTCATCCATATGCGCTCCAAACTCCGAGCCACACTCGCGGGCACGGCTGCTGCCGCCCTCGTACTCGGCACCTCCGGGCTCGCACTCGCCGACACCGTGGTGGTCAGCCCCGATGTCACCAGGGCACCGGGCGAGACGGCCACCTTCGTCGTCGGACTGGTGGTCGACGACAACAACGTCGATCCCCTCAATGGCTGCAACGCCAATCCCCAGAATCCCGTGACTGTGCAGTTCTCGTCCGGCAACTCGGACGTCGTCGCCGCTCCCGTGAGCGTTCAGCTCACCGGTTGTGACAATTCGGCCACACCGAACGTCGTCGAGGACGCCGCAACGGTGACCTACAGGGTCTCCGCATCCGCGAAGAACGGGGACACCGCCACCATCACCGCTTCGGCCTCGGGCGGCCGGCAGGGCGGAGGCAACCCGAAGGTCTACGGCACTTTCAACCCCGACTCGATCACGATCTCGGTCGCGACCCCGCTCCCGTCTGACTCGACCGCGCCGGTGATCACACCGATCGTCACGGGCACCCTCGGGCAGAACGGCTGGTACACCAGCGACGTGACCGTCACCTGGAGCGTGTCGGACGACGAGGGACCGATCACGTCCAGCACCGGATGTGGACCGACCACGGTCAGCACCGACACGGCCGGGCAGACCCTGACGTGTACGGCGACCAGCGCGGGTGGCACCTCGACGAATTCGGTGACCATCAAGCGTGACGCCACCGCACCCACAGTGCGCTGTGCGGAGGCCGATGGTGCCTGGCACGCCGACAACGTGAGCCTCGGCTGCACTGCCTCGGACGGTGGGTCCGGCATCGCCGAGGCCGACAAGACGTTCTCGCTCGCGACCTCGGTTGCCGGCGGCGAGGAGACCAGCAACGCCTCGACCGGCTCGCGAACCGTGACCGACGCGGCCGGCAACTCTGCTTCCGCCGGTCCGATCGCCGGCAACAAGATCGACCGCAAGGCGCCCGAGGTCAGCTGCGGCAGCGACGACGGCAGCTGGCACGCCGGGAACGTGGCGATCGCCTGCACCGCCAAGGACGGCGGGTCCGGGCTCGCCAACAGCGGCGACGCCGCCTTCACCCTGTCGACCAACGTGGCCGCGGGCGACGAGACCGGAAGCGCCTCGACAGGGTCGCGTCAGGTGGCTGACGCGGTGGGCAACACCACGACGGTGGACGCGGTCACCGGGATCAAGGTCGACCGCAAGGCGCCCGTGGTCACCTGCGCCCCTGTCGACGACAAGTGGCACAAGAATGACGTGGTCCTCGCCTGCACCGCGGTCGACAACGGTTCAGGTGTGGCTGACGGCGACGCGTCGTTCACCCTGTCGACGAGCGTCGTGGACGGCGAGGAGACCGGCAATGCCGCGACCGACTCGCGTGAGGTGTCCGACAAGGTCGGCAACAGCGTGACGGTGGGTCCGTTCACGGGCAACAAGGTCGACAAGAAGGCGCCGCAGATCAGCTGTGGCAGTGACGACGGCACCTGGCACAACGCGAACGTGGACATCGCCTGCACCGCCAAGGACGGCGGCTCCGGCCTGGCGAACAACGCCGACATCTCCTTCAACCTGTCGACGACTGTCGCGGCGGGCGAGGAGACCGACAACGCGTCCACCGGTTCGCACGACGTGTCCGACGCCGTCGGCAACGCCTCGACGGCCGGGCCGATCTCGAGGATCAAGGTCGACCGGAAGGCGCCTCAGGTCAGCTGTGACCCTGTCGACGACATCTGGCACAACGGCGACGTGACCCTCGTCTGCACTGCGGTCGACAACGGTTCAGGTGTGGCTGACAGCGACGCCTCGTTCACCCTCTCGACCAACGTCGCGGAGGGTGAGGAGACCGACGAGGCCTCGACGGGTTCCCGCGTCGTTTCCGACGCAGTCGGCAACGAGGTGACGGTCGGCCCGTTCACGGGCATCAAGGTCGACCGGAAGGCGCCGGAGGTCAGCTGCGACCCTGACGACGGCACCTGGCACAAGGCCAACGTGACGCTCACCTGCAAGGCGTCCGACCTCGGCTCCGGCCTGGCGAACGCCGCCGACGCGATCTTCACCCTGTCGACGACCGTCGCGGACGGTGAGGAGACCGACAACGCGTCGACCGGCTCGCACGAAGTTGCCGACGCCCTCGGCCACACCTCCGTGGCGGGCCCGATCTCCGGGATCAAGGTCGACCGGAAGTCGCCGACGATCACCTGGTCCGCAGGCGCGGGCTCGGACTTCTACTTCGGCGACCAGGTCACCGCACCGACCTGCACGGCCGCTGATGGCGGCTCCGGCGTCAACGGTGGGTGCACCGTCAGCGGGTTCAGCACCGCCGTCGGGACGCACACCGTCACCGCGACGGCAACGGACAAGGTCGGGAACGTCGGCACGTCGAGCTTGACCTACACGGTCAGGGCCTGGACGCTCGACGGCTTCTACAAGCCCGTCGACATGGGCGGCGTCGTCAACACGGTGAAGGCCGGCTCGACGGTCCCGCTGAAGTTCAACGTCTTCAAGGGCAGCGAGCGGCTCACCTCGAACATCGGGGCGACCTTCTCGGCCAAGAAGGTGACCTGCGGGAGTACCCCGGTCACAGACGCGATCGAGGAGTTCACCACTACCGGCTCGACGTCGCTTCGCTACGACACGACCTCCCAGCAGTGGATCCAGAACTGGGCGACGCCGAAGTCCGGTGCGGGCTCCTGCTACAGGGTCACGATGACGACGGCTGACGGCACGACCATCTCCGCCGACTTCAAGCTGAAGTAGACGCGACTGAGCAACTGAAGGCCCTCGTACCCACCGCGGTGCGGGGGCCTTCGGCGTTCCCGAGGGGAGCACGGGCCGCCTTGCGCGTGTCCTGCCGGGATGTAAAGCCTCGCGCTCTTAGGCTTCTGCCACGGGTCGGCGAGGAGCTTCGCCGTACCCCTGTGTGAGGGAGACCAGAGGGCGGGACACCATGGCGAACAGCTTCATCGGCCGGGACATGGCTGTCGACCTCGGCACCGCCAACACGCTGGTCTACGTGCGAGGCAAGGGCGTGCTCCTCGACGAGCCGTCCGTGGTCGCGCTGAACGCGAACACCGGCGAGATCCTCGCGGTGGGCCACGAGGCCAAGCGGATGATCGGCCGCACCCCGGACAACATCACCGCGATCCGGCCCCTGCAGGACGGCGTCATCGCGGACTTCGACTCGACCGAGCAGATGCTCCGGTTCTTCATCCAGCAGGTGCACCGCCGCCGCTACTTCGCCAAGCCCCGCCTGGTGATCTGCGTGCCGAGCGGCATCACGGCCGTCGAGCAGCGCGCGGTCAAGGAGGCCGGCTACCAGGCCGGTGCTCGTCGCGTGTACATCGTGGAGGAGCCCATGGCCGCCGCGATCGGCGCGAACCTCCCCGTGCACGAGGCGACCGGCAACATGGTCGTCGACATCGGCGGAGGTACGACGGAGGTCGCGGTCATCTCGCTCGGCGGCATCGTCACGAGCCTCTCCATCCGTACGGCGGGGGACGACCTCGACCAGGCGATCATCGCGTGGATGAAGAAGGAGTACTCCCTGATGCTGGGGGAGCGCACCGCCGAGGAGATCAAGATGACTCTCGGCTCGGCCTTCCCCCTGCCGCAGGAGCCGGAGGCCGAGGTACGCGGCCGGGACATGATCTCGGGCCTGCCCAAGACGGTCGTGGTGTCCAGCGCCGAGGTCCGGCAGGCCCTCGAGGAGCCGCTGCACGCGATCGTCGACGCGGTGCGGACGACGCTCGACCAGACCCCGCCCGAGCTCGCGGGCGACATCATGGACCGCGGGCTGGTGCTCACCGGCGGGGGAGCGCTGCTGCGCGGCCTCGACGAGCGGCTGCGCCACGAGACCGGGATGCCCGTGCACATCGCGGAGGACCCGCTGCACTCGGTCGCCATGGGTGCCGGGAAGTGCGTCGAGGAGTTCGAGGCGCTGCAGCAGGTGCTCGTGTCCGAGCCCCGACGGCGATGACCGTGGCGGTGACCTGAGATGGCCTTGCGCGACCAGCAGAAGCGGCCCTCGCGGGGGATGCTCGCTCTGCTCCTGCTCGCGAGCTTCACGTTCATCACCCTCGACGTCCGCGGCGGCGACGACTCGCCGGTGGACCCGCTGCGTGCGGCGGTCGGGAACCTCTTCGGGCCCGTCGAGGAGGTGACGGCGACCGTCGTACGCCCGTTCCGCTCGGTGCCCGACTTCTTCACCACGACCGGCTCTCTTCACAGCGAGGTCCGCCGGCTCGAGGCGGAGAACTCCGCTCTGCGAGGCGAGCTGGCGGCGTCCACGGTCGCCCGGAAACGTGCGGCCGAGCTCGACGGGCTGCTGCAGAGCTCGAGCGACACGGGCTACGCCCTCGTGCCCGCCCGGGTCGTCGCGATGGGGCCTGCCCAGTCGTTCTCCCGGACCGTGACCATCGACGCGGGCACCTCCTCGGGCGTCGACGCGGACATGACGGTGCTCAACAACGACGGCCTCGTCGGCCGGGTGATCCGGGCCGACCGGTACACCGCGACCGTGCTGCTCGTCATCGACCGGGACTCAGTCGTCGGCGGCCGCCTCGGCTCGAACATGGAGGTCGGCTTCCTCCGCGGACGCGGCACGGTCGACGAGGACGGTCGGCTCGACCTCGACCTGGTCGACAACGCGGTCAGCCCGGAGAACGGAGACGTGCTCGTCACCTGGGGCTCGCGGAACGGCGCGCCGTACGTCGCAGGCGTCCCGATCGGCCGGGTCACCGAGGTCTTCAGCAGCCCGCGCCAGCTGTCCAGGCGCGCGGTGATCGACCCGTTCGTCGACTTCTCCTCGCTCGACCTCGTCGGTGTCGTCGTCCGCGGGGACACCAAGGGCGACCGGGCCGTGATCAAGGCGGGGGAGACCTCTCCCGCCGGGAAGGCGGACTGATGGCAGCCGCCCGCGCCCTCGTGCTGACCCTGGTCATCACCTTCGCCGTGGTGCTCCAGGTCGCCGTCTTCCCGTACCTGTCCTACGCCGGGGTCGTTCCGAACCTCGCGCTCCTCGTCGTGGTGGCCGCCGCGCTCGTGCGCGGTCCCGAGTTCGCCGCCGTCCTGGGCTTCCTGGCCGGGCTGGCGGTCGACCTCGCACCGCCGGCCGACCACGTCGCGGGACGCTGGGCCCTCGCGCTCGTCGTGGTCGGGTACCTCGCAGGTCGGCTGCGCCATGATGCGCGCACGTCGGCGCTGGCTGCGATCGTGACCGTAGCCGCGTCCTCGTTCATCGGCACCTCGCTGTTCGCGCTGAGCGGCCTGGTGCTCTCCGACCCGGACGTCCCGGTGGCCGAGGCGCTCGTGGTGATCCCGACCGCCGTGGTCTACGACGTGCTGGTCACCCCGTTCGTGCTGCCGCTGATGATGAGGCTGTTCCGGCGGCTCGAGCCGCACCAGGTGGCGTTCTGATGGCCTCCGCAGGCTCGTCCGCCCGCGGCGACCGCGTGCCCCGGGTCCACGCGACCGCACGGCAGAAGAGCCGCCTGCGGCTGGTCGTGGTGCAGGCGATCGTGCTCTCGCTGTTCGTCACCCTGTTCGCGCGGCTGTGGTACCTCCAGGTACTCGGCGGCGAGGCCTACCAGGCCCAGGCGGCCGAGCAGTCGGTGCGCGAGCTCGTCGTGCAGCCGGCCCGCGGCCTGATCGTCGACGACATGGGGCGACCCCTCGTGGCGAACCGCACCTCCTGGGTGATCACGGTCGACCGCACGATGCTCAAGAAGATGGACGACGACGCGCAGGAGGACCTCCTGCACAGGGTGGCCCGCATCGTCGGGTCGTCGTACGACAAGGTGCGGGAACGCACGCTGCTCTGCGGCGAGCCGGGCTCCATGGAGGGCACGTGCTGGAACGGCTCGCCGTACCAGCCGGTGCCGGTCGCCGAGGACGTGCCGCAGAGGGTCGCCGTCTCGGTCCTGGAGCAGAGCGAGGACTTCCCTGCGGTGCTCGCGGAGTCGACCAGCGTCCGCGCCTACCCCTCGCCGTTCGGCATCAACGCGGCGCACCTCCTCGGCTACCTCAGCCCGATCACCGAGGAGGAGCTCGACGAGGCGGAGGTCGAGGGCGACACGTCCGTGCACGGCGCCTCCGTGGTGGGACGCGCCGGCGTGGAGAAGGAGTACGACAAGTACCTCCGCGGTGTCCCGGGCTACAAGCGCGTCGCCGTCGACAGCATGGGCCGCGTGCTCGGCGACTCCGGCCGCGTCCAGGGGCGTGCCGGCGACACGTTGGTCACCTCGATCGACGCCCGCGTCCAGTCGGTCGTCGAGAGGCAGCTGCACTCCACGATCAAGCTCGCTCGGCAGACCGTCGACCCGGTCACCGGACGGAGGTACGTCGCGGACTCCGGGGCGGCCGTGGTCATGGACGCCACCAACGGCCGCATCGTCGCGATGGCCGGCTACCCGACCTACGACCCGGGCGTCTGGGTCGGCGGTGCTGCAGGGTCATTTCCTCCTCGTCGTCGCGCACCCGCCATGCGACGTGATGCACGCCGCCCGTGCCCCACTGGCCCCGGCGCTCGCCCGGCATCGCCTTCAGCTCGACCAACCCGCCCGGCCGCGGCCCGACCGCTGCCCTCGTCCACGCCAAACCGGCGCCAGCCGTCCTCCTCGCCAATGAACTGGAACCCCATCAGCCGCGTCAGCAGCGCCTCGGTCGAGGTCAGGTCCCGCTCCCACAGCGCACCGAGTGCATCCCGTGCACCTGGCTTGTCGACCGGTACGGGCCTATCTGCCCACGGCGCAAACGGCCGCTCACCGCTCGTCTCGACCAGCGCCAGCGGCAACCCGTGCGGATCGGCTAAAGGCAGGACGTTCTCGCTAAAACGGCGCTCTTCGGGCCGCACCTCGACGTCAGCCCGGGCCAGGCGGTCGCGCCAGTACGGGCAGGCTGCCGGGGGGCGCAGCGAAAGTGACCTCGACCGTGAAGCCCACGCCGAGCCGGGCGGGCGCCATATCGGGCCACGGGAAAAAAGTCAGATCGGTGCCGGGCGTACCCTTCTCGTCGGCGTAGAAGAGATGATAGGTGTTCGTCACGTCCTGGTTGACCGATTTCTTGACCAGGCGCAAGCCCAGCACGCCGACGTAAAAGTCGAGGTTTTCCTGCGGGTCACCGGCGATCGCGGTGACGTGGTGTATGCCATGAACAGACGCTTGCATAGAACTTCTCCGAACGCAGAATCTACGTTTCTGCTTTATGTGAAGCTATTCTAGCGCAAACGCACCCCTTCACGTGTAACAATTGGTACACTTCTTCGACGGCGACCGCACCAAGCGAGGGCACGCGGCACTCGCAGTCCGAGGTCGCCGGACTGCGAGTGAACTTGCTCCAGGCTAGTATGTACCCGCGCTCGCTTGACGACCTGCTTGTGCAGTGCGAAAATCGCACAAGCTGGTTGCAAGATGCTACACATCGCTGCGGCATCGCTCCAACCCTTGTGGATCCAGGCAGGAGGAGACAATGACGAGACAGTCGCCGTATGACTTCACCGGCCGCGTCGTCGATCAAGACGGTTCACCCATCGCCGGCGCCATGCTGCGCCTGATCTCCGACGTGGCGACCCTGGGGAGCGACCCGCGGGCCGTCAGCAATAGCCGTGGCACGGTCACATGGACGAGGCCACTCACCGGCTTCGCAGGTGGCCTTTGGAATTGCTGGCAGAAGTGCGTTGCGCACCGGGTAGCTTCGATCACTTGGGAAGAGTTCCGCCGCGAAGCAGCTCAATATAACCCGAGCCTGCGAGATTCTGACGACATGATGCGTGAGGATGAGCCTTACTTCCTCCCCGAAAACCGGGTCCACGCCGACGCCCGAGCTGCCCCCGACATCGTTTGGGACCGGGCTGGCTGCACTTCTGACGGCAACTTATGGGCGTGCTGGCGCATCAACCTGCAAGGTAAGGTCGTCGGGTTGACCTGGGAAGCATTCCGGAGCCAGGTCAGGGACCACAATCCGGATATCATCTACGGCCAGAAGGCAGGCCGGCGGCGGGGGCCGGTGATCCTGCCGCGCAATCGCAACCAGGACGAATACGTCCGTGTGACCTTTTCCGGCCGGGAAGGACGCTTCCTGTTCGACGAAGCTGCCCGCGGGCGACGTACCGCCTCGAAGTCACCGCCGAAGGCTACCTGCCCGACACTCGCCCCCTGACCGCGCCGGTGGACGGCAAGGTCGTCATCGGGCTACAGGCCCGCCGATCGTGCTCCCCAGGGGCGACGACTTCGTGCGAACCGCGGGCCGCGACTTCGTGATTGATGGGCGGCGTTTTCGCTTTGTCGGCGTCAACCTGCGCGGGTTAGTGCATTACGGCAAGTCGCCGGGCCTACCGTTTGCGGATGCACGGCAGCAACTCGCGTGCCGCGCGCGACATGGGTGCGCGGGTGGTCCGTGTCTTTGCGCCTCACAAGGACGTCGCCCCCGGCGACACGGTCCAGCGGATGCAGGGTCTGCTCGACCTGATGCAGGCCGAGTTTCCCGAAATGTACCTTGTAGTCAGCCTGTGCAACCTCTACAGCGACGTCGACTTCCGGGTACCGGGCGACGGCGACGAGTCCTACAACCTGCAGCCCGGCGGCTCGAGTGCACATCCTCGGCCTCGATTGGTTCCGTGAGGGCTACAAGGGGGCGTATACCACCTTCGCCAGAACGATTGTCACGGCGTTTCGAGATAACCCGCGCATCATGGCGTACAACGTGGGTAACGAACTCAAAGCCGAGGGCGCGCCCGAGCTCCTGGTCGATTTTATGCTCGCGGTTGCCGCTCAGATTCGGTCTTGGGACGGGGGCAACCATCTCATCACCACAGGCATGATCAGCACCCGCCACACGTTCATGGCGGGCAACGAGGGCCTCCGAATGCGTCTCTACAGTTCGCCCAACATCGACTTCATCACCAACCACGCTTACCATGGTGACCAAAACGACGCGCCGAGCATCGAGGACGATAGCGACCTCTCGTTCCGGCTGATGAAGCCGCTGGTGATCGAGGAGGCGGGCTTTGTCGGCACGGGTGACCGGTCCGGCTGGTACGACCTGGACCTGCGCCGGCTCGTGGACGAGAAGCGGGCCAGCGGCTTCATGCCGTGGGGCTTCATGGTTGCCCATGACAATGGCGACGGCGATAACGCGCTCGGCGTCGACCAGGTCTGGCATGGCGCGGACTGGAACCCGCTCAATGACATGTTCCGCGGACAGCGCTCGCCGCGCTGGCCGCCGACAACGGGATAATCGATGTGCCAAAGCCTGCTCTGAAGTTCGCGCCGGGACAGAATGTATTCACGCAGACGACGGTGAACATGCGTAAGTCGCCGGGCCTTGCCGGGGCGCTGCTCCAGCGGGTCGCCCCGCGCTGCCAGGTGCTCATCACCGGCGAAAGTCAAGCTCGCGACGGCCTCCTGTGGTGGCCCGTGAAGGTCGCCGGCGAGACAGGCTTCATCGCCCAGACGAACAAATCGAACGTGGCGCTGCTTGTTGCGGCGTGATGCCGTATTCCGGGTGAGGAATAACCGGGCCGTTCACGGGAGGAACCATGTCTCCAGATGAGATAACCCGCCAGCCTACAGTTGTCCTTACCGAGGACAACTTGCGACGCCTGCAGCGCTACCCGCGGCCGCCGCGCGACAACGGCATCGGCCTGCACTTCCATCTCGACCTGCGCGACGAGTTCATCCACGAAACGGTCCAGCACTTGCAGGAAATCCGGGCGACGTGGACGCTGATTTACGCGCAAGATGAGCTCCAGACGGAACGGGCTGCGCGCGCCTGCTTCGCTGCGGGCATCATGCCGGTCATTCGGATCGGCAAGCTCATTGACGAGCAGACTGATCCTGTGCCTTTCGTCGAAGGGCTGCGCCGGGCATGGAAAGCAACGGGCTGGGGAGGCGTGCAGGGCGCCGGTGTGGAGCCGCTGTACCTGCAGCTCTGCAACGAGCCCGAGGACCCTCGCGAATGGGTCGCCCAGGCAACTCCACGGGACGGGCCGGCGCGCTTCGCCGAGAAGTGGGCCGGGGACGCGCCTCGCATCGTGGACGCGGGCGGGTTCGTCGGCATTCAGGTGTTGAGCCGGGAACCGCTTGCCAGAACCGTGGATGCGGTGGCGGCCAGGGGTGCGGAAAATGTTTGGGAGCGCGCCTTCTTCGTACACCACAACTACGGGCAGAATCATCCGCCCGCCTATCCCTACGATGCCATCAAGCAGCAGACCGACCCGGGTACGACGATCATGCAGGACGACACGGCCGCACTGAGGTTCCTCGCACATGCGGCATGGATGCAGGAGTTGCTTGGGTTCGTCCCCCCGATGATTGGCGGCGAGGGCGGCTGGTGGCTCTACAACGACGAGGACCGGCACTATCCGAAGGTCGAATGGCCGCTTCACGCGGAGTACACAAAGGAGATGTACGAGTGGCTGCGCACCGGCGTGCTCTCGAATGGCGAACCGACCCCCGATTACCTGTTCAGCATTACCTCGTGGATTGCCGGCTCCTGGACGTTCGGCGCTCAGAATTGGTGGGGGAACCTGCTCTCGCCGACTGGCAGGCTGGATGAGACGATCGACGCGATGAAATCCATCCCCGAGTTCGTGCGGCGTTTCGGATGGGACGAAGCGGGCGGTCCGGCCGTGCCAGTCGAGCCGGTTCCCATTCCAGAGCCGGAGCCAGAGCCGGAGCCGATCCCCAGCCCGCAACCAGAGCCTGAACCGACACCCGGGACCATTGGTGTGGATTGGGACACGCGGCTCGATACGCTGGGCGTGTGTCTGGCGCGGGCTGAGTCAGGAGCAACCTGGCGTCTCGTCAGGGCCGAGTTCTGGGATGAGGAGCGGTCCGAAGGCAAGCATCACATCTACGTAAAAGCCCTGTCCGCAACTGGGGAGCCGGCGCCAGGTATCCAGTTTGTTGCCGATTGGGTCGGGCGCCACTCTGACCAGCTCCCTGTGCGCGGCACCACGGACCTCAACGGCGAGACCAACCTGCCCATGTTCGTTAACTTCGATCCAACCCTGAAGAATGGAATTATGTTTGCAACGGTGGAGGGCGCCACGGCTGACGTTGTGCGCGGCATGGGCCTGCCGTTCAATCACCATGTCTGCTTCGTGCTGACGTTCCAGCAGGGCTAAATCTGCGTTCGTTCTCCCCCTGGCTGCGCTGGGGCACACGGAGTTCGGCAAATGTGTTACAATCCGCCATCAGGTGGTGACGAATCGTCTGAAGGAGGATTGCAATGCTGCCCGACTCGTTCAAGATGACTGACGCTCTCTGGTACAAGGATGCCGTGTTCTACGAGGTCTTCGTCCGTGCGTTCTCCGACAGCAACGGCGACGGCATCGGCGACCTGGCCGGGCTGACCGCGCAAGCTCGAGTACCTCCAGTGGCTTGGCATCGACGCGATCTGGATGCTGCCGATCTTCCCGTCGCCGCTGCGCGACGACGGCTACGACGTGGCCGATTTCACCGATATCCATCCCGACTATGGCACGATAGACGATCTCGAAGGTCCTCATCGCGGAAGCCCACCGCCGCAATCTGAAGGTGGTCGTCGAACTGGTCCCTAACCACACCTCGGACCAGAACGCCTGGTTTCAGGCCTCCGCGATCCTGCCCACCCTGAGCACGAGAAGTACCGCGACTGGTACGTCTGGAGCGACACGGATCAGAAGTACCGGGACACGCGGATCATCTTCATCGACTACGAGCCTTCCAACTGGACCTTCGCGCCGCTGCGCCGCCAGTATTACTGGCACCGGTTCTTCAGCCACCAACCCGATCTGAATTATGACAACCCCGAGGTACAGCGCGCCATGCTCAAGGTAGTGCAGTTCTGGATGGATCTGGGCGTGGACGCATTCCGGGTCGATGCTACGCCCTACCTCATCGAGCGCGAGGGCACGAGCTGCGAGAACCTGCCGGAGACGCACGCCTATCTCAAGCGTCTCCGCTCGTTTGTCGATGGCTACGCGCCTGGCACGATGCTGCTGTCAGAGGCCAACCAGTGGCCCGAGGACGTGCGGCCCTACTTCGGCGGCGACCTGAACGACCCGAGCGTGCCCGGCGACGAGTTCCACATGAACTTCCACTTTCCGCGTCATGCCGCGCGTCTTCATGGCGCTCGCGCAGGCCGACCGCACCCCCATCGACGAGATCCTGGCCCGCACGCCGCGCGCTTCCGCACGGCTGCCAGTGGGCCACCTTCCTGCGCTGCCACGACGAGCTGACGCTCGAGATGGTGACGCCAGAAGAGCGCGAGGAGATGTGGGACATCTACGCGCCGGAACCGCGCATGCGGCTCCAACCTTGGCATCCGGCGGCGCCTGGCGCCACTGCTCGGCAACGACCGCCAGCGCATCGAGCTGGCCAACTCGATCCTGTTCAGCCTGCCCGGCTCGCCGGTCATCTATTACGGCGACGAAATCGGCATGGGCGACAACATCTTCCTCGAGGACCGCCGCGGGCTGCGCACGCCGATGCAGTGGCAGGACGCGCGCAGCGCGGGTTTCTCGGAGGCGGACCCGTCGCAGCTCTACTTCCCGCTCATCGCCGACGAGACCTACGGCTACCACCGCGTCAATGTGGCGGCGCAGCGCGCCGATCCCGATTCGCTGCTCAACCGCATGCGCACCATGCTCGCCGTGCGCAAGGCCAACCCGGCGTTCGGCCGCGGCGACTTCACCATGCTCTTTCCAGACAACCTCGCAATCCTCGCCTGCCTGCGCAGCCACCTGGGCGTGACCCTGCTCTCGATCAACAACCTGTCGACCGAACCCCAGGAGTTTGAGCTCGATCTCAGCCCGTTTGCCGGCGCGACCCCCGTGGATCTCCTCTCGGGGGAGCGCCTGACGGCCGTGACAGAGGCCCACTGGCCCGTAGCACTCCCCGCGAGCGGCTATCGCTGGCTGCGCCTGGCGATGGATGGGGCATGAACTGAACCAGCTCACGCATCGCTAACGGTGGCATGCCACCCGGTTGCTTCCAAGCCTGATTGACGGCGCTCGGCTCAACACGGCCGAGCGCTGGTTGCGATGAGAAGAGACCGGAAACCACGCCTGGAGCGAACTGAGCGCGGCTTTGCTTCTCCTCGTGAGTTGTGGCATGATGCACGATAGGTATCTACGTGAGCTCTTCTTGGCGCCACACGCACGGGCCCCTTCGCGGTCACTGCGCACTTCATTACACCCTGGAGGCATCATGGGTCTCGACAAACGCCAGCTATATCGTTTTCCCTGGTCGCTCAACGACAACCCCATCGCCTGGTTGGAAGTCACCGACATCTGTAACATCTACTGTGAAGGTTGCTACCGCCAGCACATGACCGGGCACAAGACGCTCGAACAGGTCAAGGAAGAAGTCCTGATGTTCAAGCGTTGGCGCAATCCGGACAACGTCTCGATCGCGGGCGGCGAGCCGCTCATCTACCCGCACATCGTCGATCTGGTCGCGTTCATCAACGAGCAGGGCATCAAGCCCGTCGTGCTCACGAACGGCGTCGCGCTAAAGCCGGACATCCTGAAGGAGCTGAAGAAGGCCGGACTCGCCGGCTTCACCCTCCACGTGGACAGCCACCAAAACCGGCCCAAGTGGAAGGGCAAGAACGAGGCCGAGCTCAACGAGCTGCGCCAGACCTTCGCCGACATGATCCACCAAGTGAAGGGCCTGTACGTCATCTTCAACTCCACCGTGTACCCGTCCACCGTTCAAAGAGATCCCGGACGTGCTCAAGTGGGGCCAGAAGAACATCGACCGGGTGCACGGCCTGGTGTTCATCACCTATCGCACCGCCAAGCTGGACGAGCAGAAGGCGACGGACATGGCCGACCACGAAGTGGACCTGAGCAAGCTGAGCTATGTCAAGGACCACTTCGACGAGGAATTCGTCACATCGCCCGAGGTGTACGAGCTGCTGCAGGAGGTATGCCCGGAGTACGACGCGGCGGGTTATCTCGGGCGGCACTGCTCGGCACGACAGCTACAAGTGGCTGGCGGGCGCACATGATCGGCGCGAAAGGCAAGATGTACGGCGCGGTGGGCAAGGAAACGATGGAGGTCGCACAGGCGGGCCATCACCTGCTGAACGGCACCTACCTGGCCTATCTCTCTGAGGCGAAGGTCGGGCGGCTGGGCGTTCCTGATGGCGCCGTGGGACGGCAAGGTGCGCAAGGCGCTCCGCAACCGCGTCGGCGACGTGGTCCGGCATCCCGACCGGCTGCTGCGCCCGCTCTATGTCCAGTCCGTCGGCATCATCCAGGCGCCCGACATCCAGCCGAACGGCCAAGCCGACATGTGCGACTCCTGCCCCGACATCACCATCTACGACGGCAAGTTCATCAACTCCTGCCGCATGGACGAGTACCGGCTCTTCGGTGGCTTCGTGTCGGTGCAGGATAAAGAGAAGGCGGATCGCGAGGCGCTGCAAGAGGCTGTTAAAAGCTAAGCGGAACGCGTCTGTCTGAGCGACAAAGGCGGGGCCGTCCACGAGTTTGATCATGTGTAAGCGAATGTGACAGGCAAGTCCGATTCGTTTGTTCGTGGTCAGATTCGCGGGCGGCTTCTCCTATTCCTGACCTACCGCCGTCGGGCGCCGGCGGCGCGACCGGGCCGATGGCGGCTTTGGGCGGCCGGGTCGTGTCCACTGCGGCCGCGATGTGCGCGCCAGAAGACCGCGATCACGTTGCTGAGATAGACCCAGAAAAGCGTTGCCACCACCCCGCCCAGCGAACCATAGACCACCTCGTAGGTCGACAACCCGCTCCTCAGGTACCAACTGAACCCAGCAGTGACCAGCTGCCATGCGATCGAGGCTAGCAACGCGCCAAAGAAGGCCGCGCGCCACGTGACGTGCGTGTTCGGCACCCACTTGTACAGCGCAAGAAACAGGACGAAACTGGCGATCAGCGGAACCAGGTTCGAGAGCAGTCCCCACCGTGGCGACTCGACCAGCTGCCGAATCTGAGGCACGACGACCGGAAAGAGCGGGAGCAGGTCCGCGGCCAGGCTAACGATCACGCTGACGATGAGCAGCAGCAGCAGCACGCCGGCCATCTTCAGGCCCATGACGCGCATGCCGAGGAAATTGCGCATCCGCGCATCGGGCCACGCCTGGCTGACGTGATGGCTGAGTGCGCTGAAGAAGCCGATGCCCGACCAGAGCAGCGTTACCAGCGCGACGATTCCCGACCGGCGTCTTCAGCCGCAACACTTCGTCGAGCGTCTTCAGGAGCAACTGGCCGGGCAGCGGTGAAATGTCGGCCAGCATAATGCGCAGTTGGTTGTAGACCACGTCGCTGCTTGCAGAATCAGGCTTGCCGCCGCCACGAGAAAGATGAGCAGCGGGAAGATGGAGAGAAAGGCATAGTAGGCCATGGCTGCCGCAGCCTCGGCCCCGCGGCGCTCGCCATACGTCGTCACCGCCCGTCGAAGCGATTGCGGCATGCGGCGCGACCAGCGCGCCGCCAGTGCTGGCAACTTGCGATGGCAATTCTCGTAGTCCCATCTTCGCGCCTTCTTTGGATCAGCAGCGCCTGCCCGTTTTGGCGGCGAACTCGAGTCGCTCAGCGCTGGCGGCGAGCCAGTCGATCCCGCAGCATCTCCTTCCAGCCCTCGGCGAGCTCGGGCGACCGGAGCAGTTCCTCAGCGTAGTTCGGATCGAAATCGCCGTGCCAGTTCTCGTTCAGTGCCTCGATCGTGTGCGGCTGGGCCGGCCGCGACTCCAGGCGCAGTTCATCGCCCGCGGCCACCTCGCCCGGCGTCAGCACCCGCAGGTACCATCCCGTTCGCCTCGTCTCCTGAACGCGCTTCAGGAATCCCGGCAGCTGCACCTTGCGCTCCTGCTTGCTGCACGGCACCCGGGACGCGCTCACCTGGACCCGCGCCGCCCCCACCCGGTACACATCGCCGATGCAGACGGTCTGCTCGTTTCCGCCGCTGATCGTCCAGTTCTCACCCACAGAAGCCGGCCCAAGCGCAGCGCCGGAGTACTCCGCGTTCCAGAAGTCGTAGTGCTCGATCGGATGGCAGCAGACGGCCTGGTCGGGCGAGCCGTGATGCTTGCGGTCGGCTACCTCGTCGCCTGCAAGGCCGGCTTCACTGAGGAAGACCGGGCCATCCACAGGCGCGCGGAAGATCGCCGAAACCCAAGCGCCGCGCTCGTCGGTATGTCTTGCGGGTTGCCCCAGCGAAAGCGTGTGGATATACATGTGGCTCCTTCGTCCTTCAACTCCGCCCCTCGGGCGATGCTCCGATTAAACCACAGAGTCTGCATGAAGGCACAAAGGCTGCCGTGCTTCGCAGCACTCGTGCGTCACTCCGCCAGCCGGCCCTGCGCATTTGCCGCGCGATTTCGTCGAAATATTAGCAGATAATACTTGACAAATAAATCATATTAGCTTTATGATGTAGCCACTCTCATTCCTACGGGAGGTTGCGATGCCGTACGTCGGAATCAAGGAACTTAAGAACCAGACGACAGAGATCCTGCGCGGGGTGCGGGAGGAGGGCCTGGAGTACGTTGTCACCTTCCATGGCCGTCCAGTGGCCGTCCTGCTGCCAATAGCGGACGACTTCCTGATCGGCGAACAGCGCCGAGCGGTCGAAAACGCCTTCCCTAGCGCGGATCTGGTGACTGAGCTGCGCGCAGTAACGCCGATCGCTTTCTAGCACCCCCACCGCGCCGCCCTGACAGACTTCTGCCGGGTCGGCCGTGCGTACCGGGCAACTGCGGCCGCGCACGAGTCACGACACATCTGGGCGGAGATGCCACCTTGATTCGTGCGCGGCCAGAACTGCTCGGAAACTCGCGGACAGATGCCGCTCACCCCCTGCCCGGCACCCTCGGGTTTACTCGCCTACTCCACGCAACCCTGCTTGCCCCATAGCGTATAATGCGTGTGCAGCACCTGATACGGTGGAGGGAGAATCATGCAACTCGCGCGTCCGCTCAAAGCTCTCGGCGGCCTGGTCGCCATCTCGACCGCGCTGGCCGGCCTAACGATGGGGCCTGCGTTGAAAGACCTGATCCGCCGCAAGCCCACCAGCCTACGCCATGCAGGATTTCCTGGACAAGTGCGCACTCTCGACGATGCGCTGGCGCTCTGCCGGTCAACCGGCCTGGCCGACTGGGAGCTGGTCAGCATCGCGCAGCACCTGGTCTACGACAAGTTCGGCATTTACTCGTGCCGCAACCTCTGGGACACTCCAGGCCTGGCATTCAAGTACGGTATGGGTTATTGCACCCAGTACAACCTGGCGCTCGGTCAATTACCTCGCGAAGCTCGGATTCCATGCGCAGCCAGTGTTCGCGCTGCGCATCCGGTCCACCCTCCGCCCTGACTGGACGATGGGCCACACCTGGCTGCGCGTCACCTACAACGGCGAGATGCGGGATGTCTGCGCCGGCGCGGCCGAGAATGAGCCGGGTGCGGTTAGCTTCACGCCGCTGACCCCTGTCCACACGGGTAACCCAGTCAACCTGCTGGCAACCCACACCGGCCTGATCTTTTACGCGGGCATGCTCGAGTGGCAAGCGCTCCTAACGCGCCGGCCGCTGCCTCAGTGGATGTTTGAGCAGCGCTAGGCGAAAGCGCGGCGCAGATCCCCTTTTGTCGGGCACCTGCGCCGTCATCGATCAGCCAGGATCGGACAAAGTGAAGCCCGGTGCATTGAGCACCGGGCTTCGTCGCGCTTACTGAATCGAAGCAAACAAGGCGTCCACGTCGTCCTGGTCGTACGCAACCTCCGGCATCCCGTAAATCACCAGCGTCAGCCCCTGATTGCCCCGGAAAGTCGTCATTGCCTGCCGCCACGCTCCACTCGAGCCACTCCCCTCAGAGACAACCATCTCGGATGACTCGCCGTGGACGGTGACTGGCTTGCGCTCGACAACGGTCATGTCCGCCCGGTTCCACTTGGTGCCATGCGTATCGGCGAGGCTCCGAATCTCTCGTTCCAGCTGATCGATATTCGTATTCGCGGTCTCCGGGATCACGGCGAAGATGAGATGTCCTGCGCCGCCAGCCGGCTTGTACCCGACGAGCCTGAACCCCGCCACCTTCATCGAATAGTCCGAAACCCAGCCTTCCGGCAAAGTGAAGGCCGCGATATCGTTGGCCGCGAACTCCGCCTGCCGGGGCTCGACGAGGACGGCCTCGCCCACGGCTGTTTCAATTTGAACGGGGCTCGCAGTGACCGAAATATTGCGAAAGAATGCGGTGGCCAGAAACACGCTCGTGGCTGCGCAAAGACACAGCAGCACCAGAGCGGCTGCAACGACAATCAGAATGATCTTTGTATTGCGGCTCATGATCCCCCTCCAGGAATGCTCTATGTGGTCGATTTCACTTTCATTACGCATCGGGCACGAGGCAAGTTGCACATGACCGGAAGAGGCAAGCGGAACACGGGATCGGGGCCGACCAGGCTCCGGCTGCTGCAGTTTGCCCCGGCTATCTGGGCCCGCCTCGGTTATAATCCTTCAAAATTCGGCAACCTTGCGCTAAGGAGAGCATAGAGATGGAAGAGCAGACGAACCAGCCCGCAACGATCGACGAGTACATCGCGAGCTGCCCCCAGCACGTGCAGCCGGTTCTCTCCATGATAAGGGAGGTGAGCCGGCAAGCCGCGCCTCAGGCGACCGAACGGATCAGCTACGGCATGCCATGTCTCTACCTGAACGGCAACCTGGTGTACTTCGGCGCGGGGAAGAATCACATCGGCTTTTACCCCACGGCATCGGGGATTGAGGCTTTCAAGGAGGAGTTCTCGGGATACAAATGGTCGAAGGGCGCGGTGCAGTTCCCGCTGGACAAGGCCATCCCGTACGAATTGATCACCAGGATCGTCCAGTTCAGGGTCAGCCAGAATCTCGCAAAGGGCGAGGCGAAGAAGAAACCGCGGCGCTAGCGCTCACTCCATGTTGGACAGGGACACCCGGTCCTGCTGATTTAGGAGCGCCGGCGCCAGCCCTATTGAGGCAGGACTGGACCAAATAGATTCATCCGAGACTCCTTGAAGAGTTGGCTTACGGGAAAGACAAGGAGCGCAGATACCCGAACTTCTCATCCGCGACAATCGGGACCAGCCGCGCCACGGCGGGGAGACCCAACTCGCATCCGCATTGCTGCGATGGTGAGATCGTGAGCCGGCTGCAGGACAGGACGGAGGCGAGATTGGGCAACGGGGAGCGGTCGGGGAGAATGAAGCTGACGATGGAGCAAGCGCTCTATCTCCGGATGCCGCGGACAGGGGCTTCTGCCGCAATACAGCGACGTCATGGCGGCAGATGCGACTGCGGAGGTGGTGCGCCTGACGTGCGGGCTGCAGGCGCAAGATCTCTTCGCCGCGACGTTGGGTGTGCGCGTGCGCGCCGCGGGGAGCACGCTCGCAGAGTTCGAGCGCAGCCGCGTGGCGGATCGCAAGGTCGTATGGACCTGGCTGATGCGCGGCACCCTCCACGTCGTGCCGGCCGAGGATCTTGACTGGCTGCTGGCAGTGTTCGGTCCGCCGCTGATCGCGGCCACGGCCCGGCGCCGCGCCGAAATCGGACTCAGCGCAGACATACAGGGCCGGGGACTTGAAGGTCGTTCTCGAACGGCTCGGCGAGAACGGGCCAGCGACCCGGGAGGAGCTGAGCCAGGCACTGGCGGACGCCGGCATCCCGAATGGGTACGCCATCGAGCGATATCTCCTCTTCTGTGCGGCGCTCGAGGGGCACGTTTGCTTTGGCCCCGATCGCGGCGACGCGCCAGGAGTGCATCCGACCTTCACCCTGCTCGAGGATTGGTTGGGCCGGCCAGTGGCAAGGTTGGATGCCGGCCAACTGCAGGTCGCTCGGGTGCGACTGTTGCGGCGCTACCTCGACACGTTCGCGCCCGCCACCCTCGTCGACTTTTCGACGTGGACGGGGCTGAATGTTCGTGACCTGCGCGAGGCGTGGGAGACGGTGAGCGGGGACCTGGTAGATGTGGAGGTTGCGGGCAAGGCGGCGTTTGTGCCGGCGCACCGCATGGGTGAGCTGGACGAGGCACTCCCTTTCCCGATCCTCAGGCTGCTGCCGGCGTTTGATACCTACATCCTGGGGCACCGGTCGCGAGAGCTGATCGACGATGGGCGGTACGCCAACAAGCTGCGAGGCGGCGGCATGCTCCCCGCAACCGTTCTATCCGACGGACGGATTGAAGGCACGTGGCAGACGAATCGGAAGGGGCGGCGGATCGCGATCAAGGTCGAGCCGTTTGCTCCGCTTGAACCCGAACGGCAGGCGGAAGCAGACAACGAACTTGCGGACATCGAACGGTTCGTGAAAGCCGGCCGATCGGACGCAGATAGCCGTTGAGAACAGCATGCCGGAGCGCGCGCGAGCTATGTTAGCGGAGCGAGAGGTCGAGGGGCGACTCCTGAGTCGCCCCTGCGAACAAGCCGGCTATCCCTCCAACTTCTTCTCCAGCGCCTCCATCTCTGCACCGAGGCGGTCCAGATCGTCCGCCAGCAGCTTCTTTGACTCGGGGAACAGGCTCTTCTCCTCTTCCTTGATGTGATGCTCGACGCTCTCAACCAGCACCGTAAAGCGCGCGGTGAACCGCTCATCGCCCGGGTCCGCATCCTGGACACGCTCCATCATGAACTCCGCAACGCGGTGTTCTTCGATCCCCTCCAGCACGAGGCTGCGCAACTCGTCCTGGGCCTTCTCGAGCACCGCAGGATAGAAGATCCGCTCTTCCAGTTGTGTATGGTTCTTCAACTCGCGGATGACCTGCTCGGCGAGCTTGCGCTTCGTCTGCTTGGCGCGCTCGCCTGCCTCCTCCATCTCACGGAAGTAACCCCGGATCTCCTCGTGGTCCTTCAGCAACACCTGGATAGCGTTCATGCCCGTCCCTTCCCTTCTGCTACGAATCGCTCCATCGACTTGCACCATTATTTACAATCTGCGCGCCAGTGTCAGTAAGTGTCTGCCCGAATTCCGCAGGGAGCGCGGTTCTGCTATAATGCCCGTGTGGATAAGGTTGCATTACCATCCGCCAGGCAAGCAAAGTCGCCTTCCCATCCATTTACCCCCAGGAGACGATCATGAAAAGGATCGGCATCATAATACTCCTCGCAGCGCTCGCGCTCTTGGCTGCATGCGGCGGCCGCGCTCCCGCAGCGGCGACACCTGCACTCGAGAAGCAGGCAACGGCAGTCCGGAACGAGCAAGCGTCCCCGAACCGAGGGTGCAGATACTCAGGCGCCCGCGGCCACAGCAGCACCCGCCGCCGTCGCTGAGGCGCCGACGGAGGAGGCAACGGTAGTGAGCGCCGGCGCCGGCCAGGCTGACGAGAACGCGGACTTGCAGCTTACCGACGAAGAGACCGCGCTCAAGAAGCTGAAGAGCTACAAGACGACATGGTCGTTCGACTGGACCGGTAAGAAAGAGGACGGCACGGAGCAGACTGTGAAGTGGCTGAGTGCAGAGTCTTACACTGCTGACCCGCAGGCTTCCTACACGAAATTCGAGAGCAGCGACTCGTCGCAGTCAGGCCAGAGCGGCAGCATGGAGTTCTACCAGATTGGACCGAAGGGCTACATGGTTGTCATGCAGGATGGCAAGCCGCAGTGTACCGCCTTCACGAGCGAAGATAACAAGCCAAGTCCGAGCCTGCTGAACCGCGGTGCGTTCGGCTCGATCAGCAGCGGGCGGCTGGTAGGCATGCGGGAGAAGTAAACGGAGAAGAGGCGGGTGCCCGGCATCGGGTGCCACGCCCGCGCTGTTTGCGGGCGTGCTCTGGAACGTGCCCGTCGTTACACCCTTGTATACCTGCCTAACGGGCGAACAGGATGGACGCATGTGTGCGTCAGGGCAGCCGCATCGAAAGACGATCAGGCATTACGATGACCCGAGCCAGGCGCACTACCTCACGTTCTCGTGCCTGCGCAGGCAACCGTTTCTGTCGGGCCAGCGAACCCCAATCTGGCTGATCGACTCTATCGAGACACTCGACAGGCCTGTCCATTCGATCTGTGGGCATGGGTCTTTATGCCTGAACACGTACACCTGCTGATCTGGCCGCACGAACACGCACACATTCGTGACATCCTCAAGGCAATTAAGCGACCCGTGTCCCACGCGACCCTGAAGTGGGTCAGCAAGAACCGGCCGGATTTTCTGGTGCGAATGCGGCACGAACAGCGGAACGGCCGGTGGATCCACCGTTTCTGGCAGCGAGGTCCGGGCTATGACCGGAATGTCTGGTCGGCCCAAGAGATTCACGAGAAGATTCGGTACATCCATGCAAATCCAGTGCGGCGCGAACTCGTGGCACGACCGAGGACTGGCCCTGGTCCAGCGACCGGGCCTGGGAAGTGGGAGCGGAAGTACCTCTGCGAATCGATTTTGACTCGGTACCACCTCTTCGGTGAACCATGTCGGAGCGAGCAATGGGCACGCCTGCAAAAATACGGCAGCGTGGCACCCGGCTCCGAGTCCGCCATCCGGGCGGACAAACGACTGAGCGTTTACGTGCGGGAGAAGAAACGGAACACCAGGTCTTTCGAAGTGTTGCATGGCTGCAAACCATGCG
>CAVQSC010000040.1:0-581050 GCA_963715375.1 uncultured Actinomycetota bacterium | reverse complement strand
GTTGTGTACGTGTGCTCGACTGGTGACCCTGCTAGCGCTCGCCGACACCCCGGGCTTCACCGTTCTCGCGCGCACCACGGGTCGCGCGAACGCCAAGATGGGTCTGAACTTCGCCACCCTCACCAACCGCTACCGCAGTGCCTCCGGCAAGGCACGGGTGGTCAAGGCGCGCTGGCTCGCGCTGGACTACAAGGGCCAGTCCGCTTTCGCGGAGATGAGCGCCGGCGGACGACCTGTCGACCGTGAGGGCCTCGGCGCCGTGATCAAGGCGGCGACCCGCGGTCTCAACATGGCCGGCTGACCGCCTCGGACCCCGGCCGGACTCCAGGGTCCGGCCGGGGCTGCGGCTCGAGCTCTACGGCGAAGGCGCGGTGGTCGGGGTCGGCGTCGTCGCCACCGTCGGCGTGGGTGTGGGTGTCGGGGTCGGCGTAGGAGTGGGGGTCGGCTCGGCGGTCTCGCTCCCGCTCGGTGCCTGGAACTGCTGCGGCACGGAGCCCTCCCCGTCGGCGTTCGGGGTCTCCGTCGGCTCCGCCGATCTGGTCCGGCTCCTGGCTCGGCGTGCCGTTCGACGCCTCATCGGCGCGGGCTGCGGGGTCTGGCCTCCTCCCCCACGTCCGAGACCCGGGATGGAGGAACGCTGGTTGCTGTCGCTGCCACCCGTGTACGACGAGACGGCGCGACCCGTGACGAGCTCGAAGCCGACGATGAGCAGCATCGCGACGAGGAAGAGCCCGGAGGCGACGATCGCGATCCGCTTCCACGGCAGCGCGGCCAGGAGCCCCGCAAGCCGACCGGCGTGGCTTCCTCCTCCGCCTCCACGAGCACGGACTGCGCGGTGTTCAGGTCCTCCTCGGCCTGCGCAAGCTGCTCGTCCGCCTCCGCCGTACCCGACTCGAGGTCCTGCGTCGCCGCCTGCACGTTCGTCTGAGCCCGGCTGATCTTGGCCGCCGCCTGGGTGCTGGCGCTCGCGACCTTCTCCTTGGTGGCGCCGATGGTGTAGGAGTACACGGCGTTTCCGAACGTGACCGCCAGGCTTCCCAGCGCCGCCCCGATGAGGGTGCCGGCCACGCCGACCGTCGACAGCAGTACGGCGGAGGTCACGGCTGCCAGGGCCCCAGCCATCGCCTGGACCCAGTTCACCTCGATGCGTCTGTTGTCTTCACTCACGCTCTCCAATTGTCCTCGGGGGGCCAGATGTCGAACCGGCACGAACCGTCACATGTGCGATGGTGATGATGGGCACACTGCTTCGACCACCAGAGAGGTGCACTGACCTTGGACACCGGACTCAACGGCCGCACGGTGATCGTCCCCGGCTCGACCTCGGGCATCGGCCTCGCCTGTGCCCGCGCCTTCGCGGCCGAGGGGGCCAACGTGGTCATCGCAGGTCGGCGAGGTGAGCTCGCCGCCAAGGAGGCCGCCGCCCTCCCCTCGGCGATCGGCGTGGGGATCGACCTCTCCGACCCCGAGGCACCGGCGCGCTTGTACGACGAGGCGGTCAAGGCGTTCGGGTCGGTCGACGTACTCGTCCTCAACGGTGGCGGACCGCCGCCCGGGCGCGCGGTGGACGTGTCGACCGAGCAGCTCGAGACCGCGTTCAACACGCTGATGCTCACGCACCACCGGCTCGTAGAGGCCGCCCTGCCATCGATGCGCGAGCGCGGCTGGGGGCGGATCGTCGCGGTCGGCTCCAGCGGGATCCAGGAGCCGCTCGACATGCTCGCGCTGTCGAACACCGGGCGAGCCGCACTGTCGGGTTACCTGAAGACGCTCGCCTCCGAGGTCGCGGCCGACGGTGTCACCGTGAACATGGTGCTCCCCGGCCGGATCGACACCGAACGGGTGGCCGCCCTCGACCGTGCCCGCGGCGAGCGCGTCGGCCGCACCGAGGAGGAGGAACGCGCAGCGTCGCAGGCGACGATCCCGGCCGGCCGCTACGGTCGGCCCGAGGAGTTCGCCTCGGCGGTGGTGTACCTCGCCAGCGAGCCGGCGTCGTACATCACCGGCGTCCGGCTGAGGGTGGACGGCGGGATGCTCCGCTCCTTCTGATTGGGCCGTCGTGAAGGTCTGGCCTTCACGTACTTCCACCCGTTTCATCCGCGTTCTCAGGACATCGCCGGCGCCATCCTTCGACGTTCGCGGGTCAAAGGAGGCCGGCGACGAGGAAAATCCCAGCCATGGCGCTGCGTACAACCCGCCGCCGAACTGGCCCCCACCACCGCCCGGCTGGTCGCCTCCACCGGACTGGCGACCTGACCCTGGCTGGGGTCCTGCTCCCCGGGACACCAGTTCTGGATAGAGGACGCCGAGTCGCCTGGCCAGCGGTCTGGTGGCAGCGGCCTGGCTATCACCGCGTTGGTCGTGGCGTGTCTGGCCCTGCTGTTGTCGTGGATCCCGATAGTCAACAACTTCGCATTCTTCGTCGGGATCATTGCGCTGGGCTTCGGCATTCCTGCCCTTGTCATGGCTCGCCGCAGAAGATCTGGTGGTCAGGGTCTCGCGGTGGCATCGATCCTTGTAGCTGTCCTCTCAATGGTGATCGTCATCGCGACGCAGACCTTATTCGCCTCCGTTCTGAACGAGGCCGAACGATCGATATCTGAAGACGGGACGGCGGTGGATGGAGAAGGTTCCTGGGCGCCCCTCCGAACAGCCGGGAGCGCGCGCAACTCCTCTTTCCCTGGGCACCTCTGCCTTCATCGACGTCGACTACAAGGTCGCAGTCGACCGAGTGGATCTTCGCGCGGACATTGTCATCGCTCGGGCAAACCCCTTCAACGAGCCTCCGAACGGAAGGTACGTGCTCGCCGAACTGAGCGTGACCTACCGCGGAACCGATGAAGGTGATCCCTGGATCGATCTGTCGCCGGTCTTCGTTGGATCGGATGCTCGGCAGTACGACGCGAGTGACTGTGCGGCCGTCACACCGGCGCCTGCGATGGATGTGCCCACCCTGGAGCAGGGTGGCAAGGCGTCTTATCGGGTGTGCTTCGACGTGCCGCGGCGAGTCATACGTGGCGGTGAGATCTTCGTGGAGGACTCCCTGGGCCGGTCGCGGGTTTTCTGGTCCATAAGCCGACGCTGAGTCAGACCGCGACCCCGCTGGATGCTGCGCTCGCTTGAGCCCGCCGTGCGTTCCCTTACGGCGTCGGCTGCTCGTCACGCACCCGATCTGCCTGCTCGCGTCGCAACCGAGCCTGCTCGCGATGGCGGAGCGCCACCTCCGCCTCGACCGCGTGCTCGCCGAGGAAGCATCCCAGCCCGTAATAGGCGTTGAACTGTCCCTCGTCGAACCACTGGTCGCTTGTGCTGTCGTACGGGAACGTCGGGTGCCCCTGCGCGTAGCTGAGGAGGTCCGCGCCCATGTCCTGGTGCAGCCGCGTCTTCGCGACGATGAGCCGCCCGACGTCGGACTCCTCGTCCTCGCCCTCGAGCTTGAAGGGCGAGGCGTACTTGATCGTCCCCGTGATGACCACTGCCTTCGACAGCCGGGCGCTGAGGCCGGCCAGTGGATCCTCGGGTGACAGGGAACCGCCACTTCCCGGCACGAGGTCGAGCGGGTTGTCGAGCGTGATGGTGATGCCCAGCTCCTCACGAGCCAACGC
Source organism: uncultured Actinomycetota bacterium (assembly GCA_963715375.1). Taxonomy (GTDB): domain Bacteria; phylum Actinomycetota; class Actinomycetes; order Propionibacteriales; family Nocardioidaceae; genus Nocardioides_C. The sequence continues at coordinate 577,445 of CAVQSC010000040.1, read as the reverse complement.
CATCGCCTCGCCCAGGGTGGTCGCCAGGGGTGGAGCGTCGCCGGCGGCGTCGATGCAGTACACCGTGCGGCACCGGTGCCGGAGCAGCTCGACCAGCCCGAGGTTCTCGTAGTGGCCGCCGTCGGTGACCAGCAGGAACCGGTCGGCGGGGTCGAACGAGCCGGCGATCTCGCGCAGGAGGTAGTTCAGTCTTCGGATCCGGGGGATGCGTGGCTGCAGCCAGTCGCCTGTCCCCTTGCGTTCGGAGAGCCAGGCCGGGTTCGGCAGCCAGGTGCCGAGTCGGGCGTTCGAGAGGGCCAGCAGGGTCTGGAACGCCCGGGCCTGGCGCCCCATCGCGGACGCGAACGCGGCCCCGGACACCGCCATCGCGCTCTGGACGGTGAGGTCCCGGACCAGGCTCGGCTTGAGCGTCTCGGGCGTGAGGGCATCGGTCCGCACGTAGCCGACCTGCGGTCCGCCCACCCAGTCGTGCGAGAAGGTGTACGACGTCGCGCGGCGGCCTGGTGGGGTGCGCTCGAAACCCGAGAGGTTCGCGGCGGCGGCGAAGATGACCTGTGGATGCCGCCCCTCGACCTAGCCGGCGTAGCTGCTCAGCGGGGTGGGCTCGCGGTCGAAGTCGTACGGCGCGGCGTACTCCACGGCGCCTTTGCGCTTCCGGCGTACCGCGAAAGCCGTGGCCAGCCGACGACGGTAGAACGGGTGCAGGCTCATCCAGGTCTGGTCGACGAGGGCCGCGACCAGCACGAAGACGACGGGCACCACGACGACGTACCACTGGGGCCAGAAGTGAAGCGACGCTCCCTCCGGCCAGGTGAGCGCGTCGAAGGTCGACGGCTTCATCGACACCCACATCACCGAGGTGAGAAGTGCCCCGTACACGAGGGCCAGGACGAGCAGCACCAGCCACACGATGAGTCGCTGGACGATCCCTCCAGGCACGCGCCGCTGAACGGTCGTGCCGTCCTTGGCGAAGAGCTTGCGGATCGCGCCGATCTTCTCGCGCCGGCGCCAGAGGATCGAGATGAGTGCACCGACGTAGGCGATCACGACGGTTCCGGTGCTGCCCGTCGCGACGATGCGGGCGGCGTCAGGATCTTCCCCACCTGAGATCCACCAGGCGAACCGGACGTAGGCCCACACGATCGCCGGGACGACGATGCCCAGAACGACCACGACCGCCGTCACAGCGAAGATGTCGCGAGCCCGGCGCTGGAGCCACACGGAGATCTCCTGCTTGGCGCTCAGGGAGAAGACGCTGAGCAACCACACGCTGAGTCCCACTGCGAGCAGGGTCGGAGCGACGGTGGCGACGCCCGTGTTGAGGTGAGGGAAGCCCGGAGCCTGCACACCTTCCCGCGGCATGGGGAGGTCGACCCTGTAGAACAACGGCACGGCGAAGTAGAAGCGGCCGAGCAGGATGCCGATCACGGTGACCAGGCCGACCAGGAGGCCGAGCGAGGCGAGCAGGCCACGCAGCAGAGTGCCGAGCGCCACGAGCCACTCTCTCGTGGAGTCTGCGACGTAGCGACCGTGCCGGCGCGTGTGATCGAGCTCAGGTGAGTTCGGGGAGTAGACCTGCGCCGGATCGACGGGCGGGTCCGGGTCGATGTTCGTCGACCCTTCCTGGGCCGTCGCGCTCTGCGATGCGGGCCTGCCCGGCGACCCCGTCGACAGGTCACGCTCCGGCTGGAGCGCAAGCTGCCACGCTCCCGAGGCGTAGCCCCCGCCAGAGACAGAGACGAGGTACCTGGCCCGACGCAGGATGCCCGCGCGTCGCAGCACGTCCAGGGCGGCCAGGGCGACGGTGCCGGAGCGGATGCCGCCGCCGGACAGGCAGATGCCGATCTCGGCCGGATAGCGCCCCAACGCCTCGGGAGTCGGCAAGATCCCGCCCCCGCGGGGCCAGAACTGCCCGTCCTGGTCGAGGACCGGTGACGGCGGGATCACCGTCGGTGCCGGGTGCTGGTCGTCCGCTGGGTCGCCGGACTCGGAGGGACCCGGTCCGTCGGGGTCGGGGGCATCGGGCTTCGTCGTCACCCACCTGAAGTCGGCGGGCCGGGCGATCGCTCGGCCGAAGATCACGAGCGCCGCGACGAGCGCGACCACCAGGGCGGGCAGCAACAGACTGAACTTCGTCACGGCGGCCGCGGCCGCCCAGCGCCACACCCATCCGCTCTTGTCCGGCAGTCCTTCGAGGCCGACGTAGAGCAGGAGGTTCTCGACGAGGTCGAGCCCGGCGGCGATCAGCACCGCCCAGGCGGCTGCCTTGGCGATCTTCTTCGCGCGCCGCCCTCGGAAGAGCCGACTGCCCAGCAGACACAGACCGCCCAGGCTGACGAGGTAGCAGGCGATCAGGAGCAGGTCCGCCCTCAGCGCCTCCTGGTACAAGGACACCTGACTCTGGCAGGACGCCTTGCTCCCCCGTGGACGGAGGCTGGGGCCGAGGGCCTCGGTCCTGGCACTCGACGCGTCGATGCCGAGGCACACCAGCTGCTGCGCGTTCGACTGGGAGCCGACGATCTCGACCAGGACCATGTCCCGGTCACCGATCCGCACCCGTTCGCTGTTCGGGTCCGCGAGGGCGCCGTACGCGAGCAGGCCGCCGATCCCGACCGCCACGAGGGCGATCACCAGCAGTACGGCGAGGGGACGCCCGAGCCTTCCCTCGAAGAACTCTTCGCCACGTCGGGCCATGTCCAGCTCCCCCAGGGTCTGCCCTCGTGGCGTGCCACGAGAGGCAGTTCGACTTTACTTTCCACTCCGTATCGGGCACATGACACAAACGAGTCATTCGCGGCGGAGCACGGTCGGCAGCTCACGCGGACCTCGCGCATCCGGTGCCGGTGTGCCACGGTGATCTGGTGTTCCGCTTGCTGGGCTTGCTCGGCGGTCTCTCGGTCGTCTCCGACCTGGGCACGGGAGCGCCTCTGGAGGAGTCGCTCAGGCGTTGCGTCCTCGCAACACGCCTCGCGCGGATCGCGGGGTGCGCGGACACCGACAGTCACCGACGTCATCTACACCTCCCTGCTCCAGCACCTCGGGTGCACCGCCTACTCGCACGAGGCGGCCAGGGTGTGGGGCGACGACATCGCCTCGACGCGCCTGGCCTTCCTGACCGACTTCGAGGACCCGAAGGACATCTGGCGCACCTGGGTGCCCGGGCTCGCCGAGTCCGCGGGTACGTCGAAGGCGCGGGTCCTGGGCACCACCCTCGTCTCCGCCAGGAAGTTCGAGGCCCAGGGCCCCGTCGGCGACCTGCGAGGTAGCCCGAGGAGCCTCACGCCGGCTCGGCCTGCCCGAGTCCGTCCAGACGAGCCTGTTCCACGGCCTGGCGATGTGGAACGGCAAGGGCTACCCGCCGCGCTCGGCGGTGACGAGATCCCGCTGAGCCACCCGGCTCATGCACGTCGCCTCGACCGCCGTCTTGTTCCTGCACCACGCAGGTGCCGACTCGGCCGTCTCGGAGGTGCGGCGACGCTCGGGCAGCTACCTCGACCCCGACCTCGCCGACGCCTTCGTACGCCACGCCGCGGAGCTCCTCCGGGGCCTCGACGAGGTCGACGCCTACGAGTGCGTGCTCGACTCCGAGCCGGACCCGGTTCGACTCGTCGACGACGTACGAGATCGAGGCGGTGGCACGCACCTTCGGGGACCTCGTCGACCTCAAGAGCCCGTGGCTGCACGGCCACTCCGCGGGGGTGGCCGAGGTGGCGACCGCGGCCGCCGTACGCCCTCGGGCTCGACGAGCAGATGCCCGCGCGGTGCGGGTCGCCGGGCTACCTGCACGACCTCGGCCGGGTCGGGGTGTCGAGCCGGATCTGGGACAAGCCCGGCCCGCTGAGCACGACCGAGCGCGACCAGGTGCACCTGCACGCGTACCACAGCGAGCGGATCCTGGCCCGTGTCCCCTCGCTCGCCGAGGTCGCGAGGCTCGCAGGCCAGCACCACGAGCGCTGTGACGGCAGCGGGTACCACCGCGGCGCGACCGGCGCCCAGCTGTCGATGCCGTCCCGTGTGCTCGCCGCCGCGGACGCCTACCGGAGCCTCGTCGAGGGCCGCCCGCACCGCGCGGCGCTGTCCGCCTCGCAGGCCGCCGAGCCGGCTTGAGAGCCGAGGCGAGAGCCGGCCGTCTCGACGGCGACGCCGTGGCGGCCGTCGTCGAGGCGGACAGCGGGCGGAAGCGGCTCGCGGCGTGTCCGTCCGGCCGACCTGACCGAGCGGCAGGTCGAGGTGCTCCGGCTGATGGCGACCGGCCTGTCCAACCGCGACATCGCGAAGTCGCTCGGCATCTCGAGCCGCACCGCCGAGCACCACGTGCAGGACATCTACCTGAAGATCGGCGCCTCGACGCGGGCGGCGCCGCCCTGTTCGCGATGGAGCACGGTCTGCTCGACAGATCTGGGTAGGTCTACCCATGCCGCGACCGCCACCCCGCGACCACGCTGGCCGCATGACCACCACAGACCACCTCCGCACGTCGGCGCACGAGAAGCCGCTCGCGAGCGACTGCTTCACTCCCGCGTTCGTCAGGCTCGCGCTCGCCGACCTCGCCTACTTCACCGCGGCCGGCGTTGCCATCTACGCGCTGCCGCTCTACGTCACCGGGCCCCTGGGCTCCGACAAGGCCGGCGCCGGGCTCGCGTTCGGGGCCTTCGCCATCACCGCCCTCGTCCTGCGTCCGATCGCCGGTCGGCTCTCCGACACTCCGAGGGCGCCGTCCGCTCCTGGTCGGCGGGGCGATGCTCGTGCGCGGTCACGATGTTCCTGACCGCCCACGTGGACGCAGTCGCCCTGGTCGTCGTACTCCGGATGGCGCTCGGGGTCGCGGAGGCCGCCTTCTTCGTGGCGTCCCTCGCCGCGGTCGCGGACCTCGCGCCGCCGAGCCGCATGGGTGAGGCGCTCAGCTACAACTCGCTCGGCCTCTACCTGGGCCTCGCGCTGGGTCCGCCGCTGGGCGAGGTGCTGGTCGAAGGCGTGAGCTTCACGGCCGCCTGGTACGGCGCCGCGGCACTGTCACTCCTCGCGGCCCTTGTCGTCCACGGGATCGGCGAGACCCGACCGACCGGGTCCGGCGGCGAGGAGCGCGAGTCCTTGATCCTCTGGAAGGCCGTGCCACCAGCCCTCGGCTTCCTCGCCTCCATCGTCGCCATGGGCGGCTTCCTCGCCTTCGCGGCGCTGCAGGCCGACGCGGTGGGTCTGGCGAGCACCAGCGTGCCGCTGTTCCTCTACGGCATCGTCGTGGTCGTCTGCCCGGATCGCGTTCGCCAAGGTCCCCGACCGGCTGTCGCCGCTCCCGCTGGGTGCAATGGCCCTGGCCGCCATCGCGACCGGCATGGCGTTGACGGCGCTGTGGCAGACGCCTGCTGGGATGGTCGTCGGCGCGATCTCGATGGCGCTGGGCATCACGTTCAGCACCCCCGCCTTCTTCAGGGCGATCTTCGCGACGGCAGGTCCCTCCGAGCGGGGTGCGGCCTCGGGTGTCTTCAGCGCCTGCATCGACCTCGGCATCGGTGGCGGACCGATCCTGCTCGGGCTCGTCGCCCAGGCCTGCGGCATCCCCTGGGCCTTCGGTGTCGCCGCCGGCGTCGCGGTCATCGGAGGAGCCTGGACGATCACGCTGGCACGCCTGTCGTCGCGGCACGCGGAGGCGAGTCCGGCGACGGCCTGAGCCTCGGCGAGCTCCGAACACTCTCTGCAAAGGAACCGGCGGCGACCCCTTGGAGGGATCGCCGCCGGCTCTGTGCTGACGCGGCTGTGCTGACGTCAGGCAGCGGGCTGCGCCGCGACCTCGTCCGTCGTGCGGACCCGGTCGAGGGCAGGTGCGCTGACCGGCGAGTTCGCGCCGAGGTAGGCGGTGAACGCGTCCAGGTCGATGGGCCCGGTCACGGCGTTGGTGCCGCCCTTGAGCACCGAGAACCCGTCACCGCCACCGGACAGGAAGTTGTTGACCGTGACCCGGTAGGTCTCCGTGGGGACCACGGGCACACCTCCGATCTCCAGGCTCCCGTCGACGACCCGGGACCCCAGGCACGGGTCGGTCCCAGGCGCGGCCGTCGTGCCGGCGCTGTCCACGACGTAGGAGACCGTGCTCGACGGGTACAGCACCCGACCGACCTGGAACTGCTGCTCGAGCATGCAGTACAGCTGCTCCCCCGTCAGGTCGAGCGTGACGAGGTTGTTCGCGAACGGCTGGACCGTGAAGGCCTCCTCGTAGGTCACGTCACCCGCGTCGAGGTCGGCGCGCACACCACCCGGGTTCATGAACGCCGCGACCGCACCGGCCTCGTTGTCGGTGGCCGCGAGCTGGGCGTCGGCGATCACGTTGCCCAGCGCGGACTCGCCGGCCTGGTAGATCGGCTCGCCGTTGCTGTTGACGCCGGTCTGGAACAGCCGCTCCTGGGTCCTGGTGAGCGCCTCCCCCGTCGTACCGACCACCTGGCTCGCGATCGGGCCGAGGGCCTCGCGGTAGCGCGCGATGAGCTCGGTCTCGCGCGGGTCCCTGGCCTGGTCCCGATCCACGATCACGTTGTCGGCCGACGCGGTGAGGACGTCACCGGTGCGCCGGTCGATGGACAGGTCGATGTCGGTGACGAGCCGGCCGAACGAGCTGGCGCTGGTGACGAGCTTGCCGTCGATCTCGCAGTTGTAGGCCTGGTGCGTGTGACCGCTGACGACCACGTCGATCGCGTCGCTCATGCCGTCGGCGATGTCGATGATGGGGCCGGTCATGCCGTTGCAGCCGTTGACGTCCCACGCGTTGGCGCCGGTCTGCTGCCCGCCCTGGTGGAGGAGCACGACGATGGTCTCCACGCCCTTGGCCTGCAGCTCCGCGGCGTACTTGTTGGCGGTCTCCACCTCGTCGGCGAAGTCGAGCCCGGCGACCCCCTCCTGGCTGACGATCTCCTTGGTGCCCTCGAGCGTCATGCCGATGAAGCCGATCTTCACGTCCTCGACCTTGTGGATCGCGTAGGGCGCCATCAGCGGCTCGCCGGTCTCGGTCACGAACGCGTTCGCCGAGAGGTACTGGAAGTCGGCACCCTCGTACGGCGTACCGTCCGCGCAGCCGTCGGCCGGGTGGCAGCCACCGTTCTGGATGCGGAGGAGCTCGTCCGCGCCCTCGTCGAACTCGTGGTTGCCGACGCTGGCGTAGTCGAGCCCGGCGAGGCCGAGGGCCTCGATGGTGGGCTCGTCGTGGAACGCGGCGGACAGGAGCGGAGAGGCGCCGATGAGGTCGCCCGCCGCGACAGTGATGGTGTTGTACTTCTTCTGCTGCTCGGCAAGGTCGGCGAGCTGGGTGGCGAGGTACTCGACCCCTCCCGCGTTGACGTTCACCGCGTTGCCGGCACCGTCCACACCGGTCTGGATCCGGCCGCCCGAGCCGGTCGGGGGCTCGAGGTTGCCGTGGAAGTCGTTGATCGCCAGCAGCTGCACCTGGAGCGCCCCGGCATCTGCCGGCTTCGCCTCGGGCTTGCCTGCCGCGTCGGCGGGAATCACGCTGCCGGCCATGGTGAGGGCGGCCACCGCGGTGGTCGCAACGGAGGCCGCGACGGCGCGGCCCAGTGAAGTACTTCTCATCCCTGCTCCTCTTTGCGAGGGGGGTCTCCCCCGATCATCCGAGCGGTCCCTCGACGGCCCGGTCTTTCGTCCAGAGGCATCATCCACCACAGATCGGACAATCAGGAGCCAAGGGTGACAGAATTTCCTTGGCCGATGCCCGCGCTTCGCCGGAAACTTCCGCGGAACCGCGATCCGTGCGGGGTTGGCCCTGACCGGCACTCAGGGGTCTCCCTGAAACAATCCCCAGACCCGCAGTAAAGGTCATGCGCCTGTCGGCGCTGACGCCTACGTTGGACAGGTGACCAGCGAGCGACTTGCTACCCCAGAGATGCACACCACCGGCCGGGCAGTGGCGGCTCGCGCCGTCGGACTGACCAAGGTGTACGGCGAGGGCGAGGCGGCCGTCGTGGCTCTCGACGCCGTCGACATCGACTTCTACACCTCCGAGTTCACCGCCGTCATGGGCGCGAGCGGATCGGGCAAGTCCACGCTCATGCACTGCATGGCGGCGCTGGACTCCCCCACCAGCGGAGAGGTCTTCCTCGGTGGGACCAAGCTGTCCTCGCTGAAGGACAAGGCGCTCACCGAGCTGCGAAGGGACAAGATCGGCTTCGTCTTCCAGTCGTTCAACCTGGTCCCGACGCTCACCGCGAAGGAGAACATCGAGCTCCCGCTGTCGATCGCGGGGCGCAGGCCCGACCCGGCGTGGTTCGACAGCGTGATCGACACGGTCGGTCTGCGCGACCGGCTCGGACACCGGCCCAACGAGCTGTCCGGGGGACAGCAGCAGCGGGTGGCCGCGGCGCGGGCGCTGATGAGCCGGCCCGAGATCGTGTTCGCCGACGAGCCGACCGGCAACCTCGACTCGACCTCCGGCGCCGAGGTGCTCTCGCTGCTCCGCCGCAGCGTCGACGAGCACCACCAGACGATCGTGATGGTCACGCACGACCCTGTCGCCGCGGCGTACACCGACCGCGTCGTCTTCCTCGCCGACGGCAAGGTCGTCGACGAGATGCGCAACCCCAACCGCGAGCGCGTTCTCGAGGAGATGGGCAAGCTGACCGCGAGGGCGATGCGCTGATGTGGAAGGTCACCTGGCGCAACCTGGTTGCGCGGAAGGTCCGCCTGCTCCTGAGCGCGATGGCGATCGTCCTCGGCGTGGCGTTCGTGTCCGGGTCGTTCATCTTCACCGACGCGATGGGCGGCGCGTTCAAGGGCATCATCGCCGGGAGCACGGCAGACGTCGAGGTCGCTCCCCAGGGCGCGAACGAATTCGACTCGCAGCAGGACATCCGCACCGTTCCGGACGCGGTGGTGAAGCGGCTCGAGGCACTCCCCGAGGCCGCGCAGGTCAACCCCTACAACCAGCTGCAGTCGCTCTACGTGATCGGCGCGGACGGCAAGGTCGTCGGCGGCAACGGACCGCCGGGACTGGGGTTCACCGACACCGACACGACCTCGCTGACCGGCAAGAAGATCACGACCTACGTCGAGGGCGACCACCCGCAGGGCACCGGCGAGATCGCGATGGACGTGGACACGGCCGACAAGGCCGGCTACGAGGTCGGTGACACGGTCAAGCTCGTGACGCCCGGCGACCCGCCGAGCATGGAGGTCAAGCTGGCCGGGCTCGTCGAGTTCGGTGAAGGCTCCACCGCGGGCGCCACGCTCACCTTGTGGGACGCCAAGGCGATGCAGCAGCTCTTCTTCCAGGGCCGCGACGTGTGGTCCGGAGTGTCGCTGACCGCTGCTGACGGCGTGAGCCAGGACCAGCTCCGGGACGCCGCCGCGAAGGTCCTGCCCCAGGGCGTCACGGCGCGCACCGGCGACGCCATGGTGGAGGACAACGAGCAGGGCCTGGAGGAGATCCTCGGGTTCATCAACACGTTCCTGCTGGTCTTCGCGGCGGTCGCGATGATCGTCGGCACGTTCTTGATCATCAACACGTTCTCGATCCTGGTGGCGCAGCGCAGCCGTGAGCTCGCTCTGCTGCGTGCGATGGGAGCCTCGCGCCGGCAGGTGACCTGGTCGGTCCTGGGCGAGGCGTTCCTCATCGGTCTCCTCGGCTCCACGGTGGGCCTCGGCGCCGGGTACCTCCTCGCCCAGGGGCTGCGGGCGCTCTTCGGCGTCATCGGGCTTGACCTGTCTTCCGCCACCTTCCCGGTGGAGCCCCGGACGGTGATCGTGTCCTACGTCGTCGGAGTGGTCGTGACGATGCTCGCCGCCTACCTGCCGGCCCGCCGCGCCTCGCGCATCCCGCCGGTCGCGGCGATGCGGGACGACGTCGCGCTCCCGGAGGCGTCCCTGCGCCGCCGGGTCATCTTCGGGGCGTTCCTGGTCGTTGCCGGGATCGGGCTGATGGTGGCTGGCTTCGCGGGTGATGGCGGAAGCGGCCTGAGCATGATCGGCGGAGGGATGCTGTCGATCCTGATCGGCGTCTCGTTGACGAGCCCGGTCATCGGTCGGCCCCTGGTCGGGCTGCTCGGCATGGCGTACCGGCGCGTCTTCGGCACGGTCGGCCAGCTCGCCGCCCAGAACTCCAAGCGCAACCCTCGTCGTACTGCCGCGACCGCCTCCGCGCTGATGCTCGGCCTGGCGCTGGTCTCGCTCATGTCGATCCTCGGCGCCTCCGCATCCGCGAGCACCGACAAGGCGTTGGAGAAGGGCCTGACCTCCCAGTGGGTCGTCTCCAACGTGACGCAGGCGCCGTTCTCCCCCTCGGTGGCGAAGGAGATCCGCAAGGTGGACGGCATCGACACCGTCGCGGAGCTCCGACAGGGGTGGAGCGCGAAGATCCGCGGCGACGACGCCTGGATGGCGGCTGCCGACCCGAAGGACCTCGGAGCGGCGCTGAAGATCCCGATGCTGGCCGGGGTGCTGTCGGCTCTCCAGCCGGGCACCGTGCTCGTCGACTCGCAGACCGCGCAGCAGCACGGCTACCAGATCGGGGACAAGCTGCCCGTGACGTTCCAGGGCGGCACCGTGGATCTCAAGGTCGCGGGTGTGTTCGAGACCGGCGGTGTCATCCCGGCGGCGTACCTCACCACCTTCGACGCGTTCGAGAAGGGTGGCCTCGCTCCCGTCGACTCCATGCTGTTCGTGACGAAGAAGCCGTCGGCAGACACAGACGCGGTGAGGGCGGACGTCGAGAAGGTCCTGGCAGACCTGCCGACGGTGACGCTTAAGGACCCGGGCCAGTTCGCTGAGGAGCAGAAGAACCAGGTCGACTTCTTCCTCAACATCATCTACGCCCTGCTGGGTCTCGCGGTGATCATCGCGGTGCTCGGCATCGTCAACACCCTTGCGCTGTCCGTGATCGAGCGGACCCGCGAGATCGGGCTGCTGCGGGCGGTCGGCCTGTCGCGATCGCAGCTGCGGCGGATGGTGCGGCTGGAGTCGGTGATCGTGGCCGTGCTGGGTGCGGTGCTCGGCGTGGTGATGGGGATCGCGTTCGGCGTGGCACTGCAGCGCGCCATCGCGGACGAGGGCATCGATGTCCTGTCGGTGCCGTGGGATCGGCTGATCGGGTTCGTCCTGGTGGCTGCGCTGGTGGGTGTGCTCGCCGCAGTGGTTCCCGCGCGACGGGCCGCCAGGCTCGACGTACTGAGGGCGATCAGCACGGAGTAGGCACTTCCTCGGTGTTCCTCCCGGCGAGGGACACCGAGGTGAGCCGCGGGCGACGGACTGCCACCAGTCAGGGCTCTAGAGGCAGATAAAGTCAGCCGCGTGCGAGACGGGAGCGAGACGCGGCGCGGCATCACGGCCTTGGCGGTGGTCGTCGCCGTCGGGGTCGGTGCGGCGATGGCCTACCTCGGCTTCCTGCTCGCGAGCTTCGGCGTCTACGCGTTCTCAGAGGGCGAGACCCTGCTCGGCGTCCTTGCCATACTCCTGGGGGTCGTCCTGGTCAGCGCTCCGGTTGCGGTCCTGGTGAGCCAGGTCCGCGCGATGTTCCGGCGCCGTGGCTGAAGGGCGCCGCGCTCAGCGGACGACGGGTTCGAAGTCGTCCTCTCCCCTCGCGCACCTCGCGGCACTCGGGTTCGGAGCGCTCCTGACCGGGGTGGCCTGGTACGTCCTCGTCAGGGCTGCCGTCGACTTCGGCGGGGCTGCCTTGGACGGGCGGACTGCGGCGTGGATCTTCGCGGCCGGCGCAGCGCTCGGGGCCGTGGTCTGCCTGATGCTGATGCTCGCCCTGATCGGCCGGGGCATGCGGACGCTCGGATTCATCTCCGACTACAAGCCCCGTCGAGCCGCCGCACGCCGAAGCCGCTGAGGTATCCGCTGGACCTTGGACGCCGCTGGACCGATGGTGACTGACCCAGGCCCCGCTTGGCAACACAGTCGTGCGGCCAACGCCGGAGGGGCCTCTCGTCCAGGCGCGGATCAGGCGTGGCTGCCGATTCGGTCCTTCATCTCGACGCCCTCCGCCTCGCGGGCGCAGTGGGCGCAGCAGTAGAACTTCCCGTTCACCTCAGCACCGTGACCGACGACCTTGCACCCACAGTGCTCACACACCGGCGCGAGCCTGTGGATGGCGCACTCGAAGCTGTCGAACGTGTGGCGAGCCCCCGCCGCGATGACCTCGAAGCTCATGTCGTAGTCGTTTCCGCAGACTTCACAGACGGCCATGCCGTGCTCCTCTCTCGGATCCTGCACTGAGCCGGTCCCGAGCACGGCGCGATGACGAGCGAGGGGAGTTACCCCGCCTCCGAGGCTACCTTCACCGACGGGGCCTGCAGTCCCCTCACGGTGAGACAGCGAGGAACACGAAACCGAGGAACACCACGAGGTGGACGCTGCCCTGGAGGACCGTGGCGCGGCCGGTGCTGAGAGTCAGGATGTTGATGACCACCGCGAGTGCGAGCAGCACCATCTCCTTCGCCTCCAGGCCAAGGACCAGCGGACCCTCGAGCCAGATCGAGGCGAGCCCGATCACCGGGATGGTGAGGCCGATGCTCGCCAGCGCGGACCCGAGAGCGAGGTTGAAGCTGGTCTGGATGCGGTTGAGACGAGCGGCTCGTACGGCGGCCAGGGTCTCCGGCGCGAGCACGAGAAGTGCGATGACCACGCCGACGGACGACACGGGGGCGCCGATGGCCAGAACGCCCTCCTCGATCGTCGGGGAGACCACCTTGGCGAGGCCGACCACCGCGACCAGGCACACCAGAAGAAGCCCAAGGCTCCCAAGGGCGGTGCGGGCGCTGGGGGCAGCGGCATGCGTGCTCTCGTCCTCGACTTCCCCTCCGACAGGTAGGAAGTAGTCGCGGTGGCGAACCGTCTGGACGAAGACGAAGACGCCGTAGAGCAGCAGCGAGGAGATACCGGCGTACGCCAGCTGGGGACCTGTGAACGTCGGCCCTGGCGTCGACGTCGTGAACGTCGGCAGCACCAGGCTGCCGACCGCCAGGGCCACGAGCGCGGCCAGCGCACCGGTCGATCCCTCGGTGCGGAACTCCTGCACCCCGTGGCGGTAGGCCCCAACGAGCAGGCTCAGTCCGATGACGCCCGCCGTGGTGATCATGACGGCGGCGAACACCGTGTCACGTGCCAGGGATGCCGTCTTGTCGCCACCAGAGATCATCAGCGTCACGATGAGCGCGACCTCGATGACCGTCACGGCGACAGCGAGGATCAACGTGCCGAAGGGCTCCCCCACGCGCAGCGCCACGATCTCCGCGTGGTGGACAGCGGTCAAGACAGCGGCCGCAAGGCCGACGGACACGAGTACGACGGGCAGCCACCCGAGCTCTCGGCCCCAGCTCGCGATCAGGAGCACGAGTGCCAGCGGCGGGATGAGCAGGGACCAGCGGGGATTCGTCGCTGCATGCATCGAGCTCATATGCCCCCAAACCTATCGAGCACTTCCAACAGCCCCTCGTCGGCGGCCTCGGGGCCCGGCTTGGGGCCGGCCCGAGGCGATGGGCTACCAACTGACTGTCAGTAGCTCGAAGTGTGGCCAGTTGTCGCCACTGTCCACAGCGCGGGATCCGGCTCTAGCCGAATCGGGGGCGTCTCAGTAGGTTGCTGCTCGCCGATGCCCGGTCTGTCCCGTGTATCCGGTCTCGGCAGCCTGGTGATCCAAGTCCCTGGGGGTCGAATGCTCGTGTCTCGGGCCGGTGCTCGCTCTCGTCATGCCGCCGGCGGCACCCGTGCGCTTGCCGCCCTCGCCGTCGGCGTGATGGTGCTCGCCGGATGCCAGTCGAACCCGAAGCCACCGCCGCTCGAGAGTGCGTCGGGGTCGCCCTCCCCGTCAGCGAGCGAGTCGCCGACCCCGGCCGCCCCGACTTTCCCGGCCGAGGCGAAGGGCACCAGCGAAGCCGCCGCCAAAGCCTTCGTCCGCCACTGGATCGACGTGCTCAACTACGCCGGCGGCAACAGGGGACGCCCGGCCTTGCGCGACTTGAGCGACCCAGGTTGCGCGTGCGTGCTCAGGCATCGCGGACATCATCGACGACGTCTACTGCGCATGGCGGTGAAATTGAGGGGCGAGGCTGGACTGTCGAATGACCGCTCGATGCGCGTCCGCTGTCAGCCATCAGAAGCGACCGCGGTCTCGTCGTGGATCGTGCGAGCTGCTGTCCAGCCCCAAAGGGTCAGAACCACCTCTACTAGCCGCGTTGAGAAGTTCAGCGGAGGCAACCGGCTGAAGACTTTCTGGCTCACAGCGAGGCGAGACTCGTGGACGGTTGAGCCGTGTGGATCGACCAGAATGAATCGCCTGCGCATTTGTCTAGTGCTTGCTCGTATGCGGCTTCAGTGCGCGCTCTGACTACCCCCGCCGTAGCAGACGCCTCCTGACATCAGCGGGCATGCAGCTTCAGATGCCTACCAAATCGTCGGCGGAGCAAGCTAATGCGGCAGACCCGGCACGAGCAGCACCGCTCCAGTATCCAGCGAGCCAGCGGTCTCCGCAGTATCGTCGAGTACCGCTGGGTCGTAGCGTGTTCGACCCCACCGCCCGCCGCCGACATGAGTACAGAGCTGGACTGCGGCGCAGCCCGGGTCTGTGCGAACCCCCGTCAGCGCCTGTACCGACTCTGGGGGCGGACCGAAACACCGCCTGCCTGGCTGCCGCTCTCGACCCGCTGCTTCGGCGCAGCGCCGACTGCCGCAGACCTACCCCGGCCCAGAATCACCCCCGCGCTCGTGCTCAACGAGATCCGACGCATCGGCCTGCCCGAGCTCCAAGCGAGGACCCAGCCCGAAGGCAAGACCCTGGTCAACTTCGACACGATCTTCTACACCGAGGCGCAACCGTTCACAGCGACGGTCACGCTGCTCGGCCAGCAGGTCGACATCGTTGCCGAGGCGACTGAGTACACCTGGCACCACGGGGACGGCAGCACCGCCGCAACGAGCAGCCCGGGGGCGCCGTACCCGTCGAAGGAGATCACGTACCGCTACTCCGACGCGCACACCACCGTGAGGCCACGGGTCGACGTCACGTACACCGCCCGCTTCCGCGTCAATGGCGGACCCTGGCAGGACATCAACGAGACGGTGACCATCACCGGGCCCGAGGGCAGCTTGCGAGTGAGCGAGGCTGCGCCGGTGCTCTCCGGTAACTACGAGTAGCAGCCAGCAAGTAGCTACGAGTAACAGCCGGCCAGCCAGGCTCGAGAGGGTCTACCGGCAGCCCACCTCGCGTCCGCAGCCACGCGCCGAGGCCCTGCGCCCAGGAAAAGCGATGCGGCGGACGTCACACTCGTCCTCGGCATCGAGGTACGCAAGGATGAGACATGCGCAACCCCCGCCTCCTCGCCCAGCTCGGCTACCTAGGCCTCGCAGCCGTCGACACCTACCTCGCCAGCCGTGAAGGGAAGGGTTCACAGCGCGCCAGGTACGTCACCAAGCCGTTGCTGATGCCCGCCCTGGCCGCCTCGACGCAGATCTCCGCCAACGGCAAGGGCGGTGCGCTGGTGCGTGGCACGCAGGCGGCGCAGGCCTTCTCCTGGGGCGGGGATGTCGCGCTGCTCGGGAACACCAACCGAAGCTTCCTCGGAGGTGTCGGGTCCTTCTTCGTGGCGCACCTGTGCTACATCGGCGCGTTCGCCACCGCGCGTGACCCGCAGGCACGGCTCGACGACACCGGCCCCAAGGCCGCCGCAGCGACGTGGGTGGCCGCCGCACCCGTCATGGCGATCGCCGCAGGACGGAAGGATCCGACCCTGCGCCTGCCCATCGCGGCGTACGCCGGGATCCTCACCACGATGTTCGCCTCGTCGACGGTGCTGCGCCGCTCGCTGCCGACCGGCGCCCGAAGCCGGATTCTCGCCGGAACCTCCCTGTTCCTCGTCTCCGACAGCCTCCTCGGGGTCGAGAAGTTCCTGCGCAAGGAGCGTTCGAACGCACTCGAGGCCGCGGTGATGGGCACCTACACCGCCGGCCAGTGGCTGATCGCCGAGGGTGCGGCCGCCGCCGCGCGGGCAGACTGACCAAGACATCCTCACGCTCGCCGGAGCAACTCAAGACACCAGACCGCATGACGAGGGCGGGCCTGCGCGTAGCGGGCCCGCCCTCGTCCTTCCCTCGAAGCCGGCCACGGGTCGAAGGAAGCCGGCAACAAGTCAATTGGGTCAGTCGACCGGGACAGCGATCCTCTGGCCGCGCTGAAGGCCCACGCTCGGCAGCGCGTTGAGCTCCTGGATGTAGTGGATCATCTCGCGGACCTCACCCGGCTCGGCGACGTCGGCGGCGATGTCCCAGAGCGTGTCGCCCTCGCCGACGACGATGGTGCGGGTCTGCACCGGCTCGCCGGCCTCCCCCGTCGCAGTGGAGTGGTTACCGAACACGTTGAGCAGCGCGAACGCCAGGGCGAGGAAGAGCACGAGCAGCGTCAGGCGCCCACGCCGGGTCAGCCGCACGGCTGGCTTACGTGGAGCGGCGCTCCGACGCGTGCTGCTGATGCCGAAGCCGGGTGCTGCTGCCATGGTGCTCACGATTGAGACCTCCTCGATGATGTCCGTCCTTGCGTCTACGAACAGATGTCTATCGAGCACCACCGACAGTTTCGGTCGCGGCTCTCGAACCTCTGTTCGATCGAACACATGTACGAACGTAAGCGGCGCAATCGCAGAACGCAAGAGACACGCCGAACAGATGTTCGAACGAGCGAAAGCGGGTCACCGAAGACCCGCGCCTGCAGGCAGCGCGCGGGCGTCAGTCGACGAGAAGGCTCAGGTCTGCTTGCGCATCTGCCGCCGGCCCTGCCAGATGAAGAGCTTCTCCGCCCTCATCGACACCGACGGCGTCACCGAGGTGAGCCGCATGAGCCCGGCGCGCCACGACGGCACGGACCGGATCACCCGCTTCGAGCCCAGGAGGTCGACCGCGGCCGCCGCCGCCTCCTCGATGAGAAGGAGCCGCCCGCCCGAGTGCACGAGCGCCTTGGCGCGCCCGTGGTGCTTCATGTTCTCGACCATGGCGGTCGCGACCCCGTCCGGGCACAGTGCGTGCACCCTGACGTTGCGGTGGCTCTCGACGTGAACCGACATGGTCAGCGAGACGACGGCCGCCTTGGTCGCGGCGTACACCGAGAGCCCGGGCACCGGTCCGTGGCCGGACATCGAGGCGGTGTTCACGATGTCGCCGCCCTCGGGGCCGAAGGCGTCGAGCGCCGCGCGCATCCCCCAGACCACGCCCATCAGGTTGACCTGGACGAGCTGCTCGACCTCTGCGGAGGAGAGCTCCATGAGCGCGCCGTCGTTGCCGACCCCGGCGTTGTTGAACCAGGCCGCGAGCCGGCCGTGGCGTAGCGCCTCCTCGGCAACGGCGCGGTGGGAGGCCTCCTCCCGCACGTCCTGCTGGAGCCCGGCGGCCGCGCCGATCTCCTCAGCGGTACGACGGGCAGCCTCACCGTCCACGTCGGTCAGCACGACCTGGTAGCCACGGCGGACCATGAGCTCTGCGATGCCGCGGCCGATGCCGCGGGCTCCCCCGGTGACTACTGCGGATGTGGTGGGTGTCATGGAGGAACTCAACCAGACACGCGCGTTCGAACAGGTGTTTGAAGCCGGAGCGAAATGGGTCTAGGTTGTGAGCAACCGTTCACGGCGGCGACGGCTCCAGGCAGAAGGGCACCCACATGGCAGCAGGCAAGGGAAGATCAGTCACCGAGCTCCCCGACGGCCCTCCGGACGCCTCGGGCCTGACCCAGCGCCAGCAGCGCGTCCTGGAGGTGATCCGCGAGTCGATCGAGGGTCGCGGATACCCGCCGAGCATGCGCGAGATCGGTGAGCGCGTCGGCCTCACCAGCTCCTCCTCCGTGGCACACCAGCTGCGCACGCTCGAGGAGAAGGGGTTCATCAAGCGCGACCCGAACCGTCCGCGCGCGATGCAGGTCTTCTCCCCCAGCGAGGTGGCCGAGACCGGCACCGGCGACGCCGCGGTCAACCCGATGCCGGCCGCGACGTACGTGCCCATGGTCGGCCGCATCGCCGCCGGTGGCCCGATCCTCGCCGAGGAGCGCATCGAGGACGTCTACCCGCTCCCGAAGAGCCTCGTCGGCGACGGCACCCTGTTCCTGCTCGAGGTCGTCGGCGACTCGATGATCGACGCCGCCATCTGCAGCGGCGACCACGTCGTGGTCCGTCAGCAGCCCACCGCCGAGAACGGTGAGATCGTCGCCGCCATGATCGACGGCGAGGCCACCGTCAAGACCTTCCAGCGCAAGGGCGGCAAGGTCTGGCTGCTCCCCCACAACGACGCCTACGAGCCGATCGACGGCACCCACGCCACGATCCTCGGCAAGGTCACCGCGGTTCTGCGCCGCGTCTGACCGACCCGCAGCCGCAGGAGCGGCCGGACCTCACCCGAGGTCCGGCCGCTCCGTCGTTCACCGGCGACGCCCGCAGACGGGCCGCGACCTGCGTGACGAGGTTCATCACCCCTCCTTGTCATGTCCTTGGAAGCTCAGACGACTCGGCGGCGAGCCTCTGCCGGAGTCGAGGGAGACCCTCCCCGGTCAGGTGCTCGAAGGCGGCGGGACGACCCGTGACGAGCAGCAGCAGCGCCGAGACGGGCCCGCGCACCACCGCACCCTTGCCGGCCACCCAGTCGATGTCGGTGGCCTCGAGCCGGAAGCCGCGGAGCTTCCTCCACGCCCCGAACGGGAAGCCCATCCGCCGGGCGCGGGCAGCCGAGTCCCGGGCAGCCTCCTTCGGCATCTCGTGGTGGCGACCGAGGGGGATCGCGATGTCCTGGGTGTGCACGAGGGTGTCCACGAGCGCCTCGTGGTGGGTGACGAAGGGCGGAAGTGCCCGCGAGCCGTCGAGCCTTCTGAGGTCGGCGACCATCTGCGCAGTCGGCGCCCGCGAGAGTCGCTTCCCTTCGTCGTAGATCATCCGGTTGTACCGACCCCGGGCACGGACAGCGGCGGCCACGACCTCCCGAAGGCTCGTCTCGGGCGCCCCGATCACATGGGCGGCGACGTCACGGACCGACCATCCCTCGCAGAGGCTCGGGTGCGCCCACTCCTCCGGTGTCAGCGTCTCGAGGAGGTCCGCGAGGGCCGCCCGCTCCTGGTGGATGACCTGCCAGGCCGCCTGCTTGTCCATGTGCCGCCCCCAAAGGAGATGGTAAGATTATCTGACTAATGTGAGTCCCGCAGGTGCCGATGTCAAGAGGTGTCCATGACCGGTCCGGAGTCGCAGGAAGTCCAGCTGGGCGTCCTGATGTTCGTCGCCTACCGCGCCATGGAGTCGCGTGCGATGGCCGCCATCGTGGAGGCAGGCTTCGACGACGTGACGCTTGCGCAGGCACGGGTCTTCGAGCGGATCGGCCCTCAGGGCACCCGACTCACCGACCTCGCAGAGCAGGCGCAGGTCACCAAGCAGACCGCCGGCTTCCTCGTGGACCAGCTCGAGAAGGCGGGGTACGTCGAGCGCCGGCGCGACCCCTCGGACGCGCGCGCCCGCCTCGTGTGCATCACGGAGCACGGCGCTCGGGCGGTGCAGGTCGCGAACGCCGAGGTCGCCCGGGTCGAGGCCGAGTGGGCGGCCCATCTCGGTGATCGGCAGATGCGGCAGCTCCGCCAGACCATGACGAGGCTGCGCGAGATCACCGACCCCTACTTACGAACCTGACCCCCGCTCGGGGCACCGAGGCACCAGCCAGGCGGCAACCCAGGAGGAGCACAGCCGCCAGAGCTCACCGGCCGAGCGTCAGAGGACGTTGTTCGTGTTCATCCAGTCGAGGGCGTACATCAGCACGTAGGCCACGGCACCCACCGCGCCGAGCGCGACGCCCACCCTCGCGAGCGCGGCGCCGCGACCCGCTTGGCTGTTCTCGAGACCCAGCAGCACCGCGCCGACGCCGAGCACCCCGGCGATGCCCAGCCAGAAGAACGGCCCCAGCACCAGGGCCACACCGCCCAGCACCAGCGCGACGGCACCCGCTACGCGCCGATGGTTGGCGCGCGGCACCACGACCCCGAACACGAGGGCGGCCGTGACGAGGGTGAGCGCCGCCGAGAACAGGAAGTCCGAGACCTTCGGTTCCGCGAACGGAGAACCGTCCCCCCACACGCCGACCGCGTCCAGGGCGAGCGCGACCAGCGTCGTGGTCGCGGCGACGGGTACGAGCAGGTGGCTGGTGCGGGTCCGAGTCGTGCGCAGCAACGACGGCGAGTAAGACATGCCGGGGACCCCCTACCAGAAACGACAACCCCCTGCGCCGAGTGTCCGCCCAGTCCGGGGGCCGGGACCAGAGCCCGATCGGGCGAGTCCGATCGGGTCAGTCCTCGCCGGACTCGAGCTCGATGATGAGCAGGGGCCCGCCGTCGTACCGACCCCCGTCAATAGCCAGGACGAGCCCGTCCGCGTAGAGCAGCGGCTCGTCGACGGCGGCGGAGGGGACGTCGACCAGGGTGCCGATGATGCTGTGCCCGTGGACGATCACCTCCCCGCCGTACGTCGAGAGCATCTCCCGCGCGGCGGCCGCGCCGTCGGACTTCGCGAAGTCGTACCGGCTGGTCAGCCGGGCCCACACCTCCCAGTGGGCCGCGAGGTCGTCGGGGTCGGACAGCGCCGCTCGCACCGTCTCGTTGACCTCCTCGATGGTGCTGCCCCATGTGAGGTACTTGGTCGTGTCGGAGTGCATGAGCAGGAAGTCGTCGAGGCGAGCGAGCAGTGGCAGCGAGGCGAGCCACTCGATGTGCTTCTCGGTGAGCCCGCGCTGGTCGCGGGACTTGCCGCCGTTGATGCGCCAGGAGCCGTCGAACCTGGAGCCGGGAAAGCGGTGCCGGCCGAGCGCGAGGATCTCGTGGTTCCCCATGAGCACGTGGACCCGGTCCGGAGCCTCCTGCTGGAGCGACATCACGAGGTTGACCGTCCCGATGCCGTCGGGCCCCCGGTCGACGAGGTCACCGAGGATCCACAGCTCGTCGTCGTCACCGAAGCCGATCTGCTCCAGCCCGTCCACCAGGTCGCCGACGTAGCCGTGAACGTCGCTCAACACATAGCGGGACCCCATGCGTCCATCTTGTCAGCCTGGCGGTCCCGAACCGCCATACCACCGACCGTCGGTGAGGCGTGCCACACCTTTCGTGTGAAGTCGCCGAACGGCCGGTTAACAACCGGTAGCACCCGTCACGGATCCGGCGGTCGCTCGTTGCTCCCGGCGTGACCAGCATCGAACTCGACCGCCGATCCCTCCTCGTGGCAGGTGCCGCCACCACGGGCGCCGTCGCGCTGGGCGTCTCGCTCACCAGCGACGCCGAGGCCGCAGCCGCGCCGGGCAACCGCTACTTCAAGCACGGCGTGGCCTCCGGTGACCCGCACCCCACGAGCGTCATCCTCTGGACCCGCGTCACCCCCACCCCCGACGCGACGCCGGGCTCCGGCAAGGGCCCCCGCGTCAGCGTGAGGTGGCAGGTGGCCAAGGACCGCGGCTTCACCGAGATCGTCGCCAAGGGCAGCTTCGCCACCAGCGCGGCGCGCGACCACACGGTCAAGCTCGAGGCCAAGGGTCTGCGTCCTCGGACGACGTACTACTACCGGTTCCTCTACAAGGGCGTCGCCAGCCGGGTGGGCCGCACGAAGACCGCGCCGGCCGCGCACTCGAACCCCCGCAACCTCCGCTTCGGCGTCGTCTCCTGCGCCAACCTCCCCGGCGGGTACTTCTCGGCGTACCGCCACCTCGCGCGGCGCGACGACCTCGACGCAGTGCTGCACCTCGGTGACTACCTCTACGAGTACGGCGCCGGCGAGTACGGCGAGGTCCGCAAGCCCGTGCCCGCGCACGAGATGGTCTCGCTCTCCGACTACCGACGGCGGCACGCGCAGTACAAGCAGGACCCCGACCTCCAGGCCCTCCACGCCAAGAACCCCTTCATCGTGACCTGGGACGACCACGAGGTCGCCAACGACGCGTGGCGCAAGGGCGCGGAGAACCACGACCCGAAGACGGAGGGCGACTACCTCGCGCGTCGCCGCCGGGCGCAGCGTGTGTACGACGAGTGGATGCCGGTCCGCATGGGCGACTCGGTCGCCCTCGGCGACGGCACCCAGCTGTTCCGGCGACTTCGCTTCGGCAACCTCGCCGAGCTGTCGATGCTCGACCTTCGCACCTACCGGTCGGAGCAGGCCAAGCTCGCCGCCTCTCCCGCGCCCTCCCCCGACGGCACGGTCAGCGACCCGACGCGCACCATCACCGGCGACGCCCAGATGCGCTGGCTCAAGGAGTCCCTCCAGCAGAACCGCGCGCAGTGGAAGCTCGTCGGCAACCCGGTGATGATCGCGCCGGTGGTCTTCCCGCCCCTGCCGAACGACCTGACCAAGGCGGTCAACGACGTCACGGGCCTGCTGCCCGAGGACGGCGCCCCGTACAACGTCGACCAGTGGGACGGCTACACCGCCGACCGGCACGAGGTGCTCAACCACCTCGCCGACCGCAAGGTGCGCAACACCGTCTTCCTGACCGGCGACATCCACTCCGCCTGGGCCTGCGACCTCCCGCTCGACGCCGGCACCTACCCCGCCGAGGCCGGCCGGTCGGTCGCGACCGAGCTCGTGTGTACGTCGATCACCAGCGACAACCTCAACGACATCACCGGGACCGCCCCGGCCCGCTCGAGCATCCCGGTCGAGGCCGCGATCCAGGCCAACAACCGTCACGTCAAGTACCTCAACTTCGACGACCACGGCTTCTCGGTCCTCGACGTCACGCCCGCGCGCACGCAGATGGACTACTACGTGATCAGCGAGAAGACCGACCCGAAGGCGACGGTGTCGTGGGCGGCCTCCTGGGCGACCGACGCCGACACCCAGGCCGTGCACGCGGTCGACCGTCCCGTGAAGGAGCGCTGATGACGAGCAACCTCGACCGCCGGTCCTTCCTGAAGGTCAGCAGCGCCGCCGGAGCGTCGCTGCTCTTCTCCTCGGCGCTCGGCGCCCCCATGGCCGACGCCGCCGTGGGCCGCAAGCGGCGCGCCTACGTCCTGGTCGTGGACGGCTGCCGGCCCGGTGAGATCAGCAGCGGGCTCATGCCGAACCTCCAGGCCCTGCGCGACGGCGGGATGAACTTCCCCCGGGCCCTCTCCATGCCGGTCATGGAGACCATCCCGAACCACGTGATGATGATGACGGGGGTGCGTCCGGACCGCAGCGGCGTCCCGGCCAACTCGGTCTACGACCGCGGCGAGAAGGTGGTCCGCGACCTCGACCGGGCCTCCGACCTCCGCTTCCCCACCGTGATCGAGCGGCTGAACCACAACGGCTTCAGCACCGGCACCGTGCTCAGCAAGGAGTACCTCTACGGGATCTTCGGCAAGCGGGCGACTCACCGCTGGGAGCCCCAGCCGGTCGTCCCGGTCTCCGGCCACGCCCCGGACGTCTTCACCATGGACGCCGCGATCAGCATGGTCGAGAAGTTCGACCCGAACCTGGTCTTCGTGAACCTCGGCGACTGCGACCGAATGGGTCACAGCGATCTCACCGGGACGACGCTCAAGGCGGCTCGTCAGGCGGCGCTCGTCGACGTGGACACCCAGGTCGGACGCTTCGTCGACATGCTGAAGTCGAGCGGCCGGTGGGCGTCGTCGGTCGTCATCGTCCTCGCCGACCACTCCATGGACTGGTCGCGTCCGGACCAGCTGATCTCCCTCGGACCGGCCTTCGACGCCGACCCATTGTTGAAGGGCAAGGTGGAGATCGCCCAGAACGGCGGGGCCGACCTCCTCTACTGGACCGGTCACCCTGACCGTCGTACCGCTGCCCTGGACCGCATGCGCCAGATCGCTCTCGACACACCCGGTGTGCTGTCGGTGAAGGCGCCGAGGCGGCTGAGGCTCGGCCCGAACGCCGGTGACCTGGTCGTCTGGTGCCGCGCGGGGTGGAGGTTCAGCGACCCGGCGCAGTACTCCAACCCGATCCCCGGCAACCACGGCCACCCGGCGACGCGGCCGATCCCGTTCTTCATCTCCGGCGGTCACCGGCTGGTCCGCAAGGGCACGTACCGGGCAACGGCCGCGACCGTGGACGTCGCACCGACCGTGGGTCGGCTCTTCGGCCTCGACGCCCCGCGAGGCGGGTACGACGGTCGGAGCCGCCTGTAGCCTCATCCCCCGCGCGTCCCGCGGGCGGCGGGCTCGAGCCGTCCACGGGGTGTAACGCGCAGTTACTCCCTTTCGTTGATAAATTGTCGGCTTCCCCGAGCTGAGGAAGGGCCCTGCCGTGTCTGGTGACTCCTCGAGCCTGCCGGACGACGGTGAGGCTCCGGCGCCCGGACGGCGGCGTGCCGGCGCACGCGCGAGCGGTCGGCGCAGCGGCGGTCGTAGCGGCGCACGACGTGCCGAGACCCACCGACGGGGCCTGAAGATCGGGCTGGGCCTGGTTGCGGGCCTCATGTCGCTCGTGCTCGCCACCGGCGCGGTCGTCTACGCGAAGCTCGGTGGCGACATCCAGACCTTCAGCGAGAGCGGCCTCAGCAAGCACCGCCCCCCGGAGACGGTCCACGGGCAGAACATCCTGCTGATCGGCTCGGACTCCCGCACCGGCCGCAGCCGCGCTCTCGGCGGCGACGGCGAAGCGGTAGGCAGGTCGGACACCACGCTCTTCGTCCACGTCTACGAGGGCGGCAAGGAGGCGGTGGCGGTCTCCATCCCGCGCGACGCGATGGTGGACATCCCGCCGTGCCAGCTCCCCGACGGCAGCTGGTCCGAGCCCCAGTACGACGTGATGTTCAACAGCGCGTACTCCGTCGGGCAGACCCCCGCGGGCAACCCCGCCTGCACGGTCAACACCGTCGAGAAGCTCACCGGCATGCGCGTCGACCACACGATCGTGGCGAACTTCGCAGGCTTCGCGGCGATGACCGACGTCGTCGGCGGGGTCCCGGTGTGCGTGCCGAACCCGATCTACCAGGGCGACGTGAATCCCAACCTCGGCGAGCAGGGGAAGCTGATCTTCCACAAGGGCATGCAGAACGTGTCGGGGCAGCGAGCCTTGGACTACGTGCGTCTGCGCCACGGGATCGGCGACGGCTCAGACATCGGACGCATGCGCCGCCAGCAGGCGTTCATCGGCAGCGCGGTCGCCAAGATCCGCGCCCAGGGGATGACCCCGACCAAGATCCTGCCCCTGGCCGACGCGGCCATGAAGCACTTCACGGTCTCGCCCGAGCTCGGCAGCACCCAGAAGCTCATGTCGTTCGTCCTGAGCATGCGGAACATGTCCCCGGACAACATCGTCTTCATCACCACGCCGTGGCAGTACGAAGGCCCCCGGGTCGCCTTGGTGCATCCGGACGTCGACCGGCTCTGGACGGCGCTCCAGAACGACGAACCCCTGACCAAGTCCAAGCGCCCACGCAAGGCCGAGACGGCGACCGTGGCCCAGAAGCTGGGTGCCGTCACCGACCCGGTCAGCGTCCTCAACGGCACCACCGTCACAGGTCTCGCCGGCCGCACCGCGAAGAAGCTCGAGCGGGCCGGCCTCGAGGTCCCGGTCGTCGGCAACGCCACGGGCGAGGAGCGCACCGTCGTGGTCTACGGCCCCGGGCAGGACGCCCAGGCGAAGGCGCTTGCGACGGCCTTCGTGGACGCCGAGCTTCGCCCGGGCTCCGAGCCGGGCCTGCAGGTGGTGCTCGGGACCCAGCACGAGATGCACGACCCCGGGGCGGTGGCCAAGGCTGCGACCGTCCCGTTGCCGGACAGCATCACGAAGGAGACCCGCTCGGCGGCGACGAACCCGTGCAAGGACGTCTCCTACGGGGCCCTCGGCTAGCTAGCCGACCCGGTCCCCGGCCAGACGCTTGAGGGCGTCGAGCACGACCTTCCGCTCCGTCGTGGGCCACATCGGCGGCAACGACGCCCTAAGGAAGCCGCCGTAGCGGGCGGTCACCAGCCGCGGGTCGAGGATCGCTACCACTCCCCGGTCCTGACTGGTGCGGATCAGCCGCCCCGCGCCCTGGGCGAGGAGCAGGGCGGCGTGCGTCGCCGCGACGGACATGAACCCGTTGCCGCCCGCCCGGTCGGCGGCGCGCTGCCTCGCGGACATGAGCGGGTCGTCGGGACGCGGGAACGGGATCCGGTCGATGAGCACGAGCTGGCAGGTGTCACCGGGGACGTCGAGGCCCTGCCACAGGCTCAGCGTGCCGAACAGGCAGGCATGGGGGTCCTCGACGAAGAGCCGGGCCAGCTCGGGCAGCTGTGCCTCGCCCTGCGCCATCACAGTCAGGTGCGGCAGCCGCTCCCGCAGCGCCTCGGCCGCGGCCTCGGCCGCCCGCCGGCTCGAGAACAACCCGAGCGTCCGGCCGTCGGCCGCGTCGACGAGGTCGACGATCTCGTCGATCTGCGCCTTCCCCAGCCCGTCACGCCCGGGCGGAGGCAGGTGCCGGGCGACGTAGAGGATGCCCTGCCGCCGGTAGTCGAACGGCGACCCGACGTCGATGCCGCGCCATGGCAGCGACTCGTCGTCCGGGTCGAGCGCGGCGGCCTCGGGGGTCTCGGCGCCGCCGTCCTCGGGTGCGTCGATGGAGTGGTCCACACGTTCGCTCGGCTTGAGCCCGATGCTGGTCGCGACCGAGTTGAAGTCGCCGCCGAGCATGAGCGTCGCCGAGGTGAAGACGACGGTCTTGTCGTGGAGCAGCCGGTCGCGCAGCGGGCCCCAGACCTGCAGCGGCGCGACGTGCAGCCGGTTGCCGCCGCGCGAGGGGTCGCGTTCGCTGAGCCAGAGCACGTCGGACTCGAGGTTGGCCGCCATGCGCTCGGCGGTCTTGAAGATCTCCTGCACCCACCCGCGGGCCTGGGTGCGACCGGCGTCCGCATCGCCCGGGTCGGACCCGCCCGACTCCTTCGGGAACGCCGAGATGAGCGCCCGCGCCGAGTCGCGCACGAGCGACAGCGCGTCGGACAGGGTGACGGGCGGCGAGTCGATCCGACCCGGGTCTGTCTCGTCGAGTGCGTCGCGGAGCGCGTCCGCCGCGTCGGAGAGCTCGTCGGCCTCCTGGCCGTCGATGTGCTTCTGGGAGCGACGAGCGGCCCGCTCGATGTCGGGCACCGAGAGCTCGTCGGTCGCCGCCTGCGTCACGCGGGCCGAGAGCTCGTGGGCCTCGTCGATCACCACGACGTCGTACTCGGGGATCATCGGCACGCCCTCGATCGCGTCGATCGCGAGCAGCGAGTGGTTGGTGACGATGAGCTGCGAGTGGGCCGCGCGCTCCTTCGCCCGCTCCGCGAAGCACTCCGTCGCGTAGGGACACCTGGTCGCGCCCAGGCACTCGCGGTGGTTGACCGAGACCTGTCGCCACACCCGGTCCGTGTGCTTCGGGAGCGGCGTCGCGGTCACCGTTGCCACCGCGCTCGGACTCCTCCTCCGCCCAGGAGCGCAGCGCGAGCACCTCGGCCCCCATGGATCCCTCGGGCATGTCGACGAGAACGCCCTGGTCGTCCGGGACGCCCTCGCGGATCCGGTGCAGGCAGGCGTAGTTCGAGCGGCCCTTGAGGACGGCGTACGTGGCCTTGTCGCCGAGCTGGTCCGCGGCTGCCTCGAGCAGCGCCGGGATGTCCCGCTCGACGAGCTGGTGCTGGAGGGCGAGGGTGGCCGTCGCGACCACGACGCGCCGGTCGTGGAGCAGCGCGGGCACGAGGTACCCGAGCGACTTGCCGGTGCCGGTGCCGGCCTGGACGAGCAGGTGCTCCCCCGTTGCCATGGCGCGGCCCACGGCCTCGGCCATCTGGATCTGGCCCGGCCGCTCCTGCCCACCGAGCGCCTCCACGGCTCCGGCGAGGACCTGCTTCACGGTCGGGGAGGTCTCGGGCACCGGAGAACCCTATCTCCTACAGACGACACTCGCGGTCGGCCCTCCACAGCCGAGCCCGTGGTCCCTCGACTTCCCAAGCGTTATGGACGCCTCCCAAGCGGTATGCCGCTTGTGAAGCGTCCATAACCCCGCGTTACAGCGGGAGGGGTGTAGTCGGCGGGTCAGACCACCGCGCCGGAGTCCTGAGGGCTCCGCGCCGGCTTCTTCTGCTTCACCGCCACGGCCTTGGGAAGCGGCCACTTCTTGTGGAAGAGCAACGACAGCGGCGTCGCGGTGAACACCGAGGAGTAGGTACCGATGATCAGACCGAGCAGCAACGCGATCGAGAAGTCCCGCAAGGACTCGCCACCGAATATCGCCAGCGCGGCCAGGATGAACATCGCACCGAGGCCGGTGTTGACCGTACGTGGCACGGTGTCGAGCGCGGCCTGGTTCGCCACCCTCGCGAGGTCGCGCTCCTTGCTCGTCTGCCACTCCTCACGGATCCGGTCGAAGACCACGACGGAGTCGTTGACGGACAGACCGATGATGGTCAGCGCCGCGGCCAGGAAGATGCCGTCGATCGGCTTGCCGAGCCAGGCGAAGACACCGGTCACGATGATCACGTCGTGGAACATCGCGAGCACGGCGGAGGCGCCGATCGTCCACTTGAACCGGATCGCCAGATAGAGCATCTGCACGAGCAGCGCGATACCGAAGGCGATCAACGCCTTGTTGCGCAGCTCGTCGCCGAGACTCGGGCCGATCAGCTCGTCACGCTGCTTGGTCGTCTTGCCGCCGGCCTCGCTCAGCGCGTTCTGGATCTCGACCTGCTGCTCGTTGGAGATCTGACCGGTGCGGACCGAGAGGTTGCCGTTGTCGGTCGTCTGCACGACCGCGGTCGGGAACCCGGCATCCGAGACGACCGTGCGGGCCTGGTCGACGTCGACCGTCCGTGCGGTGGAGTACTCCATCAGCCGGCCGCCGGTGAACTCGACGCCGAGGTTCATCCCCTTGACGAAGATGCCCACCAGAGCGATGACGAGGGCGATGGCCGAGATGCTGAGCCAGATCTTCCGCTTGCCCATGATGTCGGGGTTCTTGCGACGGAGCCAGTCGCGCACCTTGCCGGTGTGGTCGATGCCGGTGATCTTCGGGCGCCGCTGCACCGACTTCATGCCGGCGACCTGCTCGGTGAGCACACGGGCGATGATCAGCGAGGAGACCATCGAGGCGAGCACACCGATCGACAGCGTGACGCCGAAGCCCTTGACCGGCCCGGAGGCCAGGAAGAACAGCAGCGCCGCAGCGAGCAGCGTCGTCATGTTGCTGTCGATGATGGCCGACCAGGCCTTGTTGTAGCCGATTGTCAGCGACTTGACGAGCCCTGTCTTCTCGGAGGCTGTGAACTCCTCCTTGGCTCTCTCGAAGATCAGCACGTTCGCGTCGATCGCCATACCGATCGCGAGCACGAAACCAGCCAGGCCGGGGAGAGTCAGCGTGGAGCCGAGTGCGATGAGCGCGGCGTAGGAGATGACGGCGTACGTCGCAAGCGCGATCGTCGCGAGCAGACCCATCAGCCGGTAGATGATCACGATGAACAGGCCCGTGATGATGAGGCCCAGCACAGCGGCCTTGGCCGACGCGTCGATGGCTTCGGCGCCGAGCGTGGGGCCGACGGTCCGCTGCTCGATCGTCTTGACCGGCACCGGCAGCGCGCCGCCCTCGATCAGGATGGAAAGGTTCTTGGCTTCCTCGCTGGAGAAGTTGCCTGTGATCTGGGTGGAGCCGCCGGGCATGCCCACGCCGCACTGGATGTCCTGGACGACCTCGGGCGAGGAGATGATCTTCTTGTCGAGCACGATCGCGATGCGGCGGTTGGGCGCGCCCATCTGGGCACAGGCTGCGTCGGCGGTCAGCTTGCGCCACGCGTCGCGGCCCTCGGATCCGCGGAAGTCCACCGTGACGTACCAACCGGTGCCGGTCGCGGGGTCGGTGGCCGGCTTGGAGCCGGAGACGAGGTCACCGGGGACGGCGGTCGGACCGAGGATCAGGCGCTGGCCCGACTCGTCCGGAACGATCGTCTGCCCTTCCTTCGGCTTGGTCTTGGGAGTGCCCACGCCCACGACGGGGTGGAAGCTCAGCTGGGCGGTCTTGCCGATGACCCTGGCTGCCTCGCGCGGGTCCTGGAGGCCCGGCAGCTCGACGATGATGCGGTTCTCCCCCGCCCGGGCGAGCGTCGGCTCGGAGACACCGAGCGCGTCGACGCGGCCCCGCAGCACTTCGAGAGTCCGGTCGGTGGCGGTCGCATCCGCCTTCACCGTCGGCGAGTCCTGGGTCTCCAGGACGATCTGTGTGCCGCCCTTCAGATCGAGGCCGAGGCGAGGCGTGGAGGTGAGGGCGATGGCGACGGAGCCGCCGAGGATGAGGAGCGCCAGGACCAGGCGCACGAGTGCAGCACGAGACATGAGGCTTATCGTCCCCTATGCGTGGTAGATCACAAATTGCGGCCCATCGCGTAAAACGAAATGGTAAAAGTTTCGCTATTCCAAGGACAGCGTAGTTCGGCCCGTTCCGCGGCGGTCGCGCGCCCCTCTACCTTGTCTAGAAGGGGGGATCCGGTTTCCTACGCCAAGGGGTTTGGATCATGACCGCACTTCAGGCTCGGCTCTTCGCCGCCCGCGCCCTCCGCGCCGCACAGGCGCAGGAGGAGCTCGCCCGGCGACTTCGGCCCGAGGCGAAGATCCCCTCTCAGCGCCGCGCCGAGCGCGCCCTCACGCTCACCCTCGTGCCCAAGGGCTGAGCCCGCCGACGAGACGAGCCACGACGTCGCGCGGACACAACCCGCGCGACGCCGTGGCGACCTGCTTCCCGGCTCAGCCGGCCGGCGTGAACCGTAGGAAGCTCATCGACGGCATCGGCAGCTCGAAGGTCACCGACGCCCTCCCCTGCCCGTCGGCCGTGACCTCACGCGACGGCTCGAGCTGCTCGAGCCGGTCCGCGGCACGGAGCTGCTCCCACTGGTGCTCGGTCGGCCACGCCTGGGCCTCCTCGCGCAGCTCGTCCCAGACCCTGGCGATGTTGGAGTGGTCGTGGTCGACGCGCTCGTGCGAGAGCGTGTACGACGACCCGGGCGCGAGTCCTTCGACGACGACCGTCACCGGACGAGCCAGGGCCGGATCGCCCCACGCCTTCGTCTGGTCCAGCGTCAGGTTCCAGGCCAGCACCGACACCTCACCGGTCTCCGCGCGCGCGGCGAGGCACTCGACGAGGGAGCCCGCGCCGTCGCCTGAGGACGACACGGGGAGCCGCGTCGTGCCGAGCCGCTCCAGCAGCGCGAGGGCCCACCACCGGGGCTTGCGCAGCTCTCCGACCGTCCGGAGGCCGAAGCCCCCGTGCAGGAGGGCCGGCGGGCGGCCGAGCTCCTCGAAGTGGTCGGAGACCACCCAGTAGGACAGCGCCTCGATACGGTCCATGGCCGAGGCCATCCCGCGCAGCAGGAAGCAGCCCGAGAAGACCGCGTCGCTCACCTCGTTGAAGTGCGTGGGCGTCACACCCCACTCCGTCCACCAGA
Source organism: uncultured Actinomycetota bacterium (assembly GCA_963715375.1). Lineage (GTDB taxonomy): Bacteria > Actinomycetota > Actinomycetes > Propionibacteriales > Nocardioidaceae > Nocardioides_C. Next base: position 546,079 of record CAVQSC010000040.1, on the reverse strand, counting down.
TCGGCGTACCGGCCCTGCCGTAGCGCTCGAGCGAGGGGCGGAAGTCCAGCGGCGGGCTGCCGTAGGTGTGCGTCGAGACGAAGTCCAAGGGCGCTCCGGACTGCTCGACGTGGGCGAGCAGCTCCTCGACCCAGCCGGCGGCGGCGGACGACGGCCCACCAACCTTCAGCCGGCCGTCGACGGCGCGTACGGCGGCCACCGTGACGTCGTACATCTTCATGTACTCGGTCGGCGTGCCCGACCAGAAGACCTCGAGGTTCGCCTCGTTCCACACCTCGAACGACCAGTGCTCGACGACCTCGTCGAGGCCGTACCGGTCCACGACGTGCTGCGTCAGGTCACGCACCAGGTCGTGCCAGCGCTCCCAGCTCTTCGGCGGCGAGACGATCGCCCCGTAGTCGAACACCGTCTTGTCCGGGTCGCTCGCGAGGTCGCGCGGCATGAAGGAGATCTCCACCACGGGGTACAGCCCCAGCGACCGGATGTGGTCGTAGACCCGGTCCACTCCCGAGAAGTCGTGGACCGGGTCCCCGTCAACCTCCCGGTAGACACCGAGGTCGTCGCAGAGGATCGCGTGCGCCCGGACGGTCTTCACCCCGAGCTCGTCGTGCGCTGCCTTCAGGGCGGAGGTCAGCTCCTCGCCGATGACCCGGCCACCGATGGTGTCGGTCGAGAGGGCGTGGGACAGGTGCTCGCTGCCGATCATCGGCCGCCACGGCCGGGCCAGCTCACCCTCGTCACCTGAGGAGTCGACCCGGACCTCGACAGGCCCGGCCTCGGCGCCGGCAGCCGCCGAGACCGGCTCGGACAGGGGCCCCTCGACGGCCACGTCCGAGAGGGTCGCGACGGCGTACCACCGCTCCTCCCCCGGCTTGCCGGTCGTGTCGACGTACGGCGGGTGCGGCACCGAGAGGACGTCGCGCCCAGCGTGGTCGAGCCGCTCGGCCTCGGCGTCGGGTCCGTCGGCGACGTACACCTGGTAGCCGACCGCACCGGGCACCTCGTCCCAGGTCAGGGTCACCTGTCCTCCGCCGGCGGCTGCCTGGAGGCTCGCGGGAGGGTCGAGACGGGGCGCCTTCCCGGTCGTCGCCTCGCCGCTGCGGATGCCGATCCGCTGCTCCCAGTCGCTGCGTGCGTCGGTCACTGGTTCTCCTCCCTCGGGGCGGACCCGAACTGTTCCATCTGCATCAGCGGCCGCAGGGCCTGCTCGAGGTCGTCGTCCACGAAGTACCGCTTGACGACGTCGTGGTCGAGCCGGTTGCCGATCGCGGCCATCACCATCGCCTGGTCCAGGCTGAGGTAGCGGTCGGCGACGGTCCCGCTGCGGACGGCGACCGCGTCGTCGAAACCGCCGGGGCCGTAGGCGCCGAGGTCGTCCTCGATCCGCCCGAGGTTCTCCAGTGCCGCCTTCGGGGCGAACGGAAGGGCGAGGAAGGCGGCGTGCGGTGTGACGACGCCGTCGCCGTAGGACTCCGGCTCGGGCTGGGCCTCGCGGCAGTCGCCGTAGCCGTAGTCGACCGAGGTCCGCTCGCGGTCGGAGGTGTAGCCGGCGGGGTCCATGCCCAGGGCGTCGACGCCGTACTCGCGGTACTCGGCGAACGGGTCGCTCGCGGGGCTGAAGCCCCAGTAGCCGTAGCCGGCCTCGTCCATCCCGTGCTCGATCTGGGCCTTCACGAACAGCGGGTGGTTCACGCCCCACGACTGCGGGCCCCACTCCTCCTCGGGGACGAAGAGGTCGGGCATCAGCGCCTCGAACATGCTGCCGCCCCAGGTCGGCACGATCTTCATGCCGCGGTAGGCGTAAGCCCCTTCGAACACCGGCACGCCGAGGTACTCGCGCTGCTCACCGCTGGCCATCTGCTCGGTCCACGACCAGTCGCAGGTCGCCGGGAAGGTGCGCCAGGGACCGAAGTAGTGCTCGCGCGGAATCTGCCCGTTGGCGATGCCGATGTAGGAGGCGATGCGCGGCTCGGAGTTGAACGCGCCGTAGTGGTGGCAGGTGTAGTAGACGTCCGCGCCGCGGTCCCGGTAGTTGTCAACGACCGAGCAACCGGGTGGCTCCTCGTCCCAGAAGCCGCCGCGGATCAGGCCCACTCCCGCGTCGGGGCGGGCGTTCGGGTCGTAGTAGAAGCCGAAGTCCATGGCGTCGTAGATCGCCTGCGCCTTCGCGGTGAGGGCAGGATCGGCCTCCGCGACCACGCGCAGCGCCGCGGCGAGCCAGCCGTTGTCGACGCTGGAGAGGAACGGGTGGACCGGGTCGCCCGACGACGGCCAGGTGGTCAGCTTCTCCCCCGTGGCGGGGTCGTACCAGTTGTAGAACATGCCGCTGTCGTCGTGGCGCTCGAGGTTCGCGACCGAGGACAGCGTGCGCTCCATCCGCCGGTGTGCCTCACCGGGGCTGATGATCTCGAGGTCGCGCGCCACCACGGTGCTCCACAGGTAGCCGCCGATGTTGGTCGGGCTCGTGTAGCGGCTGCGGGACGCCGTCTCGAGGTCGCCTTCGATGTTGTCGGCCGGCAGCCCGCTGCGCTCGTCGGTCATCGCCACGAACGAACGCCAGGTGTCGGTGGCGTAGCGCATCAGCGTGGCGCGCTCCGTCTTGTCTACCCGCGGCGCCGCGGTCGCCTGCGGCAGATGAGCCAGAAGGCTCGCGCCCAGGGCCATCGCCGATGCCGCGGCCAGTCCGGCCAGCCGGGCCCGTCGTACTCTCATTCCTTCTCCCGAGTGGTGTAGGTGTGAGCGGTCACTTGATCCCGGTCATGGCGATGCCCTGCATGATGAAGCGCTGGAGCGCGAGGAACACGGCGATCACAGGGATGACCACCACCACGGCACCGGCCAGGAGCAGGCCGTACTTCGTCGCGTTCTGGCCCACCGAGTAGAGCGCCAGGGCGACGGGGAGGGTGTACTTGTCCTCGGTCTGGGCCACCACGAGCGGCCAGAGGAAGTTGTTCCAGGACCCGAGGAAGGTGAGGATGCCGAGCGTGGCCATGACAGGCCCGCACAACGGCATGATCACCGAGAAGAAGATCCGGAACTCCCCCGCTCCGTCGACGCGCGCAGCGTGGATCAGCTCGTCGGGGAGCCCGAGGATGTACTGCCGCATCAGGAAGACCCCGAACGGCGCGGCGAGGAACGGCAGGCACATGCCCGCCAGCGTGTTGGTCAGCCCCAGGTTCGTCGTCAGCACGAACAGCGGGACGAACGTGACCACGCCGGGGATCATGAGCGTGAACATCACCAGGCCGAACACCAGGCGCTTCCCGGAGAAGTCGAGCTTTGCCAGGGCGTAGCCGAGCATCGAGCAGAACAGCAGGTTCCCCGCCGTCACAGCCAGGGCGACCAGCGTCGAGTTGAGGAAGTACGTCGGGAAGTCGAGCCGGGTGAAGAGCGTCCGGTAGTTCTCGAGGGTCAGGGTCTCGGGCCACCACGTGGGCGGCACGGCCGTCACCTCGGCGTCGGGCTTGACCGAGGAGAGCACCATCCACAGGAACGGGACCACCATCAGGAACAGGCCGGCGCCCAGGGCAAGGTAGAGCCACCACGGGCCCCGCCTGCCGGTCGTCGTACCTGCCTCTTTCGCCGCCTCGAGCTCGTCAGCCGCGGGCGCTTGCATCGTCGTCGTGGCCATCGCGCTCAGTCCTTCTCGCCGAAGAGCTTGAACTGGACGAAGGTCAGCACCAGCACGGCCAGGAACAGCAGGTAGCTCGCGGCCGCCGCAACGCCGTAGTTGCCGAAGCTGAACTGGTCGAACGTGAAGTAGGTGACCGACCGGGTGGCGTCGAGCGGCCCGCCCTTGGTCATCACGAAGGCCTCCTCGAAGAACTGGAGATAACCGATGCCGGTGATCACCGCGCCGAACAACAGCGTCGGGCGCAGCATCGGCAGCGTGATGTGCAGGAAGCGCTGCCACGCGCCTGCCCCGTCCACCTGGGCGGCCTCGCGCACCTCCTCCGGGATCGTCTGCAGACCGGCCAGGAAGATCACCATGAGGGTGCCGAGGTTGCGCCAGGCAGCCATCACCACGAGGGAGGGAAGGGCGAGCGACGTGCTGTCCAGCCAGGCGGGGCCGTCGACGCCGACCCAGGCGAGCACCGTGTTGACGAGGCCGCCCTCATCGCGGAGGAGGAACTTCCACACCACCGAGACGGCGACGATGCTCGTCACGACCGGCAGGTAGTAGCCGACCCGGAAGAGCCCGCGGAGCGCCGTGATCCGGTTCAGCCCGACAGCGGCCGCCAGCGCGAGCGCCATCGTCAGGGGCACGCCGAGGAGCACGTAGAGCCCGGTGTTCACGACGACCTTCTGGAAGAGCTCGTCCCCGAGCAGCTTCGTGTAGTTGTCGACGCCGGCGAAGGAGACCGCGAAGGGTGTCCGCATGTCCGTGCTGCGGATGTCGGTGAAGCTCATCCCCAGGCTGGCGAGCACGGGCCCTGCCGTGAACACCACGAACAGCACCATGAACGGCACCGCCAGCACCCACGCGGCGACAGCCTGCTGCCGCCGCGTGGGGTCGACGTGACGAGTCGCTGTTGCGCTCATCGGCTCAGAGTCCGGTGCCGATCGACTCGGCCTGGCGCTGCATGTCGCTGACCGCCTCGTCGACCGGGATCGCGCCCTTCGAGGCCTTCTCCACGTCGGAGTCGATGACGGCCGCGACCTGCTCCCAGGTGGGAACGGCGGGCGGCGCGAGGGTGCTGTCGAGCTGCTCTCCGAAGATCTGGAGCTGTGGGTCCTCGGCGAGCTCGCCGGTCTCCCACGCCTCCTTGACCGAGGGCAGGTCGCCGACCGTCTCGTAGAAGTCCTGCTGGGTCTCGGGCTCGGTCAGCCACTTCACCAGCTTCCACGCCGACTCCTTGTTGTCGGAGTCGGCGAACACGGCGAGGTCGCCGCCACCCACGAACGAGGTGCCAGGTGCGGAGTCCTTGCCGGGGAGCGGGGCGATGGCGTACTGGTCCTGGCTGACCCCGGCGTCCTCGACCAGGCCGGTGTGCCACGGGCCGGAGACGAAGGAGCCGTAGGTGCCCTTGGCGAAACCGCTCTCGAGCTCACCGGGGTCCAGGAGCCGGGTCGGGCCGGAGATCCCCTCGTCGAAGAAGGACTTGTAGTACTCCAGCGCCTCGGTCATCTCAGGGGAGTCGATGGTGTACTCGGTCCCGGCGTCGTTGGTGACCGTGGCGCCGTTGGACCACGCGAACGGCAGCATGGTCTGCCACGAGCCCGTCTGCCCGGGCGGCAGGTTGATGCCGTACTCCACGCCCGCCTTCTTCTGCAGGTCGGTGGTGAACTGCTTCAGCTCGTCCCACGTCGTGGGCGCCTCGGACCAGCCGGCCCTCTCGGCCAGGTCGGAGCGGTAGTAGAGCACCCGGGTCTCGACGTACCACGGGACGCCGTAGGAGGTGTCGCCGACGACCGTCGACCCCCAGGCGCCGTCGAAGAAGTCCGACTCGTCGACCAGGCCCTCCGGCGTCGGCTCCAGGCCGCCTGCCTCGGCGAACTCGCCCATCCAGGTGGTCCCGATCAGGCTGACGTCCGGGGTCTCTCCGGCGGCGATCGCGTTGGCGAGCTTGTCGTGCGCGGCCTCCCACGGGACCGCGGTGACCTTCACGTCGGCGTCGGGGTTCTCCTTCTGGAACGCCTTGACGAAGTCGCCCAGCATGTCGCCCTCGGTCCCCATCGCCCAGACGTCGATGGTGCCGGTGGCGGGCCCCTCGGACACCGCCTCCCCCTGGCCGGGCCCGCCGCCCTCCGCTTGCGTGTCACGGCCACAGCCGGTGAGCGCGAGGCCGGCGACGGTGAGCATGGCAAGGGCGCGCACCGCAGTGGTGGTGGTTCTTCTCATCAGGATTCCTTCCGGGGACGGACCGAGCTGGACCGGATGACCAGCTCGGTGGGGAGTACTTCGTGACGAGGCTCGGTGCGCGAGCCCGTGATTAGTTCGTCGAGGAGCCGGGCCGCCGTGGCCCCGAGCTCCCGCATCGGCTGACGCACGGTGGTCAGCCCGGCGTAGCGAGCGGCCATGACGTCGTCCCAGCCGGTCACCATGACCTGCCCGGGTACGTCGATGCCGGCATCGCGCAGGCCCACCGACAACCCGAGCGCCAGCTCGTCGTTGGCGCAGACGAAGGCGTCCGGCAGGGCACCTCCGGCGGCGAGCTCCGACGCGACGGCGGCGCCGTCCTCCTCGCCCAGGCCACGAGAGCGGGCGAGGCGGAGGTCGACGTCTCCCGCGGCGCGCACCGCCCGCTCGACACCGACCCAGCGCTCGGCGACGTCGGCCGAGTCCTCCGGGTCGCCCACGAACGTGATGTGCCGGGCGCCGTTGGCGATGACGTGCTCGGTGAGCCGCACTGCGCTGTCGGTGTTCTCGGCCTTGACCGAGTCGACGCCCTCGATGGGCGAGCGCGCGAGCAGCACCAGCGGCGTGTGGCGGGCGGCGAGCCGCTCGACCACCTGGTCGGGAACGGTGCGGCCCAGGATCACCAGGCCGTCGCATCGTCCCGCCATGTCCTCGACCATCGAGGGCGCGGCGTCGCGTCCGTGGGTGGACAGGATCAGCACCGAGCGACCGAGGTCGGCTGCCACGTCCTCGTAGCCGAGGACCACCTCGGCGAAGTACGGGCCGGAGAGGTCCGGGAAGACGATGCCGTTCGCCGCATGCCGCCGTTCGGCGAGCTGCCGCCCGAGCTGGCTGGGGGTGTACTGGAGCTCGGCGACCGCCTGTGAGACCCGGTCGCGGGTCTCGGGCCGGACCCTCTCGGACTCGCGCATGACCCGGGAGACGGTGGCGATGGACACGCCTGCGCGGTCTGCAACGTCACGGATCGTGGGCCGCACGATCGCCTCCCGAGATGGACGGATCGGTCGTGTAACCGGTTTCTGTAACCGGTTACACGACTACCGTTCCGTAACGTTCACGGCGAGTCAACCCCCTATGTCCGATTTTTCTGAGAGGTCGAGGCTGGCCGACGGGAAGTGGGGAGAAACGGCGCCGGATCGGCGGGCGGACGTGTCGTTCTCCCCCACTTGCTGCAACGAAGGCGTCCAGAAACGAAAGAGTGGCCGATGGCGGCACGAATCCGATCTGGAAACGTGCCGCCATCGGCCACTCTTCGCGGCTGTCCGGAGGTTCGTCGGGCCAGTCAGGCGGTGGCGGACGAGGTCAGGTAGGGGGTCAGCTCCCCGGCCAAGCCGGCGTGGACCCGTCCGTGGACGACGGTCCCGTCGCCGGTGTGCTCGAGCCGCTCGACCTCGCCCTGCTCGTGGATCCGGTTGAGCAGGTCGCCGCGCTCGTACGGCAGCAACGCCTCGAACGCGATGCCCGGCCTCGGGAGGTCCGCCTCGACGGCCAGCAGCGCCTCCGAGATCCCCTCGCCGGTCTTGGCGGAGACGACGACGGAGTGCGGCTCGCGCTGGCGCAGTCGGGCGATGACCATCGGGTCGGCGACGTCGGCCTTGTTGACCACGATCAGCTCCGGCACCTTGTCGGCGCCGATCTCGGCGAACACCTCGCGGACAGCGGCGATCTGCCCCTCGGGGTCGGGGTGCGACCCGTCGACCACGTGGAGGATCAGGTCCGAGTCGGCGACCTCCTCGAGCGTGGAGCGGAACGCCTCTACGAGCTGGTGCGGCAGGTGCCGGACGAAGCCGACGGTGTCGGACATCGTGTAGATGCGGCCGTCGGACGTCGTCGTACGACGAGTCGTCGGGTCGAGCGTCGCGAACAGGGCGTTCTCGACGAGCACGCCGGCGTTCGTGAGCCGGTTCAGCAGCGAGGACTTGCCGGCGTTGGTGTAGCCGGCGATCGCGACCGACGGGATCTCATGGCGCCTGCGCTCGGACCGCTTGGTGTCGCGGGTGGTGCGCATGTGCGCGAGCTCCCGGCGGAGCTTGGCGATCTTGGTGTTGATCCGCCGCCGGTCGGTCTCGATCTTGGTCTCACCGGGACCACGACCACCGATGCCGCCACCTTGGGAACCCACACGACCACCGGCCTGGCGGGAGAGGTTGCCACCCCAACCACGCAGGCGCTGCTTCATGTAGCTCAGCTGCGCGAGCTCGACCTGAGCCTGCCCCTCACGGGACTTCGCGTGCTGGGCGAAGATGTCGAGGATCAACGCGGTGCGGTCGACGACCTTCACCTTGACCCGGTCCTCGAGGTTCCTCAGCTGCGAAGGCGCGAGCTCGCCATCGCAGATCACCGTGTCGGCGCCGGTGGCCTGCACGATCTCGCGCAGGCCGTCGACCTTTCCGCGGCCGATGAACGTGGCCGGGTCGGGCTTCTGGCGCCTCTGGTAGATCGCGTCGAGGACCTGCGAGCCGGCGGTCTCGGCGAGGAGCGCGAGCTCGGCGAGGGAGTTCTCGGCGTCCTCGACAGACCCCTCGGTCCAGACCCCGACGAGCACGACCCGCTCCAGGCGGAGCTGGCGGTACTCGACCTCGGTGATGTCCTCGAGCTCGGTGGACAGGCCTGCGACGCGACGCAGAGCGTGGCGCTCCGCGAGGTCGAGGTCGCCCGTGCTCTCCTCGGGGTCCTCGTCGGCGTAGCCCGACTCCCACTCCTCGGTCTCGGCGAGCGCGTCGTCGAGGTCGAAGTCGCGGGGCTCCACGGGCTCGTCGATCGGGCGGACCGGGTCGGTCTCGTAGGTCTCGTATTCGGCTTCGTGAGCCTTCTGGGATTCAGTCATATTCACCTGGGACAACAGCAGAGGCACCGGATATCTTCCGGACGAGGCCTCGATGTTGGCACGCGTCAGGTACCCGCTGCGAACGAATTAGACACCTGACCCCGCGCCACGAGCACCGCAGGGCCGGTGAGCAGGACATGGTCGTCGTCGGTCCAGGTGACCTCCAGCTCCCCGCCCGGCACGTCCACCCGGTACGTCGTACCGCGTCCCGCGCCGTCGGCGAGAGCGCTCGCCACCATCACGGCGCACGCACCTGTGCCGCAGGACCGGGTCTCCCCCGAGCCCCGCTCGTGGACCCGCATCGCGACGTGGCGGGCGCCGCGGCGTACGACGAACTCCACGTTGACGCCCTGCGGGTACGTCCCGGGGTCGTACACGGGGCTCTCGAGCAGCGGTCCGGCATCGTCGAGGGAGTCCACGAACGCGACCGCGTGCGGGTTGCCCATGCCGACGTTCGCTGCAGGCCAGCTTCGCTCCCCCACGCCGACCTTCGTCTCGCCCAGGACCGTGGGGCGGCCCATGTCCACGGTGACCCGGCCGTCGGCCTCGAACCTCACCGTCTTGATGCCGGCACGAGTGCCGATCTGCAGGGGCCGTGAGGTGTCGACGCCTTCGTGGTCGGCGAGGTACCGGGCGAAGACCCGCACCCCGTTGCCGCACATCTCGGAGAGCGACCCGTCGGAGTTGCGGTAGTCCATGAACCACTCGGCCTCGCCCCGCGCCGCGACAGCGGCAGGGTCGTCGTACGCCTCGGTCCGGACGACCCGCATCACCCCGTCGCCGCCGATGCCCGCACGCCGGTCGCACAGCGCGGCGACGAGCTCCTGCGGCGAGCTCTCCGTGAACGCGTCCGTCGGGGTCGGGCAGGAGCACGAAGTCGTTCTCGGTGCCGTGACCCTTCACGAACGGGAAGCTGTCGACCACAGGCTCAGCGTACGCGGCGGCTCCGTGGCCGAGCCTGTCAGGCACGCGTTTCTACCGCGCTGCGGGGCGGCGCAGCAGCAGGAACTTGCTCGACGGAGCGGCACCCGTCAGGAGAGCAGCGCGGTCGAGGGCGAGCATCGCCGCACCGACGCGTGGGATCCGCCGCGGGTTCTCCTTGGCAGTCCGCGCGACCCACCGCCACCACCGCTGGTAGGCCTTGTACTCGGCCGCCCACCGGCCCTCGATCGGGTTGTTCGACGTGGCGACCGCGCCCTCGACCGTGACGAGCTCCAGTCCGGCCGCAACGAGCGGGTCGACGTACGCCGCCAGCCGCCGCGCACGCGAGTGCCGGCGCGGGTCGAACGGCTTCTCGTAGCTCGCATCGGCCAACGCAGGCTCGACGAGGAGCAGGTGACCACCCGGGCGGACGAGCTCGGACACGTTCCTGAGTGCCTGGTCGAACGCGGCGTCGTCGGTGACGTGCAGCAGGACGTTGAACACGGAGACCAGGCCATACTTCTGGTCGGGCAGCCCGGCCCGGGGCGAGCCGACGTCCGCTGCCACGAAGCGGTCCCCTCGGTTCCCGAACTTCTCCTCGAGGCGTGCCACGGCGTCCGGCACGAGGTCGCAACCGTCGACCCGCCGGATGCCCAGGTCGTGCCAGACACCCACCCAGTAGCCGGTGCCGGCGCCGACGTCGAAGGCGGCCTCGACGGCCTCGAGCAGGCCGTGCCTGCGTGCGAACCTGCGGATGCTGCGCTCCAGCGCCCGGTAGAGGTAGACGTTCAGGTCGGTCGGCAGCGCGGCCTGCCCCACCGCCGAGAGCTCCTTGCGCGCGTGGAGGCCGCCCCAGTAGCCCTCGGGCTGGTACTCCACCGCGGAGCCCTGGTCGGTCCCGGTCGTCGACCGCTCGTAGTCCCAGCGGTCCGCCAGCCAGCGCAGACCACCGGGCGAGAGCCGCAAACCCTCTGCCTCCAGCCCCGAGACCACCTGCACGGCCACGGCGTCGAGTGCCACGGCCTCGACGCCACCGTCCCCGGCTTTCAGGGAGCGGGCGGCGGTCCGCACCGCCTGCGCGAGGACCGGGCCCGCCTGCGCGTCTTGCGGGACCTGAGCGCGCTTCCTGCCGCGCGCCCTCGCCTCCACCACCCGCACGCCCAGCTCGGCCAGGCCGTCCGACGCGGAGTTGTCGGCGCCGGCGGGCACCACGACGACGAGCCTGCGGCGCAGCCTCCTGGGCAGCCGCCCTACGAGCCGGACCGCGAGGCCACGACGGCTCGCGACGACCAGGGACGGCAACGGTGCGGACGGCCTCGCCGGAGTCTCGCTCGACACCTGCCCAGCGGTGGCCGGTACGTCGGAGCCCGCCACCGCGTCCCCTCGTACTCCGGAGGCCGCCGGGTCCCGCAGCCCGTGGAAGACTTCGACCAGCTCCTTCGCGGCGACGGGGTCGAGGGCCTCCTCGCCGGCGGTCCCGCCCAGGGCATCCGCCCGACCGGGCAGGACGACGATGTCGCCTTGCGGCACGCCGAGGACGCTCGCGAGCCTTTCCGCCACGGACCGGCTCGTCGCCAGCAGCCGGACCCCGTCACCGGCGTGGACCTGGTACGCCTCGACGGTCGCCGGCGCGGCCAGCGCATCGTCGGTCTCGTCCACCGTCACGACGACGGGGATGCCGTGCTCATGGCCGACTGATGCTGCCAGGAGACCGTCCGAGAGGCCGTTCGGCGCGTGGATCAGGTCGGGCCGCCACTCGGCGAAGAGGTCTCGGGCGAAGGGCCGCAGGGCGTCGAGGTGTGCATGGACCTGCTCCTCGGCCTCGCCGCCGACGTCGCCCAGCACCAGGGGCAGCCGCGCCACCGGCACACGGCCACCGGCCCACGAGGCAGGGCGGTTGAAGAGCACTTCCGGTCGCGACACGGCGTCGTAGGCCGCCCGGGCATCTCCACCGAGCCTCGCGCGCTGGTCGGGGTCACGTCCGGGGACCGGGACCCGGTCGAACGAGACCACCCGGGCGTCGACGCCACTGTCCGCGGTGGCGAGCACCAGGTCACGGGCTTCGGCCCCGCGACGGGGTGCGTCGTACGCGGGGAACCTTCGGGCGACTGTGAGGACCTTCACCCGCGGCATCCTAGAAGTGACGGGCCCGACGCGCTCACGGCGCCTCGTGCGGCCGGCTCGGTCGTGCACGCTCACAGACCCCTCGGGCGGGCGTGCCTGCCAGAAACTGTCGGAGGCTTCTCCTAACGTTTCCGACATGACGAACACATCGGACAAGCTGATGCTCACCGGCGTGGTCGCGTACTGCGCAGAGTGCGGCGACGAGGGCCTCTTCGTCGCGGTCGAGGAGGGCTGCGCCGTCGACGCGTGCGAGTACTGCTGCACCCGGTGCGACGCTGCGGTGTTCCTGCTCCAGGTGCTCGACAACACCGGCACGCCACACCGCAGCGTCGCCTGAGCCTCAGTCCACCGGCTTCACCACGAGGGCGGAGCCGCCGCCACGCCGCCTCGGCTCCGCGACGGCGGTCAACCGCCCGTCGTCGCCGAACTCGATGGCGGTCGCGGCGCCGATCTCGGCAGCGCTCGTGAACGAGTCACCGGACGGCACGATGTCGTGACCGTAGGCCTCGAGCGCCGGGCCGTACTCGTCGATGAACTCCGGCTCGGCCACCACCGACGGGGTGTTGCGCTGCGACGCCCGGGGTGCCGCGATCGCCTCCTCGATGGTCATCGCGCGGTCGATTCGGTTGAACAGCATCTGCGTCACGGTGGTGATGATCGTGGAGCCGCCGGGTGACCCGAGCGCGAGGAACGGCTTCCCGTCTCGCAGCACGATCGTCGGCGACATCGACGAGCGCGGTCGCTTGCCGCCCTCGATGCGGTTCGGGTCCGCGGGGTCGTAGACCAGCGAGAAGTCCGTGAGCTCGTTGTTGAGCAGGAAGCCACGGCCCGGCACCAGCATCCCGGAGCCTCCGGTCTGCTCGATGGTCAACGTGTACTCGACGACGTTGCCCCAGCGGTCGGCCACGGTCAGGTTCGTGGTCTCGACGTTCTCGTGGTCCTCCGTAGTGGCGCTCTGCGCGGCGCCCGTGTCGCACTGCCCGTCGTAGTCCTCGACGTCGCCGGCCGCCGTCGGCTTGTGCATCGCGTGGCCGGGGTCGACCAGGCAGGCCCGCTCCGCGGCGTACTCGTCCGAGAGCAGATCCTCCAGCGGTACGTCGACGAAGGCCTCGTCACCGACGTACGCGGCTCGGTCGGCGAAGGCCAGCGCGGTCGCCTCGAGGTAGTGGTGCAGCGCCCGGGTGTCGTCCGGCATCTCGGTCTCGCCCAACGCGAACCGCTCCATGATGTTCAGCGCCTCACCGACGGTCGAGCCGCCTGAGGAGGAGGGCGCCATGCCGTAGACGTCGTGGCCCCGGTAGCCGATCTTCGTGGGCGCCTGGAGCTTGGCCCGGTAGTCGGCCAGGTCGGTCGGGGTCATGTACCCCCGCATCACCGGCAGGTCGGTGTCCGGGCTCTTCGGCGGGTGCTGGACCACCTTCGCGATCTGGTCCGCCAGCGGCCCCTCGTAGAAGGTCTGCATGCCGCGGCGGCCGAGGAGCCGGTAGGTCCTGGCGAGGTCGGGGTTCTTGAAGACCGAGCCGACCTCCGGGGCGTCGCCGTCGGGCAGGAAGAGCTTCGGGGTGGTGGTGTAGGCCTCGAAGCGCTTCTGGTTGTCGAGCGTCTGCTGCCGGAACGTCTGGTCGACCACGAAGCCCCTGGCGGCCAGTCGCGCGGCCGGGGTCAGGGCGTCGCCGAGCGAGTAGGTTCCCCACCGTCGGAGCGCCGTGCTCCACGTGGCGGGGGTGCCCGGGACACCGACCGACACACCGCTGGTGACGAGCTCGGGCGTGAACCGGTACGGCTTGTCGGTCTTCGGGTCGATGAACGCGTCGTGCGGCATGTTCTCGGGCGCGGTCTCCCGGCCGTCGATGGTTCGGACCTTGCCCGAGCCGGCGTCGTAGTAGACGAAGTAGCCGCCGCCACCGAGGCCGGCGCTGTAGGGCTCGGTGACGCCGAGGGCGGCGGCTGTGGCCACCGCGGCGTCCACGGCGTTGCCGCCTTGCTCGAGCACCCGCAGCCCCACCTTGGAGGCCTCGGGGTCCACGGACGTGACCGCGCCGCCGTAGCCGACGCTGGTGGGTGTCTTGACCGGGAACCGCGGCTCTGCCTGTGCCGGTGTGGCTACGCCGATCGCCGCACCGGTGAGGCCGACCCCCGCGGCGGCCACCGCGGCGAGCACGCGGCGTGACATGTGACGTTTCATACGTTTCCTCCCGAGTTGGACGAAGAGTTCCTCCCTATCACTCCGTCCGCCCCCGGGGTAGGGGCTCGCCACAGCGCCGCCGAAGGAGGTGGCCGGCGGCGGTCAGGACGCCCGTGACTCCTGGACCGCCGCGACTGCCTTGCGCATGCGGTCCGGGTCGTCCCAGGCCACCCAGGTGATCCGCGGGTCCTTGCGGAACCAGCTGTCCTGGCGCCGGGCGAACCTCCGGGTCCCCGCGATCGTCAGCTCCTTCGCCTGCTCCTCGGTGATCTGTCCGTCGAGGAAGGCGAGCACCTGCTGGTACCCGAGTGCACGGTTCGCGGTGCGCCCCTCGCGAAGGCCACGGTCGGCGAGCCGTCGTACCTCGTCGACGAACCCCGCCTCCCACATCCGCTCCACGCGGAGTGCGATCCGCTCGTCGAGCACCGGGCGCGGGATGTCGACACCGATCTGGTGGGCGTCCGACACCTCGTAGCGCAGCTCGGGCAGCGTCGCGCTGAACGGCCGGCCCGTGATCGCGATGACCTCCAGCGCCCGCACGATCCGGCGGCCGTTCGTGGGGATGATCTTCGCCGCGGCCGCGGCGTCCACCTCGGTCAGCCGCCGGTGCATCGCCTCGGGCCCCACATCGGCGAGCTCCTGCTCGAGCTCATGGCGCACTGCCGGGTCCGTGCCCGGGAACTCGAACCGGTCGAGGATCGCCCGGGTGTACAGCGCGGACCCGCCGACCAGCACCGGGGTGACGCCTCGGCTCCGACAGTCGGCGATCACATCCCGGGCCCAGCGCTGGAACTCCGCGACCGTCGCGGGCTCGGTGACCTCGAGCAGGTCGAGGAGGTGGTGCGGTATCCCTCGTCGTTCGGCGACCGGGAGCTTGGCCGTGCCGATGTCCATGCCGCGGTAGATCTGCATCGAGTCGGTGTTCACGATCTCGCCGTGCAACTCCTCCGCGAGGTCGAGGGAGAGGTCGGTCTTGCCCGCGGCGGTAGGGCCGACGACCGCCACCACGGGAGGGGTGGGTCCCGGCTCACCGGTCGGCCGGTCGGACCGCCGGCCGGACGTCTGATCGGGCACGCGACTCATGGCCCAGAGTGTCCCAAACCGCTCGCGGGTGGTGTTTGCCGCGGGGGCTGTCGGGTACGCCAGCCGCATGGCAGCATCAGAGAACGAGACCGCAGAAGGCGCCACGTCCGAGGGCAGCCGGACGACGAAGCCGGGGCCGTCCAACCCGCAAGGTTCCAGCGACGTCGACCTGCCCAGCCCTCCAGGGGGCCCGCTGCGCAGTGATGCACCCTCGGGCCCGGTGCCGCCCGGTGGTCCGGGCACGCCGGCGCAGCCCGGTGAGCCGCAGGAGGTGAAGCGACACCAGCGCCCCATCGACGAGCCCGGCGCGGACGACGAGCCGCCGCCGGTCCTCACGGGCGAGGACAACGCACAGAGCTCTCAGCTCGAGCCTTCCGACAACTCGGGCGAGGACTGACCACCGAACGCTTGACCGATCCAAGGAGGAGCAGGGATGAGCACCAGCCCGGAGGAGTACCACGCCGACGACGAGACCGAGTCCTCGGAGACCGGCACCGCCTACAACCCGACGACGGGTGAGCCCGAGACGACGCCGCACGACCGCGAGCTCGTCGAGAGCGAGGCCGAGGCCGGCAACCCCAACGCCGCGAGCTCGGCGGGCCTCGAGGGCGACATGGGCATCAGCAGCGAACGCACCGGACCCGCCAACGAGACCGGCACGGAGGGTCTCGGCGACCTCGACATCGAGGGCACCGGCACGGTCGGCTCGGCCAGGGGCAGGACCCACGGCAGCAAACCCACGACCGGCGGACCCGACCTGCCGGAGAGCGACGAGAGCGAGAGCTCTGCCGAGGTGCCGTCCCACGAGCTGAGCCACGAGAACCCGGGACGCTCCGGCGCCTGAGTAGACGCCGCCGACCATGTAGGGTGCGGGCATGACCGACAGGTTCGTCGTCGTGCCCGCTTCCTATGTCCTCTTCCTGCGCGACGGTGACGGCGGCCGGCGCCAGGTGCTCCTCCAGCTACGTCAGGGCACCGGCTACATGGACGACCACTGGGCCACGGCAGCGGCGGGCACGTCGAGCAGGGCGAGTCGGTCTTCGAGGCCGCCGCTCGCGAGGCGCCGAGGAGCTAGGCGTCGAGCGACCTCCAGCTCACTCCCCTGTGCGCGATGCACCGGACCGGTCGACACCGGTGACCCGATCGACGAGCGGGTCGACTACTTCCTCCTCGCCGACGTCCTGGTCCGGCGAGCCCCGGATCGTCGAGCCGACAAGTGCGCCGACCTGCGATGGTTCGACCTCGACGCCCTGCCGACCCCCGTCGTACCGCATGAGCTGCGAGGTGATCGAGGGCCTGCGCGACGGCACCCTGGCGCCGATCGTCACCCACGGCTTCTGACGCGGCGATCCTCTGATCTCCCCTCGGCAAACTGTTCCTGCCCACGGCAAGATCACCGTGGGAAGAGACAGTTTGCCTGCATCCCTTGGTAATTGGGGCCGCTAGAGCGAGCAGCCGCCGCCGGTCGCGGGGAGCGGCTCGGGCACGCCGACCGTCGGCAGGCCCGAGGAGCACCCCGGAAGACTGCTCGGGGGCGGCGTTCCTCGCCTCCCACGCGTCGCCGGCCCGGGTCCGGCGTACCGACCTCACCGGCGCGTCGGAGACCAGGTGGTGCGGCGCCGCGTAGGTCACCTCGACCTCGACCATGTCGCCGGGGCGTACGTCGACCGGGCGGCCGTCGTCGTCGACGGCCGTGAAGTGGACGAGCCGGTTGTCGCGGGCGCGGCCGGTGAGCCGCTGGGTGGCTGCGTCCTTGCGCCCCTCCCCCTCAGCGACGAGGAGCTCGACGGTCCCGCCGACGATCTTCTTGTTCTCCTCCCACGCGATGTCGTTGACGAGCGCGACGAGCCGCTCGTAGCGGTCCTGCACCACCTCGCGCGGGACCTGGTCCTCGAGCACCGCGGCGGGCGTGCCCGGGCGCTTGGAGTACTGGAACGTGAACGCGCCGGAGAACCGTGCCTGCTCGACGACCCTCATCGTCTCGAGGAAGTCCTCCTCGGTCTCCCCGGGGAAGCCCACGATGATGTCGGTGGTGATCGCCGCGTCCGGCATCGCCGCCCGCACCCGGTCGATGATCCCGAGGAACTTCGCTCCTGGCGGTAGGACCGGCGCATGTCCTTGAGCACCTTGTCCGACCCGGACTGGAGCGGCATGTGCAGCTGCGGCATGACGTTGCGGGGTCTCGGCCATCGCCTCGATGACGTCGTCGGTGAACGCCGCCGGGTGCGGGCTGGTGAACCGCACCCGCTCCAGGCCCTCGATCTCGCCGCAGGCGCGCAGCAGCTTGCCGAACGCGAGCCGGTCGCCGAACTCCACCCCGTAGGTGTTGACGTTCTGCCCGAGCAGGGTGACCTCGCTGACGCCCTCGGCGACCAGCGCCTCGATCTCGGCGAGGATCTCGCCGGGACGGCGGTCCTTCTCCTTGCCACGCAGGCTCGGGACGATGCAGAAGGTGCAGGTGTTGTTGCAGCCCACCGAGATCGACACCCAGGCGGCGTAGGCCGACTCGCGCTTGGTCGGCAGCGTGGACGGGAACACCTCGAGCGACTCGAGGATCTCGACCTGGGCCTCTTCCTGCACGCGTGCCCGCTCCAGCAGCACCGGCAGCGAGCCGATGTTGTGGGTGCCGAACACGACGTCGACCCACGGCGCCTTCTTCGTGATCTCGCCCCGGTCCTTCTGCGCGAGGCAGCCGCCGACCGCGATCTGCATGCCCGGGTTCGCTGGCCTTGACGGGCGCGAGGTGGCCGAGGTTGCCGTAGAGCTTGTTGTCGGCGTTCTCCCGCACGGCGCAGGTGTTGAACACCACCACGTCGGCCTGTGCGTCCTCGGGCGCCTTGACGTAGCCGGCGTCCTCGAGCAGACCGGTGAGCCGCTCGGAGTCGTGGACGTTCATCTGGCAGCCGTAGGTGCGGACCTCGTAGGTGCGTCGGGCTGCCGGCGCAGAAGTGGGACAGACATAGCGCCTCAAGGGTACGGCGGCGCGGCTCGGCGGGAAAAACCGGCGAACGGCGGGTGAACGCCTCCGTCACCGCGTAACGCGCTCGCCCGGCCCGCGTTTGTCAGAGCATGTGCGAGCACGACTCCCCGGCTCCGGCGTCGCTGGGCCGCCGTTCCTTCCTGCGTACGACGGGCATGGCGGCGGGTCTCGCTGCCGGCGTGGTGACCGCCTCGGTGCCGGAGTCGTTCGAGCCGGCCTCTGCCGGAGCGGCTCGCACCCGCACCTGGTCGGGCCACTTCACCGGTGTCGGCACCCCCGACTGGCACTACGTCCCCTTCGACGTGCCTCGGGGCGTGCGCCGGATCGAGGTCTCCTACGACTACGAGTCGACCCCGACCCCGGTCGGCATGAGCGCCAACGTGATCGACATCGGGATCTTCGACTCCTCCGGCAGAGGCCTGGGCAACGCAGCGGGCTTCCGCGGCTGGTCCGGCGGGGCTCGTCGGTCGTTCCGGATCTCGCCGACCGCCGCGACCCCGGGCTACCTCCCCGGCCCGATGACGCCCGGCCGGTGGCACGTGATCCTCGGTCCGGTGGCGATCGTCCCGCCCGGCGTCGACTGGACGCTGACCGTGACCCTTCACTTCGGCAGGCCGGGCCGCCGGTTCCGCCCCTCCCCCGCGCCCCGTGCGGTCGCCGGGACCGGTCGTCGCTGGTACCGCGGCGACCTGCACCTGCACACGATCCACTCCGACGGCACGCGCACCCCGGCCGCGATGGTCACGGCAGCTCGGGCGGCGGGTCTCGACTTCTTCGCCTCGACCGAGCACAACACGAGCTCGGCGAGCCTGGTGTGGGGCCGACACGCGCCCTCCGACTTCCTGGTGGTGAACGGCGAGGAGGTGACCACCCGTGACGGTCACTGGCTCGCGGTGGGGATTCCCGCGGGTGCGTGGGTCGACTGGCGTTACCGGGTGACGGACGGGAAGCTCTCGCGGTTCCTCGAGCAGGTGCGCGGGCTCGGCGGCCTCGCGGTCATCGCGCACCCCTCCGTGCCGATCCCCGCGACCGGATGGACGTTCGGGGCGCTCGACGAGGCGGACGCGATCGAGGTGTGGAACGGTCCGTGGACGTCGGACGACGAGGGCACGCTCGCCCGCTGGCACGAGATGCTCGTCGCAGGAACGTTCGTCCCGGTCGTCGGCAGCTCCGACTCCCACCGCCCCGACCAGCCCGTGGGCCTGCCCCAGACCGTCGTGCTCGCGGACACGCTCGGCACCGGCGCGCTCGTGCGGGCGCTCCGGGCCGGGCGCGCCTGGATCGCCGAGTCCTCCGACGTACACCTGGACTTCCGGCTGACCGGTCCCACCGGCTCCGCGACCTGCGGGGAGCACGTGAGCGCGGGACCCGCCGACACGGTGAGGGCGCGGCTCCACGTCACGGGCGTCCCCGGTTGCGTCGCGACCCTCGTCGGCCCCTCGGGCCCGGTCGCCTCGGCGGCAGCGGATGACGCCGGGGTCGTGACGGTGGAGCAGGAGCTGCCGGCGGTGGCGGTCCGCTTCGTCCGAGCAGAAGTACGTCGACCGGCGGCGTCCGCCGACGACGTACCGACCGACCCCACCCGGGACTCCGTCGCCACCACGATGGTCGCGCTGACCAACCCGGCCTTCGTCAGGCCGGCATGAGGCCCGACGTTCGCCTCAGCGCGGCAGCACGCTCAGCACGGACTCGGCGTCAAGGCCGGTACGCGCGAACACGAGCCAGCAGGCACCGACCAGCAGCGCGGGCGCGATGAGGAACCGCTCCCACCCGGACCCGGTCCGGAACAGCCCCAACGACACCCGGATCCTCGACACCGGCCACAGAGGTGCGATCCCGCCGACGGTGAGCATGTCCCCGATCACGTGGGTGGCGCTGCCGACCAGCAGCGCCGCCGGCAGCCACAGGGGGAACCGGTCGTCGGCCGAGCCCGGCAGGCCGAGCACCCACCACGCGACTCCGAACGAGACCACCAGGTTCACCGGCCAGAGCTCCTCGAGCGTCCCCGGGATCGCGAACGCAAGCGCCTCCAGGGCGAGACCTATCGCCAGAGCCAGGAGGAACAGACGGCCCGGGTAGGCCGTCGCCAGCACGCCCGCGACCATCGCCGTACCGAAGATGCCGAGGATCGAGTGCGAGCCGTTGCGGTGACCGCCGAAGAGCCGGCCGAGGAGCTCCGCGAGCAGGCCGGTGATCGGCCCCCACATCAGCGCGATCGTGGACCCGTGCAGGCGGGGGAACCCGCGACGCGAGGTCACCCCGCCGGTGTCGAGGTCCGGAAGCATGGCGAAGCCGCCCACGGCGACCACCCAGGTGAGCTCGGCGGCGAACGACTCCAGGGGTACGACGGGCAGGGTTGCCGCCCCCATCGCGAGTCCGGACATGGCATGGGAGTGACCCAACATGGGTGCGCGACACCGCTTTCTGGCTCAGGGGCTGGGAGCGAGGGGCGCGTCATGCTAGCGGGCTACTTCGGCTGCATGCGGATGCCGCCGTCGACGCGGATCGTCTCGGCGTTCAGGTAGCTGTTCGTGACGGCCTCGACCACCATCGAGGCGAGCTCCTCGGGAGCACCGAGGCGCTTCGGGAAGAGCACGCCCTTCTCGAGATTCGCCTTGAACTGCTCGCTGGCCTCGCCCTCGCCGTAGATCGGCGTGTCGACCAGTCCCGGCGCCACCGTGTTGACGCGGATCCCGACCGCCGAGAGGTCGCGCGCGATGGGCAAGGTCATCCCGACGACGCCGCCCTTCGACGCCGAGTAGCTCGCCTGACCGATCTGGCCGTCGAACGCCGCCACGGAGGCCAGGTTGACGATCGCGCCACGCTCGCCGGAGCCGTCGAGCTGCTCGGCGCGGCTCATCGCCGTCGCGGCGATCCGGATGCAGTCGAAGGTGCCGAAGAGGTTGATCGCGACGACCTTCTTGAACGCGTCGAGGTCAGCCGCGGACTCGTAGGTCCCGTCCTTGCCGATCGTGCGCTGCGCCCAGCCGATGCCGGCTGAGTTCACCAGCACCCGGAGCGGCCCGAGCTCCTGCGCCAGGTCGACGGCGGCGATGATCTCCTCGGTCCTGGTCACGTCGACCCTGGCGAACCGGCCGCCGATCTCCTCGGCGACCTGCGCTCCCCTTGTCCTCCTGGAGGTCGGCTACCACTACCTTCGCGCCGCGAGCAGCGAGGAGTCGGGCGACCGCTGCTCCGATGCCCGAGGCTCCACCCGTGACGACTGCGCTTGCACCTGTGATGTCCATGCTGCGCAGGATAGCGAGAGAACTAGAACCTGTTACAGACCACAGCCCCCGAGGCGGAGGGCTCAGGGGCTGTGGCTGCTCTACGAGCACGCTACTCGCGGTTGGCCTCCGGCGTACGCACGTCCTCGCCCTCGTTCGCGGTGCGCTCGGCGGCGGTCGCGGCCGGAGCCTTCTTCGCGGGGAGCTTCCCGCCGGGGCTCGACTTCTTCGCGGCCGCCTTCTTGGCCGGAGACTTCTTGGCCGCGGCCTTCTTGGCGGGCGCCTTCTTGGCCGCCTTCTTCGCGGGCTGGGCAGCGGTCTTGGCCGGGTTCTCGGCGACGGCCGACTCGACGACCTCGGCCACATCGGCGGGAGAGGCCACCACCTTCTTCGAGGGCGCCTTCTTCGCAGTGCCTTCTTCGCGGGCGCCTTCTTCGCCGGCGCCTGCTTGTCGGCGGGGGCGCTCGGTGCCGCCTTCTCCGCCGGGGTCGTACGGGCCGGCGCCTTCTTCGCGGCGGCCTTCTTAGCCGGGGCCTTCTTGGCGGGTGCCTTCTTGGCGGGCGGAGTGCTCGGCACCGCCTTCTTCGTCGTCGGCGCTGCGGGAGTGGGAGCCTTCTTCGCGGGCGACTCCGCAGGTGTCTCGGTGGGCGTCAGGGTGGCCTCACCGTGCTCCTTCGCGGGGCCCGGTGGCTGCGTGTGGGCCGGCTCGTTCACGTCGGGGACCGCGCGGAGGCCGGTCGGACGTGCCGGGGCGCCGGACGCGCCTCCGGCCGGCGTACCACCCTTGCGAGAGCCCTTGCCGGTGACCTTGCCGGCGGCGGCACCAGCGGCCTTCCCCACGACGGCGCCAGCCGAGTCAGCGACCATCCTGCCAAGCGCAACCGTGCCCTTGGCCTGGTCCACGACCTTGCCGGCCGCAGCCTTCGGATCCTTCAACGTGCTCAGGGCGGTCTCGGTGAGCTTGCCCACCGGGTTCTTCCGTGCCACGTGATTCCCTTTCGTCGATGACGCGTGTGGGTTCCCCCACGTAACCGTATTGAAACGGTCCCAGAGCCCCGCTCGTATAGGCACTTGGACCCTCGACTCGCTACCGTGCAGGCATGACTGCGGCGGAAGCATCCTCCTATGACGCCCCATATGCGTCCCGAGACGCCCTGGTGGTCCTCGACCACGTCGACAAGTGGTTCGGTCAGCTCCATGTCCTTCAGGACATCAACCTGACGATCAACCGCGGCGAGGTGGTCGTCGTCATCGGCCCCTCCGGCTCCGGCAAGTCGACGCTGTGTCGCGCGATCAACCGGCTCGAGACCATCGACAAGGGCTCCATCAGCCTCGACGGCCAACCCCTCCCCAACGAGGGCAAGGAGCTCGCCAAGCTCCGCGCCGAGGTCGGCATGGTGTTCCAGTCGTTCAACCTGTTCGCCCACAAGACGATCCTCGAGAACGTCACGCTCGGCCCGATCAAGGTTCGCAAGCAGTCCAAGGAGGAGGCCGAGCGGCGGGCCAAGGAGCTGCTCGAGCGTGTGGGCGTCGGCCACCAGGCCAACAAGTACCCCGCCCAGCTCTCCGGCGGCCAGCAGCAGCGGGTGGCCATCGCCCGCGCGCTGGCCATGGAGCCCAAGGTGATGCTCTTCGACGAGCCGACCTCCGCGCTCGACCCCGAGATGATCAAGGAGGTCCTCGACGTGATGGTCGACCTCGCTCAGCGAGGCATGACCATGGTCGTCGTCACCCACGAGATGGGGTTCGCGCGCACAGCGGCGAACCGCGTGGTGTTCATGTCCGACGGGAAGATCGTCGAGGAGAACACCCCCGACGAGTTCTTCACCAACCCGCAGTCCGACCGCGCCAAGGACTTCCTCGGCAAGATCATCAAGCACTGATTCTCCGTCGCCACACGAGCTCGGTCGCCTGCAGCCGATGCAGGCGACCAAGATGAAAAAAAGGGGTAACGAATGCGGTTCATGAGAACGAAGGCCGTTGCTGCAGCGGCGGGTCTCGCCCTGGCGCTGGCCGCCTGCGGCAACGCCGGCGAGACCGAGGGCGGCGAGGGTCCCGAGGTCAAGGTCAGCGAGAACGCCGCTGACAACTTCGACGACGGCACGCGCATGAAGGAGCTCGCCGAGTCCGGCGACATCACGATCGGCGTCAAGTACGACCAGCCGGGCATCGGCTTCAAGGGCGCAGCCGACGACATGCCGAAGGGGTTCGACCCCGAGATCGGCAAGATCCTCGCGGCGTCCCTCGGCATCGCGCCGGAGGACATCACCTGGAAGGAGACGATCTCCGACAACCGGGAGCCGTTCCTCCAGTCCGGTGAGGTGGACCTCGTCATCGCGTCGTACTCCATCAACGACGAGCGGCGCGCGATCGTCGGCCAGGCCGGACCCTATTACGTCACCGGCCAGCAGCTGCTGGTGAAGAAGGGCTCGGACATCAAGAGCGTCGACGACATCAAGGGCAAGGAGGTCTGCTCGGTCACCGGCTCCACCTCGCTCGACAACGTCGAGGCCAAGGGTGCCAAGCCGCGCGGTTTCGACACCTAC
This sequence comes from uncultured Actinomycetota bacterium, assembly GCA_963715375.1. Lineage (GTDB taxonomy): Bacteria > Actinomycetota > Actinomycetes > Propionibacteriales > Nocardioidaceae > Nocardioides_C. The sequence continues at coordinate 522,326 of CAVQSC010000040.1, read as the reverse complement.
TCCGAGTGCGTGGACCAGGTTCTCAACGGCACGGTCGACTCCATGACCACCGACGGCGCGATCCTGCTCGGCTACGTCGCCGAGCACCCCGATGACCTCGAGGTCGTCGGCGAGCCGTTCTCGGAGGAGCGCTACGGCGTCGGGTACTCCAAGGACTCCCCCGAGATGTGTCAGTGGATCACCGACACGATCCAGAAGGCCGAGGACGACGGCACCTGGGCCAAGGCGTTCGAGGCCACGCTCGGCCAGTCCGGTGTCGACACCCCCGAGCCGCCCGCCATGGACGACTGCAGCGAGAACGGCTAAGGCTCCGACGGAGCAAGATTCGGGGGCGCTCCGAGCGGGGCGCCCCCGCGCCCGTCGAGACGGGCCGTGACTCAAGGAGGTGAGCACGTGGAAGACATGACCTCGAACTCTGACCTGCTCCTGTCGGCGTTCTGGCTCACGGTCCAGCTGCTCGTGCTGTCCGGCCTGGCATCCCTGGTGCTGGGGACGCTCCTCGGCGCAATGCGGGTCGGGCCGATCGCGGTGCTGGCAAGGTTCGCAGCCCTCTACGTGAACACCCTCCGCAACACTCCATTGCTGATCGTGTTCACCTTCATCTTCGTCGCGGCCCCGGAACTGGGGTGGTTCGTCACGACCCCCTTCGTTGTCAAGGGCGTCGTGGCGCTGACGCTCTACACCTCCGCCTTCGTGTGCGAAGCAGTGCGCTCCGGTGTCAACTCCGTCTCGCTCGGTCAGGCCGAGGCCTCGCGTGCGATCGGCCTCACCTTCGGCCAGTCGATGCGGCTCGTGGTGCTTCCCCAAGCCTTCCGCGCGGTGGTGCCTCCGCTGGCCAGCGTCTTGATCGCCCTGGCGAAGAACACCTCCATCGCTGCTGCCTTCGGCCTCGTGGAGGCCACAGCCCGCATGAAGTTCTTCCTCGACCGGAATGCCGATGAGCGCATGACGGTCTTCATCGCGTTCGCGCTCGGGTACATCATCATCGTCGAGGTGATGTCGGCCGGCGCCTTCGCGCTCGAGCGCCGCTGGAGGGCCGCACGATGAGCAGTGTTCTCTACGACAACCCCGGTCCTCGCACGATTGCCCGACACAGGATCTACTCGGTCATCGCATCGCTCGCGCTCCTCGCGGTCGCGGCAGCCGTCGTCTGGCGGATGTATGACACGGGGCAGTTCGACCCTGCGCTGTGGGAGCCGTTTGTCACTCCTGCCTACGTCGAGGTCATTCTTGTCGACGGCCTGCTCAAGACGCTGGAGATGGCGTTCTTCTCCGTCATCTTTGCGGTGGTCTTCGGACTCGTCTTCGGTGTCGGCAAACTCTCGGACCACGCCTGGGTCCGCTGGCCGTGCTGGGTGGTCGTGGAGTTCTTCCGCGCCGTCCCGCTGCTGCTGCTGATCACCTTCATCTTCTTCGCCTACGGAGTCGGCGGCGGGATCGGCTCCTTCTGGTCCGTCGTCATCGGCCTGACGCTCTACAACGGTTCAGTCCTGGCGGAGGTCTTCCGAGCCGGCATCAACGCCGTTCCGCGGGGACAGTCGGAGGCTGCGTACGCCATCGGGATGCGCAAGACGCAGGTCATGACGATCATCCTGCTCCCGCAGGCGGTCAAGATCATGCTGCCCTCGATCATCAGCCAGATGGTGGTCGCACTCAAGGACACCAGCCTCGGTGCCTACATCCTCGCGCCCGGCCTCACGCGGGTCGGTAAGGCGATCTACGGGGAGTTCGGCAACCAGTTCCAGACCGTCATCGTGATCGCGGCCATCTACATCGTGGTCAACCTGATCCTGACCTGGATCGCGACCTTGATCCAGAAGAGGTTCGTAGGCGAGAAGAAGTTCGACCCGACCGCGATCTACGGAACGTTCGAGTCCGGCGCGAGCCAGGGCGTGGGCTGACCTACGGGGCTTCCTTTCTCAGGTGGGTCAGGGCCCCGGCTGCGCCGTGGCCGGTCACACTGTCCCCATGAACCTCGACGAAGCCCGTGCGTTCGCAACCCGTCACCACCACGCCGTCCTTGCGACGCGGACCCGTGACGGCGGGGTCCAGCAGAGCCCGGTCCTCGTGGGTGTCGACGCCGAGGGGCGCTTCGTCGTGAGCAGCCGCCAGACCGCTTACAAGACCAGGAACCTGCGCCACGACCCTTGGGCTCAGCTGTGCGTGCTCACCGACCGCTTCTTCGGCCCGTGGGTCTTCGTCGAGGGTGACGCGGAGGTCGTCTCCCTGCCCGACGCGATGGAGCCGCTCGTGGACTACTACCGACGAATCTCGGGAGAGCACGAGGACTGGGACGAGTACCGCGACGCGATGCGCCTGGACCGCCGGGTGCTGATCCGGATCTCAGCGACCCGGGTCGGTCCGCACCGGCGAGGCTGAGCCGGGCCCACGCCGCGCGGCGTCAGTCGCGGGCGGGCTTCTCGGTGACCCAGAGCCGGATCACGCCTTCCACCACGACCGTGCCGTCGTCACGCACGCCGCGCACGCGCACCGGCAGGTCCGGGTCGTCGCCGGTCCAGGCGTCCGGGTCGGTCTCGGCGATGCAGGTGATGTCGCTGGTCGCCTTGGCGGTGTAGCTCACGTCCATCCCCTTCGGGATCCAACGCTTGTCCGCCGGGACGGTGACCTCGGCCAGCGATCCCATGGCGGCCTCGAGGCCGTTGCAGATGGCGATCACGTGCACGGTCCCGATGTGGTTCAAGACGCTGCGCCGCTTCTTGATCCGAAGCTCGGCGTAGTTCGGCCGGAGCTCGACGAACCGGGGGCGGACCGTCCCGAAGTACGGCGCCTTCAGCGAGAAGAGCCTCGAGAAGACGATCTTCCCGGCGGGAAGCCGGCTGGTCTGGGTGTACAGGTCCATCACGTTCGCCATGGGCAGCAATATTACCCGCAAGTAACCTCAGATGTCGCCACCGCTCGCGGATCGGTATCCCGAACCTCAGCCCGACCGGTTCGGCCGGCTCAGAGCGCGCCCGTCGAGCGTGGTCACCTCCATGACCGCGCGCCGACCTGGCTAGGTCAGCGAGCGACCTCGGTGGCGCGGGACTCCCGGATGACCGTGACCTTGATCTGACCGGGGTAGGTCAGCTCCTCCTCGAACTGCTTGGCGATGTCGCGCGCGAGCACCTGGGCGGCGATGTCGTCGACCTGGTCCGGCAGCACCATGACCCGCACGTCGCGGCCGGCCTGCATCGCGAAGACCCGCTCCACACCCGGCCTGCCCATCGCGATCTCCTCGAGACGGTGCAGCCGTTCGACGTACGCCTCGAGCGACTCCCGTCGCGCACCCGGCCGGCCACCGCTGATGGCGTCGGCGGCCTGGGTGATGACGGCCTCGATGGTCCGTGGCTCGACCTCGTTGTGGTGCGCCTCGATGGCGTGGACGACGTCGTCGCACTCGCCGTACTTCCGGGCGAGCTCGGCCCCGACGATCGCGTGCGAGCCCTCGACCTCGTGCGTGAGCGCCTTGCCGATGTCGTGGAGGAACGCCCCGCGCACACAGATCGCCCGGTCGAGCCCGAGCTCGTCGGCGAGCAGACCCGCGGCGTGCCCGGACTCGACGAGGTGCCGCAGGACGTTCTGACCGTAGGAGGTGCGGTACTTCAGCCGACCGAGGGTCGCGACCAGCTCGGGGTGGAGGTCAGTGATGCCCATCTCCAGGGCTGCGTCCTCACCGGCACGCACACAGAGCCGGTCGACCTCGAGGCAGGACCGCTCGTGCACCTCCTCGATACGAGTCGGGTGGATGCGCCCGTCGGCGACGAGCTCCTCGAGCGTCAGCCGCGCCATCTCTCGCCGGACCGGGTCGAAGCAGCTGAGGAGTACGGCGCCGGGGGTGTCGTCGACGACGAGGTTGACCCCGGTGATCTGCTCGAAGGACCGGATGTTGCGGCCCTCCCGGCCGATGATCCTGCCCTTCATGTCGTCGCCGGAGAGGTGCACCGTGGACACCACGGACTCGGTGGTCTGGTCCGAGGCCAGCCGCTGGATGACCGTGGCGAGCACCCGCTTGGCCCGGGCCTCGGCCTCCTCCTGCGCGGTGCGCTCGATGTCGCGGGCCGTGATCGCGGCAGTTCGCTTGGCGTCGGCCTCGATGGTCTCGACCAGCTGGTCGTGGGCCTCCTGGGCGGTGAGTCCGGCGATCCGTTCTAGGGTGCGACGTCGGTCCTCCTCGATGTCGAGGAGCTCCGCGCGCTTGGCCTCGACCTCGGACTCGGCCGTGGCGATCTCCTGAGCCCGGGCCTCGAGCTGCCGGGACCTGGCGTCGAGCCGTCCCTCGCGCTCGGAGAGCCGGTGCTCGCGTCTCTCGATGTCCTGGCGCTGCTCGTGGAGATCACGGTGCAGGTCGTGCTCGTGCTTCGCGGCCCGATGCCGGTTGAGGAGCACGACCGCGAGCGTGCCGACGCCCGCGACGACGAGCAGCGCGATGATCGCCACCAACCACTCGACCATGCCGCCGAGCAGCATGGGGTAGGTCTCGCCAGCCTGGTCCGCCGCTATGGCAAGTCTGTTCATCCCAGGCTCCTGTCACTATGGACGCGACCGGGTACGGCTGAGCGAGCGACAAGAGGAGTGCCGCTGGCTCTCGAACGTACGTGTCGCGCATATCCGGCTCACGCCGGGTCAATGTCTTCTCGGGTCCGATTGCTCGGAAAGGTCCTGCTCTTTTGAGGCTAGGTCGCCGATCGGGGCGGGTCAAGGAGCCTCAGAGCGAGGAGCCCTCCCCCGCGAGGTCGCCGTAGCCGTCCCCGAGATCCATGTCGTCGTCGGCCTCCCCGAGGCCGCTGGCGTCGAGCTCCTCGCGGACCACTCGCCAGACGACCTCACCGCTGTGGCCCTTACGGGCGAGCATGCCGGTCAGCCGTCGCATGGCGGTGGCGCGGTCGACCCTGCGGAGGGTGCGCAGCTTGCGCCGGACCAGCGCGCGAGCCGCCTCCTCCTCGTCCTCGGGGTCGATCTCCTCGAGGGCCTCGCGGGCGACCTCGTCGTCGATGCCCTTGCGGCGCAGCTCCTGGGCCAGAGCCCGTCGGCCGAGCCCCTTGCCTGGCTGGCGGGACTCGACCCAGGCGCGCGCGAAGGCGGCGTCGTCGATCAGCCCGACCTCCTCGAACCGGTTCAGCAGCCGCTCGGCGACGTCGTCGGGCACCCGGCGCTTCGCGAGCTTCGACGCCAGCTCCGCGCGACTGCGGGCCTGGCCGGTGAGCTGGTCCAGCAGGATCTTGCGGGCCACCTCCTCCGCGTCGGCATCCGGTCCGAGGAGCACTGGGTCCTCGGGGAGGTCGGCCCCGTCGGGCGTGGACACGGAACCGTCCGCCTGGGTCTCCGGGCGGTGAGAACCAGACGGACGGTTGCCGGCGGCACGAGACATGGGCGAGGTCAGAAGTCGACCCCGGTCGGCTCGGCGGGACCGTCGCTCTCGTCGGGCGTGTCGACCTGCGGCCCGACCCCGAGCTTCTCGAGAATCCGCTTCTCGAGCTCGTTGGCGAGGTCGGGGTTGTCGCGCAGGAAGTTGCGGGCGTTCTCCTTGCCCTGGCCGAGCTGGTCGCCCTCGTAGGTGTACCAGGCGCCGGCCTTGCGGACGAGGCCCGCCTCGACGCCGACGTCGATCAGGCCGCCCTCACGGCTGATGCCCTGGCCGTACATGATGTCGAACTCCGCCTGCTTGAACGGCGGGGCGACCTTGTTCTTGACGACCTTGATGCGGGTCCGGTTTCCGACCATCTCCTGGCCGTCCTTGAGCGTCTCGATCCGGCGCACGTCGAGGCGGACCGAGGAGTAGAACTTCAGCGCCCGGCCACCCGTCGTGGTCTCCGGCGAGCCGAACATGACGCCGATCTTCTCGCGCAGCTGGTTGATGAAGATCATGGTCGTGCCGGCGCCGTTGAGCGCGCCGGTCATCTTGCGCAGCGCCTGGCTCATCAACCGGGCCTGCAGACCGACGTGGCTGTCGCCCATCTCGCCCTCGATCTCGGCGCGGGGCACCAGGGCTGCCACCGAGTCCACGACGATCAGGTCGAGCGCGCCGGAGCGGATCAGCATGTCGGCGATCTCGAGCGCCTGCTCACCCGAGTCGGGCTGGGAGACGAGGAGGGCGTCGGTGTCGACGCCGAGCGCCTTGGCGTACACCGGGTCGAGCGCGTGCTCGGCGTCGATGAACGCGACGATGCCGCCGGCGCGCTGGGCGTTGGCCACCGCGTGCAGGGCGACCGTGGTCTTACCGGAGGACTCGGGGCCGTAGATCTCCACGACGCGACCCCGCGGGAGACCGCCGATGCCGAGTGCGACGTCGAGGGAGATGGCACCGGTCGGGATGACCTCGAGCGGGGCGCGGGTCTCGTCGCCGAGCCGCATCACCGACCCCTTGCCGAACTGCCGTTCGATGTTCGCGAGCGCGGCGTCCAGCGCCTTGTCGCGGTCTCCACCAGCCATTGAAGTAATCCGTCCGTCTGTCCGCTTGCTCGCGGATCCTGAGCTCTTCTTCATCGCGGTTGACACTAGAGGGAACCTCCGACAGTTCGAGTCGCACGAGCCTCGTCTGTGGAAGTCCAGTCTCTGCATCGTGGTTGTGGACCAACCCTAACCCGAACACCTGTTCGATCAACTCGCGACACGCCACTACTTCCTGCGTGGTCCAGGTCAGCCCCGTCCGACTGCGACTGGCGGTCAGAGCGACAGGGGCTCCTCGTCGGCGGTGCCCCCGCCCGTCGTACCCCTGCCCGCCCTTCGCGCGAACTCCGTCGCGGTGACCACGCCGGTCACCAGCAGGGCGGCGAAGAGGTTCAGCGCGACGAAGCCGAGTGCGCCCATCACGAGGCCGGCCACCACTCCGGCCGCGGCTGCGACCACGCCCATGGTCAGGTCCGCCGCGCCCTGTACGTCGGTGCGGGCGTCGATCGGGGCCGACTCCGAGAGGAGCGTGGAGGCCGAGACCGTGCAGAACGACCAGCCGAGCCCGAGGAGGAACAGTCCCCAGCCGATCTGCCACGAGGCTCCGGCGGGCGAGGTTCCGGACAGCCCGAGCGCCGCGAACAGGACGATCGCCCCGGCCATCATCACCGGCACCCGCCCGAAGCGGTCCGCCGCCCAACCGACCACCGGCGCGAAGGCGAACATCCCGAGCACATGGGCGCTGACCACCACCCCGATGATCTCGAGGGTCGCGCCACCGTGGTGCATGTGCAGCGGGGTCATGACCATCACGGCGATCATCACCGCGTGCGCGAGGGCAAGCACGGCGATGCCGGCGGCCACGTTCGTGTTGCCGCGGACCACCTCGGAGACCCGCGACCACTTCGTGCCGGTGAGCACGGCGCCGTGCCCCCTCGTGTCGACCGCGGCCTCCCTTGCGACGAGCAGCGGGTCGGGTCGGAGGAACACGGTGATCACGAGAGCCGAGGCAAGCATGCCCACGACACCGAAGAGGAAGGGCCCCGTCAGGCGAGGAAGGCCGATGTCGTCGGCGACCCCACCGGCGAAGCCCGTCAGGTTCGGCCCCGCCACGGCGCCGACCGTCGTGGCCCACACCACGAGCGAGAGGGAGCGCGCGCGGCGGTTCGGTCTGGCCAGGTCTGTGGCCGCGTAGCGGGACTGGTTGTTGGCAGCCGTCGTGGACCCGAGCAGAGTCGCGCCGACGAGGAGCGTCGCGAACGAGCCGACGACTCCCGCTACGACGCACAGCACTCCACCGGTCGCGCCGAGCAGGTAGCCGAGCAGCAGGCCGGGCCGCCGTCCGCGCTTGCCCATGAGGTGCGCGAGCAGGAACGACGCCACTGCCGCGCCGAGCACCTGCATGGTCTGGGCCAGACCGGCCAGGTCCGGAGAGCCGGAGAGCTCCTCGGCCAGGATAGCGGCGACGGCGATGCCGATCGTGATGCCGAGACCGCCGAGCCCTTGAGCAGCGACGAGAGTGCCGAGCGTGCGGCGCTGGACCTGCTCGAGCCGGTGGTCGGGCCAGCGGACGCCACCAGCGACTCCCCCTGCGAACCCCGACGCGGTTCCACCGACCCAGCCGGCGACCCGACGGCCGACGCTGCGCGGAGACTGGTGGTCGTTCACGCGCTGAATCGTCTCACCACCTCCTGTGTGCGCGCAGGCTTCAGCGCTCGGACAGGGGAAGACCCAGGTCGCGCCAGACCGCGTGCCACACCCTCTTGGGACTCTCCCCCGCGTCCAGCGCCTCCAGCACGGTGCGCCCGCCGAGCTCGGCCATCACGTGCTCGCGCGACCAGGTCCGGGCGTAGGACGCCCCCAGCGCGTGCTCCATGCGAGCCCAGAACTCCGTGTGGCGCATGGGTCCTCCTGCCGTCTCGTCCCACCCGTTCGGCACGAGAGTACGTCGCTGCATCGCGCCTGAGAGAATGTCGGCCATGCCCGCCGAGTTCGTCATCCGTCCCGCCGTCGAGAAGGACCTCGAGGACATCGCCGCGATCTACGAGCACGAGATCGCCAACAGCATCGCGACGTTCGACCTCGAGCCGCCGGACTCGTCGTACTGGCACGAGAAGCTCGCGGGCAACCACCCCGGCGACCACCTCCTCGTGGCGGTGGACCAGGACGAGGACGTCGTGGGCTACGCCTACTCCTGGAGCTTCCGGCCTCGGCCCGCCTACAGCCTGACCCGTGAGACGTCGATCTACCTCGACCCGTCCGTGCGCGGCAAGGGGATCGGCAAGCTGCTCTACCCCGCGCTGCTCGACACGATGGCCGAGTCCGGCGTACACACCGCCGTCGCCCTGGTCGCCCAGCCGAACCCGGGAAGCGAGAGCCTCCACAAGTACTGCGGGTTCGAGCTGGTCGGCGAGATGCGTGAGGTCGGCTACAAGTTCGACCAGTGGATCGACGTGCTCTGGTTCCAGAAGATGCTCCACCCGGCCAAGCACGCGACCCCCGCGGCGCACATCATCGTTCCCGACTGACCGGTACGCGGCTTTCCTCCTCAGCCCTGCCCCCCGTCCTGGGGACGATGGGCCTTGACGTAGGGCCGAACGTCCCTCGTGTGCGCTCCCGGCCGCTCACACTCTGGAGGTACGGGGGCGGGGAGGCGGCATGGTTCACGAACACAGTGCGCCAGGGAACGTCGACCTCGACGGACAGCCCGAGCTCGTTGCCCACAGGCACCCGCTCGCGATGGTGTACGGCGGGGGCGGGGTGTTCGGCATCGCGTACAGCTCCGGTGTCGCCGCGGGACTCGCGGACACCGGGATCGAGGTCGCGAGCGCGCCGTCGCTCGGAACCTCCGCAGGCTCCTGGACGGCCTCGGCGCTCGCCCTCGGCATGGACTACGACGACTTCTCGGACGTGCGAAGCCCAGGTGTCCCGAACATGCGCCCGGGTGTGCTCCTGGAGATAGCCCGAGAGCTCTTCGGCGACGCGACCCACCACCTCGTGTCGGTCTCGGCGGTGTGCGTGCGCACGCAGCGCCGCCACATCCTCGACGGCGGGGTGTACCCGCTTGCCGACCTGGTCGCCGCGTCCTCCGCCGTGCCCGGCCTGCTGCCGCCGCACCGCCTCGACGGCCGGTGGTACGTCGATGGCGGGATGTGGTCGGCGACCTCCGTCGACGCGGCCTCCGAGGCCGACCGGGTCATCGTCGTCGCTCCCCTCGCCGGTTCGGTGCTGGGCCCGATGGGTCGTACCGCGGGCTTCCTCCTCGAGCGTGAGCTCCACCGCTGGCGCACCCGCCACCCCGACAGCTCGGTGCACCTGGTCCGGCCGAACCGCGAGATCGCCCGGCTCGCCGGACGGAACCCGCTCGGCCTCTTCGACGATGCCCGTGCCCGGGAGGTGTACCCGCTGGCCTACGAGCAGGGCCTGCGTTGGGGTGAGCGGATAAGCACCGAGCCCGAGCCCGAGCCCGCGCGCGGTCCTGCCGCCTGAGCTCGACTGCGCGGGGTCGTGGGCGCCCTGCCTGCCGGCGAACCGCTCAGGAGAGCAGCAGCTTCCCGAGGCGGCGCGAAACGACCCACAGGCCGATGGATCCCATGGCGGCGAGGTAGACCACGGAGATCGCGGAGTCCCAGGACATCGCGCCCGTGGTCAGCTCCCGGCAGAGCACGACCCCGCGATAGAGCGGTGTCGCCTCGATGACCCAGCGCAGCGGACCTTCGAAGGCCGTCACCGGGAAGAAGGTCGCCGAGAAGAGGAACATGGGCATGATCGCGAGCTGGACGTACTCGAAGTCCTGCCAGGAGCGCATGAACGTCGTCAGTGCCATGCCGGCTCCCGCGAACGCGTAACCGATGAGCAGCGTCGCCGGCAGGGCCAACACGGCCCACCACGAGTCCACCAGGCCCAAGGAGCAGCATCACGAGCAGGAAGCCCGCGGAGTAGACACCGCCCCGCATGAGGCACCAGATGATCTCGCCCCGAGCGATGTCCCCGACTCGCATCGGCGTTGCCAGGACCGCGTCGTAGAGCTTCTCGAACTTCAGCTTGAAGAAGATGTTGAACGTGCTGTCCATGATGGCGCCGTTCATCGCCGAGGCCGCGAGCATGCCGGGGGCCACGAAGGCGGCGTAGGCGACGGTCTGCCCGTTGAACTCGAAGGAGTCGATCATCTGACCGACGCCCACCCCGATCGAGAACAGGTAGAGCACCGGCTCGAGGAAACCGGTCGCGAAGAAGATCCAGTTGCGGATGTAGGCGCGGTAGTTGCGGTCCACCAGGCGCCACGACGCCTCTGCGCTGCCCATCGGGCGACGCTCGAGCCTCGTTGCGGCCAGTCCGGTCAGTGCCATCAGCTGATCAACCTCTTCGTGAGTCGGCGGACCGTCCACCAGCAGCCGAAGGCCGACATCACGCCGAGATAGGCGAGATGGACCAGCGCGAGGGAGCCGTCCACGGAGCCCGACGGTGAGCATGCGGGTGAGGTCCACCCCGTGCCACAACGGCGTGAGCCGGGCGAGCCACTCGAGCGGCGCCGAGAGGTTGGTGATCGGGAAGAACGCCCCCGAGAACAGGAAGAGCGGGACGATCACCACTCGGTAGATCACCGCGAAGCCCGCCTCGGAGGTGAGGCCGGCGGTGTAGCCGAATACGACCGAGCCGAACGCCAGCCCCAGCAGGAGCTGCACCCCGAAGGCCAGGAGGGCACCGGCCAAGGACTCGTAGACCCCGAACAGCCCCATCACCACCATGAACACCGCTGAGGTGGTGGCCACCCGGAACAGCACGTACACCAGCTGCGCCGCGACGATGTCGCTGACGCTCAGCGGCGTGGCGATCATCCCGTGGTAGGTCTTGTTCCACTTGATCATGCCCATGACGGGCCACAGCACCTCGCCGGTGGCGGTCTGCATGACGTGGGCGGCGAGCAGGCCGGGAGCGATGAACGCGAGATAGCTCGGCGCGCCGCCCAGCTGGGCACCGCCTGCGTCGACGTAGCCGCCCAGCAGCAGCCCCATCGCGGCGACGTAGAGCAGCGGGGTCACGAACGAGCTGACCACCGAGCCCTTCCAGGTGCGCCGGTAGACCGTGAGCCAGTACTCCGCCTGCCGGAGGACGAGGGCGACCCGGCTCGGGCCGGCCTCGGTCGTCGGACGAACAGTCGCGCTCATCAGTCGACCAGGGTCCGTCCGGTCAGCCGGAGGAAGACGTCCTCGAGCGTCGACCGGCGGACGAGTACGGCGGCGGGCTGCAGGCCCCGCTCGTGCACCTTGGCCAGGGCCTCCTCCCCGTCGTGGGTGTAGAGGAGGAGCCGGTCCGGGAGCACCTCGATGCGCTCGGCGAGGTCCTCGACCTTCGGCGCCAGATCCTCGTGCTCGCCGACCCCGAAGCGGAGCTCGGCGACCTCCCGGGTGGAGTGCTCGCGGATCAGGTCGAGCGGCGAGCCCTCGGCGACGATGAGACCACGGTCCATCACCACGAGGCGGTCGCAGAGCTGCTCGGCCTCGTCCATGTAGTGCGTGGTCAGGACGAGGGTGACTCCTTGGTGCTTGAGGCGGAAGAGCTGGTCCCACAGCACATGACGTGCCTGCGGGTCGAGGCCGGTGGTCGGCTCGTCGAGCAGGAGCAGGTCCGGACTGTTGATCAGCGACCGGGCGATCGTGAGACGTCGCTTCATGCCGCCCGACAGGTCCTCGACCTTGGCCTTGGCCTTCTCCGTCAAGGCGACGAACTCGAGCAGCTCGTCGGCCCGGGCGACCACCTGCGACTTGGGGATGCCGAAGTACCGCCCGTAGACGACGAGGTTCTCGCGGACGTTCAGCTCGGTGTCGAGGCTGTCCTCCTGCGGACAGACGCCGAGGCGCGCGCGGATCGCGGGACCCTGGGTCGCCGGGTCCATCCCGAGGATGCTCAGCTCTCCTCCGCTCGGCGGGGAGACCGCGGCGATCATGCGCATGGTCGAGGACTTGCCGGCGCCGTTCGGGCCGAGGAAGCCGAACGACTCGCCGGGCCGGACCTCGACGTCGATGCCTCGCACGGCCTCGAAGTCGCCGAAGGACTTGCGAAGTCCTCGCGCTCGGATCATCGCCATGGGAGAGTCCTCGGTCACCGTCGGGTCAGCCGCCTCGTTCGTGTCGAATCGGTTCTCAAGCACAGTCAGCGACCATAGACCTCGCCGCCGACAGTCTTCATCCGATTTAAAAGGGTTCGCCGTCCGAACACACCCTCGGCCCGACCACCCCCGACGGTGGGGCCGCGGATCGGGCACGGTGAGCCCGCCGGGCGACCGGGAGTGTCGGCGCCATGGGTAAGGATGGTGGGGTGGCCACAGGAGAAGGCACGTCGGGCGCGTCCGACGTACTCGACAGCTTCAGCGCCCCGACCCGGGCCTGGTTCGAGGCGGCCTTCGCCGCGCCCACGGCGGCGCAGGTGGGCGCCTGGGAGACCATCTCGGCCGGCCGCAACGCCCTCGTGGTCGCACCTACGGGCTCAGGCAAGACGCTGTCGGCCTTCCTCTGGTCCCTCGACCGGCTCGCCTCCAGGCCTGCGCCCGAGGAGAAGCGCCACCGCTGCCGGGTGCTCTACGTGTCACCGCTCAAGGCGCTCGCAGTGGACGTGGAGCGCAACCTCCGCGCACCGCTCATCGGTATCCGCCAGACCGCGGACCGGCTCGGCACACCTGTGCGCGACATCACCGTCGGGGTGCGTTCGGGGGACACGCCGGCAGCCGAGCGCCGTCGGCTGTCGACCACGCCGCCCGACATCCTGATCACGACCCCCGAGTCGCTGTTCCTCATCCTGACCTCGCAGGCGCGAGAGGCTCTCCGCGGTGTCGAGACGGTGATCGTCGACGAGGTGCACGCCGTGGCCGGCACCAAGCGGGGCGCCCACCTCGCGCTCAGCCTCGAACGCCTCGACGCTCTCCTGGACGAGCCCGCCCAGCGGATCGGCCTGTCCGCCACGGTGCGGCCGATGGAGGAGGTCGCCCGTTTCCTGGGTGGCTCACGCCCGGTCGAGGTGGTCGCGCCCGGGTCGTCGAAGGAGTGGGACCTCCAGGTGGTGGTCCCCGTCGAGGACATGACCGAGCTCGCGCTCGCCCAGCTCGACGAGGTGCCCGAGGGCTCGGCCGCCGGTTCCGCGGAGCGACGGGCCTCGATCTGGCCGCACGTCGAGGAGCGCGTGGTCGACCTGATCGAGCATCATCGCTCGACGATCGTCTTCGCCAACTCCCGTCGCCTCGCCGAGCGGCTGACCGCCCGCTTCAACGAGATCGCGGCCGAGCGGGTCGACGCAGGCGACGGGGTCGAGACGGACGGGGTCGATGCCGACGGGCGGAGCGGCGGGCCACCAGCTCAGCTGATGGCCCAGTCGGGACAGTCCTACGGCGCGTCGCCGGTCATCGCCCGCGCGCACCACGGCTCGGTCTCGAAGGAGCAGCGGGGGCTTATCGAGGACGACCTGAAGCGCGGCGTGCTGCCGTGCGTGGTCGCCACCAGCAGCCTCGAGCTCGGGATCGACATGGGCGCGGTCGACCTGGTGATCCAGATCGAGTCGCCGCCCAGCGTCGCGTCCGCCCTGCAGAGGGTGGGCCGTGCCGGGCACCAGGTGGGCGAGGTGTCCCGGGGCGTGCTGTTCCCGAAGCACCGCAGCGACCTCGTGCACACCGCGGTGGCGGTCGAGCGGATGCGCGCCGGCCAGATCGAGTCGCTGCGTGTGCCCGCCAACCCCCTCGACGTGCTGGCGCAGCAGGTCGTGGCGGCAACGTCGGTGGACGACTGGCACGCGGACGAGCTCTTCGACCTCGTCCGCCGCAGCGCTCCGTTCGTCGGGCTGCCGCGGTCGGCGTACGACGCCACGCTCGACCTGCTCTCGGGTCGCTACCCCTCCGACGAGTTCGCCGAGCTGCGGCCCCGGATCGTCTGGGACCGCGTGACCGGATCCCTCTCCGCACGCCCCGGAGCCCAGCGGCTTGCCGTCACGAGCGGCGGCACCATCCCGGATCGCGGGCTGTTCGGCGTGTTCCTGGTCGGTGAGAAGGCGAGCAGGGTCGGCGAGCTCGACGAGGAGATGGTCTACGAGTCCCGCGTCGGGGACGTCTTCGCGCTCGGCGCCACGAGCTGGCGCATCGAGGACATCACCCACGACCGGGTGCTCGTCTCCCCCGCCCCGGGCCAGCCCGGGCGCCTGCCCTTCTGGAAGGGCGACCAGCTCGGCCGCCCCGCGGAGCTCGGCGCGGCGATCGGCGCGTTCACCCGCGAGCTGTCGGCGCTGCCCCATGACGAGGCGGTCGCCCGTGGCCGGGAGGCCGGCCTCGACGAGTGGGCCGCGAACAACCTCGTGACGTTCCTCGACGAGCAGCGCGATGCCACCACGACGCTGCCCAGCGACCGGACGATCCTCGTCGAGCGGTTCCGCGACGAGCTCGGCGACTGGCGGATCGTGGTGCACTCCCCCTACGGCGCCCAGGTCCACGCACCGTGGGCTCTGGCGATCGGGGTGCGGCTGCGCGAGCGCTACGGCATCGACGCCCAGGCCCTTCCCGGCGACGACGGCATCGTGCTCCGGGTGCCGGAGACCGACCAGGAGCCGCCGGGCGCCGAGGTGGTGGTGTTCGAGCCGGACGAGATCGAGGAGATCGTCACCAGCGAGGTGGGCGGTTCGGCGCTGTTCGCCTCGCGGTTCCGTGAATGCGCTGCGCGCGCGCTCCTGCTCCCCCGGCGTGACCCGGGACGTCGCTCCCCGCTCTGGCAGCAGCGCCAGAAGTCCGCGCAGCTGCTCGAGGTCGCGGTCAAGTACCCGTCCTTCCCGATCGTGCTCGAGGCGGTCCGGGAGGTGCTCCAGGACGTGTACGACGTGCCCGCACTGGTCGGACTCATGAAGCAGATCGAGTCTCGCCGCGTGCGGCTGGTCGACGTCGCGACGCAGCAGCCGTCGCCCTTCGCGCGCTCGCTGCTCTTCGGGTACGTCGCCGCGTTCATGTACGAAGGCGACTCGCCGATCGCCGAGAGGCGGGCAGCAGCGCTGTCTCTGGACCAGGGCCTCCTGGCCGAGCTCCTCGGCAGGGCGGAGCTCCGCGAGCTGCTCGACCCCGAGGTCCTGGCCGAGGTGGAGGCGGAGCTCCAGCGGCTCACCCCCGACCGACAGGCCCGCGACGCCGAGGGGGTCGCAGACCTGCTCCGGCTTCTCGGCCCGTTGAGCATGGAGGAGATCGCGGCACGCAGCCTCGAGTCCGTCCGAGACGACCTCGCCTCGTGGCTGGAGCTTCTCCGAGACTCCCGCCGGGTAGTGCTGGTGCGCGTCGCCGGGGACGAGCGATGGGCCGTCGTCGAGGACGTCGCACGGCTGCGCGACGGTCTCGGCGTGCCCGTGCCGCTGGGGACCCCCGAGACCTTCACCGAACCTGTCGCCGACCCGCTGGCCGACCTGGTCTCTCGCTACGCCCGCGCCCACGGACCGTTCACCACCGCGGACGTCGCGGCGCGGCTCGGGGTCGGCGTGGCCGTCGCGCACCAGACCCTGACCCGCTTGTCCGGACAGGGACGGGTGCTGGAGGGCGAGTTCCGACCTGCCGGCACGGGCTCGGAGTGGTGCGACGCCGAGGTCCTGAGGCGTCTGCGCCGCCGCTCCCTCGCCGCCCTCCGCAAGGAGGTCGAGCCCGTCGAGCCGGCCACCCTGGGGCGGTTCCTCCCCGCCTGGCAGAACGTCACCACCGGCAGCAGCCGGGGCCTGCGCGGTGTCGACGGGGTGCTCGCGGTCGTCGACCAGCTCGCCGGATGCGCAGTGCCCGCGTCGGCGCTCGAGCCACTGGTGCTCGGCGGCCGGGTCGTCGACTACGTCCCGGCCATGCTCGACGAGCTGACGGCCGGCGGAGAGGTGCTCTGGGCAGGCCATGGCACGCTGCCCGGCACAGACGGATGGGTCTCCCTCCACCTCGCGGACTCGGCTCACCTGACCCTGCCCGACCACGGCGAGCTCGAGGCCACGCCGCTCCACGAAGCGATCCTCGATGCCCTGGCCGGAGGAGGGGCCTACTTCTTCAGGCAGCTCGCCGACCTCGCGCAGGCGCAGGTCGGGCTCAACGACGACGCGGCCATGCAGGCGGCGCTGTGGGACCTCGTGTGGGCGGGTCGGGTGTCAGGTGACACGCTGGCGCCGTTGCGCGCGCTCACGAGCACGGGCCGGACGGCCCATCGCGCGACCGGCGCCCGTCGTACCCCTCCCCGCGCCCGCACCGCAGGCCGGCGACCGCCCGGCCCGGGCCGCGGCCCCTCCCGCACCGGGCCGCCGACCGTCGCCGGTAGGTGGGCGCTGCTGCCCGAGCTCGAGCCGGACGTCACGCGGCGCGCCCATGCCAGCGCCGAGGCGCTCCTCGAACGCCATGGGGTCGTGACCCGTGGGGCGGTGACCAGCGAGCGCGTCCCAGGCGGGTTCGCCGGCGTCTACAAGGTGCTGTCGGCGTTCGAGGACTCCGGCCGCTGCCGACGTGGGTACTTCGTCGCCTCCCTCGGCGCTGCTCAGTTCGGTGTCCCGGGGGCGGTGGACCGACTGCGCTCGTACTCCCGCGAGCCCGGCGCTGACCCCGGCGTCAAGCCCACGGCTGTCGCGCTCGCGGCGACAGACCCGGCCAACCCGTACGGCGCAGCACTCCCCTGGCCCGAGCGAGTCGTCGCAGGCTCCGACTCGGAGGACGGGGCCGGCGGCGGGTCCCGTGCCTCGCACCGCCCGGGACGCAAGGCGGGCGCACTCGTGGTGCTCGTCGACGGCGAGGTCATCCTGTACGTCGAACGTGGCGGACGCACCCTCCTGACCTTCAGCGACGAGTCGGAGCTGCTGACGCCCGCCACCCAGGCCCTGGCCACGGCAGTTCGGCAGGGAGCGCTGGGGCGGCTCACCGTCGAGCGCGCCGACGGGGAGCACATCCTCGGCCTCGGTGAGCGCTCGAGCGGCCTGCGACACGCCCTGGAGGCCGCAGGCTTCATCGCGACCCCGAGAGGTCTGCGGCTCCGCGGGTAGCCGGAAGGTGCGAGGCCACAAGGACTGCCCGGAAGGACGGCCGCTACTCGCTGCGGAGCTCCAACTGGGCCTTGGACACCCACTGGCCGATGTCACCCTTGCTCAGCGCCACCGCCAGCAGGTCGGGGAACAGGTCCGGAGTGCAGGCGAATGTCGGCACTCCCATGGCGGCAAGAGCGGCGGCGTTCTCGTGGTCGTAGAACGGTGCGCCCGAGTCCGACAGCGCGAGCAGCACGACCACGGTCACGCCGGCGGCGAGCATGGCCGCGACACGCCGCAGCATCTCCTCGGCGATGCCGCCCTCGTAGAGGTCGGAGATGAGCACGAAGATCGAGTCGGTCGGCCGGGTCATCAGGCTCTGGCAGTACGCGATCGCGCGGTTGATGTCGGTCCCGCCACCGAGCTGGCTGCCGAAGAGCACCTCGACCGGGTCGTCGAGCTTCTCGGTGAGGTCGACCACCTCGGTGTCGAAGACGACCAGCGAGGTCTTGACAGACCTGATCGAGGCGAGGGTCGCACCGAACACGGAGGCGTAGACGACCGACTCGGCCATCGAGCCGGACTGGTCGATCGCCACGATCACGTCCTTGGAGACCACCTGGCTGCTGCGGCCGTACCCGACAAGCCGCTCCGGCACCACCGTCCGGTGCTCCGGGAGGTAGTTCTTGAGGTTCTTGGCGATGGTGCGGTTCCAGTCGATGTCACGCAGCCGGGGCCGATGCGTCCGGTTGCTCCGGTTGACCGCGCCGGTCACCGCCGACCGCGTCTTGTCGGCGATCCGCCGCTCGATCTCCTCGACCACCTTCGAGACCACCATGCGTGCCGTCGCCTTGGTGTGCTCGGGCATGACCCTGTTGAGGCTGACCAGGGTGCCGACCAGGTGCACGTCGGGCTCGACGGCCTCGAGCAGCTCGGGTTCGAGCAGCAGCTGGGTGAGGTTCAACCGCTCGACGGCGTCCTTCTGCATCACCTGGACGACGGTGGTCGGGAAGTAGGTGCGGATGTCGCCGAGCCACCGGGCCACGCGTGGCGCGGAGGCGCCGAGGCCGCCCTGCCGACGGTCACCACGGGCGCGGTCGCCACGCTCGGCTCCGGGGCCGGCGTCGGAGTCGTAGAGCGCCGCGAGCGCGGCGTCCATTGCGGACTCCTCCTTCGTGAGCCCCACACCGAGCGACTCCTCGGCAGCTCCACCGAGCAGCAGCCGCCAACGGCGTTCGCGCTCTCCCGCATCCGACGGACTCATCGGGAGACTCCCAAGATCAGCTCGACCGTGGCCAAGGCGGCCCTCCCTCGTTCGGCGTCCAGCGATGTCCCGACAGGTTCTGCCGCGGCTCGTCGGCCCGCCCGCACCCGCCCCGCGATGGACCGGCGTTCGGCGGGTTCGAACGAGCCGAAGGTACGGCGTACCAGAGGCAGCACGTCCAGGAACTGCTGCGGGTCGAGGCCGCACACCCAGGCGTCGAGCAGGCCGAGGAGCTCGGTGTCGTGGACCAGGAGCAGGGCGCCGTCGGCGAAGAACCCGTCCACCCACCCGGCCTTCTGAGCGGCGGGTACGCCCACCGACAGGGCGCGCTCGACGCGTCGCGGCACGTCGTCGAGCACGGAGGCATCGTGAAGCAGCCGAACCATCCGGCCGAGCAGAAGGCCGTTCACGTCCGCCCGGTCGACCAGGCTGCGCAGCGTGTCGAGCCACCTGTCCCTGTTGACCGTGGACGGCCCTTCAGCGGGCAGCAGCAGGACCGCAGCGTGCACCTTGTCGACGAGCGCCCGGAGCGACAGGGCTCCGTCGTCGTCCAGGCTGGCGACTGCCTGAGGCAACGAGGAGCAGATCCGGATCAGCATCGACCGGGTGACCTCGGCCAGCGCGGACGTGTCGGTCTCGCGCACGTCGCCGTAGCGCTGGGCCCGGACCAGCGCGGGCAGTGCGGCCATGAGGTGATGGACGTCCACGTCGAGGGCCGCCTTGGCCTCGAGCGCCTGCAGCAGCACGCCCACGGCGTCGGGCAGATCCGCCAGCAGGCAGCCCTCGACCGCCACGGTGAGCTCTGCCAGGGAGCCCGCTGGTGCGCTGTCGATGACCTTCGCGGTCGCGGCCGCCTCCACGGTGGTGCCCCAGGCCGCCGCCTCGACGATCGCCACGGCGAACTCCGGCGCCCAGTCGAGCTGCCAGGTCTCCCGGAAGGTGCCTGTGCTGCGAACCTGGCTCGCCGCGGGCACCGCCCAGTCGATGTCGAGCAGCCGCAGTCGGTGGAAGAGCCGGGATCGCTCCTGGTCGTTCGCCTTGCGCAGGTCGAGGTCGAGGACCCTGCTCTGGCTCTCCCGCTTCAGGCGCAGGCTCCGGCAGCGAGCCGCGAGGTCCGCCTCCAGCGGCACTGTGGGCACGGTGTCAGGGACCGAGCCGAGGGCCTCACCGACCACCAGGTGGTCGGTCACGAAACGGACCGCGACCTCGTCACCCTCGCAGAGCACCGCCCGCGTCGCCTCGGTGACCTCGGCGAGCCCCGCGAGCGGGCGGTCGCGCAGCACCGCCAGACTCTCGGCCAGGCGAACGGCCTCGATGACGTGGGCACTCGACACCAGCAGGTCGCGCTCGCGGAGTGACCGGGCGACCTTGGTCAGCCACCGGACGACCGGCCGGTCCGGGGCGGTCCACAGGTGGTGGTACCACCCCGGCGAGGTGACCCCGGCGGCGTAGCCGGAGTCGTACGCGAGCCGGGAGTGGGTCCACGGCACCCAGGTCAGGGAGACCTTCCGCTTCGGGAGGCCCTTGAGCAGCCTGCTGTCGGCGGCTGCCGGTGGAAGCGGGTAGGTCAGCGCCGGGGCATGCCACGCGCCGCACACCACTGCCACGCGCCGGTGGCCGCTCTTGAGCGTCGTCCGGATGACCTGGCGCATGTACGCCTCTCGGCGCTCCTCCTCGGCCTGCTTCTCTTCCTCGGCGGTGCCGGCGAGGTCCTCGCGCAGCACCGCCATCGCCTCGGTGAGGGCGGAGAACGGCGAGCTCCCGTCCCGGCGGGACTCCACGACGTCGTCCCACCAGCGCTCGGGGTCGTCGTAGCCGGCCGCGCCGGCGAGCAGAGCCAGTGGGTCCCGTCGTACCTCGGCTGTGGTGGCGCGCGCGGGGTCCGGAGCGTCTGCTCCGGCCTCGTCCCCACCCTGCTGTCCCCTGCCCTTCCCGGTCAGGAAGGCGAGCGTCTGCGACGCCGGCAGGTCGCAGAAGCGCGACGTGCACGCCCCGGTCGACCGACCAGGTGATCGCCTGCCACTCGGGCGAGAAGACGGCGAACGGCCAGAAGGCGGCCCGGCTCGGTTCGTCCGCGGCGTAGGCGAGCAGGGCCACCGGTGGGGCCATCCCCTCGGCCGCCGACAGCGCGATCAGCGGATCGGCCTCGGCCGGCCCCTCGACGAGCACGGCGTCGGGCTGGAGCTCCTCGAGCGCGGCGAGCAGTGACCGCGCCGAACCGGGGCCGTGGTGGCGGATCCCGAAGACCTCCACCCGCGGCTGGCTCTCCTCATCGGCAGATGAGGCCCTCGAGGCCGCCACATCCACCAGGGTGGGGGCGTCCACCGTCACCCGGACACCTCGCGGCAGGCGCGGTAGAAGTCACGCCAGTCCGGTCGCTCGCGGACGACCGTCTCGAGGTACTCGCTCCACACGACCCGGTCGGCGACCGGGTCCTTCACGACGGCGCCGACCAGACCCGGCGGCGACGTCGACGGCGCGCAGCACGCCGTCGCCGAAGTGGGCCGCCAGCGCGAGCCCGCTGGTCACCACCGAGATGGCCTCGGCCGTGGACAGGGTGCCCGAGGGCGACTTGAGCTTGGTCCGGCCGTCCGCGGTCACACCGGAGCGCAGCTCGCGGAAGACGGTGACCACCCGGCGGATCTCCTCGACGGCCGCGGGCACCTCCGGCAGCTCCAGCGACGCGGCCGAGCGACTCGACCCGGCGGGCCACGATCGTCGACCTCGTCCTCGTGCGAGTCGGGCAGCGGCAGCACGACGGTGTTGAACCGGCGGCGGAGCGCGGACGAGAGCTCGTTCACGCCCCGGTCGCGGTCGTTGGCGGTGGCGATGACGTTGAAGCCCTTGGCGGCCTGCACCTCGGTCGCCCAGCTCGGGGATCGGCAGCGTCTTCTCCGACAGGATCGTGATCAGCGTGTCCTGGACGTCGGACGGGATCCGGGTCAGCTCCTCGATCCGGGCGATGCGTGCCCTCGCGCATCGCCCGCATCACCGGGCTGGGCACCAGCGCCGTCTCGCGACGGCCCCTCGGCGAGCAGCCGGGCGTAGTTCCAGCCGTAGCGGATCGCCTCCTCCGCGGTGCCCGCCGTGCCCTGGACGAGCAGCGTCGAGTCGCCGCTGATCGCGGCGCGCGAGGTGCTCGGAGACCCAGGTCTTGGCGGTGCCCGGCACGCCGAGCAGCAGCAGCGCGCGGTCGGTGGCGAGCGTCGCGACGGCGACCTCGATCAGGCGGCGCGGGCCGACGTACTTCGGCGTAGATCGTGCCGTCGTCGAGCTTGCCGCCCAGCAGGTACTCGACGACCGCCCACGGCGACAGCCGCCAGCGCGGCGGGCGGGGGCGGTCGTCGGACGCTCCAGCGCGGCCAGCTCCTCCGCGTAGAGCTGCTCGGCGTGCGGGCGAAGGTAGCCGGCGGACTCGGTCAAGGTTGCTCCCTGGTTCATCGGAGGTGAGGTACGGCGAAGCGCCGGACCGTGACGGGTTGGTCGGTGAAACCGTTGCGGATGGCGATCCTGGTGGCGAGCAGCTCCTCGATCCGCGCGTGACCCGCCCTGACCTGGGCCGCTTCGTACGGCGGCATGCCCTTCGGCGGCACCCAGCCCAGCACGTGGTCCTCGAGGAGCCGGTAGCTGTCAAGGGACAGGGCGTGCCCGAGGTCCTCGGCAAGCCGCCGGGAGGGTGGGCGTCCGGAGGAGAAGAGGCCGAGGGCGGTCTGGGCGAGCTCTCTGGGCCAGGGGCGAGGGCAAGCCAGGACCAGCTCTACGGTCCGGGCCGGGTCCACCCCCCGCTCCGCCCACCTTGCGGCCACCGTGACCCGCTCCTGCGTCGGCACGAGGGCCACCAACCTCTCGTCGACCTCGCCGGCCGACAGCAGGGCCACCGCCCACTCGGGGTCCGCCTGCCGCACCGCTGCGACCACCCAGCCGGCTCGCAGGTCCGCCACCCACTCCGGAGTCGCCTTGGCGGCAACCTCGAGGAGCTCGGCGGGAGCCAGCCCGGTGTCGGAGGTCCAGACAGCGAGGTCCGTCGCACCGAGGATCTGGCGGAGGACGAACGCCGCCGGCCCACCCGCGAACGAGCGGGGCGGCTTGTCGGAGATCCCGTCCTGGGCCATCGAGTCGTCGAGCGCGGGTGGCGTGACGGACAGCCGCCAGCGCCCCAGCGACCTGGTCAGCCTGACCGCGGCGGCAGCACGCTCAGCCATCCGCCGGCGGTAGCCGGACTCGGGCAGTCGGCAGATCATCCCCGCCGCCGCTTCGCGGACCTCCGCGCTGCGGTCGCGCAAGGCGCGCAGCAAGATGGGTTCGTCGTCTGCGACAAGGTCGGGTGAGAGGGCCCGGAGCAACGCGATCTTCGCGTCGGCGCGGGAGCGGCTCCAGACGGCGTCGAGCTCGCTGCGGGCCTGGTCCCGGTCCAGTGCCCCGGCCGCGAGAGGCGAGACGACGACGCCGGGCTCTGCGGCGGACCTCCGCGTCTCCTTCCGCTCCGCCCTCCCCGACCTCGGCTGCACCGACTTCAGCGGGCACCAGCCGGAGCCAGCGGTCGTTGTGGGACAGGAACCACAGGCCGCGTCGTCCCAAGGCGAGCCGCAACAGAGCCACGTCCACTCCTGGGCCGCTCGTCGCCAGGTCCGCGAGCTCCGTCCAGAGCGAGGGCGCCACGGACCGGCCGTGGTCGACGCAGACGGCCAGCCACTCCGTCACGAGCGTCGCGGAACGCATCTCGACCAGCCGGTGCAGCACCTCCTGGGCCGAGGCCGGTGCCGGCTGGTGGGTGATCGGCGGGGCCTGAGAAGGCGGCGGACAGGACGCCGCGACGGCGCCGGCGCGCGTGTAAGCCGTGTAGCCGGCGGCCAGGTCGAGGAGCCTGCCTGCCGCGTCGTCGGAGGTGAGCCGCGCCGCGAACGAAGCGAGGTCCGCCGGAAGGTCTTCGGGGATCTCCCGGCGGTCGGTGCCGAGCAGGGCGGTGGTCACGAGATCCGACCAGGCAGTCATCGGCTCACCACCTCGGCGCTGAGCGCACCGGCGAGGTCGGCCGGGACGACGCTGAGCGGGCTGAAGCCGGCACTGCTCCACTCGCCGAACACGTTCACGGGGTCGCCCAAGGACTGCGCGAACAGCGGCCACGGCTCCCCGGGACCGGTGAGCGCGACCGCTTCTCCCCTGGTGTCCCGGAGCCGCCAGCCGGCGCCGCCCTCGGGCGGGATCGGGGTCCCCAGTACGACGGCGGGCAGCCGGTCCGCCCACGGGTCGACCGTGACGAGGCGGGCGAAGTCCTCCGCGACCTCCTCGAGCGTCGCGGCCGGCTGCGGCGGGAGGTGGTCGTGGCGGTGGTGCTCGGTCCCGACCAGCGCCCGGAACTGTCCTGCTCCGGGGTAGAAGTGGAGGTCGGCGTCGACGGTGACACCCGGCATCAGCCTGGCATCCAGCGACTGACCCGGTGGAGCGAAGCTCAGCAGGACCGCCCAGCGGCCCGTCTGCGCGCCGCGCAACCACACCCGGCGGGTGGTGAGCTTGAAGTCGGCGCTGTCGACCGATCCGAGCGCCGCCCAGGTGTCGCGAACGGCCGGGAGCGCCAGCACCGACTCCTGGGCGACCGGGTAGCCGACACGCGACCTCACCGTCTCGGCCAGGTCCTGAGGAAGCTCGTCGAGCCGACGGTGTGCCGTGACGAGCAGCCGCAGCAGGGCGAGCTGTTCGAGTGCCCTGGCGGGCCAGCCCTCACCGGTGAGCCGTCCTGGCATCCCCCTCAGGACTCCGGCGACTCCGGGGGCCTGCGCGTCGACCATCCTGGCCGCGACCTGGTCGAAGTGCCGGTAGCCCGCTCGTTCGAGCCCCGCGAGACCACTGTGCACCTGGTCGCGCAGCCACGTGTCGAGGTCGTCGAGCCCCGCGCTGACCCGCTCTGCGCGCTGGGCCGCACGCTTGGCCGCTGCTTCCGGGTCGGAGACCTTGTCGCTGTCCGCCTCCCCCGCTCGCGCGGCGGACTTGGCAGCGCGTTCGGCACGACTCGCGAGCCACTCACGCACGAAGTCCGGGCGCTCCCCCGACGCGGGAACTCCGCCGTCGGACCAGAGCAGCAGCAGACCGAGGGCGTGCTTGCACGGGAACTTCCTGCTGGGGCAGGAGCACTTGAACGCGACCGCCTGCAGCTCGACGACGGTCTGGTACGGACGCTTGCCGCTGCCGGCGCACAGCCCCCAGACGACCTCGCCATCGCCACCGTGACCGCTCCAGGGGGCAGGGCCGGCGAGCTTCTGCCCGGCCGTGGCCGAGCTGCTGTCCGGGGCCAGGGCGAGCACCTGGTCGCGCGTCCACGGCACCGTCATGGCGAGCATGGTAATCGTGGAGTCCGACACTTTCCGGCGAAGAGGAAGCCCGTGCCTGAGGGCGACACCGTCTGGCGCACCGCGCACCACCTGGACAGGGCGCTGTCCGGGGGGTTGCTCGTCTCGTCCGACTTCCGGGTGCCCGCCTACGCGAACGTGGACCTCGCAGGACGGCCTGTCATCGAGACGGTGGCCCGTGGCAAGCACCTGCTCACCCGCATCGGCGTGGGCGACGAGGCCGTCACGCTGCACACACATCTGAAGATGGAGGGGTCCTGGCACCTCTACCGCAGCGGCAACGCGTGGCGACGGCCGGCCCACCAGGCGCGCGTGGTGCTTCGTACGGCGGAGTGGACGGCGGTCGGCTTCGCGCTCGGTGTCGTGGAGCTTCTCCCCCGCAGCGAGGAGGATCGTGTCGTCGGGCACCTCGGTCCGGACCTGCTCGGGCCCGACTGGGACCTCGACGAGGCGGTGCGCCGAGTGACCTCCGACCCGGACCGCGCTGTCGGCGAGGCCATCTTGGACCAGCGCAACGTCGCCGGGATCGGCAACATGTACAAGTCCGAGCTCTGCTTCCTTCTCGGCCTCAACCCCTGGCTGCCGGTGCGAGACGTGCCTGATGTTCCAGCGCTCCTCCGCCAGGCCAGACGGGTGCTCGAGGCGAACAAGATGCGGACGGCGCAGGTGACGACCGGCGACACCCGGCGGGGGAAACAGCTGTGGGTGTACCGACGCGACAAGCAGCCGTGCCGACGATGCAGCACGCCGATCCGCGTCGCCATGCAGGGTCCCGAGGGGCTGGGCCCCGGAGCCCAGCAGGAGTCGCGTCAGGCGAGCCAGGAGCGCGTTACGTACTGGTGCCCGCGCTGCCAACCCCAGGCTGGTCGCGAGTAGCCGACGGACGGTTCCCGCACGCTCGGGACGCATCGCGGCGGTCCGACGGCTGCGTCCACGACCCCCGCGTCAGTGCGGAAGAGCGTCAGGCCGCGGAGGCGACCACGTCGCCTGCGCCGGCCGCGGGCCCGGTCGCCTCGTCGACGGCGATCGCCAGGGCGGCCTCCTCCAACGCGACGGCGTCGCTGACCTCGGCCAGGATCTCGGAGAGGGGTACGTCGAGCGCGCCGCAGATCGACGCCAGGAGCTCTGAGGAGGCCTCCTTCTGGCCGCGCTCGATCTCGGAGATGTAGCCCAGGCTCACGCGCGCCTCGGCCGACACCTGGCGCAGCGTCTGGCCCTGGCGGATCCGCCTGGTGCGGAGTACCTCACCGAGCAGGCGACGAAAGAGGACCATGCCGCTGCTCCTTTCAGGACGTCGTTCAGTAAGACAACGCTACCGGTCCCCCGCAACTTCCCGCCGGGTCGATCATCCGACGAGCCGGGAGTGTGACGCTACCCGGTCCCGGTGACAGTCGCCAGCACCAGGTCGACCGCGGCCTTCACGACCTGCTCGCGGATCTCGGCGCGGTCGCCGTCGAACTCGAACCGCTCGCTGCGGACCCCGTCCGGTCCCGCGACCCCGATGAAGACCAGGCCGACCGGCTTCCCCTCCTGCGTCGTGGGACCGGCAACGCCCGTCGTACTCACCGCGTAGTCGGCACCGACGAGATCACGGACACCGACGGCCATCTCCTCCGCGCACTCGGCCGAGACGACACCGTGCTTCTCGACGGTCTCGTCGGAGACGCCGAGCACCTTCTGCTTCACCTCGGTGGCGTAGCTGACCACGCCCCCGAGGTAGGTGTCGCTCGCCCCGGGGGCGGCACTGAGCACGTCGCCGAGGCGGCCTCCTGTGAGCGACTCGGCGGTCGCGAGCATCTGCGAGCGGCGGAGCAGCTCGGCCTGGAGGGCGCCGGCAAGGCTCATCTGGTCGCTGGCGGGCGCGCTGTCCGCCTCGCTGTCCCGGCCGACCGTCTCGTCAGTGCTCACGGCGGTCATGGTAGCCGCGCTGAGCGTTCCGAAACCTCGACGCCACGGCGTCTGCTGGACTCCCGGATACCGTGGCGGCATGGCCCTTCCCATCGAGGACTACGCCGTCATCGGCGACACCGCGACCGCCGCCCTCGTCGGTCGCGACGGCTCGGTGGACTGGTTGTGCCTTCCGCGCTACGACTCCCCCGCCTGCTTCGCCGCGCTCCTCGGCGACTCCGGCAACGGGCGCTGGCTGATCGGCCCGGAAGGCGAGCACACCTGCACGAGGAGGTACGTCGGGGACACGGCCGTCCTCGAGACGACGTACACGACCGCCACGGGAAGCGTGCGCGTTCTCGACGTGATGCCTGTCGCCGACCAGCGCGCCGACATCGTCCGCCGGGTCGTCGGCGTGAGTGGAACGGTCCGGATGCAGCACGAATGGGTGCTTCGTCCCAGCTACGGCAAGATCCTGCCCTGGGTCACGCGACAGCAGATCTTCGGCACCGAGGTGATCGTCGCGATCGCCGGACCGGACAAGTTCGTGCTCCGCGGAGACCGGCTGCCGCACGCCGCTGAGGGCCGGCACCAGGACAGCTTCGAGGTCTCCGAGGGCGAGGAGCTGACTTTCGCCATGACCTGGGTGCGCTCGCACCGCCCGCCGCCGCAGTTCCTCGAGTTCGACGCCCGCATCGGGGCGACCATCGCCCGGAGCCAGCGCTGGGCCGCGTCCTGCACGTACCGGGGCCCGTACCGCGAGGCGGTCGTCCGGTCACTGATCACGCTGCGGCTGATGACGCACGGCGGCACCGGCGGGATCGTCGCCGCTCCCACGACGTCTCTTCCCGAGGACTTCGGAGGGGTCCGCAACTGGGACTACCGCTACTGCTGGCTCCGCGACGCCTCGCTGACCCTGGAGGCGCTGCTCGCCTGCGGGTACCGCGCCGAGGCGAAGCTCTGGCGCGACTGGCTCCTGCGCGCGGTGGCGGGTGATCCCAAGGACCTGCAGATCATGTACGCCGTCGACGGTGCGCGAGACCTTCCGGAACGCGAGCTGGACCATCTGGCGGGCTACGAGGGCTCGCGCCCCGTCCGGATCGGGAACGGCGCCGTCACGCAGACCCAGACCGACGTGCTGGGCGAGGTCATGATCGCGCTGGAGATGGCGCGCGAGCTGCACGTGTCCGAGACCGAGGACTCGTGGGCTCTCCAGCGCGTCCTCGTCGAGGATCTCGCAACGCACTGGGACCAACCGGACAACGGCCTCTGGGAGATCCGCGGCCCCTTGCGTCACTTCACCCACTCCAGGGTCATGGTGTGGGTCGCGTTCGACCGCGCGGTGAAGGCGGTCGAGGAGCACGGGTTCGACGGTCCCGTGGCGCAGTGGCGCAAGCTCCGCGACGAGGTACGCGAGGAGATCCTCACCCACGGGTACGACGAGCGACGCAACACGTTCACGCAGCACTACGACACGACAGAGGTGGACGCCTCGCTCCTCGTGATGCCGCTCGTGGGGTTCATCGACGGGGACGACCCGAGGATGCTCGGGACGATCGCCGCGATCGAGGAGGACCTGATGAAGGACGGCCTTCTCCTTCGGTACCGAACCGCCACTGGGATCGACGGGCTTCCTGGTGACGAGCACCCGTTCGTGGCCTGCTCGTTCTGGCTCGTCTCCGCCTACGCGAAGGCCCGCCAGGTCGGGAAAGCCCATGCACTCATGGAGCGCATGTTGGGGCTGCTCAACGACGTCGGGCTGCTCTCAGAGGAGTACGACCCGAGCGCAGGGCGCATGGTCGGGAACTTCCCCCAGGCCTTCTCGCACCTGGCCCTGGTCGGGGCCGCCGTACGCCTGGCCGAGGCCGACCCTCGGCATCCGGACCCAGCGACCGCACCCGAGGACACCAGCTCGAGCTGATCCGGACGGGTCCGTCAGACTGAGGCGACGGTCCTGTGGTGGCGGCGCTGCTTGAAGGCGTCGCGGAAGAACTCGTAGCCGGAGTACATCGTCATCACCACGGCGGCGGCGAGCAGCACGACCGCAACCCACCACAGGATCAGGCACGGCACCTCGAGCGCACCCTGAACCTCCCGGAGCGGGAGCACGAGGAGGCTGAGCGCGAGTGCCTGGAGCATCGTCTTGAGCTTGCCGGACTGGTTCGCCGCGATCACGACGTGCTTGGCGATCGAGAGGCGCATGAACGTCACGCTCCACTCGCGCAGGAGCACGAGGATCGTGACCCACCACCAGATCTCGCCGATGATCGACAGCCCGATGAACGCCATGCCGGTGAGCGCCTTGTCGGCGATCGGGTCGGCGATCTTGCCGAAGTTCGTGACGAGGTTGTGCTTGCGCGCGATGTCGCCGTCGATCTTGTCGGTGATCATCGCGGCGGCGAAGATCACGAACGCCACGGTTCGCCACAGCACCGACTCGCCGCCCTCGACGAGGAGCGCCCAGCCGAAGAACGGCACCATCGCGATGCGCAGGGTGGTCAGCGCATTGGGGATGTTCCAGTTGCTCGGCTTCACGTCCGCGGACAAAGGACCCTTACCTCTCGTTGGTCGCGGCGCTCGCCACGAGGTCGACACCGTCCGAGCCGGTCACCACGGCCGAGACGATCTCCCCTACATATGCCCCCTCGGGCAGGTCGACAACCATCGTCGAGCCGTCCACCTCGGGACCCTGGTGGGCGGCGCGGCCCTCGGCGGCACCGTCCTCGCCGAGCGACTCGACGAGCACCTCGAGCCGCTCGCCGATCCGCTCCTCGGCGCGCTGGGCGGTGAGCTCCTCCGCGAGCCTCGTGACGTGCTCGGTGCGGGCGCGGATCTCGTCCTCGTCGAGCTTGCCGTCGAACGTCGCGGCCTCGGTGCCGTCCTCGTCGGAGTACCCGAACACACCGACAGCGTCCATCCGGGCTGCCTCGAGGAAGTCGCAGAGGATCTCCAGGTCCTCCTCGGTCTCGCCGGGGAAGCCGACGATCACGTTGGAGCGCACCCCGGCCAGCGGAGCCTGGGACCGGATCTGGTCGAGCAGGGCCAGGAAGCTCTCCGGGTCGCCGAACCGCCGCATCCGGCGAAGCACGGCGTTGGAGGCGTGCTGGAACGACAGGTCGAAGTAGTCGGCCACGCCCGGGGTCCCGGTGATCGCCTGGACCAGACCGGGGCGGGTCTCGGCAGGCTGGAGGTAGGACACCCGCACCCGCTCGACCCCGTCGACGGCTGCGAGCTCGGGCAACAGGGTCTCGAGGAGGCGCAGGTCTCCGAGGTCCTTGCCGTACGAGGTGGAGTTCTCACTGACCAGGAACAGCTCCTTCACGCCCTGCTCGGCGAGCCAGCGGGCCTCACCGAGCACGTCGGAGGGGCGGCGGGACACGAAGGAGCCGCGGAAGGTCGGGATCGCGCAGAACGAGCAGCGCCGGTCGCAGCCGCTGGCGAGCTTCAGCGGAGCCATCGGGCCCCCGTCGAGCCGGCGGCGGACGGCGCGTGGCCCCGCGGCAGGGGCCGCGTCCTGCGGCAGGTCCGGGGCCGCGATCGTGTGGCCCGGGACGACCACGGACGCCGCGGACTCGCCACGGTCGCTCGGCGAGATCGGGAGGAGCTTGCGGCGGTCCTGCGGCGTGTGGGCGGGGTGCTGCTCGCCCGCCAGGATCGACCTGAGGCGCCCGGCGATGTCGGGGTAGTCGTCGAAGCCGAGCACGGCATCCGCCTCGGGAAGCGACTCGGCGAGGTCCTTGCCGTACCGCTCCGCCAGACAGCCCACGGCGACGACCGCCCTCGTCGTACCGGCGTCCTTGAGATCGGCGGCCTCGAGGAGGGTGTCGACCGAGTCCTTCTTGGCCGCCTCGACGAAACCGCAGGTGTTGACCACCACGGTCTCGGCGTCCGAGGGATCGTCGACGAGCCGGAAGCCACCGGCCTCGAGCCGTCCGGCGAGCTCCTCGGAGTCCACCTCGTTGCGCGCGCACCCGAGGGTGAGCATCGCGACGGTGGTGGGAGCCTGAGCGGTCTGGGCTGTGTCAGGAGAAGTAGTCATATCCGGATACGAGTATGACGCGCCGAACCGCCAGAGGGCGAACCGTGCCCTCCACATGGGCGGTGGCCACCCGTGTGGGGCCTATATGCCCAGACCCGCGTCACGCGCCCGGGCGACCGCCTCGGCACGCCCCGCGACGTGGAGCTTGGCGAAGACGTTGGATACGTGGTTGCGCACCGTCTTGTCGCTGACCACCAACCGTCGCGCGATCTCGGCGTTGGTGAGCCCCCTCGCGACCAGGTCGAGGATCTCGCGCTCGCGCTCGGTCAGCTCCGGGAACGGGACCGCCCCGCGTGCCAAGCCGCCGGCTGCGAAGTACGACAGCACCCGACCGGCAATCGAGGCCGAGAACACCACCTCGCCATGTGCCACGGCGTCGAGCGCACGGGCGATCTCGCTCCTGTCCGCCCCTTTGAGGAGGTACCCCTTGGCACCTGCCCTGACTGCCGCGAAGACCGAGTCGTCGCCCTCGAGCATGGTCAGGACCAGTACGGCGACGCCGGGCCGGCTCCCGGTGATCATCCTGGTCGCGTCGACACCGTTCATCACCGGCATGTGTAGGTCCATCACGACCACGTCGGGCGTCAGCGCAGCCGCGGCCTCGACCGCCTCCTGGCCGTTGGCGGCCTCCCCCACGACGTCCTTGCCCTCCATCGTGGAGATCGCGGTGACCAACCCCTCGCGGTACAGAGGATGGTCGTCGACGACGAGCACGCGGACGCTCATGGGACCTCACTCGGGAGTACGGCGGTCACGTGGGTGCCTCGATCGCCCGAGCTGATGTCGAGGTGGCCCCCGAGCTCCTCCGCCCGCGCCGACATCGAGCCGGTGCCCACACCTTGCGGGGCCCGGCTCCTCGGGTGCGTGGGGGGTCGGTGCTTTCCTGCGCCGGTCTTCACCGGCCTCCAGGAGGGGCCGCTAGCGCGGCAGGTCCGGGAGCGCCTGTGTCTGGCTCGACAGGTCGCTCTGGACCACGGCGGAGCCGTTGATCGTCGGAGCGGGCAGGTCGGCGGGCTCCGTGGTGAACAGGCGCAGGACGCCCCAGACGATGACCAGGCAGAGCACGACACCGACCATGAGGCTCCAGCTCGGTCCTCCGACGGTGGAGCGCATGCTCCCCGTCATGCCGGTGGCGAGCTCGGCCTCGAAGACCCGTCGAGCGTTGATCGGCGCGGTGGCGTACCGCTCCTCGAACTTCTCCAGGAGCGGCTGGGGGTCCTTGCCCAGGATGCGCGCCAGGGTGCGCAGGTGACCGCGGGCGTAGAAGTCACCCCCGCAGGGGGCGAAGTCGTCGACCTCGATCGACTCGATGACGTGCGGCCGGATCCGCGTGCGCTCGGCGAGGTCGTCCACCGACAGCCCCAGACGGGTACGCGCGGCCGTCAGCTCCGGACCGATCACCGGGTCGTAGGCGGGCTCGGTGACGTAGTCGTCGATGACCAGCGGCTCCACCGGGTCGCCGAGCGTCGAGATCGGGCGGACCCGGTCGTCGACCTCGACCCGCTCGAAGACCAGGTCGACGCTTCCGGGACGGCGGAGCTCACGGCCCTCGGGGAGGGTGCCCCGCGACCCGTCCTCCGCCTCGACCGGGTCGAGCGCGGCGTTGCCGGCGGCCGGAAGGTCCAAGGTGGCCTCGGCGCGCAGACCGGGGCGGGTCTCACGCAAGGCAGCAGCGGGCGCCAGCGGGAACGGTGCGCCAGGGCTGCCGGCGGGACCGTCACCGGTCGCCTCCCGGGCCGCGGCCTCTTCGACCTCTGCCTCCCGGGACGGCACCGAGCCGGAGTCGACGTCGTGCGACCTGCCTTTCGCCACACGGGAGACGATCGTGCCGATGCCGCCGAGGATGCTGCGACGAGGGGCTCGCTCCACGGACGCCTCTTCGGACGGGTCCTGCTCCGCGGTCACCCCGCCGGGCGCGGTCCACGGCCTGGCATCGGCCTCGTCCGTGTCCGCGTCCGCGTCCGCCCTCGCTTCAGGGGTCGCCGGCGCGGTCGGCGCGGTCGTCCGCGGGTCGGCCGCCCTCAGGGACTCCTCGTCGTGGTTCCTCGGGAAGACCTCACGGCGCGGCGCGACGGTCCCAGCGGCAGGGCCCGGGGTATCACTCTGCGGCTTCGTCGAAGGCGGACCCTCTACGACCCGGTCCACCACCTGGTCGTCCGACTTCTCCCGGTCGACCACCTCGAGCGTCTGCGGGTCGAGCTCGACCACGTCGGCGCGACCCAGGGCAAGCGCGGCGATCTCCTCGGCGAGGCTGCGCTCGCCGGAGGTCGAGACGCGGGTCGTGGTCCCGAGCGGCACGGCGAGCGCGGCACCGTACATCTTCTGGTTCAGCGCGACGTGGCGACGCGCCTTCGCGTCGAGCCCGTCGAGCGCGCGGGCGAGGCTGCGAGGGCCGAACACCAGGCGGCCGTCGCGGAGGAGGCCCCTGCGCGGGTGTACGACGACCTGGCCGATCGCCTCCCACGGCAGACCGCGCCACTCGTCACCGAGCCGGATCCGGACGCCGAGGTCGTCGGCGACCAGCAGCGGGGTGCGGGAGTCGACCAGCGACGCGAGGTACACCGCGGCCAGGATCCCCATCACGCCGAAGATCGCCCAGTCGAGGACGGCCGCGGTCTCCGAGGCACGCCAGAGGTAGGCGATCGCGACTGCCGAGGCGGCGCCACCCACCAACGCGGCGACACCGGCGTGACGACGCACGACCACCGGGCTGCCCGCGACCACCGCCTGGTCGGACCCGTCGGGGCGGTCGGTCTCGTGCTGCTCGCTGCTGTCGACGGGCATGGCGCTCACTGCTCCCCCTGCAAGGTTGCGAGGACTTCTTCGAGGTCGTCGGGTTTGATCAAGACGTCGCGTGCCTTGGAACCCTCGCTGGGACCGACCACGCCGCGGCTCTCCAGGATGTCCATGAGCCGGCCCGCCTTGGCGAACCCGACCCGGAGCTTGCGCTGGAGCATCGACGTGGACCCGAACTGCGTCGACACGACGAGCTCGACCGCCTGAACCACGAGGTCCATGTCGTCGCCGATGTCGTCGTCGAGGTCACGCTTGCTCTGCTGCGGCGCCGTGACGTCCTCGCGGTAGCTCGGCTCGAGCTGGGCCTTGCAGTGGTTCACGACCTGGTGGATCTCGGCCTCGGTGACCCAGGACCCCTGGACACGCACCGGCTTGCCGGCGCCCATCGGGAGGAAGAGGCCGTCACCCTGGCCGACCAGCTTCTCGGCACCGGGCTGGTCGAGGATCACTCGGCTGTCCGCGAGGCTCGAGGTGGCGAACGCCAGCCGGGACGGCACGTTGGCCTTGATCAGACCCGTGACGACGTCGACAGAGGGCCGCTGGGTGGCGAGCACGAGGTGGATGCCGGCGGCTCGGGCGAGCTGGGTGATGCGGACGACCGCGTCCTCGACATCGCGCGGGGCGACCATCATCAGGTCGGCGAGCTCGTCGACCACCACGAGGAGGTACGGGTACGGCGCGAGGACGCGCTCGCTGCCCGGAGGCACCTGCACCTTGCCCGCCCGGACCGCCTTGTTGAAGTCGTCGACGTGCCGGAAGCCGAAGGCGGCGAGGTCGTCGTACCTCATGTCCATCTCACGCACGACCCACTGCAGCGCCTCGGCGGCCTTCTTGGGCGAGGTGATGATCGGGGTGATCAGGTGGGGCACGCCCTCGTAGACGTTCAGCTCCACGCGCTTGGGGTCGACGAGGATCATCCGCACCTCGTCCGGGGTCGAGCGCATCAGGATCGAGGTGATCATCGAGTTGACGAAGCTCGACTTGCCGGAGCCGGTCGCGCCGGCCACCAGGAGGTGCGGCATCTTCGCCATGTTCGCGACCACGAAGCCGCCCTCGACGTCCTTGCCGAGCCCGACGACCATCGGGTGGTGGTCGTTGCGGGCGTTGCCTGAGCGGAGCACGTCACCGAGGGAGACGATCTCCTTGTCGGTGTTGGGGATCTCGATACCGATCGCGGACTTGCCCGGGATCGGCGAGAGGATCCGCACGTCCGCCGAGGCGACCGCGTAGGCGATGTTCTTGCCGAGTGCGGTGACCTTCTCGACCTTCACGGCCGAGCCGAGCTCCACCTCGTAGCGGGTCACGGTCGGGCCACGGGTGTAGCCGGTGACCTGGGCGTCGATGTCGAACTGCTCGAAGACCTCGGTGAGTCGCGAGACGACGGCGTCGGAGGCCTTCGACCGAGGCTTGTGCGGGCTTCCCGGCTTGAGCACGTCGTTGGCGGGAAGCGAGTAGGTGACGTCGCCCGACAGCGCGAGCTGCTCGACACGTGCGGGCAGCGGAGCGTGCGGGGGCGGCTCGAGCTCGCCCTTCTCCCCCGTCGACGCGGCCTCTGCCGTGGGCTGCTCTGCCTCCGGCTCGGCGTTCTTCTTGCCGCGCTTCTTCAGAGCCCGGTCCTCGAGCACCGGGGTGTCGTAGGGCTGGTAGCCCATGTCCGGGTCGAGGTCGTCCTCGGACATGGAGCCGACCCGACGCCGCGGGCGGCTGCGCTTGAGCGGCTGGGTGGGCTCGTCGTCGCCGATCTGCTCGTCCGCCGGCGTCCGACCGAGCAGACGGTCGCGGGCGGCGGCGAGGCGGGTGGGGATCTGGTAGACGGGCGTGCCGGTGATGACCAGGACGCCGAAGAGGGCGAGCAGGACCAGCAGCGGCACGACGACGAAGGTGCTCCGCAGCAGGTCCATGAACAGGGAGGAGATGACGAAGCCGAGCGCCCCTCCGGCCTGCTGGAGGTCCGCGGTGTCACCGAGCTTCGGCTCCGGCATGCCGTTGGCGATGTGCACGAGGCCGAGCACGCCGAAGAGCAGGGCCGACCAGCCGATGACCTGCCGGCCGGCGGGACCGTTGCTCTCGGGGTTGCGGAGGTTGCGGACCGCGACGAAGACCAGCAGCAGGGGCACGAACCAGCCCAGGAGGCCGACCGAGCCGTTCACCACGGTGCGGGTGAAGTTGCCGACGTCTCCCGGGAGCTGCCACCACACCGAGGCCGCGACCACGAGGGACAGACCGATCATGAACAGCCCGGCGCCGTCACGCCGGTGCTCGGGGTCGAGCTCACGGGCGGTGTGCCCGATGTGGCGGACCGTGGCTCCGACCGCGTGGGCAAGGCCCAGCCAGGCGGCTGCGACTCCCCTGCCCAGGGCAGTGAAGAGCAGCGCAATAGGGCCAGGCCCGTTGCGGACCGCCCGTGGCGCCGGCCGCTTCGCCTTGGAGGACGAACGGGTCGACGAGGAGGACTTCCGTCGGGTCTGGCTACCGGACGATCGGGTCTTGGAGCTGCTCTTGCCCCGCGACGCCGGTGGGGAAGACGTACGGGTCGCCATGGTGATGAGGGTAAGCGACCACACCACCAGTCTCACGCTTCACACGCCGGGGTCTACTCCGGTCGTGCTGGTCACAAGCGAGGCAGGCTCGCCGCCTTCGTGATCGGATCGGCGGCCGGCTCGCAGCGTCGGCGGCGCCGGAGCTGGCCAGTCCGGAAGCAGGCGCACGGCGGGGCGGCACGCCTGCCGGCGCACCGCCCCGCCTTCGATCAGCTCACGCCGGCAGGGTTCACCAGGGAGTCTCGGTCGGGACCTCGTAGAAGCGCAGCTGCGCCACCCTCAGTCCCTCGTTGTCGTAGTCCCAGAAGTACGAGTCGGTCTTGTCACTGAACAGCGGCACCTGGTCCCACTCGAGGCAGGTGCCGGTGGTGGCGTCGTAGCTGACACAGGCGTCGACGTAGAGCAGGTCCTTGGACACGTTCACGAACTTCGCGACGCCGCCCTTGGTCCGCTCGATGGTGATGGGCTCGACCCCTCCCACGAAGTCGACGGCACACCAGGTCTCACCCGTTGCAGCGTCGTCGTAGCAGGACTGCATCGTCGCCTTTCCGCCCGGCGTGCCGAGCGCCCGGACGTACACGGAGTACGCCGTCGTGCCGTCACCGTCGGGGTCAGGGTTCGGCAGCTGGAACTCGGCCTGGCCGTCCGTGCCGTTTGCGTCGAGGACGCCGAACTCGCCCTCCTTCAGCAGGATCTTCGTGTTCGCCGGTTTGCCGTTGTCGCCGAGGTCCACGAACATGCGGCGACCGTTGTTTCCGGTCATGTCGGCGGTCTTGTCCTTGTCCACGCCGATGATGTTCAGCGTGTAGTGGCTGCCGCTGGGCGCGCCGTTGCCGGTCCCAGGGACCCCGGCGGTGGCCGGCCCGACCAGGGTGCCGACGGCGGCCGTGGCCAGTGCGGCGGCACCGATCGTGAATCGTGAAACAGACATGCAGCATTCCTCCCAAAAGTGCTCATGCGGGCATGGCCGACGGTTGTCTGCCATGAAGGGCGGTCGCAGGGGAGTCGCCGCTCGGTTCGAGCCACGTTGACCTGTCTGCAACGTAAAGGGCTCGTGTGTGCCCGAACAGACGTCTACGCCCGAAATCACCCGATCTCCCGGGCGCAATGGACACCTCGGGTGGTCCGGTCGGCCCTTCGCGTGACGCGAAGGGCCCAGTCCCGTACCGAGCCGCCCGCGCGGGACCTCCGAGCCCACCCAAGGGGCCCAAAGTCCCTGCAGAGACGGGGCAACTCAGTCATACGGTCGATGCAACTCGGCGCCACTGCCGCGCGCCCTTAGCCCCGAGAGGACTCCCCAGTGGACGTCATCGACATCGCCCGGTGGCAGTTCGGGATCACGACCGTCTACCACTTCCTGTTCGTGCCG
Organism: uncultured Actinomycetota bacterium; assembly: GCA_963715375.1. Taxonomy (GTDB): domain Bacteria; phylum Actinomycetota; class Actinomycetes; order Propionibacteriales; family Nocardioidaceae; genus Nocardioides_C. The sequence goes on along the minus strand of CAVQSC010000040.1, from coordinate 484,711 downwards.
ATCACGATCGGGATGTCCGCGATCATCGCGGTCTTCGAGACGGCCTGGCTTCGCACCCACAACGAGCAGTACCTGCGACTCACCAAGTTCTTCGGGAAGCTGTTCCTCATCAACTTTGCGATCGGTGTCGTCACCGGCATCGTCCAGGAGTTCCAGTTCGGGATGAACTGGAGCGACTACTCCCGCTTCGTCGGCGACATCTTCGGGGCACCCCTGGCGATCGAGGGCCTGCTGGCCTTCTTCCTCGAGTCGACCTTCCTGGGCCTGTGGATATTCGGCTGGGACAAGCTCCCCCGTGGCCTGCACGCCGCCTGCATGTGGCTGGTGCACATCGGCACCCTGCTCTCGGCGTACTTCATCCTCGCGGCCAACTCCTGGATGCAGCACCCGGTCGGCTACGAGTACAACCCGGACACCGGACGTGCCGAGCTCACCGACTTCTGGGCCGTGCTGACCAACAAGGTGCAGATGGTGACCTTCCCGCACACCGTCCTCGCCGCCTACATGACCGGCGCGGCGTTCGTCGCGGGTGTCGCCTTCTGGCTCATGATGCGCGACCGCACGCCCGACGGGGACCGCCCGATGTACCGCAAGGCCGTCCGGATCGGGTCGGCGGTCACGCTCGTCGCCGGCCTCGGCGTCGCGGTGAGCGGGGACTTCCAGGGCAAGGTGATGACCGACGTCCAGCCGATGAAGATGGCCGCCGCCGAGGCGCTGTACGACACCGAGGCGCCCGCGAGCTTCTCGATCTTCACGATCGGGTCCCTCGACGGCTCCGAAGAGGTCTTCTCGGTCAAGATCCCGAGGCTGCTGTCCTTCCTCGCCGAGGGCAACACCGACGCCGAGGTGGTCGGGATCAACCAGCTCCGCGAGCAGTACCAGCAGACCTACGGCGAGGACCCGGGAGCCAAGTACTACTCCCCCGGCGACTACACCCCGATCATCCCGATCACGTACTGGACCTTCCGGCTCATGATGGGCCTCGGTCTGGTCGCTGCGGCCGGCGCGGCCGCACTGCTCTGGGCGGCCAGGCGCAAGCACCGGCTGCCCAAGCACAGGATCTGGGTGTGGCTCGCCGTCGCGATGCCGCTGCTGCCGGTCGCGGCCAACTCGTTCGGGTGGATCTTCACCGAGATGGGCCGCCAGCCCTGGGTGGTGTTCGGCCTGATGACGACCGCGTCCGGCGTCTCCCCCGGCGTCAGCGTCGGCGAGGCCTGGACGTCGGTGATCACGCTGACGCTCGTGTACGCCGTGCTCATGGTGATCGAGATCGGCCTGATGCTCACGTACGTCCGACGAGGCGCCGACCCGTTCGAGGAGCCGCCGACCCCCACGCTGAGCGAGCAGTCCGACGAGCCGCTCACCTTCGCCTACTGACCCTCGAGACAGCTGGTCGTCCACCCGACGACACCGCAGGACAGCTGACAAGGAGACAACCCCATGGAACTGACCACCGTCTGGTTCAGCCTCATCGCGGTGCTGTGGATCGGCTACTTCGTGCTCGAGGGCTTCGACTTCGGCGTCGGCATGCTGCTGCCCGTGCTGTCGCGTGACGACACCGAGCGCCGCGTCCTCATCAACACCATCGGCCCGGTCTGGGACGGCAACGAGGTGTGGGTCCTCGTCGCAGGCGGCGCGACCTTCGCCGCCTTCCCCGAGTGGTACGCCACCTTGTTCAGCGGCTTCTACCTGCCGCTGCTGTTGATCCTGGTCGCCCTGATCGTCCGCGGCCTCGCCTTCGAGTACCGCGCGAAGCGTGACGAGGCGACCTGGAGGAGCCGCTGGGACAAGGCGATCTTCTTCGGCTCGCTCGTCCCTGCCGTGCTGTGGGGCGTGGCGTTCGCGAACATCGTCCGCGGCGTGCCGATCGACGCCGACAAGGAGTACGTCGGAACCACGTTGACCCTCTTGAACCCGTACGCCCTGCTCGGTGGTCTCACCACGCTGGGACTGTTCCTCACCCACGGCGCGCTGTTCGTGGCCCTGAAGACCGACGGCGACATCAGGCACCGCTCCCGCGCGCTGGCGCTCGTGCTGGGCTTCCCCACCGCGGGCGTCGCGGTGCTCTTCCTGACGGTGACCCAGGTGATGACCGGCAACCTCTGGTCCTCCGCGATCTTCGTCGCAGCGGCGTTCGCCCTGCTGGGCGGCCTGTACGCGGCGTGGCAGGGCCGCGAGGGCTGGGGCTTCATCGGGACCTTCGCGACGATCGGCCTCGCCGTGGCCGGGCTGTTCGTCGCGCTGTTCCCCGACGTGATGCCCTCGTCCCTCGACGCGGCCTACTCGCTGACCACGACGAGCGCATCGGCCACCGACTACACGCTGACGATCATGACGTGGGTGGCGGTGCTGTTCACGCCCATCGTCCTGCTCTACCAGGGCTGGACCTACTGGGTCTTCCGCAAGCGGATCGCGGTCCACCACATCCCCACAGCGGTGGCCGCGCAGCAGGGGTCATGAAGCCGCTCGACCCCCGCCTCCTTCCACACCTGACACCGGCCAGGCTCCCACTGGCCGGTGTCGTCGCAGCGGGCACGACCTCGGGGATCCTGCTCGTGGTCCAGGCGTTCGCGGTCTCGAAGCTGATCACCTCGCTGTTCGCCCATGCCGCCGACGGCGAGTCCTGGTCCTCGGCGATCGCCGCCGGCCTGGTCCTCGGCGGCGCGACGCTCGGCCGCGCCCTGATGTCGTGGCTGGTCGACGTACTCTCCGCACGGGCGTCGGCGATCGTGACCGCGACGCTTCGACGCCGGCTGCTGACCGCGGCACTCGACCTCGGCCCTTACGGCCTCTCGAGGCGTCGAAGTGGCGAGGTCGCGCTGCTCGCGACCCGAGGCGTGGCCGCCATCGACCCGTACCTCACCCGCTACCTGCCCGCGCTCGTGGTCGCAGCCGTCCTTCCGGCCCTGACCGTCATCGCGATCGCGACCCAGGACCTGATCAGCGCGGGCATCGTGGTCGCCACCCTCCCGCTGGTCCCGGTCTTCGCCATCCTCGTGGGTATCGCCACCCGCGACCGAGCCGACCGGCAGTGGCGCTCCCTCGCCCAGCTCTCTGGTCACTTCGTCGATGTCATGCGCGGCCTGCCCACCCTGGTCGCCTACCGCCGCGCGAAGGCACAGTCGGCGACCATCCGCGCCGTCACCGACCGGTACCGCAAGGCCACCAACGAGACCCTCAAGCTGGCTTTCGCCTCGTCCGCGGTGCTCGAGCTCGTGGCCACGATCTCCGTCGCCCTGGTCGCGGTCACTGTCGGCCTGCGCCTGTCCGGTGGCACTCTCGACCTCGGTACGGCGCTCGTGGTGCTCCTGCTCGCCCCCGAGGCGTACTGGCCGCTGCGCCGGGTCGGCGCGGAGTTCCACGCCGCGGCGGAGGGGACCGCGACGTTCGAGGCGGCCGACGAGATCCTCACGTCCTCGGTGGGCGTCACGGCGGACGGGGCGTCGGGCGCTGCGTCGGGCGCCGCGTCCCTGCTTCCCGGCGACGTACGGCTGTCAGGCATCACGGTCGGCTACCAGGGCCGTCCCGAGCCGGTGCTCGCCGGGCTGACCGCGGCGCTCCCCTCCCGTGGGGTGATTGCCGTCGTCGGTCCCTCGGGGTCGGGCAAGTCCACCCTTCTGGCCGCGCTCATGGGGCACCTGCCGCTCTGGAGCGGGCGCATCACCGCGGACGGCCACGAGATCGACCCGACCTCTCGCGAATGGCGCAGGCGGATCGCCTGGGTCCCCCAGCGCCCCTGGATCGCCACCGCCTCGGTCGCCGACAACGTGCGGCTCGGCCGACCGGACGCAGACGACGTGGAGGTCTGGCGAGCCCTGGAACGGGTGGGGCTCGGCGAGGTCGTCGCGGGCCTTCCCGAAGGCCTGCACGAGGTGCTCGGGGAGGACGGCGCGGGCCTGTCGGCCGGTGAGCGCGCCCGCCTGGCCCTCGCCCGTGCGATCGTCGCGGAGCGGCCGGTGGTGCTCCTCGACGAGCCGACCGCCCACCTCGACCCCCTGACGGAGTCGGTCATCGCCCAGACGGTCGCCTCGCTCGGTGAACGAAGCCTCGTGGTCGTGGTGGCACACCGCAAGGCGCTCGTCGCGCTCGCCGACCGGGTCGTCGAGATCCCGCTCCGGCGCACCCAGGCGAGGGCTGCCGCCGCCCCTGCCTCCACGACCCATGCCCAGGCTCCAGCCGTGTCCGACGTTCCCGGCGGCTCGGGTGCACCCAGCGCGGGGGCCGTCGACGTACCCCCCGATCGCTCCGAAGAAGCCGGCTCCCAGGCCGCGGCCTCGGACGGTCCCGGCGGACCGGAACCGTCGCCTCAGCGCGCGGGCGCCCGACTGGCGCTCGGCTCGCTGCTCGGAGCGCTCGCGGCCGCCTCCGGTGTAGCGCTCACCGCCACGGCAGGGTGGCTGATCGCCCGCGCCGCGGAGCAGCCGCCGGTGCTCACGCTCATGGTGGCCATCGTCGGCGTCCGCGCCTTCGGCCTGGCGCGGCCGACGCTCAGGTACGCCGAGCGGCTCGTGTCGCACGACGTGGCGCTGCGGCTCCTCGCCGAGCGCAGAGCCCAGGTGTACGACGCACTGGTCCCCCTCGTGCCGGGGCGACTCGGCCGGCAGCGCGGCGACGTCCTCGCCTCGATCGTCGACGACGTGGACTCCCTCGTGGACCGGTACCTTCGGGTCCGCTCCCCCCTGGTCACCTACAGCGCGGTGGCCGTCATGGCGACAGGCTTCGCGGCCTGGGTCCTACCCGCCGCGGGCATGGTCGTCGGCCTGACGCTCCTCATCGGCGGCGGCCTTGCCCATGCGGTCAGCCAGGCCGGTGTGATGAGCGTCGAGGACCGGTTCGTCGCTGCCCGCGCCTCGCTGTCGGCAGCGGTCATGCACACCCTCCAGGGCGCTCCCGACCTGGTCATGTGGCAGGCAGAGCAGCACGCGACGGCCGCAGTGGACCTCGCCGGCAAGGAGGTCTCAACCGCGGCCAGCAGGTCCGCGCTCGCCGTCGCCTCGGGGCGCGCCCTCGCGCTGGCCACCGCGGGGCTCGGCGTCCTCGCCGTGGCCTGGGTCGGCGGGCCTGCGCTCGCCAGGGGCGAAGTCTCAGCGCCGATGCTCGCCCTGCTCGTGCTCCTCCCCCTCGCGCTCCTCGAGGTGATCAGCCCGCTGGCCGACGTGGGCGCCCTCCGGGTCCGCGTCAACGCCGCTGACCACCGCCTCACCGAGCTCGCGGAGACCGCCCCGGCCGTGTCGGACCCCGTGGACCCGGAGCCCGCACCGCCCGCCCATCCCACACCGGACGTCTGTCTCGAACGGGTCAGTGCGGGATGGGGCGGCTCCCCTGCCTTCCGAGACCTAGACCTCGACCTGTCGGCCGGGGCACGGGTTGCCGTCGTGGGTCCTTCCGGCTCCGGCAAGTCGACGCTGGCCGCGATCCTGATGCGCTTCCTCGACCCGAGGTCAGGGACCGTGCGGATCGCCGGGATCCCCGCGACCTCCCTGATGCTCGACGACGTACGCCGCCGCATCGGCCTCGTGGACGACGACCCCCACGTGTTCGCCTCGACCGTGTTCGAGAACGTCCGGCTGGCCCGGCCCGATGCGACTCCTGACGAAGTCGAGGCCGCCCTTCGCGCCGTCCAGCTCGGCGGTTGGCTCGACGGGCTGCCGGACGGACTTCAGAACATGCTCGGTGAGGGGTACACCAACGTCTCCGGCGGAGAGCGGGCCCGCATCGGGATGGCCCGCGCCGTCCTCGCCGACCTTCCCGTGCTCGTCCTGGACGAACCGACCGCTCACCTCGACACAGCCACCGCCGAGGCGGTCGCTGCGGACCTGCTCGATGCCACGAGCGGTCGCAGCGTCGTGTGGATCACCCACGGCAGGGTCGGGCTCGACCGGGTCGATCAGATTCTCGACCTCGGCCCGTGGAGCACGGTCGCACCAGCCTCCGCCAAGGTCTGACCGGTCGAGAAGACGGGGTCGTGGGCGACGGCCGGGGGGTCCTCGGCGATGCCGGCGACGACTTGGCCCGATCTCACCGCTCACGTCGTCGGCAGCACGCCCGGCTCATCTCAGATCACTGGCTGGCGGAGGTGACTCGGCGGAAGCGCCAGGTGCCGTGGGTGCAGGTGAGTGCCCAGTCGGGGTGGTGGGCGAGGTGGTGGTGGTAGGGGCAGACGAGGATGCCGTTGACGAGGTTGGTCTCGCCGCCGTGTTCCCAGGGGTGGGGGTGGTGGGCTTCGCAGACCGAGGCGGGCCGGTCGCAGCCGTCGATGACGCAGCCGCCGCCGTCGGGGTCGTCGGTGCCGCCGTGGTCGCGCAGATCGAGGGCGATGCGCTGGTAGGGGGTGAACAGGCGTTGGCGGCGGCCGAGGTCGAGGGGTTGGCTGTTGCCGTCGAGGACGGCGGGGATGATCCCGGCGTTGCAGGCCAGCCGGCGCAGCTGGCCGGCGGAGACCTCTTCGCCGGTGTCGAGGGTGGTGGTGCCCAGGCCGGTGCGGAGCTGGTCGAGGGTGATGGTGGCGACGATGGTGGCGGGCACGCCGCCGGTGGTGGGCAGGATGGTCTCGGGGAGGCGTTCGAGGAGGTCCATCAGGGCGTGGCCGAGCCGGACCGGGTAGGGGATCACCCGGCCGGTGTCGCGTTCCTCGGGGGTGAGGTCGCCGTCGAGGCGGTGCCGGTCGGGGTCCCCGAACCGGGGCCCCGGGTCGCCGTTGGGTGGGGAACCGTCGCCGGGTGGTCCCTGGCTGCCGGGTGTCGGGCTGTTGGTATCCGGGTTGGCGCGGCCGCCGTCGGCGCGTTGACCGTTGCCGGCTGGACCGGTGCTGGCCGGGCCGGTGCTGGCTGGGCCCTGCTCGGCCTGGCCGTTGCCGGACGGCGCCGGGCTCGTGCCCGGGTCGGGGTCGGTGGTCCCGTTGCGGCGGGTGTCGTCGGGTTGGCCGGTGCGGATGTTCGGGTTGTTCCGGCGGCGGGGTGCGGCCAGGGCGTGGAGGGCCTTGCGGAGGATGGCGGCCTGGAGGTGGGGGAGTTTGCCGCGGAAGCCGGTGGTGCCGTCGCCGTTGTCCCAGAACCGGATGCTGGCCTTGGCGCGGGCTTGGTGTTCCTCGTTCTGGAGGTCCTTGCCGGCCTTGGCGTCGGCGCCGTCGGGGTCGATGACCTCCCACAGGTGGCGGCCGACGGTCTTGAGCTGGGTGGGGGTGAGCCGCTGGCAGGCGTCGATCAGGAACCGTTGGCAGGCCTCGAGCCGGTCTTCGGGCAGGTCGCTAGGCAGCTTGCGGAGCGCGGCCACGCAGACCCGGAGCTGGTCGGGGGAGCACAGGCCGCGGGCGAGCGCGTCGGCGAGCAGCCGGTAGCGGTGGTCGAGGTCGGTGGCGAGGCGGACCTGGGCGGCGGCGTCGGGGCGGCGCATCTGGGTCAGGTGCGCGAGGAACGCGGCGGTGGAGGTGGCACCGGTCAGGTCCTCGACGCGTTGGACCTTGCCGGCGGTCAGCAGCCGGAGCTTGAGCGCGAAGGCGGCGGCGATGATCTGGGCCACCGCGAGCAGCATCAGCCGGATCTCGCGGGCGCTCAGCGTGGCCACGCCGGCCTGCCGGGTCGCCTCGAGGGCCTCCAGGCAGGCCAGCACCGCGGTCACCACCGGATGCCCACCACCCGGGCCGCCGGCCCCGGCCAGATCGGCGGCCAGGTCGCAGTTAGGCTCCTCGGCGGTCTTGGCGTCGGCCAGCCGGTCGCCGCCGACCGTGGGGTCGGCGTCATCGGCCGTGGCCGGTCCGCCCGCAGATTGCGCCGCGTTCGGTCCGGGGGTGTGCGCGACGCCGGGCACCGCCCACCCGTCGCGGGCGGCCGGGGTGGCCTCCGCGTCGGGGGTGCGCTGCTCCGTCGTACTCACACCACGAACCTAGGCCAGACCGCACCCCGATTCGAACAAACTTTCGAGAGCCGTGGGCGAGCGCCGGCCCGCCGGACCTGTGGACGAAAAGTGGCTCGAGATGAGCGACGGAGCTCGAAGGCTTCCGCCGCTCACCGCGGGCCGTAGACCTCAGGCCTCGAGCACGACCGGGACGATCATGGGGCGTCGCCGGTGGGTGTTGCTCACCCAACGGCCGACGACACGGCGGATCGTCTGCTGCAGCTGGTAGTTGTCGTCCACGCCCTCCGCCATCGCCTTGTCGAGCGCGTCGATGACTGCAGGCACCACATCGTCGAAGGTGTACTCCCCCTCGATGAAGCCGCGGGCGTGGATCTCCGGGCCGGCAGACACCTTCCCTGTCACGGAGTCGACGACGACGATGACCGAGATGAAGCCCTCCTCGCCGAGGATCCGGCGGTCCTTCAGCTCCGACTCGGTGAGGTCGCCGACCGACGAGCCGTCGACGAAGACGTAGCCGACGTTCACCTTTCCGGCGACGCTGGCCTTGCCGTCCACCATGTCGACGACCACACCGTCCTCGGCAAGGACCACGTTGGGCACGCCGGTCGCTCGGGCGAGCTCGGCGTTCGCGCGCATGTGCCGGATCTCGCCGTGCACGGGCAGCACGTTGCTCGGCTTCACGATGTTGTAGCAGTAGAGCAGCTCCCCGGCCGAGGCGTGACCCGAGACGTGCACCAGAGCGTTGCCCTTGTGCACGACGTTCGCGCCCCAGCGGGACAGGCCGTTGATCACCCGGTAGATGGCGTTCTCGTTGCCCGGAATCAAGGAGGAGGCAAGGACGACCGTGTCGCCCTCCTCGATGTGCACGAAGTTGTGGTTGCGCTGGGCGATGCGCGACAGCGCCGACAGCGGCTCACCCTGCGACCCGGTCGAGATGAGCACGACCTTGTCCGGTGCGTAGTCGGCGAGCTCCTTGGAGTCGACGAGGGTGTTCGGCGGGACGTGGAGGTACCCGAGGTCACGGGCGACACCCATGTTGCGCACCATGGAGCGTCCGACGTACGCGACCTTGCGGCCATGTGCCACGGCGGCGTCCATGACCTGCTGGACGCGGTGCACGTGGGAGGCGAAGCAGGCGACGATGATGCGCTGCTTGCTCTGGTGGAACACGCGGTCGAGGACCGGCGCGATGTCGCGCTCAGCGGTGGTGAAGCCGGGGACCTCGGCGTTGGTCGAGTCGACCATGAACAGGTCGACGCCCTGCTCACCGAGGCGCGCGAACGCGCGCAGGTCGGTGATCCGGCCGTCGAGCGGCAGCTGGTCCATCTTGAAGTCGCCGGTGTGGAGCACCAGGCCGGCTCCGGTCCGGATCGCGATCGCGAGGCCGTCGGGGATGGAGTGGTTGACCGCGACGAACTCGAGCTCGAACGGTCCGAGCTTGAGCGTGTCCCCCTCCTTGACGACGTGCTGCACCGTCTCCCTGAGCCGGTGCTCGCGCAGCTTGCCGGAGACGAAGCCGAGGGTCAGCTGCGAGCCGACGAGCGGGATGTCGCCGCGCTCGCGGAGGAGGTAGGGGACGGCGCCGACGTGGTCCTCGTGCCCGTGGGTGAGGACAAGTGCCTCGATCTGGTCGAGGCGGTCACGGATCGGCTCGAAGTCCGGGAGGATCAGGTCGACGCCGGGGTGGTTCTCCTCCGGGAACAGGACCCCGCAGTCCACGATCAGCAGGCGGCCGTCGTACTCGAACACGGTCATGTTGCGACCGATCTCTCCCAGCCCTCCCAGCGGGATGATCCGCAGGCCGTTCTCGGGGAGCGGACCCGGGGCGGACAGTTCGGGATGGGGGTGGCTCATACGGTGCCCTTCATGAAGTTATTCGGTCTCCAGTAGTCCAGCGTTGACGAGCTCGGCGCGGAGCCCGGCGACGAGGTCGTCGCCGGCCGGCACGAGCGGAAGTCTCATGTTCCGGTTGTCGAGGACGCCGAGCAGCTGCAACGCGGCCTTCGCGGTCATCGCGCCCGGGGCCCGGTTCATGATCGCGTCCACGACCGGCACCAGCCTGCGGTAGAGCGCCAGCGCCTCGCCGAGGTCGCCGGCCTCGACGGCGCGGACCATCGCGGCGTACTCGTTGCCGGCGACGTGACCGACGACCGACACGACACCGCACCCGCCGTGGGTGAGCCAGCCGAGGTTCATCGCGTCGTCGCCGGAGTAGAACGCCAGCCCGGTGGCGTCCATGATCCGCACCCCGCGGTACAGGTCGCCGACGGCGTCCTTGACCGCGACGATGCGGGTGTTCTCGGCGACCCGCTTGTAGGTGTCCTCGGCGATCTTGGTGCCGGTGCGGCCCGGGATGTCGTAGAGCATGACCGGCAGCTCGGTGGCCCCGGCCACGGCCTCGAAGTGGGCGGCGACGCCCTCCTGAGTCGGCTTGTTGTAGTACGGCGTCACGACGAGCAGACCGTCGGCGCCGACCTTGAAGGCCTGCTCGGCGAGCTCGACGGAGTGCACGGTGTTGTTGGTGCCGACCCCGGCGACGACGGTGACCCGGTCCCCCACCGCGTCGACCACTGCACGGAGAACCTGACCGGCCTCGTCGGTGCTGGTGGTCGGCGACTCGCCGGTGGTGCCCGAGACCACGATGCCGTCGTGGCCGTTCTCGGCGAGATGGGTCGCCACGCGGGCCGCAGCCTCGAGGTCGACGGACCCGTCGTTCGCGAAGGGCGTGACCATCGCGGTGAGGACCCGCCCGAACGGTGCGGGCGCAAGAGAGGCGGGAGTCATGAGGTCAGGTTATCGGTAGCGACGGAGGTCACGCCTCCGCGGACCCCGCCGGAAAGACCACCCGCGGCCGCACGCGAGTGCCGAACGCGTGCGACGGGCGGGGATCAGCGCCGCTCGAGCCAGACGAAGTCGTAGCCGCCGTGCGGCTCACGGCGGGTCTCCACCCACTCCGACCGGTCGAACGACGGGTAGAGCGTGTCGCCCTCGGGACTCTGGTGCACCTCGGTGAGGACCTGTACGTCGGCCGCTCCGATCGTGGCTTCGTAGACCCCCGCGCCGCCGATCACCATCACGTCCGATGGGTCCTTCCGACCCCCCGCACTCCCCCGTGCCGCCTTCCGTGCGACCTCCAGGGCGCCCTCGACGCTCCCCACCGCGGTGACACCCTCGGCGGACCAGCCGGGTGAGCGCGTGACGACGATGTTCGTTCGCCCGGGCAGCGGCCGGCCGATGCTCTCGAACGTCACCCGCCCCATCACGACCGGGTGGCCGGTGGTCACGGCCTTGAAGTGCTTCATGTCGTCGGGGATCCGCCAGGGGATGTCGCCGTCCCGGCCGATCACCCCGTTGTCGGCGACAGCCGCGACGAGCACGATCCGCGGCTCCGGCGCACCCGGCTCGGCACCGCGCCCGGCGGAGCGGTCAGCAGATCCCGTCATACGGCGATCGGGGCCTTGATGCCGGGGTGCGGATCGTATCCCTCGACGGTGATGTGCTCGAGGTCGAACGCGTCGATCTCGGTCACCGACGGGTCGAGGCGCAGGGTCGGCAGCGGGCGCGGCTCACGGGTCAGCTGGAGCTGTGCCTGCTCGAGGTGGTTGAGGTACAGGTGCGCGTCGCCGAGGGTGTGCACGAAGTCGCCGACCTCGAGGCCGGTCACCTGGGCGACCATGTGGGTCAGCAGCGCGTAGGAGGCGATGTTGAACGGCACTCCGAGGAAGACGTCCGCCGAGCGCTGGTAGAGCTGGCAGCTGAGCCGCCCCGGCCCGTCGGGCGAGGGTGCGACGTAGAACTGGAAGAGCGCGTGGCAGGGCGCGAGGGCCATCTGCGGGATGTCGGCGACGTTCCAGGCCGAGACGATGTGCCGCCGCGAGTCGGGGTCGCGCCGGATCGCGTCCACCACCTGGGCGATCTGGTCCACGTGCTGCCCGTCGGGAGTCGGCCAGGAGCGCCACTGGTAGCCGTAGACGGGCCCGAGGTCGCCGTTCTCGTCGGCCCACTCGTCCCAGATCGTGACGCCTCGGTCCTGGAGCCACTTCACGTTCGTGTCGCCACGCAGGAACCACAGCAGCTCGGCGAAGACCGACCTGGTGTGGACCTTCTTGGTGGTGACCAGCGGGAACCCCTCGCGGAGGTCGAAGCGCATCTGGTGGCCGAACACGGACCGGGTGCCGGTCCCGGTGCGGTCACCCTTCTCCACGCCCTCGTCGAGGACGCGCTGGAGGAGGTCGAGGTACTGCTGCACGCAGTCAAACTAGCATCGGCGACCCCCCGGAACGGTCGCGACGCCCGGCCGGGAGACAGTCCCGCCGCCATCCCTCGTCCACGTCCGGGAGGACCATCGCCCCTACTCCGCACCGGGGCTCCCGGCCGAGAATTCGAGTGACCGGTCAAGCGGAGCCAGTGCCGCACGGAGCCGGCCGGGAGGATGCGATGACCAGCTTCCACGGCAAGACCGTCCTGATCACGGGGGCGGCGAGCGGGATCGGCCGCCAGCTCGCCCTCGACGTCTCGCAGCGGGGAGCGACGGTGGTCGTCTGGGACGTCGACCGGCCGCCCCTCGACGTACTGGTGAAGGAGATCTCCGACGCGGGAGGCGACGCCCACGCCTTCACGTGCGACGTCGGCGACCGGGCCGCCGTGCAGGAGGCCGCCCGCCTCGTCCACCGCGACGTCGGCCACGTCGACATCCTCGTCAACAACGCGGGGATCGTGAGCGGCCGGATGTTCCTCGACCTCTCCCAGGAGGACATCGAGCGCACCTTCCGGGTGAACACGCTGGCTCACTTCTGGACGACCCAGGCCTTCCTGCCCGCGATGATGGAGCGCGGGTCGGGGCACATCGTCACGATCTCGTCGGCGGCCGGCCTTCTGGGCACACCACGGATGACCGACTACTCCGCGAGCAAGCACGCCGTCGTCGGCCTGACCGAGAGCCTTCGTCTGGAGCTCGCCAGGACCGCGCCGGGGGTGCGTACGACGCTGGTCTGCCCGTCGTACGTCGACACGGGCATGTTCGAGGGCGCCGACGTCCGCGCCCGCCGGCTGGTCCCGATGCTTCGGACGCAGGACGTGTCGGCGGGCGTCGTCCGCGCCGTGGAGCAGGACCGTGAGCAGCTCCTGATGCCGCCGATCGTGCACGCCGTCTCGCCCCTGCGCGTGCTTCCGACGCGACTCTTCGACGCCGCCCTCCGGATCCTGGGGATCACCTCCTCCATGGACCGGTTCGTCGGCCGGGAGGGGCACCGATGATCAGCCCACTGATCGACGTCTTCCGGATGCGTCAGTACTTCAACGCCGTGACGGTGGCCCGAAGCCTCGCTGCCGGGGTCTTCGAGGACGCTGGGTTCCTCTTCGACGCACGCCGGGCCCTGCTGCCCCTGCCGTTCGAGGGACGAGGTCCCCGGGAGGTCCCGAGGCCGCTGTTCGCCCCGGCGAAGGTGCGGCAGCTCGAGGGGCTCTCGGGCCGGCGGGTGGCCATCGTGACGACCGGCGGCAGCGGCGCGCTCGCGTCCGTGGTGGGAGTCGCACGCGCCTTCGAGGAGCGAGGCCTCACCCCGGCAGCCATCTCTGCATGCTCGGGAGCGGCGCTGTTCGCCTACCCGCTCGGGACCGGGATGCCCGCCGAAGAGGTGGCGTCGTTCGTCCTGGGCCTGCAGCCTCGTGACTACGTCGACCTCGACGTGCCGGGCGTGCTCACGCTCGCGCTCCGCGCGGCCAGGGGCTTCACGGGTCTGCTGAAGGGCGAGGCCGTCGAGGCTGCGTACCGGGACCGGTTCGGGGACCTGCGCCTCTCGGACCTGCCGATACCGGTCTACACACCTGTGTGGGAGGTCGACCACAACCGCCTCGTGCACATCGGGCCGGAGACGCACCCCGACCTGACCCTGGCACGGGCGGTGCGGATGTCCGTCGCGCTCCCGCTCTTCGTGCAGGCCGTGCCGATGGACGGGTCCTGGTGGTGCGACGGCGGGATCGTCGACGTCTTCCCCGTGCAGCCGGTGCTCGACCGGGTCCGCCCGGACGTGGCGGTCGCGGTGAACGGCTTCTACCCGCCCGGGTTCGCGGGCGAGGACGAGACCGGGTGGCACGAGCGCTCCATGTCCATCCTGTACGCCGCCTCGCAGGTGCGCACCGCCCAGCACGTCGCCCTAGCCCGGGAGAACCTCGCGAAGCTGCGGCGTACCTGTCACGTCGAGCTCGTGGACCCGGTTCCCTACGAGAAGGTGCGCGGGACCGGCTTCTACCGACAGTTCATCGACAACAGCGAGTGGGCCGCCTTCATGCTCGCCGGTCGCCGTGCCGGGTTGACCGCGCTTTCAGCGGCCGACCGGAGCCTGCGCAGGGCCGCTTCGCCGGGTCACGCGGTGTGACGGCGCCGCTGTCGAGTACGACGGCCTGTGGGAGGCTCGGGCCATGGCGACGTACTACGACGTACACCCCGTCGACCCGCAGCCCCGCTCGATCGCGCAGGTCGTGCAGATCATGCGCGACGGGGGTGTGATCGCCTACCCCACCGACTCCGGCTTCGCGCTGGGCTGCCAGATGGGCAACCAGGAAGGTCTCGCGCGGATGCGGCAGATCCGCAACCTCGGCGACAAGCACCACTTCACCCTGCTCTGCAAGGACTTCTCGCAGCTCGGACATCTGGTGCACATCGACAACGCGGTCTTCCGGGCGATCAAGGCGACGACGCCGGGCTGCTACACGTTCATCCTGCCCGCGACCAGCGAAGTCCCCCGGAAGCTGCTGCACCCCAAGAAGCGCACCGTCGGCGTACGCATCCCCGACCACAAGGTCGCCCAGGCGATTCTCGAGGAGATCGGCGAGCCGATCGTCACCACGACTCTCCTCCTCCCCGGCGAGGAGGAGCCGATGTCGCAGGGCTGGGAGATCAAGGAGCGGCTCGACCACCAGATCGACGCCGTGATCGACTCAGGCGACGCCGGCGCCGAACCGACCACGGTCATCGACTTCTCCTCCGGCGCACCCGAGGTCGTGCGTAGGGGTGCGGGCGACCCGTCGTCGTTCGAGTAGCACAACGCCCGGCGAGAGGCTCTCGCCGGGCGTCTGTCTCAGGCCCTAGGCGTGTGTTGCGGCGTGCCAGTGCACCATGCCGGAGTGGTCCATGACCTCCATCGCCCAGATGGCGAGGATCGAGACCATGAACACGGCGAGCAGCACCTCGGCCGCTGCCGTCTCGGCAAGTACGAGCGTGACCAGCCCGAGCACGAGGGACCCGAGTGCGATCGCGGTCTCCACCTTGCCGGCCCGGTCGTACTCGTCGCCCGTCCTCATGATGACGAACGCGGCCGATCCGAGCAGCAGCCCTACGGCGGACATACCCCGAGGGTCTTCGATGAACGGCATCGACCCGTTGACCAGGTATCCCACGTAGGGGATGGCGATCAGGAGGACGAGAACCGTTGCGGCGAGATCGCGAAGTGTCAGCTTTCTCATCGAGAGCACCTCCTCTCCGCGATCCAGCCTGCTCGCGCCTTTGGGCGGAAACCAGGGCCGGACGACCCAGAACGGACGGTCGATGCGATCACGCGTCGTAGTCGAGGACGACCTTCTCCGACGTCGGGTGGGACTGGCAGGTGAGCGCGTAGCCCCGCTCCACCTCGTCGGGCTCGAGCGCCCAGTTGGTGTCCATCTCGACCGTGCCCTCGACGACCTTCGCGCGGCAGGTCCCGCAGACGCCGCCCTTGCAGGCGAAGGGGGCGTCGGGCCGGACCGCGAGCGCCGCCTCGAGGACCGAGGGGCCGTCGGGCGCCAGCACGAACGTCGAGCGGCGCCCGTCGAGGGTGATCGTCACCTCCGCGCCGGTCGCGTCGCCCGCGGTCTGCACCGGAGTACGACGGGCAGGCGGCGTGCTCTCGACGTGGAACACCTCGGCGTGGATCGCCCGCTTCGAGACCCCCTCGGCGATCAGCTGCTTGCGCAGCGACGAGACCATCTCGTAGGGACCGCACAGGAACCACTCGTCGACGTCGGCCGGCGGAACCAGCGAGTCGAGGAAGCGCTGCATCCGCGGCACGTCGAGACGCCCTGAGAACAGCTCGACCTCCTGCTGCTCCCGAGACAGCACGTGGAACAGGGCGAAGCGGTCCGGGTAGCGGTTCTTGAGGTCCTCGACCTCCTCCAGGAACATCACCGAGCCGTGAGTCCGGTTGGCGTAGATGAGCGTCACCCGCGACTGCGGCTCGACCTCCAGCGTCGTGGCCACGATCGACAGGATCGGGGTGATGCCCGAGCCGGCGGCAACGCATACGTAGCTCTTGGCGTTCGCCGGGTCGAGCTCGGTGAAGAAGCGTCCCGTCGGCGTCATCACGTCGATCACGTCTCCGGGCCGCAGCTGCTCGAGGGCGTGCTCGGAGAACGCGCCGCCGGGCAGTCGCTTGACCGCGATCCGCAGGATCCCGGACGAGACCGGCGAGCAGATCGAGTAGTTGCGGCGCACCGCGTCGCCCGCGAGCTCGGTCCGCACGGTCAGGTGCTGCCCCTGGGTGAAGGCGTAGTCGGCGCGGAGCTCCTCGGGCACGTCAAACGTGATGGCCACCGCGTCGTCGGTCAGCGGCTCGATCGCCGAGATGGCGAGGGGGTGGAACACCGCATGGCTGCTGGTCAATGCCCAGGCTCCTAGATGGTCTTGAAGTGGTCGAAGGGCTCACGGCAGGCGTTGCACACCCACAACGACTTGCAGGCCGTGGAGCCGAACCGGCTCAGCTCGCGTGTGTCCGGCGACCCGCACTGCGGGCAACGTATCGAGAGGGTGAGCGGCACGGGCGCTCCGGGCTCACGGGCGGCCGGCGGCGCGACGCCGTACTCCTCGAGCTTGCGCCGCCCCTCCTCGCTCATCCAGTCGGTGGTCCACGCAGGCGAGAGCACGAGCCCGACCGTGACGTCGTCGTACCCCTCCCCCGCGAGCGCCTCGATCACGTCGGCCCGGATCGCGTCCATCGCCGGGCAGCCGGAGTACGTCGGAGTGATCGTCACGTGGACATGCCCGTCGGCCGAGAGCTCGACGTCGCGGAGGATGCCGAGGTCCTCGATCGTCAGGACCGGGATCTCCGGATCAGGCACGGCACCTGCGATCTCCCGCGGCTCCCGCGGACTCCCCGGAGACGCGGGGCCGCCCAACCAGGGTCGCTCCTTCGTCGCGACCCGGCCAGTCCCATCCACGGTCGGCCCCGCATCCCCGGTCCGTCCGCTCCCGCCCCGGCCGTTCGGGGCCGTCACCACGTCGCTCCGGGGTGGGAACGGGCGAGGTGCTGCATCTCGGCCAGCAGGTAGCCCATCTGCTCGGTGTGGATCCCGCGACGGCCTCCTGTGACGGCGGGGCGTGCGTCGGGCAGGGTCAGGGTGGCCTCGTCGATGACCGTCTCGACGCGCTTGGACCACCGGTCGCGCAGCGACTTGGGGGCGACGGCGATGCCCGCCTCTACGAGCGCAGGGTCCACGTGGCTGTCGTCGAACAGCTCGTCGGCGTAGGGCCACTCGGCGTCGAGGCCCGCCTGCATGCGGCGGCGGGACTCCTCGGTGCCGTCACCGAGCCGCAGCACCCACATGCGGGCGTGGTCCACGTGGTAGTCGACCTCCTTGACGGCCTTCGCCGCGATGGCGGCCAGGGTCGGGTCGGCGCTCGTGCGCAGCGCGGACCAGAGCTCGTGGAGGTAGGTCGAGAGGAACAGCAGCCGCATCATGGTGACGGCGAAGTCGCCGTTCTCCCGCTCTACGAGGTGGACGTTCAAGAAGTCGCGCTCGTCCCGGAAGTAGGCGAGGGCGTCCTCGTCGCGCCCCTGCCCCTCAAGCTCCCCGGCGTGAGTCAGCAGCGACCGCGCCTGGCCGAGGAGGTCGAGCCCGATGTTGGCGAGCGCGACGTCCTCCTCCAGCTCAGGGGCGGACGCGATCCACTCACCGAGCCGCTGGGCCGCGATGAGCGCGTCGTCGGCGAGCGCCAGGACGTAGCGGACGTGGGCGTCGTCGGTCACAGGTGCTCCACGCCTTCCGGCACCTCGTAGAACGTGGGGTGGCGGTAGATCTTGTCGGCGGCCGGCTCGAAGAACGAGTCCTTCTCGTCAGGGCTCGAGGCCGTGATCGCCGCTGCCGGCACGACCCACAGGGAGACCCCCTCCTGGCGACGGGTGTACAGGTCGCGGGCGTTGCGCAGCGCCATCTCCGCGTCGGGCGCGTGCAGCGACCCGACATGGACGTGCGAGAGCCCCCGCCGCGACCTCACGAAGACCTCCCAGAGGGGCCAGTCCCTGCTCATGCCACCGCTCCCGTCGTACCGCTCTGTCGTGCCTTCCGTTCCTGCTGCTTGCGGGCGTACGCCGCGGCTGCCTCGCGCACCCAGGCGCCCTCCTCGTGGGCACGGACCCGGTGGGCCTGGCGCTGCTTGTTGCACGGCCCGTTGCCCTTGATCACCTCGAAGAGCTCGGTGAAGTCGATCTCGCCGAAGTCGTAGTGGCCGCGCTCCTCGTTCCAGCGCAGGTCCGGGTCGGGCAGCGTGAGCCCGAGCGCCTCGGCCTGCGGGACCGTCATGTCCACGAAGCGCTGGCGCAGCTCGTCGTTGGAGAACCGCTTGATGCCCCACTTCATCGACTGCTCCGAGTGCGTCGACTCCGCGTCGGACGGCCCGAACATCATCAGGCTCGGCCACCACCACCGGTTCACGGCGTCCTGGGCCATCGCCTTCTGCTCCGCGGTCCCGTGGGAGAGGGTGTACAGCGCCTCGAAGCCCTGTCGCTGGTGGAACGACTCCTCCTTGCAGACCCGGACCATCGCGCGGGCGTAGGGGCCGTAGGAGCAGCGGCACAGCGGGACCTGGTTCACGATCGCCGCCCCGTCGACGAGCCAGCCGATCGCCCCGACGTCGGCCCACGTGAGGGTCGGGTAGTTGAAGATGGAGGAGTACTTCTGCCGGCCCGTGTGGAGCGCGTCCAGCAGGTCGGCGCGGTCCACACCGAGGGTCTCGGCGGCGGCGTAGAGGTAGAGCCCGTGGCCTGCCTCGTCCTGCACCTTCGCCATCAGGATCGCCTTCCGGCGCAGGCTGGGCGCGCGGCTGATCCAGTTGCCCTCGGGCTGCATGCCGATGATCTCGGAGTGAGCGTGCTGCGCGATCTGCCTGATCAGCGTCTTGCGATAGGCCTCGGGCATCGCGTCACGCGGCTCGATCCGGCCGTCGGAGTCGATGAGCTCCTGGAAGCCCGGCGGGTCCTGCGGCGTCTCGGCCGGCGCTGCGCTCGCCTGGCCCGCGGCACGCTGCTCGGGCGTCTGGAAGTCGTTGCCGTACATGTGACCAGCCTAACAAAGGTTGTTACACCTTCCGCACCGAGTGGGCACCGAGGTGTAACACCGAGGCCTCCTGCCAGGATGGCGCCATGAGCACCGACCACGGCAGCCCGACCGCAGACGTCTCCGTGAGGGTGGCGTGGGCCGACGACGCCGAGGCGATCGCCGGCGTCCAGGTGAAGGCATGGCGTCAGGCGTACGACGGCGTCCTGCCCTCCGACGTACTCGACGCGCTCGACCCCGCGGACTTCGCCGCCGCCTGGTCGGCCTCCTTCACCAAGCCGAAGGACGCCAGGAACCGGGTGCTCGTCGCCCTCGAGCGCAACACCGTCCGGGGCTTCGCGATCACCTCTCCCTCGGAGGACCCCGACTCCGACCCGGTCCTCGACGGCGAGGTCTCCGAGCTGACCGTCGACCCCGACCACACCCGGCACGGGCACGGCTCGCGGCTGCTCCAGGCCTGCGTCGACACGCTGCGCGCCGACAAGTTCCGCCGCGCCGTGCTGTGGCTCAACACGACCGACGACGCGCTCCGGCAGTTCCTCACCACGGCCGGCTGGGCCGCCGACGGAGCGCATCGGGAGCTCGACCTCCGCGGCGACGGGGAGGTCCTCGTGAAGCAGGTGCGCCTCCACACCGATCTGACCGACTCGGAAAACTGACAGGTTTGAATCCGCCCGCTGCGGCAACCAACCAGCCGCCTGGTTCGTCCTACCAGGTACGGGGGGCCTGATCCAGGCCCGGAGGGATCGGAGAGGGCAGTGCTGGGACCGTTGCCGAAGCTGTACCGCGTGGCCGTGTCTGTGGCGGCCCTTCTCGTCTTCGTCGTCGGGGGCGCCTGGGCGGCCTTCATGCTGCCCTACCCCATCCTCGTCTGCGTGGGCGCGAGCGTCGGCCTGGGGCTCGGCGCGGTTTGCGCCTACCTCCTGGTGCACCAGTCGCACGCCTCCGCCCAGCCCGGCCACGTACGCCACCGCCGGCTGGACTAGGTTCGGCGGGTGACCGCCAACTCCCACCGCACGATCATCCGTGACGGGATCGCGGTCGGCATCGCCACCGGCGCCTACGGCATCTCCTTCGGCGCCATCTCCGTGGCAGCCGGACTGTCGGTCCTCCAGACCTGCGCCCTCTCCCTGCTCGTCTTCACGGGGGCCTCTCAGTTCGCCCTGGTCGGCGTCGTCGCCGCGGGCGGGGCGCCGCTCTCCGGTGCCCTGACCGGCCTCCTGCTCGGCACCCGCAACACGCTGTACGGCCTGCGGCTGGCCCCCCTGCTCGCCTGGACCGGGTGGCGCAGGGCCGCAGCGGCCCAGATCCTCATCGACGAGTCCACCGCGATGTCGGTGACCCGAGAGACCACCGAGGAGGCCCGGGTCGGTTTTCTCAGCACCGGCCTCGCGGTCTTCGCGCTGTGGAACCTCGCGACCTTCGGCGGTGCTGTCGCCGGGAAAGCACTGGGGGACCCGCGCACGTACGGACTCGATGCGGCGGTTGGCGCGGCCTTCCTGGCCCTGCTGTGGCCGAGGCTTCGCGATCGCGACAACCGGCTCACCGCGGTGTTGTCGGTCGCGCTCGCCCTGCTCCTCGTCCCACTGACCCCCGCAGGGGTCCCGGTCCTCGCGGCGGCACTGGTCGCGGTCGGCGTCGGGCTAGCGACACGCAAGGACCTCGACAACACCGAGATCCCCGACCGAGACGACCTGCCCAGCGGAGGTGAGCACGAATGATGTGGACCGCCATCATCGTCACCGGGGTCGGCGCCTACCTGCTCAAGCTGGCCGGCCTCTCGATCCCACAGAAGGCCCTCGAGCACCCGCTCGCCCACCGCGTCGCAGACCTGCTACCGGTCGCGCTCCTCGCCGCCCTGGTCGCGGTGCAGGTGTTCGGGGAGGGTCAGTCGCTCACGATCGACGCCCGCGCCGCGGGGCTCGCGGTGGCGGTCGTCGCGCTGCTGCTCCGGGCGCCGTTCATCGTCGTGGTGCTCGTCGCCGCCCTCACCGCGGGGATCATCCGGCTGATCTGAACCCAGCACGCCGTCTGGTCCGAGCGTGTGCTGCGAAGATCCGGGCTGGTCAGGGGATCTCGATCCGGCCATGCTCGTCGATGGTGAAGCCCGGAGCGTAGGCGATCTCCCACATGATCCCGTCGGGATCGGCGAAGTAGCCGGAGTAGCCGCCCCACTCGGCTCGTGTCGGCGGCTTGACGATCGTCCCGCCGACCTCGCGGACCCGCACGAAGCCGAGGTCCACCGCGTCCTCGGAGCCGAGGTTGATGGCGAGCGTGATGCCGCGATACCTCGGCTGCTCGTCGGCCGGGATCGCGTCGAGGTGGGCGTCGTCGGCGAGCGCCTCGTAGCCGAAGAGGCCCAGCCAGGTGCCGCTGGTCTTGAACCAGACGATCCCGTCGGCCACGTTGCCCCGCCGCTCCCAGCCGAGGTCGCTGTAGAAGCGGATGGAGCGGTCGAGGTCGGTGACGCCGAGGGTCACGATCGAGAAGTTGGGTGCTACGTCGGTAGGCATGCGCCCTATTCTGGCCTAGACCGGCTTCGGCCCGCGCCACTGCGCCGCCGGACGGTCCGGGCCGGCGGGCCGGCTCAAGAGCCGTGGGGCGCGACGGCCGGGCTCACGGCGTCTTGCGGCGCGCGTCGTAAAGCTCGATGGCCCGGCGTACGGCGGAGCGAGCGCGCGTGCGGTCGCCGGCGTCGTCGTAGGCCAGCGCCAGGCGGTACCACGCCTGCCAGCTCTCGGGCTCGGACTCGACCTCGGCCTGCCTCGCGTCGAAGGCCTGGTCCGCCGCGGCCCGGTCGACCCGGCCGGACGGGCGCCGTGGCAGGTCGTCGACCGGCAGTCCCGCCTCGGCCTCGAGGGCCGCGGCGAGCTCGGCTGACCTCCTGCCGAAGGAGATCTCCCGCCAGACGAGCGCGAGCCCCAGCACGGGGAGCAGGAGCACACCTACCCCGAGGAGGACCGCGACCGGCTCGCCACTGCCGATGAACGCCACGCCCTTGGCCCCGATGAGGACCGCGTAGAAGACCAGGACGACGACCAGGACGGCGATGACCGCCTTGGTCCGCATCAGTCGAGGCCCATGAACTCTTCGAGGCCGACGGTCAGACCGGGCGCCTTCGCGATGCTGCGCAGCCCGAGGAGGACGCCGGGCATGAACGAGATACGGTCCATCGAGTCGTGGCGGATGGTCAGCGTCTCCCCCGGTCCACCGAGGATGACCTCCTGGTGCGCGACGAGCCCTCGCAGGCGGAGGCCGTGGACGCGAATGCCGTCGACGTCGGCTCCTCGCGCCCCTTCGAGCGACGTGGAGGTCGCGTCGGGGATCGGCCCCGAGCCGGCCTTGCGGCGGGCGTCGGCGATGAGCGAGGCAGTACGCCGGGCGGTGCCCGAGGGCGCGTCGGCCTTGTCCGGGTGGTGCAGCTCGACGATCTCGACCGACTCGTAGAAGGGGGCGGCCTCGGCGGCGAAGCGCATCATCAGGATCGCGCCGATGGAGAAGTTCGGGGCGATCAGCACGCCCGTCCTCGGCGAGCTCGACAGCCATGACCGAAGCTGGTCGAGTCGCGCGTCGTCGAACCCGGTGGTGCCGACCACGGCGTGGATGCCGTGGTCGATGCAGAACTCGAGGTTGTCCATGACCACGTCGGGGTGGGTGAAGTCGACCACCGCCTCGGCGCCGGCCGAGACCAGCTCGTCGACGGAGTCGTCGGCGTCCACCGCCGCGACCAGCTCCATGTCCTCGGCCGCCTCGACCGCACGGCAGACCTCTGCGCCGACCTTGCCGCGCGAACCCAGGACGCCGACCTTCATCATCGCTGTCACGGGCCCCAACCTACCGGGGCGACCTCACCCGAGGCGTCGCGGTCCCGGGCCTGGTGGCGATGGCTCAGAGGGAGGCCTCGGGGCCTACCACCGCGAGGGTCTCGGGCTGGGAGAAGAGCTCCTTCGCGAGCAGCTGGACGTCCTCGACGGTGACGGCGTTGATCCGCCCGATCACCTCGTCGATGCCAGGCAGCTCGTCGTACAGCAGCTCCGCCTTCGCCAGGCGGGACATGCGCGTGCCGGACTCCTCCATGCTGAGCACGAGGCCGCCGCGAAGCTGGCCCTTGCCGCGCTCGAGCTCCTCGGCGGTGATGCCGCGCTCTCCGAGCAGCGCCGTCTCGGAGCGGACCACGTCGAGCACGTCGTGCATCCGGGTCGGCAGGCAGCCGACACCCACGCCGAACATGCCGCTGTCGGAGTAGTGCGAGGCGAAGGAGTAGACGGAGTAGGCGAGCCCTCGGCGCTCCCGGACCTCCTGGAAAAGACGCGAGGAGGTGCCACCGCCCAGGACCGCGTTGAGCACGCCAAGGGCGTACCTGCGGTCGTCGGTGCGGACCAGCCCGTTCACGCCGAGGACCAGGTTGACCTGCTCGAAGGGCCGGGCGAGCGAGATCTCCCCCGCCGCCGTCTTCTTCCTCCGGTCCCCACGCCGGGGCGGCTGCGGGCGAACGGAGTCGTCGGCGAGGAAGCCGGCCCGGCCGAACGCCTCGGCCACCAGGCGCACGACCGCGTCGTGGTCGACGTTCCCGGCCGCCGCGATCACGATGTTCTCGGGGCGGTACCTGCCCCGGTAGTAGCGCAGGATCTGCGCGCGGGTCATCGCCTCGATGGACGAGGCCGTGCCCGCGATCGGCCGTCCGAGCGGCGTGCCGCCCCAAGCCTTCTCGGCGTAGAGGTTGTGCACCACGTCGTCGGGGTCGTCGTCGTGCATCGCGATCTCGTCGAGGATCACCTCACGCTCGGCCTCGACGTCCGCAGGCGTGATCACCGAGGAGGTGATCATGTCGCCGAGGACGTCGATCGCCAGCGGGAGGTCCTGGTCGAGCACACGTGCGTGGAAGCAGGTGTACTCCTTCGCGGTGAAGGCGTTGAACTCCCCGCCGACCGTGTCTAGCGCGATCGAGATGTCCATCGCCGAGCGCGTCGGGGTGCCCTTGAACAGCAGGTGCTCGAGGAAGTGCGAGGCCCCGTGCAGGGTCGGGGACTCGTCTCGCGACCCGACGCCGACCCACGCACCGACGGTGGCGGACCTGACGCCGGGCATCGCCTCGGTGACGACCCGCAACCCGCCGGGAAGGACGGTCCGGCGGACCTGTGACATCACAGATCCGCCGGGCTCCTTCTCGACCAGGATGGTGCGGGTCGTCCCCGGGGCCTGGTGCGAAGCGGTGAACGGAGTCGTCACTGCTCGCCGTCGTCGGAGGTGGCCTCGTCCTTCGAGGACTCCGCCTCGGCGGACTCCTCGACCACGGGGACCAGCGACAGCTTGCCGCGGTCGTCGATCTCGGCGATCTGGACCTGGACCTTCTGGCCGACCGAGACGACGTCCTCGACGGCGTCGACCCGCTTGCCGCCGGCCAGCGCGCGCAGCTTGCTGATGTGCAGCAGGCCGTCCTTGCCGGGGAGGAGCGAGACGAACGCACCGAAGTTCGTCGTCTTCACGACGGTGCCGAGGTAGCGCTCGCCGACCTCGGGCATCTGCGGGTTCGCGATGCCGTTGATGATCGAGCGGGCGGCCTCCGCCGACTCGCCGTTGGTGGCGCCGATGTAGATCGTGCCGTCGTCCTCGATGCTGATCTGCGCACCGGTGTCGTCCTGGATCTGGTTGATGACCTTGCCCTTGGGGCCGATCACCTCGCCGATCTTGTCGACCGGGACCTTGACGGTGATGATCCGCGGCGCGTGCAGCGACATCTCCTCAGGCGCGGAGATGGCCTCGCCCATCACGTCGAGGATCGCCATCCGGGCGTCACGGGCCTGGGTCAGCGCGCCGGCGAGCACGTCGGCCGGGATGCCGTCGAGCTTGGTGTCGAGCTGGAGGGCGGTGACGAACTCCCGCGTGCCGGCGACCTTGAAGTCCATGTCGCCGAACGCGTCCTCGGCGCCGAGGATGTCGGTCAGGGTGACGTACTCGGTCTTGCCGTCGATCTCACCGGAGATCAGGCCCATCGCGATGCCCGCGACGGGCGCGCGCAGCGGCACGCCGGCCTGGAGCAGCGCCAGGGTCGAGGCGCACACGGAGCCCATGGACGTCGAGCCGTTGGAGCTGAGAGCCTCGGACACCTGGCGGATCGCGTACGGGAACTCCTCGCGCGTCGGCAGCACCGGAACGAGGGCGCGCCCGGCGAGGGCGCCGTGGCCGATCTCGCGACGCTTCGGCGAGCCGACGCGGCCGGTCTCACCGGTGGAGTACGGCGGGAAGTTGTAGTTGTGCATGTAGCGACGCGTCGTCTCCGGGGAGAGCGTGTCGAGCTTCTGCTCGAGCGTCAGCATGTTCAGCGTGGTGATACCCAGGATCTGGGTCTCGCCGCGCTCGAACAGCGCCGAGCCGTGCACGCGCGGGACCACGCCGACCTCGGCGGACAGGGTCCGGATGTCGGTGAGGCCACGACCGTCGATGCGGACCTTGTCGCGCAGGACGCGCTCGCGGACGAGCTTCTTGGTGAGCGAGCGGAAGGCTGCGCCGAGCTCCTTCTCGCGACCCTCGAAGTCCGGCGCCACCTTCTCGATGACCTCGGCCTTGACCTCGTCCATCTTCGACTCGCGCTCCTGCTTGCCGGCGATGGTCAGCGCCTGGGCGAGGTCAGCGGAGGCGGCCTTCTCGACGGCGGCGTAGGCGTCGTCCTCGTAGTCGAGGAAGACCGGGAACTCCGCGACCGGCTTGGCGGCCTGCTTGGCGAGCTCGTCCTGGGCCTCGACGAGCTGCTTGATGAACGGCTTGGCGGCCTCGAGACCGCCCGCGACGACCTCCTCGGTCGGCGCCTGCTTGCCCGAGCGGACCAGGTCCCAGGTGGACTCGGTCGACTCCGCCTCGACCATCATGATCGCGACGTCGCCGGTCTCGGTGACGCGACCCGCGACGACCATGTCGAACACGGCCTCCTCGAGCTGGCTGTGCGTCGGGAAGGCAACCCACTGGTTGTCGATGAGGGCGACCCGGACACCACCGACCGGGCCCGAGAACGGGAGGCCCGAGAGCTGGGTGGACATCGAGGCGGCGTTGATCGCGAGGACGTCGTACGGGGTGTCCGGCTCGAGCGCCATGACCGTGATGACGACCTGGACCTCGTTGCGCAGACCGCTCTTGAAGGTCGGTCGCAGCGGGCGGTCGATGAGACGGCAGGTGAGGATGGCGTCCTCGGAGGGACGGCCCTCACGACGGAAGAACGAGCCGGGGATCCGGCCCGCGGCGTACATCCGCTCCTCGACGTCGATCGTGAGCGGGAAGAAGTCGAAGTGCTCCTTCGGGTGCTTCGACGCGGTGGTCGCCGAGAGCAGCATGGTCTCGTCGTCCAGGTACGCGGTGACGGACCCGGCTGCCTGACGGGCCAGGAGGCCGGTCTCGAACTTGACGGTGCGGCTGCCGAACTTGCCGTTGTCGATGACGGTCTCTACCGCCGAGATGGTGGGTTCCTCCACGGGATACCCCTTTCTCTTTCGCGGAGCGGTCACGCGAGGGCGCCCATAAAGCATCTGATGCCACGTGGTGCGCACGGCTCCGCTGGCTCAGGGGCCGGTCTTCGATCGAGGCCCGCGGCACCCTCCCGGAGAAGGCTGTCCCGAAGGCCACTACCGAGGACCGGGCCGGACGTCCGCGGCCGCTCCTGTGAATGGATTGGTTTTCAGTTGTGCAGGACATCTCCGAGCGTAGTCGGACTACATCCTGATCATGCAGCAGGAGCGACCTCCCGGCGTTGCCTGGTCGGCACGCGGGGGTCGCTCCTGCTTCAAGACCTGTCTGCCATCAACGACGCAGACCGAGGCGCTCCACGATCGAGCGGTAGCGGTTGATGTCTTCCTTCTGCATGTAGTTCAGAAGGCGACGACGCTGACCCACGAGCAGCAGCAGGCCACGACGGCTGTGGTGGTCGTGCTTGTGCTCCTTGAGGTGCTCGGTCAGGTGCGAGATGCGGTGGCTGAGCAGCGCCACCTGGACCTCCGGAGAGCCGGTGTCGCCCTCGGACAGGCCGTACTCGGCGATGATCGTCTTCTTGGTCTCCGCGTCGGTACCCTTGGACACGCGACTTCCCTTCGGTTTGCTCGTTGCGCGGCGCGCCGGGGCCTGTTCACCCGGGCACTCTCGATCCGCGGCCGTCCTGACGGCGATGAAGCCACCGGCCAACGCGGCCGGGGCAACCGCTCAAGACTATCAGCGGCCCTCGGCTTTCTCCGAATCGCGCTTTCCGGACTCACCGCCACTGTCCGCCGGTTCGGCCGCCTTCGTCCCAGAGGTCTCGGTCGCGGAGCCCTCGGACTCGGCGTCCGCACCGGTCGCGTCCGTCTCGCCCTCGTCCGCGGTGGTCCCGTCGGCGGCAGCTGATCCGGGCAGCGACACCGGCGGTACGACGGCCAGCGGAGGTGTCGGGAGAGTCGGCGGGTTCGCGGAGGTCCAGGCATCGGGGAGCACCTCGGTCCTCCAGGCCGGCTGCCCACGCTCCGGGAGCGGGAAGACGTTGAAGAGCTCCTTCTCGCCGTTGAGCCACGGGTAGGGGATGCTTGCACGGCCGTCACCGTCGAGGTCTTCGGACATGAAGGTGGCGACGTTCAAGGGGTTGCCGTCCTCGTCGAAAAGCTGGACCCCCGTCAGCGGGTTCCCCTCGTCGTCGTAGGGGTAGACGTTGCGCACGTACTGGTCCTGGTTCATCAGCCCGGGCTCGGGCTCGTAGTACCCGCCGTAGTACTGGTCAGCCCAGGTGCCGCTGGCCGGGAACTGACCGAGGACGACCGGCGTCATGAGGACGGCGAAGGTGTTGAGGACCAGGAGCACCACGCGCGCCGAGGTCCTGCGCGCCGCACCGGACCCGGGCCAGATCTTGTCGCGACCGACCTGGACACTGACCACGATCGCGACCACCCACAGCAGCGACCCGAGAAGGGGCCCTCCGATGGTCGGCACCGGCGTGGCCAGGTCGCCGCCCTGGGTGACGATGTCGAACAGCTGCACCGCGACCCAGGCGCGGAGCACCCACCACACGGGACGCAGGGTGGTCAGGAACTCCCATGGCTTTCCCAGAGCAGGCACCTCGACCAGCTCGAACCATCGCCGCCGGACACTGTCGAGCACGGCATTCACCCGCTCCGACAGCCGCCGGCGCGAGCGAACACCGCGGAGGAGGCCGCTCGCGCCCGCCCTGGTGTCTGCCTGCCTCCGCTCGATGCCTGCTGCCGCTCGCAGCTCGTCGGCGTAGGCACGAGGGTCTCCGAGCTCGGAGACCGAGCCGCCGTCCGCGACCAGCTCGGCGATGTCGGCCTCGAGGCCGCCCACGAGCTCCTCGCGCTCCTCGTCGCTCAGGTCGGACAGCCTGGCTCGGACCTTCTCCACGAAGGAGGACACCTCGGGCCTGACCTCGAGGCGGATCGTCTGTTCGTTCATCGTGCTGCCCCCTGGGTGGTCTGGCGGTCGAGGAGTCGGGTGACGGTCGCGGAGAAGTGCTGCCAGTCCTCGCGCTGCCGCTTCAGCTGGGCGCGGCCGGCCGTGGTGATCCCGTAGTACTTGCGGTGCGGCCCCTCGTCGGAGGGGACGACGTAGGAGGTCAGCGCGCCCGACGCGTAGAGCCGCCGCAGGGTCCCGTAGACCGAGGCGTCCCCGACGCCCTCGAGTCCCGCGGCCCGGAGCCGGCGGAGCACGTCGTAGCCGTAGCCGTCCTCGTCGTCCACCACGGCGAGCACCGCGAGGTCGAGCACTCCCTTGAGGAGCTGGGTGGAGTCCATGCGGCGCACAGTAGTACGGGATGCGTAGTAGTGCGTATCGCAACACGCCAGTGACGTGACAGGATTCCGTCATGGAGAAGCGGACCGGCACGCAGACTTCGACCGGAGCAACCGCCCGACTGGGCGTGTGCAACCTCTGCGAGGCCATCTGCGGCCTCCGGCTGACCCTCGAGGACGGCCGCATCACCTCGGTCAAGGGGAACCCGGACGACCCCCTCTCCCGAGGTCACATCTGCCCCAAGGCGCTGGCCCTCCAGGACATCCATGAAGACCCCGACCGGCTGCGTCGCCCCGTCCGACGTACCTCCTCGGGCTGGGAGGAGATCGGCTGGGACGAGGCGTTCGACCTCGTCGCCGACAACCTCGCGCGCACCATCACCGAGCACGGACGCGACGCCGTCGCGGTCTACCTGGGCAACCCGAACGTGCACAGCCTCGGCTCGATGACCCACGCCCCGGCGATGCTGAAGGCTCTCCGCACCAAGAACGTCTACAGCGCGACCTCGGTGGACCAGCTGCCGCACCAGCTCGTCGCGCACCTGATGTACGGGCACCAGCTGCTCATCCCGGTGCCCGACATCGACCGGACCCAGCTGTTCGTCGTCGTCGGCGGCAACCCGATGGCCTCCAACGGCAGCCTGATGACGGTCCCGGACTTCCCCGGTCGTCTCCGCGAGCTGAGGGCCCGCGGCGGCCGGATGGTCGTGCTGGACCCTCGCCGTACCGAGACCGCCAAGGCTGCCGACGAGCACCACTTCGTGCGGCCGGGCACTGACGCGTTCGTGCTGCTCGCGATGCTCAACACAGTCTTCGCCGAGGGGCTGGCGAAGGCGCCGGAGTACGTCGACGGGCTCGACGAGGTCGAGGCTGCGGTGCGGCCGTTCACGCCGGAGCGGGCGGAGGCGGTGAGCGGCCTTCCCGCAGAGGTGATTCGCTCGACCGCGAGAGACCTCGCCGAGACGGACAGGGCGGCGCTCTACGGACGGATGGGCGTCTCCACGCAGCAGTTCGGGTCCGTGTGCCAGTGGGCGATCCAGTGCCTCAACATCGTGTGCGGCAACCTCGACCACGAGGGCGGGGTCATGTTCACCTCCCCCGCGATCGACGCGGTCGGACGCGGGTTCATCAGCAAGGGCCATCGCGACCTCTGGCGCAGCCGGGTCCGGGACCTGCCCGAGGTCGGCGGCGAGCTGCCCGCGTCGACGCTCGCCGACGAGATGATCACCCCGGGCGATGGCCAGGTGCGGTCCTTCCTGAGCGTGGCCGGCAACCCCGTGCTCTCCACACCCGACGGCGCCCGGCTCGACGACGCCCTCGGTGGACTCGACTTCATGGTCGCGGTCGACATCTACGTCAACGAGACGACGCGGCACGCGGACGTGATCCTTCCTCCCACCTCGGCGCTCGAGCGCGACCACTACGACCTGGCCTTCCACCTGCTGGCCGTGCGCAACACCGCCCGCTTCACGCCGGCGGTCTTCCCCAAGCCGAAGGACGCACGTCACGACTGGGAGATCTACCGGGAGATCGCGCTGCGCACGGCCAAGCGCCTCGGCTCCAAGCCACCTCTGAAGAAACGGCTCGCCACGGAGGCCCGGCTACGCCTCTCCCCCACCCGGATGATCGACCTCCTGCTGCGGACCGACCGGTCCCGGCTCTCGTTGCGCAAGCTGCGCCGGCACCCGGAGGGCGTGGATCTCGGCCCACTCCGGCCGGTCCTGCCGGGCCGCCTGCTCACGAAGGACCGGCACGTCCACGCGGCTCCTCCGCTGGTGCTCGACGACCTTGCCCGGCTCGAGTCCCTCGCCACCACGACGCCGGCCGAGGGCGAGCTCCTTCTCATCGGCCGACGGCACCAGCGCGACTGCAACTCCTGGATGCACAACACCGAACGGCTGACCAAGGGCCGCCCCCGCCACCACCTCCTGATGCACCCCGACGACCTCGCCGAGCGAGGCATCGCCGACGGTACGACGGTCGCCGTGACGTCCCAGGTCGGCACGGTGCAGGCCGAGGTCCAGGCGACCGACGACGTCATGCGCGGGGTCGTGAGCCTGCCGCACGGCTACGGCCACCAGCGCGACGGCGTCCGGCTCTCTCGGGCGGTTGACGTGCCGGGGCCGTCGATCAACGACCTGACCGATCCGGGCGTCATCGACGAGGCCAGCGGCAATGCCGTGCTCAACGGCGTCCCGGTCACCGTCCGACCGGCCACCCCGTCCGAGGCGGACCGGACGGGCGCGGACCAGACGGGCGCAGACCAGAGGACCACGGCCAGCCACGCCGGCTGAGCTGGTCTGCAAGAAGCACCCACCTCCACCCGAAGGAGGCGCTTTTCGCAGAACACCGCCACGTCACGCGCCCAGGACAGCGCCCTGGCGTGCTCGACGGCCCACGGCGTCAGGAGGCAGCGCGGATGCGGACGCCTGCGCGCTCGAGCTCGTACTCGACGCGCAGTCGCTCGGACTCGCGCTCGATCCCCTCGGGCATCGAGGCCAGGGAGGTCGGGATCTCCACGGCACGGCAGGCCTCGAGCAGCAGGTCGTCGTAGGCCGCGACCACGCTCTGATGCTTCGCCTTCGGGGTCCCCTGGCGGTGTCGCCGAGCCTCAGGCCCGAGGCGGCGCAGCTCCCGTGCGACGCGCTCCAGGGGCAGGCCGACGGGGACCGGTGCAGGCGGCGGCAGCAGGTGCAGGCGGCGCCCGACCCGGACCGACCAGGCCATGACCTCGCGCCTGTAGAACACGCCGCCGACCACGATCGCGAAGAGCGCCGTGCTTCCGAGGATGCGAAGGAGGCCTCCGACCGTGTCGTCGACCATGCTCCGACGTTAAGGCGCGGCCCCCGCAACGGCAACAAGGACGTGCGCACGGCTGCGGCTTGTCCCCTGGCCGGACGTGCCCGACACCGGTTTGCCCTTGTGGGCCCTGGGCCTACCCCTCGCGGCTGTGTCGCACGTAGCCGGTGACGACTTGGTCCTCCATGGAGTCGACGTAGTACGAGCCGCTGTCCTCAGCGGGCGTTCTGCCTGGACCCCACTGCAGCACGTCGAACCTCGTTCGCACGACCCGCCGCTCGTCATCGCGGAAGCAGGACCTGGGGATGACCAGGGTGGACACGTCCCTGTCCAGGTCTGCCCGCCATGAGAGGCCGCGGCATTTCACGAGCCGGTCGGCTCCCGGACGGGTGCGGTGCAGGTCCTCACCCCGTGCGTCGTAGACGGTGTACTCGAATCCCCGCCGGTCCGGGTTCGTGTCGAGCTTGTAATCGTGCAGGGCGGTGACGTTCTGGTCGACCGTGGTGTTCTGGGACGTGAGATCACGGAACAGCGTTCGGATGACCAGTGAGCCGTTCTCGTAGCGCACCCGGATTCGGTAGATGTCGATCTTGGTGCTGCGGACGCTGCTCGTCTGTGTCGAGGACTCCCAGTGCACGACGTCGCCTCGGGCGTCACGCGTGGCCAGGATGTTCGCGCTGACGGACGTGGTACCGGCGATGACCAGCAGAGCGACCGTCGTACAGACGGCTGTGACTCGAGCGAGCAAGAGAGTGACCCCGGTTTTCGGAAGGTGGCGTTCGGAATGCGAGCGCCGAGAGGCTACCGCCTCTCTCGCCACCGGTCCCCCGCGGGTCAGCCGCCGTCGAGCACGCGGCGTACCGCCTCGCGCGCAGCCATCGGGTCGCTCGCGGCGAGGGCTGCCTCGGCGGCGTGCTCGCACACGTCCATGGAGACCGACGCCAGCTGCGCGCCGACGGTGCGCACCGCCGCGGAGGCCATGGACAGGGAGGTGACCCCCATGCCGACCATCGCGGCTGCGAGCGCCGGATCGGCCGCCGCCTCACCGCAGACCCCAACCGGCTTGCCGACCTGCTTGCCCGCCTCGGCACTGATCGCGATGAGGGCGAGCACGGCGGGCTGCCAGGCGTCAGTCAGGTGAGCGAGGCCGCTGGCCATGCGATCGGCGGCCATCGTGTACTGCGTGAGGTCGTTGGTGCCGATGGACAGGAAGTCCACGTGCTCGAGCATCTTGTGTGCCTGCAGAGCCGCACTGGGGATCTCCACCATCACCCCGGCCTGGAGCCCGTGGGCGCGAACCTGACCGGCGAACTCGCTCGCCTCGGCCACCGTGGCGACCATCGGCGCCATCACCCACGGACTCGTGGAGGTCATCCTTGCCGCGGCAGCGATGGCGTAGAGCTGTCGCTCCAGCAGCCCCGGGTTGCCGAAGGACAGTCGGAGCCCGCGGACGCCGAGCGCGGGGTTCTCCTCACCCTCCAGCGTCGCGAAGGCGATCGGCTTGTCGGAGCCGGCGTCCAGAGTGCGCACCACGACCGTTCGCTCCGGACCGAAGGCAGAGAGCACCTCCGCATAGATCTCGGTCTGCTCGGCGACGCTCGGCTCGTCCTTGCGGTTGAGGAAGCACAGCTCGGTGCGGAACAACCCGACACCGTCCACCGGACCGTCCGCAGCCGCGCGGGCCGACTGCCCGTCCGCGACGTTCGCGAGCACCTTCACCCGTGTGCCGTCGGCGGTCCGTGCGGGTCCGGTCCAGGTCTCCAAGGCGGCCCTCGCGGCGGCAGCCGCCTCCACCCGCGATGTCGCGCTGTCGTGGTCGGGAGCCACCTCGATCTCGCCCGTGGTGCCGTCCACGAGGACCTTGGTGCCCGCCTCGAGCTTCGTCACGCCGGCGGCCGCGACCACGCACGGGATCCCGAGCTGACGGGCGATGATCGCGGTGTGGCTCGTCGGGCCGCCCTTCTCGGTCACGAGCGCGAGCACCTGCTTGGCGTCGAGTCCCGCCGTGTCTGCGGGTGCGAGGTCCTCCGCGACGAGGACCGAGGGTTCGTCCGTCTCCGGCACACCCGGGTCCGCCTCGCCGACGAGTGAGGCGGTCAACCTCTTCTCGATGTCCCGCAAGTCGGTGACACGTTCGGCCATCAGGCCGCCCATCTGGGTGAACAGGTCGGCGAACTGGTCGACACCCCCGCGGAGCGCGGTGAGCAGCGGGTCACCCGCCTTGACCCGCTTGACCACCGCCGTGCGCAGGCCCTTGTCCCGCGCCATGCCGGCGTTCGCCGTGAGCACCTCCGCAGCCGAGCCGCTGGCCTTGTCGGCGCGGCCGGCCAGCCGGTCGGCGACCAGGGTGACGGCGCCGTCGTAGGCGGCGATGGCCGCCTCCTCGTCGAGCGTCAGCCTCTCGAACTCGTCGATGGCGTGCTGCGAGATCCGGGCGGAGGCGACGACCACCGGGCCGTACGCCACACCGGGGACAACGGGAGTGCCTCGAAGCGTCATGGAGACACGATAAGCCTGCTACCCCCTTGACAGTCAACACGCTCGGGCGTAAAACAACAGATACACAGATTGACTCCAACACAAACACAGGAGGCTGGGTTGTACGCCGAAGAGCGCCGTCAGGCCATGGCCGACCTCATCACCCAGCGTGGGAGGCTCTCGGTCACCGAGCTCGCCGAGGCATACACGGTCACCACAGAGACCGTGCGACGCGACCTCTCCGCCCTGGAACAAGCAGGCCTGGTCCGCCGGGTCCACGGGGGCGCGGTTCCCGCGAACGCGCTCACCCGGCTCGAGACAGCCGTGACCGACCGCGACCTCGCGTACGCCGAGCAGAAGGAGCGCATCGCGCAGGCTGCGCTCGACCAGCTGCCCGGCTCTGGTGGCAGCGTGCTCGTCGACGCCGGCACCACGACGTCCCGGCTGGCGGCGAACCTGCCGCAGGACCTTCGTCTGACCGTGATCACCAACGCCGTGCCCATCGCCTCTCGCCTGGCCGGGGTCTCCGGAGTAGAGCTTCACCTCCTGCCCGGACGGGTACGTCGCACCACCCAGGCCGCCGTCGGCGAGGACACCGTCGCCGCGTTGTCGAGGCTCCGTAGCGACGTCGCCTTCGTCGGGACCAACGGGATCTCGCTCGACCACGGGCTCAGCACACCGGACCACTCGGAAGCAGCCGCCAAGCGTGCCATGGTCAGAGCCGGGCGCCGAGTCGTGGTCCTCGCCGACTCCTCCAAGGTCGGGGCCGAGCACACGGTCCGGTTCGCCGAACTGGGCGACGTCGACGTACTCGTCACCGACTCGGGCATCGACGAGACCGACCGCAAGGCGTTCGAGGACTACGGGATCGAGGTGGTCGTCGCATGATCGTCACGCTGACCCCGAACCCCAGCATCGACCGCACCGTCGAGCTGACCTCACGCCTCGAGCGCGGCACAGTCATCCGCGCGAAGTCGGTCAGCTCGCAGTCCGGCGGCAAGGGCGTGAACATCTCCCGAGCAGCAGTGGCGGCGGGTGTGCCGACCATCGCCGTGCTGCCGGCCGAGAAGGACGACCCCTACGTCCTCGAGCTGCTCCGCGACGGGATCGACTGCCGCCCCGAGCGCCCGGTCGGCCCGGTTCGGGTCAACCTCACGATCACCGAGCCCGACGGTACGACCACCAAGGTCAACTCGCCCGGAGCCGAGGTCGACCAGGCCGCCCTCGACCGGCTCGAGCAGGCCCTGCACCAGCGCGCACAGCACGCACGCTGGGTGGTGCTGGCCGGCTCCCTGCCGCCCGGAGCACCTTCCGGTTGGTACGCCGAGCTGGTCTCCGACCTCTCGAGTACGACGGCCAGGGTCGCTGTCGACACCTCCGACGAACCCCTGAGCGCCCTAGCCGAGCAGGTGGCACGCGGCGGGGCGGCCCCGGACCTGATGAAGCCGAACGGCGAGGAGCTCGCGTCCCTCACGGGTGAGGACCCCGACCTGGTGGAGGCCGACCCGCTCGCCGCTGCCCATGCGGCAGGCGTGCTGGTCGGCAAGGGCGTCGGCGCAGTCCTCGTCACGCTGGGGGGCAACGGTGCCGTCCTCGTCACCGAGGAGGGGGCCTGGCACGCGACTCCCCCACCGACCACGGTCGTGAGCACCGTCGGCGCAGGCGACTCCAGCCTCTTCGGCTACCTGCTCGGCGATCTACGCGATGCCTCGCCGCCCGAGCGCCTTCGTCTG
The DNA here is from genome assembly GCA_963715375.1 of uncultured Actinomycetota bacterium. Taxonomy (GTDB): domain Bacteria; phylum Actinomycetota; class Actinomycetes; order Propionibacteriales; family Nocardioidaceae; genus Nocardioides_C. Next base: position 448,791 of record CAVQSC010000040.1, on the reverse strand, counting down.
GCCGTCGCCTACGGCAGCGCCGCCGCAGGACTACCCGGCACCACGATTCCCGCACCGACCCACATCAACCCAGAGCTCGTCGAGATCCGTGAGCTCGCCCTCACAGGGAACTGAGGAGAGACATGTCCGAACTGATCACCCCTGGCCTGGTGCGGCTCGACGCCGCCTTGGGCAGTGACAAGCACGAGGCGATCCGCGCACTCGCCGCTGTCGTGGCCGATGCGGGAAGGAGCAGCAACCCCGACGGCCTGGCCGAGGACGCCCTCGCCCGCGAGGCGACCTCTCCGACCGGTCTGCCCGGCGGCATCGCCATCCCGCACTGCCGCACCGAGCACGTCGACGTACCGACGCTGGCCTTCGCCCGCCTCTCCCCGTCGATCGAGTTCGGGGCCAAGGACGGCCCGGCGGACCTCGCCTTCCTCATCGCCGCACCGGCCGGCGGCGACGCCACCCACATGCAGCTGCTCACCCAGCTCGCGCGGTCGCTCGTGAAGAAGGAGTTCACCGACTCGCTTCGCAACGCCGAGACGCCCGAGGACGTCGTGCGCATCGTCAGCGAGGTCGTGAAGGCGCCCGAGCCCAAACCGGCTGCCGCACCCGCCGCGGCGGGCTCGTCGACCGCCGCCCCGACAACCGCCCCCGCGGCACCGGCTCCCGCAGCCCGCCGTCGCATCGTCGCCGTGACCTCCTGCCCCACAGGAATCGCCCACACCTACATGGCTGCAGAGTCCCTCGAGGCTGCGGCAGCCCGCGCCGGGGTCGACATCTTCGTGGAGACGCAGGGGTCGGCCGGGTCCAAGCCGCTGCCCCAGGGCACGATCGACGAGGCCGACGCCGTGGTCTTCGCCGCCGACCTCGGTGTGAAGGACCGCGGCCGCTTCGCGGGCAAGCCCTTCGTCGCCGGAGGCGTTAAGCGCGGCATCGACGACGCCGACGGCATGATCGCCCGGGCGCTGGCGAGCGCGGACGACCCCGACGGCCCGCGCGTCGAAGGCGCCGGTGGTGGAGCCGGAACGGGTGCGCACGCCCACACCGGCGGCGGCGACGGCGACGAGTCCTGGGGCCTCCGGATCCGCCGGGTGCTCATGACCGGCGTGTCCTACATGATCCCGTTCGTGTCGGCCGGCGGTCTGCTGATCGCCCTGTCGTTCCTTCTCGGTGGCTACGAGATCGCGAACAAGACGACGATCAAGGGCACCGAGGTCGACAACGCCGCGGACATCCTGACCAACTACACGTTGTTCAGCCTGCCCGACCCCTCGATCTACGGCCTCGATCACGCGTTGTTCGACAGCAGCTTCTTCGCCTACATCGGCGCAGTCATGTTCACGATCGGTGTGACCGCCTTCAGCTTCCTCGTCCCTGCGCTGGCCGGCTACATCTCCTTCGCGATCGCCGACCGTCCCGGTATCGCACCCGGCTTCGTCATGGGTGCGCTCGCCGGAACGCTGGACTCGGGCTTCATCGGCGGCATGATCGGTGGTGTGCTCGCCGGTCTGGTCACGCACTGGATCGCCTCGTGGAAGGTCCCGGGCTGGGCTCGCGGTCTCATGCCTGTCGTCGTGATCCCCTTGCTGGCCACGCTGATCTCGGGCGCGATCATGATCATCGTGCTGGGCAAGCCGCTGAAGGCTCTCATGGACGCCCTGACCAACGGCCTCGAGAGCATGAGCGCGGGCGGTGCCGGCGTCGCGCTCGGCGTGGTCCTCGGCCTGATGATGGCCTTCGACATGGGCGGCCCGCTGAACAAGACCGCCTACCTGTTCGCGACCGCCGGCCTCGGCGCCGCCGCCACCGCGACCGGTGCCCCGCCGGAGCTGAAGATCATGGCTGCCGTGATGCTCGCCGGCATGGTGCCGCCGCTCGCGCTCGCCCTGGCGACGGCCGTGCGGCCCCAGCTGTTCTCGGAGCCCGAGCGTGAGAACGGCAAGGCCGCCTGGCTGCTCGGAGCCTCGTTCATCACCGAGGGCGCGATCCCGTTCGCCGCGGCAGACCCGATCCGCGTGATCCCGTCGATCATGGTCGGGTCCGCGGTCACGGGCGCCATCTCGATGGCGGCCGAGGTGACGCTGCGCGCCCCGCACGGCGGCATCTTCGTCCTCTTCGCGGTGGACCAGGTGCTCTGGTTCCTCTTCGCCCTCGTCGCGGGTGTCCTGATCGCCGCGGGTCTGGTCATCGCGCTCAAGACCTTCACCGAGAGCAAGGAGGAGATCGAGGAGCTCGACGAGGTGGCCGAGGCCGCGATCGTCTGATCGACTGACAGTCCCACGAGATTTCCACGAAGGAGAACCACATGCCCACCAAGTCCGTCACCGTCGGCTCGGCCGTCGGTCTCCACGCCCGACCCGCCGCAGTGATCTCCGAGGCAGCCGGCGAGCTCGACGTCGAGGTCACGCTCGCGACGCCCGGAGGCGAGCCGGTGGACGCCGCCTCGTCGCTGCTGATCATGACCCTCGGCGCCGGCCACGGCGACACGGTCGAGGTCAGCAGTGAGGACCAGTCGGCTGTCGACAAGATCGCCGCACTGGTGGAGCAGGATCTCGACGCCTGACACACCGCTCGGACACAGGAGGCGGTCCCGGAGCACCGGGGCCGCCTCCTGCCGTGTCCGCCGCCCGGGTCAGGATCCGGACTTGAGGTAGTGGTAGACGGTCCGTGCGCCGACCGCTCGCTCGAGCTCGTTGGTGATCGAGGTGAAGAACTGGGTCCGGTAGACCTCGTCGGTCACGGCGTACACGGTGAAGTAGAGCCCCGAGAAGGCCGCCAGGAAGAGCGAGACCCGCACCAGCTCCACACTGAGCACGTCCTGGTCGAAGATCTCCCCGGGCGGGTGCTGGATCCAGCTCTCGATGACTCCGGGGTCCATCGCCACCATCCCGAAGACGATGAAGAAGGCGAACACCGAGGCCGAGAGCAGGATCACCTGCACGAACTGCGCGACGAGGAGGACCAGCAGGAGGTTCGCCTTCTGGAAGCCGCGCACCTCGGCGTCCTGGTGGACGTGCTCGCCCGACTCCACGAGCTCCCGCGCGGCGGGCTCCAGCGGCGTGCCCTTGCAGGCCGCCACCAGGCGGCTCGCCTCCACCTCGTCGTCGACCCGGTCGAGCTCCTCCGGCAGCCGGGCGAGCAGGAACCCTGCCGCCATCGCGGTGAAGGTCAGGATGGTCAGCCACATCACGCCGCCGTCCAGGGCGGACGCGACCTGCCAGACCTCGGTGTTGATGAACAGGAACGTCACGAAGAGCAACAGCAACGGCAGCGCCCGTGTCGCGAGCGGGAAGATCAGGCCGAGGCTCTTCAGGGTGCGGGTCACGGCCCAGCGCAGGATCGGCCAGGCACGCAGAGCGGTGAGCCCGTAGACCGCGGCGCCGATGCCTGCGAACGTCAGCGCTGTGCCGAGGCCGACCGTGACGCTCGCGCTGAGGTCCCGCTCGGGGCGGGCCTGTCCGGTGACCCAACCGAGCAGGACTCCGGCAGCGACGCCGGTGAGCGCGGAGAGCGCCATCGCCGGGATCAGTCGCCGCGGACGGAGCCCCGGCGCACCTCGGCCCGCTCGCTGTCGACGAAGTACGGCAGGCCGTGCCGGATGAACCACTTCTCCGCAGCTGCGACGGCGGACTCGGAGCTGACGGCCTGGCTGCTCACACGGGCTCCGTGGACGTCAGCACATCCCGGGCGCGCCGTACGTCGTCGGCCATCGTCTCCACCAGCTCGTCCACGGAGTCGAACCGGCGCATGCCCCGCAGCCGGGCGACGAAGGACACCTCGACGGGGACGCCGTACAGCTCGAGGTCGTCTCGGTCGAGGACGTAGGACTCGACCCGGCGCTCGCGGTCGCCCGCGAAGGTCGGGTTCGTGCCGACGCTGATCGCCGCGGGCAGTGGATCCTCGCTCCCGTCCTCGTCGAGCCGGCGCAGCCACCCGGCGTACACGCCGTCGGCCGGGGCTGCGGCCATCCCGGTGGTCGGCACGTTCGCGGTGGGGTACCCCAGCTCGCGGCCGCGATGGTCGCCGCGGACCACCTCTCCGCGCACCGTGAACGGACGGCCGAGTGCCTCGGCGACGCCCTCGACGTCACCCGCGGCCAGGCAGTTGCGCACGTACGTCGAGGACCAGACCTGCGGCCCGCCGTCGAGGGCGATCCCGACGGTGTCGAAGTCGTGCTTCTCGCCGTACTCACGCAGTGTCGCGACGTCACCGGCGGCACGGCTCCCGAAGCGGAAGTTCGCCCCGACGACGACCGCCCTGATGTGCAGCGCCTCGACCAGGATCTCCTGGATGAAGCGCTCGGGAGACCAGTCGGCGAGCTCGCGGGTGAACGGGATGACGAGGACGTCGTCCACCCCGGCCTCGTCGAGCAGGCGGACCCGCGTCTCCACGGTGGTCAGCGTCGGCGGCGCGTGCTCGGGCCGCAGCACCGCGATCGGGTGCGGGTCGAACGTGACCGCCACGACGTCGGCGACCCCTAGCTCGTCGGCGACCTCACGGGCGCGACGGACGACGTGCTGGTGACCGAGGTGCACGCCGTCGAAGTTGCCGACGGTGACCACGGTGCGACCGAGGTCGGCGGGGACGGCGTCGAGCGAGCGCCAGATACGCACGGGGCCACCACTCCTGTTCGCGGACGGGTTCACGCAGTACGTCGAAATGCTGCCACACGGCACAGGTGCCGCCCGACGTCAGGAGGCGAAGACCGCCACCGGCGCGGCGGAATCACCGCGCTGCTCGTAGAGCGCGAGGAACTCCCCCGCCGGGTCGAAGACCGCTACGGGCCCCACGGCGCCGAGGTCGAGCGAGAGCTTGCGGCCCACGGCGACCGAGGCCGCGTCGGCGTCACCGAGGTCGCGTGAGGGGAAGCAGCGCCGGGCCACCTCGGCGATGGGGAGGACCGCGAAGTCCTCGGCGAGCTCCTCGAGGGTCCGCGCGTCCTTCAAGGTGAACGGCCCCACGGCGGTACGCCGGAGGGCGGTCAGGTGCCCTCCCACGCCGAGGGCGGCGCCCACGTCGCGGGCGAGCGCACGGATGTAGGTGCCGCTCGAGCAGCGCACCGACACCTCGACGTCGACCACGTCGACCGCCCGGGTGATCCGGCCCACCTCGATGGCGTGGACCGTGACGGGGCGGGCCTTCAGCTCGACGGTCTCACCCGCGCGGACGCGGGCGTAGGCGCGCTGCCCGTCGACCTTGATCGCCGAGACCGAGGACGGGACCTGGTCGATGTCCCCGACGAAACGGGCGAAGGCATCCCGGATCTCCTCGTCGCCGAGACCACCGGCCGAAGCCACCGCGGTGGTCTCCCCCTCGGCGTCGTCGGTGGTGGTCGCGACCCCGAGGCGGACGACGGCGTCGTAGGCCTTCTCCGTGAGCATCAGGTGCCCGAGGAGCCGGGTGGCGCGGTTGACCCCGAGCAGGAGCACTCCGGTCGCCATCGGGTCGAGCGTGCCCGCGTGCCCCACCTTGCGGGTGCCCGCGAGCCTGCGCACGCGGGACACGACGTCGTGGGAGGTCATCCCGGCCGCCTTGTCGACGACGACCAGCCCGGGCGGCGTGGAAGCGCTCACTCCTCGTCGAGGTCGTCGAGCTCGTCGGACTCGTGCGGCTTGCGGTACGGGTCCGCCTCACCTGCGTACTGTGCGCCGGCGGCAGACTGGGCGACCCGGGCGTCGGACTCCCTGGCCTTGGCCAGCAGCTCGTCGAGGTGGCGCGCGGTGTCCGGCAGGGCGTCGTGGACGAACTCCAGCGTCGGCACGTGGCGCATGCCGAGCTGCTTTCCGACCTCGGAACGCATGATGCCCTTGGCCGACTCGAGCGCCGCGGCGCTGCTGGCGAGGTCCTCGTTCTCGCCGAGGACGGTGTAGAAGATCGTGGCGTTCTGGGTGTCACCGGTGACGCGCACGTCGGTCACCGTGACGAACCCGAGCCTCGGGTCCTTGATCCGTCGCTCGAGCATCTCCGCCACGATCACCTGGATACGGTCGGCGACCTTGCGGACGCGGGGCGAGCTCATGCGTTGTTCTCCTAGTTCTGCCGAGCAGGCACGTCTTCTGTGGTGCGGGGGATTACCAGGGGATGCAGGGCTTCTGTCTCTTCCCACGGTGATCTTGCCGTGGGAAGAACCTAATCTCCTGCATCCCCTGGTAATTGATCGCGGGGCCTCAGGCCCGTGGGATCTCCCGCATCTCGAAGGACTCGACGAGGTCGCCCTGCTTGATGTCGTTGTAGCCACGCAGGACCAGACCGCACTCGAAGCCCTCGCGGACCTCGGACGCGTCGTCCTTCTCGCGGCGCAGCGACGCCAGGTCGAGGTTGTCGGCCACCACGTTGCCGTCACGCAGCAGGCGTGCCTTGGCGTTGCGGCGGATGACGCCCTTGGTGACCATACAGCCGGCGATGTTGCCGATCTTGCTGGAGCGGAAGATCTCGCGGATCTCGGCCTGGCCGAGCGAGACCTCTTCGTACTCCGGCTTGAGCATGCCCTTGAGCGCCGCCTCGATCTCCTCGATCGCCTGGTAGATGACCGAGTAGTACCGGATCTCGACGCCTTCCTTCTCGGCCATCTCCGTCGCCTTGCCCTGGGGCCGGACGTTGAAGCCGATGATGATGGCGTCGGAGGCGGCAGCCAGGTCGACGTTGGTCTCGGTGATCGCACCGACACCGCGGTCGATGACCCGGATGCTGACCTCGTCGCCGACGTCGATCTTGGCCAGCGAGTCCTCGAGGGCCTCGACCGAACCGGACACGTCGCCCTTCAGGATCAGGTTGAGCTCCTGGCTCTCGCCCTTCTCCATGGAGGCCATGAAGTCCTCGAGCGTACGGCGGACGCGACGCTTGGCCTGCATGGCCGCACGCTCGCGGGACTCACGCTTCTCGGCGATCTGACGAGCCATCCGGTCGTCGGACACGACGATGAAGTTCTGGCCCGCGCCCGGGACCGCGGTCAGACCGAGGACCATCACCGGACGTGACGGGTCGGCCTCCTCCACGTTGTTCCCGTGCTCGTCGAGCATGGCGCGAACACGACCGTAGGCGGGGCCGGCCACGACCGACTCGCCGACCCGAAGCGTTCCGCGCTGGACCAGGATCGTCGCCACCGGGCCACGACCACGGTCGAGGTGTGCCTCGACGACGAGACCCTGGGCGTCCTGGTCGGGGTTCGCCCGCAGGTCCAGGGAGGCGTCGGCGGTGAGCACGATCGCCTCGAGCAGCCCGTCGAGGTTCAGCTCGGACTTCGCCGAGACGTCGACGAACATCGTGTCGCCGCCGTACTCCTCGGGCACGAGGCCGTACTCGGTGAGCTGGCCACGGACCTTCTGCGGGTCGGCCTCGGGCTTGTCGATCTTGTTGACCGCGACGACGACCGGGACACCGGCTGCCTTGGCGTGGTTCAACGCCTCGACCGTCTGAGGCATCACACCGTCGTCGGCCGCGACCACGAGCACCGCGATGTCGGTGGCCTGCGCACCACGGGCACGCATGGCGGTGAACGCCTCGTGACCCGGGGTGTCGATGAAGGTGATCTTCCGCTCGTCACCGTCGACCTCGGTCGCGACCTGGTAGGCGCCGATGTGCTGCGTGATGCCACCGGCCTCCTTGTCGACGACGTTCGCCTTGCGGAGCGCGTCGAGCAGCTTCGTCTTTCCGTGGTCGACGTGGCCCATGACGGTCACGACCGGCGGACGGGCCTCGAGGTCTTCCTCGTCACCCTCGTCCTCACCGAACTCGAGGTCGAAGGACTCGAGGAGCTCGCGGTCCTCGTCCTCGGGGGAGACGACCTGCACGACGTAGTTGAGCTCCTCACCGAGCAGCTCGAACGTCTCGTCGTTGACCGACTCGGTCGCGGTGACCATCTCGCCGAGCGAGAACAGCATCTGCACCAGAGCGGCAGGGTCGACGCCGATCCGCTCCGCGAAGTCCGTCAGCGAGGCGCCACGCGGGAGACGAACGGTCTCGCCGTCGCCCTTGCGGACGCGCACACCGCCGATCGTCGGGGCCTGCATCTGTTCGTACTCTTGACGACGCGCACGCTTCGACTTGCGACCGCGACGCGAGGGACCGCCCGGACGGCCGAAGGCGCCCTGGGTCTGACCACGCTGGCCGGGACGGCCGCCACCGGGACGACCGCCGCCACCGGGGCCGAAGCCGCCGGGACGAGCCGGAGCACCAGCACCGCCACGGGCCGGAGCGCCGCCACCACGACCGGGCGCACCGCGGCCGGGCGCCCCACCGGGGCCACCACGACCGGGGCCAGCCTGGCGGCCGCCGGGGCCACCGCCGAAGGCGGCAGGAGACTTGGGCATCATCGCCGGGTTGGGACGGGGCATCCCCGGGCGACCCGGCGCGCCACCCTCACGGGAGGCCGGCGGACGCGGCGGACGGTTGTCGCCACCCGCCTGGTCGCCTCGCGACGGGGCGGCGGGACGACGTCCCATGCCCTGGGTCGAGGAGAACGGGTTGTTGCCCGGACGCGGAGCGCCGGGGCGGCCGCCACTCGGACGGGGGGCCGCCGGACGCGGCGCTGCCGGGGTGGGCCCACCGGCGCGGGCGGCCGGGGCCTCCGGCGCTGCGGCGGCCGGGGCCTGCGGCGCCGGTGCGGGCTCGGGAGCCTTCCTCGGACCGGGCTTCGGGCCGGGGCGCGGGCCAGGAGCCGGCTTAGAGGCAGGCTTCGGCGCCGGAGCGGCCGGCTCGGCGACCGGCGACTCGGCCTCCGCGGGAGCGGGTGCCTCGGTCTCGGCCGGGACAGCCTTCTCCGCAGGCGCGGGCGCGGGCGCCTCGGTGGCCGGTCCCACCCCGTCGGTCTCGGCGGGCTTGGCAGGGGCCGCCTTCTTGGCGGGAGCCTTGGAAGTGGTCTTCTTCGCTGCGGACTTCTCTGAGGCAGACTTCAGCTCGTCACCGAACTTGTCGGTGAAACGCTTGACGACAGGGGGCTCGACCGTCGACGACGCCGACTTGACGAACTCTCCCATCTCTCCGAGCTTGGCCAGAACGACCTTGCTCTCTACTCCGAACTCTTTGGCGAGCTCGTGGACTCGGACCTTAGCCACGCTTCTCCTTCTGGTCCGAGCCCTTGTGGCGCGGACCGTTAGCTGGTGTGCATGCTCATCGCGAAGTACTCATCGAGTGCTCATGAGCTGCTGCTCCATTTTCTGTCGGTCAACACGGACGGATCTGCTGCTTGCTGCAGGTGGTCCCGAAGCGGGGACTCACCGAGCCTGCCCTGGACCCGGAGGGCCCGGACGAACGCCCGGCGGCGAGTCGCCAGCTCCAGACAGTCGAGCGAGGGGTGGATGTAGGCTCCCCGGCCCGCTGCTCTTGCTCCAGGGTCCGGCACCACGGTCAGCCCGTCGCCCGAACCGCGGACGACGACGCGCAGCAGTTCTTGCTTCGGGGCTCGGACCCGACAACCGACACAGGTGCGCACAGGACTGCGCGCGCATGAGTCAGCATCTGGTTCACGAGCCACCGAAGACGAGTCTAGCGGTTCTGTCGTTCCAAACAGAATCGGCCTCAGCCTTGTTCCCCTCCACCGCGAGCCGCAGTCGTGGTGGGCGCCTCGTCGGAACGGATGTCGATCCGCCAGCCGGTGAGCCGCGCAGCGAGGCGGGCGTTCTGCCCCTCCTTGCCGATGGCGAGCGAAAGCTGGAAGTCGGGTACGACGACGCGAGCCGAGCGCGCCTCGCGGTCCACGACCTCCACGCTGGAGACCCTCGCGGGCGACAGGGCGTGGGCGACGAGCTCCGCGGGATCGTCGGACCAGTCCACGATGTCGATCTTCTCCCCGTGAAGCTCGTGCATCACGTTGCGCACACGCTGGCCCATCGGGCCGATGCACGCGCCCTTCGCGTTCACCCCCGAGACCGTCGAGCGCACCGCGATCTTCGTGCGGTGGCCGGCCTCGCGGGCGATCGCGCAGATCTCCACCGTGCCGTCGGCGATCTCGGGGACCTCGAGCGCGAAGAGCTTCTTGACCAGGTTCGGGTGCGACCTCGAGAGCGTCACCTGGGGGCCCCGCATGCCCTTGCGGACGCTGACCACCAGGCACTTGATACGGGTGCCGTGGTCGTAGCGCTCGCCCGGGACACGCTCGACCTGCGGCAGGTGCGCCTCGAGCTTGCCGAGGTCGACGAGCACGTCCTGCGGGTCGCGGCCCTGCTGGATGACGCCGGAGATCACGTCGCCCTCCTTGCCGGAGAACTCACCGAACTTCGCGTCGTCCTCGGCGTCGCGCAGCCGCTGCAGGATGATCTGCTTCGCCGTTGTGGCGGCGATCCGGCCGAAGCCCGCCGGGGTGTCGTCGTACTCCCCGACGACGTCGCCCTCCTCGTCGGTCTCGGCGGCGAGCACGCTGACGTGCCCGGTCTTGCGGTCGAGCTCGACGCGCGCCTTGGGCTGGGCGCCCGGCGTCTTGTGGTAGGCGATGAGCAGTGCCTGCTCGATGGCCTCCACCAGGACCTCGAAGGAGATCTCCTTCTCACGCTCGAGCGAACGCAGCACCATCATGTCGATGTCCACGGCTCAGCTCTCCTTCCGGTTGAACTCGATCTGGATGCGAGCCTTGGCGACCTCGCTGAAGGGCAGCACCCGCTCGGCGCCGTCGACGTCCAAGGTGGCGCAGCGGTCGTCGCTGCCGCGGACGCGCCCTGTGAGCGTCGTGCCGTCGGTGGTCGTGACCTTCACGAGACGGGACTGGTTCCGGCGCCAGTGGCGCGGCAGCGTGAGGGGGCGGTCCGTGCCCGGCGAGGTGACCTCGAGCAGGTAGGGCTGCTCCCCCATCACGTCGGACTCGTCGAGAAGCCGGGAGACCTCCTTGGTGGCGTCCGTGAGGTCGTCCATGGTGACCCCACCGTCCTTGTCGACCGCGACACGGAGCAGCCGGCGTCGACCGGCGGGAGTGAGCTCGATGGCCTCGACGTCGAGACCGGACGTGGCAAGGGGCTCGGTCAGCACCTCCGCAAGTCGGTCCCGGGTCTTGTCTGCGCTCACGGGCATCCTCCCTGCTGTGCTGTTGTCGGCCCCACCAGGCGCAGGAAAACTCCCGTCGAGAGCCTGCCTCGCCTGTGCCTTCACCATAGCGGACGGTCGACCCTTCGGCCTCCACCGCGCCTGCCGGGGAGTCGGGCTAGAGTCGGCTCTCGTGCCGTCCCCCTCCCGCTCCCTCCCGGGCACCCACCTCAGCCGTCGCGCCGTCCTGGGCGCCACGGCCGCCGTCGCCGCAGGCGCCCTGGTCGGATGCACGTCCGACGAGGACAAGCCGCGCCGCGACACCGAGCCCGCTCCTGTGGAGCCGAGCGTCGACCCGGACGTCGAGGTCGCGGCCGAGGCGCTGGCGGACCAGCAGGCGATGCTCGACCTCCTCGCGGCTACTCGGGAGCGCCACCGCCGGCTCGGCGAGCTGCTCGCCCCGGTCGTGGCCGCCCACGAGGCGCACGTCGCGATGCTGTCCGACGCGGTTCCCGACAAGGGGGCCGCCTCGCCGTCGCCGAGCCCGGGCGGGACCTCACGTCGCTCCACCCGCGTGCCGCGCAACGCTCGCAGGGCGGTCGAGAACGTCGTCGCCGCCGAGCAGGAGCTGACGACCACCGCCAAACGTCATGCGTTCCGGGCGCAGAGCGGGGCGTTCGCGCGGCTGCTCGGCAGCATGGCAGCCGCGTCGGCTCAGTACGCGACGGTCCTCGGGTCCGTCCCCTCCGACGGCAAGGAGGCCTCGTGACCCCTCAGGAGGCGTTGCAGAAGGCCCTCGCCGGCGAGCACGCGGCGGTCTACCTCTACGGTGTGGTCGGCGGCAGGGTCTCGGTCTCCACCGAGGCCGACCTGTGGCAGCGGGTCGACGACGCGTACACGCTGCACCGCGGACGCCGCGACCAGCTGACCGCGATGGTGCGCGCGACCGGGGCCGAGCCGGTCGCGGCCGAGGTGAGCTACGAGCTGCCCAACCCGGCGACAACCCCGAGCCAGCTCCGCAGCGCCGCGCTGACGGTCGAGGAGCGCAGCGCCGCCCTGTACGCCGACATGGTGGGGAGCACGTCCGGGGCCAACCGCCAGTGGGCGCTCGACGCGCTCCAGGACGCGTCGGTGCGGCTGCTCGGTTTCGGCGGTGAGCCCGAGGCGTTCCCGGGGATCGGCGAGCTCTGATCGGTCAGCGCCAGCGGTTCACGATGTCGTGCACCTCACCGAGCCGGTGCGCGACGGCATCCGGCTCCCCGACCGAGTGGCCGACCTGCTCCGCCGGGATCTCGCTGTGCGGCACCAGGATCGTGCGCATGCCGACGTTCGAGGCGCCCCAGATGTCGTCGAAGAGGCGGTCGCCGACGAAGACGCAGGCCTTCGGGTCGGTGACCCCTATCGCCTCCATGGCGGCGTGGAACGCCTCGGGCGCGGGCTTGGTCCAGGGGACCTCGCTCGTGTAGACGGCGCCGTGGATCAGGTCGAGGACGCCGTCGCGCGCGAAGAACGACTCGTGCCACGCCCTCGGCCACACGGTGTTCGACAGCACGCCCACGCGCAGCCCGTCCGCGCGCAGCCGCTCGAACAGCTCCGGCGCGTCGGGGTCGGTCGCGGTGTGCGGCTCCCAGAACTCCCGGTACGCCGTGAGCAGCTCCTCGTCGTGGGACAGACCCGCGTGGCCGAAGAGGTCCGCGATCGTCGCGCTGGTGTGCTCGTCGCGCGAGCGGCCCCAGACCGCGTCGCCGGCCGCCAACAGCCGCTCGGGAGCGGTGTGGTCGCCGTCGACCGCTGCCCGAGCGAGCGCCTCGGCCTCGGCGCGGAAGTCGATGGTGTGCCAGGGCGTCAGCGTGCCGCCCCAGTCGAAGATGACCGCCTCGACCGGCTTCCCGCGGGTCGATCCTGTGGAGCCCTCAGCCACGGACCACCCCGGCCACGTGCGACACGATGTCGCCGACGGGGACGTCCTGACGGTCCCCGCTCGCGCGGTCCTTGACCTCGATCACGCCGTCGGCGAGACCCTTGCCGACCACGACGATCGTCGGCACGCCGATCAGCTCGGCGTCCTTGAACTTCACACCCGGCGAGACCTTCGGGCGGTCGTCGTACAGCACCGTGAGGCCCTGCGCCTCGAGGTCGGCGGCGAGCCTCGCGGCCGCCTCGAAGACTGCCTCGTCCTTGCCGGTGGCGACGAGGTGTACGTCGGCCGGGCGCGACCTCGCGGGGCCAGACCAGACCGAGCTCGTCGTGGGTGTTCTCGGCGATCGCCGCCACCGCACGGGAGACGCCGATGCCGTAGGACCCCATCGTGACCGTGACGAGCTTGCCGTTCTCGTCGAGCACCTTGAGGTCGAGCGCGTCCGCGAACTTCCGGCCGAGCTGGAAGATGTGGCCCATCTCGATGCCGCGGGCCGACTCGAGGGTCCCGTCACAGTTGGGGCACGGGTCGCCGTCCCGCACCTCGGCCGCCTCGATCGTGCCGTCGGGGGTGAAGTCACGTCCGGCAACGAGGTCGATGACGTGCTGGCCCGCCACGTTTGCGCCGGTGACCCAGCGGGTCCCCTCGACCACTCGGGGGTCGACGAGATAGCGGATCCCCGACTCGCCCTTCTCTCCGAGTACTTCCGGGCCGATGTAGCCCTTGACGAGCGAGGTGTGCTTGGCGAACTGCTTGTCGTCGAACGCCTCGATCTCCGCGGGGTGCACCTGGGCCTCGAGTCGCTTCATGTCGACCTCGCGGTCACCGGGCACGCCGATGGCGAGCGGCTCCTCGCTGCCGTCGGGGTGCACGAGCAGGACGAGAACGTTCTTGAGCGTGTCCCCGGCGGCCCAGGGCCGGTCCTCACGGGGGAAGCGATCGTTGAGGTGGTCGACGAGCGTGTCGATCGTGGGGGTGTCGGGGGTGTCCTCGGCGTGGGCGGCCGGCACGTCGTCGTATCCCAGCGGCTGAGGCGCGGGGACCTCGACCGCCTCGACGTTGGCGGCGAAGTCGCAGGTGGTGCACCGCACATAGGTGTCCTCGCCGACGTCCGCCTTGGCGAGGAACTCCTCGGACTTCGACCCGCCCATGGCGCCCGACATCGCCGACACGATGACGTACTCGAACCCGAGCCGGTCGAAGGTCTTGACGTAGGCCTCGCGGTGCGCGGCGTAGGACCGCTCGAGCCCCTCGTCGGTGGTGTCGAAGGAGTAGGAGTCCTTCATCACGAACTCGCGCCCGCGCAGCAGACCCGCACGGGGGCGCGCCTCGTCGCGGTACTTGGTCTGGATCTGGTACAGCCAGACCGGCAGGTCCTTGTAGGAGGAGTACATGTCCTTCACCACGAGGGTGAAGAGCTCCTCGTGGGTGGGGCCGAGGAGGTAGTCGGCGTCCTTGCGGTCCTTGAGCCGGAAGATACCGTCGCCGTACTCCGTCCAGCGGTTGGTGGCCTCGTAGGGCTCGCGGGGCAGCAGCGCCGGGAACTGGAGCTCCTGGGCGCCGATGGAGTTCATCTCCTCGCGCACGATGTTCTCGATGTTGCGCAGGACGCGCAGGCCCAGCGGCAGCCAGGAGTAGATGCCCGGAGCCGCGCGCCGGATGTACCCCGCCCGGACCAGGAGTCGGTGGCTCGGGACCTCTGCGTCCGCCGGGTCCTCCCGGAGGGTACGCACGAAAAGGGACGACATCCGCATGATCATGGGCGCAAGGCTACCTACCGGCTCGGCAGCGTCGCACACCGATTACGTCGGGGGTCCACTCATCAGAAATGCGCAGGTAACGCGGGCGGAGTTTGGCACAATCTTCCTGTGGCAGATGAACAGCTGACCCACGAGCAGCGGGTGATTCGTGTCCGTTTCGCGGCGGACCCGGCCAGCGTGCCCGGCGCGCGACGGTTCGTGGCGGACGGCCTCCGTTCCTGGGGCCATGACGCGCTCGTCGACGACGCGACCCTCTGCGTGAGCGAGCTGGCCGGGAACGCCGCCCTCCACGGCAACAGCAGCTACATCGAGGTCTGTGTCCTCGACCTCGACCGGAAAGTACGCCTGTGGGTGGAGGACGACGGGCCCACGCCGGCAGCCGTGGTTGCGCCGCGTACGATGCTCCCGGGCCTCGACGAGGCCTTCGACGACGAGCTCGACGAGCTCGACCGCCTGCTCAGCGCCCCGGCGACGGGCCGCGGGCTGGCGATCGTGTCGGTGCTGGCGCGCGACTGGGGCGTCGACGAGCTCGAGCACGGCAAGCGCGTGTGGGCCGACCTCTCGCCCGATGGCGCCGGCGATGGTTCGGTGGACAGCGCAGGGGCGAGGTCGTCTGCTCGTCGGGAGCCTGTCGTGCCGAAGACGGTGCCGGACGGCCTCGGGTCGGCGATGCCCGAGGGCTGGTGCCTGGTCCGGCTGGCCGGCTGCCCGGTCGACCTCAGCCTCCGTCAGGACCAGCACCTCGACGAGCTGGTCCGCGAGCTCACCTTGATGAGCGTCGACAAGCGCAACCCCGCGTCGGCCGCACTCGCCCGGCGACTCGAGGCGATCCTGCGCGCGCCGGCGCACGCCCGGGTCGCGGGTCGCCTCCAGGCACAGGCCGCGCGGTCCCGCGGCGAGCTCTTCGTCGACGTGGAGATGGCGATGCCCCGCGAGTTCAGCCAGGAGGTGCGCCGCCTCCACGAGGCGGTCCTCGACGCCGACGTCCTCTGCGACGATCGTCGCCTGCTCACCCTCGCCTCGCCACCCGAGATTCGCGACTTCCGGACCTGGATGACCGAGGAGATCGTCGCCCAGGTCGAACGTGGTTCCGAGCCGGTCCCCTGGATGGAGTGGCTGGTCCGCGACTGAGCCCGTGCGCCCTTCCGGAGCGCCCGGTCGCTGAGCACGACCTGCCGTGGCGATACAGGTGCGGCGTTCACCGATCCCGTTATTTCGGGAAAAAACAGCTCCGCTTCAAAGCAACCCGGGGTCGTCATCGGACGTCAATGTGGGTGACGCGGCCAACGAGGCTGCTCGAAACCACGTAAGGAACACCGATGAACACACGATCTCGGGCCGCCCGCCTCGCCGGCGTCGCGCTCGCCACCGTCACCGCAGCCCCTCTCCTCGGAGCCTCGACGGCGGCGGCGGACTCCTACCCCACCGGTGAGCGGATCAACCCGGCGGCACTTCCGGCCGGGCCCTCGACCCCGCTGCTCCGCGTCGTCGGCCAGAAGATCATCGACGGCGAGAAGAGGATCCCGGTATCGGCGGCGCACGTCACGATGGTCGGCCGCAGCGGCGCCGACTACCTCGTGCTGACCAACGACGCCGATGACGAGAACAGGGAGCTGCGCCGGGTACACGCCGACGGCAGCGCGACACGTGTGACGGGCGGCCTCCGGCCCGACGTGCCTTGGCGTCTGGCCGAGGGTGGCGCCCACATCGTGACCAGCACCTACAGGCGGGACCTCCGGACCGTGCTGCGCGTCGTGGACACGACCACGGGCCAGGTGGTCAAGAGCCGCGTCTTCGGCAGGGGCGTCACCCCTCTCGACTTCGGCCCGCGGCGGATGGTCCTGAGCCAGTGGGGCAGGCGCGCCGCCGCGCAGCGCACGTTCTGGTGGAACCCCTTCACCGACAGCACCGTCAAGATCGCTGACAAGCCCGGCTACATCGCCGACATCTCGACCAACCGCCTCGGTGTCTTCCTCGGCGACCCCTACCTCGGGGGCTGCCAGAAGGTCATGACCCTGAGCAGGCCGCACACGCGACTGTGGCGCTCGTGCGACGACCTCGCCCTCGCCTTCTCGTCCGACGGCAAGCGCCTCGTGAGCACCTACATCCTCAGCGACGGCCCTGGTCCGGGGCTGGTCCAGGTGCGCACGGCCCGCGGGCGGCTGCTCGACACCTACCGCGCGCGCTGGTTCGGGGCCTTCAAGTGGGAGAGCGGCAACCGGCTCCTGCTCCAGGCGGGCACAGCCAAGACGGTCGCGATGACCCGCTGCACACTCCAGAAGTGTGAGCGGATCTCGCGGCTGTACCGCACGGGAGGCAAGGAGCCCTGGGAGGCCATGCCGCCCTGGTCCTTCGCGGAGGAGTTCCTCGGGGAGCGCTGAGCCCTAGAACATGATCGTCGAGAAGGTCGCGGTCTGCTCGAAGCCCACTGCGGCGTAGGCCTTCCTCGCAGGCCGGTTGTGCTCGTTGACGTAGAGCGACACCACCGGAGCGATCTCCCGCAGTGCGTAGTCCACGACCGCGGCCATCCCGGCCGTCGCGAGTCCCTCCCCGCGGCGGTCGGGATCGACGTACACGCCCTGCACCTGGCAGGCGTACGCCGAGACCGCGGCGATCTCGGCCTTGAACAGGACCCGGCCGTTCTCGATGCGGGCGAACGACCAGCCCTTGCCGATGAGCTGGGCGACCCGGGCGCGGTACATGTCCGCGCCGCCGCCGACCTCAGGAGAAATGCCGACCTCCTCGGTGTACATCGCAACGCAGGCCGGGTAGAGGACCTCGAGGTCAGCAGGCGCGGTCCGGCGTACCTCTCGGTCCGGGGCGACCCGGGGCGGCCCGCTGATCTCGAGGTGTGGCTGGTTCCAGCGGAACTCACGCGGTCGCGACCAGTGCTCCGAGAGGAGCTCCCACAAGCCGGCGACGGCATCGGCCGGGCCGACGATCGTCGAGCAGCGACGGCGCTGCCGGATGCCACGGGCCGCGAAGGTCGCGATCGCCTCCGGGGTGGCGCTGACCGGGACGAGGTTGGCCGCCGCATGGCAGGCCGACACCAGCTCGCCGTCCTCGACGTAACCCCACATCTCCCCGCCCATCCATCGCGGGTCGAGCTGTGTGACCCGGCTGCGGTAGTCGACGAAGACGTTCACGACCGGGTCGCGGGCGAGGAGCTCCGACATCGCGGGGAGGTCGGCGGGGCCGAGAAGGCGCAGGCCGTGCTGAGTTCGGAGCACGTACGGGAGCCTACGTCACCCGCCCGCCGCGACGGCCGGTCATTTCCCCACCCGTGTTGCTGCTGCGAGGCCTGCCGTTCCCGGGGGTCAGCCGACCGTGACGCTGGGCGAACCGCCCTCTCCGTCCACGGGCGCCCCGATCTCCTCGGCGATCCGCATGGCCTCCTCGATCAGGGTCTCCACGATCTTCGCCTCCGGCACGGTCTTGATGACCTCGCCCTTGACGAAGATCTGGCCCTTGCCGTTGCCGGAGGCGACCCCGAGGTCGGCCTCGCGGGCCTCGCCGGGACCGTTCACGACGCACCCCATGACAGCCACGCGCAGCGGGACCTCGAGCCCCTCGAGCCCGGCGGTCACCTCGTCGGCGAGCTTGTAGACGTCGACCTGCGCACGCCCACAGGAGGGACACGAGACGATCTCGAGACGGCGCGGCCGGAGGTTGAGCGACTCCAGGATCTGCTGGCCGACCTTGACCTCCTCGACCGGAGGCGCGGAGAGCGACACGCGGATCGTGTCGCCGATCCCGCGCGAGAGCAGCGCGCCGAAGGCGACGCTCGACTTGATGGTGCCCTGGAAGGCCGGGCCGGCCTCGGTCACGCCGAGGTGCAGCGGCCAGTCGCCCCGCTCGGCGAGCATCTCGTAGGCGCGCACCATCACGACCGGGTCGTTGTGCTTGACCGAGATCTTGAAGTCTTGGAAGTCGTGCTCCTCGAACAGCGAGGCCTCCCAGACCGCCGACTCGACGAGCGCCTCGGGGGTGGCCTTGCCGTACTTCTGGAGCAGGCGTGGGTCGAGCGATCCGGCGTTGACGCCGATCCGGATCGAGGTGCCGTGGTCCCTGGCCGCCTGGGCGATCTCCTTGACCTGGTCGTCGAACTTCCGGATGTTGCCCGGGTTCACGCGTACGGCGGCGCAGCCGGCCTCGATGGCCGCGAAGACGTACTTCGGCTGGAAGTGGATGTCGGCGATGACCGGGATCTGCGAGTGCTGCGCGATCTCGGGGAGCGCGTCGGCGTCGTCCTGCGACGGGCACGCCACGCGGACGATGTCACAGCCGGCGGCGGTGAGCTCGGCGATCTGCTGGAGCGTCGTGTTGACGTCCGAGGTGACCGTGGTCGTCATGGACTGGACCGAGATCGGCGCGTCGCCTCCGACGAGGACCTTGCCCACCTTGATCTGGCGGGTCTTGCGTCGTTCGGCCAGCACCGGCGGCGGGGCGGCGGGCATTCCGAGATCGACCGAGGTCATGAGTCAGTTCCTTCTCTCACAGTTCTTCCGAGGGGTCTCGCCAGGTCCGACCAGGACCGGTCCGACCCACCGGGCTCGACGTTACTGCAGGCTGACGGGCGCGACGATGTCGGCGTAGATGAGCACGACGCTCATCACCAGGATCACCCCGGCCATGACGTACGCCACCGGGAGCAGCTTGGCCACGTCGAAGTAGCCGGGGTCCGGCCGCCCCAGGACGCGCGCGAAGCCTCGGCGTACCGCTTCGAAGAGCGCGCCGGCGATGTGACCGCCGTCGAGCGGGAGCAGCGGCACGAAGTTGAACATGCCGACGAACAGGTTGATGCCACCGAGCAGCATCAGGAGGCTGACGAACCGGTCGCCGATCGGGATCCCGTGGTCCGAGGCCACCTCGCCCGCGACCCGGCTCGCGCCCACGACGCTCATCGGGCTGTCGTCGGCGCGCTCGGTGATGCCCAGCGCAGCCTTGCCGACCTCGTAGAGCTTCACCGGGAGGGTGCCGAGGGCCTCGAGCGTCCGCCAGGTCATGTCGCCCATGGTGGCGACCACGTAACCGGGCCCCTTCTTCTCCAGCACGGTCTCGGACTCGACGCCGAGGAAGCCCACCTGCACGAACTTGTCGGTGTTCTCGAGGTCCGGCCGGGCCGAGACCAGGGTGTTCGTGGTGGTCGTCCGGCGCTCCCCGTCGCGCTCGTAGACGATGGTGGCGGCGCCGTTCTCGTTGGCGCGGATCAGCGCGGTCAGCTGCGGCCACGAGGTGACCTCGGTGCCGTTCATCGCCAGGATCTCGTCGCCCGGCTTCAGCCCCGCCTTCTTCGCGGGGGCGACGGGGTCCTCGGGCGTGCACGCACGGTCGGGAGTCGACTCGCTCGCCGCGATGACGCAGTCCGAGACGCTCTTGACGGTCGTGGTCGGCTCGGGGACGCCGTGGAGCATGAACACCCCGCCGAAGAGCATGAACGCCAGGACGAGGTTCACCGTCGGCCCGCCGGCCATGACGATGACCTTCTTCCACCACGGAAGGCGGTAGAAGAGGCGCTCCTCGTCTCCCGGCTCGACGAGCTCGTACTCCGCCGCGCGAGCGTCGGAGATGAGCTGGGTGAACATCCCGGTGTTGCTCTTCCGAATGCGCCCGGGCTCGTCGTCGCTGCCCGGAGGGAGCATGCCGACGAGCTTGACGTAGCCGCCGAGCGGGAACGCTTTCAGGCCGTACTCGGTCTCCCCCTTGCGCCGGGACCAGACCGTGTTGCCGAAGCCGATGAAGTACTGGGTGACCTTGACGCCGAACTTCTTCGCGGGCACGAGGTGCCCGACCTCGTGGAGGCCGATCGAGACCGCGACACCCAGGACGAACAGCACCACGCCCAGGGCATACATCACCACGGTCATCGACGACGCTCCAGCTCGTTGTGGGTCGCGGTCCGTGCCCACGCGTCAGCGGCGAGCACGTCCTCGACTGAGAGTTCTTCCACTGACGAGGGTACGTGGTGATCGGCGAGGATCGTCTCGATCGTCGGCACGATGTCGGTGAACCTCATCTCTCGTGACAAGAAGGCCTCGACACAGACCTCGTTCGCGGCGTTGTACACGGCCGGTGCGGTGCCGCCGCGGCTGCCCGCCTCCCTGGCGAGGCGTACGGCGGGGAACGCCTCGTCGTCGAGCGGGAAGAACTCCCACGTCTCGGGCCTGCTCCAGTCGACGGCGGGCGCGGCGTCGCGGACCCGGTCGGGCCAGGCCATGCCCAGGGCGATCGGGATCATCATCGACGGCGGCGAGGCCTGGGCGAGGGTCGAGCCGTCGTAGAACTCGACCATCGAGTGCACCACGGACGTCGGGTGCACGACGACCTCGATCGCGTCGAACGGGATCCCGAAGAGCAGGTGTGCCTCGATCACCTCGAGCCCCTTGTTGACCAGGGTCGCGGAGTTGATCGTCACGACCGGCCCCATGGACCAGGTCGGGTGCGCGAGCGCCTGCTCGGGCGTCACGTGGTGGAGCTCGTCGCGGGTCCGCCCCCGGAACGGGCCCCCGCTGGCGGTGAGCACCAGGCGGCGGACCTCCTCGGCCCGCCCGCCACGAAGGCACTGGGCGAGGGCGCTGTGCTCGCTGTCGACCGGCACGATCTGGCCCGGCTTGGCGCGGGAGGTCACGACCGGGCCGCCGATGATCAGCGACTCCTTGTTGGCCAACGCCAGGGTGTTGCCCGCGTCGAGCGCCGCCAGCGTGGGCCTGAGCCCCACGGCGCCGGTGATGCCGTTGAGCACCACGTCGCAGGCCAGGCTCGCGGCCTCGACCGAGGCCTCCTCCCCCAGCCCCGAGACGGAGGGCTTGAACTCCTCGCACTGGATCCGGAACAGGTCGGGGTTGGAGCCTCCCGCGGTCAGCCCCACGACCCGAAAGGAGTCGGGGTTGGCCCGGACCACGTCGAGCGCCTGGGTGCCGATGGAGCCGGTGGATCCGAGGATGACGACGTCACGGCGCGAGCTCATGGCGCCATCCTTTCAGTCGAGCTCCTGGGCGTGACGGGGGAGGACCTGGAGTGGTCTGGCCCCACGCTCACGCCCCCACAACACAAACAACGGAATCGCTTCCCTCGCGGCCTTTCCGCCACCGTTTCCATATCATCAACCGACTACCGCAGGGTAATCCGTAGCCAAGACGCGATTGAGCACCCTAACCTGTCTGCATGCACGACGACGCAGGTTCCTCGCACCACTCGGGTGGCCCCGGCCTTCCCCAGGAGCGTCGGCTGGTCACCGAGATCCCCGGTCCGGTCTCTCGCGCGAAGCTAGCCCGCCGCCAGCAGCACGTCGCCTCGGGGGTCGGCACGATGCTGCCGGTGTTCGTCGAGGCCGCCGGTGGCGGCGTGCTCGTCGACGCCGACGGCAACTCGCTCATCGACCTCGGGTCGGGCATCGCCGTCACGAGTGTCGGCAACGCGGCGCCCGAGGTGGCCCGGCGGGTGACGGAGCAGGTCGCCGCGTTCACCCACACGTGCTTCATGATCACCCCGTACGACGGCTACGTCGACGTGTGCGAGCAGCTCGCGGAGCTCACCCCGGGTGACCATGCCAAGAAGTCGGCGCTGTTCAACTCCGGCGCCGAGGCGGTGGAGAACGCCGTCAAGATCGCCCGGTCCCACACGGGCCGCAACGCGGTGGGCGTGTTCGACCACGCCTACCACGGCCGCACCAACCTGACCATGGCGATGACTGCGAAGAACATGCCCTACAAGCAGGGCTTCGGGCCGTTCGCCAACGAGGTGTACCGCGCGCCGGTCTCCTACCCGTTCCGCGAGCCGGTCGGGATCAGCGGCGAGCAGGCGGCCGACCGCGCGATCGACATCCTCGACAAGCAGGCCGGCGCCACGAACCTGGCCTGTGTCGTGATCGAGCCGATCCTCGGGGAGGGCGGGTTCGTCGTACCCGCCGAGGGCTTCCTTCCGCGGCTGCGCGAGTGGACCGCGGAGCACGGCATAGTCCTCGTCGCGGACGAGATCCAGACCGGCTTCTGCCGCACCGGTGACTGGTTCGCCTGCGACCACGAGGGCGTCGTCCCGGACCTGATCACGACCGCGAAGGGCATCGCCGGAGGTCTGCCTCTCGCCGGGGTCACCGGTCGCGCCGAGATCATGGACGCCGTCCACGTCGGCGGTCTCGGCGGCACCTACGGGGGCAACCCCGTCGCCTGCGCGGCGGCCGTCGGCGCGATCGAGGCAATGCGAAAGCACGACCTCGCAGCACGCGCGCGCGAGCTCGGCACGATGATGCACGAGCGGCTCACCGCCATCGCGCAGCGCCATCCAGGAGCAGCCGACATCAGGGGCCGGGGGGCCATGATGGCGGTCGAGATCGTCGGCGCGGATGGGCGAACCCCTGATCCCGTCCGCGCCGGCTCGGTCTCCGCCTACTGCCATGCACGCGGCGTCGTGACCTTGACCGCCGGCACCTACGGCAACGTGCTGCGCTTCCTCCCGCCGCTGGCGATGCCCGCCCACCTCCTCGACGAGGGGTTCGACGTCGTCGCCGAGGCGTTCGACGCGACGGCCTGAGGCGCAGTCCACGACGCACTGAGGTCAAAACCGACAAAACGGGCATCGGCCTCGAACGCTGACCTTGGGGGCTACATTGGCGAAAAGGGTGGGGAAGCACGCCGGGCCCGGAGTGGCCGGAACGGAGGCATGACGTGGGCGTGTCGGTGACAGGTGCGTCCGGGCGGTCGCTCGCTCGGATGCGCACCGCGGCGACGACTCTCGCGATCCTGGGCGGGGCGGGGTTCTATCTGTACGGGCCGACCATGACGCCTGCGCTTCACGGCGCGGCAGTGACGGAGTGCAACGACCTGACCGGCGGCAACTACCGCAGCTACCGCCTCGAGTGGGTGGTCGACGCCCGACCGCACTGGCTGTGCGGCAACCGGGCAGCACCCGCGGAGAAGCCGGCGGACCTCGGCTGGTGGGTCACCCCGAACCTCTTCTGAGCCCGGCGCCGGGCAGCGTCCGGCGAGCCGGCCGGTGCCACGTGGCGCGGCTTGCGTCAGTCGTCGCGCTGCCCCCACGGCGAGCCGTACTCCACGAGCAGGTCGAGGAAGGGCACCGCGTCGAACGCCTCGGGACCGAGCACCCCGACACCGCTCCACCTCCCCGTGGCGAGCAGCTCGAGCGCGACGACCGGGTTCACCGCGGTCTGCCACACCACGCACTGGTGGCCGTACTCCCGCATCGACCAGGCGTTGTCGACCACGTGGTACAGGTACGTCGACCGGGGCTGGCCGCACTTCCCGGTGCCCGTGACATACAGGCCCGCGCAGGTCTTTCCGTGCATGCGATCGCCGAGGCTCGCTGGGTCCGGCAGACAGGCAGCCACCACGTCGCGCGGGGACACCTCAACCCCGCCGACCCTCACCTTCTCGGTGCGGTCGAGGCCGAGCTTGTGGAGCGTCTTGAGCACCTCGATGAACTCGTTGCCGAGGCCGTACTTGAAGGTCACGCGCTCGGCGTCGACCCACCGCGGCATCAGCAGCACCTCTTCGTGCTCCACGTTCACGCACTCAACCGGCCCGATCCCCTCGGGGAACTCGAATACCTCCGGCTCGCTGAACGGCTCGGTGGTGAACCAACCACGACCCTTCTCCCAGACCACTGGTGGATTGAGGCACTCCTCGATCGTCGTCCAGATCGAGAACGACGGCGCGAACTCGTAGCCCTCGACGGTCAGGTTCGCTCCGTCTCGGGTGCCGAGCTCCTCGATCTCGGAGAAGAGGTGGTCGGCGGCGTACCTCGCGAACACGTCGGAGAGCCCGGGCTCCACGCCGATGCCGCACAGCGCCAGGCGCCCCGCGGCCTCCCACTCCCCCGCCTTGGCGAACTGCTCGTCACCGAGCTTCACGCCCGCTTCGGAGTACGGCGCCTCGGGGTGCGGCTTGGAGAGGCTCATCGCCATGTCGAGGTAGTCGGCCCCTGCCGCCAGCGCTCCGTCGAAGATCGGCATCACGAAGCGAGGGTCGACAGCGTTCATCACGTGGGTCGCGCCGTGCTCCCGTGCCAGGCGGGCGACTGCCTCGGCGTCCGAGGCGTCCACCTGCGCCGCGACGAAGCGACCGTCCGCGGCGGCCGCCTTCTCAGCACGCACCAGGTCGTAGTCCGCGACCACGATCGACTCGTAGAAGTCGCGACGTTGCGCGATGGCGGTGAAGGCGGCACCCACGCCGCCGGCACCGATCAGGAGGATCCGCACCAGGTCACTCCCCCACGAACGACATGACGTGCTTGATGCGCGTGTAGTCCTCGAGGCTGTACGAGGAGAGGTCCTTGCCGTGACCGGAGTACTTGAACCCGCCGTGCGGCATCTCGGAGACGAACGGGATGTGCGTGTTGATCCACACCACGCCGAAGTCGAGCCCCTTGGCCATCCTCATCGCGCGGCCGTGGTCCTTGGTCCACACCGACGAGGAGAGCCCGTACTTGACCCCGTTGGCCCAGCGCAGCGCCTCCTTCTCGTCGCTGAAGCGCTGGACGGTGATGACCGGCCCGAAGATCTCCTCCTGGATCGCCTCGTCGTCCTGGTGGAGACCCGAGACGACGGTCGGGGTGTAGAAGAAGCCGGACTCCCCCTGGCGCGAGCCGCCGGTCTCGAGCTTCGCGTGGTCGGGGAGCCGGTCCACCATGCCGCTGACCCGGGCCAGCTGGTTCTCGTTGTTGAGGGCGCCGTACAGGGCGTCCTTGTCGTCGGGCATGCCGGTCTTGGTGTTGCGGGCCTGCTCGGTCAGGGCGGCGACGAAGTCGTCGTGGACAGCGGGGGCCGCGAGCACCCGGGTCGCGGCCGTGCAGTCCTGGCCCGCGTTGAAGTAGCCGGCCATCGCGATCGCCTCGGCGGCGGCCTCGATGTCCGCGTCGTCGAAGATCACCACCGGCGCCTTGCCTCCGAGCTCGAGGTGGGTCCGCTTCAGCTGGGTCGCCGCGGAGCCCGCGACCTCCATGCCGGCGCGGACCGAGCCGGTGATCGAGACCATCTGCGGCGTGGGGTGCTCGACGATCGCCCGGCCGGTGTCACGGTCGCCGCAGACCACGTTGAAGACGCCCGGCGGCAGGAACTCCTGGGCGAGCTCGGCCAGCATCGTCGTGGTGGCGGGGGTGGTGTCGGAGGGCTTGAGCACGATCGTGTTGCCGGCCGCGAGGGCGGGTGCGATCTTCCAGATCGCCATCATCAGCGGGTAGTTCCACGGCGTGACCTGCCCGATCACGCCGATCGGCTCCCGGCGGACGAAGGAGGTGTGGTCCTTCATGTACTCACCGGCGGAGCGACCCTCGAGCAGGCGCGCGGCGCCGGCGAAGAAGCGCAGCTCGTCCACCGACGGCGGGAGCTCCTCCTCCTCGGTGAGGTGGATCGGCTTGCCGGTGTTCTCGCACTCGGCGGCGACGAACTCGTCCGCCCGGGCCTCGAGCGCGTCGGCCATCTTCAGCATCGCCCGCTGCCGCTCGGCGGGCGTGGTGTCGCCCCAGCTCTCGAAGGCCTCCTCGGCGGCCTTCATCGCCCGGTCGACGTCCTCGGCACCTGAGGCCGGCGCGGTCGCGTACTTCTCGCCGGTGGCAGGGTTCACGACGTCGTAGGTCGCGCCCGAGGCGGACTCGACCGCCTTGCCTCCGACGACGTTGCGGAACTGCTTCGCGGTCTCAGCCATCCAAGTGCGCCTTTCGTCCTTCTCCCCCGGTCGCCTGGGCCTCGGCTCGCCGGGTACGTCGAGTTCAGGTACGCCGGCCCCCCGGGGGCCCGACGGGATGAGCGTAGCCATCTGACTACGGATTCGGTATAGCAAAGCCGCCGTGAGCCACGAAATCTTCAGTTTCGGTTGCCTTCAACGGGCGACTTCGCCGCTGAGAGCGCCGTCGAACGGTCAGCGGCACGTGGCCAGCCAGCCTTCGAAGTCCCAGGTCGCGAGGAACTTCGCCGCTCCTGCCGCCCCTGCCTGGAGCAGCTGCTCCTGCTGCGCCTTCGAGAGGTCGAAGTCCACGGCGGCGACGCTCGACGTGTCGACGTACACCGAACGGGCGATGTTGCACGGGTCGAGGACGTGCTCGGCCTGGCAGGCCTCGATGGCGGTCTGCACGAGCGCGACGCCCAGGCGCAGCGGACCCCGCACCGGTGCGGGCGCAGCGCCCGAGCCGTCGTCGATGCTCAGCGCGTCGAGCCGCACGCCGATCGTCGGCCACCGCGGCGGCAGCTCGTCGATCCGGTCGAAGCTGCTGATCGGGTAGTTCGAGAGCAGGCCTCCGTCGACGAGCGTCGAGGTGCCTCGGACGCCGTCGAGGAGCACCGGCTCGAAGAAGTACGGGATCGAGGCCGAGGCGCGCACCGCGTCGACCACCCGCTGCTCGTCCGGCTCGAGGCCGTACTCGCGGTAGTCCCACGGCAGCTGCGCGAGGCGCTTCCGGGACACGTCGCTGGCCATGACCACCAGGGAGTACCGGTGGTGGACCCCGCCGTCACCGTCGGGGTCGTCGGTGTGCAGGTCGCCGAAGGTCTCGACGCCCAGGTCACCCAGCACCCCGCCCAGCCAGTCGGAGAGGTAGTCCCCCTCGAAGGCGCCGCCCTCGACGAGCACCGAGAGCCCGTCGGTGAGCACGCCGAGCGGCCCGAGCAGCCTGCCCGGGAGGCCGCGGTCGCGGAACTTGCGGTAGTCGAGGGTGCGGGCGATCTCGGTGAGCCTGTTCAGCGGCTCGTCTCGTTGCTGGAGGGCGGCGACCACGGCTCCGACGACCGCCCCCGCCGACGTACCGGCGATGCGTGGGAAGCGGTAGCCCGCCTCGGCCAGCTCGACGACGGCTCCGGCCAGAGCGATGCCCTTGACCCCGCCTCCCTCGAGAACGAGGTCGGCACGCCTCCCGCCGCTCGCGCTCTCGCCGCGGGAGCCCCTGCCGCTGGCGTTGCCCCGGCCGCCCGGAGTGTCCGAGATGTCCATGGAGTGACGATAGCCACGCCCACCCCCAGAACGAGTCAGCCGAAGACCCGCGCCCCGTCGACATAGGTGGCGACCACCTGCGCCGCGCCGATCTCTGCCGGGTCGCCGAGGAACGGATCCCGGTCGAGAACGGCGAGATCGGCCAGCCTGCCCGGCTCGAGGGTGCCCGTGTCGTCGTGGTGGTTCACCCGCGCGGAACCGCTCGTGTAGGCCGCGAACGCCTCCTCTGCCGGTATCGCCTGCTCCGGGAGGAACGGGTCCGACCCCGCCCGGCCGGCGTCGCCGTACACCGTGCGGTTAACGGCGACGTGGATCCCCGCCAGCGGGTCCGGCGCGCTCACCGGCCAGTCGCTGCCCGCGGCCAGGCGCCCCCCTGCGCGCAGAAGGTCCGCGAAGGGGTACTGCCAGGCCACCAGCTCCGGCTCGAGGTAGGGCAGCGTCAGCTCGGTCATCTGCTCGTCGTAGGCGGCCCACAGCGGCTGCATGTTGGCGGTGACGTCGAGCTCGCCGAAGCGGGGACGGTCGTCGGGGTGGACCACCTGGACGTGGGCGATGTGGTGGCGCAGGTCGTTGCGACCGTTCGTCGCGCGCGCCTGCTCCACCGCGTCGAGAGCCTCGCGCACCGCCCGGTCGCCGATCGCGTGGAAGTGCACCTGGAAGCCCTCGGCGTCGAGGCGGGCGACGGCCTCACGCAACAGCGCCGGGTCGACGAAGGACAGCCCGCGGTTGCCGGTGGCACAGCCGCAGCCGTCGAGGTACGGCGCGGTCATCCCCGCCGTGTAGTTCTCGGCGATGCCGTCCTGCATCACCTTCACGGAGCCGGGCACGAAGCGGTCCCGCCGGAGCAGGTTCCGACGCTCGACCAGCGACTCGACCTGCTCGAGGCCGTGGTCACGCTCCCACCACAAGGCGCCACGCACGCGAGCCGGTCAGCGTGCCCGCCTCGGCGGCGCGGACGTAGACCGACGACGGGTCGTCGAGCGCCGCGTAGTCGCCGAGGATCGCCTCCTGCCAGGCGGTGATGCCGACGGAGTGCAGATGCTCCTGCGCGGTGAGCAGAGCCTGGTAGTACTCGTCGTCGGACGTGTCCGTGATCAGCCGCTCCACGAGGTTCATCGCCCCCTCGTGCAGGGTCCCGGTGGGGTTGCCGGAGGCGTCTCGCTCGATCCGACCGTCGACCGGGTCGGCGGTCCGCCCGTCGATGCCGGCGAGCTCGAGAGCGCGGGAGTTGACCCAGGCTCCGTGATGGTCGCGGTTCGGCAGGAACACCGGGCGGTCCGGGACGACGGCGTCGAGCGCGGCAGCCGTGGGGCCGGCCGGACCGAAGGCCGTCATCGCCCAGCCACCGCCGCAGATCCAGAGACGGTCGGGGTTGGCGTCGGCGTACGCGCGCACGGCGGCGACGTAGGCGGCAGGGGTGTCGACCTCGGACAGGTCGCAGCGAAGCCGCTCCAGACCCCCCTGGACCGGATGGACGTGCGCGTCCTGGAAGCCCGGCAGCAGCAGGCCGCCCGCGAGGTCGACCTCCTCCGCGCCGGTCGGCGGCTCGAGCCGGCAGTCCGGAGCGACCTGGCGGACACGACCGCCGGCCACGACGACGCCGAACCCGCTGCGGTGGCGGCGACCGTCGAAGACACTGCCGTTGCGGAAGACGAGCGGGCGCGCCGCGTTCATTCAGTACCTCCGGGACCTTCGAAATCCGTAGCAGCAGACCAACTGCAGCCACGACATGCCTGCTTGCGCCACGCTGGAACAACGAAATCGCTTGCGTGCATAGACCTTTCCAAGCAAGATGGGTGGGTCTACCCACACGTGCAAAGGGAAGCATCACATGTCATTCGACCCGATGGAGCAGTCAACCGGAGCAGCTGCGTCAGGCGCCTTCGACAGCGAGTCCTACCGGGCCCTGCAGAAGTCCGCACGTGACCACCTGTGGATGCACTTCACCCGGCACTCGAGCTACGAGCAGGCCGACGTGCCGGTGATCGTCAAGGGCGAGGGCCCCTATGTGTGGGACGCCCAGGGGCGGAAGTACCTCGACGCCCTCGCGGGGCTCTTCGTGAACCAGCTCGGCCACGGGCGCACCGAGCTCGCCCAGGCCGCGGCGAAGCAGGCCGCCGACCTCGCCTACTTCCCGCTGTGGTCCTACGCGCACCCCACGGCCATAGAGCTCGCCGAGCGGATCTCCGCCATGGCACCGGGAAACCTCGACCGCGTCTTCTTCACCAGCGGCGGCGGAGAGGCGGTGGAGACCGCCTGGAAGCTGGCGAAGAACTACTTCAAGCTGACCGGCAAGCCGATGAAGCACAAGGTGATCAGCCGCGCGATCGCCTATCACGGCACCACCCAAGGCGCCTTGTCGATCACCGGCCTCCCCGCTCTCAAGGCGGTCTTCGAGCCACTGGTGCCCTCGACCTTCCGGGTGCCCAACACCAACTTCTACCGCGCGACCGAGCACGGTGACGACATCGAGGCCTTCGGCCGCTGGGCCGCCGACCAGATCGCCATCGCCATCGAGGCCGAGGGGCCCGAGACGGTCGCGGCGGTCTTCCTCGAGCCGGTTCAGAACGCGGGTGGCTGCTTCCCGCCGCCACCCGGCTACTTCCAGCGGGTGCGGGAGATCTGCGACGAGTACGACGTGCTGCTCGTCAGCGACGAGGTGATCTGCGCCTTCGGGCGGCTCGGCCACGCGTTCGGCGCCGAGCGCTACGGCTACCAGCCGGACATGATCACCGTCGCGAAGGGGCTCACCTCCGGGTACTCCCCGCTCGGCGCCATGATCGCCTCCGACAAGCTGATGGAGCCCTTCCTGCAGGGCACGAACATGTTCGCCCACGGCTACACCTTCGGCGGCCACCCCGTCTCCACGGCGGTCGCCCTGGCGAACCTCGACATCTTCGAGAACGAGGGGATCTTCGAGCACGTACGCGCCAACGAGGACGCGTTCCGGTCCACCCTGGAGAAGCTCAACGACCTACCCATCGTCGGCGACGTGCGCGGCGACGGGTACTTCTACGGCATCGAGCTCGTCAAGGACAAGGCGACGAAGGAGACTTTCAACGACGCCGAGGCCGAGAAGCTGCTCCGCGGCTTCCTCTCGAAGGCGTTGTACGACGAGGGCCTCTACTGCCGGGCCGACGACCGCGGCGACCCGGTCATCCAGTTCGCACCGCCGCTGATCTGCGAGCAGGAGCACTTCGACGAGATCGAGCAGAAGGTCCGCGTCGTTCTCGAGAAGGCGTGGAGCATCCTGCCTGACGAGCCGAAGGAGATCGCGGAGGCCCCGCCGATGCGGCCCTACCAGAGCACCGAGCGCTGGGGCACCTGACCCCACCTCGCCCGGCTTCGCGCCGTCGGAGGAGCTTTCCCAAGGTCCCTTGAGAAAACGTCACATCCCGTTGGGAATACCCAACGGGATGTGACGCTTTCCAGCGGGAAGTGAGTGGAGCCGGTACGACGACCGGGGCACCTTCGGCTGGGCCCTCCGGATCCCACGGGAGGTGCTCATGCGTCAGGCGGCAAGGCCAAGGAGTTTTGCGAAGCGCGCGCCTGTCTCGGCCGGGCGGCTCAAGTCAGCCCAAACCAGCCTGCCCATGCCCCAGCCCGTGATCTCGCGCAGGCGATCCTCACGCCGCTTCTCCTCGAAGACCGCGTCGCCTGGGTCCTGCCCCGGCTTGAGCAGGCGGCCGTACTTCACCCTGCCGTCGAACTCTCCGAGCATCCGCTTCCCCGGCCACGCGAAGTCCGTGATCCCGACCAGCTCGCCCTGGTCGTCGTAGACATGGAACTGCAGGCATGGCGCTGGAAGGTTCTGGGTCCAGAACAGATAACGGGAGCGCGTCTCCCCCGGCGATGCGGCGCGGCCGTCGGCCAAGGGCAAGACGAGCTGAAGTCGTTGCGCCCCGGGCCACCGCTCCATCGTGTGATACATCCGCTCGAGCTCGTCTCGGTCGACCAGCCTCTGGTGCAAGGCCGAGTCAGTGCTCACCAGGCCTGCCTCGACCGGCAGGATGGTCGCCGCGTCGAGGACACTGCGACACGGTCGCGTCACGACCAGACCTCCGTGCTCGACCAGGTCCTCCTGTCGGAGCACTCCCTCATGGTGCACGACGTCATCGGTTGTCCGACCTGATGCCCCATCGAGGCGAGTCACGTGGACGCGGGAGAGGTCAGCGCCCCACACCGCAACCCCGAGCTCGATCAAGGCACTCACGTGGCTCAAGGCGACTTTTCCGTCGAGTGATCGCATGACGGCGCGCGCCAGGATGCGGTGGCGTTGGACCGGGTCCGCCCCGAGCCACGTGTCATGGAAGCAGTAGGCGCCATGAGCCTCGAGACCCACGGTTGTGGATCACACGACTGCGACCTCCGGTTGGGGACGAGACCCGGCCAGCGCCAGGCGAGGCGAGGCGAGGGACTCCTCAGCCTCGGCGCCGCACTTCCCAATGCGTATCGTCACTTCCCGTTTGGTATTCCTGACGGGAAGTGACGCTTTCCCAAGGGACCTAGGGAAAGCGACCTCGCCTCTCGGCCCCCGCCTCGAACGTCAAGAGTCGAAGCCGAGACCGATCCTGTCCAGGGCCCGCAGCCACAGGTTCCGCCGGCCACCGTCCTCGTCGGCCCGGGCCAGGGACCACCTCGTGAGCTGGACGCCGGCGTAGCGGACCGGCTCCGGCGGGAAGGGCAGGGGCGCCTCGCGCACCATGCGCAGGCGCGTCCGCTCGGTCTCCTCCCCCGCGAGCAGGTCGAGCATGACGTCGGCGCCGAACCGGGTCGCCGCGACCCCCAGGCCGGTGTAGCCCGAGGCATAGGCGACCCGGCCGTCGTACGCCGTGCCGAAGAAGGCGCTGAACCGGGTGCAGGTGTCGATCACCCCGCCCCAGCGATGGGTGAACCGGATCCCGGCGAGCTGCGGGAAGGTCTCGAGGAAGTGCTCGGCGAGGAGGCGATGCGTGGCGTCGCGTTGCTCCAGGTCGCGACGGATTCGGCTGCCGTAGTGGTAGACCGCGTCGTACCCGCCCCACACGATCCGGTTGTCCCGGGTCAGCCGGTAGTAGTGGAAGAGGTTGGCCGCGTCGCCGATCCCCTGCCGTCCACGCCACCCGACTGAGGCTAGCTGCTCGTCGGAGAGAGGCTCCGTGGCGAGCACGTAGTCGTAGACCGGCAACGTCATCAGGCGCAGCCTGCGCAGCAGCGGCGGGAAGGCGTTCGTCGCCAGCGCCACCTGGCGGGCTCGCACGGTGAGTGAGCCGACCCGCACCACCACGCCAGACCCAGAACGAGACAGCCCGGTGACCGGGGTCCCCTCGTGGATCCGTACGCCCGAGGACAGGCACGCAGCCTGAAGTCCCCAGGCCAGCCTTGACGGTTCCAGCATCGCCGTGCCCGAGCGGTGCAGCAGGCCACCGAGGTACGTCGGAGAGCGGACCTCGGCCTGGGTCGCCGCGGCGTCGAGCAGCTCGACGTCATGGCCGGCTGCGCGCATGGTCTCCGCGGACTCGGTGAGCTCCTCGACCTGATGGGGCGCCGTGGCCACCGTGAGCTCACCGGCCTCCTCCCAGTGGCAGTCGATGCCGTGTCGACGTACCGTCTCGCCGATCTCCACGAGGTTGCGGGCGCCGATCTCGTCGAGGGTCGCGAGCTCCTCGGGCCAGCGGGCGAGGCCGTTCGCGAAGCCGTGGGTCAGGCTCGCGGAGGCGAAGCCGCCGTTGCGACCGCTCGCCTGGTCCCCGCACCGCCCTGCCTCGAGCACCAGCACGTCACGACCGGGGTCACGCTCCTTGGCTCGCAGGGCCGTCCACAGCCCGGTGTAGCCACCACCCACGACCACGAGGTCGGCGCTGGTGCCGGCCGTCAGCGGGGGAAGCTGCGCAGGCCGTGCCGGGTCGTCGAGCCAGAGGACCTCGGGCGCCGCCCCGGCAAGGGCAGCGTCGACCGGGCCACCGGCCCTGGCCCCCGCCCGTGACAGTTCCGCGGCCGCCTGCGCCCGGGTCACCGGCTACTTGACGACCCGCCGCCGGCGGCCGAACTCACCGAGGAGCACGAGCGTCAGCGCGGTCAGGAACATGATCGTGCCGATCACGTTGATCTGCATCGGGATGCCGCGTTGCGCCGAGCCCCACACGAACATCGGGAAGGTCACGGTCTGACCGGCGTTGAGGTTCGTGATGATGAAGTCGTCGAACGAGAGCGAGAAGCTCAGCAGCGCCGCCGACAAGATGCCCGGGAACACCAACGGGAAGGTCACCCGCCAGAAGGTCTGCCACTCGTTGGCGTAGAGGTCCATGGCTGCCTGCTCGAGCCGGGGGTCGAGGCCGCTGAGCCTCGCCTTCACCGTGACCACGACGAACGAGAGGCAGAACATGACGTGGGCGAAGAAGATGGTCCAGAAGCCGAGGACCCCGGCGAATCCAGCGCTGACGAACATCGCCAGCAGCGAGGAACCCAGGACGATCTCGGGTGAGGCCATCGGCAAGAAGATGCCGACGTTCGCGACGGCGCGGCCCCGGAACTTGTGGCGCACCATTCCGAAGGCCATGAGCGTGCCCAGCAAGGTGGCGACCAGGGTCGCCGACAGCCCGATCTTCAAGCTGGTGGCGACCGACGAGCACAGCTGGTAGGGCCCGCAGATGTTGGTCCAGTTGTCCACGGTGAACCCGTCGAACTCGTAGCTCTGCCGGCTGGCGGGGTCGTTGAACGACATGAGGATGACGACGAAGACCGGCAGCGCCATGTAGAGCAGGACCAGGAACCCGTAGAACAGGACGACCCGGTCGCCGAACCAGCGACGCGTGCGGTAGGTGGCGGTGCTCATGCGACGGCTGCGCTACTCGTGCAGGAGGGTGCAGAGGTCATACGAGCTCCTCCGTCCCCGACCGCCGTATGTAGAGGAATACCAGTGCCACGATCGCGACCATCAGCGTCACCGACAGTGCGGCCGCGACAGGATAGGCACCAGCGGCGAAGAGGTCCTGGATCTCGTTGCCGACCATCCGCGTCGTGGGCGTCCCGAGCAGCTCGGCGTTGATGAAGTCGCCGGCGGCGGGGATGAACGTGAGCAGGGT
The DNA here is from genome assembly GCA_963715375.1 of uncultured Actinomycetota bacterium. Lineage (GTDB taxonomy): Bacteria > Actinomycetota > Actinomycetes > Propionibacteriales > Nocardioidaceae > Nocardioides_C. The sequence goes on along the minus strand of CAVQSC010000040.1, from coordinate 414,176 downwards.
CCCCGCGACGAGCCCGGGCATCGACAACGGCAGGGTGACCTTGCGGAAGGTGGTGAAGGGGGCGGCGTACAGGTCGCTGCCTGCCTCCAGCAGCAGGGGGTCGATCTTCTCCAGGCTCGCGTACAGCGGCAGCACCATGAAGGGCAGGAAGTTGTAGGTCAGCCCGGTCACGACGGCGAACGGGGTCGCCAGGAGGTGTCCCTCGGAGCCGAGGATGCCGAGCGCCTTCAGCACGTCGACGGCGAAGCCGTTGTCTCCGAGCAGGAGCTGCCACGAGAGCGTGCGCACGAGGAAGCTCGTGAAGAACGGCGCGATCACGAGCACCAGCAGGAAGTTCTTCCAACGGCCCGACTTGAACGCGATCGCGTAGGCCAACGGGTAGCCGAGCAGGATGCAGGCGACCGTCGCGGTCACGGAGTACAGGAAGGAGCGCCACAGCTGCGGCGCGTAGTCCTGGACGGCTGTGAGGTAGTTCTGCCAGTGGAACGTCATCTGGTAGCCGTTGACGACCGACCCGGAGGGGTCGTACAGGCTCGTGCTGACCAGTGTGACCGTCGGGATGGCGAAGAAGACGACGAGCCACAGCGCGCCCGGTAGGAGAAGGATGTAGCCGGTGAGGCCGCGCTTCTGCTGGGTGGGCTCGGGGGGCGCCTGCTGCTCGGCGGCCCCGACCTGGGCAGCGGCCACACTCACAGCTCGTCCTCCTTCTCCACTCCCGCCGCGGCGTCCTGGGTCGCGTCGAGCAGGAACGTGTGGCTCGGCATCCAGTGCAGGTCGACTCGGTCACCGGGCCGGAACAGCTCGCGGGCTCCGGTGTTCTGCTCGAACACCATCAGCTCCTGGCCCCACGGCAGCTTGGCGAGGTACTGCGTGCTCACGCCGACGAAGCTGACGTCGCTGACCACGGCGCCGCGGAGCACGTTCGACCCGTCGTCGGTCTCGGTCTCGGAGTGCGCGAGGAAGACCTTCTCAGGGCGTACGCCGACCCACACGTCCGGCTGGGCGGCGTGCCGCGCACGCGCGGTAGGAGCGACGAGCTTGCCGCCCTGCACGTCGAGCAGCACCTTGTCGGCGTTGCGCTCGAGAACCCTGCCGGCGACCAGGTTCGACTGGCCCAGGAAGTTGGCGGCGAACGTCGTGGCCGGGTCCTCGTAGAGCGCCGAGGGCTCACCCATCTGCTCGATCACTCCGGCGTTCATGACCGCGATGGTGTCGGCCATGGTCATGGCCTCCTCCTGGTCGTGGGTCACGTGGACGAAGGTGATGCCGACCTCGGTCTGGATGCGCTTGAGCTCGATCTGCATCTGGCGGCGCAGCTTGAGGTCCAGGGCGCCGAGGGGCTCGTCGAGCAGCAGCACCTGGGGCCGGTTGATGAGAGCACGTGCAAGGGCGACCCGCTGCTGCTGTCCTCCCGAAAGCTGAGCCGGCTTCCGTCCGCCGTACTGCTCGAGCTCCACCAGCTCGAGCATCTCGTGCACCTGCTTCTTGACGTCGCTGGCTCCACGCCGGCGCAGGCCGAAGGCGACGTTCTCGAAGATCGAGAGGTGGGGGAAGAGTGCGTAGCTCTGGAAGACGGTGTTGACCGGGCGCTTGTACGGCCGGAGGCGGGTGATGTCCTGCTCGCCGAGCCTGATCTCGCCCTGGGTCGGCTCCTCGAGACCGGCGACCATCCGAAGCGTCGTGGTCTTGCCGCAGCCGGAGGGGCCGAGCAATGCGAAGAAGGAGCCTTCAGGGACGGTCAGGTCGAGGTCATCGACCGCGGTGAACGATCCGAACCGTTTCGTGACGGACGAAAGGACGAGGTCGGATGCAGGCATGGTCGGGTATCACGCTCCGATGACCTTGGAGAAGTCGGTCTCGTATTGCTCACGCGTCTTCTCGTCCAGGGGCATGAACGCGAACGCGTCGGCGAGGAAGTCCGGCGTGGGGAAGATCAGCGGGTTGTCGACGAGGGAGGGGTCGATCTTCTCCATCTCCTGCTGGGCCCCCTCCACCGGACAGATGTAGTTGACCCACGCAGCGAGGCGCGCGGCCACCGCGGGGTCGTAGTAGTAGTTCATGAGCTGCTCGGCGTTGGCCTTGTGAGAGGCCTTGTTCGGCACGAGCATGTTGTCCGACCACAGGGAGAGGCCCTCCTCGGGCACCACCCACTTGATGTCGGGGTTGTCGTACTGCATGAGGATCACGTCGCCGGACCAAGCCTCGCAGGCGGCGAGGTTCCCGGCGTTCAGGTCACGGATGTAGTCGTTGCCCGTGAAGCGGCGGATCTGGCCGGAGTCGACGTACCCCTGCAGCTTGTCGAGCGCCTCGTTGAACTGGTCCTCGGTGAACTTCGTCGGGTCCGCGCCGACGATCTTGAGCATGAACGCCATGGTGTCGTTCATCTCGCTGAGGAGGCTGACCTTGCCCTTGAGGTCGCTCCGGGTGAGCAGCTCCTCCATGCTCCTCACCTCGCCGGTGTACTTCGCGTTGTAGGCGATGCCGGTGAGGCCGCTCTGCCACGGGACGCTGTAGTCCCGGTTCGGGTCCCAGGCCGGCGACTGGAGATTCGCGACCAGGTTCTTGTCGACGTTGGGCATGTTGGCGTGGTCGAGCTTCTGGAGCCACCCGAGCTCGACCATGCGCGCGGCCATCCAGTCCGTGAGCACGAACAAGTCTCGACCGGTCGGCTCACACTCGGCGAGCTGGTTGCGCACCTTGGCGAAGAACTCGTTGTTGTCGTTGACGTCGGTGTTGTAGGTGACGGCGATGCCGCTCGTGTCCTCGAAGTCCTGCACCGTCGGGAGGACGGTCTCCTTCTTGCCGTTGACCTTCTGGACCTTCTCGTCGATGTACGACGGCCAGTTGGACCAGTTCAACGTCTTCTGGGTCGACGAGAGGTCCTTGCTGACGCACGACTCAGCAGTCTGCTTGGCCCCTTCGGTGCCACACGCCGCCAGGAGGCTGGGAGTCCCGAGTGCCAGCGCCGAGACCGATGCGCCGCGTAGGAAACCTCGTCGGCTCATCCCCCTGCGCTGAGCGGACGCGAGCAGCGCCTCCACCCCGGATCGAGACTGCTGTGACATGTACGTTCCTCCTGCATGCCGGCCGAGAGGCATTGGGGCGTGATCTGTGTGGATCTTGTCAAAGGTGGACCAGACTGACAAGGGAATCCGTAGATCCGTAACTTGCCAGCAACGAATTCCTTTGACTTTGATGCGCGTTTCCTTTGACGGTCGAGACGTATGGCTGCAAATATCTCTGTTGTGAGCAGAGCAGCGAGGTCAGATCGCAACGGCGGGGCAGCGCTCGACGACGTCTCCAAGGCGATCATCGAGGAGCTCCAGCAGGACGGCCGCCGCTCGTACGCCGCGATCGGCAAGGTGGTCGGCCTGTCGGAGGCGGCGGTGCGCCAACGGGTCCAGCGCCTCATCGACAACAACGTCATGCAGGTCGTCGCGGTGACCGACCCGCTCGAGCTCGGCTTCGCGCGCCAGGCCATGATCGGCATCCGCGCCCAGGGCGATCTCGAGCTGATCGCCGACGAGCTCGCGCAGATGGAGGAGGTCGACTACGTCGTCATCACAGCCGGCTCCTTCGACCTCCTCGCCGAGGTGGTCTGCGAGAGCGACGAGCACCTGCTCGAGGTGCTCTCCCACCGGATCCGCAAGCTCGACGGCATCGTGACGACCGAGACGTTCATGTACCTCAAGCTGCGCAAGCAGACCTACTCCTGGGGCGTCCGCTGAGCGACTACCGCTCGCTGTCCCTGTGGCACGACACCACCCCTGACGACTGGTTCCCCCGCGATCCCCTCTCGGGTGACGTACGAGCAGACGTCGCGATCGTGGGAGCCGGGTTCACCGGCCTGTGGACCGCCTACTACCTGCTGCGCGAGGACCCGACACTGCGCGTGGTGGTCCTCGAGCAGGAGACCGCCGGCTTCGGCGCCTCGGGCCGCAACGGCGGCTGGGCCTCGGCGCTGTTCCCCGCCTCGCTCGACAAGCTCTCGAGGCTTCCCGGCGCGACAAGGGAGAGCGCTCTGGCACTCCACGCAGCCATGCGTGCGTCCGTCGACGAGGTCGGTCGGGCCGCGGCAGCAGAAGGGATCGACGCGCACTTCCACAAGGGCGGCACGATCACGTTGGCACGGAGCCGGGCGCAGCTGCGCTCCGCGCGCGCGGAGGTGGCCGATGCTCGGGCCTGGGGTCGTGGGCCGGAGGAGATCGACCTGCTCTCCGAGGAGGAGGCCAGGGCCCGCCTCGACGCGACACGGACCCTCGGTGCGGCGTACACCCCCGACTGCGCGGCGATCCACCCCGCGCGACTGGTCCGTGGCCTCGCCCAGGTGGTCGAGAGGAGCAGGGGTGGCCGGCTCTACGAGCAGACCCGGGTCACCCGGATCTCCCCTCACCGGGTCAGCACCGACCACGGGACCGTCCGGGCCGACGTCGTCGTCCGCGCCACGGAGGGCTACACGCCGAGGCTCGCCGGGCAGACCCGCGCGGTGGCTCCGGTCTACTCGCTGATCATCGCCACCGAGCCGCTGCCGGAATCCGTGTGGGCGGCCATCGGGCTGCGCGAGCGCGAGACGTTCACCGACTACCGCAACCTGATCATCTACGGCCAGCGCACGATCGACGGCCGGCTCGTGTTCGGCGGCCGCGGGGCGCCGTACCACTTCCGATCGGCCATCTCCCCCGACTTCGACCGCAACCCTCGTGTCTTCGCGGCGCTGTGGTCGACGCTCACCTCGATGTTCCCCGCCGTGAGGTCCGCGCGGGTGACCCACGCCTGGGGCGGCGTGCTGGGGGTGCCCCGTGACTGGTGCGCCTCGGTCGGCCTCGACCGTTCTACAGGTCTGGCCTGGGCGGGCGGTTACGTCGGCGACGGCGTCAGTACGACGAACCTGGCCGGCCGGACCCTGCGCGACCTGGTCCTCGGCAGGGACACCGGCCTGACCCGCCTGCCCTGGGTCGACCACAGGTCGCGTCCCTGGGAGCCCGAACCCCTGCGCTGGCTCGGTGTCAACGCAGGTCTACGGGCGATGCGCCTGGCCGACCGCGAGGAGCAGCTCACCCGCCGTCCGAGCCTCGTGGCCCGGGCCATGTCCCCCTTGCTCGGCGGGCGCTGACCCATCTCCCGCCAGTCGCATTCCTCGATGTCGACACCGCTGGTGGATTGCCCCTGATCGGGTGATTCGGGACCCCGGTCTCCCCTCGGGATAACTCGATCGCGTCATTGCTGTAGCAGCCAGCGGCGAGTTCTGCTGTACGAGTCGTCCGGAGGATGACGGGGGAGGATCGCGGGGGCGCGCACCGGACACCTTCTCCCCCGGCCAGCGCATCTACGAGGGGGAAGCACGCCATGAGCAAGGCACCGGCCGGCCCTGCGGGACGCACGGTCATGCACCGGCCACCGATCGCGGTCTACAACGGCTCCGGCCGGCTCGAGGCACTCAAGGGGTACCGCCGCGTGGTGCTCGAGCCGTCGGCGTACTCCACAGGGGAGCTCACCGAGCTGCGCCGCGGAGGCACCGCGCCCTTGGCCAGGCTCTCGCTCACCGAGGACAGCGGCCCCCCGGCGCCGTGGCAGTGTGCCTGCCGCAACCGGGACCGCGGAACGACCCACGTGCATCTCGACCACCCCGGGTGGGCCGAGCACGTCGCCGCCGGCGCACAGCAGGCGCTCGAGTCCGGGTTCGCCGGACTCTTCCTCGACGGCCTCAACACCGAGTGGACGCGCCCGCGTGACCTCCCCCTGCTGCTGGCGCTCATCAGGGACCTGCGCGAGCTGTCGGGGCGGGCCTACCTGCTCGCCAACGGCGGCTTCGCGATGCTCCCCCGGCTCGCCGAGCTCGTGGACGGCGTGCTGTTCGACTCCTTCACGGGCCGTTGCGTCGACGGCTGCTACGAGCCCTGGCCCTCGGACGTCCTCGACGTCCACGGGCGGCTCGCCCAGCGGCTGCTGGGGTTCGACCTGAACCTCTACGCGCTCGACTACGCGGACGACGACGAGCTCGCGGCCTTCGCGGTGGGCCGGGCGCGGACGTTCGGCATGAGCTGCTTCGTCTCCGACCGGGGGCTCTCCCGGCTTCCCGACGTCGTCGCCGCCGTGTAGCGGGACCGATCCTCACACCCGTCCCCGGATGTGACCCCGGCCGCATGTTGCCGGGGAATCGGGGTACGGATGCACGCCGCCGCCCGAGCGGTAGCCACTCAGACGCGTGAGGAGCAACCATGTCCACGATCACGCCGACGCAGCCGGACAGTCGGAAGATGACCCCCAAGTCCATCGCCATCTGGGGCGGGATCGCAGTCGTCGGGGCGGTCTGCTGGTCGGTCCTTGCCCTCTCCCGGGGTGAGGAGATCTCCGCGCTCTGGGTCCTCTTCGCCGCACTGGCGTCGTACGCCATCGCCTACCGGTTCTACGCGCGCTTCATCGCGAACCGGGTACTCGGCGTCGACGACCGACGGGCCACCCCGGCCGAGCGGCTCGAGAACGGCATCGACTACGACGTCACCGACCGCCGGGTGCTGTTCGGCCACCACTTCGCGGCGATCGCCGGGGCCGGCCCGCTCGTCGGTCCGGTTCTCGCGGCTCAGATGGGCTACCTGCCCGGGACGATCTGGATCATCGTGGGCGTCATCTTCGCCGGCGCCGTCCAGGACATGACGGTCCTCTTCTTCTCGATGCGGCGGGACGGCAAGAGCCTCGGACAGATGGTGCGCGAGGAGATCGGCGTCGTCGGCGGCATCGCAGCGCTCATCGCGGTCTTCGCGATCATGATCATCATCCTGGCCGTGCTCGCGCTCGTCGTGGTCAACGCACTGGCCGAGTCGCCGTGGGGTGTCTTCTCGATCGGGCTGACCATCCCGATCGCCCTGTTCATGGGGTTCTACCTCCGCTACATCCGCCCCGGCCGGGTCATGGAGGTCACCGCGATCGGCGTCGGGCTGCTCCTCCTGGCCATCATCGGCGGCGGGTACGTCGACCAGCTGGGCATCTCGGAGGCCTTCACCCTGTCCCCGGAGCAGCTGACCTGGGCTCTGATCATCTACGGCTTCGTGGCCTCCATCCTCCCGGTGTGGATGCTGCTCACCCCGCGTGACTACCTCTCGACGTTCATGAAGATCGGCGTGATCGTCCTGCTCGCGGTCGGGCTCGTCTTCGCCGCCCCCACCCTCCAGAACGAGGCCGTGACGGACTTCGCGATAGAGGGCACAGGGCCGGTCTTCGCCGGCAAGCTCTTCCCGTTCGTCTTCATCACGATCGCCTGCGGTGCGCTGTCGGGCTTCCACGCCCTCATCTCCTCGGGCACGACCCCGAAGATGGTGGCCAAGGAGAGCCACGTCCGGATGATCGGCTACGGCGGCATGCTGATGGAGTCCTTCGTGGCGATCAGCGCGCTCATCGCCGCCTCGGTGATCGACCAGGGCCTGTACTTCGCCATCAACTCCCCGGCCAGCGCCACGGGCGGAGCCGCCGGAAGCGCCGCCGAGTTCGTCCGCACCCTCGGCTTCACCATCAGCCCCGCCGACCTCAACGACGCCGCGAGGTCCGTCGAGGAGTCGACCCTCGTCTCCCGCACCGGTGGCGCCCCGACCCTGGCGTTCGGCATGTCGTCGATCTTCAGCGCCGCCTGGGGCAGCGGTCTCGCAGCGTTCTGGTACCACTTCGCGATCATGTTCGAGGCGCTCTTCATCCTCACCGCCGTCGACGCCGGCACACGGGTCGGCCGGTTCATGCTCCAGGACACGATCGGCAACGCCTGGCCCAAGTACGCCGACATCTCGTGGCGCCCGGCCTCGTGGTCGGCAAGCGCGATCGTCGTGGCGCTTTGGGGCTACATGCTCTACGTCGGCGTCACCGACCCCCTCGGCGGCATCAACCAGCTCTTCCCCTTGTTCGGCATCGCCAACCAGCTGCTCGCGGCGATCGCCCTCACCCTCGTGACGACCCTGCTGATCAAGCACGGGAAGCTCAAGTGGGCCTGGGTTCCGGGCGTCGGGCTGGCGTGGGACCTCGTCACGACGTTGACGGCGAGCTACCAGAAGGTGTTCTCCGACAACCCGAAGATCGGCTACTTCACGCAGCGGTCCGCCTACCAGGCCTCCCTCGACAAGGGCGAGGTGCTCGCGCCGGCGACCGACATGCAGCAGATGCAGCAGATCGTCACCAACTCGACGGTCAACGGCACCCTGCAGGCGATCTTCGCCCTGCTCGTCATCGTGGTTGCCATCAACGCGCTCGTCGTCTGCGTCCGGGCGGCTCGCGCGGGCGGGGCGCCGACAACCGAGGTTCCCGCTCAGCCCTCGGACATCGTCGCGCCCTCCGACTTCTTCGCCACGAAGCAGGAGAAGGAGGCAGTGCGCGAGTGGGAGGCGTCCCGCGGTCAGGGTGAGCTGGCCGGGAGAGAGTGATGAGACAGACGCTCTCCCGGCTCGGCCGCGGGGTCGGCTGGTACCTCAAGCAGGCCACCGGGGAGGCCAAGTGGGACGAGTACGTCGAGCGCTGCCGGCGTGACGGCGTCGAGCCGATGAGCCGGCGCGCCTTCGAGCGCCACCGCGCCCAGCACAAGGAGCAGAACCCCCAGTCCCGCTGCTGCTGAGGCCGGCGTAGACGCGCGACCCGCCTGCCGTTCCCGTCCACGTGGATGGGAACGGCAGGCGACATTGCTTTGCGGGTGTCGTTGGCGTCCACGTGGACGATGACGACAACCGGGCCGACGGCTCGAGGCGGAGGGTGCGGCCGGGGAGCGTCAAAGGGGCTTGGCCGCGGCGACGGAGTCGACGCGCCGCCCAAGCGACCGGCCGCCGGAGCTCGAGAAGTCGGTCTGCGCTCTCGTGCAGCGGAGGCTCAGTCCTCCTTGCGCAAGGCCGGGCGGAGCTTCTCGAGCACGCTCTCGTCCTCGATCGTCGAGGGGACGTGCGCCTCCTTGCCGTCCGCGATCTCCCGCATGGTCTTGCGCAGGATCTTCCCGGACCGGGTCTTGGGCAGCCCGCCGACGACGGCGACATCCTTGAACGCCGCGACGGCGCCGATCTCCTCACGCACCATCGCGATCAGCTCCTTCGCGAGGTCGTCGGGGTCCTCGGTGACACCGGCCTTGAGCACGACGAACCCGCGGGGCAGCTGCCCCTTCAACGGGTCGGCCGCGCCGATGACCGCGCACTCCGCCACGGCGGGGTGCTGCGCGATCACTGCCTCCATCGACCCGGTCGAGAGGCGGTGGCCCGCGACGTTGATGACGTCGTCGGTGCGACCCATGACGTAGAGGTAGCCGTCCTCGTCGATGTAACCGCCGTCCCCGGTCAGGTAGTAGCCGTCGTACGCCGCGAGGTAGGAGGAGATGAACCGCTGGTCGTCGCCCCACACCGTGGGAAGCGTCCCAGGTGGCAGCGGGAGGCGGATGCAGATCGCGCCCTCCTGCCCCGCCGGCACGGGCTCGCCCCTCTCGCCGAGCACCTGTACGTCGTACCCGGGCACGGCGACGCTCGGCGAGCCCGGCTTGATCTCCATCGGCTCCAGGCCGCGGAGGTTGGACGCGATCGGCCAGCCGGTCTCGGTCTGCCACCAGTTGTCGACCACCGGCACGCCGAGCATCTCGGTCGCCCACGTGTAGGTGTCGGGGTCGAGCCGTTCACCGGCCAGGAAGAGCGTCCGGAAGGAGGACATGTCGTGACCGCCGAGGAGCTCGGCTCGCGGGTCCTCCTTCTTGATCGCCCGGATCGCCGTGGGCGCGGTGAACAGCGCCTCGACCCCGTGCTCGGCGATCACCCGCCAGAAGGCACCGGCGTCGGGCGTCCCGACCGGCTTGCCCTCGTAGAGGACGCTGGTCGACCCGTTGATCAGCGGCGCGTAGACGATGTAGCTGTGCCCGACGACCCAGCCGACGTCGGAGGCGGCCCACCACACCTGGCCGGGGTGCACGTCGTAGATGTTGGGCAGTGACCAGGCCATCGCGACGGCGTGGCCGCCGTTGTCGCGCACGATGCCCTTCGGCTTCCCGGTCGTGCCAGAGGTGTAGAGGACGTAGAGCGGGTCGGTGGCGGCGACCTCGACGCACTGCGCCGGATTGTGCTTGCCGGCCTTCATCGCGACGTCCCAGTCGACGTCGCGGGGCTCCGACATCTCCGCGCGGGCCTGCGGGCGCTGCTTGACCACGCAGGTCCCGGGCTTGTGGGTCGCGAGCTCCAGGGCCCGGTCGAGCATGGGCTTGTACTCGACGGTCCGGGTCGGCTCGATGCCGCAGGAGGCGGAGACCACGACCTTGGGCTGCGCGTCGTCGATGCGGATCGCGAGCTCGTGGGGGGCGAACCCGCCGAACACGACGGAGTGCACCGCACCGATCCGCGCGCAGGCGAGCATGGCGATGACGGCCTCGGGGATCATCGGCATGTAGATGACCACCCGGTCGCCCTTCTCCACGCCGAACCCGCTGAGCGTGCCGGCGAAGGCAGCGACCTTCTCGACCAGGTCGGCGTAGGTGAAGCGCTGCTTCGTGTCGGCCACCGGACTGTCGTAGATGAGCGCCGTGCGGTCGGCGTGCCCCGCGACCACGTGCCGGTCGAGCGCGTTGTAACAGGTGTTCAGCGTCCCGTCCGGGAACCATCGGTAGAAGGGCTTCCGCGAGTCGTCCAGAACCTGCTGCGGCTTCCTGATCCAGTCCACGAGGGCGGCCTGCTCGGCCCAGAACCCCTCGGTGTCCTTGATGCTGCGGTCGTAGGTCTGACGGTAGCTGCCGGTGTTCGCCATGAGGCCACCATAAATGGGTTGCGGCCCCGTCGTACGTCGGTCACGCTCGTGACTCGAGGTGACGACGGTTCGCCTCCTGAGCAGAGAGGGGCGTGACATGACCACGACTGTCTTCGGCGCGTCCGCGGCCCACATCCTCTCTCACTCATGGAGCAACCCCACCGATGTCACACGACGTCCACTTCACCGGACCCGAGTCCACTGACTTCCGCCGGCACGCGCCGGCCCCTGAGATCGATCCCTTCTTCGTCTTCGACTTCCAGGCAGTCGACGGCCCCGACGACGCCTGCACTGGCGACGGGACCCAGCGCTGGAGCAACTACTGGGACGTCGAGCGCCTCTGCCGAGGCCCTGAGCCGCTTCCCGACTGGGTGGTCACCGACCGCGCTGCCGTGGACACCGAGCTCGGGATCCTCAAGACCGGCAAGGAGGCCGACGTCTTCCTGCTCGAGCGCGCCGTCCACACCGACGACGGCCGCGGCCCGTCGACCGTGATGGCGGCCAAGCGGTACCGCTCCGAGGAGCACCGCAGCTTCCACCGCAGCAGCGCCTACACCGAGGGCCGGCGCACCCGCAACAGCCGTGACGCCCGCGCCATGGCGAAACGGACAGCCCACGGCCGCGCCGTCGCCTCCGGACAGTGGGCCTGGGCGGAGTGGGAGGCGATGAAGACGTTCTGGTCGGCCGGCGTCCCGGTCCCCTACCCCGTCCAGATCGACGGCACCGAGATCCTCATGGAGCTCGTCACGGTCGGTGAGGAGGTGGCGCCGCGGCTCGCGCAGACCAGGCCCGAGCGCGACCTCCTGGTGTCCTACTTCGACCAGCTCCGAGATGCCATGGCCCTGCTCGCCGGGCACGGCATCGCGCACGGTGACCTCTCGCCGTACAACATCCTCGCGGCAGGTGAGCGGCTGGTGATCATCGACCTGCCGCAGGCGGTGGACATCGTCGGCAACCCGGCCGGGACGGACTTCCTCATGCGGGACTGCCACAACATCTGCACGTGGTTCGTCGCGAGAGGGCTCGACGTCGACGAGCACGCGCTCTTCGGGGAGCTGCTCGCGGCAGCGTTCTGAGGCGATCTCACTCCAGCGGCGGCAGGCTCTGCTGGACCAGCAGCGCCGCACGGAACGGGTCGCCACGCTCGGCGACCCGGTCGAGCACGTCGCGCACGGTCCAGCCGTCCGGTCGTAACGACGGGTCGTCGAGCTCGTCCCAGGTGATCGGCGACGAGACGGGTGCTCCCGGGGCGGCGCGGGGACTGTAGGGAGCGACGAGGGTCTTGTCGACCGCGTTCCGCGTGAAGTCCAGCTGGGCCCTGCCGCCTCGGGAGCCGACCTCCCACTTCCAGCTGAGCAGCTCGGGCACGACGGCCCCCACGGTCCGCGAGAGCTTCTCCACCCAGGCCCGGGTCTCGTCGAAGCCCGGCCCGCGGGCGATGGGGACCCACACCTCGATCCCCCGGCCGCCGGTCACCTTCGGGAACGCCTGCACCCCGAGGTGCTCGAACGCTGTGCGATGGAGCCGGGCGAGAGCCAGCACGTCCTCCCACGAGGTCCTGGTTCCCGGGTCGATGTCGAAGAGGGCGTACGTCGGAAGGTGCGGCTGGTCCGTGCTGGAGGTCCACGCGCGCCACTCGAGCACGCACCTCTGCGCGGCCCACACCAGGGCGGCAGGCTCGTCCACGACCGGGTAGGTGACCGTCTCGCCCGGGTTCGCGTCCGGGTTGTCCCAGGCATGGACCCACTCCGGCGGGTGGTCGGGTCGCTCCTTGTGCCAGGACCCCTTGCTGTCCGCGCCGTCGTGGTGGCGGCGCAGGTCGAGGGCACGCCCCTCGAGATAGGGCACGGCGACGTGGGCGACGCGTGCGGCGTACCGCAGCAGCTCCCGCTTGGTGACGGGCTCCTCTTCACCGCGGGCCGGGAAGAGCACCTTGTCGAGGTCGGTCACCCGCAGCTCCCGCCCGAACACCCTCCAGGTGCCCTCGGGTCCCAGGTCGTCCAGGGCGGCCAGGTCCTCCTCGTCGACCGGCTCCGGCGCGTCGAGGAGCGCCACCTCCGCCTCGGCGGCGGGAAGGTCGGACCTCCAGATCCGCTCCGGCGCCGCCTTGACCTCGTCGTTGGTGCGGCCGCTCAGGACGGAGCGCGGGTGCTCGTCCGGGTCCCACCCGTCCACGGCGTACTCGTCGTGCTTGTGCACGAGAAGCCACTGCTCTCGCTCCCCCGCGGGACCTCGCCGGATGAGGGCGAGACGTCCGCGCAGCTTGTGGCCGTACACGTCGACATGCAGCTCGCCGGCCTCGATCGCGGCCTGTGGGTCGTCGGTACCGTGGGGTTCCCAGGTGCCGGTGTCCCAGACGGTGACGTCGCCGGCGCCGTACTGGTCGCTGGGGATCACGCCTTCGAACAGGAGGTACTCCATCGGGTGGTCCTCCACGCGGAAAGCGCTGCGCCGGACACCGGGGTCGAGCGTCGGTCCCTTGGGCACCGCCCAGCTGGCCAGTACCCCGTCGACCTCGAAGCGGAGGTCGTAGTGCGGGCTCCGGGCCCGGTGGCGCTGCACCACGAAACGCGGAAGGTCGCCGTCGCCTGGGCCCTTCACGCCGTCCGCCACGCCGCTGTGGTTCCCGACGCGGAGACTCTCACTCCCCACGACGTCACTGTCGCAGCCACAGGTCTCGGTGTCACCGGGCCGGTGGCCCGTCGGCTAGGTTCTGGCGGGTGAGAGAGCAGCGGGGCCGCACGGTCGAGGTGGAGAGCCTCGAGGAGTTCGACGAGCGGGTCGCCGCCGGGGCGACGTCGATGGACGGGTGGCACTTCCAGGCCGTCGACCTGCGAGTGCGCGGAGAGGTGCTGCGCTCGCTCGACCCCCGCGGTGCGCTGTTCCTCGGCTGCCGGCTGGAGCCCGCTGACGAGGAGAGCCTCCGGGCTCGCGGCGGCCTGGTCTTCCCGATCGTCCCGGACGTCCCGTTCGACGCCTACCGCGCCCGGCTCTACACGCCCCTCGAGCTGTACGACGGTCTCGACGACTGCTACGAGGAGACCCTGGACGCCCGCGTCTACGCGTGGTCGCAGCAGGAGCAGACCATCGGCGTCAGCCTCGCGCAGGCGATCCACGACCACGCCGTCGACGACGCGCTGCGCGACATCGTTCACGGCCACGACCTGGTCGGCGTGATGGGCGGCCACTCGCTGCCTCGAGGCGGCGCGGAGTACGCCTCCGCCGCGCGTCTGGCGCAGTCGCTCGCCGCCGACGGGTTCACCGTCACCACAGGAGGCGGCCCCGGTGCGATGGAGGCGGCCAACCTCGGCGCCTACCTCGCTCACGGGCCCCGGTCCGCCCTCGACGAGGCCCTCGGCATGCTCGCCGCCGTCCCGGGGTTCACCCCGTCGGTCGACCGGTGGGCGCGGACCGCGTTCGACGTACTCGACCGCTGGCCCGACGGCACCCGCTCGCTCGGGATCCCGACCTGGCACTACGGCCACGAGCCGCCGAACGCGTTCGCCACCGACATCGCGAAGTACTTCAGGAACGCCGTCCGGGAGGACATCTTGCTGGACGTCGCGGCGGGAGGGATCGTCTTCCTGCCCGGCGCGGCGGGCACGGTGCAGGAGGTCTTCCAGGACGCCTGCGAGAACTACTACGCCGACCCCTCGTCCGTCGCGCCGATGGTCCTCGTCGGCAGGGAGTACTGGACGCGGACGCTGCCGGTCTGGCCACTGCTCGAGACGCTGGCACGGGGCCGCGACATGGAGGCGCTGGTGCACCTCGTCGACAGCGTGGACGAGGTCCCTGCCCTGCTCAGCCGGTAGGCCCGCGACCGAGGTACAGGGGCACGGTGCGGGAGGCCGCCGCGGCGCGTACGCGGGTCCCGGTCGTGGGCACGTCTACGACGCCCTCGGCATGGTCGCCGCACGCTCGTCGCGGTGACGTCTCTCCGCACGCGACACGACGTGGTTGACGACGTGCTTGGCGTCCTTGCCGGCCCCGGCGACGAGCATGGAGGTGAAGCCCGACTGGAACGCCAGGCCGGTGAAGTAGAGGCCCGGGGCCGACGGCACGACCCCGCGGATCTCCTCGGGCCAGCCGTCCTCCGCGAACACCGGGAGGTCGATCCAGTCGAAGTGCTGGCGGAACCCCGTGCACCAGATGACGTTCTCCACCTCCAGGACCCGTCCTCCGTCGAGCACGGGCAGCCCGTCCAGAACGCCCGTCACCCGGGCGTCCGCGAGCTCCACACCCCGGTCGGTCAGGTCCCGCTTCTTCACCCTGATCAACGGTCCCCCATGTGCCCTGATCTCCGGACGCAGCTTGCGCCCGACGGGCGTACGGATCGTGAGCACGTGGCTGGCGGCGAAGAAGATGACCGGCACCACCACGTGCGCGAACCTGCTCTCGATCCGGAACGGGACCTCGCCGTGGATGTGGCCCGCGAGGACCGTGGGATGGTGCGCACCCACCTCGAAGGCGATGTCCCCGCCGCTGTGAGCTGCGCCGACCACCAGAGTCGGCCCGGGGCGCAGCTGGGACGGGCGACGGTACTCGCTCGAGTGGAGCTGCAGGATCCCGGGCTTGAGGTCGCTTGCGAACTCGGGGACGTAAGGGCGACCGAAGGTGCCCGTGGCGACGACCACGTTGTCGGCCACGATCGGGCCGCTGTCGGTCGCGACGACGTACCCGTCCCCTTCGGCGGTGAGCTCGCGCACGCCGATGCCCGATCGCACGGGCAGCTCGAAGCGGCGGGCGTACTCCTCGAGGTAGTCACCCATCTGGTCCTTCGTCGGGTAGGTCCACGTCGACGCGGGGAACGGCATGCCCGGCAGGCCGTCCTTGATGGCAGGGCTGAAGAGCAGCAGCGTGTCCCAGTGCCTGCGCCAGTTGTCTCCGACGCGTCGCTGGTCGTCCAGGATCACGAACTCCCGTCCCCGGCGAGCGAGGTGGTAACCGACCGAGAGCCCGGCCTGGCCGGCTCCGATCACGACGGTCTCGATGTGTTCGCTGTGAGTGTTCATGCACACGACGCTAGGCATGGACGACGTCGAGCGCCTCGGGCGAATCATGCATCTCCGCGCGCGGTCGGAGAATGGGTGGTTCGGTGTAGCCGGGAGTCACACGAGGTCGTGCTTGAAGGCGTAGGCAGTGGCGGCCGCGCGTGAGGACACGTCCAGCTTGGCGAAGATGTTGGCGAGATGACGGGCCACCGTCTTCTCGCTGAGGAACAGGTCGCCGGCGATCACCCGGTTGCTCTTGCCGGCGGCGACGAGCCGCAGCACCTCGAGCTCACGCGGCGAGAGCACGCTCTTCCCGTCCCCCGGCCGCGGCTCCGCCGCAAGCACCCGCAGCTCGGACAGGGCGTGGAGCTCCTCCAGGACAGCGCGCGCCGCGTCGAGCTCAATCTGCGCGGCGTCGACGTCCCCGAGCCGGTCACTGGCCTCGCCGACCAGGACCCGGCTGCGGGCGGCCTCGAACGGCACGTCCAGCCGCTGCCAGATGCCCCACGCGCGCCTGGCGTCGGCCAGCGCCGACCGGGCATCGCCTTCGGCGAGCAGCACCGCCGCCGACGCCTGGGCGGCCAGCGCCTCCAGGTACGGCGCGCCCATGTCGCGAGCGATGCGGTCGAGCTCGTCGGCCGCCTCACGGGCCGCTGCCGTGTCGTGGGCGGCCAAGGAGATCTCGACGTGGGCCGCGAGCAGCCTTGGCCTGCCCATCATGAGGCCGGTCTCGTCGAGCGCTCGCCGGATGCCCGCCAGCGCCGCATCGAGCCGACCCTGGGCCAGTCTGAGCAGCGCGAGGCCGGGTTGGGTCTCGTCTCCACGCTCACCGGCCCGTCGGTAGCACTCCTCCGCGCTCGCCAGCTCGCCGCGCAGCCGATGGAGCTCGGCCTTCTCGTAGAGCGCGGCGCCCTGGACGGGGTTCCCGGGCGGCGAGGCCAGGAGGGAGCAGGCTCTCTCCACCTCCTGCATCGCCTGGGTCCACTCCCCGTTCAGCTGCAGGATCTGGGCTCGGTGCACCAGGCACTGTCCCCGGTACGGCACGAGGTCCGGCTGGCCCGTGCACCACTGCGTCAGCGCCTCGGTCCACTCGCGGGCACGACCCACGTCGTACATCTCCTGGCAGGCCTCGATGACCGCGCAGTACACGATTCCCGACACCACCGGAGAGACCTCCTCGGCGGTGACCGCGACCATGACCTCGTCCAGGTAAGACACGCCCCGTCTCACCTCGCCCAGGAAGACCGAGGACTGGCCCTGACCGAGTCGTCCGAGGGCCAGCAGGTCCGGGTCCGCGAAGCGCCGTCCGCACTCGTACGCCTCGGTGAACATCTCGAACGCGCCCGCCGGGTCGCCCTCGTACATCCGCCGGAGCGCGGCCAGGACCATGAAGTACCCCTGGGCGGGACACGAGACCTGGCTCTCCTCGAGCACGGCCTGTCCACGCTGGAGCCAGCCGCTCGCCTGGGCCGGCTCACCGCGTTGGAAGAAGTGCAAGGCGACCCAGAAGGCTGAGCGCGCGGCGACGACGACGTCGCCGGACCGGACCGACTCCTGGTGCAGCCGCACGGTGAGCTCGACGCACCGCTGGTCCTCCCCCACCAGGTAGGCGCTGACGGCGAGCCGCTCGAGGTCCTCTGCCGGCAGCGCCGACTCGGCGTCCGCCTCGCTGAGAAGGGCGTGGGCCGATCCCCA
The DNA here is from genome assembly GCA_963715375.1 of uncultured Actinomycetota bacterium. Classification (GTDB taxonomy): domain Bacteria; phylum Actinomycetota; class Actinomycetes; order Propionibacteriales; family Nocardioidaceae; genus Nocardioides_C. Next base: position 396,753 of record CAVQSC010000040.1, on the reverse strand, counting down.
GTCGTGACGCTCGAAGGCATCGCGACCGGTGTCCAACACGTCGTGGGCCTGCATCGCTCGCTCCCTTCGACCGATGGTAGACCCGAGCAGGGACGAGCCGCTCTGTCGCGGCGGGCTCAGCCCCTGCGGTACGTCGCCACGGGGAACACCGGGTCACCCGCGCTCGCCGATCCCCAGGCGCTGCGGCCGCTGAACGCCTCCTGCCCCACCAGATGGAGCCCGTTTCGTGCGGCAACGGCGGCCACGCGGTCCGCGGCGTCGGCCCCGGTACGTCGGACGCGCCCGTGTGCGAGGTCCTTGTCGACCGTCGTCACGAGGTGACCGCCAGGTCGCAGGACGCGGGCGGCCTCGGCGATCGCCGCATCAGCCACGGGGACGCTCAGCAGGTGGAGCAGCCACACCATCACGACAAGGTCGACGGACCCGTCCGACACGGGCAGCCGGTCGGCCGAGGCGGCCACGGCACGTCCCGGGAGCCGTCGCTCCGCGAGCGAGAGCATGCCGCGCGACAGGTCTGCCACGACCACGTCGAAACCGCGTCTGGCCAGCTCCGCGGACACGATACCGGTGCCACCTGCCACGTCCAGGGCGACTCCGCGGGAAGGCACCAGCGCGGTGATCACCTCCGCCGCGGCTCGCGCCCGGTCGACCCCACCGCGGCTCTCGTCGTACCTCGGCGCCTCGGCGTCGTAGTAGGCGGTGCGCTCGGGGTTCACGACGCAGAGCCTACGAGGAGCCGTGACCCGGCGTGGCGAGGCTCGTTGTCGTGACATGCATCTCTCGCGACGCGACCTGCTCCGCACGGGAGTCGCCGTCGCCGGCGCCTTCTCGGTCGGCGGCCCGGGTCTGCTGCGTCCGGCTCCGGGCTGGGCGGCACCCGGCTTGGTCGCTCCGGCGGGCACGACACTGGAGCGGACACTGCTGCGGGGCACGCCGGGCGCAGGAGGCTACGCACCCGTGGTCCACGGACCCGGCGAACAGCACACCGTGCGAACCGACCTCGGCGTGCCGGCCGGCCGGAAGCGCGCTGCCCGGCGGCGGCCGCTCCTCGCCTTCGCGCACCTGACCGACGTCCACGTCGTCGACGTCCAGTCGCCGATGCGCCTGGAGTACTTCGACCGCTACGACGACAACGCGGTCGGCCCCGGCATCGCCTCCTCCGCCTACCGCCCGCAGGAGATGCTCACCGCCCACATCGCCGAGGCGATGGTGCGGGCCGTGAACAGGGTCGGCGTGGGTCCGGTCACGGGTGCTCCGCTGGCGCTCGCACTCCAGACCGGCGACAACTCCGACAGCTCCCAGCTCAACGAGACTCGCTGGAACATCGACCTGCTCGACGGCTCCGAGGTGCGCCCTGACTCCGGGGACCCGACGCGGTTCGAGGGGGTCGCCGACTCCGATCCGACGTGGTACGACACCCACTACTGGCACCCCGAGGGAACTCCGGCCGGGGCGAGCGAGGACTTCCCGCGAAGTCGGTTCGGCTTCCCCGTCGTACCCGGCCTCCTGGATGCCGCCCGGCGTCCCTTCGACGCCACGGGGCTCGCGATGCCGTGGTACACCGCATTCGGGAACCACGACGGCCTCGTGCAGGGCAACTTCCCCGCGACGCTCCAGCTGACCCAGGTGGCCGAAGGCGGGCTGAAGCTGATCTCCCCGCCTGCCGGGATGAGCCAGGACGACCTGCTGCGAGCCCTGCAAGGTGACTTCTCGGGCTTCCTGGCGAGCCTCGCGCTGACCCCGCACGTGCGCCCGGTGACGCCCGACCCGCAGCGCCGCGTCCTCACGCGCGCCGAGATCGTCGAGGAGCACTTCGTGACGACAGGGGCCCCGCACGGTCACGGGTTCACCGACCGGAACCGCGCGGAGGGCACGGCGTACTACACCTTCGACCGTGGCCTGGTCCGCTTCGTCGTCCTCGACACGGTCAACCCCAACGGCGAGGCCAACGGGTCCCTCGACGCCACGCAGTTCGCCTGGCTCGGGGAGGTGCTCGCCGCCTCGGCGGACCGGGTGGTCGTCGTCGCCTGCCACCACACGCTGAGCACGATGGACAACCCACTGGTCGCCACCGGGGGCGACGCGGAGCAGCGGGTGCTCGGCGACGAGCTGCGAGCCCTCCTGCTGCAGCACCCGCAGGTGGTCGCGATGGTCGACGGGCACACCCACCGCAACGAGATCTGGGCACATCGGCGCGAGGACGGCTCGCCGGGCGGCTTCTGGGAGATCAACACGGCCTCCCACATCGACTGGCCACAGCAGTCCCGGCTCATCGAGATCGCTGACAACCGCGACGGCACATTGTCGGTCTTCGCGACCATGCTCGACCACGACGGACCCGCGGCGTACGGCGGACGCACCAGCGAACCACTCGCCCTTGCGGGGCTCGCCCGTGAGCTCGCCGCGAACGACTGGCAGGAGCGGGAGTCAGGCGGGCCCGGGACCGGCGAGAGTCGCAACGTGGAGCTGCTCGTCAAAGCACCGCCGGCCTTGGCCGGCTGACTCAACCTTCGTCGGTGTCCACGAGCCGCAGCATGACCATCCAGCCGAGGATCGGCACGGCAGCGCCCAGGAGGAGGCCACCGACCACGTCACTGGGATAGTGCAGCCCCAGGAAGATCCGGTCCAGGCAGATCACGGTGACGAGCAGCAGGGCAGCGGCGATGACCGCCCACCTGGCGGCGTCCGACGAGAGCGTGACCAGCGCGACCAGGACGATCGCGATTGCGAAAGTGGCGACGCCGGCGGGATGGCCCGCGGGGTAGGACGTCGTGTGCTCGACGACGATCGGATGGGGCAACTGCGGACGCGGGCGGTCGAGGACGTACTTGGAGTAAGGGGCCGCGAAGTTCTCCACCACCGCGACCCCGACCAGCCAGCCCGCCAGCGCCCATCGACGTCTCCACGCCAGGAAACCCCCGAGGAGGACCATGCCGATGCGCAGCAGGATGGGCTCGCTGTACCTGTCGACGACCGTCCACCATGACCCCGCATCGGGGTGCCTCGAGGTGAGGTCGTAGGCCCAGGCCGCGACCGACTTGTCGATGTCGATCAGAGGCGACCACCGGGACGCCACGGCAACGGTGACAGCCAGCAGGGCGACGACGACGGCCACGGTTGTCCGGGCAGCCCGCGACGAGCTGAGCACCTCTTCGGGCCGTCGACGAAGCCCGCGGTCGGACGTGTCACCGCGTGACGCGACCTGCGCCGCCGCGCCGTTGCACGTCCCCGGGTCTGGTCGACTCGAGATCCCGTGGTCTGCCTGCATGGTCCCTCCCGGCTGCTCCCTGGCCGTCGGGACGACGGCCACCGCTCCCGGATGGGGTGTACCCGGATATGACGGTTGTGCACCGCTCGTCGGGATACCGTGACGCGGACCACCCCGAGCCGGTGTGGCAGAGCCGGGGCTGCTCAGGCCTCCGTGGCGGCGAGCTGACCGCAGGCGCCGTCGATCTCCTGGCCCCGGGTGTCGCGGACCGTGGTGGGGACGCCGTTGGCCTCGAGGCGCCGGACGAACTCCCGCTCGACCTCCGGGTCGGACGCGGTCCACTTCGAGCCCGGGGTCGGGTTGAGCGGGATCAGGTTCACGTGCACCCAGCCCCAGTCGCCGTAGGAGTTCAGCACGTCGCCGAGCAGGTCCGCGCGCCACCCCTGGTCGTTGATGTCGCGGATCATGGCGTACTCGATCGACACCCTGCGCTTGGTCGTCCTGGCGTAGTTCCACGCGGCGTCGACAGCCTCGTCGACCGTCCAGCGGGTGTTGATCGGCACCAGCTCGTTGCGCAGCTCGTCGTCGGGCGCGTGCAGCGACAGGGCCAGGGTCACCGGGATGCCCTCCTCGGCGAGCTGCCGCATCCGCGGAACGAGTCCGACGGTCGAGACAGTGACCCCGCGGGCGGACATGCCGAGCCCGTTCGGCGCGGGGTCGGTGAGCCGTCGTACCGCACCGATCACCGCCTTGTAGTTGGCGAGCGGCTCGCCCATGCCCATGAACACGACGTTCGAGACGCGGCCCGGACCACCCGGCACCTCACCGCGGGCGAGGGCGCGCGCACCGGCGACCACCTGCTCGACGATCTCGGCGGTCGACATGTTGCGCTGGAGGCCGCCCTGGCCGGTGGCGCAGAACGGGCAGGCCATGCCGCAGCCCGCCTGGGACGAGACGCACATGGTGACGCGATCGGGGTAGCGCATCAGCACCGACTCGACGAGCGCGCCGTCGAAGAGCTTCCACAGCGTCTTGCGCGTGGTGCCCTTGTCCGCCTCCATCGTGCGCAGCGGGGTCATCAGCTCCGGCAGCAGCGAGTCGACCATCGCGGCCCGGTCGGCTGCTGGGAGGTCGGTCATCTGGGCGGGGTCGTCGACGAGCCGGGAGAAGTAGTGCGTCGAGAGCTGCTTGGCCCGGAACCCCGGGAGGCCGAGCGAGGCCACGAGCTCCTTGCGCTCCGCGGCGCTGAGGTCGGCGAGGTGGCGCGGCGGCTTGCCGCGGCCGCGCGGCTCGTCGAAGACGAGGGGAAGGGTCTTGGGGGTCTGATCAGACATGACCGCTCAAGTGTCCCACCCCGGGCAACACGCGCCCAATCCGATCGACGCGGGGGGTCGGCCTTGAATGCCTCCCGGCTCGCCCGACCCCTCGTCAGCCGCGCGAGCCCGCTACGTCGTGGAGGACGTGACCCGCGACCCAGGCGATGTCGGAGGCCGCCTCTGCCGGCGACTTCGCCGGCTGCATGACGTGGCTGAGCACGAGCCGGATGATCGTGTCGACGGCGGTGCGCTCCCCCGTCTCGTCGAGACCGGTCTCGAGGCCCTGCTGGTGAAGAGCGTCGATCACCACTGCGCTGGCGCTCTCGATCAGGCCCTGGGACTGAGTCGTCAGCAAGGGCAGGAGGTCGCTCCCGCCCGTGTGTGCGGACTCGAGGATCGCCTTGAGCAACGGGTTGCCCGCAGCCGCCTCGAGGGCTCCCTCGCAGGCGCTCCGCAGGGCTTCGACGATGTCGCTCTCCTCACTCATCCGGCCGCGCACGATGTCGAGGAACCGGTCGAGCTCTCGCATCACGAGCTCCTCGGCGATCCGGGGCTTGGAGCCGAGCTCGTTGTAGACCGTCTGGCGGCTGACCCCGACCACGTCGGCGAGCCTGGCCATGGTCACAGCACCCCATCCCTCGGAGGCGGTGATCGACGCAGCGGCGTCCAGGAGGCGGTCGCGCAGCAAGGTGCGGACCGACTCGCGGAAGGTGGTGGTTGCGTCGACGGTCATGGCACCAGGCTAGCTGTCGGTACGACGGCCTACGCCGTCGTCGAGGGGTTCGAAGTCCTGCTGCTCGCGAACCCCGCAGTCGGGGCAGCACCAGTCCGGGTCGATCTCCTCGAACGGGGTGCCGGGCGGCCACCCCTCTCGTGGCTCGCCCTTCTCCTCGTCGTAGACGTACTCGCAGCTCGGGCAGATGAACCTGCTCATGCCGCGTGGACCCCGCCTGTCTCGGTCGTGCCGTGCCTCGCGATGATCCTGTCCCGCTTGCGCGGGTGCAGGTTGGCCCGGGTGATGTCGCCGTCGAAGTGGGCCAGCACCCGCGGGTCCATGACCCTTCGCCAGATCGCCGGCACCCAGGTGAGCACGATCATCCCGGCGTACCCCGTCGGCAGCACCGGCGACGCCTTGAAGTCGCGCAGCGCCTGGTAGCGCCGCGTCGGGTTCGCGTGGTGGTCGCTGTGCCGCTGGAGGTGGTACAGCAGCACGTTCGTGCCGATGTTGTTGGAGTTCCAGCTGTGGCTCGGGTTGACCCGCTCGTAGCGACCCGACTCGGTCCGCTCGCGGAGCATGCCGTAGTGCTCGAGGTAGTTGACCGACTCCAGCAGCCAGATCCCGACCAGTGCCTGGATGACCAGGTACGGGAGGATCCCCCACCCGAAGGCGAGCATGAGGCCACCCCACAGCACGACCGACATCGCCCAGGAGCTGAGCACGTCGTTCTTGAGGGTCCACGGCGACTCCTTGCGGCGCTCGAGGCGGCGCTTCTCGAGGCCCCAGGCGCTCCTGAGGCTGCCGATGACCGTGCGCGGCAGGAAGCCCCAGACGGTGTCGCCGACGCGTGAGCTCGCCGGGTCCTCCGGCGTGGCGACCCGGACGTGGTGACCGCGGTTGTGCTCGATGTAGAAGTGGCCGTAGAAGGGCTGGGCCAGGACGATCCGGGCCAGCCAGCGCTCGTGCTTCTCCTTCTTGTGGCCGAGCTCGTGGGCTGTGTTGATCGCGATGCCGGCCACCATGCCGACCCCGATCGACAGGCCGATCTTGTCCGGGACGTCGAGACCGCCCCGACTGAGCATCCACGAGCCCCAGACCAAGGACAGGTACTGCATCGGGATGAACGCATAGGTCACCCAGCGGTAGTACTTGTCGTTCTCGAGGCTCTCGATGACCTCGTCGGGCGGGTTGTTGCGATCCAGCCCGGTGAGCAGGTCGACGAGCGGGATGACCCCGAAGACGAACACCGGTCCGAACCACCAGAACAGGTCGAGCCCCGTGGCCGCCACGAGAGCCCACGCCGCGAACGGCACGAGTGGCATGACCGCGCCCATGATCCAGAGGTAACGCTTGCCGTCGCGCCACTCGACCTCGGTGGCCGGCACCGACTGCACTGCCATGTCGTCGCTCCTCACTCCGCAGGCGCCGCACCCGCGGTTTACAAGAAGGTAGCGACTGTAAACCATGCTGACAAGAGGTCGGCGTGTGTCAATTGACGGCGGTCTCGACCACCCACAGGTCCGGCATGCGGAGCCGCGCCCACGCGTCGAGGTCGGGTGGACGGCCGGTCAGCTCTGCCTTCAGGAGGGTCCAGGCCGTGCCGTGGCCCGCGGGGTCGAGCCCCCACTCGTGCGGCGGACGGCCCCGGTCCGTTGTGGAGAGCCCATGACGGACCAGGTGGACTCTGCGGGACGTCATACGTGGCGGCTCCTGAAGCGACCGGAACGGATGACGTCCGGCGGGACGTCATCCGAGGTGGTCGCCATAGCGACCGGAAGGTATGACGTCAGGAGACAGGGACGAGGTAGTACAGCATCAGCCAGATCGGCGCGACCGTGGCGAGCAGAGAGTCCAGACGGTCCATGAGGCCGCCGTGGCCGGGGATGATCGTGCCCATGTCCTTGATGCCGAGGTCCCGCTTGATCACGGACTCGCGAGAGGTCGCCGAGAGTCGCCATGACGACGGTGACGAGGCCGAGGAGGACGCCGACCCACCAGTCGCCCTCGAGCAGGTACACAACGCAGGCCCATCCGGCCCCGACGCAGAAGAGCGTCGACCCGGCGAAGCCCTCCCAGGACTTCTTCGGGGAGATCACCGGCGCCATGGGGTGCTTCCCGGCGAGAACCCCCACGAAGTACCCGCCGATGTCCGACGCGATCGTCACCAGGATGAACGTGACCACGCGGAGCGGCCCGTCGTCGGGTTTGAGTAGCAGCATCACGAAGCCGGCGAGGAACGGCAGGTAGACGGCTGTGAAGACACCCGCGGTGGTGTCTCGGACGAACCCGTCCACTCCCCCGCGCAGCCGCCACAGCATCAGGCCCCAGGCCGTGACCGCCAGGAGGGTCGCCATCGCCGGTAGGCCCCAGACGTAGGCCCCGACCAGGATCAGCACTGTGCCGACGAGGAGCGGCTCGGACGACAACGCGATGCCCTTCTCCGCGAGGGCGTGGCGCATCTCCCACACGGCGAGCAGGATCGCGACGATGACGACCCCGACGAACGCGGCCTTCCAGAAGTACAGCGACCCTGCGATCACCGCCAGGAGCACGACGCCCGACGCGATCGCTGCAGGCAGGTTGCGCCCGGCGCGCCCTGCCGGCGCCGGGGCGCCGGACGGCGTCTGCGATGTGGTCATAAGTGGGTTTTGAGTGCTCTCAGACCTCGAGCAGCTCGGCTTCCTTGTGCTTGAGCAGCTCGTCGATGGCGTCGGTGTGCTGCTTGGTCAGGCCGTCGAGGTGCTTCTCGGCACCGGTCACGTCGTCCTCGCCGACCTCGCCGTCCTTCTCGAGCTTCTCGAGCGCCTGCTTCGCGTGACGTCGGACGTTGCGGATGGCGACCTTGCCGTCCTCGGCCTTGGTCTTGGCCAGCTTGATGTACTCCTTGCGCCGCTCCTCGGTGAGCTCGGGGAGCACGATGCGCAGGGTCTTGCCGTCGTTGGTCGGGTTGACGCCGAGGTCGGAGTCGCGGATCGCTCGCTCGATCGCGGCCATCGCGCCCATGTCGTAGGGGGCCATGATCACGACCCGAGCCTCGGGAACCGTGAAGGAGGCGAGCTGCTGCAGCGGCGTCGGCGTGCCGTAGTAGTCAGCGGTGATCTTGTGGAACATCGAGGGGTGCGCCCGGCCGGTGCGGATGGCCGCGAAGTCCTCACGGGTGACCTCGACGGCCTTGTCCATCTTCTCCTCGGCCTCGATGAGGGTCTGGCTGATCACGGCTGCTCCTTGTTCGTCCGTTGCACGTCGGTGGGGCTCGGTTCGGGCCGCCCCGCAGGCCCTGGGAACGCGTCAGACGGTCCGCGAGACCGTCGTACCGATCTTCTCACCCGCAACGACCCGGGCGATGTTGCCCTCCTCGGACAAGTTGAACACGATCATGCGGAGGTCGTTGTCACGACAGAGGCTGAACGGCGGTGGCGTCGGCGACCTTGAGCCCCCGGGCCAGGAACTCGTCGTAGGTGAGGCTGTCGAACTTCACGGCGTCCGGGTGGAGCTTGCGGGTCGGCGTCGTAGACGCCGTCGACGCCCTGCTTGCCCATCAGGAGCACCTCGGCGCCGATCTCGAGCGCGCGCTGCGCGGCGACCGTGTCGGTGGAGAAGTACGGCATGCCGGCGCCGGCGCCGAAGATGACCACGCGGCCCTTCTCGAGGTGGCGGATCGCGCGCCGCGGGATGTACGGCTCGGCGACCTGGCCCATGGTGATCGCGGTCTGCACGCGGGTCTCGACGCCCTGCTTCTCCAGGAAGTCCTGCAGCGCCAGGCAGTTCATCACGGTGCCGAGCATGCCCATGTAGTCGGCGCGCGTCGCGGTCCATACCGCGCTGCTGCAGCTCGGCGCCGCGGAAGAAGTTGCCGCCGCCGACGACGACGGCGACCTGGACGCCCGAGCGCACGACGTCGGCGATCTCCCGGGCGATCTGGTTCACCACGTCGGGGTCGACGCCGATCCTGCCACCGCCGAAGACCTCACCGGAGAGCTTGAGAAGGACCCGCTTGTACGCCGTCACACTGTTTCCCTTCGCGACCGAGCTGTGGTGGGTGCAGACGAGAAGGCCGGTCCGTCAGATGCTGTTGCAAGCTCCACGGACCGGCCTCCTACGTTCGTTCGTCTTCGGCTGAACCCTAGTTGATCAGGCCCCGACCTCGAAGCGGGCGAACCGCTTGACGGTGACCCCGGCCTCGTCGAGGACGGCCTTGCACGCTCTTCTTGCTGTCCTGGACGGAGGGCTGGTCGAGCAGGACGACGTCCTTGAAGAAGCCGTTGAGGCGACCCTCGACGATCTTGGGCAGCGCCTGCTCGGGCTTGCCCTCCTCGCGGGCCGTGGCCTCGGCGATCTCGCGCTCCTTGGCGACGACGTCCTCGGGAACCTCGTCGCGGGTCACGAACTGCGGGCGCATCGCGGCGATCTGCATGGCGGCGCCGCGGGCGGCGTCCTCGTTGGAGCCTTCGTACTCGACGAGCACGCCGACGGCCGGCGGCAGGTCGGCCGCGCGGCGGTGCAGGTAGGTGGCCGACGGGGCCGTCGAACACCGCGACGCGACCGAGCTCGATCTTCTCGCCGATCTTGACCGCGAGGCCCTCGACGGTCTCGCCGACCGTCGTGTCACCGAGCTTGACGCCCTTGAGGGCCTCGGCGTCGGCGGGCTTGGCCTCGTCGGCGGCCTCGGCGATCTGCTGCGCGACCGCGACGAACTCGTCGCTCTTGGCGACGAAGTCGGTCTCGCAGTTCAGCTCGACGAGCGCGGTGCCCGCGGTCGCGACGAGCCCGGCGGAGGCGGTGCGCTCGGCGCCACGCTTCGCAGCCTTCTGGCCGCCCTTGATGCGCAGGATCTCGACGGCCTTGTCGAAGTCGCCGTCGGCCTCCTCGAGGGCCTTCTTGCTGTCCATCATGCCCGCGCTCGTGAGGTCGCGGAGCCGCTTGACGTCTGCGGCGGAAATGTTCGCCATGAGTCTCTTTCGTCCCTCGTGTTGTGGGGGGTGGTCGGTGGGTGCGGCAGGGCCGCGGGCCGGTGGCGGGTGGGTACGACGGTCAGGCGACCGTCGTACCCAACCTCACCTGCGGTTCGTCAGGCCTTCTCGGCCTCGGCGTCGCCGCTGACGGGGGCGTCGCTCGGAGCGGCGGCCTCGGTGGCCTCGGAGGCGGCACCGGTCGACTCGGCGGCCGGGGTCTCGGTGGCGGCGTCTCCACCGGTCGCCGCGACGGCGGCCTTGTCGGCGTCACCCTGGAGGAGCTCCCGCTCCCACTCGGCCAGCGGCTCCTCGGCGCCGAGCTCGGCGCCGGTCGGCGGCCTCGCCCGACTTGGCGCCCGAGCGGGCCATGAGGCCGTCGGCCACGGCGTCGGCGACGACGCGGGTCAGCAGGGAGACCGCGCGGATCGCGTCGTCGTTGCCCGGGATCGGGTAGTCGACCTCGTCGGGGTCGCAGTTGGTGTCCAGGATGCCGATGATCGGGATGCCGAGCTTGCGGGCCTCCTCGACGGCGAGGTGCTCCTTCTTGGTGTCGACGACCCACACCGCGGACGGGGTGCGGGTCATGTCGCGGATGCCGCCGAGGGTCTTGTCGAGCTTGATCTTCTCGCGCTTCATGTGCAGCAGTTCCTTCTTGGTGCGACCGCTGCCCGCGACGTTGTCGAAGTCGATGTCGTCGAGCTCCTTGAGGCGCTTGAGGCGCTTGTGCACCGTCTGGAAGTTGGTGAGCATGCCGCCGAGCCAACGCTGGTTGACGTAGGGCATGCCGACGCGGGTCGCCTGCTCGGCGATCGCCTCCTGAGCCTGCTTCTTGGTGCCGACGAACATCACGGTGCCGCCCTTGGCGACGGTCTCCTTGACGAACTCGTAGCTGCGGTCGATGTAGGCCAGCGACTGCTGCAGGTCGATGATGTAGATGCCGTTGCGCTCGGTCAAGATGAAGCGCTTCATCTTCGGGTTCCAACGGCGGGTCTGGTGCCCGAAGTGGACGCCGCTCTCGAGCAGCTGGCGCATGGTGACGACGGCCATGCCGATCGTTCCTCCTGGTCCTATGACCCCCACACGCGGGCACGCGCACGCGCGGACCTCTCGGTCATCGCGTGCGTCGACTCGCGCGAACGGGTCGCTCTCAGTTGTCGCAGGGAGACGGGTGTCCCCTGCCCTGACGCCCGGCGCGCCCCCACCCCTGCGGCGGACCGAAGAGGACTGACGAGGACGTCGCCCGTGGGTGAGCCGACGATCCGGCTCGGTCACGGTGACGAGCGTGCGAAGTACAACCTGTGCTCTTTGCACGGGTTGCCACCCGCGAGTCTAGACGAGATGAGCCCGATGGAGCGAATCGAGAGACCGCCGTCTTCGGTCCACAGCAGCACTTCGCCTCGGGTTCTCCCCAGCCCCGGAACAGACCGTTGGTACGACGGCCGCTCCCCCTGATGCTCGGGGCATGACGAGCGCTGCCCTGACCACCATCATCAGCCTGCTTCTCGCCACGACCGGCCTCACCGGATCGTCACCCGGGTCCGCGACCGGGGTGTGGCCCCTGGACCCGCGACCCGCCGTGGTCGCCGGGTTCGACCCGCCCCTGTCGGCCTACGGAGCCGGTCACCGCGGCGTCGACCTCGCCGGCGCACCCGGCCAGCAGGTCCGCGCCGCAGCGGCGGGGCGGGTCACCTTCGCGGGGTCGCTGGCGGGGCGCGGGGTGGTCGTGGTCGAGCCATGGCACCACACGAACGACGTACCAGCCGGTCCGGGCAACCGTCAAGGTGGGCGCCCTCGTCGACGCTGGTGACGCCATCGGCAGCTTGGAGAGGTTCGGCAGCCACTGCGCTCCGACGACCTGCCTCCACTGGGGGCTGATCGAGGGCGAGTCCTACCTCGACCCACTGACGCTGGTCGGTGCCGGCCCCGTTCGGCTGCTCCCGTTCTTCGGGCTTCCGGGTGGGCTGCCGGTTCCAGGGCCAGGCAAGGGTGGCGCGCCCTTCTCCGGACCCCGCCTGCCTAGAGAGTGATCCAGTAGCGGCGTTTGCGACCGATCTCGGTCTCCCGGACGTCCTCGAGGACACCGCCGTTGCGCTCGATGGTGCGCGCCGAGGCGAGGTTGTCGTCCGAGCACGTCACGAGGACCCGGTCGAGCCCGAGAGCACGCGCCTCGGGCAGGACCGCTCGCAGAGCCCAGGTCGCGTAGCCGCGCTTGCGGGCCGAGGGCCGCACGCCGTAGCCGATGTGGCCCCCGCCCTCGAGGAGGAAGTCGTTGAGTCCGTGCCGCAGCGTGATGGCGCCGACGTAGGCGCCTTCGTCGATGATCCACCAGTACGTCGCATGCACCTTGCCCTCTTCGGGCGGGATCGAGCGATCCGACTCACGGCGCAGGCGCTCGATCCACGCGGCGAATCCCTCGGGCGTGTCCAGGTCGAGGTCCTCGGCGACCCAAAGACCTGCTCCGTCCTGGTGTACGCCACGCCCCCACTCGTCGCGGGACTCCAGCCACGAGGCACACAGCCGCGGGGTGGGGGCCACCAGTCGGGGTTCGACGAAGGCGAGGACTGGGTCGGTCACGGGCCTGATTCTGCTCGACGGGACGGGCCGCCGGTCACGCGCGGGGGTGCGCTTGACGGTAGGCCTGGCGCAGGCGGTCGGTGGTGACGTGCGTGTAGATCTGCGTGGTGGCCAGGGAGGCGTGTCCGAGCAGCTCCTGGACAGTGCGCAGGTCGGCCCCGCCCTCGAGCAGGTGCGTGGCGGCCGTGTGCCTGAGCCCGTGAGGCCCCAGGTCCGGGGCGCCTGGGACGTCGGCAAGCCGCGCGTGCACCATCGAGCGGACCGCGCGTTGGTCGATCCGGCGCCCGCGTGCGCCGAGGAAGAGCGCAGGGCCGGCCCCGTTCACCGCCAGTCGCGGTCGGCCCGACGAGAGCCACGCGTCGAGTGCCTTCTCAGCCGGCCGGCCGAACGGGACGGTGCGCTCCTTGCGGCCCTTGCCGAGCACCCGGACGACCCGACGCTCGTGGTCGACGTCGTCCACGTCGAGCCCGCACAGCTCACCGACGCGGATGCCGGTGGCATAGAGCAGCTCGAGGATCGCGACGTCACGCAGACCCACCGGGCCGCCGTCGTCGGCCAGGGCTGCAGCTGCCTCCAGGAGCTCGCGGGCTTCGTCCCGTCGGAGAGCCGGGGGAAGCGTCCTGTGTGCCTTCGGCGAGCCGAGCAGGGCCCCCGGGTCAGCCGGAGCGAGGCCGGCCCGATGCGCCCAGGCGGTGAAGACCCGCACGGCGGTGGCTCTGCGGGCCATGGTGGTGCGTGCCTTGCCCAGCGTCTGCTGCTTCGCCAGCCAGCTGCGGAGGGTCTGCACGTCCAGGCTGGCCACCTCGATGTGCCCCAGCATGGCTGCGTGCTCGAGCATCCCCGAGACGTCCCCCATGTAGGCGCGGACCGTGTGAGGGGTCAGGTCGCGCTCGGAGATAAGGTGACGCTCGTACGTTGCGAGGACGGCCGCCATCGACTCCGGCAGAGGGCTGCCCTCGCCGCATGAGCGGGCACCCTCCTCGGCCTCGGCCGGATCCGCCTGGTCGCTCTGCTGGGACGCGCGGCCGCTGCCCTGGCTCTCGGCTCGCTCCGGTTCCCGGCTGTTTGTCACACGGGGAGGTTACGCCTCGGCGGCCCCGCCACCGCGCTTCCTGCGCGTCACGTGTCAGCGTGGCGTCTCCTCCGGCGCGCGCCGCCACCCCGCTGTCGTCTGCTCGACCAGCCCCAGGTCGTGGAGGCGCACCATCGCGCCGCGGACGTCCCGCTCGGCGACCCCTGCTGTGCGTGCGATGGAGTCCGCACAGGCGGGCCGGGTGGCCGGGACCGCGTCGAGCACCTGCCGCTCCCTGTCGGTGAGCCGATCCGTGACGAGGACCGGACCTTGCGGAACCTCGCTCATGAACGACCCGCTCGGGGAGAGCAGCTCCAGCACGTCCTCACCGCGCGTCACCAGCGCCGCACCGCGGCTGCGGATGAGCTCGTGGACACCCTGCGAGGGCGCACTGGTGACGGGGCCCGGGACCCCCATGAGCATGCGGTTCAGCCGGGTCGTCCAGTTCGCGGTGTTGAGGGCGCCGCTGCGCACCGCCGCCTCCACCACGACGGTGCCTCGACCGAGCGCTGCGATGAGACGGTTGCGCGAGAGGAAGCGGACTCGCGTGGGTGAGCACCCCGGCGGAAGCTCCGACACCACCAGCCCGGTGTCGGCGATGTAGTCGAGCAGGTTGCGATGGGCCGACGGGTAGGCCCGGTCTACACCGCAGGCGAGAACAGCCACCGTCAGACCCTTCGCGGCAAGCGCCCCTCGGTGAGCGGCCTGGTCGATCCCGAACGCCGCGCCGGAGACGACGCTCATGCCGTTGTCCGCCAGGTGAGCCCCGATGTCCGAGGCAACCGTGGCGCCGTAGGTCGTGGCCGACCTGGACCCGACGACCGCGGCTGCGTTGCGGCAGACCTCGTCGAGCCGATGTCGGCCCTTCACCCACAGACCGAGGGGCATCCCTCCCCGCTCCTGCAACGGCTCGGCGCGGTCGAGGTCCTCGAGAGCCGCAGGCCACTCGGCGTCCGCGGGGCACACGAAACGGATGCCCTTCGCCGCAGCCTCCTGGAGGTCCCGCTCCGGATCGAGGCCTCGCAGCCGGGCGGCGACGTCGGAGTACACGCCGGCGACGTCCCGCTCCTCGCGGAGCAGCTCGAAGACGCGGCCGGCGCCGAGACGTCCGACCAGCGTGGTCAGCCGGACGTCACCTGGCTCGCTCAACCGACTCAAGGCGACTCGGGCCACACGTTCGCTCATCCCGCGACCGCCTCGACCGCGCTCAGCATCAGCGGCTCGCCGGAGCGCAGCCGCAACGCAGTGTCGACCTCTGCTGCCCCGGGCCGGTCGACGCCCCGGAGGTCGGCCACCGTCCACGCCAGGCGGTGGACCCTGGTCGCTCCCCGACGGGTCAGCGTGCCGGCGTACACCCGGTCGTCGACCAGCAGCTCACCCTCGGGGGGCAACGGCCAGCGCTCGCGCAGCACCGGCCCCGGGACGGCGCTGTTGAGACGCCAGCCGGTCCCGGCGTACCGATGTGCCTGCTGCTCGCGGGCGGCGGCCACGCGGGCCCGGACCGTCGCGGACGACTCCTTCCTGGCGAACCGGTCGTCCTTCTCGGTGCGGGTCAGCGGCTCCACGTGCCGGATGATGTCGATCCGGTCCGCGATCGGCCCGCTGATCTTGCGGCGGTACTCGCGGCGGCGCACCTCGAGGCACTCACAGCGGTTGTCACGGTTCGTGGGGTGGTACTCGCCGCAGGGACACGGGTTGCAGGCGAGCACGAACATCGTGCGCGCCGGAAAGGTCGCAATCTCCTCGCCGCGGGCGATCGTGACCTCGCCGCTCTCGAGAGGCTCGCGCAGTCCTTCGATGATGTCGGCCTGGAACAAGGGGAACTCGTCGAGGAACAGCGCGCCGGTGTGAGCGCGGCTGACCTCGCCGGGGTGGACGCGTCCGCTGCCGCCGCCGAGCATGCCTGTCCTGGTGGCGGAGTGGTGCGGAGCCCGGAACGGCGGCCTGGTCATCACCGTCTGCCCCGCGGGGAGGCATCCGGCGAGCGAGTAGATCGCGCTGAGCTCGAGGGCCTCCTCCAGCGTGAGGTCGGGCAGCAGCCCCGGCAGCCTTTCGGCGAGTGTGGTCTTGCCCGTGCCCTTGGGGCCACTGAGCATGACGTGGTGGCCACCGGCGGCCGCGACCTCGAGGGCGTACTTCGCCTCGCTCATACCAAGGACGTCGGAGAGGTCGACGTCCTCGATCCGGTCCTCGCCCCGCCAGGAGAGCAGGGGGCCGGGAGCGAGCGGTTCGACGGGAGGTGCGTCAGGCACGGGTTCCCCGCGCAGGAGTGCCACCACCTGGGCGAGCGAGCGGGCACCGAGCACGGCCATCCCGGGGATCATGGCGGCCTCCTCCGCCTGCGGCTCGGGTACGACGACGCACGAGATGTCGCGAGCCGACGCCGCCATGGCCATCGGGAGCACACCCGGGACCGCGCGCAGTCGTCCGTCGAGGGTGAGCTCACCGATGAACACCACGCCTTCCAGCGACCGGACAGGGACCTTGCCGGAGGCGGCGAGGGTCGCCACAGCGATCGGAAGGTCGAAGTGGGGACCCCGCTTGGGAAGGTCCGCCGGCGAGAGGAGGACCGTCACCCGACGGGTCGCCGGCCACTCGAAACCGCTGTTGGTCACCGCTGCCCGGCAACGGTCACGTGCCTCGCTGATCGACGCGTCCGGCCGGCCCACCATGGCCGTCTTGACCACCCCCTGCGAGACGTCGACCTGGACGTCGATCACGTGCCCGTTGGCGCCTTGGAGCGTGATGGTCCGGGCGGTCGCGACGCCCATCAGGCCACCCCCCGGACATGGTCCACCTCTATGTCGCCGCTGGCCGGGACCAGCACCCCGACGATGTCGATACGCACCTCGGCCGGCCGCACGTCGTGGTCGGCCAGCCATCGGGCCGCCAGGCGGCGTAGGCGGGCCGCCTTCTGCTCGGTGACGCCCTCGATGGGTGTGCCGTAGGCGAGGGACGACCGGGTCTTCACCTCGCAGACGACGAGGACTCGTCCGTCCCGCAGCACGAGATCGACCTCGCCGAGGGCACACCGCCAGTTCTTGTCGAGAAGGACCATCCCCTGCTCGATGAGGTGCCTTGCGGCAAGGGTCTCGCCGTACGCTCCGAGGGCGGAGCGCTGTCGTGCAGTTGTCGTCATCGCGAACCTCCTGCCCGAAGGCTCGCGCAGAACGACCCCACTCCCCCGACCCCGAGCGCCACAGTGTGGAGGATCCTGGCCGACGATCGGCTGTGGACGAAAGCCGGCCCGACCGCCGGGCAACCAGGTAGCCCGGTAGGTCCTGCCTGGTGGTCAGTACGTCCCGCCGACGACCGTGTTCTGGGAGGTGTCGCAGGCCAGACGCTGCGGAGGGACCATCTCGATCCGGCCGACCCCGGTCTCGGTGACGACCCCGTTGTTGGGCAGCGGCAGGAACGGCATGCCCAGGTCGAGCGACTGGAACGTGACCGTCACCGTCACGAGGGACCCGACGACCGGCGCGGCCTGGGTGGCGCCGCCCTCGGTGTGGTAGCGCCGGGTCACCACGGGCGTCCCCGAGCCCACAGCGGGACCTTCGGCGTCCTGGATGGCCTCGGCCTGGGTGCACCCCCAGTCGGTGCCCACGATCAGCCTTCGTGCCGCCTCGCGCGCGGCCGCCGCGCCGGTCTCGAGAGACCAGAAGTGGTAGCCGTACTGGATGACCCCGAAGATCACCAGCATCACCAGGGGCAGGACCAGGCCGAACTCGAGAGCCGCAGCCCCCCGCTCGGTGCGGCCGCTTCTCACTCTGCCCAGGGAGTCACTGGCGAGGTAGTGCGCGAGGTTGCGCGCGATTCGGTGAGCGAGGACGAGGGGACTGAGTCGGCGCATCACTTGACCAGCTTCACGAGCTTCGGCCCGACGCCGACGTAGTCGGTGGTGGGACCGTCCCAGTCGTCGGCCACGAGGGGAAGCGACGTCGGCTCCATCGTCATGAAGCGAACCGCCTTCAGTGTCTGGCCGTCCGGGCTCATCAGCAGGCCGTGCTGGACGTTGTCCTGGGTCAGGCCGAGCGAGCTCATGACCGTGCTGAGCTCGTCCCACAGCATGTCGTACGGCGTCCAGCCCGACGGGGCGTCCTGGGTGATGAAGATCGGCCGGAAGGTGAGGACCGGGTAGTCGCCGCCCGACGTGGGAGTCAGCGGAGAGCTCATGACCGGCACCCACATGAACCGGTGAGACTTGTAGATGTCGGGGTCGAGGGCGTTCTCCGGGGTGACGACGGGCAGGCCGTTCGTGATGTAGCTGCTGAGACCGAAGAACAGCTTGTCGCGCAGGATGCTGGGGTCCACTACGAACTGGTCGAAGGTGTCGTCGTTGATCTGCACGCCCCGGACCGTCGCGGTGGGCCCCGTGCACGGCCGCGTGGACGAGCACACGAGACGGCCCGCGACGCCTCCGCTCTCCGCCCCGAGCATTCCGTCGGTGAAGGAGTCCGCCACCCAGGCGTCATCGCCCTGGAGCCGTACGCAGTTGGGCGTGCCGCCCGGGTTGGGGACGTCGAGGACGTGGGGCGGCGTGCCGGAGCACGCGAACAGGTTGGTCGGGTCGGACGCCAGCGCCACCGCATCGTCCCCGGTCAGGTCCGGCGCGCTGACCGACACCAGGTTCGGGTGGTTCACGAGGTTGTGGTCGAGGCCCTCCTTGAGGTTGCGCGCGAGCGCGAGCGCGGGGTCGGTCTCTCCCGCGCGCGGGCTGTCCAGGAGGCGTCCGCATCCGATCGCCTCGGTGGCCCCGGCGGCCGCGGTCACGTCGAAGGAGATCGGGGCGGACCACTGACGGGTGCCTCCCAGGGTCTGCACGACCCCTACCTTGATCTCCCAGGCTCCCGGGTCCTGCATCACGGTGTCGGGGAGCACTCCGGTGGCTGTGGCGGTCCCCGTCACGGCGTCGACGACCGGGAGGTTGAGCGAGGCGGCCTGGACCGGTGTGCCGGTGTCGGGACCCTTGTGGAAGAACACCTGGACGTCGCCGAGGACTCCCCAGCTCGAACCGGTCAGGGTGAAGGTCGCGGCTGGGGAGCCCGAGACGACCGGATCCGGGACGGTGTTCACGGAGGACAGCGCCGGGCTGCCGGCAGTGGTGGCGTAGGAGGCGGGCCACACGGTCGGGCCAGGGGTGGCGCTCGGTGCCAGCGGCCCCGTGGTGACGTAGTTGATCGGCAGGATGCCCGTCAGCGCGTCTCCGGCGTTGGGCACGTTGCCGGCGGCGCTGAGCAGGCACGGCAGGGAGAGCCCCATCGGCACGAGGCTCCCGGGTGAGCTCACCTGGGCGATGGACATCTTGCGCTGGGTGGTCCCGTCGACGCCGGCCAGCTTGCCGAAGCCGTAGTCGATGCGCGCCTGCGGCGTGACGACCTTGATCTGCGTGCTCTTCGGGAAGGTGACGGCGCCGTTGGCGAGCAGCTGCTGCGCGTAGGTCAGGATCGCCGGGGAGCTGGGCGACGTGCCCGAGGGGCAGGACGGGATCTCGGGGTTGAGCTGCTTCTGCCCCGGCAGCGTGTGGCAGGCGAAGTAGTAGGCGACGTACCTGGCTGCGTTCGTCCGGGTCGCGTCGTCCGTCGCGGGCAGATGGCGCGCGGCGAGGAGGGCCGCTCTGTCCGCCTGGACCTGGAGGTCTCCGCGCCTGGCCCAGGTGCTGCCGATGTCGATGACGAAGGCGGAGATGAGCATGAGGACGACCGCGACGATCGCGGAGATGACCGCGATCGCGCCGGCCTCGTCGCGAGAACGGCCCCTCCGGGCGAGCACGGCCCTCATCATCCGCAGACGCTCGTGGTGACGGTGGCGTTCTCGAGCTGGATGGAGGCATCCGTGACGATCGGGTCACCCGTGCCGTCGGGAGGGGGCACGGTGACCTTCACCTCGACCAGGACGCCGACGTCGGGCACGATCTCGACGATCTGTGCGCTGACCCAGCTCGGGTCGATCGGTACGCCGAGCCCCGCGATGTTGTTGGCGACGGTGGTCTGGACGCGCGACACGAGGTCGCCGCACGAGAACGGGCCGACGATCTGTGAGGAGGCGATCCGCGGCTCGTAGGGGTCCTTCTTCTGGGCCTGCCACAGGCGTTCACCGAGGGTCAGCACCCCGACGAGGAGCGGGATCAGGATGAACGAGATGACGAGTGCGGCCTCGACGACGATGGCGCCACGCTGGTCCCTCCGGTGCTGCAGGCGCGCACGCACGCCGGGGTTGCTGCTCATCAAGTCGTCCCCTCCCAAAGACTGACTCAACCCGGTCCCCTCCCAAGGACCGGTCAGCAGAAGCCCCCGACTCACTGCTCAAGGTGGTGACGCCAGCAGCCCGAGAACTGTCGGGCGTCTACATCAGGACGAAACGGTCGTCCGGACAAGCCGGGAAGTTACCCACCTCACATGGGGGTGAAACAAGGGAAAAGTAAAGAAATCAGCCCTTGGGGAGCTCGAGGTCGCTCTGGCTGAGCTCCTCGACGTTGACGTCCTTGAAGGTGAGGACCTTGACGTTCTTCGCGAACCGCGCGGGTCGGTACATGTCCCAGACCCACGCGTCGGTCATCGACACCTCGAAGAAGACGTCGCCGGCCTCTGTGCGCGCCTTCACCTCGACCTGGTTGCACAGGTAGAACCGACGGTCAGTCTCCACGACGTACTTGAAGATCCCCACCACGTCCCTGTACTCGCGGTAGAGCTGGAGCTCCATCTCGGTCTCGTACTTCTCGAGATCCTCGGCGCTCATCGTGCATCCTCCGCTTCCAGAACCGGCATGGGGTTGCCAACGTCTCGTCCATTGTCGCTGAGTCCGGCCGCTCGCCGCACGTTGACGAACCGACGACGGTGCGCCGGGCAGGGGCCGTGCTCCTCGAGCGCCGCAGTGTGGCTGCTGGTGACG
This sequence comes from uncultured Actinomycetota bacterium, assembly GCA_963715375.1. Classification (GTDB taxonomy): domain Bacteria; phylum Actinomycetota; class Actinomycetes; order Propionibacteriales; family Nocardioidaceae; genus Nocardioides_C. The sequence goes on along the minus strand of CAVQSC010000040.1, from coordinate 376,025 downwards.
TACCCCTTGTGCGTGGCGAAGTCGTACTCCGGGTAGACCGTGTGCAGCTCGCCCATCAACCGGTCTCGCGTCACCTTGGCCACGACGGAGGCAGCCGCGATGCAGGCCACCACACGGTCGCCCTTCCACACCGCGAGACCGGGGACCTCGAGCCCGTCCACGGGAAAGCCGTCGGTGAGCACGTACGACGGGCGCACGTCGAGCCGTGCCAGCGCGCGGCGCAACGCCTCGACGTTGGCGACGTGCATGCCGATCCGGTCGCACTCCTCGGACTCGATCACCACGACGGACCAGGAGAGCGCGCGGCGGAGCACCTGCTCGTAACAGCGCTCGCGCGCGAGCGGGGTCAACAGCTTGGAGTCCGCGAGGCCCGGGATCTCCCCCCGGCGCCCCTCGGGAAGGATCACCGCTGCCGCGACCAGAGGGCCGGCGCACGCGCCACGGCCCGCCTCGTCGACACCGGCGATCGGGTCGAGGCCGGCCCGGCGCAGTGCCCGCTCGTAGCCGTAGAGGCCTGCGTCGCGGCGGATGGTGAGGCCACGAGGCAGCACGCTCATGGCGCAGCGCCCACCGAGTCGAACGTTGCCGGGCGCTCCATCATCTTGGCGTGGTCCCAGGGCCACACGACCGCGAAGACCTTGCCGACGACGTCGTCGACCGGGATGAACCCGCCGCCGGGGTCACCGAGGTGGACCCGCGAGTCGGCGGAGTTCGAGCGGTTGTCGCCCTGGACCCAGATGTAGCCCTCCGGCACCTTGACGTCGAACCGGATCAGTGACGGCTTCTCCCCCCGGGCAAGGTAGGAGCCCTCTTGGAGGGGGGCCCCGTTGACGGTGATGTGACCGTCCTCGTCGCAGCAGACGACGCGGTCGCCGCCGACGCCGATGACGCGCTTCACCAGGTGGCCGCCGGTCGGGTAGAGACCGAACGTCTCGAGCCCCCGGGCCACCGGGTTGTCGGCCGTGCGCACCTCGGCCGGGCCGAGCCAGCCGCCGGGGTCCGAGAAGACGACGACGTCCCCCCGCTCGGGTTCGCCGGCCCAGTAGGAGACCTTCTGGACGAGGATCCGGTCGTCGAGGACGAGGGTGTCGTTCATGGATCCCGACGGGATGTAGAAGGCCTGGACGAAGAAGGCCTTGATGATGACCGCGAGCACGAGCGCCATGCCCACGAGCAGCAGCATCTCCTGCCAGATCGGCAGCTGCTTGCGGTCCCGCCCGCGGCGGGGCGGCGGCGTCCGGCCTGCCTTCGCGTCGGCCTGGACGGCCCGAGTGGCCTCGCCGGGCAAAGGGGCCTGTGAAGCAGAGGACCGCGACCCGGTGAGGGAGTCGCGGTCCACGTTCTGCGGTGCGTCGTCGGTCACGAAGTGAGCCTAGCCAACGCCAGGTCAGCTGGCGGGCGTCGCCTCGCGCTTCTCCTTGATCTTGGCGGCCTTGCCGCGGAGGTTGCGCAGGTAGTACAGCTTGGCGCGACGGACGTCACCGCGGGTCACGACCTCGATCTTGTCGAAGATCGGGGAGTGCAGCGGGAAGGTGCGCTCGACGCCGACGCCGAAGGAGACCTTGCGGACGGTGAAGGTGCGGCCGACGCCGGAGCCCTGGACGCGGATGCAGACGCCCTGGAAGACCTGGATGCGCGAGCGGTTGCCCTCGACGACCTTGACGTGCACCTTGAGGGTGTCACCGGCGCGGAAGGCGGGGATGTCGTCGCGCTTCACCGAGGCTGCGAGCGTGTCGATGGCGTTGGTCATGATGTCTCCTCGTCGGCGCCACAGGTCACCCACGGTGTGCTGGACTTGCGGGATCGATGGTGGTCCCCCCAATGACAGCTTGGGGTCATCACACGGCGCGCCCCCTGTGGCAGGTGGACCGTCGGCTCACGCGGCCGGGTAGGCGTGCGTGCAGCCGTGATGCGCAGGACCGAGGGTCAAGTCTGCCACAGCGCTCACTCAGGGGTGAAATCGGCGAGGACCTCGCGGTCCCGCTCGCTGAGTGCCTCCGGCGGCATCTCGGCGATGAGGTCGGGTCGACGCTCCGCCGTACGCCGAAGCGCCTCGTCGCGGCGCCAGCGCGCGATCTGGGCGTGGTGGCCGCTGAACAGCACCTCGGGGACGTCGAGCCCGCGCCAGGTCGGCGGCTTGGTGTACACGGGGTACTCGAGCAGCCCGTCGCCGCCGTGCGACTCCTCGGCCAGGGACTCCGGGTTGCCCATGAAGCCAGGCAGCAGGCGTACGACGGCCTCCACCACGACCAGCGCGGCGACCTCGCCGCCGTTGAGGACGTAGTCGCCGATCGAGACCTCGCGCACGCGCATCCGGCCCCGGTAGTGCTCCATCACGCGCTGGTCGATGCCCTCGTAGCGGCCACACGCGAACACCAGCCACTGCTCACGGCTGAGCTCCTCGGCCATGGGCTGCGTGAGCCGCTCCCCCGACGGGGTGGGGACGAGCAGCAACGGCTCGCCCTCTCCCCCGGCGGTGACCTCGTCGAGCGCCTCGCCCCACGGCTCGGGCTTCATCACCATGCCGGCGCCCCCGCCGTACGGGGTGTCGTCCACGGTGTGGTGGCGGTCGTGGGTCCACCGGCGCAGGTCGTGGACGTGCACGTCGAGCAGCCCGGACGCCTGGGCCTTGCCGGCCAGGGACAGCCCCAGCGGCGCGAGGTAGTCGGGGAAGATCGACACGACGTCGATGCGCATGCTCAGGCGCCGCCTTCCTCGTCCTCGACGGCCGAGGAGATGCAGACCCGGCACGTCCTCCACGAGGATCCTGCCCCCGGCGAGGTCGACCTCGGGGACCAGGCGGGTGACGAAGGGCACGAGGACCTCCCGACCGTCGTCGGCCCGCACCGACAGCAGGTCCTGCGCGGGGCCGTGCAGGACCTCGGCGAGCTCGCCCACGTCCGCGCCGGTCGTGGTCACCACCCGCAGCCCCACCAGCTGGTGGTCGTAGAACTCCTCCGGGTCCTCGGGCGACTCGGCGGGGTCGACGTCCACGGCGAGCAGCAGGCCGCGGACCGCCTCGGCGACGTTGCGGTCGCGGACCTCCTCGAAGGTCACGAGCAGCCGCGACTGGTGCCAGCGCACCGACCTGACGGTGAGCGCGGCGGGCCGGTCGGGGCCGTGCGGCCCCCCGCCGAGGGGCGCCTGGGTGCGCAGGACGGAGCCCGGCGCGAAGCGGCGCTCCGGCTCGTCGGTGCGCAGCTCCACCGAGACCTCGCCCTTGATGCCGTGGGCCTTGCCGATGCGGCCGACCACGACCTCGGTCCCTGCCATAGACCCTCTCCTCCCCGGCTGCCGCCGAGACTGTTGCGACGGTGTCCTGGGGCACCCGTGCCGATGGTGTCCTGACACCGTCGGCTCTCGTACATCGCTGGAACGCACGAGTGGGGAGGCCGGTGTGGCCTCCCCACTCATGACGAGCCTTGTGCTGGGACTTGTCAGCGCCGACGGTCCACGTCGACGAAGTCGACCCGGACCCCGCCGCGGCCGGCCAGCGCACCCAACACGGTGCGGATCGCGGTCGCGGTGCGCCCGCCGCGGCCGATCACCTTGCCCAGGTCCTCGGGGTTCACGCGGACCTCGAGGAGCGAGCCGCGGCGCAGCTGCTTGTCGCGCACGGTGACGTCGTCAGGGTTGTCGACGATGCCCCGGACCAGGTGCTCGAGCGCTTCGGCCAGCATCGCGATCAGGCCTTGTCCTCGGCCTGAGCCTCGGCGTCGGCAGCCTTGGCCTCTTCGCCCTCGGCCTTCTCGGTCGCGACCTCAGGGGTCTCGGCGGCCGGGGTCTCGGTCGCAGCGGGAGCCTCCTCCTTGGGAGCCTCCTCCTTGGCCTCCGCCTTCTTGGCCTTCTTGGTCACCGCCTCGGCCTTGGGCTCGCTGGCGGCCTCCTTCAGGGCCTCGTTGAAGATCTCGGCCTTGTCGCGCTTGGGCGCGGCCGTCTTCAGGGTGCCCTCGGCACCGGGCTCACCCTTGAACTTCTGCCAGTCGCCGGTGACCTTGAGGATCGCGGCAACGGCCTCGCTCGGCTGGGCGCCGACACCGAGCCAGTACTGCGCCCGCTCGGACTCGACCTCGATCAGCGAGGGCTCCTCCTTGGGGTGGTACTTGCCGATCTCCTCGATGACCTTGCCGTCACGCTTCTTGCGGGAGTCGACGACGACGACACGGTAGTGCGGCGCACGGATCTTGCCCATGCGCTTCAGACGGATCTTGACTGCCACGGGTGTGGTGTCTCCTTGAGAACTTGTGAGTTGGTGAGCGTCCCGCACCACGTGGGGCCAGGGCGAGACCGCTGCGCTGTGTCAGGCGCGACCGGGTGAGAGGGTCCGGGCACGCATGACTCGGTCGGTCATTCTGCCAGACAGTCCCGCCCCGTCTCCAATCGAGCCGGCGGCACCCGGCGCCGGGTCCAATGACCGGCGACTGACAGAGCCTCGACACGCGAGGGAAGGATCGGGTAAGCCCGCGGTCAGGTGGTCGGTGCACGGTGGGCCACATCGACCGAAGCACACCACCTGGAGGCACCCCATGTCGTACGCAATCGAGGAAGAGACCGGCACCTTCGACCGCGCTGTCCACCGGCACAACGGCTACTACGCAGGCGACTTCTGGAGCACACCGACGAGGGTCGCGCGAGATCCGGGGCATCGCGCGACGCAGGCGTCGGTGCGGCTGCCCGCCGAGGTCCTGGGCTGAGCTCGCGGGGTGGGCCCTCAGGCGACCACCGCGCCCCGCAGCACGATCCTCGCGGGAGCCTTCAGCACTCGCAGGTCCTCGAGCGGGTTGCTGTCGAACACGACGAAGTCCGCCGCGGTGCCCTCGGCCAGCGTGCCGTCGAGCCCGAGCCACTCGCGAGCCCGCCACGACGCCGCCCCGAGCGCGTCCTCCGGGCTGAGCCCGTAGGTCGCGAGCTCGAGGACCTCTTCCCCGATGAGGCCGTGCGGGAGCACTCCCCCGGCATCGGTGCCCGCGTAGATCCGGACCCCGGCCTCGTGCGCGGCCCCGATCGTCTCGCGTCGGCGGGCGAAGAGGGAGCGCATGTGCTCGGCGTACTTGGGGAACTTCGCCTCCCCCGCCGCCGCGTAGCTCGGGGAAGTTCTCGAGCTGGCGCACCGTCGGCACGAGGGCCACATCGTTGGCGACCATGGTGTCGATCAGGCTCTGGTCGAGGCCGGTGCCGTGCTCGATGCAGTCGATGCCCGCGTTGATCAGGTCCGGGAGCGCTTGCTCGCCGAAGACGTGGGCGGTGACGCGAGCGCCCCGGTCGTGCGCGACCTTCATCGCCTGGTCGAGCGCGTCACCGGGCCAGGACGGGGTGAGGTCGCCGGCGTCGCGCTCGATCCAGTCCCCGACCAGCTTCACCCAGCCGTCGCCCCGCTCGGCTTCCTGGGCGACGTACTCGGACAGCTGCTCGGGCTCGATCTCGTGGGCGTAGTTGCGGATGTAGCGCTTGCTGCGAGCCAGGTGCCGTCCGGCCCGGATCAGCCGTGGCAGGTCGTCGCGCTCGTGGATCCACGAGGTGTCGGCCGCCGAGCCGCAGTCGCGGATCAGCAGGGTTCCGGCGTCGCGGTCTGTGATCGCCTGCTCCTCCTGGACGTCCTCGGGGACCGCGCCGTCGGCGTCGAGGCCGATGTGGCAGTGGGCGTCGACGAGGCCCGGCACGATCCAGCCCTCGGCCACGAGCTCGGCGGAGGCCTGCGGCTCGTAGGTGACTCGGCCGTCGACGACGTACAGGTCTCGCGCCTCCCCCTCGGGCAGGACGATGCCGCGGAACTTCAGTGCGCTCATGGCGCCCGACGCTACCGAATGCCGCCTTGGTCCGGGCGGTGCGGACCTACTGCTTCGGCAGGAACTTCGAGAACTCCGCGGGGAGCTCGAAGTCCTCGGGCTTCCCGTTGTCCTGGCCCGCGGGAAGACCGAAGGGGTTCGCGCCCTGCCCGGTCGTCGCCTTCTGGGCCGCCGCCTTCTCCTGCTGGGCCCGCTTCGCGGGGTTCCCCGAGCCGCGCTTGGCCTTGCCCTTCTTCGGGGCCTGCTTGGCCTTTCCGCGCTTGCCCATGCCCATCCCGGGCATCCCTGGCATGCCAGGCATCCCCGGGATCCCGCCGCCCTTGGCCATCGACATCATCATCTTGCGGGCCTCGAAGAAGCGGTCGACGAGCTGGTTGACGTCGGAGACCTGGGTGCCCGAACCGCGAGAGATGCGCGCGCGGCGCGAGCCGTCGATGATCTTCGGGTTCTCCCGCTCGGCGGGGGTCATCGACTGGATGATCGCCTGGATCCGGTCGATCTCGCGCTCGTCGAAGTTCTCGAGCTGCTCCCGGAACTGCCCCATCCCGGGCAGCATCCCCATGATCTTGGTCAGCGACCCCATCTTGCGGATCTGCTGCATCTGCTCGAGGAAGTCGGTGAGCGTGAAGTCGCCGCCCTGGCCGGTGAGCTTCGCGGCCGCCTTCGCAGCCTGCTCCTGGTCGAACGCCTTCTCGGCCTGCTCGATCAGGGTGAGCATGTCGCCCATGTCGAGGATGCGCGAGGCCATCCGGTCGGGGTGGAACAGGTCGAAGTCGGTCAGCTTCTCGCCCGCCGAGGCGAACATGACGGGCCTGCCCGTGATGGAGGCGACCGAGAGGGCCGCGCCGCCTCGGGCGTCGCCGTCGAGCTTGGTGAGTACGACGCCGTCGTACCCGACCCCGTCGAGGAAGGCCTGCGCCGTGTTGACCGCGTCCTGACCGATCATCGCGTCCACGACGAAGAGCACCTCGTCGGGCTTGACCGCGTCACGGATGTCGCGGGCCTGCTGCATCATCTCCTCGTCGAGACCGAGCCGGCCGGCCGTGTCGACGATCACGACGTCGTGGAGGGTGCGCTTCGCCTCCTCCACACCGCCGCGGGAGACGGCCACCGGGTCGCCCACGCCGTTGCCTGGCTCGGGGGCGTACACCTTCACGCCGGCCCGCTCGCCGTTGACCTGGAGCTGGTTGACGGCGTTGGGCCGCTGGAGGTCCGCGGCGACGAGGAGCGGGCTGCTGCCCTGGTTCTTCAGCCAGAGGGCGAGCTTCGCGGCCAGGGTGGTCTTGCCGGAGCCCTGGAGACCCGCGAGCATGATCACGGTCGGCGGGTTCTTGGCGAAGCGGAGGCGCCGGGTCTCACCGCCGAGGATCGTCACGAGCTCGTCGTTGACGATCTTGATGACCTGCTGGGCGGGGTTCAGCGCCTGGCTGACCTCCTCGCCGCGCGCCCGCTCCTTGACGGCGGCCACGAACTCCTTGACGACCGGCAGCGCGACGTCCGCCTCGAGCAGGGCGATCCTGATCTCGCGGGCGGTCGCGTCGATGTCGGCGTCCGAGAGCCGCCCCTTGCCACGGAGGTTCTTGAAGGTCTCGGCAAGGCGGTCAGAGAGAGTCGCAAACAATGGTGGTCAGTCCTCGTGTCGACGTCGCAGGCGTGCGCTACCCACCCGGCCGTCGGGCCGATCCGGGAGGTCAGAGGTCAAGGGTAACCGGGTCGGTGAGAGCCTGCCGTATCACGTGGGCCGCCTCGGCCGAGCGCGCGTCCCCCAGAGCGCCCGCGCTCTCCTCCTGCACGTAGAAGACGTCCACGGCCTGGGGTCCCACCGTGGCCACGTGCGCAGAGCGGACCGCGAGCCCGATGTCCGCGAGCGAGCGGCACACCAGGTGCACGACCCCGGGGCGGTCCTCGACGCGGACCTCGATGACCGTCGCCTGGCGGGACGCCTCCGGCCGCACCGCGACCGAGGGCTCGAGGCCGCTCGCCGCCGCACGACGCAGGCGCTCCCCCGGGTCGAGCCTGCCGTCGAGCACCGCTTCCACGCGGTTGCGAAGGACCGCCGGGTCGACGTGCACGTCGTCCACGAGCCACCGGGAGACGGCGTACTCGTCCTGGGCCCAGGCGCGCGCGGAGCGCACCGACACGCGGAGCAGGGCGAAGGCCCCGGACACGGCCGCCAGCAGTCCCACCCGGTCTCCGGTGACGACGGTCACCTCGCTGCCGTGGTCGCCGGGCTCCACGCGTACGTCGACCACCGAGCTGTCCCGGCGCACGGACGGGGGCACCTCGACGAGCCGCTCGACGGCCGCGGCCTCCTCCACGGCGTCGGGCCCCTCGCGCAGGACCGCTCGCACCCGCGCCGCCAGGGCCCCGACCAGCTGCGCCCGCCACGGCGTCCACGCCTTCGCCGAGGTCGCCTTCGCGTCCGCCTCGGTCAGGACGGTGAGGAGGTCGAAGGTGAGCGGGTCGGGCACGCGGCTGACGACGTGCTCCACCGTCGCCGGGTCCTCGAGGTCCCTGGTCGTGGCCACCTCGGCGAGCAGCAGGTGCCGGCGCACCAGCGTGGCGATCACGGTCACGTCGGGGGCCGAGAAGCCCAGCCGCCTGGCGAGCTCGGCAGCGACCGGCTCTCCCGCCACGCTGTGCTCCCGCAGCCCGCCCTTGCCGATGTCGTGCACGAGGGCGGCGACGAGCAGCAGGTCCGGGCGGGGGACGCGACGGATCAGCCGGGAGGCCTCGATGCAGGTCTCGACCTGGTGACGGTCGACGGTGAACCGGTGGACCACGGAAGCGTGGGGCAGGAGCCTCACGCGCTCCCACTCCGGGAGGAGCCGGTCCAGTGCACCGGTCTCGTCGAGCGTCTCCCAGACCGGGAGCAGCCCCGGCCCCGCGGCCAGCAGCCGGACGAGGAGCTCACGCGCCTCCCCGGGCCAGGGGTCCGGCAGGGGCGGGGCCTCACGCACCAGGCGCGCGACCGTGTGCGGGGAGAGGATGTGCCCGCGCTCGGCGGCCTCCGCCGAGACCCGTAGCAGGGTCGTCGGGTCCGACGCGGCAGCCCGGCGTTGCAGGACGACCTCGCCGCCGGTGACGGCCAGACCATGCCCGATCGGCGTCATCGCCGGTCCCGGAGTCCGTCGCAGACCGACCGCCGCCGGCGACAGCACCGCGTCCACACGGCGCCAGGTGAGCCGGGAGATGTGGGTGATGCGCCGGCCGATCTCGCGCACCAGCCGCTGGGTGCTGCCGGCGCTCTCGTGGCCGAGCTCGGCGGCCAGGTCGTCCCACATGTCCTGGCCGATCCGGTCCGAGGCACGCCCCGCGACGGTCTGCAGGGCGTCCCGGACGTCGAGCAGCGCCTGGCGGCTTCGTTCGAGGTCGCTGTGGGGCACGTCCACGAGCCAGGTCGCCACGAGGGCGTTGAGGATGGTGGCGTCGCGCAGGCCGCCACCGGACTCCTTCAGGTCCGGGACGCTCACGTGCGCGAGCTCTCCGAGCCGCTCCACCCGGCGCTCGACCATCTCGTGCAGCACCGGTAGGTGATCCCTTGCCTCGCGCCGCCACTGCGCCAGCAGGCTGGACCGCAGGCGCAGCGTCACCGAGGGGTCACCGGCGAGGTGCCTGGCGTCGAGGAGGCCGAGCGCCACCCGCACGTCCTGCTTCGCTGCGTCGGTGACACCGGAAAGAGCACGCACGGAGTGGTCGACCGTCGCGCCCGCGTCCCACAGCGGGTACCACACCTCGGCTGCGACCTTCTCCACGTCGGCCTCCTCGGTGTGGACCAGGACCACGTCGAGGTCGGAGTACGGCGCGAGCTCCTGGCGGCCGTAGCCGCCGACGGCCACGAGCGCGATCCCGGTGTCGTCCTCGTCGCCGGCGGACCGGTTGCGGAGAGCTTGCGTCAACGCCGCCGAGCACAGGGCGTCGGCGGCGTCCACGCGGTCCTGCCGTTCGGAGGCGGTCATGGTCGGCTACAGGGCCGCCTCGTCGCGCTGACCCGTGCGCACGCGGACCGCGGTCTCGACCGGGACCACCCACACCTTCCCGTCACCGATCCGCCCGGTCTGGGCGCTCTTGACGATGATCCCGACCACGTCGTCGGCGTCGGCGTCCTCGACCACGATCTCGACCCGGATCTTCGGCACGAGTGCGATGTCGTACTCCGCGCCGCGGTAGACCTCCGTGTGCCCCTTCTGACGGCCGTAGCCACTGACCTCGCTGACCGTCATCCCGGTCACCCCGAAGGTCTCCAGGGCCTCCCTGACGTCCTCCCACTTGTGCGGCTTGATCACCGCGGTCACGAGCTTCATCCTTCGACGTTCCTCTCCGTGCTCCTGTGTGCGCTGCTTCCGAGAACTGTGCCACCGGTACGGGTGCCCGCGGTGGCGTGCAGGTCGTACGCCGTCTCCGCGTGGACGACCAGGTCGATGCCGCTGACCTCGTGCTCCTCTTCCACCCGGAAGCCCATCGTCGCGTCCAGCACCTTCGCCAGCACGTACGACACCGCGAAAGCGAACACCAGCACGGTCCAGCCGCCCAGGAGCTGCTTGCCCAGCTGCGCTGCGCCTCCGCCGTAGAACAGGCCGTCGACGCCCGCCGGCGCAATGGCCGTCGCGAGGAGGCCGATCCCGAAGGTGCCCACGAGTCCCCCGACGAGGTGGACGCCCACGACGTCGAGGGAGTCGTCGTACCCGAGCTTGTACTTCAGCCCCACCGCGAGCGCGCAGACCACGCCGGCCAGCACGCCCATCGCCATCGCCCCGAGGGGTGAGAGCGAGGCACAGCTCGGCGTGATCGCGACCAGACCGGCGACGAGTCCCGATGCGGCGCCGAGCGAGGTGGCGTGCCCGTCGCGGAACCGCTCCACTGCGAGCCACGCGAGTGCCCCGGTGCATCCGGCCAGCAAGGTGTTCACGAACACCACCGCGGCGGTGTGGTTCGCGCCCAGGGCGGAGCCGGCGTTGAAGCCGAACCAGCCGAACCAGAGCAGGCCGGCGCCGAGCATGACCAGGGTCAGGTTGTGCGGGCGCATCGGGTCCCTGCCGAAGCCGACCCGGCGGCCGACCACGAGAGCCACGGCCAGCGCAGAGGCTCCGGAGCAGATCTCGACCGCGGTCCCACCCGCGAAGTCGAGCAGCCCGACCTGGTTGGCGAGCCAGCCACCCCGGTGGCCCTCGCGGTCGAAGTCGAAGACCCAGTGCGCGACCGGGGCGTAGACCAGGAGCGTCCACACGGAGACGAAGACCATCCAGGTGCCGAAGCGGGCCCGGTCGGCGATGGCCCCGGAGATGAGAGCACCGGTGATGACGGCGAACAGGCCCTGGAAGGCGGCGAAGAGGATCAGCGGCACCGTGCTGTCGCCGTTGGCGCCGGGCTCCATGAGCGACGAGAGGCCGAGGTACTGCGTCGGGTCCCCTAACAGCCCCAGACCGAGGTCGTCGCCGAACGCCAGGGAGTAGCCCACCAGGGCCCAGACCACGGTCACCGCGCCCAGCGCGCCGAAGGTCATCATCATCATGTTCAGCACGCTCTTGGAGCGCACCATGCCGCCGTAGAAGAGCGCCAGTCCGGGCGCCATGAGCAGGACGAGAGCGGCAGAGGCAAGGAGCCAGGCGGTGTCGCCGGTGTCGGTCATCGCGAGTCGGTACCTCGGGTCATGCCCCACGGCTTTCCGCGGGGACGGCGGCAACACTGTCGGGGCCCGACGTTTCCTCCGGACGGCCGCTCTGTTTCAGCCGTGTGACAGCGACCGGGAGTTTGTTACACGGCTGTGAACCAGGCGGGTCCGGGACACATGACCTCTGTCACGTCCGGTCACCCGCCTGGTTCTCAGGCCTCAGGTCAGAGGGCGGCTTCGTCGCGCTCGCCGGTCCGCACCCGCACGGCGCTCTCGACCGGGACCACCCACACCTTCCCGTCACCGATCCGCCCGGTCTGGGCGCTCTTGACGACGATGCCCACCACGTCGTCGGCGTCGGCGTCCTCGACCACGATCTCGACCCGGACCTTCGGGACCAGCGAGATGTCGTACTCCGCGCCCCGGTAGACCTCCGTGTGCCCCTTCTGACGGCCGTAGCCACTGACCTCGCTGACCGTCATCCCGGTCACCCCGAAGGTCTCCAGGGCCTCCCGGACCTCTTCCCACCTGTGCGGCTTGATCACCGCGGTCACGAGCTTCATGCGTTGACTCCTTCGGCCTTGACGGGTGCGGGGGTCGGTGTGCCGGCGGAGCCACGGACGGCGCCGGACCGGGACACGAACTCGTAGGCGGTCTCGCCGTGCTCCACGAGGTCGATGCCCTCGACCTCGGCCTCGTCGGTGATCCTCCAGCCCATCGTGTACTTGAGGGCAAGGGCGACCACGAGGGTCATCACGCCCGACCACAGCACCGCGAAGAGCGCGATCGCGACCTGGACCAGGAGCTGGTCGAAGCCGCCGCCGTAGAAGAGACCGGTGGAGGTGGCGAGGAAGCCGATGGCGATCGTGCCGACGAGACCCGCGACCAGGTGGACGCCCACGACGTCGAGCGAGTCGTCGTACCCGAGCTTGTACTTCAGGCCGACCGCGACGGCGGCGATCGCACCCGCGACCACGCCGAGCACGAGCGAGCCGACCGGGCTCAGCGCACCGCATGCCGGGGTGATCGCGACCAGACCTGCGACGACACCGGACGCGGCACCGAGGCTGGTGCCCTTCCCGTCGCGGATCTTCTCGACGACCAGCCACCCGAGCATGGCAGCTGCGGTGGCCGCGGTCGTGTTGACCCAGACCAGGCCCGTCTCACCGACGAAGTTGGTGGCGAACTGGACCGAGTTGTCGACGAAGGCGCCGCCCTCCCCGGCCACTCCGGCGGTCGCGGTCGGGACGAACGAGCCGACGTTGAAGCCGTACCAGCCGAACCAGAGCAGGCCCGCACCGAGCATCGTGAACGGGAGGTTGTGCGGCCGCATGACCTCCTTGCGGAAGCCTCGGCGAGCGCCGATGACGAGCACCAGGACGAGCGCCGCCATACCGGCGTTGATGTGCACCACCGTTCCGCCGGCGTAGTCGATCGGGACCACGTCGTCGAAGAGCTTGGTCGCCAGGGCGCCCTCGGCGCCGCTGAGGAACCCGCCACCCCAGACCATGTGGGAGAGCGGGAAGTAGGAGAGCGTGACCCAGATCGGCACGAAGACCATCCAGGTCGAGAACTTCACGCGGTCGGCGATCGCACCACTGATGAGGGCCGCGGTGATGATCGCGAAGGTCAGCTGGAAGGCCACGCTGATGTAGGCCCCCGCGTCGATGCCCTCGAGACCGAACAGGTCGAACGGGTTGCCGAAGAGGCCGGCCTTGCCGTCGCCGAGCGCGTCGGTGCCGTACGACATCGACCATCCCCACAGGATGTAGACCACGGTGACGATGCCCATGGCGCCGAAGGACATCATCATCATGTTGAGGACGGACTTGGACCGCGTCATACCGCCGTAGAAGAACGCCAGACCCGGCGTCATCAACAGGACCAAGGACGCGGAGGTGAGAACCCAGGCTGCGTGGCCGGTGTCCATGGAACCTCCAGAGTTGCTTCTCGGTGAGGGCGGAACCGATCGCGACCACGCTGTCGGAGGCTCCCACCCGGTTGGCAAGAACCTTCGCGGCGGCACGTTTCGCACAGCGGCGCTCGATGTTGCACCTGCGTGACGTCTCCGGACGCCGTGTTACAGGTACATGACGGAATTTCCGACCAGTAAGGCCTTTCGAGTTCCGGATACCTCGGTATCGTTGGCTGGCATGACCCCCGACCCGCAGCCCACGACCAGTGAGCAGCCGGTACGCCGGAGGCGCGGTCGCCCGCGCGACCCGAAGACCGACGAGCGCATCATCGAGGCCGCCGCCAGGCTGCTCCGCCACAGCGGCTTCGAGCGGATGACCGTCGACCACGTCGCGGCCGAGGCAGGTGTGGGCAAGGCGACCGTCTACCGCCGCTGGCCGAGCAAGGACGACCTCGCGGTCGCGGCGATGGAGAGGCTGTACTCCGTCGAGATCCCCGACGTCGACACCGGCTCGCTCCGCGGCGACCTCGCCGAGAGCTTCCGCTCGGTGCTGGGCTTCGTCCACTCACCGGAGGGGTCGGCGTACGTGAAGATGTCGATCGCCGAGTCCGTCCGCGACGAGCGGATCGCCGCCTTGTACCGGAAGGCGACCGAGCGCGCCGAGGACCAAGCCCGTCAGATGTACCTGCGTGCCATGCAGCGCGGCGAGATCCGCAAGGACGTCGACCTCGACGTCTGCGTGCAGTGGCTCGGCGGGCTGATCGCCATGCGCACGATCACCAACCGGCCCCTCCCCGGCCTCGAGGACGTCCCGGAGCTCGTGGAGCTGACGATCCGCGGGATCGTGGCGGACTAGCACGAGCCGCTCGCCGGTGGCACCGGTTGCGCCGGCGGCGTCCGTCTACCCGACGAGGACGGCGACGCCGACGACGGTCAGCAGCACATAGAAGACGAACGGCCGGATCCGGGCAGCTCGCCGAGGTGCGTGACAGGGGTAGCGCGACCTCCACCGCGTCCTGTGCACGAGCCAGCAGCTCTCGTCTCACCTCACGGTTGGACGTGGTGAAGACGCTCGGCACGCCGAGTGACGCGCCGATGCCGAAGACCGTCGAGCCGACGACGAGCAGGACGGCCGAGGTCTCTTCCACTTCGCTCTCCCGTACCTGGACGAGGACGAGGCTCGCGCCGCTCGGGCGCCCCGGACCCTAGGACGTCTTGCCGAGCAGAGCGTCGGCGAACGCCTCGGGCTCGAACGGCGCGAGGTCGTCGGGGCCCTCGCCGATGCCCACGAGCTTCACCGGCACGCCGAGCTCGCGCTGGACGGCCACGACGATGCCGCCCTTGGCCGAGCCGTCGAGCTTCGTCAGCACGATCCCGGTCACCTGGACGACCTCGCTGAAGACGCGCGCCTGGACCATGCCGTTCTGGCCGGTCGTCGCGTCGAGGACGAGGAGCACCTCGCTGACCGGCGCCTGCTTCTCGATCACCCGGCGCACCTTGCCGAGCTCGTCCATCAGGCCGGCCTTGTTCTGAAGCCGGCCGGCGGTGTCGACGATGACGACGTCCGCCTCCTGCTCGACACCGGTCTTGACTGCCTCGAAGGCGACGGAGGCCGGGTCGCTGCCCTCGGGACCACGCACGGCAGGCACACCGACCCGCTCACCCCAGGTGGTCAGCTGCTCCGCCGCGGCTGCCCGGAAGGTGTCGGCGGCGCCGAGCACGACCTGCTTGTCTTCCGCGACGAGAACGCGGGCGAGCTTCCCGACCGTGGTCGTCTTGCCGGTGCCGTTGACCCCGACGACGAGGACGACTCCCGGCCGCCCCTCGTGGCGAGCCACGTTGAGGCTGCGGTCCATGGACGGGTCGACGAGGGTGACGAGCTCCTCGCGCAGGATGTCCTCGACACTCGCGGAGGTCTTGCCCTCGACCTTCATCCGGGTGCGCAGGCGCGCCACCAGGTCCTGGGTCGGGCCGACGCCCACGTCGGCGGTGAGGAGGGTGTCCTCGATCTCCTCCCAGGTGTCCTCGTCCACCACGTCGCGGGAGAGCAGGGCGAGCAGGCCGCGCCCCAGCGGGCTCTGGGAGCGCGCGAGGCGCTCGCGCAGCCGGACCAGCCTGCTCGCGGCGGACTCGGGGCGCTCCAGCGGCGGAGCGGCCTCCGCGGGCGGCTCGACCGGCGCCTCGGGGAGCGTGGCGTCCTCGATCGTGCGGGTAGGCGTGTCCCGCGGGGTCTCCGCGTCCTCCCCCACCCCCGGCTCCGGCGGGGCGAGCACCTCGGTCCCGGTCGCCTGTCCGCCGGGAGCCGCGGAGCGCCCACGCCCGGCGCGGCCCAGGTTCACCACGAGGCCGACGACGACAGCCAGCGCCACGACGGCGATGACGATGATCAGGTAGAGATAGTCACCCACGGGCCCCATCCAACCAGACCTCGGCAAAGGCCCGACCAGGCCTCCGGAACCGGTCCGTCACACGTGGGAGGTCTCGCGCTCACGCTCCTGCTGGTTGTCCAGCGTCGGGAGCATCTCGACGCCCTTGCGCATCGCGTCACCGACCCAGGGAGCGTGCGGCATCTCCTCACCACGGTGCGGGAACGCGACGTAGAGGACGATCACCCCCGCCAGGAACATGATGGCGAGCATGGTGAACACGATGGAGAACATGAAGTCGCTTTCCCGAGTCGAATCTGAGCTTCAGTCGTCACTGTGGAGTAGCCGCTGGCAGCACTTTCCAAACGCCGACGGCCTTATCTTCGCGGGTCGGTCTCAGAGGTCTGCAGCGGGGGAACGAAGCAGCGGCTCCACGGCGGCACGGATCACATCCGGCACGGGTCGCACAGGGCGGTTCCCGGGACCATCGGCGTTGTCGACGTACACGTGCACGAAGCGGCCCTCCGCCGCGGCGAGGTCGGAATCGCCTTGGAAGAGCCCGATCCGGTAGATCACCGAGGAGGTGCCCAGGCGCTCCACAGCGAGCCCCATGTCGATCGGCGCGGGGAACCCGATCTCGCGGAAGTAGCGGCACGAGGTCTCCGCGACCACGCCGATCGCCGGCAGCAGCCGGACGTTCGTGCCGGTGGCCTCGAACAGGTGGGCGTTCACCGCGGTGTCGAACATCTCGTAGTAGCGGGCGTTGTTCAGGTGGCCGTACGCGTCGTCGTCGGCCCACCGGGTGGTCGCCTGCCGCCACACCGCGAAGGCACCGCGGCTCGGCGGTCCGGGTCGGTTGCTCACGGCGCCCTATGATGCCGCAGTCTCGCGCAGCCGCTGCGAGATGACCGCGGAGACGCCGTCACCGCGCATCGTCACGCCGTAGAGCGCGTCGCCGACCTCCATGGTCCGCTTCTGGTGGGTGATGACGAGCAGCTGGCTGTTCTCGCGCAGCTCCTCGTAGATCTCGAGGAGCCGGCCGAGGTTGGTGTCGTCGAGCGCCGCCTCGACCTCGTCGAGGATGTAGAACGGCGAGGGACGCGCCTTGAACAGCGAGACCAGGAAGGCCACGGCCACGAGCGAGCGTTCGCCACCCGAGAGCAGGGAGAGCCGCTTGACCTTCTTGCCGGCCGGCCGCGCCTCCACCTCGATGCCGGTGGTGAGCATGTCCGAGGGGTCGGTCAGGACGAGCTTGCCCTCACCACCCGGGAACAGCCGCTTGAAGACGTGGTCGAAGGCCTCCCGTACGTCGTGCCACGCCTCGGTGAAGACCTGCTCCACCCGCTCGTCGACCTCCCGCACGATGTCGAGCAGGTCCCGCCGGGTGCGCTTGAGGTCCTCGAGCTGCTCGGTGAGGAACTTGTGCCGCTCCTCCAGCGCCGTGAACTCCTCCAGCGCGAGCGGGTTGACCTTGCCCAGCATGGAGAGCGCTCGCTCGGCGGCGCGAAGTCGCTTCTGCTGCTCCTCCCGGACGAAGGGGACGGGTGCGGGCGCGTCGCCCTGCTCCTCCCCCGAGTCGTCCTTGGCCGTGGCGTCGGGCGGCAGGGAGGGCGGGACGAGGTTGTGGGGGCCGTACTCGTCGACGAGCACCTCCGGGTCGAGCCCGAGCTCCTCGACCGCCCGCTGCTCGAGCTGCTCGATGCGCATGCGCTGCTGGGCCCGGGCCATCTCGTCGCGGTGCACGGCGTTGACGAGCTCGTCGTGCTCCTTGAGCAGGTCCCGCGACCGCGCACGGACGGCCATCAGCTCCTCCTCGCGCCCACGACGCGCCTGCTCCACCGTCGTACGCTCGGCTGCCGCGTGTTCGACGGACAACTCCAGCCGCTGGAGTACGACGGCAACGGCCCGCCCGACCGCCTCGGCGACCCGTCCCTCGCGGATGACCCTCTCGCGGCGGGCAGCCGCCTTGGCGCGGGCCTCGCGCTCGGACTGGGCGGCGCGGAGGAGGGAGTCGGCCCGGCCGGAGAGGGCACGGGCCCGCTCCTCCGCCGTGCGCAGCGCGAGCCGCGCGTCCATCTCCTTCTGGCGCCCGGCCCGCGCCTCCTCGGCGAGCCGCTCCCGCTCTTCGGTGTCCGGCTCCTCCTCGGGAGAGTCCTCGGCCGCGGCGAGTCGCTGCTCGAGCTCCGCGAGGCCGGCGAGGTCCTTGTCGCGGGCGGCCTCCGCTGCCTCGATGGCCTTCGCGAGCCGGTCCGCCTCGCCCTTGGCCGAACGCACCTGTGTGCCGTACTGACCGAGCTCCTCCGCCACCGCAGCCAGGGTCGCATCGGACTCGTGCAGCCTCGCAAGCGCGACGTCCACGCGCTGCTTGGCCTCGCTGCGCTCCTCCTCGAGTCGTGACAGGTCGAAGGCCAGTCGCTCGCAGGCGTGCGTCGCCTCGGAGAGCTTCTCCGAGGCCTCGTCGACCGCGGCCTGGACCTCGATGAGGCTCGGCTGTGCCGAAGAACCGCCTGACGCGAAGTGGGCTCCGAGCAGGTCGCCCTCGCGCGTCACCGCCGTCAAGTCCGGCAGATCCTCGACGAGCGAGCGCGCGGCGGCCAGGTCGTCGACCACGGCGACCTTGAACAGCAGCCGCGCCAGCGCGGAACGTAAGACCTCGGGCGCTTCGACCACGTCGGCGGCGTAGACGACCCCTGCGGGCAGGCCCGGCCACGTGCTGTCGTCGACCGCGGCACCACCGAGCAGGATCCCGGCACGTCCGAGGTCGTCGGACTTCAGGTGCCCGATCGCACCCAGCGCGGCGTCGACGTGCTCGACAGCGACCGCGTCCGCCGCACTGCCCAGGGCGCCGGCGATGGCGGCCTCGTAGCCCGGCCGGACCGACAGCAGCGCCGCGACGGAGCCGAGCAGGCCCGACACCGAGTCGCTCGCCGCGAGCAGCGCGCCCGCGCCGTCCTTGCGGTTGAGCCCGATCTCCAGGGCCTCCTTGCGCGCGGCCAGAGCTCCTCGCTCCCGCTCGGCGGCCTGCGCCTCCTCGCGGGTCTTGGCCAGGCGGTCCTCGAGGTCGGAGAGGGCGGACGCCGCAGCCTCGTGCTCGGCGTCGAGACCCTCCTCCCCCGCGTCGAGGCCGGCGACCTTGGTCTCGAGGGCGGTGAACTGCCGCTGGGCACGCTCGGCGCGGGCCAGGGCCTCCTCCCGCGCGGAGGTGAGCCGGCCGACCTCTTCCGCCGCGGCGGCGGAGCGGCTCTTGAGAGCGTTGACCTGCCCGTGCAGCCGGGCGAGCCCCTCACGGCGGTCGGCCGCCGCTCGCAGCAGTCCGGCGACGCGGCGGTCCTCCTCGGCGTGACGGGCCTCGAGCTCCTGGCGCGCGGCCACGGCCTGCTCGAGCGCCGTGCGGTTCTGCTCGACCTCCTGGGTGATCTCGGCCTCTTGGGCGCGGACCCGCTCGGCCTCGGCGAGGAGCTGCTCGGGGTCGCGGCCGGTCCCGCCCGACGGCTCGTCGGCGGCCTCCTGGGCGTTGCGGGCCCGCTCGGCCGCCAGGCTCGCGGTGCCCTTGAGACGCTCACGCAGCCCGGAGAGCGCGAACCAGGTCTCCTGCGCCTGAGCCAGCGCCGGGAGGTCCTCGCGCAGCGCCGCCTCGAGGCGAGCCTCGGTCTGCCGGGCCCCTTCGATGGCGGCCTCCAGCGCGGACCTGCGCTCCATGAGCACGCTCTCGTCGGCGAGCTCCTGCTCGAGCGAGGTGCGGGCGGTCACGAGGTCGTCGGCGAGCAGGCGGGCGCGGGCGTCGCGGACGTCGGCCTGGACGACCGCCGCCTTGCGCGCGACCTCCGCCTGCCGCCCCAGCGGCTTGAGCTGCCTGCGGATCTCGGTGAGGAGGTCGTTGAGGCGCGTGAGGTTGCCCTCGGTGGAGTCCAGCTTCCGGAGCGCCTTCTCCTTGCGCTTGCGGTGCTTGAGTACGCCGGCGGCCTCCTCGATGAACCCGCGTCGGTCCTCCGGGGTGGCGTGGAGGATCGTGTCGAGCTGTCCCTGGCCCACGATCACGTGCATCTCGCGACCGATGCCGGAGTCCGACAGGAGCTCCTGCACGTCGAGCAGGCGGCAGGACTGTCCGTTGATGGCGTACTCGGAGCCGCCGTTGCGGAACATCGTGCGGCTGATCGTCACCTCGGCGTACTCGATCGGCAGCGCGCCGTCGGCGTTGTCGATGGTGAGCGCGACCTCGGCACGGCCGAGGGGCGGGCGGCCGGAGGTGCCGGCGAAGATGACGTCTTCCATCTTGCCGCCGCGCAGAGACTTCGCCCCCTGCTCGCCCATCACCCAGGCGAGGGCGTCGACGACGTTGGACTTGCCGGAGCCGTTGGGGCCGACGATGCAGGTGATCCCGGGCTCGAGCTGCAGGGTGGTCGCTGATGCGAACGACTTGAACCCGCGGAGCGTCAGGCTCTTCAGGTACACGTGCTTTGGCTCCTCACGGGTGCGCCGGATCTCAGGGTCTAGCAATTGTGCCGTGGGGAAGTCAGCAGGCAGCAGCCTACCCGTTCGACATGCCGATCGTGTGCATCCTCGTTACCCGAACTGTCCGCTTTGCGTGGCACGTCCTGGCCCACTGGTGCGTCCCGTCCGAGCCGACCGGACCAAAACCTCCGGAATCAGGACGCCGCGTCGACAACCTTCCCCATAGTCATCACACCACATCGACCGGGGGGAACGATGCATCCTGACGAGCACCGCGCGGGCCGGCCCCCTGCTCCGCCCGCGGCCAGGCCGGGCTCGGTGCGGGGTGCCGGTGCTGCGCTCGCCCTGGTCACCGCCGGCGTGGCAATGCTCCTGCTCGGCCCCGTCTCCCCCGCGTCCGCGCACGCGTCACTCGTGGGCACCGCGCCCGGTGACGGGGTCACGCTGCGTGACGCGCCGGACGAGATCACGCTCTCCTTCAGCGAGCACGTCGTCCTGGACGCGACCCGCATCGAGGTCGTCGACGGCCACGGGATGACCGTGTCCGTCACGGACCTGCACCTCGTCACGGAGCACCCCGACGACATGGAGGAGCCCGTGCAGGTGGTCGGCCGGCTGCCGCACCTCGCGTCCGGCACCTACCGGGTGTCCTGGCGGACCCTCTCAGGCGACGACCTGCACAAGAGCTCGGGCCGATTCGCCTTCGGCCTCCGCCGACCGGTGCAAGCCATCGGCGTCGGCGACGATCCCACGCCTCCGACCATGGAGCCGCCGGTGCGCTGGGCACTGCTGCTCGGCATCGCGCTCGCTCTCGGCGGCCTGCTCGCCCACTCTGTCCTGCTCCGAGGCGGCGGGGAGATCCGCACAGCCGAGCGCGCCCTGAAGCTGTCGGTCGCGGGCTCTCTCACCGCGCTGCTCGCGTCGGGAGTCCTGCTCCTCGCCCAGGTCACCTCCGGAGGTGTCGCGGACCACGAGCTCCTCGCGGGCTCCTACGGCATCCGCTGGGGCCTGCGGGAGGCCGGCCTCGCCCTCATGGCTCTGGCAGCGATGGCGTTGCTCCGCGGCGCGAGGCCAGGGGTGTCCCGGGCGCTCGTGCTCGGCGGCGGCACCCTGAGCTGCCTCGGCACCGCCCTGCTGGGCCATGCCGGCGCAGGGGTCCCGGTGAGCACGACCCGCGTCCTGGCAACGGCGTTCCACCTCGGCGCCGGGCTGACCTGGGCCGGTGCGGTCGTCTGCCTCGCCCTGGTCCTCGCCACGAGGACCGACCCGTCCCAAGAGGTGACCTGGGCAGCCGCGCTCCGGTCCTTCGGCGTGCCGGCTGCCGCCTGCGTGAGCCTGGTGGTGGTGAGCGGCCTCTACCTCAGCAGTCACGTGGTGGCATCCGTGGACGCCGTGCTCACCACCTTCTACGGCCGGACCCTGCTGGTGAAGGTTGGCCTCGTTAGCCTCGCTGGGCTCGTCGGCCTCGTGAACCACCGGCGGGTCCGAGGCCACGGCGCCGGCCCCCTCCGCCGTACCTTGGCCGTCGAAGCCGTCGTGCTCATGACCGTCGTGGCCGCGACCGCCGTGCTCACCAGCGCCCAGCCGGCCATGGGCCCCGAGTCCGCCCATCCGGACCAGGCTGCGCACCTCGACGCCCTCCTCACGACCCTCGCCCTCGCACTCGCCGCTGCGCTCGCGGGCGCGTGGCTGGTCGCGGTCAGAGGGCGGAGACGGGCGCTCCCGGAAACTCCTGCGCACCTCTTCGAGGACAGCCCCGACAAGGTGCCCACGTGAGCGGCAACCGGCCAGGACGGGTGGCCCGCCCTGGCCGTCGCCGTCGAGCTACGCCGCTCGCTGCTTGACGGCCGCTCGACGTCGCAGGAGCACCGAGCTCACGATGCCGAGCCCGACCAGCGTCATCGGCAGCGCGTCCTCCGGCCAGGTGAAGACGGCGAACGGGTCGGTCGAGGCCAGCGCCGGGGAGCCGGCGGTCGAGACCCTGCCGGGAAGCCGGACGCGGTAGACATCGAGCCCACGGACTGCGTCGACGGAGTAGGCGAGGTTGGTCTTGCCACGCGCGACGCCGGCCTTGTCGTAGCGCGGGACCCAGTAGGAGTCCCACACCTCCGAGACGCCCCACGTCGCGTGGCCGTAGGGCTTGATGTCCCGCGGGTGGCGCACGTCGACGAACTGCGTGCCGCCGCCGTAGAACCCGACCGACACGATGCCCGAGGGGTGGTAGTCGAACCAGTGGGCCGAGCAGAAGGCGTCCTGCGGCACGGGGAAGGTACCGAGGTCGGCGAGCTCGACCTTGTCGAGGGGGACGATCTGGCCAGGTCGGCCGTTGAGCCGCTTGACCCACCAGGTCTGGAACGAACCGGCCTGCGAGCAGTCGGTCTGCATGTAGTCCTCCTCGGTGACCAGGAGGATGTTGCCGTTCGCGAAGGACGGTCGCGTGTTCGGTCGGAACGCCTTCGCGTTGGGCCGGAACGAGTTGTGGTGGATGAAGTCGTTCCACCCCGGGTAGCGCGGGTCGGAGCCGCGCCCGGCCCGGCCGGTCGTCGTCACCAGGCGAGGCCGGCGCGGGTGGCTGACGTCGAAGATCGCAGAGCCGCCGAAGCCGGTGTGGGTGCCGTAGCCGGCACTGTCGAAGTTCCACTTGTGGCCGGCCGTCGGCGAACGGAACGGCTGGATGCCGCGATTGTCCGGGTTGCTGTCGACCTCACGTGGACGGTCGAGGTTGCGCAGGTCGAAGATCGAGAAGGTGTCGTCCCGGTCCGAGCCGGCCGAGTAGGCGTAGCGGCAGTCGGTGTCCACCGACACACGCGACCGTGTGGGTGCTCGTGGTGCCCCGCACCCGGGACCGGATCCTCGGGTTGGCCGGGTCCGTGACGTCGACCACGACCAGCTCGTAGCCGCCATCGGCGGGACGTACGTTGGCGTGCTCGATGTCCCCGGGGGATGCCTGGTACAGGTCCACGCCGATGAGCGAGAACCGCTGGATCCCCTTCGGCGTACGGCGCTCACCGCAGTTCATCGCCTCGTTCTCGAACTGCAGGCTCGGAAGGACGCCGGTCAGTCGGGGCGCGGCGGGCTCGCTCACGTCGTAGACCCGGACGGAGTCGAGGTTCGACATGACGAACAGCGGCGCGGTCTTCGTGAAGCAGCCGGAGATGCCCGCTGCGCCTGGTTCCGAACGCAGCAGCTCGACGTTGGGGCTCGCGATCAGGGGGGTGCTGCCGTCGGTGGCCAGCTCGGCGCGGAGCCGCTCGATCCTGTCGGCGTCGCCGTGCGCTGCCGCGGGCGAGGCTGCGCACATCGTGCCGAGAAGAGCCGCCGCCGCGGCGAGTAGGGACAGTGGTCGCTTGACGCTCATCGCTTCGGTCCTCGTGGTCCGCCGCCCCCGGTTGAACGGCCCGTTGACCTACCAACGACGGAGCCTCGGATGGGTCACGCCCGCCCGCCACGGCCCCAGGCGCTCAGGCGGGCACCCCCGTGGTCTGGACGACGAGATCCCACAGCTGCTGCACCTGCTCCGGCGTCGGCGCAGGACGGGCGACGTGGTGTGTCGGCCTGGGAGCTCTGTCCTGCCAGAAGAGGCCGGTCGTGTCATGGCCCTCGGGCGCGGCGAGCAGCCACACGGTCGTGTCAGCGCCGGACTCGGCCGAGCGCAGCAGCGACCCCATGACCTTGCTGAACTTCGGCAGCGAGCTCTGCACGCCCGGGGTGTCGGCCCAGCCCGGGTGGGTGCTGTGCGCCGTCGTACCCTCGCCGGCCAGCTCGCGGGCCCACGCCTCTGCCAAGTGCACCTGCATCCGCTTGGTCCGCGCGTAGGCGATCGTCGGCTGGTAGCTCCCGCGGGTGTACTCCGGGTCGTCCACGTCCAGGGGCTGGGTGTACATGCCTCCGGAGGAGACGAAGACCACCCGCCCGCCGCCGTCCGCGGCAAGCGGGCCTCGCAGCGCGTCGGTGAGGATGTGCGGACCGAGCACGTGCGCGGCGTAGGACAGCTCGTGGCCGTCCTCGGTCTCGGTTCTGACCGGTGGCATCAGTCCGGCGTTGTGGACCAGCGCTCGCAGTCGCGGCACCTCGCGCGCGAGGTCTGCGCCCACCTGTCTCAGCGAACCGAGGTCGCTCAGGTCGCACCGGTCGACATGGAGGACGGCGTCGGGCACCTCACGCAGGATCTCCCCCCGGGCGGCGTTGCCCCGGCCGAGGTCCCGGCACAGCATCCTGACCTCGGCGCCGAGTCGAGCAGCACCAAGTGCGGTGGCCTTCCCCAGCCCCGAGTTCGCACCGGTGACGGCGACGACCGTGCCGGTCAGCGACCCGGGTGCAGGGTCAGGCGGCCACCAGGTACGCCGGAGGGCGGGCCCGATACGCGTATAGCCGAGGAGGACCGAGCGGTCGAGCGCGTGGTCGAGGCCCCGGGTCAGGGTGGCCGGGAAGGTCATGCGGCGAGCCTACGTGGGCCCGCGAAGAGCCGCGGGTGAGCGGCGAAGGTCAGGCGGGCTGCATGCTCTCGTCGAGGGAGAGCAGATGCGCGTCGGCGGCCGCGGCCGCGAGGGAGTCGTTCTCCGCCTGGAGGCGCAGGATGCATGCCTCGAGGTCGGCGACCTGTCGCTGTAGGCGACGGTTCTCCGCCATGAGGTGTGCGAGTGCGCGAGGGTCGGTGCTGCTCATGTAACCGAGGAGCGCCTTGGCCATGTGTGTCCTCCGGATGGAAGTCAGGTCACACCACGGGACCGGCTGTGGCCGGGAGAGGTGGGAGTAGGTGTCTCCCAGAGTCTCACTACCCCGGCTCAGGGTCAATCCCGGCGTCTGCCCGTTACGGACGGACGGTATTTTCGGGACATGAGCGCCCGTCTCGAGATCGCTGCCTGCCGCCGTCTGTGCGCCTGGGGGCCCACCGGGACGCTTCTGGACGGTGAGCCGCTGTTCGCCTGCTCGGGCTGCGGCAGCGAGTGGGTGCCCTCGGAGCCCTGGACACCCATCGACCACACGGGCGGGGTGCCCGAGGCGGTTCAGGCCGAACGCCGTCGCGGGCGCGGCTGACAGCGCGGGCAGAAGTACGACGACCGGTTCATGAACTGCACACGCACGACGGGCGTGCCGCAGCGGGAGCACGGCTCCCCCTCCTGCCCGTAGACCTCGAGCGACCTGTCGAAGTAGCCGCTCTCGCCGTTGACGTTGACATAGAGCGCGTCGAACGACGTGCCGCCCTGAGCCAGCGCGGCCGCCATGACCGTTCGTACCCCGGCCAGGAGTGCGACCACGTCTGCTCGTCGCAGGCGGTTGCCGGGTCGCTCGCCATGGAGCGCGGCGAGCCAGAGCGCCTCGTCGGCGTAGATGTTGCCCACCCCCGAGACGAGGGTCTGGTCGAGAAGGAGTCGCTTGATGCCCGAGGTCCGGCGCCTGACGCGAGCGACGAAGGCTTCGTCGTCGAACTCCGGGTCCATGGGGTCCCGGGCGATGTGCGCGATCTCGGCGGGCAGCTCGGCGCCGCCGCCCGAGATCGAGAGACCACCGAACATCCGCTGGTCGACGAACCGCAGGTCGAGGGCCTCGGGGTCGGCCGGCTGAGGCCCGTCCGAGCCACCGGAGAGGGCGAAGCGCACGCGCAGATGCCGCTCGAGGGCCGCCGACCTCGGCTGGATCAGCATCTGCCCGCTCATACCTAGATGGGCGAGCACGGCATCGCCGCTGTCGAGGGGTAGCCAGAGGTACTTGCCCCGGCGACACGCCGCGAGGATCTTGCGGCCGCTCAGCGCCTCGACGAAGTCCTCGGGGCCGGCGAGGTGCCGGCGGAGGGGACGGGTGTGGAACACCTCGACGCCGGTGACCGTCCGCCCTGCGACATGGGCTTCCAGACCCGCGCGGACGACCTCGACCTCTGGGAGCTCGGGCAACGCCGGTCAGCCGTCGGAGCCGGCCGTCGCCTCGGCCGCGGCCTCGTCCGCGACCTCGTCCGCGACGGCGAGCACAGCAGAGCCACGCTCGGCGGCGATCGCGCGGAAGGCGGTCTCGGCGGCCTGCTGCTCGGCCTCCTTCTTCGACCGGCCCGTGCCGCGCCCGTAGAGCGTGTCACCGACCTGCACCTGGGCGGTGAAGGTCTTCTCGTGGTCGGGGCCCTCGTCCTGGATGACGTACTCGGGGACGCCGAGCGAGTGCTCGGCGGAGAGCTCCTGGAGACTCGTCTTCCAGTCCAAGCCGGCACCCAGACCAGCCGCGGTCTCCATCAGCGGGTCGAACAGCAGGTGCACGACCTCGCTGGCCGAGGCGAACCCGCCGCTGAGGTACACGGCGCCGATCACCGCTTCGACGGTGTCGGAGAGGATCGACGCCTTGTCCCGCCCGCCGGTGGCCTCCTCGCCTCGGCCGAGCTTGATGTGCAGGCCGAGCCCGATCCCGCGTGCCACCTCGGCCAGCGCTCGCGCGTTGACGACGGCGGCACGCAGCTTGGCCAGGCGCCCCTCGGACAGGTCCGGGTGCGCGCGGTAGAGCGTGTCCGTGACCACGACGCCGAGCACGGAGTCCCCGAGGAACTCCAGCCGCTCGTTCGTGGGCAACCCACCGTTCTCGTAGGCGAAGGAACGGTGAGTGAGAGCGCGGTCCAGCAGCTCGGCATCCAGTTCAGGGTTGCCGAGCGCTGCACGCAAGTCGTCGTACGACGGCTCGCTCACGACCGGTTCCGTCAGAGAACCTGGCGACGGTCGGCGCGGGCGCCGTACTGACCGCAGTCAGGGCAGGCGCGGTGAGGCAGGTGCTTCGAGCCGCACGCGGGGTTGCTGCACGTCACCAGCGAGGGCGCAACAGCCTTCCACTGCGAGCGACGGTGACGCGTGTTGCTGCGCGACATCTTCCGCTTCGGGACTGCCACTTATCTCACTCCTTGGTCGGGCCGGGTTCACGGCCGAGCTGTTCTTCGGTCTGTTCTGCCAGCCCTTGCAGCGTCGCCCAACGCGGGTCGATCGCCTCTTCGTGCTGGTGTCCCGGGTCGTCCGCGAGCCTGGCACCACACTCGGTGCACAGGCCGGGGCAGTCTTCCCGGCACAGCGGCTGGAACGGCAGTGAGAGCACCACCGCATCCCGCAGCAGAGGTTCGAGGTCGAGCAGGTCGCCCTCCAACCGGCTGACATCGTCGTCGCCGTCGTCCGTCGCGGTGTCGCTCTCCTCGTAGACGAAGAGCTCCTGGAAGTCCACCTCGACGTCGTCGCCGAGCGGCTCCAGGCACCGTACGCACTCCCCGGTCAGGTCGGCACGGGCTGTGCCGGTGACCAGGACGCCCTCCATCACCGCCTCGAGCCGCAGGTCGAACTCGACCGGCGCCCCCAGGGGAACACGGAGCACTTCGATGCCGAGATCTGCCGGTGCCGGTGCCGTGAACGACACCTGCCGTTGCGACCCCGGGCGGCGGCCGAGCTCGCGGGTGTCGAGCACGAGCGGCGCTCTCGGGTCGAGAGACACGGTCACGTCACTTCCGTCATCGGGCACAACAGATCACAGTCCTCCGCACTCGTCCCACGCCGTCGTCACCTCATCGGCAGCCTCGGGCCCGGTCCGAGCATGGCGAACCGTCGACAAGGGTAGCGTCTGCGGGCATCGGCCTCCAAAACGAGGCGGTCCCCGGCGCTCGGCAGCGTCGTCAGCCCTCGAGGTGCTCGGGGAGCTTGATCTTGCTGACCTCGTCCTCCGTCAACGAGTCCAGCGCCGAACGGCCGGCCAGTCTCTCGCGGCCACGCTTGACCGCCTCGATCGTGCGCTCGAGGGTGATCTCGAAGTTGGCCAGCTTCTCGTCGACGTAGTGGTCGGTCTCCTGGCGGAGACCGTCTGCGTCGCGGCGGGCCTCCTCGAGCAGCTCGTCGGCCTGTCGCTGGGCGATCCGGTAGAGCTCGGTGTCCGACACCAGCCGGTCGCGCTCGTTGTGCGCATCCCCGACGATGCGCTCGGCCTCACGCCGCCCCTCCTCGATGACCTCGTCGCGCTCACGCTGCAGCCGGTCGGACTCGCTGAAAGCGCGGTCCATCTCGGCCTTGAGCTCGTCGAGCAGCTCCAGCATCTCGGCGCGGTTCACGACCGCAGAGGCAGACATCGGCATCGACCGAGCCTGTTCGACCACCCGCCGGATCTCGGCGAGCTTGGCGCGCACGTCCACGTTGACCTTTCTGAGACATCAGGGACCGAGGTCTTTCTACCCAGAGGACGGATCCCTACCCCTTGGGGAGAACGATACGACGCCTTTGGGAGGCGCGTCACAACCTCGCTACTGCCGGCCGCGCTCCTCGAGCCGGGCGGTGAGCCGCGCCAGGACGAGCGGCGGGACCAGCCCGGATACGTCGCCACCGAACGTGGCGACCTCCTTGACCAGGCTCGACGCGAGGAAGGAGTACTCAGGGCTCGTCGGCACGAACACCGTCTCGACCGGCGCCAGCCTGGAGTTCATCTGCGCCATCTGGAGCTCGTAGTCGAAGTCGCTCACGGCGCGGAGGCCCTTGACGATCGCGTGGATGCCGCGCTCCTGGCAGAAGTCGACCAGCAGGCCGTGGAAGGCGTCGATCTTCACGTTGGGAAAGCCGGCACAGACCTCCGCGAGCATGTCGATCCGCTCTTCGACGGTGAACATGCTCTTCTTCGACTTGTTGATCAGCACGGCCACCGTGACCTCGTCGAAGAGTCCCGACGCCCGCGAGATGATGTCGATGTGTCCGTTGGTGACCGGGTCGAACGACCCGGGGCACACGGCTCTGCGCACTGCTGCTCCTCGGTTCACGCCGGCGTCATGGGTGGATCAGGCAGATCCCCCTGCTCTGTGGCGTGACCGTACCAAAGGGTCGTCTCGCCGTACTTCTTCATCTGGTCCAGGACCAGTCCGGCCGGCAAGGGCAGCTCCCCGCTTCGCGTCGACCGCTCGACCACGATGACCCCACCCGGCGCGAGCCAGCCCTGCTCGAGGAGCGTGGCCAGGTCGGCGACCACGGCCTCCGTGGCCAGGGTGTACGGCGGGTCGAGAAAGACCACGTCGTACGGCGCCCGTGGGGGCGCGGCGAGGACACGGGCCACCGACCCGGCGACCACCTCGACCTGGGTGAACCCGAGCGTGCGGAGGTTGTCCCGGATCAACCCTGCGGTCCGACGGTCCTGCTCTACCAGGGTCACCACACCCGCCCCACGGGACCTCGCCTCGAGTCCGACCGCGCCGGACCCGGCGTACAGGTCGAGGAACCGCAGCCCGTTCAGCGAGCCGAGGCCGGAGTCGAGACTGGAGAACAGCGCCTCGCGCACACGGTCTGACGTCGGCCGCGTCTGAGCACCGCCCGGAGCCTTCAGACGGCGTCCACCCGCCGCACCCCCGATGATCCTCGTCACCGACAGCTCACCCCGCCGGAGGTGATGGGTCGCAGGGCGCCGTCTCTTTTCATACCTTTTCTATTGTCAGCCGAACCTGCTTCCCACGTCCAACACGGGCTCGCCCTGCGGTGTCCGCGGCAGCGGAAGGAGTCGTTTGTCGTCCGGCTCGGAGCGGCTCCGGTCGCGCACACCGAGAGCCTCGAGCAGGCGCGCGTGCTCGGTCCGATGGAGGGCGAAGTAGTCGGCCTTCTTGTGCGGCGCGACCTGCACAGCTGCGCCGGAGGGAGAGGTGAGGACGTAGCCGGCCTCCCGGAGCAGGCACTCGACCTCCTCGTGGTTCATGCTGATCTCCAGGAGCACGACGGGGTGCAGCCGGCGGAGCACTCCGACACCGCCCCGCAGCACGTGGAGCTCCCCACCCTCGACGTCGATCTTGACGAAATCGAGTCGATCCGCCCCGGCGTAGTGGTTGTCGAGAGTATCGGTACGAACCACTATCTCTTCGACACGTGGCGAAATTCCGGCATGGCGAGAATTCCTCTCCAAAGGCGCATAACCGTTGATGAGGCTGCAGTTCTGGCCGGTCAGGTTCTCCACGAAGAACGCGGCCTGCCCCACCTCGTCGGACAATGCGGACTCGAAGACCTCGACGTTGCCGAGAGCCGCGACGTTGCGACGGAGGTACCTGAGGTTCGCGGGGACCGGCTCGAAGACGTCGACCCGGCCCGTGGAGCCGACCATCGCCGAGAAGAACGCCGAGAAGTAGCCGATGTTCCCGCCGACGTCCGCGACGCGGTCGGCCGGCTTCATGAGCCGGGCGGCCATCAGCAGGCTGTCCCGCTGCCCGTCGGCGAAGTGGTACCAGTAGCTCTTGTGCCTGAAGGTATGGAGCCTGAACGGATCGCCGGTCCAGTGGTGCCGGATGGTGATGTCTCCGAGGTTGACGTAGTAGAACGTCCTCAGAGCACTACGTCTGATGGCCGTGCGCGCCTTACTCATAGAGCCCCCACCTGCGCCGAGCCGAGTCGATCCTCAGCCGACCCCGGCCGTTCTTTCGATGAATCGAAAGTAGTCGCTTGGCGAAAGTAAAGAAACCCTCACGACGGTTTCTGCCGAAACATTCGATATTTGCAGAAAATCATGCATTGCTCGGCGTGAACACGCCTGCCTCGCCTCGCTCTCAGGCCTTCTCGAGATAGTCGGCCTGCTCGGAATCCTCGAGCGTGCGAACCGCGTCGGCGAGGGCACGGTGGTGTTGCAGGGTCGGGTCGTCGGTGAGCACCTCGACCGCGGCCTCTCGCGCCGCGACGATCTCGTCCTCGTGCTCGAGCACCGACAGCAGGCGCAGCCCCGAGTGGCTCCCGGACTGGGCGGCACCGAGCACGTCGCCCTCACGCCGCTGCTCGAGGTCGACCCGGGAGAGCTCGAAGCCGTCGGTGGTCGACGCCACCGCAGCGAGCCGCTCGAGGGCGGGGGTGTCCTTCTCGGCCTGGGTCACGAGCAGGCAGAGCCCTGGGTGGCCGCCGCGACCGACGCGCCCCCGCAGCTGGTGCAGCTGGGAGACCCCGAAGCGGTCGGCGTCGAGCACCACCATCACCGTCGCGTTGGCGACGTCGACTCCCACCTCGATCACGGTCGTGGCGACGAGCACGTCGACCTCACCGTCGGCGAAGGCACGCATGACCATCTCTTTCCGGTCCGGAGTCATCCGCCCGTGCAGGGCCTCCACCCGGAGCCCTTCGAGCGCTCCCTCGGCCAGGAGCGGTGTGACTTCCTCGACCGCCGCGAGCCTGACGTCTCCGGGGTCCGCCTTGTCGTCGGGATCGACCCGGGGACAGACCACGTAGACCTGGTGGCCCTTCTCCACCTCCTCGCGGACACGCTGCCACGCCCGGTCGAGCCACGACGGCTGGTAGCGCATCGGCACGACGCTGGTCTGGATGGCGGCACGGCCCGCGGGCAGCTCGGTGAGGGTGGACGTCTCGAGGTCCCCGAAGACCGTCATCGCCACCGTGCGCGGGATGGGGGTCGCGGTCATGACCAGCACGTGAGGGCGGGAATCCCCCGCCTTCGCCGCGAGAGCCGCGCGCTGCTCCACGCCGAAACGGTGCTGCTCGTCGACCACGACGAGGCCGAGGTCGGCGAACTGCACCTTCTCCTCGAGCAGGGCATGGGTCCCGATCACGATGCCCGCCTCCCCCGAGGCTGCGTCGAGCAGAGCGCCGCGCCGGGCGGCGACTCCGAGGGAGCCCGTGAGCAGCGCGACCTTGGTAGCCCCCTCCGCCCCGCCGAGCATCCCGCCCGCGGCAAGCTCGCCGAGCATGGCCGTGATGGAGCGGTGGTGCTGCTGCGCCAGCACCTCAGTCGGAGCGAGCAGCGCGGCCTGGCCCCGGGAGTCGACCACCCGGAGCATAGCCCGCAGAGCCACGACCGTCTTGCCCGATCCCACCTCGCCCTGGAGCAGGCGGTGCATCGGGTGCCCCCCGGCGAGGTCGTCGAGGATCTGCTCGCTGACCCGGTGCTGACCCTCGGTCAGCTCGAAGGGCAGCTCGGCGTCGAAGCGATCGAGAAGGGAGCCCTCGGCACCGGTGCGTGCCTGCGCCGGCAGCTTGGCGAGCTCGATGCGCCGACGTGCCAGCACGGCCTGCGTGACGAAGGCCTCCTCGAAGCGGAGGGTGCGCTCGGCCGCCTGCTGGTCCGCCCAGGAGTCGGGGCGGTGCATCCACTCAACGGCCTGGCGCGAGCTCAGCAGACCGTGGGCGAGGCGGACAGTCGGAGGCAAGGGCTCGGGGACGCCCTCCACGAGATCCAGCGTCAGGTCGATCACGCGCTGGAGCTGCCAGCTCTGCACGGTCGCGGTCGCGGGATAGAGGGTGATGAGGTTCGGCTGCTTCTCCCAGGACTCGCGGGCGCGGTCCAGGCCGTCCTCCTCCTGGGTCTCGGCGAAGAGCTGGGTCTGGGGGTTGGTCAGCTGCCACTGGTTGCGGAACCGCCCGACCTTGCCCGAGAAGACCCCGTGCATGCCGGGTGCGATGTTGCTCTTGCGCCAGTCCGCGGTGTGCTTCTTCTTGTCGAAGAAGGTGAGTACCAGCTCGTGGTCACCGGTCGCGACCACCACCTCGAGCCGGTAGGCGGTGCGGCCGCTGCGGCGGTCGTGATAGCTCTTCTGCTCGACTGACAGCACCTGCGCGATGATCGTCACGTGCTCGTCGACCACGAGCCCGCCGAGGTCGCTGAGGCTCCCCTTCGGCACGTAGCGTCGGGGGTAGTGGCGGAGCAGCTCGCCGACCGTCGTGTAGCCGAACGCCTTCTCGATCTTGGACGCCCGGGTGCCCGCGACGCTCGCCAGCTTGGAGTCCCACCTGATCGTCGGCACGGCCCGTCCTACTCCACTCCCAGGAGCACCGGGTAGCGCTCCTGACCTCCGTCATACACCACGACGTCGACAGTCGGGTGCTCCGACGCAAGGTAGGCGGCACAACGTCGCGAGAGCTCCTCCCCCTCGGCCCCGGTGACGACGGTGACGAGCTCACCGCCACCGCCGAGCAGTCTCTCGAGCACCTCGACCGCGACGGCGAAGAGGTCGCGTCCGACCACCACGAAGTCACCCTCGACCGCTCCGAGCACGTCGCCGGGCTCGCAGGGCCCGCCGGTCGTCATCGCCTGGCGCACCGCCACGGTCACGGCGCCCGAACGGGCGTGGCGTGCGGCCGACGTCATGTGGAGCAGGTCCTCCTCGAAGGAGCGACCCGGCTCGTGCACGGCAAGGGCCGCGAGCCCTTGGACCTGCGCGCTCGTCGGGATCACCGCTACCCGGAGCTCCCCGTCCTCGCGGGCAGCCTGGGCAGCGGCTTCCGCGACGGCGACGGAGTCGCGGTCGTTGGGCAGCACGACGACCTCCGCCGCGCCACTGGCTGCGATCGCCTCCAGGACCTCTCCCGTGGAGGGTCGCCGGCCGGCAGTCGGCACCACCTCCGCCCCGGCCTCGCCGAAGAGTCGCTCGAGTCCCTCCCCGGCGGCCACCACCACGACCTTGCGTCCCTTGCGACCGACACCGCGGCGTTGCTCCGCCGTCGCACCCGGCAGTCGTTCGACCTGCTCCGCGAAGTGAGTCACCCTGATGCGGTGCGGCCGGCCCGCCTCGATGCCCGCCTCCACGGCAGCGCCCACGTCGTCGACGTGCACGTGGACGTTCCACAGCCCGTCTCCCCCGACCACGACCAGCGAGTCACCGAGCGGGGCGAGCCGTCGACGCAGCTGCGGTATGGCGGAGTCCTCGGCGTCGAGCAGGTACATCACCTCGTACGACGGACCGTCGGGGTGCAGGTCGTCGGTCGGCAGCGGCACCGGGATCGCATGCACCCCCAGGGCTGTGTGGGTGGGAACCACCCGCCGCCCGGTCAGCGTGGTCTCGGCGGCGTCGAGCACGACGCACAGCCCACGGCCGCCCGCGTCCACGACGCCGGCATTGCGCAGGGTCTCGAGCTGCTCCGGCGTGTGCGCGAGAGCCTCTCGTGCCGCAGCGGCCGCCGCACGGATGATGTCGCCGAGACGGTTCGCCGGGTCGAGAGCCGCATCGAGCGCCGCCCTGCTCGCCGCACGCGCGACGGTCAGGATCGTCCCCTCGACCGGCTCGCCCACAGCGGCGTAGCTCGCATCCGTCGCGCGGTCCAGGCCCTCTGCGAACACCACGGCCGAACGGTCCTGAGGTCCTGCCTCGGCGATCCGCTTGAGCAGCGCGCCGATGAGCTGGGACATGATCACGCCGGAGTTCCCCCGCGCGCCCAGCAGCGCGCCCCGGGAGTACGCCGCGAGCGCCGCGCGGAGGTCGCAGCCCGGGTCCGCCTCGACGCGCTGTCGCATCGTGTTGCGCGCAGACTCGAAAGTCAGGAACAGGTTGGTGCCGGTGTCGCCGTCCGGGACGGGGTAGACGTTGAGGGCGTCGATCTCCTCCCGGGCCTCGCCGAGCGCGTCGAGGGCGACATCGGCGAAGCGCAGCACGGTAGGCAGGTCGAACGTCGCGACCGCGTCGTCCTTCATCCTCGAGGCCTACCCCCTTCGCCGGCTCGTCCCGCTCACCACCTCGGTCCAGGCGGCTGTCAGGTTAGTGTGTGTGCATCGATTGGCGCCCGAGCGGGGGCGTCGGATACTCTTGTGCGGTTGCCTCGACGCTGTGACGCTGTGCTGTTCACCGGCGTCGACCCAGCATCACCCAGGGGCAACTCATCAGTGGTAAGAGCAATCTAGTCTTCTCAGGAGTTCACGGTGGCTGCCGTCTGTGACATCTGCGCCAAGAAGCCGGGCTTCGGTCACAACCGGCCGTGGTCGCGCAAGATTACGAAGCGTCGCTTCAACCCCAACATCCAGCGCGTCCGCGCGACGGTCAACGGCACGCCGAAGCGACTCAACGTCTGCACCGGTTGCCTGAAGGCCGGAAAGGTCACCCGCTGACCTGACCCGTACCCAGCGAAGGGCCGCTCCCGCGACGGGAGCGGCCCTTCGTGCGTCGAGGGGGCGCTGCGTCAGAAGTGCACGTGTCCGCTCGGGCCCTCGTAGGCGGCACCGTCGACGGTGACGCCACTGCCCTCGGCCACCTCGCCGATCCGGTTCCACCCGGAGGGCAGCGGCAGGTCGGCGGGGAAGGTCGCGACCAGGGCGTGGTCGTCGCCGCCGGCCAGGATGAAGCGCATCGGGTCCGCTCCCAGAGCGGCGCCGACCGCACGAAGGGGCTCGGCCACCTCGAACGCGCCGGCGTGGATGTCGACCGCCACCCCGCTCGCGGCGGCGATGTGGCCGACGTCGGCGAGCAGCCCGTCGGAGACGTCGATCATCGCCGTCGCCCCGGCTCGGGCGGCCTCTGCCCCCGCGGCGTACGGCGGCTCGGGTCGACGTTGCGCCTCGACGAGCACTCGCGGCGACCTGAAGCCTCGAGCGAGGACCGCGAGACCGGCCGCGGCCCAGCCCTGACGCCCCGCGATGGCCACGACGTCGCCGGGACGTGCCCCTGAGCGTCGTACCGGCTCTCCGTCGACCACCCCGAGGACGGTGACGGCGATCATCACCTCGTCGGCGCGGGTCACGTCGCCCCCGACCACGGAGGCCCCGACCAGGGCCGACTCCTCCGCGATGCCGTCGGCCAGCTCGAGCGCCCACGCCGCGGGAAGGTCCGGAGGTGCCGCCAGGCCGACGGTCAGCGCTGTCGCCCGGCCGCCCATGGCGTTGATGTCGGAGAGGTTCTGCGCGGCCGCCTTGTGCCCGATGTCGAGCGCGGAGGCCCAGTCGCGCCGGAAGTGCCTGCCGTCGATGAGCAGGTCGGTCGAGACGACCACCCGCCCGCCCGGGAACGAGACCACCGCAGCGTCGTCGCCCGGGCCGAGGAGCACGTCCTCCCCCTGCGGGAACCTCGCAGCCAGGGCGTCGACGAGACCGAACTCGCCGAGATCCGAGAGCGTGGCGTTGGCAGGGAGGGGTGCGGAAGTCATGCGTGCTATTCAATCCGATAAGCGGCCTGTGTTCCTGATGGGGCACGCGACGCGGTAGGTTGAGCCCGAAACGAGCGCCGGACCGTCGCACCACAACGGCCGGCGCCCCACGAGACCCCAGGAGTGCACATGGTGGTTCAGGCCTACATCTTGATCCAGACCGACGTCGGCAAGGCTGCCGAGGTCGCCGCCGCGATCGCGGAAGTCAAGGGCGTGACACTGGCCGAGGACGTCACGGGTCCCTACGACGTGATCGTGCGCGCGGAGGCCCGCAACGTCGACGAGCTCGGCAAGCTCGTGGTCGCCAAGGTGCAGAACATCAGCGGCATCACCCGGACGCTCACCTGCCCTGTGGTCCACATCTAGGTCTTGCACCACCTAAGCCACCCGTCACGGCGCCCGTTCCCTCGAGTGAGGGCGGGCGTCGTGGCATGTCTGGCCACGACGGGCCTGCTCGTCGCGGGCTGCGGCGGCGGAGCCGTGGAGGTCGAAGCCCCCCACCTCGCCGCCGACAGTGCCCGCACCTGCTCGGCGCTCGTGAAGGCACTCCCCTCGATGGTCGACGAAGCGGAGCAGCGGACCGTCGAGCCGGCCGATGCGCCAGCAGCAGCCTGGGGCGATCCCGCGATCGTGCTGCGGTGCGGCGTACCGATGCCCGGGTCCTTCGACGAGTTCGCCACCTGCCAGGAGACCAACGGCGTGGGTTGGTTCATCCCCGAGGAGCAGATGACCGGCTCCCCCGAGACGATCACGATGACCACGATCGGCAGGGCGGTGAACGTCGAGGTCACCCTGCCGCCGGAGCACTGGCCACCAGCGGCCGCCATGGTCGACCTCGCCCCGGCCATCAAGAAGACGGTGGCCGAGACCAAGCCCTGCGTCTAGCGAAGGCCGGTGCCGCGCCGGAGGGCGAGCTGGAGCAGACGGTCGACCAGTGCGGGGTAGTCCAGGCCGCTCGCCGCCCACATCCGCGGGAACATCGACGTCGGTGTGAAGCCGGGCATCGTGTTGATCTCGTTGATCACGACGCTCTCGTCGGGAAGGACGAAGAAGTCGACGCGCGCGAGGCCCTCACAGGAGAGTGCCTCGAACGCCTCGACCGCGAGCTCCTGCACCCGCTTGGCGAGGTGGTCAGCGAGGTCCGCCGGGACGTCGAGCTCGGTGTGCTCCTCCGGCAGGTACTTCGCGGCGAAGTCGTAGAACTCGTGGCTGCCGTCGATGGTGATCTCGGCGACCACGCTGGACTGGGGCGGCTGGTTGCCGGTGCCCTCGATCACCCCGCACTCGATCTCGCGGCCCCCGACAGCCGCTGCCTCGACGAGCACCTTCGGGTCGTGCCGCCGGGCCTCCTCGACGGCCTCGTCGAGCTCGGAGGCGTCGTGGACCTTGCTGATCCCGATGCTCGAGCCGCCCCGGCAGGGCTTGACGAAGACCGGGTAGCCGAGCGAGTCGACCGCGTCACGGCACACGGCGGGGTCGGTCTCCCACCTGCGGGGCGTGATCACGGTGTACGGCAGCACCGGTAGGCCGTGGGCCTGGAAGACGATCTTCATGTAGTGCTTGTCCATCCCGGCCGCCGAAGCCAGGACGCCGGCTCCGACGTACCGCACACCCGCCATCTCCAGCAGCCCCTGGATGGTGCCGTCCTCGCCCCACGGACCGTGCAGCAGGGGGAAGACCACGTCCACATCCCCGAGGGTCCGCGGCACGGACGAGGGCTCGTGCACCACGAGCCGGCTGGCGCCGTCCTCGTTCGACAGCGCCACGGTGGCACGCGACCCGTCGACCTGGGGCAGCCGGTCGGCACTCGTCAGCGCGAGGTGCTCGGTGTCCCCGGACTCGAGGACCCAGCGACCGTCCGGGGTGATGCCGATCGGGACGACGTCGTAGCGCTCGGGGTCGATGGCCTTCAGCACACTGCCCGCGGTCACGCAGGAGATGGCGTGCTCGTTGGAGCGGCCACCGAAGACGACAGCGACACGGGGGCGGTTCGAGGAGGTCTCCATAGCGACCGAACCCTACCCCGACCGGGCCCGCGCGCCGACAGCGCTCCGCCTAGTGTGTAGCCATGTCCTCTGAGCCCTACGACGGCAGGAACCTGCGGCCGGCGACCCGAGTGGTCGCGTCGGGGCGCCCCGCGCACGAGCCGGACAACCCCCTCAACCATCCCGTGACGATGGCGTCGACGTACGTCGCGGGCGGCGAGGTCGAGTACGGCCGCTACGGCAACCCAACCTGGTCCGCGTTCGAGGAGGCGCTGGGCGAGCTCGAGGGTGGACGTGCCCTGGCCTTCTCCTCCGGACTCGCGGCGGTGGCGACGGTGCTGGACCTCGTCGGCCACGAGCAGAAGGTCGTCGCGCCCCGCCACGCCTACAACGGCAGCATCCTGCAGATGGCCGACCTCGAGGCCCGCGGCCGGATCCAGGCGGTGCTCGTCGACATCTCCGACACCGCAGCCGTCCGTGAGGCCTGTGACGACGCCTCCCTGGTCTGGGTGGAGTCGCCGACGAACCCCGCTCTGGAGCTTGCCGACATCGAGGCGATCACCAAGGCCGCGCACGAGGCCGGCGCGTACGTCGTCGTCGACAACACCTTCGCCACTCCCCTGCTCCAGCAGCCCCTGGCCCTGGGCGCCGACATCGTGCTGCACTCGGCGACGAAGTTCCTTGCCGGGCACAGCGACGTGCTGCTCGGCGCGCTCGTGACCCGGGACGCGCAGCTGCTCGACGTGCTCAAGAAGCGCCGGGACATGACCGGGGCGGTTCCAGGAACGTTCGAGGCCTGGCTGGCGCTGCGTGGCATGAGGACCCTGCACGTGCGCCTCGAGCGGGCCCAGGCCAACGCCAAGGAGCTCGTGCGTCGCCTGGAGGAGCACCCTGCGGTCGGGCAGGTCAGGTACCCCGGCTTCGGGGCTATCGTCTCGATCGTGCTCGCCGGGGGCGCGCTCGCGGCCGACCTGCTCACGCACAAGACCAGGCTGTGGGTGCATGCCACCAGCCTGGGCGGGGTCGAGTCGACGTTCGAGCGGCGGCGCCGCTGGAAGGTCGAGCCGGCCACGATCCCCGAGGGGCTGGTGCGGATGTCCGTGGGCATCGAGGACGTCGACGACCTGTGGGACGACCTCGCCGCGGCGCTCGACCAGGTCACCGGCGAGCCGCCCACGGGGACCGGGGTCTGACTTCGGCTAGTCGCGCTCGTGCTTCGTGTCGCGGTCGACCAGGCTCCGGAGCATGTCGTCCGAGGTCATGTCGCCCTCCACGACGGCGTGCACGTGCTCGACGATCGGGGCGTAGACCCCAGCCCGCCTGGTCAGGTCGAGCAGCGAGGAGCAGGACTTCACGCCCTCGGCAACCTGACGGGTGGACGCGGCGATCTCGGCCGTGGTCATCCCGCGGCCCAGCTTCTCGCCGAAGGTGCGGTTGCGCGACAGTGGTGAGGAGCAGGTCGCGACCAGGTCGCCGAGGCCGGCCAGGCCCATGAGCGTCATCGGGTCGGCGCCCAGCGCCATCGCAAGTCGTGCGGTCTCGGCCAGGCCTCGCGTGATCACCGAGGCAGTGGTGTTGTCGCCGAAGCCGAGCCCGACGGCGATCCCCACGCTCAGCGCGATGACGTTCTTGTAGGCGCCGCCGAGCTCACAGCCGATCACGTCCACGCTGGAGTAGGGGCGGAAGGCCGGGGAGTGGCACAGGTCGCGCAGTCGCTTGGCGACCTCCTCGTCCTCACAGGCGACGACGGCCGCCGCGGGCTCGCGTCGGGCGATCTCCTTGGCGAGGTTGGGACCACTGACCACACCGATGCGGTTGTAGCCCACGCCGCCGACCTCGTGGATCACCTCGCTCATCCGCTTCAGCGTGCCGAGCTCCACACCCTTCATCAGGGACACGAGGACGGCGTCGGCGGGGAGGTGGGGCACCCACTGGGTGAGGTTCTCGCGCAGCGTCTGTGACGGCACGGCGAGAACGACGTACTCCGCCCCTGCCATCGCCTTGGCCGGGTCGTGGGTGGCCACGATGGAGGCGGGCAGCTCGATGCCCGGCAGGTAGTCGGTGTTCTCGCGCCGGGTGTTGATCGCGTCGCAGAGGTCCTCGCGTCGCGCCCACATGGTGACGTCGTTGCCGGCGTCGGCGAGCACGATCGAGAACGCCGTGCCCCACGAGCCGGCACCCATCACCGCGACCTTGCTCATGTTCACTTCCTGTCCTCGCGTCCCGGGCGACGCCGGCGCTTGCTCGCCTTCGCGTGCGGGTTGCCGATCTCGCTCACGCCGGCCGCCCGCGGGTCGAACCGGACTGCCGGAGGCTCTTCCTCACGTAGGTCGGCGAGCAGCGTGGTCACTGCGTCCATGATGCGGTTGGTCGCCTCGTGGAGGACAGCAGGGGTCAGGGGCTGGCTGCGCAGGTCGTCGAGCTCGACCGGGTCGCCGGCCTTCGCCGAGATCGTCTTGCGCGGGAGCAGCCGGGCCACCTTGGCGTAGGGCGCGAGGATCTCGTTCGCGCCCCACTGCGCGATCGGGATGACCGGCGCGCCGGTGCTCAACGCGATGCGCGCGGCGCCGGTCTTGCCGACCATGGGCCACAGTCCGGGATCTCGGGTGATCGTGCCCTCGGGGTACACCACGACGCACTCGCCGCTCTCCACGGCGGACACGGCTGCCCGGAACGCCTTCGAGGCGTCGGTCGTGAGCCGGTAGACGGGGATCTGCTTCGCGCCGCGCACGATGGCACCCACGACGGGGACGTGGAACACACCTGCCTTGGCGAGGTAGCGCGGGAGCCTTCCGTAGTCGTAGACGAAGTGGGCGAACGTCAGGGGGTCCAGGTGGGAGATGTGGTTCGAGACCAGGATGCAGCCGCCCTCGGCCGGGATCTTCTCGCCGTCGATCCAGCGGCGCTTGGTGAACATCAGCAGGAGCGGCTTGACGATGGCAACTGCGATGGCGTAAGCCCACCCGCGCTTCTGTCTCAGCTGACGCGGCTTCGCCACGGCCACCTCTTCCTTCGGTCCGGCTCGAATGTGCGGACCGAGCGTACTGCCCCGCCGACGATGGTGCATGCGCGGCCACGCCGCCCACCCTGGCAAGATCGAGCCGATGCCGAACCCTCCCCTGACCCGCTTCGCCGTCATCGTGCCGGTCAAGCCGACCGCGCGCGCGAAGTCACGGCTCGCCCCTCTGGGCGACGATGCCCGCGCCGCGCTGGTGGCCGCCCTGGCGACGGACACGGTCACCGCCGCGTTGGCGTGCAGCGAGGTGGGGGCGGTGCTCGTGGTGACCGACGACCACGTGCTCGCGACGGCGCTGCGCGAGGTCGGCGCCCACGTCGTCCCCGACGGCGTCGCGGACGACCTCAACGAGTCGCTGGTGCAGGCCGCCGCCGAAGCGCACCGACGCTGGCCCGAGCTCGCCGTCGCGGCGCTCTGCGCAGACCTCCCGGCACTCGAGCCGGCCGAGCTCGGACAGGCGCTCCGGGCCGCCTCGCGACATCGCGCGGCCTTCGTCGCCGACTCCGCGGGCGAGGGTACGACGATGCTGGCGGCTGTTTCCCGCGGGGACTTCACGCCGTGCTTCGGTCCCGGCTCACGCGAGGCACATCTCGCCCGGGGGGCCCACGACATCGTGGAGGTCGACGTACCCACGCTCCGTCGTGACGTCGACACACCCGCCGACCTCGAGGAGGCGCTGAGGCTCGGCGTCGGCAACCGCACTGCCATCGCCGCCGCGGGCCTTAGGCTCTGACCATGCAGGCCACTGTCTCGTCCTTCGACCCCGCAACGCGCGCGGGAGCCGTGCTTCTCGACGACGGCGTCGAGGTCCCCTTCGGAGCCGACGCCCTGGTCGGCTCCGGGCTGCGATTCCTACGCCCCGGGCAGCGGGTGCGCCTCGAGACCTCCGGGAGCGACGAGACCCTGGAGGTCACCCGGATGCAGATCGTCACGCTGGCCTGACGAGGCGCGTTTCCGGCCCACCCCGCTCACCCATCGAAAACGCCGCTCCCCCCGACACTTTTGCCGAGGGGAGCGACGTTTTGTTCGTATTTCTGCGATTGGTCGTGCCTACTTCTTGGCCGTCTTCTTCGCGGTGGACTTCTTGGCCGTGCTGGTCTTCTTGGCAGGCGCCTTCTTGGTGGTGGTCTTCTTCGCCGGCGTCGACTTCTTCGCAGCGGTCGACTTGGTCGTGGTCTTCTTGGCCGGCGTCGACTTGGCCGCGGTCTTCTTGGCCGGAGCCGACTTCTTCGCGGCGGTGGTCTTGGCCGCGGTCGCCTTGGTGGCGGTCTTCTTCGCGGCGGTGGTCTTGGTCGGAGTCGCCTTGGCGGCGGTCTTCTTCGCAGTCCCCGCTGCTGCCTTGGCCGTGCCGGTCGCTGCGCTGAGCGTGAGCTTCGGCAGCTTCTTCGCGCCGGAGACAACGGCCTTGAGGTCGGCGCCGGGGTTGAACTTCGGAACTGCGGTCTTCTTGGCCTTGATGCGCTCACCGGTGCGCGGGTTGCGAACCCAGCGTGCATCGCGGACGCGCTTCTCGAAGGAACCGAACCCCGTGATGGCGACCTTCTCGCCCTTGGCGACCTCTCGGGTGATCGTGTCCAGCACGTTCTCGAGTGCTTCCCGGGCCGCTTTGCGGTTGCCCTCGTAACGAGCCGCGAGAGTGTCAATCAGCTGACTCTTGTTCACTAGCTTCCCTTTCGTGAACCTTGAGGCCGAGCCCGTGCTCGACTTTTCCCTTTGCACGCTAAGGAAAAGTGGGCGTCGTCACAATCACATCGGCACTAATTCCGCGTTCTTTTTTCGCGAGGCACGCGCACCACCGGCAAGTCGAAGCCCTTACCGGACAGGCGAATCGGATCTCGTCGAGACCGAATCCCCTTGTTTCAAAGGGGAATTCGGCATCCCCGAAACGAATGATGGGTGCCTTCCCGGCTCCTGGAGCCTGGAAGACACCCATCGACGTCGAGCGACGAAAGTTCCCGCTGTCTCAGAGGGTCGCGGGCTTCCACGCGGGCCGTTTGGCCTCGTAGGCCGCGATGTCGTCCTCGTGCGAGAGCGTGATGCCGATGTCGTCGAGTCCCTCGAGAAGACGCCACCGCGTGTAGTCGTCGATCTGGAAGGGCGCCACGAGGTCTCCCGCGCGAACCTCCCTGGCCTCGAGGTCGACGGTGACGTGCGTCGTCGGGTCGGCCTCGGCCATGGCCCACAGCTTCTCGATCACCGACTGCTCGACCTGGGCGGCGAGCAGGCCGGCCTTGCCGGAGTTCCCGCGGAAGATGTCGGCGAACCGCGAGGAGAGCACGACCTTGAACCCGTAGTCCGTCAACGCCCAGACGGCGTGCTCGCGTGAGGATCCAGTGCCGAAGTCCGGCCCCGCGACGAGAACGGAGACGCCGGCGTGCACCGGCTTGTTGAGGATGAAGTCGGGGTCGTTGCGCCAGGCCCCGAAGAGCCCGTCCTCGAACCCGGTCCGGGTGACGCGCTTGAGGTAGACCGCGGGGATGATCTGGTCGGTGTCGACGTTGCTGCGGCGAAGCGGCAGGGCGGTGCCGGTATGCGCTGTGAACTTCTCCATGTCTCTCTTCCTTCCGACTCAGGCCTGCGAGGTCGCTTCTACCGCGGGAAGATCCGTGGGCGAGGCCAGGTGGCCCGTCACAGCGGTTGCCGCGGCCACGAGGGGCGAGACCAGGTGCGTCCGGCCGCCCTTGCCCTGGCGGCCTTCGAAGTTGCGGTTCGAGGTGGACGCGCTGCGCTCCCCCGGCTGCAGCTGGTCGGGGTTCATCCCCAGGCACATGGAGCACCCTGCTCCGCGCCACTCTCCGCCTGCCTCCTTGAAGATCACGTCGAGACCTTCGTCCTCGGCCTGGAGCCGGACCCGCACCGAGCCCGGGACGACGAGCAGGCGGGTGTCCTTGG
Organism: uncultured Actinomycetota bacterium; assembly: GCA_963715375.1. Lineage (GTDB taxonomy): Bacteria > Actinomycetota > Actinomycetes > Propionibacteriales > Nocardioidaceae > Nocardioides_C. The sequence continues at coordinate 332,190 of CAVQSC010000040.1, read as the reverse complement.
CGACCTTGCGGCCCTTGATCACCTCCGCGGCGGCACGGAGGTCCTCGATGCGACCGTTGGTGCAGGAGCCGACGAAGACGGTGTCGACCTCGATGTCGCGCATCGGGGTGCCAGCTTCGAGACCCATGTAGTGGAGCGCCTTCTCGGCCGCGACCCGGTCGCCCTCGTCGGCGAAGTCACTCGGGCTCGGGACGGCGGCACCGAGCGGCACACCCTGGCCGGGGTTGGTGCCCCAGGTGACGAACGGTGTCATCTCCGAGGCGTCGAGCACGATCTCCTTGTCGAAGGTGGCGTCCTCGTCGGTGACCAGCGTCTTCCAGTGCTCGACCGCCTCGTCCCAGGCCGCCCCCTTGGGCGCCTCGGGACGGCCCTCGATGTAGTCGAAGGTCGTCTGGTCCGGCGCGATCATCCCCGCCTTGGCGCCCCACTCGATCGACATGTTGCAGATCGTCATCCGAGCCTCCATCGAGAGCTCCTCGATGGCGGGGCCGCGGTACTCGACGATGTAGCCCTGACCACCGCCGGTGCCGGTGTGCGCGATCAGCGTCAGGACGAGGTCCTTGGCTGTCACGCCCTCGGGCAGCGACCCGTTGACCGTCACGGCCATCGTCTTGGGCTTGGCCTGCATCAGCGTCTGGGTGGCGAGGACGTGCTCGACCTCGCTGGTGCCGATCCCGAAGGCGATCGCACCGAAGGCGCCGTGGGTGGAGGTGTGCGAGTCGCCGCACACGATCGTCATCCCGGGCTGGGTCAGTCCGAGCTGCGGCCCCACGACGTGCACGATGCCCTGCTCCACGTCACCGAGCGGATGGAGCCGGACACCGAACTCCTTGGCGTTCTTGCGCAGGGTCTCCACCTGAGTACGGGAGACGGGGTCCGCGATGGGCTTGTCGATGTCGAGCGTGGGGACGTTGTGGTCCTCGGTGGCGAGGGTCAGGTCCGGCCGGCGCACCCGCCGACCCGCCAGGCGGAGCCCCTCGAACGCCTGAGGGGAGGTGACCTCGTGAAGCAGGTGGAGGTCGATGAAGAGGAGGTCCGGCTCGCCTTCCGCACTGCGGACGACATGCTCGTCCCACACCTTCTCCGCAAGGGTCCTGCCCATTGCCCCGCTCCCTTCACGATTGGACCGCCGTCGTCGTACACCGGACTATTCAGGCTCTATCCTGGCTTGCATCCCAGGATGCGAGACGGCATTATCAAGATATGGACAACACTAGCGGAGTCGGCGTTCTCGACAAAGCCGCACTGGTTCTCTCGGCCCTCGAGGCGGGCCCCGCGACGCTGGCCGGGCTCGTCGCCGGCACGGGGCTGGCACGCCCCACGGCCCACCGACTGGCCGTTGCCCTGGAGCATCACCGCCTGGTCGCGCGCGACATGCAGGGCAGGTTCGTGCTCGGCCCGCGTCTGGCCGAGCTCTCGGCGGCCGCCGGCGAGGACCGGCTGCTCGCGGCCGCGGGCCCCGTGCTGGCGCGGCTGCGTGACATCACGGGCGAGTCCGCCCAGCTGTGGCGCCGCCAGGGCGAGTACCGCGTCTGCGTGGCGGCCGCGGAGCGTCCTTCGGGGCTTCGCGACACGATCCCGGTGGGTTCGCAGCTCACCATGCGGGCCGGGTCGGCGGCCCAGGTGCTGCTCGCCTGGGAGGACCCGGAGCGGATGCACCGTGGTCTCCAGAACGCCGCCTTCAGCGCTACCGCACTCTCGGGCATCCGCCGGCGCGGCTGGGCACAGTCGGTCGGCGAGCGCGAGCAGGGGGTGGCCTCGGTCTCGGCGCCCGTGCGCTCCCCCTCGGGGAAGGTGATCGCGGCGGTGTCGGTGTCCGGACCCCTCGAGCGGCTCTCCCGCCAGCCGGGCCGGATGCACGCCCCTGCGGTGCTGGCCGCAGCCGAGCGGCTCTCGGAGTCGCTTCGTCGCGCGTCCGAGTGACGTGTCACCGCGCGTCTAGTGACGCGTCAGTCAAGGACAAAGCCGACCTAGAAGAGCGCGCCCTGCTCGAGGTCGAGGAGCGCCTGCTTGCGTTCGACCCCGCCCGCGTAGCCGGTCAGCGTCCCGTCGGCACCGACCACGCGGTGGCACGGGACCACGATCGCGATGGGGTTGCGCCCGTTGGCGAGGCCGACCGCCCGCGAGGCGGCGGGGGTCATGCCGAGCCGCCGGGCGATCTCGCCGTACGACGCCGTCTCGCCGTAGCCGATGAGCCGGAGCTGCTCCCACACCCTGCGCTGGAACGACGAGCCGTGGGGGTCGAGCGGGAGGTCGAACTCCTTGAGGTCGCCGTCGAAGTACGCGGTGAGCTGGCGAACGGCCTCGACCATCAGCGGGTGTGCGTCGTCCCGGTCACCGACCGGCCGCCCTGCGGCGAGTGCTGCCGCACGACTGGCCGACGAGCGCCGCGACGCACCCACGGGCGGTGGGCCGACGAACTCGACCGCGGTGATCGCGGACCGGCTGGCGATGATCCGCAGCTCACCCACCGGAGATTCCATCGTGGTCCACATCGTCCTCGTCACCTCTCTGTCGTGGCCGTGCGCGTCGTCGGCGTCCGGCGGGGCACGGCGTCGGTCGCCGCGCACCATATGTGCATCTGGGCGTAGCTTCGCCAAGGTCGCCAGGCGGCGCTGAGCTCCTCGGCGCGTGCGTGGTCGGCTCCCAGGCCGGCCAGCCCGTTGCGCACCCCGATGTCCGTGGGCAGGAAGACGTCGGGGTCGCCGAGGGCGCGCATCGCGACGTAGTCGGCGGTCCAAGGGCCGATTCCCGGCACCTCCACCAGCGCGCGACGTACGTCGGACCTCTCGGCGCTGCGGTCGAGCCGGATGTCGCCCGACGCCAGACGGCCGCACAACGTCACCAGAGCCCGCCCGCGTGCCCGAGGCATGGGCAGCTCCTCGGGGTCCAGCTCCGCGAGCGTCTCAGTCGAGGGGAACAACCGCCCCTCACCGTTCGCGGTCGGGTCTCCGTACCTCTCCGCGAGGAGACCAGCCAGGCTCCGCGCTCCGGCGACCGAGACCTGCTGGCCGAGCACGGCCCGGACCGCGAGCTCGTCACCGTCGACGTGTCCAGGAACTCTCAGGCCGGGGCGACGCCTCACCAGGGTCGCCAGGAGGCTGTCACCGCCGAGCTGCGAGTCGACGGTCTCCGGGTCGCAGTCGGCGTCGAGGAGGCGACGACAGCGCTCGACGGCGGGGCCGAGGTCGCGCAGGTCGCTGAGTCTGAGGGTGCACCGAACCGCCCCGGTCCGCTCGGTCTCACCGAAGGCAAGGTGTGCGCTGCCGTGGCCGTGCGGGAGCCGTAGCGTCCGGGAGTACCACCCCGGGCCGGCCTCCTCCACGCCCGGCACCGCCCGTGCTGCCAGGAACGCCAGGAGCTCGTCGGCGGCGAACGGCTGCCGCACCGCGAGCCGAAGCTCGAGAACGCCCGGGTGACCACCGGTCGGGGCCGCCTTGCCCCTCAGCTGCGACGGGGTGCCGGCGTAGACGGCTCGAACCGTGTCGTTGAACTGGCGGATGCTGGCGAACCCTGAGGCGAACGCGACGTCCGCGAACGGCATCGCGGTGGTCTCGATGAGGATCCGTGCGGTCTGGGCCCGACGGGCACGCGCGAGGGCGAGCGGTCCGGCACCGAGCTCCCTGGTGAGCAACCGCGACAGGTGGCGTGAGGTGTAGCCGACCCTGGCGGCGAGACCCTCGACACCCTCCCGCTCCACGACCCCGTCAGCGATCAGCCGCATCACGCGTCCCGCGGTGTCGGCGGCGACGTCCCACTCCGGCGAGCCGGGGGTGGCGTCGGGCCGGCAGCGCTTGCAGGCGCGGAAGCCAGCCTGCTGCGCGGCGGCTGCGGTCCGGTAGAAGACCACGTTCCTGCGCTGGGGCGTGATGGCCGGGCAGGAGGGTCGGCAGTAGATGCCGGTGGACTTGACCGCCGTGTAGAAGACGCCGTCGAACCTGCGGTCACGGCTCTTGACCGCCCGGTAGCAGGACTCGGTGTCGTCGATCAGCACGCGTCCATCCTCGCGGCTCCGCTGACGGATCGCTAGCGGGAATCGGACATGCGTGTGGCGTTGCCCGGACACGGGGGCTGCCTGCCCCTGAAATGACGAGAAGGCCAGCGGCTCGAGTGAGCTGCTGGCCTTCTCGGCTGGTACCCCCGACCGGATTCGAACCGGCGCTACCGCCTTGAGAGGGCGGCGTGCTAGGCCACTACACAACGGGGGCCTGAGCGACTGAAACCCTAGCCTAGGCTGAGGATTTCGGCCAATCGCTGGGGTACTAGGACTCGAACCTAGACTAACTGGACCAGAACCAGTCGGGCTGCCAATTACCCCATACCCCATGGGATCTCGCTGCGACTTCTTGCGAAGCCGAGGCATGACAATACACGTCCTCCGGTTCCCCACCAAAACGCCCACCGCCCGTTCGCGCGGGGCGTGAGGACGTTCACATCAGACGTCCGAGGCGACCGGCTCGGGGCTGGGCGGCCGCTGTTCCGCCGACAGGTCCGCAGGTGGCCTGGTGCGCCGCTGGACGTCCCTCTTCCGCGCGACCAGGAGCACGAGAACGGCGTAGGTGCCGGCCTGGGTCAGCGTCACCGGGATGTTCTCCCAACCCACCTCCGAGACGTTCAGGGTGGAGCTGAGGTCGGAGAACGCCAACGCGTAGCCGAAGGCCAGGAAGTTGTTCAGGATGTGCATGGCGATGCCGGCCTCGAGGCCCCCGGTCCGGACCACGAGCCACCCGGCGATGAAGCCGAACATGAACCGGTCGAAGAACAGCGGGAAGTTCTGGACGCCGTGTGCCAGGGCGAACAACGTGGCCGTGCCGACGATGGCCACCCATTTCGCGACCCACGGCGGAACGTTCGAGAACGACCAGAACGACCCGATCGCCTGCATCAGGTAGCCGCGGAAGACGTACTCCTCACCAGCCGCCTGAAATGGCGTCGTGAGCAAGATGATGAGACCGAGCAACGCCGTGGTCGCGCTGAAGTGGTTCACCTGCCCCGAGACCTCCGCCTCCTGCGAGCCGGGCATGAGCATGCTCACAGCGATCTGCGCCATGAGCGCCACGGCGGAGATCCCCACGAAGATGAAGAACAGCTTCCAACGCATCTTGGGCACGACCGAGGTGAGCCAGCGCGGCCTCATCCGGTGGACCCACCGCATCACCGCCCAGCAGACCAGGATGGTCGAGCCCAGGGTCAGGTTGAGGTACAGCAGGGCAGCCGGGCCGACCGACTTCAGGGACGCCGCGTTCTGGAAGTTCTCCCAGAACGAGCCCTGCTCGAAGGTCACGCCCACGATGAGGACCGGCATCATGACCAGCGGCGCCACCAGCACCATGCCGACGAACACGAGCACGATGCCCAGCACGGGCTTCCACCAGGCGTAGTTCCAGGTGCGGAGCATCTGGTGGTACTCGCGCGGCTCCGGGTGCGGGAAGCTCGGCAGCTGCCTCTTGGGCGGGGCCGCCACAGGACCGGCGTACGGCGAGGGCGGCATGCCAGGGGTGGGCGCCGGGCCCCAGGGCGCCCCTTGTGGCCCGGGACCCCACGAGCCCTGCGGTGGCGGACGCCACTGGCCGCCCGGTTGCGCCCCGGGCCCGGAGCCGGGCTGGGGTGCAGCCGCGCCAGGCGGCGGCGTCGGTGTCCACCCGGCTGTCGGCGGCTGCTCGTGCGGCGGTCGGTCTCCCCCGACCGGTCCCCACCCGTTGCCCGAACCCTGCTCGCTCACCGTCTCGCCCCCCTCATCGTCGAATCAGACTTCCTGCGCGCTGCTTAGCCGGGACAGCGAGCGCTCCCGCCCGAGGAGCTCGAGCGACTCGAAGAGCGGCGGAGAGACCCGTCGACCCGTGACCGCGACGCGGACCGGACCGAAGGCGTTGCGCGGCTTCAGGCCGAGGTCCTCCACCAGAGCCTGCCGCAACGCGGCGTCGATCGTGGCGGTATCCCAGGACTCCACGCCGGCCAGGGCGTCGTGGGCTGCCTTCACCACGGCCCGCCCGTCCCCGTCGAGCAGCTTCTCGACGTCCGCCGGGTCCCGCTCGAAGCGGGTCTCGTCGACGAACAGGAAGCCCAGCATCTCGACGGACTCCCCCAGCGTGCCCATCCGCTCGTGCACGAGCGGTGCCGCCTCCGCCAGCAGGGCGCGCTGCTCAGCAGTGACGTCGTCACCGAGGACGCCGGCCCGCTGCAGGTAGGGCACCATCCGGGCGGTGAGGTCCTCGACGCTCAGGGCGCGCAGATGCGCGGCGTTGATCGCCTCACACTTCTTCATGTCGAACCGTGCGGGGTTCGGGTTGACCCGGCGGATGTCGAAGGCCTCCGCCATCTCGTCCATGCTGAAGACGTCGCGGTCCTCGGCGATGCCCCAACCCAGCAGCGCCAGGTAGTTCAAGATGCCCTCGGGGAGGAAGCCGCGCTCCATGTACTCGCTGAGGCCCGAGCCCTTGTCGCGCTTGGAGAGCCGCTTGTTGCCCTCGCCCATCACGATCGGGAGGTGCCCGAACCGCGGCGAGCCGCTGCCGATACCGAGCTCGGCGAGGGCTTCGTACAGCGCGATCTGGCGAGGCGTCGAGGACAGCAGGTCCTCGCCACGCAGGACGTGCGTGATCTCCATGAGCGCGTCGTCGACCGGGTTCACCAGGGTGTACAGCGGGTGGCCGTTGCCTCTCACGAGCACGTAGTCCGGCACGTTCTCGGGCAGGAAGGTGATCTCGCCGCGGACGAGGTCCTGGAAGACGATGGGGCGGTCGGGCATCCGGAAGCGCAGGACGGGCATCCGACCCTTGGCGATGAAGTCGGCGGTCTGGTCCTCGGTGAGGTCGCGGCAGTGTCCGTCGTACCCCGTGCTCTTGTTCTCTGCGCGAGCAGCCTCACGCCGCTGTTCGACCTCCTCCTGGGTGCAGTAGCAGTCGTAGGCGTAGCCCGCCTCGTGGAGCTTGCGGGCGACGTCCTTGTAGGTCTCGAACCGCTCGGACTGCAGGTAGGGACCGTAGGGTCCGCCGACCTCCGGCCCCTCGTCCCACTCGATGCCGAGCCAGCGCAGGGAGTCGATGACCGAGGCGTAGCCCTCAGGGGTGTTGCGAGCCAGGTCGGTGTCCTCGATCCGGAGGACGAAGGTGCCTCCGAAATGCCGCGCGAAGGCCCAGTTGAACAGCGCGCTCCGGACGTTGCCGACGTGGAGCGAGCCGGTCGGAGAGGGTGGGAACCGCACCCTCACCTTGTCGGGAGAGATGTCGCCCAGGACTTCGACGGGCGCTTCAGTCACGAGTTACCACCTTGTTCGTCAGTGTCCCGATGCCCGAGATCGTCACGTCGACCTCGTCACCGGGGTTCATCGGACCGACACCCTCTGGGGTGCCGGTGAGGATGACGTCACCGGGGAGCAGCGTCATCACCGAGGAGACGTGCGCGACGAGGGTCGCGACGTCGAAGATCATGTCCTTCGTGCGGCCGTCCTGCTTCAGGTCGCCGTTCAGGTGCGTCTGGACGTGCAGGTCGGCCGGGTCGAGCTCGGTCTCGATCCACGGCCCGAGCGGGCAGAAGGAGTCGAACCCCTTCGCCCGGGTGAACTGGACGTCGCTCTTCTGGAGGTCGCGTGCGGTCACGTCGTTGCCGACCGTGTAGCCGTAGATCACCTCGCCGACCCGGTCGGGCGCGACGTCGCGGCAGATCCGGCCGATCACGACGGCCAGCTCGCCCTCGAAGTGAAGGTCGCTGGTCTGCTTCGGGTAGAAGACCGGGTCTCCCGGGCCGACCACCGAGGTGTTCGGCTTGATGAACATCAGCGGCTCGGCCGGCAGGTCGTGGCCGAGCTCCGCGGCGTGGGCGGCGTAGTTGCGGCCGATGCCGACCACCTTGCTGCGCGGGATCACGGGGGCGAGCAGTCTCACGTCGGAGAGCTTGTACTGCTCCTCGGTGAGGTGGACCCCGACGTACAGGGGGTCGCCGGCGAGGGCGACCACGGTCACGTCGTCCGCCGGGATGCCGAGCTCGTCGACCTCGCCGGTGACCACGCCGTACATCGGGTCTTCTCCGGTGGTGAACCTTGCGATACGCACGTGGTCGAGCCTACCTGCGGGAGCGCCTTCGTCCGCTGTCTACCCTCGAGGGTGTGGAGAACCAGGCGACACTGACCCGCGAGGTGCTCGACGCGCCGTCGTGGCAGGCGCGACGTGCGGCCCACGAGGAGCGCGTCGACGTCTGGGTGCAGCCCCACCTGGAGCGCCGACGGGCCCGTCAGGCCCATCCGGTCGAGGACTTCCTCTTCACCTACTACTCCCAGCGCCCCGCGGCACTGCGCCGCTGGCACCCGGGGTTCGGCGTGGTGCTCGAGGACGCCGAGGACTACGTCGGGCTCAAGGGGTACGTCGAGGTCCCGATCAGCCACCGCGGCGCGACCTCCGGAGCGACGGTCTCCCGCGAACACGTCCGGTCCCAGGTTCCCCTGCTCCGCTCGCTGCACACCCTGCTCACCGCCACCGCGTCACGTCCAGCTCATCTCGGCTGCTTCGGCATGCACGAGTGGGCGATGGTCTACAAGCTCGACCCGTCCGACGTACGGCACGCCTCGTGGCCGCTCCGCCTGGGTCCAGCGGGGACCGACGAGGTCGTGGAGCGCCACCGGATCGCCTGCTCTCACTTCGACGCGTTCCGGTTCTTCACCGCCGACGCCCGACCGCGCAACACCCTCTCCCCGGGCCGCGACGACCGGGCGGCGTTCGAGCAGCCGGGTTGCCTGCACGCCGGTATGGACCTCTACAAGCACGCGTTCCGGATGAGCCCGATGGTCCCCTCCGAGCTGGTGGCGGACTGCTTCGAGCTCGCCCACGACATCCGCGTGCTCGACATGCGCGCCTCGCCGTACGACCTCTCCGGCCTCGGCTACTCCCCCGTGCCGGTGGAGACACCGGATGGCAAGCAGGAGTACGTCGCCGCGCAGCGCACCTTCGCGGAGCGCGGGCGCCCGCTGCGTCAGCGCCTCATCGCCGAGGTCGAGCGGCTCCTCGCCGTCTGAGCGTCGAACCTACGTGTCGAGGTACAGGCAGAACGGGTGCCCGGCGGGGTCGAGCATGACGCGCACCGTCTCCTGCGGCTGGTACGACGCAAGCTCGGCACCGACCTCGACGGCGTAGGCCACCGCCTTCTCCAGGTCGTCGACCGCGATGTCGAGGTGCATGGACATCTGCGGCTCTCCCTCGACGGTCGGCCAGACCGGACGGGCGTAGTGCTTCTCGGTCTCGAAGCCGAGGTAGTGGCCACCGTCCTCGGACGGAGCCACAGCAGCCCCGGTCTCGTTCTCGCTGAAGACCTGCCAGCCCAGCAGCCGCGCGTAGAAGTGCGCCAGCTCTCGCCCGTCCGGCGCGTCGAGGACGACGCCCCACCACTGTGTCTTCGTCCGCAGAGCCATGGGCCCAATCTGCCACCTGGCTCGCGGAGAAGTCACGCTATGTCGGTGTCGCTCCTTCACCAGCAGGCCGGGTGCCGATCGTGCCACGGCGCCGCGGCCTCGACCTGGGCGCACAGCGACAGGAGCAGCTGCTCCTGCGCGGGGCGAGCGGCCAGCATGACGCCGACCGGAAGGCCCTCCGGCGTCACGTGCAGCGGCAGGGACGCCGCGGGCATACCGGTCACGTTCCACGCCGAGGTGTAGGGCGTGAACGCCTTCTGGTTCTCGAAGTCGCGAGCGGGGTCGGCGTCGTCACGGATCTCCCCCACGCGCAGTGGCGGCTGCGCGAGAGTCGGGGTCAGCACTGCGTCGTACGGCGCCAGCTTCTGCAGCGCGACCGCCGCGACCCGGCGCAGCTCCCCCACCGCGAGCCCGAAGTCCGGGCCGCTCACCGCCTCGCCCCGTTCCCGGAGCCACCTGGTCAGTGGCCGCAGCAGGTGCTCGTTGCCGTCTGGCACCGGTGTCGAGGGTCGTCAGCACCGACCAGCAGGTCTCGAACGTCGGCACCGCGTCGGCGGGAAGGGGTACGTCGATCTCCTCCACGTCGTGACCGAGGCGCTCGAGCAGCCGGGTGGCGTCCTCGTAGGCGCGGAGGCACTCGGGATGCACGTCCGTGACGGCCACCACGGGGGTCGCGAAGCGCGCGATCCGGAGCCGGCCCGGGTCTTGTGAGCAGGCGTCGAGGAAGGTCTGCCCCTCGGGCAGGGGCGGCGCCCAGTACGGGTCGCCGACAGCGGGACCGGCCATCATGTCGAGCATGGCGGCGGCGTCCCTGACCGTCCGGGCCAGGGGGCCGCTCGTGCCCAGGCCCACCGGGTCGCCGTACACCGGGCCTGCGCTGATCCGCCCGCGGGTCGGCTTGAGGCCGAACAACCCGCAGCAGCTCGCCGGGATCCGGATCGAGCCGCCGCCGTCGGAGCCCTGGGCAACAGGGAGCAGCCCTGCGGCGACGGCGGCGGCCGCACCCCCGCTCGACCCGCCGGCCATCCGCTCGAGGTCGTACGGCGTCCGTGCGGGGGGCGCGACATCGGGCTCGGTGTAGCAGGGAGAGCCGAACTCCGGCGTGCTCGTCTTGCCGAGGCTGACCATCCCGGCCGCCTCGATGCGAAGCACGACCTCGTCGGACACGTCGGGGACGAAGTCAGCGGTGGCGGCCGAGCCGAAGGTCGTGCGGACCCCCGCGGTCATGTTGAGGTCCTTGATGGCGGTCGGCACCCCGAACAGCACCGGCAGCCCGCCGTCAGGACCGGTCGACGCAAGCCGCTTCTCCAAGCTCGCGGCGCGCTCGCGGGCTTCGTCGGCGGTGACCGTGACGAAGGCCCCGACCGAGTCGGACAGCTTCTCGATGCGGGACAGGTAGTGGTCGACGAGCTCGCGGGGCGAGACCTCGCGGGCGCGGACCGCCGCCCCCTGTTCGAGGGCGGTCAGGTCATGGAGGGCTGCCATGCGGCGACGCTACCGCCTCCGGCGCCCTCGCGAGCTCGGGCCGCGGGCCCCGGAGCGGGCCGGGCGTGGTCAGGACACGACCGGCAGCTTCGAGAGCGCCTCCTCGACGGCGGCCTGGACCTCGGGGTCCTCGAGACCGTGGTCCGAGATCTGGCCCGAGAGATAGGCGTCGTACGCGGGCAGGTCGAGGTGCCCGTGCCCGCACAGGGCGGTGAGGATCACCTTCTCCTCGCCGCTCTCCCGGCAGCGGACGGCCTCCTCGACCGCGGCGGCCAGCGCGTGGGTGGGCTCGGGTGCCGGGACGATCCCCTCGGTGCGTGCGAACAGCACACCGGCGGCGAAGCACTCGGTCTGGTGCTTGGCGACCGCCTCGATCTCCTTCTCCTCGTAGAGGTGGCTGATCAGCGGGCTCATGCCGTGGTAGCGCAGACCCCCGGCGTGGATCGGGTCCGGCACGAAGTCGTGCCCCAGGGTGTGCATCTTCATCAGCGGCGTCATCCCGGCCGTGTCACCGAAGTCGTACGCGTAGTTGCCCTGAGTCAGCGACGGACATGCGGCCGGCTCGACGGCCCGGACCGTCGGCGCCATCCTGCCCGCCCACTTCTCCCTGAGGAAGGGGAACATCAGTCCCCCGAAGTTGGACCCGCCGCCGGTGCAGCCGACGAGGAGGTCGGGGGTCTCGCCCACCTTGGCCAGCTGCAGCAACGCCTCCTCGCCGATGATCGTCTGGTGCAGGAGCACGTGGTTGAGCACGCTCCCCAGCGCGTAGTTCGTCGTGGGGTCGCCCGCGGCCATCTCCACCGCCTCGCTGATCGCGATGCCGAGCGACCCGGTGGAGTCGGGGTGCTCGGCCAGGATCTTGCGGCCCGCCTCGGTCAGGTCGGACGGGCTCGGGTGCACCTTGCCGCCGAAGGTCTCGATCATGATGCGCCGGTAGGGCTTCTGGTCGTACGACGCCCGCACCTGCCAGACCTCGCACTCGAGGTCGAACTGTGCGCACGCGAAGGCGAGCGCGGTGCCCCACTGCCCGGCGCCGGTCTCGGTGGTGAGCTTCTTGATGCCCGCCTTCGCGTTGTAGAAGGCCTGGGGCACTGCGGTGTTCGGCTTGTGCGACCCGGCGGGCGAGACGCCTTCGTACTTGTAGTAGATCCGCGCGGGGGTCTCGAGCGCCTTCTCCAGGCGGTGCGCCCGGTACAGCGGGCTCGGACGCCACAGGCGGTAGACGTCGAGCACCTCGCCCGGGATCTCGACGAAACGGTCGGTGGAGACCTCCTGCAGGATCAGGTCCATCGGGAACAGTCCGGACAGGTCGTCGGGTCCCACGGGCTGGCCGGTGCCGGGATGCAGCACGGGTGGGGGCGGGGTCGGCAGGTCGTGCAGGACGTTGTACCAACGCGTCGGCATCTCGTCCTCGGTGAGCACGATCTTGTGCTGCTTGGTCTCGGTCATCGACGTACCTCCGGAGATCACGGGCCCAACGACTCCCCACCACGCGCGACTGTGTCACATGTCACCGGGGAAGGTCACGGGGTGCCGGAGGCTCCGGGCTACTGCGGACGCTCGCCGTGCCGCCGCAGACCGAAGGTGACCGCGTCGAGCAGCGCCCCCCACGACGCCTCGATGACGTTGTGCCCGACGCCGACCGTGACCCAGGAGCTCTCGCCGTCACTGGTCTCGATGAGCACCCGCGTGACCGCGTCGGTGCCGTGCCCCTGGTCGAGGATGCGGACCTTGTAGTCGATCAGCTCGAACTTGGCGACCTCCGGGTACGCCTGGCCGATCGCCTCCCGCAGCGCCTGGTCGAGCGCGTTCACAGGGCCGTTGCCCTCACCGGTGGTGATGATCCGCGCGCCGCCGGCCCGCAGCTTGATGGTCGCCTCCGACACCGCCTCGTCGCCGGGCTTGGAGTCGGTGATCACCCGCCAGGACTCGATCTCGACGTACGACGGCCGCGCACCCTCGGCCTCCTCGATGAGCAGCAGCTCGAAGGAGGCGTCGGCGGCCTCGAACGTGTAGCCCCGCGCCTCGAGGTCCTTGACGCGGCTGGTGATCCTGGTGACGAGGTCCTTGTCCTCGCTCAGGTCGAAGCCGAGCTCGCGACCCTTGAGCTCGATGCTCGCCCGGCCGGCCATGTCCGAGACCAGCAGCCTCATGTCGTTGCCGACGAGCATCGGGTCCATGTGCTGGTACAGGTTCGGGTCGACCTTGATCGCGCTCGCGTGGAGACCCGCCTTGTGAGCGAAGGCGCTCACCCCGACGTAGGGCTGTCGCGAGGCAGGCGGGAAGTTCGTCACCTCGGCCACGGCGTGGGCGATCCGGGTGGCCTCGCGCAGCAGGCCCGGAGGCAGCACCTGCCGGTCGAGCTTGAGCTCGAGGTTCGCCACCACGGAGACGAGGTCGGCGTTGCCGGTCCGCTCGCCGTAGCCGTTCAGGGTTCCCTGGACGTGAGTGGCCCCGGCGTCCACGGCGGCGAGCGTGTTGGCGACCGCGCAGCCAGTGTCGTTGTGGCAGTGGATGCCCACCCGGACGCCGGTGGTCTCGATGACGTCGTCGACCACGTCGGCCACCCACGGCGGCAGCATCCCGCCGTTCGTGTCGCACAGAGCCGCCACCTCGGCCCCGGCCTCCGCCGCCACCCGGAGCACCTCCAGCGCATAGTCGCGGTTGGCGCGGTAGCCGTCGAAGAAGTGCTCGGCGTCGAGGAAGACCCGCTGCCCCTCGGCACGCAGGTGGGCGACGGTGTCCCGGACCATCGCGAGGTTCTCCTCGAGCGTGGTCCGGAGCGCGAGCTCGACGTGACGGTCGTGCGACTTCGCCACCAGCGTCACCACGCTTGCGCCGCTGTCCCGCAACGCGGCCACGAGTGGGTCGTCCGCGGCGCTCATGCCTGCCCGCCGGGTGGCGCCGAAGGCGGTCAGCTGCGCGTGCCGGAGGTCCAGCTCCTCGCGGGCTCGGCGGAAGAACTCAGTGTCCTTCGGGTTGGCGCCGGGCCAGCCACCCTCGATGTAGCCGACCCCGAGACCGTCGAGCTGCCGGGCGATGGTCAGCTTGTCCGCCACGGAGAGGTTGAGACCCTCCTGCTGGGCGCCGTCGCGGAGCGTGGTGTCGTAGACGTGGAAGTCACCGGAGGGGCTGCCGGCTGTGCTCATCCTGGGTTCCTCGGCTCGGGGGCGGTGGTGGTCCATGGCTTGTCGAGACCGTCTGCTCGTGTCGGACGCTGCGCAGTGCAACAAAAAGACCTCCCGTGTTCACGAGAGGTCAGCGCACCGAGCGGGGCTCGACGCGCTAGCTGATAATGATCTGCTTCCGGGTCACTCTTCGAGTCTGCCAGACATGTCCAAGGGTCGGAACCGGGTCTCGCGATGCGGTCTGGTGTCAGAACCAGCGGGCCAGGTCGCCCAGCAAGGTCCCCGGTCGCCAGGGCGGTCCGGGCACGGGCTCCCAGGAGACCCCTGCAGTGAGCAGGAAGTACGCGCAGGCGGCACCGGCGACGCCCACGAGGGACGCGGCCACCCAGCCGACCGACGGCTGGCGGGTCGCCCGGAGGACCATCCCGCGGGTCGGGACCCGCAGCCTCCGGCTCGCCGGCCCCCACCACAGCGAGAAGGCCAGGACGGCACCCATGACGAGGAGGCCCGCCTCGAGCGGCGGGCGGAACAGCAGCAGACCGAGGCCGACGAGCGACGCGAGCGCCGCCGACCAGAGCAGCAGCACGAGGGTCCCTCCGGTGGCCACGAGGAGGTACCACGGGGACGAGAGGACGGCGAGCGGGCCGTCGTACCACCGGCGACCGCGGCGCCAGGCACGGTCTCGCGCGGCCTCGGCCGTCCACGAGAACGTGCGGACGGCCAGCGCCGCCACGCCGACCGCGACCAGCGAGAGGTACGGCGCCACCGCGAAGCCCAGGGCGACGAGGGCGAAGAGCCCACCGAGCAGCAGACCGCGCTGGGTGCGCGCCGTCCCGCTCGGTGGCGGACGCCAAGCCTCCGGAGGGGCGGGCTCGGTCGCGGCCACGGGCGGCGAAGGCTGCATGTACGGCGCCCGGGCGGCCGGCTGCAGCGCGGTCAGCGGGGTCGTCCTGGGTGCCGGCGGCGGCATGACGGGTCGTGCGTCGACCACGGTCTCCGCCATCGTGCTCGGGTCATCGAAGCGCTCGGTCTCCTCGTCGGAGATGACCTCGGTCCGGTCGTCGTCGTGGCGAGGGGTCGCGAGCGCGAGGGGCATCGTCGTCTCGTCGACCGGAGGCCGATCCCAGTGCCTGCGCGGTCGCAGGTCCGCGAGCAGCGCGGGGAGCGTCGGCCGGGACTCGGCGTCCGGGGACAAGGCGGCCTCGACCATCGACAGCATCTCGGCCGGGACACCGGAGAGGTCGTGCTCGCCGCGCCGGACCCGGTCCATGATCGCCATCGCGGGCCCGCGACCGAACGGTGGCGTGCCGCTCGCCGCGAAGGTGACCGTGGCGGCCCACGAGTGGACGTCGGAGGCCGTCGTGGCCTCCTCGCCGAAGAGGATCTCGGGTGCGAGGTAGCCGGGGGTGCCGAGGAGCCACCCGGTCACCGTGAGCTTCGGGTCGTCCGCCAGGCGCGCCAGACCGAAGTCGATGAGCACCGGCGCGCGACCTTCGAGGAGCACGTTGGAGGGCTTGATGTCGCGGTGCAGGACCCCGACTGAGTGGACGGCAAGGACAGCCTCCGCGAGGCCGGCGGCGAAGTAGCGCAGGTCGTCGCCGCCGAGCGACCCCTCCTCGCGGATGTGCTCGTGCAGGGAGAGACCAGGGACGTACCGGGTGGCGACGAAAGGGGTCTCGCCCCAGGGATCGGCGTCGATGATCTCGGCGACGCGTGAGCTGCGGACCCGGCGAAGGGAGGCGACCTCGCGGGCGAGCCGCTCCCGTGCCTCGTCGTCGCCGATGATGTGAGGGCGCAGCACCTTGAGCGCGACACGGTTGCCGTCAGGCGCCTGGGCGAGGTGCACAACTCCCATCCCGCCCTGCCCGATCTTTGCGAGAAGACGGTAGTCGCCGACGCGCACTTCTTGCGGTGGCATCGGAGCCTGGGATCGGGTGGTTCTCACCGCTCTACGGTAGCCGAGCAACAGCGTCTGAACCGGGAGCGCCGAGGTGACGCCGCCCATGTCCACCCGGGGCCGGTCCCCCGCCCCGGCCCCGGGCACTCGGCCCGAGCTGTTGGTCGGGGCCGAGCGCAACACCGCCCCGCCAGCTGGGAGGTCTGGCGGAGCGGCGTACGCGGCGTGGGTGCGAACTCCCTGGCCGATTCAGCGTGTGCCTCGGCCCCGCTCCATGAACACTAGACAGGTCACCAAAGCATT
Source organism: uncultured Actinomycetota bacterium (assembly GCA_963715375.1). Classification (GTDB taxonomy): domain Bacteria; phylum Actinomycetota; class Actinomycetes; order Propionibacteriales; family Nocardioidaceae; genus Nocardioides_C. Next base: position 315,977 of record CAVQSC010000040.1, on the reverse strand, counting down.
GTCAAAGGTTTGTCAAAGGTCTAGCGCAGTACTAGGCTGGACGAACCATGTACACGATCAAGGAAGCCTCGAGCAGGAGCGGCGTGCCGGTCGCCTCCCTGCGGGCGTGGGAGCGGCGTTACGGCGTCGTCGAGCCGCAGCGCACCGAGAGCGGCTACCGGTTGTACGACGACCAGGCGATCGCCGCCCTCAGCACCATGCGGAGGCTCGTGGACATGGGGTGGTCCCCCTCCTCCGCCGCGGCCGCGATCTCCTCCGGCGAGGTGGCGGCAGATGCCCAGCCGCCGACGTACGCACCCGCGCCCGAGGCCGGGCGGGCCACCCACCCCGAGGCCGAGTCGCTGACCGAGGAGCTCCTCGTGGCAGCATCGGCCGTCGACGTCGTCTCGATCGAGTCGGTCCTCGACCGCGGCTTCGCGCTCGGCACGTTCGAGACGGTGGTCGACACCTGGCTCATGCCCGCGTTGCACGAGCTCGGTGAGGCATGGGCGTCGGGGCGCGTCGACGTCGCCGGGGAGCACGCCGCGAGCTACGCGGTCATGCGGCGGCTCGGGCACTCGTTCGCCGCTGCGTCGAGCCTCGGCGGTGGCCGTCGAGTGCTCGTAGGCCTCCCGAGCGGGTCGCACCACGAGCTCGGCGCCCTGGCCTTCGCCACGGCTGCGCGACGATCCGGGCTCGCCGTGGTCTACGTGGGGGCGGACCTTCCTGTGGAGAGCTGGCGGCGCGCCGTGCAGGCGTTTCCGACGCGCGTTGCGGTGCTGGCCGTGCCGACCGAAGGAGACCGACCGATGGCCGTCAGGACGGTGCGGGCACTCCTGGACGCGCAGCGCGACATCGTCGTGGCCGCGGGCGGACGCTACGCCGACGGCCTCGACCCGGCCGTCGTCCGCCTGCCGGCGTCGATAGCCGAGGCAGCGCGCGTCATGGAGGGGCTGTGCCCCTGACCGGGATGGTCAGACGACGCGGTGCATCCAGCCGAAGGTGTCCTCCGCGCGGCCGTACTGGATGTCGACGAGAGCCCGCCGCACCTGCTTCGTGACGGGCCCCGTCTCCTCGCCGTTCCCGACCTCGCCCCCGCGCCACTTGAGGGTGCCCACAGGGGTGATCACGGCCGCCGTACCGCAGGCGAAGACCTCGGTGATCCGGCCCGACGCGACACCCTCGCGCCACTCGTCGACGGAGATCTTCCGCTCCTCGACCTTCCAGCCCTGCTGCCGGCAGAGCTCGATGATGGAGGAACGGGTGATGCCCTCGAGGATGGTGCCGGAGAGCTCGGGGGTCGCGATCGTCCCGTCGTCGTGGACGAAGTAGAGGTTCATCCCGCCGAGCTCCTCGACCCACTTCCGCTCGACCGCGTCGAGGAAGACGACCTGGTCGCAGCCGTTCTCGCTGGCCTCCTGCTGCGCAACCAGGGAGCTCGCGTAGTTGCCTCCGGTCTTGGCCGCGCCCATGCCGCCGACCCCCGCGCGGGTGTACTCCTCACTGAGCCAGATGCTGACCGGGTGCACGCCCTTGGTGAAGTACGCACCTGCGGGCGAGGCGATGACCATGTAGGTCACGTGGCGAGAGGGCCGAACGCCCAGGAACTTCTCGGAGGCGAACATGAACGGACGGATGTAGAGGCTCTTCTCGCCTGCCGGCTCGGGGACCCATTGCTCGTCGACACGGATGAGGGCGTCGACGGAGGCGACGAAGTCCGCGACCGGGAGCTCAGGGAGGGCAAGACGCCTTGCGGAGCGCACCATCCGGGCACCGTTCTCCTCGGGGCGGAAGGTCCACACCGAGCCGTCGTCGCGACGGTAGGCCTTCATGCCCTCGAAGATCTCCTGCGCGTAGTGCAGGACGGCCGTGGCCGGGTCCATCGAGATCGGGGCGTACTCCGTCACACGGGCGTCGTGCCAGCCGTGTTCGGGAGTCCACTCGGCGATGAACATGTGGTCGGTGAAGTGCAGGCCGAAGCCGGGGTTCGCATGGATCTCGGCCAGCCGGTCACGGTCTACGCGACGAGCCGCGGGCGAGAACTCGATCTGAAGAGAGCTACCTCCGGATGCACTGTCCATGAAGAGGCACGTTATCCGACGGCCCTGACGAACGCGTACATGACCGGCAATGCGCGCCCGGGCCACCTCTGCGGCCCGACCGGGCTACTCCCGACGCCCGACCGGGCTACGCGCACCCCGCCAACTCCTGGACGTTTGTCCTGACTTGCGGAGGGCTAGACCAGGAGGCTGCGAACTGACGGGTGCGTCTACCGGCGCAACTTGCTTATGTTCGCGGCATGGCCGGTGCCCACCACACCAACGGGCGCCTCCGGCGGATCCTGCTGAGAGGCCTGCTGCTCCCTGCCGGCGCAGCCGCGGCGATCATCATCGGCGCGTCCGCTGCGTCAGCCGACGAGGCACCGGCCACCGGTTCGTTGCAGAGCGCGGCCACACAGGTCCAGTCCTCAGTCGAAGGCACGGTCGATGCCGGCACCAACGCGGCGACCTCCACAGACGAAGCCTCCGGCTCGAGCCAGGAGCCAGACCCGACGACGGCGGCAACCCAGCCCGTGGCTGGGAGCTCGTCGGATGGCTCTGGTACGAACACGGAGTCCATGCCCACCTCCAGCAGGGAGTCGACGACGGACGCGGTCGAGAGCAGCATCTCCGCGGTCGCAGGCGACACTGAGGAGCAGGTACCGACCGGGGGGACCTCGTCGGGGAGCGGCGCTCTCGCACAGCAGGCCGACGCCCCGAAGACCCCCACCACTGACGTGTCGACGGTCGAGGACTCCGCGGCACAACCGATTGACGCGTCCGCCGGTGAGGCGCTCGGAGGTGTCACCAGCCAGGCCTCCGCGCCCGCCACCGATGCTGCCGGGGCCAGCGATTCGACGTCCGACATCGTCGCCGAGCCGATCAGCCAGACAGAGCCGGTCGTCGAGCATGTGGAGCAGAAGGCCGGCTCGACGCTTGGCGAAACCGCGCCCGCAGAGCTGACCGACGCGACAGATCCGGCTCCGATGCAGGCGGCGACACTGACGGGTGCCGTCGAGGACCAGCTTGGGCAGGCGGTGGCACGGTCCGCTGAAACCGCGACTCCGGTCGCCGACCGGTTGAGCGGCTCATCCACCGAGGCCACCCCGATCTTCGACGAGCTCGCTGGAAAGTCTCTTGCCGCGGTCACCGAAGACATCTTGTCTGCAGGTGCTCCGGTCGACGGGACCCTCGCAGCAGTCACGGAGAGCACGCCGATCTTCGACAGCCTCGCGAACGAGCCCCTCGCGCCAGTCACCGAGGCGACCAGCGACCTCATGGGAACCATGAGCACGGGAGTGCTTGGCCCGGTCACACAGGCCACCACCGCGCTCACCGGCACCCTCCCCACCGGCCTCCTCGCCCCCGCCACACAGACCACCACTGGACTACTGGGCGCCGGCACCGGACCCGCCACAGGCCTCCCCGACAGCGCGGCGAACGAGCTCCAGACGCCCGTCACAAAGACCTGCGATATCACCATCGCCATCTGCCCCGTTGAAGCGCTCGGCGACGACGCAATGCCGTCGGCGGTCCCAGGCACCGAACTGGACGTGGCCGTTCCGACTGGGCCGGCAACGTTCGCCGCAGTCCAGGACGCGGCCGTGAGTGGCCCGCTGGCCATGTTGTCCGGGCTTTCGCCGTCGGCATGGTGGAACCCGTCGACGTGGGATTCCCCTACTTCCGCGTCGATCGGCTCGTCCGGTTCGAGCCGTACGCCGACGTCCGCTCCCCGTCCCATCACGCCCTTCTCACCCACGCCGCCTGTTCCTTCGCTGGGCGGTTCTTGGACGAGCGGCGGGACTCAGACCTCGAGCTCGATCTTCATGCTTCTGCTCGCCGTCGTGGCAGCTGCCGCCTTGCTGCGTAACGGCGGGCTGAGCCAGCTCGCAGCTGGCACCTCCACGGTCCTGTCGGGCCGTGCGGCCCTGGTCCAAGACCGGCCTGGCTAGTCCTCTCTCGAGGGTTCAGATCCGCCCGCTTACGGGCGGCCCCCGCCCCCAGACGGGGCGGGTGATCCACCGGCGCAATGCGCCGATCAAATCAAACCTTCTGAGGGAGCAACATCATGCATTGGACATGGAAGACGCGGTTCGGCGTGACCGCCGCGTTCGTCGGCGGGTTCTGGCTCCTCGGCCAGGCCACCGCTCAGGCGGACGAGAACGACGCCACAGGCACCCTGGAGTCCGTTACCTCCGTCGTCAGCGGCACGACCGCCGGCGCCCCGGGGAACACGGGAAGCTACCAGTCCTCCGGTGACACCGAGGCCATCGCGATCAGCGAGGCCGACGGCGGCGACGGCGGAGACGCCGAGAGCGACCAGCAGGCCGACCACAACGGCGGCAACACCGCCCTGCTCACCGGCAACAACGTCAACGTCGGCGGCAACGCCTGCCTCCTCGCCAACTGCGAGACCCGGCAAGACGTCGACAACGACAGCCACAACGCCACCACCGACATCGACCAGACCGCGGTCAACGTCGGCGGCGACGGCGGCAACGCCACCTCCACCTCCACCGCCGGCACCAAGGAGCCCAGCCACCAGGAGTCCCGCTACTCGCCCAGCACCCGCAGCAGCGGCTCCAACAGCTCCGGTGACACCGAGGCCATCGCGATCAGCGAGGCCGACGGCGGCGACGGCGGAGACGCCGAGAGCGACCAGCAGGCCGACCACAACGGCGGCAACACCGCCCTGCTCACCGGCAACAACGTCAACGTCGGCGGCAACGCCTGCCTCCTCGCCAACTGCGAGACCCGGCAAGACGTCGACAACGACAGCCACAACGCCACCACCGACATCGACCAGACCGCGGTCAACGTCGGCGGCGACGGCGGCAACGCCACCTCCACCGCCACCGCCGGCACCAAGGAGCCCAGCCACCAGGAGTCCCGCTACTCGCCCAGCACCCGCAGCAGCGGCTCCAACAGCTCCGGTGACACCGAGGCCATCGCGATCAGCGAGGCCGACGGCGGCGACGGCGGAGACGCCGAGAGCGACCAGCAGGCCGACCACAACGGCGGCAACACCGCCCTGCTCACCGGCAACAACGTCAACGTCGGCGGCAACGCCTGCCTCCTCGCCAACTGCGAGACCCGGCAAGACGTCGACAACGACAGCCACAACGCCACCACCGACATCGACCAGACCGCGGTCAACGTCGGCGGCGACGGCGGCAACGCCACCTCCACCTCCACCGCCGGCACCAAGGAGCCCAGCCACCAGGAGTCCCGCTACTCGCCCAGCACCCGCAGCAGCGGCTCCAACAGCTCCGGTGACACCGAGGCCATCGCGATCAGCGAGGCCGACGGCGGCAACGGCGGAGACGCCGAGAGCGACCAGCAGGCCGACCACAACGGCGGCAACACCGCCCTGCTCACCGGCAACAACGTCAACGTCGGCGGCAACGCCTGCCTCCTCGCCAACTGCGAGACCCGGCAAGACGTCGACAACGACAGCCACAACGCCACCACCGACATCGACCAGACCGCGGTCAACGTCGGCGGCGACGGCGGCAACGCCACCTCCACCGCCACCTCTCAGCAGCGTGAGCGGGAGCCGAGGGGCGAATGCAAGAAGGAGAGCCGCAACAACTGGAAGCGTTCGACCTGGTGAATCCAGCGACCGCTGTCAGCACCGGATGCCTCGACGCGGCGGTGACCCCGACGTGAGCTGAGGCCCGGACAAGGCATCGCCAGAAATCACTTCAGGCGTTGTCGGATCCCGGGGACCGGTCACGGACTCCCGTGGCCGGTTCCCGGCCACCCCTGCTGGCGTCTAGGACCTGCCGGCGATCACCAACGAGACCTGCAGAGGAGGTGAGGCAGCGAGGAAGGCTCAGCGACCGACTCGTGCGGCGATGGCGTCGCCGATCTCCGAGGTACGACGGGCAGGGACATCGGCCCGCTCGGCGAGGTCGGCCACCACGGCGTCCTCCACCTTGCGGGCGGCGTCGTCGAGCCCGAGGTGCTCGAGCAGCAGCGCCACCGAGAGGATCGCCGCCGTGGGATCGGCCTTCTGCTGACCGGCGATGTCGGGAGCCGACCCGTGGACCGGCTCGAACATGCTCGGGGAGGTGCGGTCGGGGTTGACGTTGCCGCTCGCCGCGAGGCCGATGCCTCCGGTGATGGCAGCGGCCAGGTCGGTGATGATGTCGCCGAACAGGTTGTCGGTGACGATGACGTCGAAGCGCGACGGGTCGGTGGTCATGAAGATGGTGGCCGCGTCGATGTGCAGGTAGTCGACCTCGACCTCGGGGTGCTCCCGTGCGACCTCGTCGACGATTCGTGACCACACGGCGCCGGCGTGGACGAGCACGTTGGTCTTGTGCACCAGCGTCAGCTTCTTGCGGGGGCGCTTGGCGGCTCGGGCGAACGCGTCGCGCACGACCCTCTCCACACCGAAGGCGGTGTTGACGCTGACCTCGGTCGCGATCTCGGCAGGCGTGCCGACCCGCAGCGCGCCGCCGTTGCCGACGTACGGCCCCTCCGTGCCCTCGCGGACGACGACGAAGTCCACCTCGCCCGGGTTCGCGAGCGGGGACTTCGCACCGGGGAAGATCCGCGAGGGACGGAGGTTGACGTAGTGGTCGAGCTCGAAGCGCAGTCGCAGAAGGAGCCCCCGCTCGAGGATGCCGGGCGGCAGGTTCGGGTCGCCCGGCTTGCCACCCACCGCGCCCAGGAGGATCGCGTCGTGCTGCTTGATCTCGGCGAGCACCGAGTCGGGCAGCACCTCCCCCGTCGCGAGGTACCGCTCGGCCCCGAGGTCGTAGCGCGTGGACTCGAACTTCACACCGGCCGGGGTCACCTGCTCGAGGACCTTGAGCGCCTCTGCGGTGACCTCCGGACCGATGCCGTCGCCGGGGATGACGGCGAGCTTCAACGACTGCGTCATGGAATGCGACTCTAGTTGTCGTCCGGCCGCTGCCCGCCGTTGTCCCGCAGGTCGAGAGCCGCCTGGAGAGCGGCCTCGTTTGCTGCGTTGTTGTACTCGTGACGGGCAGGACCCCACTCGGGATACATGTCATACATGGCTTGAGCTCCAAGGATCGAATGCGCCTGGAGGCGCGGGATGTCTTCGGTGGTTTGCTGCAGCGGATCGCACGGGGTGCCCGTGCCGTGATCTGTTGCTCGATGGCCTGTCGGACTTTCGACGGCCGGCTCCGCTGCGAGCCGATGAGACTCGATCCTCGAACGCGGGTTACGCGTCTGCGAGGGGATCTCTCGCGAGGGGTGCAGGTGATGCGTGCTTCGTGCCGCTCGCTGCGGAGGTTCTTCGTAGGGCCAGGCAACGCCGAACTCCGCGGCGAGGTGGCCTTACTTAAGAGGCCTCGCCACGGCGGCTGATAAGTACGAAGAAGCTCCGCATGGTGCGTCAAGGTTAACCCAGTCGCCTCCGCGGGCATTCACGCTTTTGAAACGTCTTCTCAATATGCGAGACGCAGTACCGCCAAATGGACACCTCTGCCGGATTTGACAGACTGCACGCATGAGCGCACCCCTGGAGCTCCCCGACCTCGTCGCCCGTGCCTTCGACGTGTCCCGACGCAGCGGCTACGTCTCCTTCTGCCGCAACGAGACGGGCCGGCTTCTCGCCACGCTCGCGGCCACACGGACGGGCACCCTCGCGGAGTTCGGTACAGGCTGCGGCGTGGGGACGGCATGGCTGCGCAGTGGTGTCCGCGGTGGCGCGAGGATCCTGACCGCAGAGCTGGACCCGACACTGGCAGAGGCAGCCGCCGAGATCTTCGAGGACGACCCCCAGGTCGAGGTCGCCGCATCGGACTGGTCGACGCTCCGCGACCGGGGCCCCTTCTCGCTGCTGTTCCTCGACGCCAAGGAGCCCAAGAACAGCGGCGCCGACACCATCGTCGACCTCGTCGAGCCGGGTGGGATCGTCGTGCTCGACGACTTCACCCCCTGTGCGTCCTGGCCCCCGGTGTTCGAGGGCCGGGTGGACACCCTGCGCGAGCAGTGGCTGACCGACGAGCGGTTCACCACGGTCGAGGTGATGGTGGCCTCGGACGCCGCCGTCCTCATCGCCGCGAAGCGCTGAGCCCTTCGACGTACTCGGAGGCCGTCGAGGGGCTCAGCGGAGAGCGGGTCACTCGGTCAGGTCGACCGCACAGACCGACTCGGCGTCCATGGCGGTCTTGATCTCTCCGAGCACCTCGGCCGGGATCGCGGAGTCGACGGTCAGCGCCACGAGCGCGTGGCCGCCCTTGGCGTCGCGGGCCACCTGCATGCCGGCGATGTTCACGTTCGCCTGGCCGAGGATCTGGCCGACCGTGCCGACCATTCCCGGCCGGTCGGCGTAGCGGAAGAAGGCGAGGTGCTCGGTGGGCTCGATGTCGAGGTCGTAGCCGTTGACCTCGACCAGCCGCTCGCGCTGCGCGATGCCGATCAGCGTGCCAGAGACCGAGACCTGGGAGCCGTCGGCGAGGGTGCCCCGCAGGGTGATCAGGTTGCGGTGGTCGGGGCTCTCGGCGTCTGTCACGAGGCGTACCGCCACGCCCCGCTCGGCGGCGAGCAGCGGCGCGTTGACGTAGGACACCTGCTCCTCGACCACATCGCTGAAGACACCCTTGAGGGCCGCGAGCTCGAGGACCTTGACGTCGTACTGGGTGATCTCGCCGCGCACCTCGACGTCGAGCTGCTGGGCGACCTCGCCGGCGAGGCCCGTGAAGACCCGGCCGAGCTTCTCGACGAGAGGGATGCCCGGGCGGACGTCCTCGGCGATCACGCCGCCCTGGACGTTCACCGCGTCCGGGACCAGCTCGCCGCCGAGAGCGAGGCGGACCGACCTCGCGACCGCGACGCCGGCCTTCTCCTGGGCCTCCTCCGTCGAGGCGCCCAGGTGCGGGGTGGCCACCACGCTCTCGAACTCGAAGAGCGGGCTGTCCGTGCAGGGCTCGGACGCGAAGACGTCGAGTCCCGCCGCCGCGACCCGGCCCTCCTTGAGGGCTACGTAGAGCGCGTGCTCGTCGACGATGCCGCCACGAGCAGCGTTGACGAGGACCAGGTTCGGCTTGACCTTGGCGAGCTCGTCCTCACCGATGAGGCCGATCGTCTCCGGGGTCTTCGGAAGGTGCACCGACATGAAGTCCGCCTCGGCCAGGAGGTCGTCGAGGCTGACCAGCCGGACACCCATCTGGGCAGCGCGGCCCGCCTGCACGTAGGGGTCGTACGCGATCACCTTCATGCCGAAGGCCGAGAGGCGCTGGGCGACGAGCACCCCGATGCGACCGAGTCCGACGATGCCGACGGTCTTCTCGTAGAGCTCGATGCCGGTGTACTTGCTGCGCTTCCACTCGCCCTGCTTCAGCGCGGCGTTCGCGGGGGCGATGTGCCGGGCCGCAGCGAGCATGAGGGCCACGGCGAGCTCGGCGGCCGAGACGATGTTCGAGGTGGGCGCGTTGACCACCATGACGCCGTTCTGGGTCGCCGCCTTCACGTCGACGTTGTCGAGACCCACCCCGGCGCGGGCGACGACCTTGAGCTTCCTGGCGGCGGCGAGCGCCTCTGCGTCGACCTTCGTGGCGCTGCGCACGAGGATGGCGTCGACATCGACGATGGCAGGCAGGAGCTCGGCCCGGTCGGCGCCGTTGCAGCGGCGGATCTCGAAGTCGGGCCCCAGCGCGTCGACGGTGGCCGGGCTGAGCTCTTCTGCGATGAGTACGACGGGCTTGCTCACGAGATATCCCTCGAAACGTTGTGAGTCGGCTTGTTCTGGCTCTGCTCCTCGTTGTCCACGAGAGCGGCCGCGCACGACGCTGTGCCCGAGGCTCAACTCTAGCCGATCAGGGCCGCGCGGCCTCGGCGCCGGAGGCTCCTCCGAGACGTGTCGCGGTGTCTGCTCGGCGCAGTCACCCTGACCGTCGTACCGGCCAGACGTAGTCGAGGTCGTCGGGGACCCCCGGGAACAGCGGGCCGTAGTGCTCCGGGTCCTTGCGGATCAGCGCCGACCGGTGGCTGTGGTGGAACGCAGGATCACCCAGCCATGGAGGGAGGGCGTCCGCCGCCGCGAGCTCGGCTTGGGTCCGGACGTGTGTGATCCCGTGCTCGGCGAGGTCGGCCGAGATGGTCGCCGCGCAGGTGTCGGCGAACCCACGTTCGCTCCAGACCTCGCAGCAGGTGAAGGCGTAGCGCGCCAGCGCCTCCTCGTAGCCCTTCCACATCAGCACCGCCGGATGGTGACGCCAGCCGTAGCCCGGGCGCACGAGCCCGCGCAGGACCTGGATGCACTCGACGCGCTGCTTGCCCAGGCGGCGTTGGTCGAGCACCCGGGCGGACTGCTCGAAGTCGGGGTAGGGCAGGAAGGTCTGCACGGGCGGTGGGTGCCCCTTGCGCGAGGCGCACAAACGACCCGCACTTCCCCAGGCGAATCGTCGCTTCCCACGGCAAGATCACCATGGGAAGCGACGATTTCGCGGCACACCTTGGGAATCTGTCCCCGGCGGACGGGCAGGGGCCGGCCGTCAGCGGGACGCGGTGCCCTCCGTGTAGTCGGCGTCGTGCGACTTGACCCAGCTCATGAGCTTGCGCAGGTCACGGCCGGTCTTCTCGATCGGGTGCTGCTCCGCCTTGGCCCGCAGCTCCTTGAACTCAGGCGCACCGGCGTCCTGGTCGTCGATGAAGCGCTTGGCGAACGCGCCGTTCTGGATGTCGGCGAGGACGTCCTTCATCCGGGCCTTGACGGAGTCGTCGATGACCCGCGGGCCCGAGACGTAGTCGCCGTACTCCGCGGTGTCGGAGACCGACCAGCGCTGCTTGGCGATGCCGCCCTCGTACATCAGGTCGACGATCAGCTTGAGCTCGTGGAGGCACTCGAAGTAGGCGACCTCGGGCTGGTACCCGGCCTCGGTCAGGACCTCGAAGCCCTTCATCACCAGCTCCGACATGCCGCCGCAGAGCACCGCCTGCTCACCGAACAGGTCGGTCTCGGTCTCCTCGGTGAAGGTGGTCTTGATGCCGCCGGCACGCAGCCCGCCGATGCCCTTGGCGTAGGACAGCGCGAGCTCCCAGGCCTTGCCGCTCGCGTCGTTCTCGACGGCGACGAGCACCGGCACGCCACGGCCCTCGGAGTACTCGCGGCGCACGAGGTGGCCCGGGCCCTTCGGCGCCACCATCGCCACGTCGACGCCCTCGGGCGGGGTGATGTAGCCGAAGCGGATGTTGAAGCCGTGGCCGAAGAACAGGGCGTCGCCATCGACGAGGTTGGGCTCGACGGCCTCCTTGTAGAGGTTCCGCTGCACGTGGTCCGGGGCGAGGATCATGATCAGGTCGGCCTCCTCGCAGGCCTCGTAGGGCGTGAGCACGCGAAGGCCCTCGGCCTCCGCCTTCGCCCGGCTCCTGGAGCCCTCGGGCAGGCCGACGCGCACGTCGACGCCGGAGTCGCGCAGGGACAGCGCATGCGCGTGGCCCTGGCTGCCGTACCCGAGCACCGCAACGTTGCGGCCCTGGATCACGGACAGGTCGGCGTCATCGTCGTAGAACATCTCAGCCACGGTTGGGCTCTCCTTCTCGGTTTCGCTTCATCTGGTGCGGTGCTGTGGACGGTTCCCCAGCGGTGTGCCACTTGTGGACCGTCCATAACCCCGCGTTACAAGGGGTACGGCGGGGGTCAGACTGCCGCGGGCGGCGCCGGGACGGGCACCGGCCGCAGCGTCCGGTCGGTGATCGAGCGGCCTCCGCGCCCGATCGCCACCATGCCGGACTGCACGAGCTCGCGGACCCCGAACGGCTCGAGCACCTTGAGGAAGGCGTCGAGCTTCTCGGCGCTCCCGGTGACCTCGATCGTCACCGCGTCGGTCGCGACGTCGACCACCTTCGCCCGGAACAGCTGCACGGTCTCGAGCACCTGGCCCCGGCTCTCGACGTCGGCCTTGACCTTGACCAGCAGCAGCTCTCGGGTCACCGACGCCGGCTGGTCCAGCTCGACGATCTTGATCACCTCGACGAGCTTGTTGAGCTGTTTGGTGACCTGCTCGAGCGGCGACTCCTCGACGTTGACCACGATCGTCATCCGCGAGACCTCCGGATGCTCGGTCGGGCCCACGGCGAGCGAGTCGATGTTGAAGCCGCGGCGGCTGAAGAGGCCGGCGATCCGGGCCAGGACACCGGGCTTGTTCTCGACCAGGACCGACAGTGTGTGCTTGCTCATCTGACCAGGCCCCTCAGAGGTCGTCTTCTTCGAACTCGGGCGCCATGTCCCGGGCGAACTTGATGTCGTCGTTGCTGGTGCCTGCGGCGACCATCGGCCACACCATCGCGTCGCGGTGCACCCGGAAGTCGATGACCACCGGCACGTCGTTGATCTCCATCGCCTTCGCGATGGTGGCGTCGACGTCGTCGGGCGAGTCGCAGGCCAGGCCGACGCACCCGTAGGCCTCGGCCAGCTTCACGAAGTCGGGGATCCGGACGCCCGGGGGCTCCGCCCCCGGGTCCCCCCGGTGAGAACGTTGAAGATCGGTGTTGGAGTAGCGCTCGTTGTAGAACAGCGTCTGCCACTGCCGGACCATGCCGAGGGAGGAGTTGTTGATGATCGCGACCTTGATCGGGATGCCCTCGATCGCGCAGGTCGCGAGCTCCTGGTTGGTCATCTGGAAGCAGCCGTCGCCGTCGATCGACCACACGGTCGCGTCGGGGCGTCCCACCTTCGCCCCCATGGCGGCCGGCACGGAGAAGCCCATGGTGCCCAGCCCGCCGGAGTTGATCCACGTGTTGGGGTTCTCGTAGCCGATGAAGTGGGTCGCCCACATCTGGTGCTGCCCCACGCCCGCGACGTAGACCGCCTCCGGCCCGGCGATCCTGCCGAGCCGCTCGAGGACGTACTGCGGCGCGAGCGAGCCGTCGGCGGGACTGTCGTAGCCGAGCGGGTACTTCTCCTTCACCCCGGCGAGGAACTCCGTCCAGGCCCCGTAGTCACCGCTGTTGCCGGCGTCGGCCTCGGCCTGCAGCGCGACGATCAGGTCGGCGATCACCTCGCGGGCGTCGCCCACGATCGGCACGTCGACCGCGCGGTTCTTGCCGATCTCGGCGGGGTCGATGTCGGCGTGCACGATCTTGGCGTTCGGGGCGAACGACTCGAGGTTCCCCGTGACCCGGTCGTCGAAGCGGGCGCCGAGGCTGACGATGAGGTCGCTGCGCTGCAGACCCGCGACGGCCGCGACGGTGCCGTGCATCCCCGGCATGCCCAGATGCTGCGGGTGGCTGTCGGGGAAGGCCCCGCGAGCCATCAGCGTGGTGACGACCGGCATCCCGGTCATCTCGGCGAGCACCCGGAGCTCCTTGGCCGCCCGCGCACGGATCACGCCACCTCCGACGTACAGGACCGGGCGACGGGACTCGAGGATGAGCTTGGCAGCCTCACGGACCTGCTTGGCGTGCGGCCTCGTGACAGGGCGATATCCCGGGAGGTTGATCTCACGCGGCCACTCGAACGTCGTGGTCGCCTGCAGGGCGTCCTTCGAGACGTCCACCAGCACCGGACCGGGGCGGCCGGTGGAGGCGATGTAGAAGGCCTCGGCGATCGTCCGCGGGATCTCGGCTGCGTCGGTCACCAGGAAGTTGTGCTTGGTGATCGGCATCGTGATGCCGCGGATGTCGGCCTCCTGGAAGGCGTCGGTCCCGATCGATCCGCTGGCCACCTGGCCGGTGATGGCGACGATCGGCACGGAGTCCATGTAGGCGTCGGCCAGCGGCGTCACCAGGTTCGTCGCTCCCGGCCCGCTGGTCGCCATACAGACGCCGACCTTGCCGGTGGCCGCGGCGTACCCCTGGGCAGCGTGGCCCGCGCCCTGCTCGTGCCGGACGAGGATGTGCCGGAGCCTGACGGAGTCGAAGAGCGGGTCGTAGGCGGGAAGGATCGCCCCGCCCGGGATGCCGAATACGTTCTCAGCCCCCGCGCACTCCAAGGCCATGATCAGGCTTTGAGCCCCTGTCACGCGGGCCCCGGTGACCTGCTCGCTCATGTTCGCCTTCCCTGTTGTCGTGGTGCGTCCCTGCCCAACAAAAAACCCCTCGGCCCGATGGGCAAGCGAGGGGTGACGCGTGAGCTGGTGGCTCGTGGGCCGTCAGCTGACGCGTCGCGTGCGTACAAGAACCTCAAAACGCATGCGACAACCTTCTCCGCAAGCGAGACCCCTCGTCAATCGAGTGTGGCACGGGTCTCAAAATATGGTACGGCGGTCCCATATCGTGGAGCGGGGTGGCGAGAGGGCGTACGACGACCGGCTCGGGCTGGCCGACGTAGGCCGTCGCCGTCTCACTGCTGTGTCGTGGCCGGAGCCTCCATGAGGCCGAGCTGGGTCAGCATGTCGAGCTGGTCGTAGTAGAAGTCGTGCCGGACGATCTTGCCGTCGCGGACGGTCGCCATGTCGGTCGAGCGCATCCGGACCTGCTTGCCGGTGGGCTCGATGCTGCTCCCGTCGGGGAGGCGGAACGGGCCCGTGTGAGTGCCGATCACCTCACCCTGGTCGATGGCGACGTCGCCCGCCTCGTGCGCGGCGGTGAGCTCGTAGCTCATGTCGGGGAACGCCTCGACGAGCGGCCGGTTCCACTCGAGAAGCGCGTCGATCCCGTTCAGGGTGCCGGCGTCGGGGGTCGTCGCGACGACGTCGGGCGCGTACAGCGTCCGAAGCGTGTCGAAGTCCTTGGCGAAGAAGGCTTGCGAAGCCCGGTCCATCACATCGCGCGCCTGTCCCATGGTCCACCTCCAAGGGGTAGATGTCCGGGCGGCCCGGGACCAGGTCGTCCGGGTTACCCACCCAGCGAACGCCTCGACCGGGCAGGGTTCCATAGCGCAGACGGGTCGTCCGAGATGCGAGGTGCGCGGCTCAGCCGCAGACGGCGCCGTGGGCGGCGGACTTCACGACCTTGGCGTACTTGCCGAGCACACCCTTGGTGTACTTCGGCTCCTGGGGCGTCCACCCGTCCTTGCGGGCGGCGAGCTCGGTCTCGTCGATGGTCACCTCGAGCAGCCGGTTGGCGACGTCGAGGCGGATCGGGTCGCCGTCGCGGACGAACGCGATCGGGCCGCCGTCAACGGCCTCCGGGGCGACATGGCCGACGCAGAGTCCCGTCGTACCGCCGGAGAAGCGCCCGTCGGTCAGCAGCAGGACCTCCTTGCCGAGCCCGGCGCCCTTGATAGCACCCGTGATCGCCAGCATCTCGCGCATGCCGGGCCCGCCCTTGGGCCCCTCGTAGCGGATCACCACGACGTCGCCTCCGGTGATCCGCCCGGCCTCGAGGGCATCCATCGCGGCACGCTCGCCGTCGAAGACCCGCGCCGTCCCCTCGAACACCTCGTCGTCGAACCCGGCGGTCTTCACGACGGCGCCCTCGGGGGCGAGCGAGCCCTTCAGGATGGTCAGGCCGCCGGTCTTGTGGATCGGCTGGGACAGCTTGCGGATGACCTCGCCGTCGACGTCCGGCGGCGAGATCTCGGCGAGGTTCTCGGCCATGGTCTTGCCGGTCACGGTGAGGCAGTCACCGTTCAGCAGGCCGGCGTCGAGCAGCAGCTTCATCACGACCGGGATACCGCCGACCTTGTCGACGTCGTTCATCACGAACCGGCCGAACGGCTTGAGGTCACCGAGGTGCGGGACCTTGTCGCCGATGCGGTTGAAGTCGTCGAGGGTGAGGTCGACCTCCGCCTCCCGCGCGATCGCGAGCAGGTGGAGAACGGCGTTCGTGGAGCCGCCGAGCGCCATGGTGACCGCGATGGCGTTCTCGAACGCCTCCTTGGTCATGATCTGGCGGGCGGTGATGCCGCGGCGCAACAGCTCGACGACGGCCTCGCCCGAGCGGTGGGCGTAGCCGTCGCGGCGGCGGTCCACGGCGGGCGGGGCGGCGGAGCCGGGAAGGGACATGCCCAGGGCCTCGGCGATGGAGGCCATGGTGTTGGCGGTGTACATCCCGCCGCAGGCTCCCTCACCCGGACAGATGGCGCGCTCGATGCGGTCGACCTCGTCCCGGGAGATCCGGCCGGCGAGGCAGGCGCCGACAGCCTCGAAGGCGTCGATGATCGTGACGTCCTTGCCGTCGACCTGTCCGGGCATGGTCGACCCGGCGTACAGGAACACCGAGGCGAGGTCCAGCCTGGCCGCGGCCATGAGCATGCCGGGGAGGGACTTGTCGCAGCCGGCGAGCAGCACCGACCCGTCGAGGCGCTCGGCCATCATCACCGTCTCGACGCTGTCGGCGATCACCTCGCGTGAGACCAGCGAGAAGTGCATGCCCTCGTGGCCCATGGAGATCCCGTCGGAGACCGAGATGGTGCCGAACTCGAGCGGGTAGCCGCCTCCGGCGTGCACCCCGTTCTTCACGGCCTTCGCGAGCCGGTCGAGCGACAGGTTGCACGGCGTGATCTCGTTCCACGACGAGGCCACGCCGATCTGCGGCTTGGCGAAGTCCTCGTCGCCCATCCCCACCGCGCGGAGCATGCCGCGGGCGGCGGCGCGCTCGAGCCCGTCTGTGACGTCGCGGCTACGGGGCTTGATGTCCGGCTGGTCCTGAGGAGTGTGGGTGCTCTCGGGCATGTCAGGAGCGTACGCCGCGGTCCTCCTCGGAAGCAGCGGTGTCTCACGACCCTTGCACAGGGGCCTCTCCGGTTCGGTCTGCCCGCGAGCCGTGTCTAGGGTTGGGCCGGTGACTCCCGACGACTCCCTCACGGCCCCGCCGGCCTCGAGGCAGGTCCCGTCCGTGTGGCTGGTCGTCGCCGGGATCGTGTCGGTCCAGGTGGGCGCCGCCATCGCCAAGGACCTCTTCAGCCTGATCCCGCCGACCGCCATGGTCTGGCTGCGGCTGGTCACCTCCGCGGTGATCCTCGTGGCGATCGCCCGGCCGCGGCTGCGCGGCAGGTCGAGCGCCGACTGGCGGGTGGCCCTGGGGTTCGGGGTCAGCCTGATGACCATGAACTGGGCGATCTACCAGTCCTTCGCGCGCATCCCGCTGGGGATCGCGGTGACCATCGAGTTCCTCGGCCCCCTGACGGTCGCGGTCCTCGGCTCTCGCCGGCCGCGTGACGTGGTCTGGGTCGTGCTCGCCGGGGCGGGAGTCGCGCTCCTCGGCATCGAGCCCGGGGAGCTCACGGTCGCCGGCGTGCTGTTCGCGCTGCTGGCCGGAGCCGCCTGGGCGTCGTACATCCTGCTCAGCGCGAGCACCGGACGCCGCTGGCCGGGAATCTCCGGGCTGGCGGTCGCGAGCGTCGTAGGCGCCGTCGGACTCGCGCCGGCCGCCCTCGCCGAGGCGGGCGCGGACCTGTTCGACCCGAAGATCCTCGCGCTCGGTGTCGCGGTCGGCCTGCTGTCGTCGGTGATCCCGTACAGCTTCGAGCTCAAGGCGCTGCGCCGAATCCCACCCCGGGTCTTCGGCGTGCTCATGAGCCTCGAGCCGGCCGCGGCCGCACTCGCCGCCATGGTCTTGTTGCAGGAGTTCCTGACCCCCGTGCAGTGGACCGCCACCGCCTGCGTGGTCGTCGCGAGCGTCGGCGCCACCCGATCCGCGAGGCCGGTGCCCGAGCCGTCCCCCAACTGAGCGGGGCGCGCGCTCAGACGACCGCCGCGCGGACGACCGTCACGTCGGGCAGATGCTTGACGACCTCTCGCCAGGTGTCACCCGAGTCGGTGCTGGCGAAGACGTTCCCGCAACGGGTGCCGAGGTAGATGCCCGCCGGGTCACCGTCGTCCGCGCACATCGCGTCACGGATGACGGCCGAGTAGAAGTCGTCGGGCAGCCCCTCGCCGAGCTCGTCCCAGGAGCCCCCGGCGTCGCGCGAACGCCACACCCGGGCGCGGGCGTCCGGTGGGAAGCGCGACTCCCCCGCTCCGTTGGGGAAGACGAACACGGTCTCGGGCTCGCGCGGGTGGACCACGACGGGGAAACCGAAGTCGGAAGGCAGGCTGTCCCCGATCGACTTCCAGCTGTCGGCGCCGTCGTCGGAGCGGTAGACGCCGCCGTGGTTCTGGGCGTACAGCCGGTCGGGGTGGTCCGGGTGGCGGGTGACCTTGTGCACGCACTGCCCGAACTCCGGGTACTGCTGGCCCTCGGGCATGAACCCCGCGGCGATGCCGACGTTCGCGGGCGCCCACGACTCCCGGGAGTCCTCGGTGCGGTAGACGCCGCCGGTGGACATGGCCACCAGCATGCGCGACGCGTCGGTGGGGTGCGGGAGGATCGTGTGGATGGCCTGGCCGCCGAACCCGGCGCCCCACTCTGGCCGGTGCGGGTGGTCCCACAGCGAGCGGACCAGCTCGAACGTCTCGCCCCTGTCCTCGGAGCGGAAGAGCGCCGACGGCTGCGTGCCCGCGTATACGACGTCCGGCTCCGCGGCTCCGCCCGGCCACAGCTGCCACACCTGCTGTACGCCGGTGCCCGCGTCCTCCGGCAGGACCATCACGTTCGGGGTCTCCTGCCAGGTCTCACCGAGGTCGTCGGAACGGTAGACGTGGGGTCCCCAGTGCGGCGAACCGGAGCCGACCAGGAGCCTGGTCGTGCCGCCGCGGGTGTCGACCAGGCACGAGTAGACCTCCTCCATGAGGAACCGCGGCTTGTCCCAGGTCCAGTCCTCGCCGGCCGGATCGGACCGGCCGATCCACAAGCCTTTGCGCGTGCCGACCATCATCAGTCGCTGACCCTGCGCCATCGTCTGCCCTCCTTGCTCGCGGGTACCCCCGTGGACCCGACCTTCCGACCATTGGACTCCCCCGCCGCCGAAAAGTCATCGGGATCGGCAAGAAGTGGAACGTTCTTCAGTAGTCGCCGGCCATGACGTTGACGAGGGGCTCACCGGCCGCGAAGCGCTCGAGCTGCTCGCGGACGAGCTTGTGGGCGCGCGGCTTCATCGCACTCGATGCACCGCCGACGTGGGGTGAGACGATCAGGTTGGGGGCGCTCCACAGGGGGTGCCCCTCGGGCAGCGGCTCGGGGTCGGTCACGTCCAGGGCAGCGTGGATCCGCTCGGAGTGCAGCGCCTCCACGAGAGCGTCGGTGTCGACCACCGGCCCTCGTGCCACGTTGACGAGCAGCGCCTGGTCCTTCATCCGGCCGAGGAACTCCCTGTCGACCATGCCCCGGGTCTCCTCGGTGATGGGAACGATCAGGATGACGACGTCGGCCTGCGGCAGCAGCCGTTCGAGCTCGTCGAAGCCGTGCACGCCTTCGCGCGCGCTCCGGGCGACCCGGACGATCTCGACCTCGAAACCGTCGAGCCGCTCCTCGATGGCCACGCCGATCGCGCCGTACCCGACGATCAGCACGGTCCGGTCGGCCAGCGACCGGGCGCGGATCGGGCGCCACTCCCCCCGGTCCTGCGAGCGCACGAAGCCCGGGATCCCGCGAAGCGACGCGATGACCAGCCCAACGGCGAGCTCGGCCGTCGAGGCGTTGTGGATCCCGCGGCCGTTGCAGAGCAGGACACCCTCGGGGACGTAGGGCCGGACGTGGTCGACCCCCGCGGTCATCGTCTGCACGACCTTGAGCCGCGGCATCGCGCGGATGACCTCGCTGTCGGCGGGCTCGAAGCGGTACGCCGGCACGTAGAACTCGACCTCCGCCACGGACCCGGGCAGTCCGTCGTGCTCCTCGGGCAGGAACCTCTCGTAGCGCAGCGAGTGCGGCGGTGAGCCAAGGGCCTCGCGGTCGAAGGGAAGCCAGACCAGGGGGCGCTCGTCGCTCATGGTCCGACACTAGCCACGCCACGCTTCTCGGGGCGGAGCCGACCGCGAGGTTCGTTCACCTGGACGTCACAAAGCGTTGACGGTCGCGAAGCACACGCTTCGTAGGGTCGTGCACACGATCGAAGTTCCGGCACGCACGCGCGGGAGGCCCCATGTTCGCCACGGCAGCGCAGCTCTTCTCGACCTTCAGCCAGTGGCACGTGCGGAGCCAGCAGGTGGCGCGTCGCAATGCGCTGGTGGCATGCACCGCGCTCGCGGAGCGCCGCCAGGAGCTCCTCGAGGTGGAGGAGTTCCTGGCCTCCCACGCGGCCCGGGCAGCCGCGTCGAAGACGCTCGAGGTCGCGGTCCGGCCGGCGTGAGCCGACACGCGTGATCTGAGGCACCTTCTCGCCACGGCGAATGTCCGTTGAGGCACACTCTGCGGCATGTCGACCGTTTCGTCCGAGCAGCTCGCGCTGCGCTTCTACGACGTCACCAGCGCCGACGGCACCCGGATCAAGGCGTGGACCAACGACGCCGAGGGCCCGACGCTCCTGCTGTGCAACGGACTGGGCACGAACCCCTACGCCTGGCCCGCGTTGCTGCGCCCTGACTGCGGCGTCCGCGTCATCTCCTGGTACCACCGCGGCGTAGGCGGCTCGGACCGGCCCGTCGACAAGACCCGAGTCGGCATCGACGCTTTCCTGGAAGACGCCCTCGCGGTCCTGGACCATGCCGGTGTCGACGCCTGCGCGGTGGCCGGCTGGTCGATCGGTGTCAACACCGCCTTCGAGCTCGCGGTCCTCCATCCCTCCCGCGTCACCGGGCTGTTCGCGGTGGCCGGTGTGCCGGGCGGGACCTTCGCGTCGATGGGCGCGCCCCTGATGATCCCCCGGATCGCGCGACGGCCCATCTCCGTCGGCGTCACCCGCGTCCTGCGCCGAGCCGGCAAGGCCATCACGCCGGTCTCGTCACGGCTCCCGGTCGGGCTGTTGTTCGCCCAGCTGCTGAGCCACAGCGGCTTCATGATGCCCACCAAGGAGATCCCCGCCGTCCGCCGGGCGGTGAAGGACTTCCTGAGCACGCCGGTCGACTGGTACATGCACCTCGCCCTCGCCGCCGCCGAGCACCCCCGGGTTTCACTGCGCAGGATCAAGGTGCCCACCGCCTTCGTCGGCGGCAGGTTCGACCTCCTGGCGAGCTCCGAGGACATGGCTACCGCCGCGGAACGCATCCTCGGTGCGACGTACCTCGAGCTTCCGGGAAGCCACTTCCTCCAGCTCGAACACCCCGACCTCGTCCACAATGAGCTCGTGACCTTGCTGGGCCGCATAACCTGACCGATATGAAGGCCGTCGCGACCACGCTCATCGCCCTGCTCGCGCTGGCCTCCTGCAACTCCGAGGGTGACCCGACCGGCCTCGGCACCCCGACTCCGTCGCCCCAGCCCACCACCCGGACCGTCGCGCCGAACGACTCCCAGGCCCCGTCGCCGCGGACCGGTGGACCCGCCCGGCCACGAGTCGTGGGAACCGTTGCCCGGGGCTTGGCTGTGCCCTGGGGCATCGCATTCCTCCCTGACGGCACTGCCCTGGTCAGTGAGCGCGACACGACCAAGATCCTCGCCATCCCCTCCGGGGGAGGTCCGGTGCGCACGGTCGGCCAGATGGACGAGGCGACCCCGGAGGGTGAGGCGGGCGTGCTCGGGCTCGCGGTCTCCCCGACGTACGACGAGGACCACTTCGTCTACGCCTACTTCACCACCGCCGACGACAACCGCGTCGTGCGCATGACGTACGAGGGAGGCACCCTCGGCGGGCCGGAGCCGGTCCTCACCGGCATCCCCCGGGCCTCCTACCACGACGGGGGTCGCCTGCAGTTCGGGCCGGACGGCTACCTCTACGTGTCCACCGGGGAGACGGGTCAGACCCAGCTGGCCCAGGACCGTAGCTCCCTGGGCGGGAAGATCCTGCGAATCACCCCGGACGGCGACCCAGCCCCCGGCAACCCGGTCAAGGGTTCACCGGTGTGGACGATGGGACACCGCAACGTCGAGGGGCTGGCGTTCGACGACCAGGACCGGTTGTGGGCCAGCGAGTTCGGCCAGGACACCTGGGACGAGCTCAACCGGATCGAGAAGGCCAGGAACTACGGGTGGCCCCTCGTCGAGGGCAAGGGCGACATGAAGGAGTACCGCAACCCCTTCGCGCAGTGGCCCCCGTCCGAGGCGTCGCCCTCCGGCCTCGCCTACGCCGAAGGCTCCCTGTGGATGGCTGCTCTCCGTGGTAACCGGCTGTGGCGGATCCCGGTCAACGAGGACGGCACGATCGGCAAGCCGCAGGACTTCTTCGTCGGCGAGTACGGCCGCCTGCGCACCGTGGTCGTGGCGCCGGACGGCACGCTGTGGCTCTCGACGAGCAACCTCGACGGGCGCGGCGACCCGGCGCCCCAGGACGACCGGATCCTCCGCGTCGCGCTCCGCTGACCCTGTCGTGGGGCGTCCTCCCATGGAGACCTGTCTCCTCCCTCGGCAAGATCACCGTGGGCAGAGACAGATTCCCTGCATCCCTTGGTAAACCGTCAGCTCAGCTTCTCGAGGATCAGCTCTCGCACCCGGCCGGCGTCGGCCTGACCGCGCATCTCCTTCATCACGGCACCGATGAGCGCGCCGGCCGCGGCGACCTTGCCGTCGCGGATCTTGTCGGCCACGTCGGGGTTCGCCGCGATGGCGCGGTCGACCGCCTCGGACAGCGCGCCCTCGTCGGAGACGACGGCGAGACCACGCGAGCCGACCACCTCGTCAGGTGGTGCCCTCACCGGCGATCACGCCGTCGAACACCTGGCGGGCGAGCTTGTCGTTGATCTTGCCCTCGTCCACCAGCTCCTGGACGCGGGCGACGTCGGCCGGGGAGACGCCGAGGTCCGCCAGCTCGACCCCCTGCTCGTTGGCGCGCCGGGCCATGTCCGAGAGCCACCACTTGCGGGCAGCGGCAGGCGTGGCGCCGGCCGCGACGGTCTGCTCCACCAGCCCGAGCGCACCGGCACCGACGGTGTCGCGCATCTCCAGGTCGCTGAAGCCCCACTCCTTCTGGAGGCGGGCCCGGTGCTCGCGCGGGTGCTCGGGCAGCGTCTCCCGCAGCTTCTCGACCCAGGCGTCGTCCGGAGCGATCGGGACCAGGTCCGGCTCCGGGAAGTAGCGGTAGTCCTCGGCGTCGGACTTCTCGCGTCCCGAGGTGGTGATGCCGGTGTCCTCGTGCCAGTGACGGGTCTCCTGCACGATCGGCTCGCCCTCGGTCAGGCGTGCCGCCTGACGCCCGATCTCGTAGCGCACCGCCCGCTCCACCGAGCGGAGCGAGTTGACGTTCTTGGTCTCGGTGCGGGTGCCGAACTTCTCCTCGCCGACGGGCTTGAGCGAGAGGTTCACGTCGCAGCGCAGGGACCCCTGCTCCATGCGTACGTCGGAGACACCGAGGCTGAGCAGCAGCTCGCGCAGGTGGGCGACGTAGGCCTTGGCGACGAGGGGCGCCTTGTCGCCGGTGCCGACGATCGGCTTGGTGACGATCTCGATCAGCGGGATGCCGGCGCGGTTGTAGTCCACGAGCGAGTAGTCCGCGCCGTGGATGCGCCCGGAGGTGCCGACGTGGAGCGACTTGCCGGTGTCCTCCTCCATGTGGGCGCGCTCGATCTCGACCCGGAACGTCTCTCCGTCCACCTCGACCTCGGTCCAGCCGTCGTACGCGATCGGCTCGTCGTACTGCGAGGTCTGGAAGTTCTTCGGCATGTCCGGGTAGAAGTAGTTCTTCCGCGCGAACCTGCACCACTTCGCGATGGAGCAGTTCAGCGCAAGCCCGATGCGGATCGCCGACTCGACGGCCTTGCCGTTGACGACCGGCATGGCTCCGGGCAGGCCCAGACAGGTCGGGCAGACCTGCGTGTTCGGCGCAGCACCGAACTCGGTCGGGCAGCCGCAGAACATCTTGGTCACGGTGTTGAGCTCGACGTGGACCTCGAGACCCATCACGGGGTCGAACTTCTCGAGGGCCTCGTCGAAGGACATCAGGGCGGGTGCGGTGGTCATCGCACGGACTCCTTCTCGGCGAGCACAGGCGCCTTGTCGAGCAGAGGGGCACCCCATCGGTCGAGCAGCGCGGCCTCGAGGGCGGCACCGACCCGGTAGAGACGGTCGTCGGCCATCGCCGGTGCGAGGATCTGGAAGCCCGTGGGCAACCCGTCCTCCTCAGCCAGACCGCTGGGCAGCGACAGGCCGGGCACGCCCGCGAGGTTGGCGGGGATCGTCGCGATGTCGTTGAGGTACATGGCGACGGGGTCGTCGAGCTTCTCCCCCAGCTTGAAGGCCGTGGTCGGAGCGGTCGGCGACACGAGGACGTCCGCGGACTGGAAGGCCGCCGCGAAGTCCCTGCTGATCAGCGTGCGCACCTTCTGCGCCTGGCCGTAGTAGGCGTCGTAGTACCCGCTCGAGAGGGCATAGGTGCCGAGGATGATGCGGCGCTTGACCTCGTCGCCGAAGCCCGCGTCACGGGTGGCCCGCATGACCTCCTCGGCGTTGGGGTCGTCGATGCCCTCGGGGTAGACCCGCAGGCCGTAGCGCATCGCGTCGAACTTGGCGAGGTTCGAGGAAGCCTCGCTCGGCAGGATCAGGTAGTAGGCCGCGAGGGCGTGGACGAAGCTCGGGCAGGAGACCTCGACGACCTCGGCGCCGGCGTCCACGAGCAGCTGCACGGACTCGTCGAAGCGCGCCTGGACACCTGGCTGGTAGCCCTCACCGGTGAGCTCCTTGACGACACCGACGCGCACGCCCTGCATGTCACCGGCCGCACCCCGGCGGGCCGCCTCGACGAGCGGGGGCACCGGCTGGTCGACCGAGGTGGAGTCGAGGGGGTCGTGGCCGCCGATCACCTCGTGAAGCAGCGCGGAGTCGAGGATCGTCCTCGTCACGGGGCCGGCCTGGTCGAGCGAGTTCGCCAGCGCCACGAGTCCGTAGCGTGAGACCCCGCCGTACGTCGGCTTCACGCCGACCGTCCCGGTGACCGCACCCGGCTGGCGGATCGAGCCGCCGGTGTCGGTGCCGATGGCGAGCGGCGCCTCGAACGCGGCGACGGCGGCCGCGGAGCCACCTCCCGAACCGCCAGGAATCCGGTCGAGGTCCCACGGGTTGTGCGTCGGGCCGTAGGCCGAGTGCTCGGTGGATGAGCCCATCGCGAACTCGTCCATGTTGGTCTTGCCGAGGATCGGCAGGCCGGCTGCCTTGAGCCGGGACACGACGGTCGAGTCATAGGGCGGGACCCAGCCCTCGAGGATCTTGGAACCGCACGTCGTGGGCAGTCCCTTGGTGGTGAGCACGTCCTTCACGGCGATCGGCACGCCGTCGAGGGGGCCGTCGGGCGTGCCCCCAGCGCGGCGCTCGTCGGAGGCGCGGGCCTGCGCGAGGGCGCCCTCGGCGTCGACGTGGAGGAAGGCGTGGACGTCACCGTCGACGGCGGCGATGCGGTCCAGGTGCGCCTCGGTGAGCTCGACGGAGGTGGTCTCGCCTGCGGCCAGCGCGTCGGCGAGCTCCGCTGCCGTACGGCGGATGAGGTCGCTCATGCTTCCTCCCCCAGGATGCGGGGCACCGCGAACCGCTGCTCCTCGACCTGTGGCGCACCCGCGAGCGCCTCCTCGGCGGTGAGCCCGGGCCGCTGCACGTCCTCGCGGAAGACGTTGGTCAGCGGCATCGGGTGCGACGTCGGCGGGATGTCCTCGGCGGCGACCTCGCTGATCGACTTGATCGAGTCGAGGATTACCGCCAGCTGCGGCGCGAGGTGGTCGAGCTCGGCGTCGCTCAGGTCGATCCGCGCGAGGTCGGCGAGATGTGCCACCTCTTCACGGGTGATGTCGGGCATGGAAGTGCTCGCTCCCCTGGTTCGATGCTGGGTGGATGCTGGCTGGTGCAAGCCCGCGAAGGCTCGGAAGCATCCATCCTAGGCCCGCGGAGATGACCACCGAGCACCCCGGCTGGCGGCGGTGCCGGTCCCCCGCGGCGTGACCTCTTACGGGTGGTTGTGTCAGGATCGGGAAGATTGTCCTCCAGTGAACGGGTGACCGTGACCTCCGACGTCCACGACATGACGACCGACCTGCTGGTCGCACCCGGCAGAACCGACACCGAGTCCCGACTCCGCCTCAGCTCCGAACGCGCCTCCTTCCTCGCGCGCGTCGCACGCACCATCGGCGGCTCCATGCAGACCGACCGCGCCGTCGACCTGATCCTCGAGATGCTCGTCCCCGGCCTCGTGGACTGGGCCCAGGTGGTCCTGCGCGAGGCGGGGGTGCTGCACTGCCACGCGACCCTCGCCGGTGGGCCGGTGCAGCACGCAGCCGTGCCGGCACCTCGTTCGGGTTCCTCCACCCTGAGCCGGGTCATGTCCCGGGGCCTCCGCGAGCTGTCCCTGATCGCGATGGGGCACGACTCCGAGGACAACGGCGCGCTGGTCTCCGCGGTCCCCGCCCCCGAGCTGCGTGAAGCGGTCAACAGCATCCGCCCCGCCGACCTGCTCGTGATCCCGCTCAACGCGCGTGGGCGGACCTTCGGAGCACTGACGCTGGCACGCCGAGGCGGCCACGGCTTCGACGCGGACGGCATCGAGTTCCTGCAGGACCTCGCCAACAGCCTCGCGGTCACCCTCGACGCGACCCGCAACCTGGCGGACTCCCGGCGGGTCGCCGGCGTGCTCAGCCGCGACCTCGCGCCTCCGAGCCTCCCGCAGATGCCCGGTGCCCGCATGGCGACGTACTACCGGGTCGCCTTCGAGCACGAGGCCCTCGGCGGGGACTTCTACGACGTCCACGGCGAAGACGACGACTGGACCGCCGTGGTCGGCGACGTCTGCGGCAAGGGCGTGGAGGCCGCCGTGCTCACCGGGCGGGTCCGCCAGGCCGTGCGGACCGCCGCCCTCGTCGACCGAAGCCCTGCCCACGTGCTCGACCTCGTCAACCGGGTGCTGGTGAGCGAGGGCGAGGGCACCTTCGTCACGGCGCTCTGCGCGCGCGTGCGCCGCCGCGGCGAGGACCTGATGATGTCCGTGGCCTCCGCCGGTCACCACCCGCCGTACCTCCTCCGCTCGTCCGGCGAGCTCGAGCGCGTGGCGGTCGAGGGCACCGTCCTCGGCCTCTTCGACGACCACGACTACACCGAGACCAGCGTGGTCCTGCACCCCGGGGACAGCTGCCTGTTCTACACCGACGGCGTCCTCGAGGCTCCTGGCTTCGAGGACCAGTTCGGCGAGGATCGGCTCCACGAGGTGCTCGCCGACGCCACCCGCTCCGACGTCAACGCCGTCGTGGAGACGGTGGCGATGAAGCTGTCGGAGCACGTGGGCGACCGGGCACACGACGACATCGCGATCCTCGGCATGCAGAACGTGCCAGGTGCTCGGTGAGGGACGCCCTCGAGACGTACCTCGATGCCGTCTCCGTCGGCGACCGCGCCCGGGCCATGGCCCTGGTGCACCGCGTCCAGGAGACCGGGGCGACCGCGCTCGACGTGATGAACGACGTGGTCGGACCCGCCCAGACCAGGGTCGGCGAGCTGTGGGCGAGCGATGCGTGGAGCGTCGCGCAGGAGCACGCCGCGACCGCGGTCAGCGAGTCCGTGATGCACGTGCTGGGCGCCCAGATCCCGCCTCCCCAGGACTCCGGCGCCCCGGTCGTCGTCACGTGTGTGGAACAGGAGTGGCACGCCCTTCCCGCGCTCATGGTCGCCGAGCACCTGCGGTCCGCCCACGTGCCGGTGAGCTATCTCGGGGCGAACGCCTCCGCGGAGGCCCTCGTCAGGCACGTGCACCAGGTCGCCCCGCGAGCGGTTGCGCTCAGCTGCTCGCTCAGCGCGTCCCTGCCACGAGTACGCCGCCAGGTCGAAGCCGTTCGTGCGACCGGGACCCCGGTCGTCGTGGGCGGTGCCGCCTTCGATGCCGCGGGGAAGCGCGCTGCCGTGCTCGGCGCGACCGGGTTCGCCCCCTCGGGCGCGCTGGCCGCGCAGGTCGTGGCGCAGCTGCCCACGGCGGTCTCACCCGCGCCGCCGCTGGAGCACGAGGGGGCCGAGGAGGGGCAGGCCCTGTACGCCGACCGTGAGGAGGTCACGGCGCGGCTGAGGAAGCGGATCGCCTCGACGTACCCGCCCGACGACTCTCGCTGGCAGCAGGCACTGGCCGACCATCTGCCCCACCTGGTGGGTGCGCTGGCGGGCGCCCTCGTGTCCGACGACCCCGCCGTGCTCGACGACGCCGTGCTCTGGCTCGACGACGTGATGCGGCATCGGTCGGGCCCGGACTCGGTCACGTCCCAGGTCGTCGCCGACCTCGGCGCCGTGATGAGCGAGCACCCGGTCGCGTCGCGACTGCTGTCACCGCCCGTGCGGGTTCCCCGACCCCGGTGACGGCGCCTTGTCGGGACGGTTGGGCTTGTCCTTGAGGAAGCCCGGCGTCTTGTCCGGGTCCGTTGGACCCTGCGCAGGCCCCGTGGGGCTCGGGCTGCTCGGGGTCGGCGCGATGCTCGTGGAGCCGCTCGGGTCGGCGGTCTGCCCACTCGCCGCAGGTAGCTCTCCTCGCCTGCTCGCCGCACGACCCGGGGCGGGGGTGGGGGTTGCGGAGCCTGCACCAGTCGAGGCGTCCTGCCCTGTAGAGCCCTCCGTGGCTCCCGTCTTCGACAGACCCGCCTCGTCCTCGGGGCCACCCCGCCCGGCCCGGGCCGAGGGCGAGTCGTCAGTCGGGACGGCGATGACCGCGACAGCCACACCGGACGCCGCCAGGAGAGCGAGAGCAGCCGCCAGGGGGCGCGGCTGACGCTCCGCTTGGTCACTGGCGTCGCGACGTGCTCGCTCACCGATCCGTTCGCGGGCGTACCGCCCCAGCCTGGTCATGCTCAGCAGCAGGACGACCCACGCGACGCCGCCGACTGCAGTTCCAAGGGCGGAGGTCGAGGCCAGCACCCGGTGGCCCACCCAGCCGAGCATGCCTACTGCCACGGTGACGACGAGTGCCCAGACGACCACCCCGCGTACCGCCCAGGACCCGCCGTCGAGTCCGGACCAGGCGAGCATCGACCCCGCCAGGACTACAGCGACGACCATGGCGGGGACCGGGCCGGCACCGAGCAGAGCAGCAGTGCCGAGGCCGCACAGCGCCAGCCCGGCCGCGGCGGCCGCAAGTCGCACGCGACGGGTGGAGGCTCCGCTCACGGCGATGTGCGCGTGACGTCCTGCAGGAGGCAGCGCAACGGAGGCGAGGACCAACGGGACCACCGCGGAGAACGCCAACGTCAGGAACAGCGAGCCGAGCACGCGTCATTGTGTACCCGGTGAGAACCGGGACAAAAACGGACAGTCAGAACTTGCGGCCGTGACCCGGTGAGGGTGCGTCCTCAGGGCGGTTCGGCTTGTCCTTCGCGTAGCCGGGAGTCTTGGTCGGCTCGTCGAGGAAGGGCGTCGGCGGTGCCTGGGGCACGGAGACCGGCGGTGGCACGGACGCGGACGGGGCGATGGCCGACTGCGGAGCCACGATGGTTGCCGGGTCGTTCGCAGGGGCGGGACGCCAGGGGTTGTTCGTGCGACCGTGACCCGGTGACGGCAGCCCCAACGGGCGGTGCGGCTTGGGCTTCGCGTAGCCGGGGGTCTTGGTCGGCGGAGGCGCCACCACTACCGGCACAGGGGTGTCGGTGGTCGGCCGCGGGTTCGGCGTAACCGTTCCGCCGAGCCCGGAACCACCGGACCCGCCGCCACCGGAGCCACCGCTTCCACCTGAGCCACCCCGCTGCCGCCGGAGCCACCAGACCCACCGGACCCGCCGGAGCCACCGGACCCACCGGACCCGCTGCCGCCGGACCCCGAACCCGTACCGCCCGAGTGGCCACCCGTGCTACCCCCCTGCCCCGGCGCGCTGACGCCCCCGCCGGACGCGGGGATCCCACCGGACGGTGCCGAGCTCGGCAGCAGCGCCCCGCCGGCACCGGTCGGGTAGTAGGTCGACGGAACCAGGGCGATGAGGCTGGGCCGGAGCTCTGCGGACCCGAGGACGAGCTCGCCACCGGTCCAGGTCGATGCGCCGGCCAGCCCCGCGTCGACTGAGCTGGGTCCTGCCTGGCCGGGGCCGATCGTGGCGGTCGGCGCCGACGAGGGCAAGGTCGCGGTCGGGACAAGGGACGCGCCGTTCGTGCCGGATCTCCCGGCCTGAGGTCCGCGTTCTTCTGGACCGGTGCCTTCGTTGGTGACAGCCACCACCACACCACCCGCGGCGAGCAGCGCGGCCAGCGAGACCAGCGGACGCAGCACCGGGACGTGCTGGGCTCCCGCCCCGCTGACCAGCCCCGCCTGGGCGCCGATCAGGTTGCGGGCGTACCCCTGCCCGCGCGCCAGCACCACGAGCAGCAGCAGCCCTACCGCCCCGGTGACCACCAGCTGCGCCGCATCCATCGAGGTGCCGACCAGCTGCTCGACGAGCCAGCCGATCAGCCCGATGGCCGCAGTGACCAGGAGCGCCCACATGACGACTCCGCGCACGGCCCAGGAGGTGCTCAGCGGCGCCCAGACGAGCACCGAGCCACCCAGGATCACCGCGACGATCGAGGCCTCCAGCGGACCCGCATCGAGCAGGGCGGCGATGCCCAGCCCCGCGAGCCCGACGAGGGTTGCGGCCACGACGAGACGTACTCGTCGTGAGGAGTCCTCGGCGGGTGCTACGTGCCTGCGTCGCTCGACCCCGAGCAGCGCCGCGAACGCGGGCACCAGCAGCACCACCGCGGTGACCGTCAGCAACCACAGGACGGATTCGAGCACGGGCCAATCTGAGCACGCTGCCGATCCGCGCGGGAAGAGTTCGCGGTATTAATCCCCAACTTGGGCGACTTGGCGCGCCGCTTCCGGTCCTTCGGCCAGCAACACCCGGAAACCGTCCTCGTCGAGGATCGGCACCTCGAGCGACACCGCCTTGTCGTACTTCGACCCGGGTGCGTCGCCGACCACCACGAAGTCCGTCTTCTTCGACACCGACGAGGCAGCCTTGCCGCCGCGCACGATGATCGCCTCCTTGGCCTGGTCGCGGCTGAAGCCCGTCAACGACCCGGTCACGACGATGCTGAGGCCCTCGAGGTGGCGCGGCACGGACTCGTCGACCTCGTCCTCCATGGTTACGCCGGCCCGGCTCCACTTGTCGACGATCTCGTTGTGCCAGTCCGACTCCTCGCCGTCGAACCAGCGTCGGATCGACTCGGCGATCGTCATGCCCACGCCCTCGACGTCGGCGAGCTCCTCGAGAGAGGCAGACCTGATCGCGTCCATCGAGCCGAACTCGGTCGCCAGCGCCCGTGCGGCGGTGGGCCCGACGTGGCGGATCGAGAGGCCGACCAGAACTCGCCAGAGTGGCCGGTTCCTGGCCTCCTCGAGGTTCACCAGCAGCCGCCCGCCGTTGGCGGAGAGGACCGGTGCGTCACCCTCGCCCTTCTTCGGGGCCCGGGTGAACATCGGCACGCGCAGCAGCTCCTCCTCCGTGAGCGTGAAGACGTCGCCCTCGTCCTCGATCACGCCGGCGGTCAGGAGCGCATCCGCCGCCTCGTAGCCGAGCACCTCGATGTCGAAGGCACCGCGGCCCGCGACGTGGAACACCCGCTCCCGCAGCTGCGCCGGGCAGGACCGGTGGTTCGGGCAGCGAAGGTCCGCGTCCCCCTCCTTCTCCTGCCGCAGGGTCGTGCCGCACGAGGGGCACTCGGTCGGCATCACCCACTCCGCGAGCCCTTCGGGGCGCAGCTCCTTGACCGGCCCGAGGATCTCCGGGATCACGTCACCGGCCTTGCGCAGGATGACCGTGTCTCCAGGCCTGACGTCCTTGCGCTTGACCTCGTGGGCGTTGTGCAGGGTCGCCATCTCGACCGTCGAACCGGCCACCTTCACCGGCGTCATCACGCCGTACGGGGTGACGCGTCCGGTGCGCCCGACGTTGACCCGGATGTCGAGCAGCCTGGTGTTGACCTCCTCGGGCGGGTACTTGTAGGCGATCGCCCAGCGCGGCGCCCGCGAGGTCGAGCCCAGCCGACGCTGCAGGCTCACCTGGTCCACCTTGACGACCACGCCGTCGATCTCGTGCTCGACGTCGTGGCGGTGCTCGCCGTAGTAGTCGATGAACTCCCCCACCGCCTTAAGGTCCGAGAGCACCTTGGCGCGGTCGCTGACCGGCAGGCCCCAAGCCTTCAGCGCGGTGTAGGACTCCGACTGCCGCCCGGGCTCGAAGCCGTCGCGGGCGCCGAGGCCGTGGCACACCAGCGCGAGCGGTCGGGTGGCGGTCACCCGCGGGTCCTTCTGACGCAGCGACCCCGCCGCGGCGTTGCGTGGGTTCGCGAACGGACCCCGCCCCGTGTCGAGCATGGTCTCGTTGAGCTTCTCGAACGCCGCGACCGGGAGGAACACCTCTCCGCGCACCTCGACCCGGTCCGGCACGGGGTACTCGTCGGTGCCGGTCAGTCGGTGCGGGACGTTGTCGATGGTCTTGACGTTGGGTGTGACGTCCTCGCCGGTGCGACCGTCGCCTCGTGTCGCTCCCCGCACGAGGCGGCCCTTCTCGTAGAGCAGGCTCACCGCGAGCCCGTCGACCTTCAGCTCGCACAGGAACTCGGCGTCGTCGACCCCTTCACGGCGAAGCCGAGCGGCCCAGCTCGCGAGCTCCTCGGTGGAGAAGGCGTTGTCGAGGCTCATCATCGGCTCGAGGTGCTCGACCGGTGTGAACTCCGTGGACACCGCCCCACCCACGCTCTGGGTGGGCGAGTCGGGCGTCCGCAGGTCGGGGTGGAGCTCCTCGAGCTCCTCCAGCCGTCGCATCAGCCGGTCGTACTCCGCGTCGGAGATCGTCGGGGAGTCCCTGACGTAGTAGCGCCACCGGGCCTCCTCGACCCGCTCCGCGATCTCCTGGTGCTCCTCGCGTGCCTCAGGCGGCGCAGCCGAGGCGGTGGCGCCGGGCGACTCGGGGAGCTCGGCGTCCTCACCGGCAAGTTCAGCGGCGTCTGGGCTCTGCGTCATGATGCCTATCTTGCCCAACGGCACCGACAGGATGTGGCGTGGCCAGGGGGCAGAGCGCGTCCGTGTCCGGGCAGTCCGGAGGACTCGCCGGCGCGAACTGTCACCAGCCGTTTGGAAGGATGCCTGCATGCCCGGTCCGCACCTTGGTCGACTCGACCCTTCCGGCACACCCGCCGGCCTGGTCCTCATGCTGCACGGCGGCCAGCCCGACAGCTTCGACCCGGTCGACGGGCGCAGCACGTCCTGGCTCCGCTCCCGGTGGATGCAGAGTCAGCTCGCAGGGGTTGCACGTGCAAATGGAGTCGGGCTCTGGCTGCTGCGCTACCAGCACCGAGGCTGGAACGCCGCCGCAGGGCCCCATCCGTCACCGGTGCCGGACGCACGGTGGGCCCTCGACGAGGTGCGCCGCGAGCTCGGTGAGCTGCCCGTCGTACTGCTGGGGCACTCGATGGGCGCACGCACCGCAGCCGCCGTCGCCGACGACCCCATGGTCACAGGAGTGGTCGCGCTCGCCCCGTGGTTCCCGCCGGACGAGCCGGTGCGACCGCTCGCCGGCAAACGCCTGGCGGCAGCCCACGGCCGCTCGGACAAGATCACGAGCTTCGCCGCGACCGAGGCCTTCGTACGACGGGCGGCGTCGGCCGCCTCGACCACGGAGCTCACCGACATGGGTGCTGTCGGGCACTACATGCTGCGTCGGGTCGGCGCGTGGAACGACTTCGCGCTGACCCGGTCACTGTCGTTCCTCCAGGAGCACGCGGGCCGCTAGGGGCAGCGGTCACCCGGGGTACTCCGCCGCCCCGTCGTCGGGTGCGTAGTCACGGGCAGAGGTGGACGCGGCCATGCCCTCGTAGCTGCCCCACTCGGAGGCGGCCGACCAGCGGAAGTCCCGAGCCCCACCGACACGTTCGAGCGGGAACCTCGTGACCAGGGTCCTGCCCTCGACCGTCACCTCGATGCCCGTCGAGGGGCCGAAGGTCGCCTCGTTCTGGCGGTCGTCGAGGTGACCGGTGCCCCAGCCGTTGTCGGCGAGGCTCGCCCAGACCTCGTAGTCGACCATGCCGTTGCCGTCCACGTCGTAGAACGAGGCGACGTTCATCCCCTTGCTGCCGCTCTGCTTGACCGGAACGGGACCGGCGAACGTGGTGCGGACCTCGATCTCGTCTCCCTTCCGGGTGAGCGCGACCGCGACGATGTCCGCAGACGGGGGTGCTCCCTCAGGACTCGCGCTCAGGTCGCCGGAGGGGTCCTGGATGCTCACCGGTCCTGCCACGGAGACGTCTGCGGATCGAGTCGAAGCATCCGCTGCCCGCCCGCCGGCCTCCTGCCGCGCAGCGGCCTGGCCGTCTGTCGACCTGCTGGGGCGGGCTGCCTGCGGAGATCCGTCGGGCCGGTCGCGGGAGGCGTCGCCCGTCCTTTCTCCCTGCCGCCGCTTCGGCTCCTTCGCGGGCTTGTCAGGTCTCGCGTCGTACGACGGGGCGAGGTCGGACATGCCCCGACCGGCGCCTGCGTCGGTGGAGGACGCGGCGCCGCCGCAGCCCGCCGCGACCAGCGCCAGGACGGTGAGAGAAGCCAGATGTCTAGTGCGGGGAAATTCCATCGATTTCGACCCTTGTGCCCGGAACGAGTGGTGGAACAAACTACCGCTTGGTAACGCAAGGTGCCACCGGGGAGGGACTGCACCAGCAGCGTGGGGTGACCACCACCCAGCCCTCTCCGAAAGGATCGACATGAGCGTCAAGAAGCTCGTGGTACCCGCAGCCGTCACGCTGCTCGCTCTCGGTGGTATCGCCACCACCGCCACCGCGGACCCGGGACCGAACGGACACAACAACTTCGGCCTCTGCACGGCATACTTCGCCGGCTCCGAGAAGGGCCAGGAGATGAAGCACAAGGCACCGCCGTTCGCCGCGCTCGAGGCCGCTGCAGCGGCCGCAAACCAGAGCGTCGAGGAGTGGTGCGCCGAGAACGGCCAGCAGCCGGGCAACCGCCAAAACGGCTGAGCCGCGCGCTCTTCACCCGAGGGGAGTCCCGTCAGGGGCTCCCCTCGTCGCGTACTGGTCCAGTCAGGTGTCGTCGGCCACCAGCGCCTGCCAGCCCGTGCCCTCGACCCGCTCGAAGATCAGGTTGGTCTCCGAGTGCGCGACGGCCGGGTGCGTGGCCAGGTAGGTGAGCACGAAGTCACGCAGGGTCTCTGCGTCCTCGGCCACGACGTGGAGCAGGTAGTCGTCGGCGCCCGCCGTGTGGAACATCGCCAGCACCCCTGGCCAGGCAGGAGCCGCTTGCCTGAAGCTGTCCACGGCCGACCGGTCGTGCCGGCCGAGACGGACGGCGATGAGTGCTTGGAGGGAGATGCCGACCACCGAGAGGTCGATGTCCGCGCGGTACCCACGGATCAGGCCGCTGGCCCGCAGGTTGCGCAGCCGGGTCGAGACCGTCGACTCCGCGACGCCCACGGCGGTGGCCAGGGCTGCCCCCGACGCCCGGGCGTCCGAGGAGAGTGCACGCAGCAGCGCGCGGTCGATCCGATCCAGCACCGGTTTCTTCGCCATGCCGTCCCGTCCAGCCGTTGTGCCGAAGGTTC
Source organism: uncultured Actinomycetota bacterium (assembly GCA_963715375.1). Taxonomy (GTDB): domain Bacteria; phylum Actinomycetota; class Actinomycetes; order Propionibacteriales; family Nocardioidaceae; genus Nocardioides_C. The sequence goes on along the minus strand of CAVQSC010000040.1, from coordinate 280,667 downwards.
TAGTCCTCACATGCTAGTCGTCCGAAGATCCGTGCGTGCTTGTTGTCACATGCCGTCGATGGTGCTGGTCTGACCCCATGAGCACCCACGTTCGACGCCTCGAGACCCTCGCCGTCCACGCCGGGATGTCGGGCCTGACAGAGGCGGGATCGCACGTCCCCCCGATCGACCTCTCCACGACGAACCCGCTCCCCTCCGTCGAGCAGGGTGGCGAGGCCTACGAGGCGCTGGCGACCGGTCACGACCTGGCCCCCGGACAGACCGCGGTCTACCAGCGGCTCTGGCAGCCGGGCGTCGCGAGGTTCGAGGAAGCCTTGGCGCAGCTCGAGGAGACCACCCACGCCGTCGCGTTCGCCTCCGGCATGGCCGCCGTCAGCGCCTGCCTCATCGCCTCGGTGACCCGCGGCCGACCTCACGTCGTGGCGTTGCGCCCGCTGTACGGCGGCACGGACCACGTGCTGGCGACCGGGCTGCTCGGGACGGAGGTGACCTGGTGCGAGAGCCAGCACGAGGTCGCCTCGGCGATCCAGCCCGACACCGGGCTCGTGGTCGTCGAGACGCCGGCGAACCCGACCTGCGACCTCGTGGACATCGAGGCTGTCGTGGCGGCCGCGGGTGACGTGCCGGTCCTGGTGGACAACACGTTCGCGACGCCGGTGCTCCAGCAGCCCGCACGGCACGGCGCCCGCCTGGTCCTCCACAGCGCGACCAAGTTCCTGGGCGGCCACGGCGACGTGGTCGGCGGGGTCGTCGCCTGCGACGAGGAGTGGGCGGCCTCCCTCCGCCAGGTGCGCGCGCTGACCGGTGGCATCCTGCACCCGTTCGCCGCCTACCTGCTGCACCGGGGCCTGCGCACCCTGCCGGTGCGGGTCCGGGCCCAGCAGGCCACGGCCGCCGAGCTCGCGGGCCGGCTGGCGGCCCACGACGCGGTGCGCGAGGTGCACTACCCGGGCGCGGACACCGACAGGCACGCCGTGCTCGGCCACCAGATGCACGGCACCGGGTCGATCCTGGCGCTCGAGCTCGCCGGAGGCTACGGCGCCGCGGCGACCTTCGTGGAGAGCTGCGAGCTCGCCACGCACGCCGTGTCGCTGGGCGGGGTCGACACGCTCGTGCAGCACCCCGCGTCGTTGACCCACCGACCTGTGGCTCCCGAGGCGCGCCCAGGTGCGGGGCTAGTCCGCATCTCGGTCGGGCTCGAGCACGTCGACGACCTCACCGTCGACCTCCTGCACGCCCTCGACCTGAGCCTCAGCCGGACGACAGGTTCCGCGCGACTCGTCCACTGAGCTCGCACGCCCGGCGCGCCCAGGGTGCGCTGGCGCCCGCCAGGCCGCACGAGGGTGTCACCACCAGCTCTCCGGTCTCGTCGTCGGAGGCCGAGGGGTCGAGGCCCAGCATGTCGAGCAGCCGCAGGACCCGATCGGTCAGGTTGCGGTCGTCGGGCCAGGACGGCGGGTCCGTGGGCGGCACGACGCCGAGCATCAGCGTGCGGTCGCTCTCCAGAACCTCCGCGAGCCCGTCGTACGACTCCGCTCCGAGCGCGGACAGGTCGACGGAGACACCCTGTGCCCCCGCGCCGGTCAGCAAGGAGAACGGCACCTCAGAGGCACAGCAGTGCACGACGGGCGTCGCGCCGCTCTCCGAGGCAGCAGCCATCACCCACTCCAGCGCCGGCGACGCCGCCGGGTGGTCGACGCTCCGGTGCCGGTGGAAGCCCGACGCCGTCGGGATCTTCCCGGCGAGGACGGCGGGGAGCGCAGGCTCGTCCACCTGTACGACGAGGGTGGCACCCGGAATACGCCGGCGGACGTCGGCGATGTGCACCCGCAGCCCCTCGGCCAGCGCCTGGGCGAGCTCGCGGCGGGCGCCGTGGTCGGCGAGGAGCCGGTCTCCCCTGGGCCGTTCGACCGTGGCGGCGAGCGTCCAGGGTCCGGCGACCTGGACCTTCAGGCGGCCGTCGTACCCCTGGGTCTGCTCCTCCAGGGCGTCGAGGTCCTGCGCGAGCAGGGAGCGGGCACGCCGTTGGTCGAGACCAGGGGTGCCTCCCGTGAGCCGCCAGCCCGCGGGCTGGAGGTCCGCTCCGAGCTCGGCCACCATCGCGAGGGCGCGTCCGGTCATGCCGGCGGTCGCACCGCGGCCGGGCAGCTCGGGAAGGTGCGGCAGGTCGGGCAGCTCGCCGAGCACCACCTTGAGTGCCTCGTCGAACGCCGCCGCGTCCGCACCCGGGAAGGAGCCGACCCCGGTGGCGGTCATCCTCATGCCTGCGGCCTCATGCGTTCGTACGCTCGCGGCGGAAGGCACGGGTGATCGTGGCCGAGCCGACCACCCGCGTGCCGTCGTAGACCACCGCGGCCTGGCCCGGCGCGATGCCCTGCGCCGGCTCGTGCAGCTCGATGTCGACCTCGCCGTCGGTCGAGCCGGTCGAGACCCGTACCGTCGCGCGGTGCTCCTCGCCGTGGGCACGCAGCTGCACGGTGCCCTCGAGCGGCTCGGTCGGCACCGTGCCGCACCAGCGGGGACGGAAGGCGGTGATGTGGTCGACCGTGAGCTCCTCGCGCGGGCCCACGGTGACCGTGCCCGTGACCGGCTCGATGTCGAGCACATACCGGGGACGGCCGTCGGCAGCGGGGCGGCCGATGCGGAGTCCCTTGCGCTGGCCGATGGTGTAGCGGTAGGTCCCCTCGTGCGTGCCGAGGAGCTCGCCGGTCGCGTGGTCGCGGATCTCCCCGGAGGTCAGCGGCACCCGCTCCCCCAGCTTCTCCTGGAGCCAGCCGCCGGTGTCGCCGTCGGAGATGAAGCAGATGTCGTGGCTGTCGGGCTTCTTCGCCACCGACAGCCCGCGTCCCTCGGCCTCGACCCGCACGTCCTCCTTGCGCGAGTCGCCGAGGGGGAAGAGCGAGTGCCGGAGCTGCTCCTGCGTGAGCACGCCGAGCACGTAGGACTGGTCCTTGCCCATGTCGACCGCGCGGTGCATCTCGACCAGCCCGTCCTCGCCGGTGACGAGCCGGGCGTAGTGGCCGGTGGCGACGGCGTCGAAGCCGAGTGCCATCGCCCGCTCGAGGACGGCGGCGAACTTGATCTTCTCGTTGCAGCGCAGGCACGGGTTGGGGGTGCGGCCCTCGGCGTACTCGGTCATGAAGTCCTCGACCACGTCCTCGTGGAACCGGTCGCTCATGTCCCAGACGTAGAAGGGGATGCCGATCACGTCCGCGGCCCGGCGCGCGTCGTTGGAGTCCTCGATCGTGCAGCAGCCGCGCGCACCGGTGCGGTACGACTTCGGGTTGCGTGAGAGCGCGAGGTGGATCCCAGTGACGTCGTGCCCCATCTCCGCGGCACGGGCAGCGGCCACGGCGGAGTCGACGCCGCCGGACATGGCAGCGAGCAGACGCACGGCTCAGCCCACCTTCGTCGCGCTCGCCGAGAGGCCGAACCCCGACGCGATGCCGGCGGCGCGCGCTCGCTCGACGACCGGCCCGATCGCCTCGACGAGCCGGTCGACGTCTATCTGCGTCGTCGTGTGGCCGAGGGAGAACCTCAGCGCGCTGCGCGCGGCGACGCTGTCGGCACCCATCGCGAGCAGCACGTGCGAGGGCTGGGGCACGCCGGCCGAGCACGCCGAGCCTGTCGAGCACTCGATGCCGCGGGCGTCGAGGAGCATGAGGAGCGAGTCCCCCTCACACCCGGGGAACTGGATGTGCGCGTTGCCCGGCAGGCGGTTGGTGACCGAGCAGTTCTTGTCGCCGTTGAGGACCGCGTCGGGCACCTTTTCGGAGACCCGGCGCAGCAGGTCGTCACGGAGCGCCGCGACGCGTGCGGCGTGCTGCGGCTGCCGCTGCACCGACAGCTCGACCGCCGCTGCGAACCCCCGGATGGCCGGGGCGTCGATCGTGCCGGACCGCACGTCCCGCTCCTGGCCGCCGCCGTGCAGCAGCGAGGTCAACGCGATCTCCCGGCGTACGACGAGGGCCCCGACGCCGAAGGGGCCGCCGAGCTTGTGGGCGGTGAGCGTCAAGGCGTCGACGCCGCTCGCCTCGAAGTCGACCTCGACCTGTCCCACAGCCTGCACCGCGTCCGTGTGCACGGGGATGCCGTGCTCGTGGGCGATCGCCGCGACCTCTGCGACCGGCTGGATCGTGCCGACCTCGTTGTTCGCCCACATGACCGAGACGAGAGCCACCGACTCCGGGTCGCGCTCGATCGCCTCGCGCAGCGACGAGAGCTCCAGGCGTCCGCAGCGGTTGACCGGCAGCAGCTCGACGTCGGCTCCCTGCTCCTCGAGCCAGTGCAGGCTGTCGAGGACGGCGTGGTGCTCGACGGCCGTCGAGAGGATGCGCCTGCGACGTGGGTCGGCCTCGCGGCGGGCCCAGTAGAGCCCCTTCACCGCGAGGTTGTCCGCCTCCGTGCCGCCGGAGGTGAACACCACCTCGCCGGGCCGCGCGTTGAGGGCGCGGGCGATCGTCTCACGCGACTCCTCCACGACCCGGCGCGAGGAGCGCCCCGAGGCGTGCAGTGACGAGGGGTTGCCGACGCGCGCCAGCTGCTCGGTCATCGCGGCAATGGCCTCGGGGTACATCGGCGTGGTCGCCGCGTGGTCGAGGTACACCGTGCGGCTGGGGCCGGGGCTCGTGCCAGGGGTCGCTGTTGGGTGGGTCATCGCGCCTACCAGGGTACGGCGTGAACGGATGCGCGCTAAACGTCCTGTCGGGCCGGGCTCGTCCGCACATCCAGCGGTGCGCCACCGAAGGCGTGGCCGGCGCGGCTACCTCCCTCAGATCCACACGCCCGACCGCATCACCCGCAACGGGCGGAGGTCCCCGTCGGCCACCACCAGGTCCGCCGGGCGCCCCGGCGCCAGTGTGCCCGCCAAGGCGTCGAGGCCCAGGGCAGCAGCGGGCGAGCTCGTCGCCGCCTCGACCGCCGCGGCCAGGTCCACGCCGGCCGCGACGCAGCGGCGGACCACTCCAAGCAGGTCGGCCGTGCCGCCCGCCAGCGGGCCCTCTGCCCCTTCGCCGAGGCGCGCCACCCCGCCGATCACCCGGACGCGCTGAGGGCCGAGGTAGTAGGAGCCGTCCGGCATCCCGGCCGCAGCCATGGCGTCGGTGACGAGCACGATGCGCTCCGGGCCGAGCAGGTCGAAGACGGTCCGCACCGTGTCGTCGGCGAGATGGACCCCGTCCGCGATGAGCTCGACCCGCCCTTCCCCGGCCGCGGCGGCGCTCAGGGCACCGGCCACGGGACCGGGGCGGCGGTGGTGCAGCGACGGCATGCCGTTGAACAGGTGGCTGACCAGTCCCGGCCGACCCAGGGCAGCGAGCGTGTCGGCGAGGGTACGGCGGACGACGGCGGGACCAGCCTCGGTGTGCCCGACCGCCGGGACGACACCCTGCTCGAGCAGCAGCTGCACGACCTTGTCGGCGCCGGGCAGCTCCGGAGCGACCGTCATCACGCGTACGTGGCCCCGGCCGGCCGCGATCAGGTCACGGGCGAGCCCGGCGTCGGGAGGCAGGAGATGTCGTGGGTCCTGGGCACCGCAGCGTCTCGTGGCCAGGAAGGGGCCCTCGACGTGGACGGCGGCGACCACGTCACCGTCAGCGGCGTCCGCCGCGGCCGCGACGGCGGCCAGCATCGACTCGGGGGCGTCGGCCACCACGCTCGCCACGACGCTCGTGGTGCCGCGTCGCAGGTGGTGCTCAGCGGCCCTGGCGATCGACTCGGGGTCGGCCGCGGTGAACGACGCGCCACCGCCTCCGTGGTTGTGCACGTCCACCAGGCCGGGAAGGACGATCCGGTCCCGGTCGCCGCGCTCCTCCCGCTCGGCCTGGGCGGCAGGGGCGCGTCCGACGTACTCGATCCTGCGCCCGGAGACCACGACCAGGCCGTCGTCGACCACCCCTTCAGGAGCGACGACGCGTCCGAACACTCGCGTCTCGTCCACGCCTTCGACACTAGTCGGCGCAGTCCGGCACCCAAGGCGCAGAGCAAAATGCGGGATAACCGGTTGCGGCGTGGTCGGGACCCGGGCCAGACTCCTCGCACCATGAAGAACTGACATCGGCCTCCACTCGCGCCCGCGGCTGCTCCGTCCTGTGAGCCCATGCCCGGCGAGTGCCTCGTCTCACCTCGAACGGTGCCGCTGATGTCTACCCAGCTCCACTCCTCCGTGTCCTCGCTCGTCGCGCGTGACGTCCTCCGCGTGTACGGCGACAGTGTCGTCCTCGACGGCGTCGACCTCGTCGCCAACCCCGGCCGGCCGCTGGGGCTGGTCGGCGAGAACGGCGCCGGCAAGTCGACCCTGCTCCGGCTGCTCTCCGGCCTCGAACAGCCCGACGGCGGCTCCATCGCCGTGCCGGCGGACCTGGCCTACCTCGGCCAGGAGCCCACGTTCGCGCCGGGGGCAACCATCGGCGACGTGCTCGACGAGGCCCTCGCGCCGCTGCACGAGGCGGTCGCACGCCTCGAGGAGCTCGCGCTCCGGCTCGACGAGACGTGGGCGCAGGACGAGTACGCCGACCTGCTCGACTGGGCCGAGCTCCACGACGCCTGGGACGCCGAGCACCGCGCCGAGACCGCGGCCGCGCGCCTCGGGCTCGGCGACCTGCGCCGGGACCGCCCGGTGGCGGCGATGTCCGGTGGCCAGCGGATGCGACTTGCCCTGGCCGCGCTCATCACCCGACGGCCGGAGTGCGTGCTGCTCGACGAGCCGACCAACCACCTCGACGACGCCGCCATGGCGTTCCTCGAGGAGTTCCTGGTCGGCCTGCCGGGTGTCGTGGTGGTGGCCACCCACGACCGGACGTTCCTCGAGAACGTCTGCTCCACGGTGGTCGACCTCGACCCGATGCACCTCGGCGTCGACGGGGACGGGGGCAACCGGTTCTCGGGCGGGTACTCCGACTACCTCCGCGCGAAGCAGGCCTCGCGGGCACGGTGGGAGGAGGCGTTCCTGGCGCAGCAGGAGGAGCTCAACGGCCTCCGCCGGACCGCGGCGACCACGGCGCGCTCCGTGGGCCACAACCGGCCGCCCAAGGACAACGACAAGTTCCTCTACTACAAGAAGGGGCAGAACGTCGCCCGGACGGTGAGCCGTCGGGTGAAGGACGCCGAGAAGCGGATCGAGCTGCTCGAGCGGGACCAGGTGCCGAAGCCGCCGAAGCCGCTGAGCTTCCGCCGTGCGCTCACGGCCGAGCGGGGCGGCGGCAGCGTCTTCGGTCGCGACCTGGTCGTCGCCGGGCGGGTGCGGGTGCCGCGGCTCGACGTCGCGTCCGGGGATCACCTGCTCGTGACCGGCGCGAACGGCTCGGGCAAGTCGACGCTGCTGAAGGTGCTCGCCGGCGAGCTCGAGGCCGAGGGCTACCTCCAGGTCTCCGCACGCCGGATCGGGCACCTTCCGCAGGAGGTGACCTTCGCGCGGCCGGACCGGCCCGTGCGCGAGGTGTTCGACGTCGCTACGGGGTCGCCGGTCGCGCTCTCCGAGCTCGGGCTCGTGCACCCACGGGGCCTCTCCCGCCCGGTCGGCCTGCTGAGCGTCGGGCAGCAGCGGCGGGTGGCGCTGGCGGTTCTCGTCGCGCGCCAGCCGGACCTGCTGCTCCTCGACGAGCCGACGAACCACATCTCGCTGGCTCTCGCCGACGAGCTCGAGGAGGCCCTCCAGCGGTCGGCGGGGACGGTCGTCGTCGCGAGCCACGACCGCTGGCTGCGTGGTCGCTGGGAGGGGCCGGTGCTCGGCCTCTGAGGTGGCATTGGGCCGGTCGACGTACTGGGCTTCCCATGGAAAATCGTCCCTTCCCACGGTGAATTCACCATGGGAAGGGACGATTTGCCGGCATACCCTGGTAATTGGCCACCAGGGCTCACCGAGAGTCAGCCCTTGCGCTTGTTGACCTCGTCGGTCGCCGCGGGAAGGACCGCGTGGAGGTCACCGACCACGCCGAAGTCGACGAGCTCGAACAGCGGGGCCTCCTCGTCCTTGTTGATCGCGACGATCGTCTTGGAGGTCTGCATGCCCGCACGGTGCTGAATCGCGCCGGAGATGCCGGCCGCTACGTACAGCTGCGGCGACACCGTCTTGCCGGTCTGCCCGATCTGGAACGAGTGCGGGTACCAGCCCGAGTCGACGACGGCACGCGAGGCGCCCACGGCACCGCCGAGAGCGTCCGCGAAGCTCTCGATCGGCTCGAAGTTGCCGCCCGTGCCGCGACCACCGGCCACCACGATGGCGGCCTCGGTCAGCTCGGGACGACCCGTCGCCTTGCGCGGCTCGGACGCCACGATCTTGGCGGTCTTGGCGGCATCGGAGATGGTGACGTCGACCTTCTCCTGCGCAGCCGCGCCCTCGGCCTGCTCGGGCGTCGCGGCGTTGGGCTTCACCGTGATGATCGGGGTGCCCTTGGTGACCTTCGCCTTGACCGTGTAGTTGCCCGCGAACACGCTCTGCGTCGTGACCGCGCCCGCCTCGACATCGACGGCGTCGGTGATCAGACCGGAGTCGATCTTGACCGCCAGACGTCCCGCGATCTCCTTGCCCTCGGCGTTGGAGGAGATAAGTACGGCGCCCGGGCTGGTGCGCTCCACCAGCTGCTGCAGCACCTCGGCCTTCGGGGCGACGAGGAAGCCCTTGACCTCCGCGTCGTCGACGACGTAGATCTTCTCGGCACCGTAGGTCTTCAGCGCCGCGGCGGCGTCGTCGGACGGATTGCCGATGAACACCGCGGACGGCTCGCCGAGACGGCGGGCGATCGTCAGGAGCTCGTTTGTGGTCTTGCGCACCACACCGTCGACATGGTCGACGAGAACCAGGATCTCGCTCATTGTCAGCTACCCGACCTTCCTCAGATGAACTTCTTCGACGCGAGGAACTCGGCGAGCGCGGTGGCGCCCGAGCCGTCCTCGTCGGTGACGATCTCGCCCTGCGTGCGCGGCGGACGCGCGGCGGTCTCCTCGACCTGGCTCCACGAGGCGGACAGGCCCACCTGGGACGCGTCCACGCCGAGGTCGGAGAGCGACCACGTCTCGACCGGCTTCTTCTTCGCGGCCATGATGCCCTTGAACGAGGGGTAGCGGGCCTCACCCGACTGGTCGGTCACGCTCAGCACGAGGGGCGCGGTGCCGCCGATGATCTCGGTGGCAGCGTCGCCGTCACGCTTGATGCGGACCTCCTTGCCCTGCATCTCGATGACCGAGCCCAGGGTCACCTGCGGCAGCCCGAGGCGCTCGGCCAGCATCGCCGGGAGCACGCCCATGGCCCCGTCAGTCGAGGACATGCCGCAGATCACGAGGTCGTGGTCCAGCTTCTTGACGGCCTCGGCGAGCACCAGGGAGGTGCCGAGGGCGTCGGAGCCGGCGATCGCCTCGTCGGACACGTGGACGCCCTTGTCGGCGCCCATCTGGAGGCCCTTGCGGATCGCGTCGACGGCCTGCTCGGGGCCGACGGTCAGGACCGTGACCTCGGTGCCCTCGTTCTTCTCCTTGAGCTGGAGTGCCTGCTCCACGGCGTACTCGTCGAGCTCCGACAGCAGCCCGTCGACACCGACCCGGTCGACGGTGTTGTCATCCTCGAACTGCCGGTCTGCGGTCGCATCCGGCACGTACTTCACACACACGACAATGTTCATGGCAGTCTCGGCCCTGAGGGCCCCTCCTGTGCACTCGGTATGACGGTCACCCGCCCACGTGTCCTCCCGAGGTTACTAGCGCGTAGCTAGCGGGGGGAACCGTGGGTCGGGTGGGTTCGATCACACGCTCCCGAGGTGCCGGAAGCGGGTGTCGAGGCGGTTCACGGACGGATGATGCGGTCCAGGATCTTGCCGATCACGAGGTAGACGACGGCCGCGATACCCCAGTTGGTCAGGGCGCTCTTCACACGTCCGTCCTCGTCGGCCGGGAAGGTGAAGATGCCGTCCTTGAGGCTGAACGGGCCGGCCAGCTTCTCGGCACCGCCGATGATGAAGGAGACGATGGTGTTGTCCTCGTTGGCCTTCAGCGCGATCAGCAGCGCTCCCACGGCGAGGAACAGCGCGCACACCACGGCAGCCAGCCAGACGACGGTGGCGATCTTGCTGCGCACCGCGTTGGCGCGGGCCTTCAGCTTCGCCGTCCCCGGCTCCGAGGCGCGGCGGCCGCGATTGTCCTGCGCGTCCCCCGCGATGCCGGTGCCCTTGCTCGCGTCAGTCACTGTCTCTCCTTGTCCGAGGTACCGGCACGATAGCGGACCCCTCCCGGGGTGAAGAAGTCGTTCCGAGGGGTGGCCCGGACCGGTGACCGGGCCGGTGACGTGTCTCGTCCAGCGGTGGGTCAGCGTCCGACGAAGTCGGCCTTGCCCGGCCCGTTCTCGACGAAGGACTTCATGCCGATGGTGCGGTCCTCGGTCGCGAAGAGTGCTGCGAACTGCTGGCGCTCGATCTCCAGGCCGGTGTCGAGGTCCACCTCGAGGCCTCGGTCGACCGCGACCTTCGCGGCTCGCAGGGCGTACGCCGCGGCTCGGCTGAACTGCCCGGCCCAGGCGACCGCCTCGGTGTAGACGTCGGCCGCGGGGACGACCCGGTCGACCAGCCCGATGGCCAGCGCCTCGTCGGCCTTCACGAACCGGCCGGTGAAGATCAGGTCCTTGGCCTTGGCCGGACCCACCAGGCGGCTCAGGCGCTGCGTGCCGCCCGCGCCGGGGATGATCCCGAGAAGGATCTCCGGCTGGCCGAGGACGGCGTCGTCGGCGGCGATACGGATGTCTGCCGACAGCGCCACCTCGCAGCCCCCGCCGAGGGCGTACCCGGTGACCGCCGCGACGGTCGGCTTGGGGATCCGGGCGACGGCTGAGCATGCGGCCTGCAGGTCGCTGGAGAGCTTCTGCATGTCGACGAACGACATGTCGGCCATCTCCTTGACGTCGGCGCCGGCGGCGAAGATCCGCTCACCGCCGTAGATCACCACGGCGCGCACGTCGTCGCGCTCGGTCACCTCGTCGGCCGCGTCGCGGATCTCGCCCCAGACCTGGATGTTGAGCGCGTTCATCTTGGGCCTGTCCAGCCGGATCGTCGCGACGCCCTCGTCGACCTCGACTCGCACGAACTCGCCCACGTTGCACTCCTCTGCTGGTCGGATACGTGTCTCGGAGCCTAGACCGGCGAGCCGGACGGGTCACAGGAGGGTGACGACCGGCGGGTAACCCGTTTTGTCCGAACCCGCACGAGGGGAGAATGGTGCCGTGACTCCCGGAGAGTGGACCGAAGACCAGGACCGTGTCGCCGTCTGGCCCGGCCAGCACCAGCCCCTCGGTGCGACGTGGGGCGAGGAGGCGACGAACTTCGCGGTCTACGCCCCGGAGGCCACCAAGGTCGAGGTCTGCCTCTTCGACGACGAGCAGGGCGGAGAGGTCGAGCGGCGTTTCGCGCTCACCGAGTACACCCTCGGCATCTGGCACGGCGCGGTCCCCGGCGTCCCTCGTGGGCAGCGCTACGGGTTCAGGGCGCACGGACCGTGGGACCCCGAGAACGGCCGCCGGTTCAACCCCCACAAGCTCCTGCTCGACCCGTACGCCAAGGCGGTCAGCGGCTCCGTCGTACCCGGTCCGGAGATCTTCGGCTACGTGCTTCCCGACGCGACCGACGGCAAGGAGGCCCGCGCCCGCAAGGAGCGCACGCTGAACGAGCAGGACTCCGCGCCGTGCATGGCGAAGAGCGTGGTGGTCCACGACGAGTTCGACTGGGGCGACGACGACCGGGTCCGGCCGCAGGTGAAGCTGACCGACACCGTCATCTACGAGCTGCACGTCAAGGGCTTCACGAAGCTGCACGACCGGGTGCCCGAGGAGCTGCGGGGCACCTACGCCGGCCTCGCCACCCCTGCGGTGGTGGACTACCTCAAGGACCTCGGCATCACGACCGTCGAGCTGCTCCCGGTCCACCAGTTCGTCCCGGAGCCGGCGCTGGCCTCGAAGGGCCTCACGAACTACTGGGGCTACAACTCGATCGGCTTCTTCGCGCCGCACAACGCCTACAGCGCGACCGGCGACCGCGGCGAGCAGGTGACCGAGTTCAAGAGCATGGTCAAGGCTCTCCACGCCGCGGGGCTCGAGGTGATCCTGGACGTCGTCTACAACCACACCGCCGAGGGCAGCCCGCTGGGGCCGACCCTGAGCTTCCGCGGGCTCGACGACCGGGGCTACTACAAGCACGTCGACCCCGGCAGCCAGCCGAGCACGTACTGGGATGTCACGGGCTGCGGCAACACCGTCGACGCCTCGAACCAGCACACCCTGCGGATGATCCTCGACTCCCTGCGCTACTGGGTGACCGAGATGCACGTCGACGGGTTCCGGTTCGACCTGACCTCGGCTCTCACCCGGACCCGGCTGACCGTCGACATGGGCGCCCACTTCCTGACCGCCATCGGCCAGGACCCGGTCCTGCGACACGTGAAGCTGATCGCCGAGCCCTGGGACGCCAGCATGGACGGCTACCAGGTCGGGCGGTTCCCACCACCGTGGTGCGAGTGGAACGACAGGTACCGCGACACGATCCGCGACTTCTGGCGGCTGCGGTCCGGCGGCATCGCCGAGGTGGCGTCGCGACTGGCCGGCTCGAGCGACCTGTACGCCGACGACGGCCGCTCGCCGTACGCCTCGGTCAACTTCATCACCGCGCACGACGGGTTCACCCTCCGCGACCTCGTCTCCTACAACGACAAGCACAACGAGGCCAACGGCGAGGACAACCGCGACGGTACCGACAACAACCGCTCCTGGAACTGCGGCGTCGAGGGTGAGACCGACGACCCCGCCGTGATCGCCCTGCGGCGTCGGCAGGCGGCCAACCTGATCGCGACGCTGTGCCTCAGCACGGGCGTCCCGATGATCACGGCAGGTGACGAGCGCGGCCGCACCCAGCGCGGCAACAACAACGCCTACACCCAGGACAACGAGATCTCCTGGATGGACTGGCGTCCCGACGACGCCTGGCTCGACATCTACGAGGTCACCAAGGCGGCCCTGCGGCTGCGTCGCGAGCACCCCGCGCTGCGCCAGCGCCACTACCTCGCCGGCCGCCCGGCCGTGCAAGGCGGTCCCAAGGACCTCGCCTGGATCCACCCGGACGGCCGCGAGATGACGGGGGCCGACTGGAACGACGGCAACCTGCACCAGTTCGGCATGTTCTTGTCCGGGGACCCGCTGCGCGCACCCGGCCCGCGGGGCGAGCAGCTCCAGGACGCCTCGTTCCTGATCTGGTTCAACGCGCATCCCGACCCGGGCGTCGTCGCGCTCCCCGACCAGGACTGGGTCAAGGCGGGCGAGGTGGTCCTCAGCACCGACGAGAACCACCGGCCCGGTGCACGCGTCGAGGCCGGCGACGTCCTGAAGATCGCGCCGCGCTCGATGCTGGTGCTTCGCCAGCTCTGAGCCCTAGGGCACGGAACGCGCCGCCGCTCCCGGAGCCCACGCAGGCCGAGGGCCCACATCATGCAGCTGCATGATGTGGGCCCTTGTCTCGTACGACGCCCGCGCCCGGTCGGCCTCAGGGGGCGAGGACGAACCCGAGCTCGGCCGGCGACGCCAGCAGGTCGTGCTTCGGCACGACCCGTGCCGTGTAGCCGAAGGGGCCGGTCTGCTTGAGGGCCACTGACCCCTCGAACCGGTGGCGGCCCGCCTCGTAGGTCTCGGCGAGGTTCAGCGACTCGACGTGGGTGTCCACGAGGTCGTCGTCGTGGCGGATCCGTCCGTGGACCACCTGGACGTCGACGTCCTCCGGGCTGAGCCTGCCGAGGGAGACGTAGACCGTCACGCCGAGCGTCTGGCCGATCTCGGGGGTGTCCCCCACGCCGCTCGAGTCGACGTGGTCGATCGCGACGTCCTCCCACGTGGAGGCGACCCGGTGCTTCCACTCCGCGAGCTGCCGGGCGCTGGTGTAGTCGCCGTTCAGCGCCCGCGACGAGTGCGCCGAGGGTGAGTAGAGCTGCTCCACGTAGTCGCGGACCATCCGGGTGGCGAGCACCTTGGGCCCGAGCGACTTCAGGGTGTGGCGCACCATCTCGATCCAGCGGATCGGCACGCCGTCCTCGTCGTGGTCGTAGAACCGCGGCGCGACCTCGTTCTCGATGAGGTCGTAGAGCGCGGTGGCCTCGATGTCGTCACGGCGGTCGGGGTCGTCGACGCCGTCGGCCGAGGGGATCGCCCAGCCGTTGTGGCCGTCGAACCACTCGTCCCACCAGCCGTCGAGGATCGACAGGTTCAGGCCACCGTTGAGCGCGGCCTTCATGCCCGAGGTCCCGCAGGCCTCGTAGGGGCGCAGCGGGTTGTTCAGCCACACGTCGCAGCCCGGGTACAGCGGCTGCGCCATGGCGATGTCGTAGTTGGGCAGGAAGACGATCCGGTGGCGCACCTCCGGGTCGTCGGCGAACCGGACGATCTCCTGGATGAGCCGCTTGCCGCCCTCGTCGGCGGGGTGCGACTTGCCGGCGATGACGAGCTGCACGGGCCGCTCGGGGTGCAGCAGGATCCGCTTGAGCCGCTCGGGGTCGCGCAGCATCAGCGTCAGGCGCTTGTACGACGGCACGCGGCGCGCGAAGCCGATCGTCAGCACGTCCGGGTCGAGGGCGTCCTTGATCCACTTCAGCTCGGCCGGCGCCGCGCCACGGTGCTGGTACGACGCGGCGAGGCGGGCTCGGGCGTCCGCCACGAGGTGCTCGCGGAGCTTGCGCTTGGTCTCCCAGATCCGCTGCGAGGAGATGTTGTCCGCGGCCTCGAAGACGTGGTCCGGCGGAGTGGACGCGTCGACCCCCGCCTCGGACGCGAGGCCGAAGACCTCGCGAGCCACCCACGTCGGGGCGTGCACGCCGTTGGTGATGGAGGTGATCGGACGCTCGTCGTCGTCGAAGTCGGGCCACAGGCCGCCGAACATGCCGCGGCTGACCTTTCCGTGGAGCTCCGACACGCCGTTGGCACGCTGGGCCAGGCGCAGCCCCATCACCGCCATGTTGAACACGGACGGGTCGCCACCCTCGTAGTCCTCGCAGCCGAGCGCGAGGATCCGGTCGACGGGCACGCCGGGGCAGGCGTTGTTGCCGCCGAAGTACTGCTCCACGAGGTCGCGCGGGAAGCGGTCGATGCCGGCCGGCACAGGCGTGTGGGTGGTGAACACCGTCCCGGCCCTGCCCACCTCGAGTGCGGTCTCGAAGTCGAGCGCCTCGGGGCCCTCGGTGAGCTCCCGGATCCGCTCGAGGCCGAGGAACCCTGCGTGGCCCTCGTTGGTGTGGAAGACCTCGGGCGCCGGCGCGCCGGTGATGCGGGAGTAGACGCGAAGCGCCCGGACCCCGCCGATGCCGAGGAGCATCTCCTGGCGCAGCCGGTGCTCGGTGTTGCCGCCGTACAGCCGGTCGGTCACGTCGCGGAGGATCTCGTTGTTCTCCTCCACGTCGGAGTCGAGGAGCAGCAACGGCACACGGCCGACGTGCGCCACCCAGACCCGGGCGATCAGCCGGTCGCCGCCGGGAAGGCCGACGGAGATCTGCGCAGCAGAGCCGTCCTCCTCGCGCAGCATCGACAGCGGCAGGCCGTCGGGGTCGACGATCGGGTAGGTCTCCTCCTGCCAGGCCTCCCGGGAGAGCGACTGCTGGAAGTAGCCGTGCCGGTAGAGCAGGCCGACTCCGACGATGGGGACGCCCAGGTCGCTCGCGGTCTTGAGGTGGTCGCCGGCCAGGATGCCGAGGCCGCCGGAGTACTGCGGCAGCACGGCGGTGATGCCGAACTCGGGCGAGAAGTAGGCGATCGAACGCGGGGCGCTCTCCCCGAGCGACTGGTACCACCGGTCGCCGGTGAGATAGGCGTCGAGATCCATGTGGGCACCGTCGAGGCGGCCGAGGAACTCGTCGTCCTTCGAAAGCTCCTCGAGGCGGTCGACCGAGACCGCGCCCAACAGGCGCACCGGGTCGTGGCCGACCGCGGCCCAGGCCTGCGGGTCGATCGACGCGAAAAGGTCCTGCGTCGGGTGGTGCCAGGACCATCGGAGGTTGTTGGCGAGGTCGCCGAGCGCGGCGAGCCGCTCCGGAAGAACAGGACGAACTGTGAATTGGCGGATTGCTCTCACCCCCCGGACCTTACCCAGAATGGATCGTTCCAACTACCTGAGGGGTTCCGGTTCTGGACCACGGGCCCGCATGAGGGCGACGTAACCCCGGCCGTGATCCGGCGTTAGAGGTGCATCTCGGGTCGCACAGACCCCACCACCACGCACCGCGAGAGGCACACACCATGCCCTTGAGCCCACGCGCCATCCGCACCGGCACGGCTTTGGCAGCTGCAGGCGTCATCCTCGGCCTGACGCAGCTTCCGGCCACGGGAACGGTCGCCACGACGGCCGAGCCCGCCCCCGACCGGGAGATCGTCACCTGGGGCGACTCACCCCTGGCCCTTCCGGACCTCGACCTGCGCGGGTCGGCGCTCCCCACCGCCGCCCAGCGCACCTCCGCCGCGAACCTGGGGGCGTCGGTCCGCTGGAACCAGTTCGGCACCCCCTCGTCCGTGTTCGCCACCGACGGTGACCTCGGACCGGCCGCGTCCGGCGACGCCGTGAGCTCCGCGCGGGAATGGCTCGCGGCGCACCGCACCCTCTTCGGGCTCAGCAGCGACCAGGTCGCAGGGCTCGAGCTGGTCTCTGAGCAGAAGCTCGCCGACAGCCCGGCCAGAGCGGTCCTCTTCCGGCAGACCTTCGGCGACCTCTCCCCCGCGCTCGACAGCATGGTGACCGTGGGTGTCGCGGACGGCCGCATCGTCTACGTCTCATCGTCGCTGACCCGCACCACCGGCTCGCCCGAGGACGCGACGCTGACCCCGGTCCAGGCCTGGCAGATGGCCGCCTCGAGCGTCGGACGCGAGACACCTCTGAGCGCCATCACCGACACGGTGAACCACGGCTGGACCAGGCTGAAGGTCGAAGGCTTCGCCCAGGAGCAGCAGGTGCGTCTGCGCGCCCTCGCGCTCGCAGACGGCACCGTCCGCCCGGTGTTCGAGACCAACGTCGTCGACGTCAAGGGCGGCCACTCGATGGCCTACACGCTGATGGTCGACGCCGTCAGCGGCAAGGTCTGGCACCGAGAGAACAAGGTCGAGCACGCCTACGCGTCCGCGAGCGAGGGCGCGACCCAGATGCAGGGTGCCATCACCGCCACCGAGTGCGGACCCAAGCACCCGTTCGAGCTCACCGACGGCAACACCAAGCAGATCGTGGTCGCGGCGACCGCGGTCAACCCGGCCAACGACATCGTGGTGAAGATCTTCGGCCCCGACGGCGCCGTGCTCACCAGCGGTGACCTCGGCACGAGCCCCGAGACCGCCACCTACAGCGCGGACAAGATCCCGGCCGGCAAGTACACCGCGCAGGTCTGCCCCTTCGACGACCCGACCGTGCCGTTCACGGCGCCCGGCGACTACGTCGGCTCCATCAGCACCTCCGACAGCGAGGCCCCGGCGACGGCGGCGCCGTACCCGCCGAAGTGGACCTACTTCCCCGCCAACCCGGCACTCGACTACTCCACGACCCACGTCGCGGGCAACCGGGTCACCGGATGCTGGGAGACTCGGTTCCAGGGCGACAAGGTCCCGGGCTGCGACACGCCCCCGGGCAGCCTGCGCAACCTCGCCTCTCGAGGCCCCTGGGACTTCGACTTCACGACCGGCCTGCCCACCCTGACCACCTCGGGCAACAACGCGATGACCCGCGAGGCGTGGGGCTCGCCGCTCACGCCGGGCGGAGCACAGGCGCCGGTGTCACCGGACCGGGACTACTCGCCGAAGTTCAGCGACGCCTGGCAGAACAGCAAGTGCGACCCCGCAAACCTGGTGCCGGGCGGCAACGACATCGACGCGTCGGTGGCGAACCTGTTCGTCGCGCACAACCGGATGCACGACTTCTCGTACTTCCTCGGGTTCACCGAGGCGAACTACAACATGCAGGTGAAGAACCTCGGCGGGAACCCCGACCCGACTCGGGAGAACGACCCCGAGCTCGGCGACGCGCAGGCAGGTGCGCTGACCGGCGGCACCCCGACCTTCCTCGGACGTGACAACGCCAACCAGATCGCGCTCCAGGACGGCATCCCGGGGATCACCAACCAGTACCTCTTCCAGCCCCTCGCGGGAGGCTTCTACTCGCCGTGCGCGGACGGCGGGCTCGACATGAGCATCGTCGGCCACGAGTACACCCACGCCATCAGCAACCGCATGATCGGCGGCCCGGACGAGGGCATCACCTCCGAGCAGGGCGGTGCGATGGGTGAGTCGTGGAGCGACCTGGTCGCCTCGGAGTACCTCATCTCGCACGGCTACTCCACCGGGACGAACCCCTGGGCGGTCGGCCCGTACGCCACCGGCAACAGGTCGGCCGGCATCCGCGACTACGCGATCAACCGCAACCCGCTCCAGTACGGCGACTACGGCTTCGACAGCACCGGCCCCGAGGTCCACGCCGACGGTGAGATCTGGAACGCCGTGCAATACGACGTCCGCCAGGCGCTCGTGCGCAAGTACAACCGGCGGTTCCCCGCAAGCGACAAGGCGCTGCAGCTGCGTTGCGCCGCGGGGACAGGGACGACCTCGCCGCTCCCCGCCACCAAGTGCCCCGGCAACCGGCGGTGGATCCAGCTGATGTTCGACGGCTTCCTCCTCCAGCAGGGCGCGACGAGCATGCTCGACGCGCGTGACTCGATGCTCGCCGCGGACCAGATGCGCTTCCACGGCGCCAACCAGCGGACGCTGTGGACCGCCTTCGCGAGCAACGGGATGGGCGTCGACGCCAAGACCCCGAACGCCGACTCCGACCGCCCGACGCCGGGCTACCGCGCCCCTGGTGTGCGGCCGGGGAAGGTCGTCTTCACGGCGAGGTCGGGAGACAGGAAGGTCCCCGGGAAGTTCTTCGTCGGCCGCTACGAGGCCCGGGTCACTCCCGTCGCCGACACCCTCAGGAAGACCAGGCTCGACAGCTCTGTCTCGTTCGTCCCGGGCACCTACGACCTGCTCTTCCAGGGCGACGGGGTCGGCCTGCACCGCGCCCGCTTCACGGTCAAGGCCGGAGAGAGCCGGACGGTGTCGCTGAAGGTGAGCCGCAACCTCGCCTCGAAGCACGCCGGCGCCAAGGTGGTCAGGTACAGCAGCGGCTCGATCAACGCGGCCGCACTCGTCGACGACACCGAGGCGACCAACTGGGCAGGCGTCAACGAGTCGGCCGGCGTGGACGCCAAGGGCAAGAACCCCTTCGTCGTGGTGGATCTCGCCGGTGGCCGCCAGGTCGTGCGGCGGGTCCAGGTGAGCGCCATGCTCCGCCCGGCGGGCAACGACCCGAGCGACCCCGACTCCGGCAGCAGGTTCACCGCTCTGCGGAGGTTCGCCATCGACGTGTGCACCGGCTCCTGCACCACCAAGGACGCCCGGTGGAAGCGGATCTACACCAGCCCGGCCAACGCCTTCCCGGCGGTGCGCCCGCGGCCGGTCGCGCCGAACCTCAACCTCCGGTCCTTCGACGTACCGGACACCGCGGCGACGCACGTGAGGTTCGTCGCCCTGGAGAACCAGTGCACCGGGTACGCCGGCTACGCCGGGGAGCAGGACAACGACCCGCTCAACGACACCGACTGCAAGGCGGCGTCCGACCGCGACCTCTCGGTGCGGGCTGCGGAGCTGGAGGTGTTCGCCCGCTGAGTAACGGGTAAGGGCACCTGGTCAGAGGCATCCAGGGCGGTGCCCGGCGCGACGTCCGGAGGGGCGTCGGGCCGGGCACCACACCAACCCCTGGATCGCTCCAAACCGTACTTGCAGAGGTGCCTGTGATCGGACAGATTGGCCACATGGTCGGACGAATTCCCATCATGGATGTCAGCCCTGTGGTCGATCTCGGCCGCTACCCCGCCAAGGCAGTGGTCGGCGAGCCGTTCGAGATCACCGCACTGGTCTTCCGAGAGGGTCACGACGCGCTCAGCGCCGACGTGGTGCTCACCGACCCGGACGGCAACCGCCGCCCCTGGGTCCGGATGACCAAGGATCCGCTGGAGCCCGACCTGTGGCGTGCCGAGGTCAGCGCGGACCAGGAGGGCGCCTGGACCTTCTCGATCGAGGGCTGGTCCGACCCGATCGCCACCTGGCGTCACGCCGCGGAGATCAAGATCCCCGCGGAGATCGACGTCGAGCTGATGTTCGCCGAGGGTGTGCTGCTGCTGGCGCGGGTCCGCGAGGGCCTGCCGGCCAAGGCGGTCGGCGCCGACCAGGACCGCCGCACGCTCGACGACGCGATGACCGCCATGAAGGACACCAAGCGGCCGGCCGACGTCCGCTACGCGGCGGCCGTCTCCCGCGCCGTGGACGACATCATCGACCGCTACCCCCTCCGCGACCTCGTCACCACCGAAGGCCCCTACGAGCTGTACGTCGACCGCCCTCGCGCGCTGTTCGGCTCCTGGTACGAGTTCTTCCCGCGCAGCGAGGGCGCCTACGTCGACGAGCGGACCGGCAAGGTCGTCTCCGGGAACTTCAAGACCGCGGCCAAGCGGCTCGACGCGGTCGCCGCCATGGGCTTCGACGTGATCTACCTTCCACCCATCCACCCGATCGGCAAGGTCAACCGCAAGGGCCCCAACAACAGCCTGGTGACCGAGGAGGGCGACCCCGGCTCGCCGTGGGCGATCGGCTCCGACGAGGGTGGGCACGACGCGATCCACCCCGACCTCGGGACGCTCGAGGACTTCGACGACTTCGTCGCCCGCGCCCGGGAGCTCGACCTCGAGGTGGCCCTCGACCTCGCGCTGCAGGCCGCTCCCGACCATCCGTGGGTCAAGAGCCATCCCGAGTGGTTCACCACCCGCGCCGACGGGTCGATCGCCTACGCGGAGAACCCGCCGAAGAAGTACCAGGACATCTACCCGGTCAACTTCGACAACGACCCCGAGGGCATCTACAACGAGGTCCTGCGCGTCGTACGCCACTGGATGTCGCACGGCGTCCGGGTCTTCCGCGTCGACAACCCCCACACGAAGCCCGTGGAGTTCTGGGACTGGCTGCTCACCGAGGTCCAGAAGACCGACCCGGACGTGCTCTTCCTCTCGGAGGCGTTCACCAAGCCCGCCATGATGCGCACGCTCGCCACGGTCGGCTTCCACCAGTCCTACACGTACTTCACCTGGCGCAACGCCAAGTGGGAGCTCGAGCAGTACCTCACCGAGCTCTCCCACGAGTCCAGCCACGTCATGCGCCCGAACCTGTTCGTGAACACGCCGGACATCCTGCACGCCTACCTGCAGTACGGCGGCCCGGCGGCGTTCAAGATCCGCGCGACGATCGCGGCCACCGCCTCGCCGACGTGGGGCGTCTACGCGGGCTTCGAGCTGTTCGAGCACGTCGCGGTCAAACCGGGCAGCGAGGAGTACCTCGACTCCGAGAAGTACCAGATCAGGATCCGCGACTGGGAGGGCGCCGAGCGCACCGGCCGGACCCTCGCCCCCTACATCACCCGGCTCAACGAGATCCGTCGCCGCCACCCCGCGCTGCAGCTGCTGCGCAACCTCACGATCCACCACAGCGACGACGAGTCGGTCCTGGTCTTCAGCAAGCACGCGAAGGGGCCGGGCGACGACCGGCACGAGGACGACCTGATGATCATCGTCGTCAACGTCGACCCGCACGCCACCCGCGAGAGCACCGTGCACCTCGACATGCCGGCGCTCGGCATGGACTGGCACGATCGGTTCACGGTGCACGACGAGCTCACGGACGAGTCCTGGACCTGGGGAGAGCACAACTACGTCCGGCTCGACCCGCACCACCAGCCCGCCCACATCTTCACCGTTCGGAGGCCGCGCCCGTGACCCAGCCCGTGACCCAGCCCGCGACGCCGTCGGCGAGCCAGCACCCGGAGATGCCGGAGACGGCTGAGGGGCTTCCCGCTCACGAGCCGGACTGGTTCAAGAAGGCGGTGTTCTACGAGGTCCTCGTCCGGTCCTTCAACGACTCCAACGGCGACGGGGTCGGGGACTTCAAGGGTCTGACGGAGAAGCTGGACTACCTCGAGTGGCTGGGCGTGGACTGCCTGTGGGTGCCGCCGTTCTTCACCTCGCCCCTGCGCGACGGCGGGTACGACGTGGCCGACTACACGGACATCCTCCCCGAGTGCGGCAGCGTCGAGGACTTCCACGAGTTCCTCGACGCAGCTCACGAGCGCGGGATCCGTGTGATCATCGACTTCGTCATGAACCACACCTCCGACCAGCATCCGTGGTTCCAGGCCAGCCGCAACGACCCGGACGGCCCCTACGGCGACTTCTACGTCTGGTCCGACACCGATGAGCTCTACGAGGAAGCGCGGATCATCTTCGTCGACACCGAGCCGTCGAACTGGACGTGGGACCCGGTCCGCCAGCAGTACTTCTGGCACCGCTTCTACTCCCACCAGCCGGACCTGAACTTCGACAACCCGAAGGTCCACGACGCGATGCTCGACGCCTTGAAGTTCTGGCTCGACATGGGCATCGACGGCTTCCGGCTCGACGCGGTCCCCTACCTCTACGAGCGGCCGGGCACCAACGGCGAGAACCTCAAGGAGACCCACGAGTTCCTCAAGAAGGTCCGAACCTACGTCGACGAGCACTACCCCGACAGGGTCCTGCTCGCCGAGGCCAACCAGTGGCCGGCCGACGTCGTCGACTACTTCGGTGACTTCGACAAGGGCGGCGACGAGTGCCACATGTGCTTCCACTTCCCCGTGATGCCGCGCATCTTCATGGCGGTGCGGCGGGAGTCCCGCTTCCCCATCTCCGAGATCCTCGAGCAGACCCCGGAGATCCCGGCCGGCTGCCAGTGGGGCATCTTCCTGCGCAACCACGACGAGCTGACCCTCGAGATGGTCGCCGACGAGGACCGCGACTACATGTGGGGCGAGTACGCCAAGGACCCCCGCATGAAGGCGAACATCGGCATCCGCCGCCGCCTCGCCCCGCTGCTCGACAACGACGTCAACCAGATGGAGCTCTTCACGGCGCTGCTGCTGTCGCTGCCCGGCTCCCCCGTCCTCTACTACGGCGACGAGATCGGCATGGGCGACAACATCTGGCTCGGTGACCGCGACGGCGTCCGCACCCCGATGCAGTGGACTCCCGACCGCAACGCCGGCTTCTCCGTGGCCAACCCGGGCAAGCTGCACCTGCCGGTCATCCAGGACCCGGTCTTCGGCTACCAGGCCGTGAACGTCGAGGCCGAGCTCCAGAACGCCTCGTCGCTCCTGCACTGGACCCGGCGCATGGTCCACGCCCGCAAGAAGCACGAAGCCTTCGGTCTCGGCGACTTCACCGACCTCGGCGGTTCCAACCCGAGCGTGCTCAGCTACGTGCGGGAGTACGTCGCGCCCGACGGCAGCGTCGACTCCGTGCTCTGCGTCAACAACCTCTCGCGCTTCCCTCAGCCGGTCGAGCTCGATCTGCGACCCTGGGAGGGGGTGGAGCCGATCGAGCTGCTCGGCGGTGTGCGGTTCCCGAAGATCGGCGAACTGCCCTACCTGCTCACCCTGGGGGCCTACGGCTTCTACTGGTTCCGCCTGCCGCGTCCGAAGCCCGCCGAGGAGGAGATCGCCTAGTGACCGCACAGATCGACGAGAGGATCCTCCACGAGCTGGCCGCCTACATCGCCGAGGCCCGGTGGTTCGGCGGCAAGGGCCGCGGGATGCACGTGTCCGGCGTACGCCGTCTGCGCTGGCTGGAGCCGGAGCCGGCACCGGAGACGCCCCACGTCCGCGTCGAGCTGGCGACCATCCAGTACGACGACGGCGACACCGAGCTCTACCAGGTGCCCCTGGCCTACTACGCGGAGCCCCAGGAGCGGCTCGCCCATGCGTTGGTCGGCATCTGGGAGGACGACGAGCTCGGCGAGGTGCACGCCTACGACGCGCTGCACGACCGCTTCGCCGCGGCCCAGTGGCTCGCCGCGTTCGCGCGCCGCGAGGCCAACGACGAGATGGTCTTCCACCGTCTCGAGGGCCACGAGCTCGACCTGGAGGCCCACTCGTCGCTCTTCTCGGGCGAGCAGAGCAACTCCTCGGTCCGGTTCGGCGAGGACAGCCTGATGAAGGTCTTCCGCAAGCTCACGCCGGGCCGCAACCCCGACGTCGAGATCCACGAGGCCCTGACCCGCGCCGAGAGCGAGCACGTCGCGGCGCTCTACGGATGGCTGGAGGCGCCTGCGCACGGCACCGACGAGCCGCTGCAGCTCGCGATGCTCCAGCAGCTGCTGCGCACCGCGAGCGACGGCTGGGACCTCGCGCTCGCCAGCGTCCGCGACCTCTTCGCCGAGGGCGACCTGCACGCGGACGAGGTGGGTGGCGACTTCGCCGCGGAGTCGCACCGTCTCGGTGTCTCCACCGCCGAGGTGCACGACGTCCTGGCCCGCGAGTTCCCCGCCGAGACCTGGGGGCCGGAGGAGCTCTCCGGCCTTGCCGCCGCCATGCGCCGCCGCCTCGACGACGCGGTGGCGGTGGTTGCCGCCCTCGAGCCGCACCGCGAGGCCCTGGAGGCGACCTTCGCCGCCGTCGCCGACATCGAGGAGCCGGTGCGGGTGCAACGGATCCACGGCGACTACCACCTCGGCCAGACGCTGCGCACGGTCCGGAACTGGAAGATCGTCGACTTCGAGGGCGAGCCGGCCAAGCCGCTGGCCGAGCGGGTCCGCCCGGACTCGCGATGGCGCGACGTCGCGGGCATGATGCGCTCCTTCGACTACGCAGCCCATGCGGTCGAGGCCGACGTCGAGGACGAGGGCCCTCAGATCGCCTACCGCGCCCTCGAGTGGGCCGAGCGCAACCGCGCGGCGTTCCTGGACGGTTACCTCGAGGCAAGTGAGGGTACGTCCGAGCAGACAGGCGCGGGGATGACCCCTGCGCAGGAGGTGCTCCTGCGGGCCTACGAGGTCGACAAGGCGGTCTACGAGACGGTGTACGAAGCCCGCAACAGGCCCAGCTGGCTGTCGATCCCGCTTGCGGCGATCGACCGGCTGACCAGCACTCCGGAGTCCGGCGACAGCGCGCAGGAGGAAAGCGACCGATGAGCAGGACAGCCACAGCCCTCCCCCTCGACGAGCACGTCCTCGAGCAGATCGTGAGAGGTGAGCACGGGGACCCGCATGGGGTTCTCGGCGCGCACAAGCACGCGGGCGCCGTCACGTTCCGCGTGCTGCGCCCGCTCGCCGACTCGGTGGTCGTGGTCCACGAGGGCGGCTCCCTGCCGCTCGAGCACGAGCACGGTGGCGTCTGGCGCGGTGTCCTCGACGTCGCCGAGATCCCCGACTACCGCCTGGAGGTCGCTTACGCCGGCGGCGAGTCCCGGCGGGTCGACGACGCCTACCGCTACCTCCCCACGCTCGGCGAGATGGACCTCCACCTGTTCAACGAGGGCCGCCACGAGCAGCTCTGGGACGTGCTCGGCGCCCACGTACGCCGCTACGACAGCCCCAGCGGGCCGGTCACCGGCACGTCGTTCGCGGTCTGGGCGCCTCATGCCCGAGGCGTCCGCGTGAAAGGCGACTTCAACGACTGGGACGGTCGTGAGCACCCCATGCGGCAGATGGGCACCTCGGGGGTGTGGGAGCTGTTCGTGCCCGACGTCGGGGCCGGCACGAGGTACAAGTTCCTCATCCTCGGTGCGGACAACCAGTGGCGCGAGAAGGCCGACCCGATGGCCTTCCACACCGAGGTCCCGCCGCTGACCTCCTCGGTGGTCTTCGACTCCGGCTACTCCTGGAGCGACGACGAGTGGATGACCGCCCGGGCCGGGCGCACGGACGTGCACGAGCGGCCCATGTCGGTCTACGAGATGCACCTCGGCTCCTGGCGCAAGCACAACGGCGAGACGCCGTACAGCTATGCCGACCTCGCCGACCACCTGGTCCCCTACCTTCAGGACCTCGGGTTCACCCACGTGGAGTTCCTCCCCGTGATGGAGCACCCCTTCGGCGGCTCCTGGGGCTACCAGGTGACGTCGTACTACGCCCCGACCGCCCGCTTCGGCGACCCCGATGGCTTCCGCTACCTTGTCGACAGGCTCCACCAGGCCGGGATCGGCGTGATCGTGGACTGGGTTCCCGCACACTTCCCCAAGGACGAGTTCGCGCTCGCCCGGTTCGACGGGACGCCTCTGTACGAGGACCCCAACCCGATGCGCGGCGAGCACCCCGACTGGGGCACCTACGTGTTCAACTTCGGCCGCCGGGAGGTGCGCAACTTCCTGGTCGCCAACGCGCTCTACTGGCTCGAGGAGTTCCACATCGACGGCCTGCGCGTGGACGCGGTCGCCTCGATGCTGTACCTCGACTACTCGCGTGAGGACGGCGAGTGGACCCCGAACGTCTACGGCGGCCGGGAGAACCTCGAAGCGGTGCAGTTCCTCCAGGAGATGAACGCCACCTGCTACCGGCGTGTGCCGGGTGCGATGACGATCGCCGAGGAGTCCACCTCGTGGCCCGGTGTCACGCGTGCCACCCACCTCGGCGGTCTCGGCTTCGGGTTCAAGTGGAACATGGGCTGGATGCACGACAGCCTCGGCTACATCCAGAACGACCCCGTGCACCGGCAGTACCACCACCACCAGATGACGTTCTCGATGGTCTACGCCTACTCCGAGAACTACATCCTCCCGATCAGCCACGACGAGGTCGTGCACGGGAAGGGCTCGCTGCTGCGCAAGATGCCCGGTGACCGCTGGCGCCAGCTGGCCAACCTGCGCGCCTACCTCGCGTTCATGTGGGCCCATCCCGGCAAGCAGCTGCTCTTCATGGGCTCGGAGTTCGCCCAAGAGTCGGAGTGGGCCGAGAGCCGTGAGCTCGACTGGTGGCTGCTGGACCACGTCGAGCACCGCGGGGTCCAGGGCCTGGTCCGCGACATGAACCGCATCTACGCCGAGACACCCGCCCTCTGGTCGCTGGACCAGGACGAGTCCGGCTTCGCGTGGATCGACGCCAACGACGCGAGCAACAACGTCTTCAGCTTCCTGAGGCGTGGGGCCGACGGCTCGCAGCTCGCGTGCGTGGTGAACTTCTCCGCCGTCCCGCACCACGACTACCGGGTCGGCCTGCCCAAGGGCGGCCGTTGGACCGAGCTGCTCAACACCGACGCCGGCGTCTACTCCGGATCCGGTGTCGGCAACATGGGTGGCGTCGTCGCCGAGGAGACCCCTTGGCACGGCCTTCCGGCCTCGGCCACCCTCAGCGTGCCACCGCTCGGAGCACTCTGGTTGAGGCTCGAGGACGACTGAGCCGCGCAGTCGCCGCCGCACGGCCCACGGTCCCCATGGCCGTGGGTCGTTCGCGTCGAGCGGTGGGCTAGGTTTGCACGGATGAGTGACGAGCAGGCGCCCGACTTCGGCCCCCAGCCCGAGCTGACCGACGGCGTGGTCGTGCTGCGCCCCTGGCGCGACGAGGACATCGAGCCGACCCGCCTCGGTCACGACGAGGAGATCGCTCGCTGGTTCGGCTTCGAGGAGGTCGTGCCCTCCCGCGAGCGGCAGGCGGCCGCCGTCGAGAGGTGGCGCAAGTCGTACGCCGACCATCGGTCGACGGTGAACTTCGTGATCGAGTTCGAGGACGTTCCGGTCGGGAACGTCGAGGTACGCACGAAGGACAGCGGCATCGGCGAGCTCTCCTGGGTCCTCTACTCCGGCCATCGAGGACAAGGGCTCGCCTCCAGGGCGGTCGCGCTCCTGGTGAACTACGCGCTCGAGGAGCTCGGACTCACACGGGTCGAGGCCTACGTGAACCAGGCGAACGAGCGCTCGATGCGCGTGGCCACTCGGGCCGGTCTGCGTCGTGAGGGCCTGCTGCGCGGGCGCGAGACGCTCTTCGGTGAGCGGCACGACGCTGTGCTCTTCGCCCGGCTGGCGACCGACCCACCGATCACCGACCCGGGCGGCTTCCGCGAGCTCCTCAACTCCTTCCTGCCCCGCAAGCGCGCGATCGCACAGATGCTCGTCCGGGACACCTCGGGCCGAGTGCTGCTGTGCCGGCTGACGTACAAGAACGACTGGGACCTACCGGGTGGGGTCGTGGAGGTCCACGAGTCACCGCACCTCGCGGTCGGCCGAGAGCTCGAGGAGGAGCTCAGCCTGGTCGTCGAGCCGGGGGCGCTGCTCCTCACCGACTGGTTGCCCTCGTGGAGCGGCTGGGACGACGCCCTGTGCCTGGTGTTCGACGGCGGCGTGCACGATCCGGCCATCCTCGAGAAGGTGGTCGTGCAGCCCCGCGAGATCCGCGCCGCCGAGTTCTGCACGATCGAGCAGGTGCGCGAACGGTGCGCCGACTTCACCGCGCGGCGGATCGAGTCCGCTCTCGCCCATGCACAGGGCGCGGGGCCGTCGTACACCGAGTCCGGTCGCCCCTGATCTGGTCGGCGACTCTCGACCTGGCCAGCGAGTTGTGCCGGGACTTCGTCAGGCGGCGTTGATGAGGGCTGCGAAGTGGTCCTCGAGCGCGCTGCGCCGCACGGGGCCGCCGATGTCGGGCGTGTGCGTTGTCGCTGGGGGCGCTCGGCTGTCCTTGCCCCGTGAGGTCTCCGGTGTCGGTCCGGGCTGCCGCGGCGGCGGCTGCCTGGCCGGTGCCGTGGGGTCGGCGGATCTGGCGGGTGCCGGTGTGGTCGACGAGGAAGATGCTGCCGTGGGGGCTCTGCCACAGGTAGATGCCGGGGAAGGGTTGTTGGAGCTGCCAGCGGCCGTGGGTCTTGACCCGGTGGTGGAACTGCGTCAGGCCGCCGAGGTTGTCCAGGCTGGTCTGTCCGGGGGCTCCGCCGTGGGCCTTGGATCGGTAGGGCTTGGTGTGGTCGGCCTGCTTGCGGCGGCCGGTGTTGGGGGCGTAGGGGAACACGTCGGCGGGGGTGCGCAGGTGCAGCGCCTCGCGGTGCCGGTCGGGGATCTCGTAGGCGTCGACGGGGGCGAGGCCGGCGGGGTCGATGACGGGTTTGAGGTTGATGATCGCGTGCGGGCCGAGGAAGTCGCGCAGGTAGAGCGCGGACAGGGGTCCGAGGTCCTCGCAGCGGAGCACGCCGTTGCCGCGGGACAGGGTGTCGGCGTGCATGTGCAGGTACAGGGTGAGGGTGGGCAGCAGCGTGCGGGTGTCGTAGGTGAACCTGCCGCCCCGGCAGGCACACGCGGGCACCGCGTCGGGGTGGAACGGGGTGTAGAACCCGGCCAGCGGATCCGGCGGGTCCCCCGGACGGGCGGCGTCCGGTGCGCCCTCATCGGGTGGGTCCTCGTCCGGTGGACCCGGATCATTCATGCCGCCGACTGGTGGTCTCGGGGCGTCACCGGTGTCGTCGGGGCCGGGATCAGGCTCCGGGTCCTCGGGTGCCGAGGTCGTCGGGGTCGAGGTCGTCGGGGTCGGGAAGGGGGATGTCGTCGTCGGCCCACGGCGGCCGGCCCGGACCGTGCCGGGTCCTGCCGGGTGACCGGCACCGTTCCCGCCGCCGGGACCTGGCCGGTTGCCGTCTGCTGTCCCGGTAGAGGGCTGGTCGCCCGTGTCGCCCGTGTCGCCTGTGTCGCCTGTGTCGTCCGCGCCGTCCTGCTGTCCGCGTCGTCTGGTCGCCGTCCGCGCTGTCGCCCGCACCGCGGCCGGGAGGCGCGGCGCCGTCGCCGGTGGGCGCGGGTCCGGCGCCGTCGGTGGGGGTGGTGGCGCGGTGGGTGGCGAGGGCCTGGAGCAGGGTCAGGGCCTGGTCGGGGTTGGCCATCAACAGCACCGCCTTGGTGCGGCGGCGGTCCTCGTCGTCGAGGTCACCGAGCGCCTTGAGCGCGTCGGCGAGGTAGGCGATGGTCGCGTCGATCCGGGTCATCTCCGCGGCGCTGGTCTTCACATACAGCGTCTTCTGGCCGTGGTCGTTGGACTGCCCGACCTTCGCGAACCGCGCCGCCGCCGCGACCTGCTCCCGCGCGGCGGCGGCGTCGGGGTCGGCGTCGATGATCACGGCCTCGAGCTTCGCGGCGAACCGCGTCCAGGGCAGCCGCCCGTCGGCGTACTCGACCAGCTGGTCGTCCACGAACGCCGCCTGCGCCCTGGTCAGCGGGCGGGTGGCCTGGGCGACCTTGGCCGCGATCCACGCCGGCACCTCCCCGGCCTCCACCCGGGCCCACAGCAGCGGGAGCCGGTGCCGGGTCTCCAGCGCGTCCCCGATCTTCCGGCGCGCCGACCAGGTGGAGATCCCCAGCTCGGCGGCCATCTCCGCGATCGCGAACTCCCACACCAGCGGGGCGCCGTCGCCGGCGACCTTGACCTCGCGTTCGGTGCCGGGCAGGCTGCGCAGGTGGTCGGGTCGGGCGGTGTCGACATGGTAGAAGTCGGCGAACTGCGCGGTGAGCAGGAAGATGTCCCGCTCCGCGGCGTCGCGGACCCGGCGCAGGTCTCCGAACGCGACCAGTGCCGCGCCCGCGTCCTCCACCTCGTCCACCACCATGAAGCAAACCTAGACCCGGCCACCGACATTTTCGGAGCAGGAGAACACCCGCGAATCCCTTTGTACACAAGGGGATTCCTCGACCGACGACTGGGCATTAGGTGTAAGCTCACCAGAGCCGCCGAGCAACGGACGTGACCCAGCGGGCTGTAACTCGTTCTAGTTCTATGACATGGTCCTGGAGCCGGCGTACCCCTGTCCTCTCGACCCTGATGAGCCTCGCCCTCGTAGCGGCGCTCGCCGTACTCCTGTCTCCGCCGCGGTCGGCGGCTGCTCGTGACGGCAAGCCTCCGCTGAGGATCAGCGTGCTCTCGAACCGCGCCGACCTCGTGTCCGCGGGCGAGGTGCTGGTGGCGGTCCGGCTCCCCCGTGGCACCGACCCGGGCACAGTGCGGATGCGGCTAGGTCGCCACGACGTGACCCGGCAGTTCGCGGTCCGCGCGAACGGCCGCTACGAGGGGCTCCTGCGGGGGCTGAGGGTGGGGCGGAACCGGCTGGTCGCCAGCGCGCCTGGAACGACCTCGGACGCCCTGGCCATCACGAACCACCCCAACGGCGGGCCGGTGTTCAGCGGACCGCAGGTCAAGCCGTGGGTGTGCCAGGAGTCCGCGAAGGACGCGCAGTGCAACCAGCCGCCACGCCACGAGCTGCTGTACCGCTCCTCCGTGACCGGACAGTTCCAGCCCTACGACCCGAAGAACCCACCCGCGGACGTCGCGGAGACCACCACGGACCAGGGCCACAGCGTCCCCTTCGTGATCCGCGTCGAGACGGGCTACCAGAACCGTGACCAGTACAAGATCGCGACGCTCTTCCGTCCCGGCCGTCCCTGGCAGGCGTGGGCGCCCCAGCGGCAGTGGAACCACAAGGTCCTCATCACCCACGGACAGAGCTGCGGCGTCGACCACCAGTCGGGCGAGGCTCCCAGCGTCACCGGCGACCTGACCGGTGGCGGCGCACCTCTCGAGGCCCTGGGCCGGGGGTACGTCGTGATGTCGACCGCCCTCGACCACGCCGGCCACAACTGCAACCTGGTGACCGAGGCCGAGTCGCTCGTCATGGCCAAGGAACGGATCGTGGAGCGCTACGGCCCGATCCGGTTCACCATCGGCACCGGCTGTTCGGGCGGCTCGCTGGCCCAGCAGCAGGTGGCGAACGCCTACCCCGGGATCTACCAGGGGATCCTCCCCCAGTGCAGCTTCCCCGACGCCTGGACCACGGGGCAGCAGCTCGTGGACTACCACCTGCTGCGGAGCTATCTCGAGGCGCCGGACCGGTGGGCCCCGGGCGTCACCTGGGACCCACAGTCGATGGCGGCGGTGGAGGGCCACCCGAACCACGTGAACTCGGTGATCCTCGACTCCCTCTACTGGACGGCGCTCGCTGACCCCGACAGCGGTTGCGCCGGGGTCAGCGACAAGCAGCTGTACGACGCCGAGACCAACCCGGACGGCGTCCGCTGCACGTTGCACGACTACATGGTCAACGTGATCGGACCTCGCCGGCCCGCCGACTGGGGTCCGCAGGAGAAGCGGGTCGGCCACGGGTTCGGCGGCCTACCGGTCGACAACGTCGGAGTGCAGTACGGCCTCGAAGCCCTCGAGCGTGGGCGCATCACCCCGGCCCAGTTCGTCGACCTCAACGCCAAGGCGGGCGGCAGCGACATCGACCTCAACCCCCGCCGCGAGCGCCTCGAGGCCAACCAGCCGGCCCTGCGCAACTCGTACGTCAGCGGCGGCGTGAACTCCGCCAACAACCTCGACCGGGTCGCCATCATCGACCTGCGAGGGCCCGACCCCGGCGCGTTCCACGACGCCTACCGTTCCTTCGCCATCCGCGCCCGCCTCGAGCGCGAGCACGGCGGCTACCGGAACCACGTCCTCTGGTACGGCGCCGAGCCACTGATCGGCGACACGAGCTACAGCCGTGACGCCCTGGTCGCCATGGACCGCTGGCTCACGAGGGTCGAGAGGGACCACCGCAGGATCCCGCTAGCCCGGAAGATCGTGAGGAACCGACCTACCCGCCTCCAGGACCGCTGCTCGCAGCTGCCGGGCGTCGAGCAGGTGGACGTCCCGGGCGTCGGGGTGGTCTGTGAGCTTCCCGACGTGCAGACCCGGTACGGCACACCCCGCACGGTCGCGGGCGAGGGGATCGAGACCGACGTGCAGAAGTGCACTCTCCAGCCGATACGGCGCAGCGACTACTACCCGGTCGAGTTCACCGACGCCCAGTGGACCGAGCTCCGCAGCGCCTTCCCCGACGGGGTCTGTGACTGGAGCGAGCCCGGCGTCGACCAGGTCGACGCCCGCGCCTGGCAGACCTACCAGGAGGCCGACGGCTCGGTCGTGTACGGCGGACGGCAGCTCGGCAGGGCGCCCGGAGGCTCGGGCACGGCATGGAGCAGCAGGTCGTTCGCGGGGTGGCGCAGCGGCCGGTGACCCGGGGTTGGCTCAGAAGAGCGCGGAGGCGAGCGCCTGACGCGCCTTGATCACACGGGCGTCGTCATTGCCGACGGCCGAGAAGAGCCCCACCAGGTGCGTGCGAGCCCTCTCGCGGTCCTCACCAGAGGTACGCCGGACGAGGTCGACGAGCCTGCTGAACGCATCCTCGACGTGACCGCCGAGCAGGTCGAGGTCGGCCACCAGGGTCTGCGCGTCGACGTCGTCGGGACGCTCGGCCCCTGCCGTGCGAACCGCCTGCGCGGTCGCCGGATCGAGGTGGGCGGTGCGCTGGAGGACCTTGGCCATCGCGAGGCCACCCGCTGCCTCGGCGTCGGCGGGATTCGCGTCGACCAGCTTCTGGTACTCCGCCACGGCGCGGTCCACGTCACCCTCGGAGAGAGCGTCCTGAGCCGGGGCGTAACGGGGGTCGACCTTGGGCTCCCCCTCCTCGGCCTCGGCTGCGCCGCCGCGAGGCTGCACCCGTCCGGTCAGGCCCTGCGCGGCGGCGGCCTGGAGCACCTGGTTCATCAGGTTGCGCAGCTCGTCCAGCGGCGGGGCGTCCTGGAGCAGCGGCGCGAGCTGGCCGCCCATCGCGAGCGCCACCAGAGGCACCGAGGGGATCTGGAGCGCCTGGGCGATCCCAGGTGCGTTGTCCACGTTCACGCGGCCCAGGAGGAAGCGGCCCTCGAACTCACCCGCGAGGGTGTCGAGGTCGTCAGCCAGGGTCACACTGGCCGGGGACTTCCCCGAGTAGAAGGCCAGCACCACGGGGACGTTGCCCGCGCCTTGGAGCTCGGCCTGGAAGTTCTGCTCGTCCAGCTCGACGGTGTAGGAGCCGCCACCCCCGGCCGGGGCTCCGCCTGCGGGAGCGGCTGTGCCTCCCGCGGGAGCCGCGGGACGCTTCAGGGCGGACAGGTCGACGGCGCCGGGGCGCGAGAACGAAGGCGTGCTCATGGCTCCTATCTTTCCCGATCGACGGTGAGGTTCTCCACGTGGCCCGGTCCTCAGGCGAGGCTGAGCGCGTGGGCCTCCTCCCACAGCTCCTCACGGACGTCGGGGTGCGCGGCCTCCTCGATGAGGTGGCGGGCCTGCGCCTTCTGGTCGTGGCCGAAGACCTCGGCGACCCCCTGTTCGGTCACCACCGCGGTCATCTGGAACGACGTGACGGGCTCGTCCACCAGCGGCACGATCGTCGAGCGGTTCGCGCGCGGGTGCCACGACCTCATGGCGATCAGTGCCTGCCCTCCCCTGCTGTGCAGGGCCCCGACGATGAAGTCGGTCTGTCCGCCGAAGCCGGAGTAGATCTTCGCACCGATCCGCGAGGCGTTGGCCTGGCCGAAGAGGTCGACCTGGAGGGCGGTGTTGACGCTGGTCATGGCGGCGTTGCCGGCAATATGCGCCGGGTTGTTCGTCTTCTCGGTGCGGGCCAGCTGCACCCTCGGGTTGCCGTCCACCCAGGCGTACAGCTCGGGCGACCCGAAGAGGAACGAGGTGGTGATCGGACAGTCGGGGTCGAGCGCACCGACCCGCTCGAGCTCGAGGACGCTGTCGCTGAACATCTCGGTCCACACGCGCAGCCCTCGCCGGTCGCGAAGGCTGGTCAAGGTAGCGTCCGGGACCGCCCCGATGCCCGCCTGCAGGGTTGCCCCGTCGTGGACGCGACCGGCGACGAGCTCCCCGATCCGGGCGGAGGCGTCGTCGACGGTCCACGGTGGCGGGGAGGGCAGAGGGGCGTCGGCCTCGACGACCAGGTCGATGTCGTCCAGGCTCACGACGGCGTCGCCGTGCGTGTAGGGCATGAACCGGTTCGCCTGGGCCAGAACGACCCCGCCCCTCCGGCGTACTGCCTCGATCGCCGCCGGCAGCACGTTGACCTCGGTGCCGAGCGAGACGGAGCCGTCGCGGGGAACGGAGGTGTGCAGGAGCACGACGTCAGGCGGGTTCGCCTTCTCGAACAGCAGCGGGACGAGCGAGAGGCGTGAAGGGATGTAGTGCAGCCGCGGGCTCGACCGCATCCCCGCACCGACGAAGGACGTCTCCAGCTCGACGCCCTCGCGGTCGGGGACACCGGGCTGCGCGTTGAGCATCCACAGCCGGTACGACGGCAGCAGCCGGTCGACCTCGGCGAGCAGCTGCCACGGGGTGGCGAAGTTGCCCGAGGCGACTACCCGTGGCTCCTCGGGCAGACCGGACAGTGCGCGACGAAGACTCTCCATGCCTGGATGCTTTCAGATCAGCGCCCTGATTCAGGCCAACGGCTCGAGCTTGTAGTGCAGGCGCACCGCCCTGGCCTGGAAAAGGCACAGCTCGTGGTCCGTGCGGAGGACGCCCTCCCGGTCGACGTACACGCGGAAGGTCTCGTGGATCGGCGCCCGCGCGGCGTCGACGCGGCCTGTGCGCGGGTCGCGGACGACGACGTACGCTCCGTCGGCTCCGAACTCCCCGGCGGGCGAGCTCAGCTCGAGGGAGCCGTCGGGCAGCACCGTCGGCCGGAGGAAGACCTGGACGTTGCCGTGCTCGAGCGGGAAGGTGACGTGCACGCTCGGCTGGCCGGACCCGGGCAGCAGCCGGGACGAGTAGCAGCCCGAGTAGACGTACTCGCCCGTCGAGCGCAACGTGCGGATCCAGCCGGCGGCGCGCTGCTCGCCGTCTCCGTCGAGGATGCTCACGACCCGGCTGTCCATGCCGTGCGCGACGTCGAGCGGCCGGGTCGGGAGAGCCAGCTGCTGGACCCGGCGGCCGAAGAGCCGCGACACCAGCTCACCGCCCGGCTGGAACAGCGGTGTCCACTGGGTCCACACCTCCATGCGCCATTCGGAGGTGTGCTCGTAGAACGCTCGGATCTCCGGGCGCAGGGCCGCCGGGCAGAACGTGTCGCCCTCCAGTTGCGACATGTCGGCGACGAGTCCCGCCCCGGCGCGGTTCTCGACCGCCGACCCGCCGTAGGAACGTGCTGTCTCGGCGAGCCATGAGTCGCCCACCACCGGGCGCGAGTTCATGGGAGCGTCCAGCCACGCGTGCTCGCCGGCGAGGTCGACGGGTCGGCCCGCCGTACGCCAGTACAGGCGCGTGAGGCGGTCCAGCCTGGGCATCAGGCTGCTCATGACGTGGTGTCCCCGAGGTCAGCGGGCGGACGACTCAGAAGCGCGCGGGCTCGCGGTACTCGCCCCACTCCTCGCGGAGGACGTTGCAGATCTCGCCCAGTGTGGCCTCGGCGCGGCAGGCCTCGAGCATGGCGGGGATCATGTTCTCGTCGGTGCGCGAGACCTCCACGAGGTGGGTCAGCGCCGCCTCGACCGCCGCGTTGTCGCGACCGCCCTTGCGCTCGGCGAGCTCGCGGACCTGCTCTACCTCGACCTCGTGGGAGACCCTGAGGATCTCCAGGCTGTGGGTCACCGACTCCTCGTGACAGTTGACCCCGACGATCTTCTTGTCGCCCTTCTCCAGCGCGGTCTGGTACTGGAAGGCGGCCTCGGCGATCTCGGCCATGAACCAGCCGTCCTCGATCCCACGCAGGATGCCCTCGGTGATGGGCCAGGTGCCGGTCTTCGGGTCACCGGTGCTGGCGCGCACCGTCTCGGCGAGCGCCTCGGTGTCCCGAGCGGTCAGGTCGGAGCCGCCCATGGCGAGGATCTTGTCGAAGATCGCCTCCGCCTCGGCCTCGAGCCTGTCGGTGAGCGCCTCGACGTACCAGGAGCCGCCGAGCGGGTCGGCGACGTTGACGACACCGGTCTCCTCCATGATCACCTGCTGGGTGCGCAGCGCGATCTCCGCAGCCTGCTCGCTCGGGAGCGCCAACGTCTCGTCGAGGGCGTTGGTGTGCAAGGAGTTCGTGCCGCCGAGCACGGCGGCGAGCGCCTCGATGCCGGTGCGGACGACGTTGTTGTAGGGCTGCTGCGCGGTCAGCGAGACGCCTGCGGTCTGGGTGTGGAAGCGTAGCCACTGCGCCTTCTCGGTCTTGGCGCCGTAGACGTCGCGCAGCCAGCGGGCCCAGATGCGTCGCGCGGCCCGGAACTTCGCGATCTCCTCGAAGAAGTCCACGTGGCTGTCGAAGAAGAACGACAGCCCTGGGGCGAAGACGTCGACGTCGAGGCCACGGGAGAGGCCGAGCTCGACGTAGGCGAACCCGTCCGCGAGCGTGTAGGCGAGCTCCTGCGCGGCCGTCGAGCCGGCCTCGCGGATGTGGTAGCCGGAGACCGAGAGCGGCTTGTAGTCGGGGATACTCTCCGCGCAGTACTCCATCAGGTCGCCGATGAGGCGCAGGTGCGGCTCGGGGGCGAACAGCCACTCCTTCTGGGCGATGTACTCCTTGAAGATGTCCGTCTGCAGCGTCCCGTTGAGCTTCCCGGTGTCGATCCCCTGACGCTCCGCGGAGACGAGCATCATGCAGAACACCGGGACGGCCGGGCCGGAGATCGTCATCGAGGTGGTGACGTCAGCGAGCGGGATGTCGCCGAACAGCACGTCCATGTCGGCCGCGGTGTCGATCGCGACGCCGCAGTGGCCGACCTCGCCGAGGCTCTTCGGGTCGTCAGAGTCCCGGCCCATGAGGGTCGGCATGTCGAAGGCGACCGAGAGGCCGCCGCCGCCGCGACCCAGGATCATCTTGTAGCGCTCGTTGGTCTGCTTGGCGTTGCCGAATCCGGCGAACTGCCGGATCGTCCAGGTGCGCCCGCGGTAGCCGGTCGGGTACAGCCCGCGCGTGAACGGGAACTCCCCGGGCCAGCCGATGTTCTCGAAGTTCGGGTAGGCATCCTCGGCAGCACGGTCGGCCGGGCCGTAGGCGGGCTCGACCTCCACGCCGGACAGGGTCGTGAAGTCGGCGTGCCGGACCCGGGACCTCTCGTAGCGCGCCTGCCAGCGCTGACGGGCGGAGTCCGCTCCGGTCTGAGGCGTGGAGGAGGTCGACGGCGTGTCCTGGGTCATATGAAAATAGTAGGACGTCCAACTACCTCTGTCGACCTGGCGATCAATTACCAGGGGATGCAGGAGTTCTGTCCTTTCCCATGGTGATCTTGCCGTGGGAAGTAGGAGTTTGCCTGCATACCCTGGTGATCTGTCAGCAGCTCAGAAGTCTCCCGCGGCCTCGCGCACGGGGCGCAGCACGGTCGAGATCTGACGCAGCTGCTCGTGGTCGAGGGCGCCGAGACCGAAGTCGGCCACGACGAGGTCAGCGGTCGCAGCCTCCACCACGGCACGCCCCGCGTCGGTGATCTCGGCGAGCACCGCTCGTCCGTCCTCCGGATGCCGACGCCGTACGACGAGGCCTGCCGACTCGAGCCGGTCGATGATCGAGGTGATCGACGTGGGGTGCACCTGGAGGCGCTCCCCCATCTTGCCGAGCGGGAGTGACCCGGCCCGCGAGAACGTCAGGAGGACGAGTGCCTCGTAGCGGGCGAAGGTCAGGCCGTGGGGTCGGAGGAGCTCGTCGAGCTGGGCCAGGACGAGCTGTTGGACCCGCATCAGCGAGGTCACCGCGTGCATCTGCTCGACCGCGCCCCAGCGCAGCCCCCACTGCCGTGCGGCCTCGTCGATCGGGTCGAAGTCGAGCTTCTTCCCGGTCCTGCCCTGCTTCACCATGAGGCCCGACCCTAGTGGACGCTAGTTCGGCCGGGGCGTACCCCGAAGGCCCGCACGCGCGATGACGCGCTGGATGGTGAGGTCGCGCTCGTCGGGCCGTCCGACGTACTTGATCTCTCGGAGCCCCTGCTCCTGCGCCGCGGACTCGAAGATGAAGTGCCCGTAGCCGAAGAGCCGGCCGACCATGGGCTTGTCCACGGTGATGTCGAGGATTCGTCCGAGCGGCATCGTGGCCATCCGCTGCGTGAGCACCCCTCGGACACGGAAGACCCGCATGTTCGTGATCACGAACCGGTCCATGTGGTGGGTGAGCGACTTCCAGAAGGCGTGCCCGCTCACCACGATCGCGACGATCCAGGGCAGCCAGGCGATCTCCACGGAGGTGAACAGCCCGAGGACGATCAGTCCGATGGCCACAAGGAACTCCAGGAAGGGCTTGACGTAGACGACCCAGTGGTGCTCCACCTCGTCGACGATCACCTCGCCCTCGTCACGGAGGAGGTGTCTCCCGATGTGCGGGTCGGCGAAGGTCCTCCGCAGCCAGCCAGCCACGCCCGTCCTATCCCAGCAGTGCGTTCAGGAACTCGATGATCGCCTCGAAGAGCGTGCTGACCATCTTCCACAGGGCGACCCCGGCGTTCTCCGCGAAGGCGGCGAGCTCCGCGGGGTCGCGCATGAGGTAGAAGCCCAAGAACAGCACGAGAATAATGACCGCCGGCTTCTTCATCGTGCTCACTTTCTGTCCCGAGATTTCGCTTGCACGTCGAGCAGGGGCGAACCCACTCGCCGCATTGATACCAACGCACGTCCCACGGGTGTGGGAGGCGCGCTGGTCAGTTGACCGTGGCCTGGTCCAGCTCGGTGAACGAGTCGAGAAGGACGTCGGCCGCGCGGTAGGGGTCGCTCTTGCCCGCGGCCACCTGCTCGGCGAGCTCGTCGAGCTCGGTGCGAGCGTGCACGTCGCCCCAGCGCGCGCGGAGCGAGGTGAGCGCGATCGCCTCGATCTCGTCGCGCGCCCGCCGGACCCGGCGCCGCTCGAGCTCTCCCGACGACTCCATCCAGGCACGGTGCTCGTCGATGGCCTCGACGACCTCGACCACGCCCTGGCCGACCTGGGCGACCGTCAGCACGATCGGCGGCTTCCAGCTGCCCTCGGGCCGGTCGGCCAGCGAGATCATCGTCCGCAGCTCACGGCGGACCTGCTCGGCACCGTCGCGGTCGGCCTTGTTGACGACGTAGACGTCGCCGATCTCGAGGATGCCGGCCTTCGCCGCCTGCACACCGTCGCCCATCCCGGGCGCAAGGAGGACCAGCGTGGTGTCGGCGAGCCCCGCGATCTCGACCTCGCTCTGGCCCACCCCGACGGTCTCGACGAGCACGACGTCACAGCCCGCGGCGTCGAGCACGCGCAGCGCCTGCGGCGTCGACCACGAAAGCCCACCGAGGTGGCCCCGCGAGGCCATCGACCGGATGTAGACGTCCTTGTCCAGGGCGTGGTCCTGCATCCGGATCCGGTCGCCGAGCAGCGCACCGCCCGAGAACGGGGAGGACGGGTCCACCGCCAGCACGCCGACACGCTTGCCCGCCTTGCGCAGCTCGGTCACCAGCGCCGAGGTCGAGGTCGACTTGCCGACGCCGGGCGAGCCGGTGATGCCGACTATCTGGGCGTTGCCGGTGTACGGCGCGAGCCCGGCCATCACCTCTCGCAGAAGCGGGGAGGCGTCCTCGACGAGGGAGATCAGCCGGGCGACGGCCCGGGCGTCACCGGACCGTGCCCTCTCGACCAGATCCGGGACGGATGCGGCCGACCGCCTCATGCAGAGGGAACGCGGACGATGAGCGCGTCGCCCTGGCCGCCGCCACCACACAGTGCGGCAGCGCCGACGCCACCACCACGGCGCTTGAGCTCGAGCGCGAGGTGGAGCGCGATGCGGGCACCGGACATGCCGACCGGGTGGCCCAGGGCGATGGCGCCGCCGTTGACGTTGACCTTGTCCTCGGGGAGGCCGAGCTCGCGAGCCGAGGCGATGCCGACGGCGGCGAACGCCTCGTTGATCTCCACAAGGTCGAGGTCGGCGGGCTTGATGCCCTCCCTCTCGCACGCCTTGGCGATCGCGTTCGCGGGCTGCATCTGCAGCGTCGAGTCGGGGCCCGCGACCTGGCCGGAGGCGCCGATCTCGGCGAGCCACTCGAGCCCGAGCTCCTCGGCCTTGGCCTTGCTCATCACCACCACGGCGCAGGCGCCGTCGGAGATCTGCGAGGCGGAGCCGGCGGTGATGGTGCCCTCCTTGGCGAAGGCGGGACGCAGCTTGCCGAGGGACTCCGCGGTGGTGTCGCCGCGGACGCCCTCGTCCTGGGACACGACGACGGGCTCACCGCGCCGCTGCGGGATCTCGACGGGGACGACCTCGTCGTCGAAGAGACCGTTCTTCCAGGCCTCGGCGGCGCGCTGGTGGGAGCGGGCGGAGAACTCGTCCTGCTCCTCACGGCTCAGCTGCTGCGCGGCGGCGTTGCAGCTCTCGGTGAGGCCACCCATGGCCTGCGCGGTGAACTGGTCGTAGAGCGCGTCGTAGGCCATGGAGTCCACGAGAGTGGTGTCGCCGTACTTGAAGCCCTCACGCGACTTGGGGAGCAGGTGCGGGGCCTGGGTCATCGACTCCATCCCGCCCGCGACGATGATCTCGTGCTCGCCCGCGCGGATGAGCTGGTCGGCCAGCGCGATGGCGTTGATGCCCGAGAGGCACACCTTGTTGATGGTGATGGCCGGGATGTCCATCGGGATGCCGCCCTTGACGGCTGCCTGGCGGGCCGTGATCTGGCCGGCACCCGCCTGGATGACGTGGCCCATGATCACGTACTCGACCTGGTCACCGCTGATGCCGGCCTTCTCCAGGGCGCCCTTGATCGCGACACCGCCAAGGTCAGCGGCGGACTGGTCCTTGAGTCCCCCCAAAAGGCGACCGATCGGGGTGCGCGCACCTGAGACGATGACGGATCCGGACATGGGAAGCCTCCTGGGAACGAACAAGTCCTGTTTCCAGGGACCATACCTATCAACCACCCCCGACAGGGAGGGGGTGGGCCGCCGCTGGTGATGTCGGGCTGGTCACAGTCCCTCGCCGCCCCGCCCCCCGTCGTACGACCATGTCGGTCATGACGAACCCATCGACCCATCTCGACCTGCCCGAGCACCTCTTCATCTGCATCGACCACGTCGGCGTCGCGGTACCCGACCTCGACGAGGCGATCGCTCTCTACCGCGACGCCTTCGGCATGCAGGTCACCCACGAGGAGACCAACGAGGAGCAGGGCGTGCGCGAGGCGATGGTCGCGGTGGGCGACTCCGGCTCGTGCATCCAGCTGCTCGCGCCGCTGAACGAGCAGTCGACGATCGCGAAGTTCCTCGACCGCTCCGGGCCGGGCCTCCAACAGCTCGCCTACCGCGTCACCGACGTGGAGAAGGTCTCGCAGATCCTGCGCGAGCGCGGCCTGCGCCTGCTGTACGACGCACCGCGGCGCGGGACCTCCGACTCCAGGATCAACTTCATCCACCCCAAGGACGCGGGCGGGGTGCTCGTGGAGCTGGTCGAGCCCGCCGCGAACCCGGCCCACTGAGCCGCACATCCCCCAGACGGTCTAGAGAAGTAGGTCACAGGCTGGTGACAGCGTGGTTACCCGTCGGTAGATTCCGACCAACCGTGCTCGTCCGGACCCACAGGAGCTCCCGTTGAAGCAGATCCTCGACGCCATCCTCGCCGGTGACACCTCCTCGGAGGACTACGCCGCTCTAGAGATCCCCGACCACTACAAGGCCGCCACCGTCCACAAGGACGAGGTCGACATGTTCGAGGGGCTCGAGGCCCGCGAGAAGGACCCCCGCAAGTCGTTGCACGTCGAGGACGTCGCGCTCCCCGAGCTCGGTCCCGGCGAGGCGCTCGTCGCGGTGATGGCGAGCGCCATCAACTACAACACTGTGTGGACCTCGATCTTCGAGCCGGTGTCGACATTCGGTTTCCTCGAGCGCTACGGCCGGGTCTCGCCGCTCGCCAAGCGCCACGACCTGCCGTACCACATCGTCGGCTCCGATCTCGCCGGGGTCGTCCTCAAGACCGGCCTGGGGGTGCACAACTGGAAGCCGGGCGACCGCGTCGTCGCACACTGCCTCTCGGTCGAGCTCGAGGGCCCCGACGGACACAACGACACGATGCTCGACCCCGAGCAGCGCATCTGGGGCTTCGAGACCAACTTCGGTGGCCTGGCCGAGATCGCCATGGTCAAGGCCAACCAGCTGATGCCGAAGCCGGAGCACCTCACCTGGGAGGAGGCCGCCTCCCCCGGCCTGGTGAACTCCACGGCCTACCGCCAGCTCGTCAGCGCAAACGGCGGCAACATGAAGCAGGGCGACAACGTCCTGATCTGGGGCGCCTCCGGCGGGCTCGGCGGCTTCGCGACGCAGTACGCCCTCAACGGCGGGGCCACCCCGGTCTGCGTGGTCTCCAACGAGGAGAAGGCCCAGATCGCCCGCAACATGGGCGCCGAGCTGATCATCAACCGCTCCGAGGAGGGCTACAAGTTCTGGAAGGACGAGCGGACCCAGGACCCCAAGGAGTGGAAGCGTTTCGGCAAGCGCATCCGTGAGCTCACCGGCGGCGAGGACATCGACATCGTCTTCGAGCACCCGGGCCGCGAGACCTTCGGCGCCTCGGTCTACGTGACCCGCAAGGGCGGCACCATCACCACCTGCGCGTCGACGACGGGCTACATGCACGAGTACGACAACCGCTACCTGTGGATGAACCTCAAGCGGATCATCAGCTCGCACTTCGCGAACTACCGCGAGTCGTGGGAGGCCAACCGTCTCATCGCCAAGGGCATGATCCACCCCACGCTCTCCCAGGTGTACTCCCTCGAGGAGGTCGGCCAAGCCGCACTCGACGTCCACAAGAACCAGCACCAGGGCAAGGTCGGCGTCCTCTGCCTTGCCCCCGAGGAGGGCCTGGGCGTGCTCGACGAGGCCATGCGCGCCGAGCACATCGACGCCATCAACCGCTTCCGGGGCGTCTGAGCACCCCTCACGTCAGGGCCGGACCACCGGCTTCGACGAAACGGCCGGACCGACCGCCGTACCAAGTTCGAGAACTTGGTACGGCGGTTGTTCTTTGTCACGTGTCGAAAACGCCTGTCGGGTTTACCGTGGACGCTTCGGCACCCGTAGGCTTCTGACAACGCACACGAGGTAGGGGTTTCGCGCATGAACGACCGTTCCGGGCTGTCCATCTTCGACGACGACAACAACAACGGCGCGGACGACGCCACCCAGGTGTTCGCAGCCGTGGACGAGGGAACCGCAAGCCTGTCCGTCGGCGGCGGTTCCACCTACGGGAGCAGCTTCCCGATCGTGCGGCGCGGCTACGACCAGGCCGCCGTCGACCGCCAGCTGCATACCCTCTCCGGCGAGAAGGCCGGCCTCACCGCAAGTCTCAAGGAGGCGCGGTCGAAGAGCGCTCAGCTCGAGAAGC
The DNA here is from genome assembly GCA_963715375.1 of uncultured Actinomycetota bacterium. Lineage (GTDB taxonomy): Bacteria > Actinomycetota > Actinomycetes > Propionibacteriales > Nocardioidaceae > Nocardioides_C. The sequence goes on along the minus strand of CAVQSC010000040.1, from coordinate 236,687 downwards.
AGGTCGCCGACCTGCGCAGGCGGCTCTCCGAGAACGACGCACCCTCGTACGCCGGGCTGGGCGGCCGCGCGAGCGAGATGCTCCGTCTCGCCGAGGAGCAGGCCGACGAGGTGCTGACCCAGGCGCGGGTACAGGCGGACGAGATCCGCAGCAGGGCGGTCAAGGACGCCGACGCCCTGAAGGCCACGGCCGCACGTGACGCCGAGGACATGCGGATCGTCCAGCTCAAGGAGCTCGACGAGACCCGTGCCCGCCTGGTCGCCGAGGCCGAGCAGCAGCGTGGAGCAGCCGAGGCCGAGGCCGAGGACCTCCTCGCGGCCGCTCGCCGTGAGGCCGAGCAGATCCGCCTCGCCGCCGAGCAGGAGAGCAACGCGCTCCGCACTGGGGCCCGCCGCGAGGCGGAGCAGGCCAGGGCCGCTGCGGACCGGGAGGTGCAGGAGGCCCGCCGGACGCTCGCCGTGGAGAAGGAGCGCCTGACGCGCGAGGCCGCCGAGCACCACAACAACGCGACCACCGAGACCGCCCGTCTCGTCCGCGAGGCCGAGGAGCGCGCCAAGGCGGCCGAGCAGCGGGCGCGCGAGGCGATGAACCAGGCCACGGCACAGCGCAACCAAGCCGGCAAGGAGTCCGAGCGCCTGCTCGTGAAGGCACGTCGCGAGGCCGAGCAGATCGTGAACGCCGCCGAGACCCAGGCCGCGAACCTGGTCGCCTCCGGGCAGGCGGACACCGAGCGACAGCTCGACGCCCTCAAGGCCGAGGTCGACCGCCTCCAGAAGCGCCGGGATGCCATCGTCGCCCAGCTCGGAGCGCTGCGTGACGTGGTGGCCGGCTTCGCGGACCCCGCGACGGACGCCGAGCCCGCACCGACCTCCGCAGGGTCCGACCGGTCGAAGGGTGTTGAACAGCCGCAGCAGGGCACCCAGAAGAGGTGACCACCGCCGACGACGAGATCACCCGGCTCCGCAAGGAGCTCAGCCAGGCCGAACGCGCGGCCGAGGAGGCTCAGGACGCGGCCGAGGAGGCGTCCCGTGACGCCGCCGGGGCCGAGGACGCCGCCGATCACGCGGAGCGGTCCGCGGACTCCGTGAACCGAGCCCGTGACCACGCGCTCTCGGCCGAGGAGAGCTCGGACCAGTTCCTGCGGGACCGGGTGCCCGTCGAGGGAACCGAGAACTCCTTCGGCGAGCCCGGCCGGCCGTTGAAGCAGCACTCCCCCTTCTACCTTGGGTTCATGGGTGCCGTCGGCGCCCTGATCGCGATCTGGCTCGGCCAGCAGATCCTCTCGATCAGCTCGGTGCTCATCCTCATCGTCGTCGCGATGTTCCTGGCAGTGGGCCTCAACCCCGCGGTCGAGTTCTTCCTGAGGAAGGGCCTGAAGCGTCCGTGGGCGGTGCTGCTCGTGATCGTCGGCGTCCTGGTGGCGCTGGCCCTCTTCGTCCTGGCGATCGTCCCGGTCATCACCGACCAGGTCACGACGCTGACCGAACGCGCCCCGGAGTGGTTCAAGCAGTTCCAGGAGAACCGCACGGTCCAGGACCTCAACCAGCGCTACGAGCTGCTCGACAAGGCCCAGACCGCGATCGCGGACGGCAAGTTCGCAAACTCCGTGTTCGGCGGCGTGGTGGGTGTCGGCCTCGCCGTGCTCTCGGCGATCGCGAACACGTTCATCGTGGTCGTGCTGATGCTGTACTTCCTGGCGTCGCTGCCGAGCATCAAGCGCTTCGCGTACCGGTTCGCGCCCGCCAGCCGGCGGGAGCGGGTGACCTACCTCGGTGACCAGATCCTCGCGAACGTCGGCGGCTACGTCTCCGGGGCGTTCCTGGTCGCGCTGGCCGCGGGCCTCAGCTCGCTGGTCTTCCTCTTCGTCGTCGGCCTGGGCGAGTACGCCGTCGCCCTGGCCGTGGTCGTCGCCCTGCTGGACGTCATCCCGATGATCGGCGCGACCCTCGGCGCCGTCGTGGTCACCGCGATCGGGTTCGCCACCGACCCGAAGATCGGGTTGGCGTGCCTCATCTTCTACGTGCTCTACCAGCAGTTCGAGAACTACGTGATCTACCCGCGCGTCATGGCGCGGTCGGTCGACATCCCCGGCTCGCTCATCGTGATCGCCGCCCTCGTGGGTGCCGCGCTGCTCGGCGTCATCGGCGCTCTGCTCGCCATCCCCACGGCGGCGGCCATCCAGCTGATCACCAAGGAGGTCCTGCTGCGGAGGCAGGACGCGCGTTAGCGCTCAGTCGCGCAGCGGCTTGGGCACGGGCACGTCCTTGAACGCGCCGAGGTTCTTGCTGTTGTAGGCACTCGTGTCGGCGGTCTCCATCTCGCCGCCCCACTCCCGCGGCAGGGGTACGTCGACGTCGGGGGCGACGCGCTGGACGATCTCGTCGAGAACCGTCTCGGCGTCGCCCACCCACAGGTGCTTGGCGCCCTCCACCCCGACCACCTCTGCCTGGGGCACGATCGCGAACCGCTCCTCGGCCTCCGGCGGCTGGAGGTAGTCGTCGTGCTCGGGCACGAGGGCCGTCAGCGGCTTGCCCGACTCCGCCCAGGCCTCGAGGTGCCCGATGTCGGAGAAGCGCAGCGGCGGCGAGAGCAGGATGGCTCCCCTGACCGCCGGGTCGTTGGCGTGCATCAGCGTGAGGTCGGTCCCGAACGACCAGCCGACCACCCAGATGTTGGTCAGGTCGTGGAACTCGGCGTACTCGATCGCCGCCGCCACGTCGTACCGCTCCCCCCGTGCGTGGTCGAACTCGCCCTGGCTGCGGCCCTGCTCGCTGGCGGTGCCGCGGGTGTTGAACCGGAGCACCGCCACGCCTGCCAGAGCGGGGAGCCGGAAGGCCGCCTTGCGGAAGATGTGGCTGTCCATCATGCCGCCGTGGGTCGGCAGCGGGTGGAGGCACACGATCGTCGCCACGGGGTCACGGTCCAGCGGCAGCGCCAGCTCCCCGACGAGCTCGAGGTCGTCCGCGGTGTGCAGCGTGATCGACTCGCGGCGGGCCGGAAGGACGGAGTTCGCGCGGATGACAGCCATGACGCCATTGTCCCCGACTGCCTCACCGACCCGGCTACGTGGTCCGGCCGGTCAGTCGCTCTCACGCCTCGACGTACTCGGGCTCGGTCGTGGCGAATCGCTCGTGCGGCCGGGTGAAACCGCCGCGAGCGAGGGGTCAGCGTCGCCGGTCGCGGGCCTTCCAGCACGGCGTGTGCCAGTGCCGGCGCACGTCGAGTCCCGACGAGGCGAACATCGGCGCGACCACCGGCCACGCCACAGTGTGCGGGGTGGCCGGACGGATCACCTGGTCGCACCCAGGGCAGCGGTAGGGCTTCGTGGCCGCCGAGCCGGTCACACTGCGAACCTCGTAGTCCTCCCCCTGCCAGGGCTCGATCCTCGTCATGCCACCCATTGTCCGGCACGGGTCGACGGCCGCCGGCGGCGGACGGCCACGCCGGACGCACTCGCCGGGATCAGGTGTCCCGGCGAGCGCGACCGACGGACGTGCACGGTCGACCGGGTCAGCGCGTGGTGTAGTCCCGGAAGCCGCGCTTGGTCTTCCGGCCGAGGTAGCCCGCGGTGACCAGGTGCTCGAGGAGCGGAGCCGGCGCGAACCCGGGCTCGCGGAACTCGAGGTAGAGCTCACGCTCGATCGCCAGCGAGACGTCGTTGCCCACGACGTCGAGGAGCTCGAAGGGACCCATCGGCAGCGCACAGCCGTACTTCATCGCGGTGTCGATGTCGTCGGCGCTCGCGTAGTGCGCCTCGAGCATCTTCACAGCGTCGTTGAGGTAGGGGAACAGCAGCGCGTTCACGATGAACCCGGCCCGGTCACCGCACGAGACAGCGACCTTGCCGATCCTGGCGCAGAGCCCGCGGACGGTCTCGGCGACCTCGTCACCCGTGCTCACGGTGCTGACCACCTCGACCAGCTTCATGATCGGAGCCGGGTTGAAGAAGTGCATGCCGATGACGTCCTGCGGACGCTTGGTGACCTTGGCCAGCGAGATGACGGGCAGCGAGGAGGTCGTGGTCGCCAGGATCGCTCCGGGCTTGCAGATCTCGTCGAGGTTCTCGAAGAGGACGGTCTTGATCTTCAGGTCCTCGGCGATCGCCTCGACCACGATGTCCACGTCACCGAGGTCGTCGAGCTTGGTGGTGCCGGTCAGCCGGCCGAGCACCTCCTCGCGGGCGGACTCCTCGAGCTTGCCCCGCTGGATGGCCTTGTCGAGCGACCTCTCGATCGTCGTACGGACTCCGTCGACCTTCGCGTCGCTGCGGCCGACGTAGACCACGTCGTACCCGGCCTTGGCGAAGACCTCGACGATTCCGGTGGCCATGGTGCCGGTGCCGACCACGCCGACCTTGGAGATCTCGTGCTTGAACGAGGGCTTGTCGTCTTCCGACGGCGTGAGCGCGTCCGGCACGACGATCGGGCTGTCGGGGGCCTCGTAGGTGTAGAAGCCCCGCCCGGTCTTCCGGCCGAGCATGCCGGCGGTGACCATCTGCTTCAGGATCGGGCGCGGGGCGTGCAGCCGGTCGCGTCCCTGCTTGTACATCGTGTCGAGGATCTCGTACGCCGTGTCGAGGCCGATCAGGTCGAGCAGAGCGAGCGGACCCATCGGGTAGCCGCAGCCGTACCGCATGGCCGCGTCGATGTCCTCACGGCTGGCGTAGTGCCCCTCGTACATCGCGACGGCGTGGTTGAGGTAGCCGAACAGCAGCGTGTTGGCGATGAACCCCGCCTTGTCGCCGCAGACCACCGGGGTCTTGTCGAGCTTCTGCACGAGAGCGGCGACGTCGTCGAGCACGTCCGGCTCGGTGACGACGGTCCGCACGATCTCGACGAGCTTCTGCACCGGAGCGGGGTTGAAGAAGTGGATGCCGACGACGCGGCCGGGGTGCGTGGTCGCGGTGGAGATCTCGGTGACCGAGAGCGAGGAGGTGTTCGTGGCGAGGATGACGTCCGGACGGACGATCTCGTCGAGCTGCCGGAAGAGGCCCTGCTTCACGTCGAGGTGCTCGACGACCGCCTCGACGACGACGTCGACGTCCTTGACGTCGGAGAGGTTCGTGGTGAGCGTGACGCGGCCCATCAGCTCCTGCTGGTCGGACTCGGACAGCTTGCCCCGCTTGACGGCACGGTCCGTGGAGTGCTTGATGTGCTCGCGGCCGCGTTCGAGCGTCTCGTCGTTGAGCTCCACGCCGACGACCTGGAAGCCGTTGCGGGCGAAGATCTCGGCGATGCCGGCACCCATGGTGCCGAGACCGACCACACCAATACTGCGGAAGTCACGTCCGGTTGTCATGTGGCGAATCATGGCACGCCCGCAACTTCTCGTGCCGTGAGGTAGTTCACCCGTCGGTAACAAGGGCTACTGGGCTGGACCACGGGGGGCGCGGCGGTGCCGGTCGTCGCACGCGATGACCGGATTCCGGATGCTTCGCCTTGCCCGCCGCCGGAAGGTAGATTTCACCCCTGTCCTGTGCCCGCTCCCAGATCAGGGTGTTTCGTTGCGTCTCGTCATCGCTAAGTGTCAGGTCGACTACGCCGGCCGGCTCACCGCCCATCTGCCCATGGCGACCCGCCTGATCCTGGTGAAGAACGACGGGTCGGTCCTCATCCACTCAGACGGCGGCTCGTACAAGCCGCTCAACTGGATGTCCCCGCCGTGCAAGGTGGTCGAGGGCAAGAACGACGACGGCCACGTCGAGTGGACGGTCACCGGCAAGGACGACGACACGCTGCGCATCCTGCTCACCGAGATCAGCCACGACACCAGCCACGACCTCGGTGTCGACCCCGGCCTCCAGAAGGACGGCGTGGAGAAGCACCTCCAGGAGCTGCTCGCCGAGCACCCGGCACACCTGGCCGAGGGCCTGACCCTGGTACGCCGGGAGTACCCGACCGCGATCGGGCCGGTGGACCTCATGTGCCGCGACGCGGAGGGCAGGTCGGTCGCGGTGGAGATCAAGCGCCGCGGTGAGATCGACGGGGTCGAGCAGCTGACGCGCTACCTCGAGCTCCTCAACCGCGACCCGAAGCTGCGACCGGTCCGCGGCATCTTCGCCGCCCAGGAGATCAAGCCCCAGGCCCGCGTGCTCGCGACCGACCGCGGCATCACCTGCGCCGTCGTCGACTACGACGCCCTGCGCGGAATGGACGACCCGAGCGCCCGCCTGTTCTAGGCGGCGCGACGTCAGGCTCGGGCGGGGCCGACGAGCGAGGCCACCTCGTCAGCGCAGCCCCATGACAGGGTGACGCCGGCCCCTCCGTGTCCGTAGCAGTGCACGATGCGCTCGACCCGGCTGTTCCCCGAGGTCAGCTGCTCCTCCTCCAGGCGCACCTGCGGCCTCGCGGGACGCAGACCGACCTTCTGCCTGATGACCCGGGCCCGGGCCAGCTCGGGGACCAGCACGGCGGCCCGCTCGAGGATCTGCGCGGCGGTGTGGGCGTCCGGCGTACGGCTCCACTCCCCCTCGTCGTCCGTGCCCCCGACCACGATGTCGCGCGAGCGCGGGACGACGTACGTCGGACCGTCCGCATCGAGCCACCACCGGTCCAGGCCGAACTGCTCGAGGTAGAGCACCTGCCCTCGCACCGGCACGACGCTGGGGTCGGCGGCGATCAGGCGGGCGCCGAGGCCACTCGCGTTCACGACCACCTCGGCCTGGTCCGGCAGCCCGGTCAGGGCCATCCGCGTGATGCTGCCGCCGGACTCGACGAGCGCCTCGCTCAGCCAGCGCAGGTAGACCGGTGTCTCGACGACCGGCGTGCGGAACGTCCAGCCGTCGACGTACGGCGCAGGCATCGCGGTGACGCGGGTCAGTGTCGGCACGGCGCTGCGCCACCACGGGTCGGAGGTCTGACGTCGGTGGAGCTCGGTCCCCTCGACCATCCGCACGCCGCTGTCCGGGTCGGCCGCGATCCGCTCGAACTCGTGGTAGCTCGCCGCCGACCATGCGGTCACGCGTTCGTACGGGAAGGCCCGGTAGGGGTACCACATGGCCGCGGCGACAGCGGAGGTCGTCTCGAGCGGGAGGTCACGCGCAAGCACGTCGACGCGGTGTCCGGCCTGCTGCAGCCGGAGGGCGCAGGACAGGCCGATCACGCCTGCTCCGATGACGATGACCCGGGCCATGGTGAGAGTCTGCCCCAGGTCCTGGCGCAAAGGGGTCAGTGGCCCGCGATCTGCACGTGGCCGGCGCGGTCGGTCACCGTCGCGACGACGTGGGAGACGTCCTGCTCGCCCCGCACGCGGCAGACGATCCTCAGGCCGAGGCGGGCGGGGTAGGCCGGCGTCGGGCCGCAGTCTACGGCGGCGAACCCCTCGTGCTCCAGACGCTCCACCAGCCGCGTGGTCGCCACCACCCCTCGGACGAGCCAGGCGTCGAACTCGACCCGCCTGCCACCGTCGGACAACTCGACCTTCACCTCGCCGACCACACCGTCGACGTACCCCCTGCAGGTCAACGTCGCCGGAACCGTCCCTGACCAGCGTGGGCACGCGACGTACTGGAGGGTGAGCCCGTCGTCCTCGAGCCGGGGAGCGAGTCGCTCGGCGACCGGCCGCTCGAGGTCGTCCATGGGCTTCTCCGGGGGCGTCGACACCGCAGGGCTCGGCGCTCCGAGGCTGGGCTTCTCGACCGACGCCGAGTCGGATTCGTCGGTGCAGCCGGCTACGGCGGGAAGGAGGAGCAGCGACGCGACCCAGCGCGAGCGCAGCATCCGACCCCTCCTCTCCGTCGGCTGTCCAGCGTAGCCAGCGCCGGCGAACGCGCTCCGTAACCTGCGGAGGTAGAACTCGTTACACCTCCAAACCGGAGGTGTGAGATGCGAACCACACGAGCGCGCGTGCTCATCGTGCTTGTTGCCCTGTTCAGCGGACTGGTGATCGGCGGTGCAGGCCTCGCCTCGCCCGCGAGCGCCCACGAGGAGCGGGAGGCGTCCTTCCCGGACGGCACCGGCAAGCGGCCGGCCTTCCTCGGCCTCGACAACCCGCGCCACCGCGTGGTCTGTCGGCCGGACAGCCGCGAACGCATCGCAAAGATGCCCGCCGGCCCGCTCAAGCGGCGCAACCGGGCCTTGCTTCGCGAGTGCGACTTCGGGTCGATCCAGTCCGCGGTGAACAGCATCAGGAAGTCACGCACCTCGGTCTACGTCCTGCCCGGCCGCTACACCGAGCGACGCTGGGCGAACGCGAAGAAGTCGAGCTACTGCTCCAACCTGAGCACGAAGTCCGACAACCCGCTCGGGGAGCTCTCGTCCTACATAGGCAGCCTGTCCTCGCCGGACAACGGCGCGGACGACACGGGCCCGATCGCCCTCGCGTACTCCGACCAGGTGCGCTGCCCCCACAACCTCAACCTGATCGCGCTCCTCGGCGACAGCACTCCCCGTAACAAGTCGATCAAGTGCGACGGACCGCTGTGCGGCACGCAGCTCGTCGGCACGGGACGGCGCCCCGACGACGTCGTCATCGACAACGAGTTCTCCAAGCTGAACGCCATCCGCGCCGACCGCATGGGCGGCGTGTACTTCCGCAACTTCACAGTGCAGCAGGCGGAGTTCAACGCCCTGTACGTCCTGGAGACCGACGGCTTCGCCATCGACCGGATCATCGCGCGCGGCAACGACGAGTACGGCATCCTCGCCTTCGCCAGCGACCACGGGCTCATCCAGCGCAGCAACACCTACTGGAACGGCGACTCCGGCATCTACCCGGGCTCCGCGTCCGACGTCAACGGTGACAACGAGGAGTTCAAGGCGACCCGCTACTCCATCGAGATCCGTCACAACAGGAGCCATCACAACGCTCTCGGCTACTCCGGGACGGCGGGCAACTCGGTGTGGGCCCACGACAACGAGTTCTTCAAGAACGCCACCGGCATCGCGACCGACTCGCTCTTCCCGGGTCACCCGGGTCTGCCGCAGGACCACGCCCGCTGGGACCACAACCGGATCTACAGCAACAACGAGAACTGGTACGAGCGTTTCGTCGACACGGGGGTCTGCGCCAAGCCCATGGAGGAGCGCGGCTACATGAAGGGCACGGTGTGCCCCGTCATCCCCGCCCCGGTCGGCACCGGTGTCCTCATCGCCGGCGGCAACTTCAACTCCACCGACCACAACTACATCTACGACAACTGGCGCAACGGCACCATGCAGTTCTGGGTCCCCTCACCGCTTCGCGACGAGTACGACCCGAGCAAGCTCTACGACACCTCGAACCACAACCACACGTTCGACAACAAGATGGGCATCCGCCCGGACGGCTCCGTCGCCCACAACGGGCTCGACCACTGGTGGGACGACCAGGGCGTCGGGAACTGCTGGGAGGACAACAAGTCCTCCCGGGAGGGCGGCGTCCCGACGAACAACTTCGCGGTCGACCCCGGTCCGTGCGCGGACGGTGGCTCGCAGTTCACCCCTGGCCTCGCGGTCAAGGACGCCGGCTTCCTGAGCTGCAGCCAGTACGACCGTGAGGACCCGACCTGGCGGCACCCACCTGAGTGCGAGTGGTTCGAGACCCCGGAGAAGCCGACCGACGAGCCGGCAGGCGGCCCCCTCGGCCTCTCCACCGCCGCAGGTCCGGTCGGCTCGTCGTCCGGCCCGAGCGGTCCGGCCGCGGCCTCCGGTCTCACCGCGTCGCTGGGTGGCGTGGCGTTGATCCTGCTGGTCGGCCTGGGCGCCGTCCGTCGTCGCAGCCTCTCGTCGCCGAGGAGCTGAGGCACAATGCGTCGCGTGCTGGTCGTGGTGCTCGCCGCCGTCCTCGTCGCCGTCGGTGCCGGGGTCGCGGTGGCGAGCACCCCGCCCGTCCTCGTCGCGCACGGGCCGACGAGCGTGAAGGGCACGGAGGCGACGGCGGTCTTCCGCATCGGCGGGCGCACGATCCGCCAGGTGCGCTACGCCGACAAGAAGACGCTGGTGTACTCCTTCGTGCTCGCCAACGACAGTCGGCTGCCTGTCACGGTCACCGGGCTCGCGGAGCTCGAGCACAGCCCCAGGCTCTTCCGGTACGTCGGAATCGCCGACGCCGAGGGGCGGGAGGAGTTCACGATCCCGGCCGGTGAACGCACCACCGTCACGCTGAGCATGCTGATGCACGCCTGCGAGACGCTCTCGGCACGGGCAGGCAGCTTCGCCACCGAGGTGGGCCTGCGCACCCGGCGGGCCGGGATGATCGAGGACACCGTCACGGTGGCGTTGCCCGAGCAGGTTCACACGGGCTCCCCCCGTGAGGCGTTCTGCCCGAACGCGACTGCTACCTCACGTCCCCCGGGCTGACCTCGACGACCGTCGTCCCGTCGCCGTCGATCGACACGTCGACGCGCCGACCGGGGTCGCCGGCCGCGGTGACGACCGTGGTCTCGCCGCGGTGGAGGTCCGACAGCTCCGTGAGGTCGCCCATGGTGACGGGATCTCCCGCGAGGACGTCGGCCAGGCAGAGGCCGCGCTCCAGGACCCGGACGGGCACCCCGAGTCGCCGAGCCAGCGCCTCGGCACCCGATCCGTCCGAGTCACCCTGGCCGTCGTACACCGCGGCCACGCGCTCGTGACGCAGCGAGTCGGCCAGCGAGTCGGCCAGTGGCGCGTCCGCGCCGCCCACGACCAGAAACCGTGCGGGGCACTGGAGGTCGGACATGGGCGGCGCCCCTCTCAGTCGAGGTTGTTGGCCTTGCGGATGGCGTCGACGATGCCGCCCATGATCTCGGTCAGGCCGAAGTCCTTGGGCGTGAAGACCTCAGCGACACCGAGCTCCTTGAGCCGGGCGGCGTCGGCGGACGGGATGATCCCTCCGACGATGACCGGGACGTCGCCGAGTCCGTGCTCGCGCATCCCGTCCAGGACCGCCGGGACGAGCTCCATGTGGGAGCCCGACAGGATCGAGATGCCGACGCAGTGCACGTCCTCGGCCACGGCGGCCGCGACGATCTGCTCGGGCGTGAGCCGGATCCCCTGGTAGACGACCTCGAAGCCCGCGTCACGCGCCCGGACAGCCACCTGCTCGGCGCCGTTGGAGTGGCCGTCGAGGCCGGGTTTGCCCACGAGAAGCCGCAGCCGCCCGCCGAGCGCGTCGGAGGTCTCCCGGACCCGCTCGCGAACCTCGGTCAGCTCGGCCCCCGCCTCGGCCACGCCGACAGCACCGGAGACACCCGTCGGGGCCCGGAACTCGCCGAAGACCTCGCGCAGCGTCCCTGCCCACTCACCGGTGGTCGCGCCGGCGCGAGCGGCGGCGAGGGTCGCCTCCATCAGGTTCACACCCGACTTCGCGTCGGCAGCCAGACGCTCGAGGGCGGCCTGCACCTGCGACTCGTCGCGCTGCGCCTTCCAGTCCTCGACGCTGCGGACCGCGGCCCGCTCGGCCTCGGGGTCGGCGGTCTGGATGGCGCCGTCGAGGTCCGCGGTGAGCGGGGACGGCTCGGTCGACTCGAAGCAGTTGACGCCGACGACCTTGTCCTCCCCCGTCTCGATGCGGCCCCGCCGCGCGGCGTGGGAGGAGACCAGCGCCTGCTTCATGTAGCCGGACTCGACGGCCGCGACCGCCCCGCCCAGGGCCTGGACCCGGTCCATCTCCTCACGGGCGCCCTTGACCAGGTCGGCGACCTTGGCCTCGATGACCTTCGAGCCCTCGAAGATGTCGTCGTACTCCAACAGGTCCGACTCGAAGGCCAGCACCTGCTGCAGCCGCAGGGACCACTGCTGGTCCCAGGGACGCGGGAGGCCGAGCGCCTCGTTCCACGCCGGCAGCTGTACGGCGCGCGCACGGGCGTTCTTGGACAACGTGACACCGAGCATCTCGAGCACGATCCGCTGGACGTTGTTCTCCGGCTGCGCCTCGGTCAGGCCGAGCGAGTTGACCTGGACGCCGTAGCGGAACCGGCGCATCTTCGGGTCCTCGACGCCGTAGCGCTCACGGGTGATCTCGTCCCACAGCTGCACGAAGGCCCGCATCTTGCAGGTCTCCTCGACGAACCGCACGCCCGCGTTGACGAAGAACGAGATCCGGCCGACGACGCGACCGAAGTCCTCAGGCTTCACCTGGCCGGAGTCGCGGACGGTGTCGAGGACCGCGATCGCGGTGCAGAGCGCGTAGGCGAGCTCCTGCGTCGGCGTCGCGCCCGCCTCCTGCAGGTGGTAGCTGCAGATGTTGATCGGGTTCCACTTCGGGATGTGGTTGACCGTGTAGGCGATGAGGTCGCTGGTCAGCCGCAGGGAGTGCTCGGGCGGGAAGACGTAGGTCCCGCGCGAGAGGTACTCCTTGATGATGTCGTTCTGGGTGGTGCCGGCGAGCTTGCCGTGCACCTCCTCGAAATCGGCGTCGGAGCCCACCTGCTCCTCGGCGACCACCTGGTAGAGCGCGAGAAGCCACATCGCGGTCGCGTTGATGGTCATCGAGGTGTTCATCTCGGTGAGCGGGATGTCCTGGAACAACCGGCGCATCTCGCCGAGGTGCGGGACCGGGACGCCGACCTTGCCGACCTCTCCGCGCGAGAGCGGGGAGTCAGGGTCGTACCCGGTCTGCGTCGGGAGGTCGAACGCCACCGACAGGCCGGTCTGGCCCTTGGCGAGGTTCCTGCGGTACAAGGCGTTGGACTCGGCAGCGGAGCTGTGCCCCGCGTAGGTCCGCATCACCCAGGGCTTGTCCTTGGGCTGCGGCCGGTCTGTCTGCGGCAAGGCGTCCTGCGGCTTCTCGCTCATAACGCAGGAGACTACGACCAACCGAACCCGTCGGTAACTACTCTATGAACTGTCTCACGTGCCGAGTACGTCACAGCCTCAGGCGGGGATGGCCCGCTCCACCGTGACCAGGCGACGTAGCCGAGTGAACGCCAGGATGCGCCGCAGCGCCGGGCTGCATCCGCGCAGGATGAGCGCCCGTCCCTCGCGCTCCATGACCTTGCCGGCGGCGGCGAGCACGCGCAGAGCGGTCGCGTCGACAGCCTCCACGTCGGCCAGGTCGACCACGACGTTGCCCGACGTGCGCTCGATGCGGTCGTAGAGCGCCTCGCGGACGACTCCCGTCGAACGCACGTCGAAGTGGCCGTGCAGGATCAATGTCCGGTCGTTGACGGTGAGTTCCATACCACTCTCCAGGCTCCACTGGAGGCAGCGCCCCGATGTGCTAGCCGCCCTTGTACTCACTATGACGCACGTCACGCCGGTTTGGTTGCCTCTGTCCGCACTACGAGTATCTGGCCTGGACAGGGCTATGACAGGAATAGCCCGTTCGGGTGGTCCAGCCTTCCACCAGGCAGCCTTGACAGGGACCGGCCGGGGATCAGGCCGGGGATCAGGCCGGGAGGTCTCCGAGGTCGGCGCGGGACACGTCGGCCCCGAGACCGGCCAGGGTCTCGGCGAAGCGGGGGTAGCCCCGGTCGATGTGGTGCGACTCGGCCACCTCCGTCGTGCCTTCGGCCGCCAACCCGGCCAGGACCAGAGCGGCCCCGGCGCGGATGTCGTGGGCCACGACGGGGGCTCCCGAGAGCGCGGCCCTCCCCCGCACGACTGCGTGGTGGCCGTCCGTGCGCAGGTCCGCACCCAGCCGGGCGAGCTCCTGGGCGAACATGAACCGCGCCTCGAAGACGTTCTCGGTGATCATCGCGGTCCCGTCGCTCACCGCCGCGAGCGCCATGGCGAACGGCTGCAGGTCGGTCGGGAAGCCCGGATAGGGCAGTGTCACCACGTCGAAGGACTCGAGCCGGCGGTCGACGTACACCCGGAAGCCGTCGTCTCTCACGTCGACCACCGCGCCCGCGGAGGAGAGCTTGTCCAGCACGATGTCGAGGTGGTGGGCGCAGCCGCCGTCGACGACGAGGTCGCCGCCCGCGATGGCCGTCGCGAAGGCCCAGGTGCCTGAGACGATCCGGTCGGGCACGGTCGCGTGCCGCACCGGGTGGAGCCGGTCGACGCCGACCACGGTGAGGGTCGAGCTGGAGATGCCCTCGATCTGCGCGCCCATCTCGACGAGCATCGTGCACAGGTCGGAGATCTCCGGCTCGCGTGCCACGTTGTCGATGACGGTGCGACCCGGCGTGAGGACCGCCGCCATCAGGAGGTTCTCGGTGGCCCCGACGCTCGGGAAGTCCAGCCAGAGGTTCGCGCCGGTCAGCCCGGCCGGTGCCTCGGCGACGACGAAGCCGTGCTCGATGTGCATGCTCGCGCCGAGCTCCTGAAGGCCCGTCATGTGCATGTCGAGGCCGCGCGAGCCGATGTTGTCCCCGCCCGGCAGGGCGACCTTCGCGCGGCCGCACCGCGCGACGAGAGGCCCGAGCACGCTGATCGAGGCCCGCAGCCGGCGGACCAGGTCGTACGGCGCCTCGTGGGAGAGGTCCTCGGGGACCTCGATCGTGACCTTGCCCTGCTGGTCGTGCTCGACCGTCACGCTGCAGCCGAGCTGTTCGAGCAGCTGCGCCATGACCGCGACGTCGAGGATGTCGGGCACGTTCGTGAGCACCGTCCGCCCGGGCGCCAGCAGCGCGGCCGCCATCAGCTTGAGGGCGCTGTTCTTCGCCCCGTCGACCCGTGCCGAGCCCTGGAGCGGACGCGACAGCGGGCCGTCCGAGCAGACCCGGAACCCCTCCATCAGCCCACCCCGGGCAGGTCGAGCCCGTCGAGGATCCGTCGTGCGCCGCCGAGAGGACTGTGTGGCTCGCCGAGCCGATCGAGATCGTGCACCCGACGACGATACTGCGACCTATCCCACGTGGTCGCATCTGCCTTTGCGACCCCGGCAGCCCTAGGGTGTGAGCCATGGTCAACCTGACTCGGATATACACGCGCACCGGCGACGCAGGCCGGACCCGCCTCGGCGACATGAGCGAGACCTCGAAGAACGACCTGCGGCTCCAGGCCTACGCCGACGTCGACGAGGCGAACGCCCACATCGGGACCGCCATCGCGCTCGGTGGTCTCGACGAGGACGTGGCGAAGCTGCTGACCACGGTGCAGAACGACCTCTTCGACGTCGGGGCCGACTTCTGCACCCCTGTCGTCGAGAACCCCGAGTTCCCGCCGCTGCGCATCGAGCAGGCGTACGTCGACCGGCTCGAGGCCTGGTGCGACCAGTACAACGAGGACCTCGCGAACCTCCGCTCCTTCATCCTGAACGGCGGTACGCCGGGCGCGGCCCTCCTCCATGTCGCCCGCACGGTGACCCGTCGCGCGGAGCGGGCCGCCTGGGCGGCGTTCGAGGAGCACGGGGAGACGATGAACGTGCTCGCCATCAAGTACCTCAACCGGCTCAGCGACCTGCTGTTCATCCTCGCCCGCCACGCGAACCGGGAGCAGGGCGACGTGCTCTGGAAGCCCGGCGGGGAGCGCTGAGACCTCCCGCAGCCAGCGGCGGATTACCAAGGTATGCAGGGGTTCTGTCCCTTCCCACGGCAAATTCACCGTGGGAACGAACAGTTCGCCATGGGAAGACGCGACCACTCACGTGGGAAGCGACCACTCAGCGGCGGCGGAGGCGACGGCCGGGCGGGGCGGCCTCCAGCCACGCGAGGAAGCCGGTGAGGGCCTCGGGACTCATCGCCACCTCGAGCGGCCCGTCCGAGGTCTCGCAGAGCACGATGGTGTGACCTGAGTAGAGGGAGTACGACTCAGGTCCCTCGGGCTCGCGCCGTCCGACGTACTCCAGGTCGCTGCGGGAGAGGCTGAGCTTCGGCCCGGGAGCCAGGGAGAAGATGCGGAACCACTCGAGGATGTCGCCGCTGTAGCGGCCCACCCCGAGAACCCAGCCGCGCCCGGCCCTCGTGGACCGGACGCGGGCGCTGAACTCGAAGGTGCCGCCGTCGCGGGAGATCCAGCGACGACGCACGACCAGGGCGATGCCGTAGAGCAGGACAAGCAGCAGCAGGACACCGACTGCATCGAGCAGCCAAGCCCACCACGGCATCTATCGCCTCCGCTTCTTCATACTCGTCCTGGCCGGTCGGTCGTACCCAGGGAGGGTTTCAGGATGCCCGCTCGACGGCCCGGATGCGAGCCTCGGCACGGCGGACGGCCTCCTCGGCCTCGGCCTCGCTGGAGTACTCCCCTGCGGACCTGGCGCGCTCGAGCTCGGCGCGAGCCTTCTCGAGGTTGATCTCGTGGGACATCTCCGCGTGCTCGGAGAGGATCGAGATCCGGTTGTTGGCCACCGACAGGAAGCCGGCGTCGACGGCCGCAACCCAGGTCTCGCCGTCGGCGGTCTGGACGTCGACGACGCCGTCCACCATCAGCGAGAGCATCGGGGCGTGGTGCGGCAGGATGCCGACGTCGCCCTCGGTGGTGCGGGCGATGACCATCTTCGCCTCGCCGGACCACACGAGCCGGTCGGCTGCGACCAGCTCAACCTGAAGCAGGTCGTCACTCACGCGGACTCCTCATGTGTTCGATTCGGTTGTTGCTCGGGTGGTGATCCCGTCCCGCGGGAGCCGATGGGCTCACCGGTCACCCGCGGGACGGGGTCGCTCCAGAGAGGGATCAGAGGTTCTTCTGGATCTCTGCCCACTTGCGCTCGACGTCGTCGAGGCCACCGCACATGAAGAAGGCCTGCTCGGCGACGTGGTCAAACTCGCCGTCCGCGATCTTCGTGAAGGCCTCGATGGTGTCCTCGATCGGGACGGTCGAGCCCTCGATGCCGGTGAACTGCTTGGCGACGTAGGTGTTCTGCGACAGGAACCGCTGGATACGACGGGCCCGGGACACGATGATCTTGTCCTCTTCGGAGAGCTCGTCGACACCGAGGATCGCGATGATGTCCTGCAGCTCCTTGTTGCGCTGCAGGATCTGCTTGATCCGGATCGCGGTGTTGTAGTGGTCCTCACCGATGAACCGCGGGTCGAGGATGCGCGAGGTCGAGGTGAGCGGGTCCACCGCGGGGTAGATACCGAGCGAGGCGATCTCTCGCGAGAGCTCGGTGGTCGCGTCGAGGTGGGCGAAGGTCGTGGCCGGCGCCGGGTCGGTGTAGTCGTCGGCGGGCACGTAGATCGCCTGCATCGAGGTGATCGAGTGACCACGCGTCGAGGTGATCCGCTCCTGGAGCTGACCCATCTCGTCGGCGAGGTTCGGCTGGTAGCCCACCGCGGAGGGCATACGGCCGAGCAGCGTGGAGACCTCGGAACCGGCCTGCGTGAAGCGGAAGATGTTGTCGATGAACAGCAGCACGTCCTGCTTCTGGACGTCACGGAAGTACTCCGCCATCGTCAGCGCGGAGAGCGCCACGCGAAGACGCGTGCCCGGCGGCTCGTCCATCTGGCCGAACACCAGGGCGGTCTGCCCGATGACGCCGGCCTCCTCCATCTCCACGATCAGGTCGTTGCCCTCACGGGTGCGCTCGCCGACACCGGCGAACACCGACACACCACCGTGGTCCTTCGCGACACGCGCGATCATCTCCTGGATGAGCACGGTCTTGCCGACGCCCGCACCGCCGAACAGGCCGATCTTGCCGCCCTGGACGTACGGCGTGAGCAGGTCGATGACCTTGATGCCGGTCTGGAACATCTGGGTCTTGGACTCGAGCTGGTCGAAGGCCGGCGCCTTGCGGTGGATGCCCCAGCGCTCGTTGACCTCGAGCCGCTCGCCGTCCTTGAGGTTGAGGCAGTCACCGGTGGCGTTGAACACGTGCCCCAGCGTGGCGTCGCCCACCGGCACCGAGATCGGGCCGCCCGTGTCCTGCACCCGGGCGCCACGGACCAGGCCGTCGGTCGGCTTCAGCGAGATGGCGCGGACCATGCCGTCACCGATGTGCTGAGCCACCTCGAGCGGCAGCGTCCGGGTCTCCCCGGCGAGCTCGTAGTCGACGGTGAGCTTGTTGTAGATCTCCGGCATCGTGTCCACGGGGAACTCGATGTCGACCACGGGGCCGATGACTCGCGCGATGCGACCGACGCCGCCTGCACCCTGGCTGCCCGTGGTCTCTTCGTTAATTACGGCAGTCATTTCCTTCACTCACTCCCGGCAGTCGCATCGGCGAGCGCGTTCACGCCACCGACGATCTCGCTGATTTCCTGGGTAATACCGGCCTGGCGGGCCTGGTTGGCGATACGGGTGTACTTCTTGATGAGCTCCTCGGCGTTGTCCGTCGCCGACTTCATCGCCCGCTGACGGGCCGCGAGCTCGGAGGCCGCGGCCTGGAGCAGCGCGAAGAAGATGCGGCTCTGGACGTAGCGCGGCAGCAGCCCGTCGAGCACCTCGGCCGCGGACGGCTCGAACTCGTAGAGGGGCAGCACCTCCTCGGCCGGAGGCTTCTCCTCCCCCTCGACGACCTCGAGGGGCAGCAGCCGGACCGCGGTGGGCTCCTGGATCAGCATCGACTTGAAGCGCGTGTAGACCACGTGCACCTCATCGACACCGCCGACGCCCTCATCGGACGAGGCGGACCCGTCCTGCGAGCCGGTCAGGAACGCCTCGATGAGACGGTCGCCGATCTCGCGCGCCACGTCGTAGGTGGGCTGGTCCGAGAAGCCGGTCCAGCTCTCCACGAT
Source organism: uncultured Actinomycetota bacterium (assembly GCA_963715375.1). Classification (GTDB taxonomy): domain Bacteria; phylum Actinomycetota; class Actinomycetes; order Propionibacteriales; family Nocardioidaceae; genus Nocardioides_C. The sequence continues at coordinate 218,224 of CAVQSC010000040.1, read as the reverse complement.
GGGACGGCGCCGGAAGTTGAAGTAGGCAACTCCCTTGCGGCCGCTGATGTAGGCGTCGACCTCCTTGCCCTCTCCGCGCAGCTTCTCGGCGAGGCGCTCGGCCTCCTTGATCACGCTGGAGGAGTAGGCACCCGCCAGACCGCGGTCGCTGGTCACGATCAAGATCGCGGCCCGCTTCGGGTTCTCCGGCTCGGTGGTGAGCGGGTGGTCGACGTTGGAGTACGTCGCCACCGCGGACACCGCACGGGTCAGCTCACGGGCGTACGGCGCGGCCGCCTGGGCCCGCTGCTGCGCCTTGATGATGCGGGACGCAGCGATGAGCTCCATGGCGCGCGTGATCTTCTTGGTCGACTCGACCGACCTGATCCGGGCGCGGTACTCACGCAGCGAAACGGCCATCGGTCAGCCCCGCTTCTGCTTGACGATCTGCTCCTGCTCGAGCTCTTCCTCCGGAAGCGCCTCGTGCTCCTCCTTGCCGGCCTGGATCAGGCCGCCCTCGGAGGTCTCGAACTGCTTGAGGAAGGAGTCGTAGGCACCCTCGAGCGCGTGCTCGGTGTCGTCGGAGAAGTCGTTGGTCTCGCGGATGGTGTCGAGGATCCCGCCCTGCTCGCGGCGCAGGTAGTCGAGGAACTCGCGCTCGAAGCGCAGCACGTCCTCGGTCGGGACCTTGTCGAGACGACCGGTGGTGCCGGTCCACAGCGAGACGGTCATCTCCTCCACCGGGTACGGGGAGTACTGCGGCTGACGGAGCAGGGCCATCAGGCGCTGACCACGGTCGAGCTGCTGACGCGACGCGGCGTCGAGGTCGGAGGCGAACATCGCGAACGCCTCCATCGCGCGGAACTGCGCGAGGTCGACCTTGAGCGAGCCCGTGACCTTCTTGATCGCCTTGGTCATCGCGGCGCCGCCGACGCGGGACACCGAGATACCGACGTCGATCGCGGGACGCTGGTTCGCCGCGAACAGGTCGGACTGGAGGAAGATCTGGCCGTCGGTGATCGAGATGACGTTGGTCGGGATGTAGGCCGACACGTCGTTCGCCTTGGTCTCGATCAGCGGGAGGCCGGTCATCGACCCGGCACCCATCTCGTCCGAGAGCTTCGCGCAGCGCTCGAGCAGGCGGCTGTGCAGGTAGAAGACGTCACCCGGGTACGCCTCACGGCCCGGCGGGCGGCGCAGCAGCAGGGAGACGGCGCGGTAGGCCTCGGCCTGCTTGGTCAGGTCGTCGAAGACGATCAGGACGTGCTTGCCGTCGTACATCCAGTGCTGGCCGATGGCCGAGCCGGTGTAGGGAGCGAGGTACTTGAAGCCCGCGGAGTCGGACGCCGGGGAGGCCACGATCGTGGTGTACTCCAGCGCGCCGGCCTCCTCGAGGGCGCCGCGCACGGCCGCGATCGTCGAGCCCTTCTGACCGATCGCGACGTAGATGCAGCGGACCTGCTTCGTCGGGTCGCCGGACTCCCAGTACTGCTTCTGGTTGATGATCGTGTCCAGCGCGATGGCGCTCTTGCCGGTCGCACGGTCGCCGATGATCAGCTGACGCTGACCGCGGCCGATCGGGGTCATCGCGTCGATGGCCTTGATGCCGGTGGCCAGCGGCTCGTGGACCGACTTGCGCATCATCACGCCGGGAGCCTGGAGCTCCAGCGCGCGGCGACCCTCGGTCTCGATCTCTCCGAGGCCGTCGATGGGGTTGCCGAGCGGGTCGACCACGCGGCCGAGGTAGCCCTCGCCGACCGGGACAGAGAGGATCTCGCCGGTACGGCGGACGCTCTGGCCCTCCTCGATGCCCTCGAAGTCACCGAGGATCACGACGCCGATCTCACGGGTGTCGAGGTTCAGCGCGAGGCCGAGCGTGCCGTCCTCGAACTCGAGCAGCTCGTTCGCCATGGCCGAGGGCAGCCCGGTGACCCGGGCGATGCCGTCACCGGCCTCGGCGACCCTGCCGACCTCTTCGCGACTTGCCGTCTCGGGCTGGTACTCCGACACGAAGCGCTGCAGCGCGTCCCGGATCTCCTCCGGACGGATCGAAAGCTCCGTCATTTCTTGTCCCTGCTCTTTCGTCTGTTCAGATCTGGGTCTGCGGGCCGGCTTGCTCAGCCGGCGAGGCGGCGGCGGGCCTCGTCGAGGCGGCTTGCCACGGTGCCGTCGATGACGTCGTCACCGATCTCGACCTTGACGCCACCGACCACGTGCGGGTCGACGACGACGTTCAGGTGCACGGGCCTGTCGTACTGCCGGGCCAGCGCGCCTTCGAGGCGCTGGCGGTCCGCGTCAGCCAGCTCCCTGGCCACTCGAACCGTCGCGATCAGACGGTTGCGGTTGTTCGCCGCCACCTTCTGGTACTCCTCGAGGGCTAGTGCAACAGTACGGTGGCTGCTCACAACGGCCTGCCGGGCGAGCCGGAGCGTCGCGTCGACCACCTTGCCGGAGAGCAACCGGTCGAGCAGCGCGAACTTGTCCTCGGCGGAGCGGGTGGAGTCCGACAGCGCGTCACGCAGCCCGGGGTTCTCCGAGACCAGGCGTTCGAAGCCGAACAGCTGCTCCTCGAGCGCGTCCGCCTGACCCGTGCGGTCCGCACCCTTGACGACCGCGATGACCCCGAGCTCCTCGAGAGCGTCGGCGAGGTCGCGGGTGGCGGCCCAGCGCTGTGCGACGGCAGCCGAGATCAGGTCCATCGACGCACCGTCGAGCTGCCCACCGAACAGCCCGCGCACGAAGTCGGACTTGGCAGCAGGCTGCAGCGACAGGTCGGTGGCCACACGCCGGAGGCTCGGCTCACGCCGGAGGAGCGCCGAGACCGCGAACAGGTCGTCGGCGATCCTCGCTGCGTCGGCGCCACTCTCGACGGCCGAGCCGAGCTGCTCGGTCAGCCTCTCCAGTGAGCCGGCGGAAGCTCCGCGCATCAGCCCGCCCCGTTCGCCGAGGCGTGCTGAGACTCGAGGTCGGCCAGGAATCGGTCCACGACGCGGCTCTGGCGCGCCTCGTCGTCGAGCGCCTCACCGACGATGCGGCCGGCGAGCGAGGTGGCGAGCGTGCCCACCTCGGCGCGGAGCGAGGTGACCGCCTGCTGGCGCTCGGCCTCGATCTGCGTGTGCGCGTGCTCGACGATGCGGGCAGCCTCGGCCTGGGCCTGCTGCCGCATCTCGGCCACGATGGTCGCGCCCTGCTCGCGAGCTTCCTCGCGGATCCGGGCCGCCTCGTGGCGCGCCTCGCTCAGCTGCTGGTTGAGCTCAGCCAGCTTGGCGTCCGCCTCGGCCTGCTTCGTCTCGGCGGCCGCGAGGCCACCCTCGATCGCCTCGGTGCGCTCCGCGAACGTCTTCTCGAAGTTGGGCACGACCCACTTCTTGACGGCGAGATAGAGCAGCCCGAAGACGACCAGCGAGAGGACGATCTCCACCGGGTGCGGCAGGAGGGGGTTGAGCTTCTCCTCAGCCGCAAGGGTGATCGAGTTCATGGGCGTGGTCCTTCGTCAGTGCTGATGGGGGGCTTAGAGCACGAACGCGAGGGCGATACCGATGATGGCGAGCGCCTCGGCGAGCGCGAAGCCCAGAATCGCGATCGACTGGAGGCGGCTCTGCGCCTCGGGCTGACGGGCGACACCGTTGATGTAGGCGGCGAAGATGAGGCCGATACCGACACCCGGGCCGACAGCGGCCAGGCCGTAACCGATCATGTTGAGGTTGCCGTCCACGGCGATTTCCTTTCGGTTGTTTCTACTTGTTGTGCGGTTTGGAACAGCGACTCTCAGTGCTCGTCTGCGAGAGCACCGGAGATGTACATGGCGTTCAGCAGGACGAACACGTAGGCCTGCAGGAACTGGATCAGGATCTCGAGGAAGCTGATCGCGATGAACAGCAGCCAGGCCAGGACGCCGACCGGCTTGACGAGCGTGGCGCCGTGGAGGAGGAGGTACTCACCGCCGAGCGCGAAGAGGATCAGCAGCAGGTGGCCGGCGAGCATGTTCGCGAAGAGACGGAGGGCCAGCGTGACCGGCCGCACCAGGATGTTCGACATGAACTCCAGCGGGACGAGCAGGAGCAGCATCGGGCCCTTGATGCCGGCCGGGACGGTCTGGAGCTTCATGTAGCCGCCGAAGCCGTGCTTCTGGATGCCGGCGGCGTTGTAGATGATCCAGCTGAGTGCCGCGAGACCGTAGACCATGCCCGACCGCGAGAACGTCGGGAACTGGATGAACGGGATGGTGGCGAAGAAGTTGTTCAGCAGGATGAAGAAGAACAGCGCGACGAGGTAGGGCACGAAGCGCATGAAGTCCTGGCTGCCGATGATGTCGCGGCCGATGGTGTTACGGACGAACCCGTAGGCGCCCTCGCCGGCGTACTGGAGCTTGCCGGGGACCATCGACTGCCGCTTGGCGGCGGCGTAGAAGAACCAGAACACCAGGACCGCGGCGAGGACGAGCTGGATCATCGGCTTGGTGACGCCGGCGTACATCGTCTGGCCGAGGAACTCGAAGGTGTTGTCAGGCCCCAGCGGGGGGAGGTTGAAGTCACCGGGGCCCGGCGGGGTGAACTCCTCGCCGATCGGAGCGACAGCACCCAGGGGGGCGAGAGCGAAACTCACGTGTTCTCCTGCACTAGTTCTTCTCCTGCTTCGACTGCTGACCCTGGCTGCGGTTGAACCGGACGAAGGTCATGTAGATCCCGAGGCCGGCACCGACGAGGATCCCGACGGCCACCAGGAACGTCGTCCCCAGCCACCGGTCTGCGAGCCACCCCAGAAACCCGTAGACCACCACGCCCGAGACCAGGTAGCCGAAGGCATGCCACGGGTCGCCTTTGGGGGAATCGGGATCGGGAGCAGAGCTGGGGTTCTGCTGACTCATCGCGCACCGGACAATAGCAGCCACCACGGGTCATCTGACACTTGCCTCCGTCCCGTGGGAAGGCAGGTCGTAGACCGGCTGCCGACCCCGAACGGAGACCACGATCTGGGCGGTCGTCCACGCAAGAGTGCACGCGATGACGGCGCCTGAGAGCCAGCGGGGGTCGACCGGACCCTCGAGCGCGCCCCCCTGCTTGAGGGCGACGTAGACGACTCCGACGACCACGACCTGGAGGGTGTACGTGAGCAACGCCACGAGCATCGACGCCGCCGGCGCGACGAGGGCGACGACACCGAGGACGACGGTTCCGAACGCGAACACGACGCAGACCATGGCCGCCCCGATGGCAGCGCCGGCGGCAGCCGACGAGCCGCTGAGGAGGGCGCCGACCGCGACGAGCAGAAGGCCGAGGACCCCGGAGACCGACAGCGGTCCGAGCACGGGTCGGCCCCTGCTCGGTGTCGGCTGTTCGGTCGTCATGAGGCGGCCGTTCTGTCGTCCGTTACGGGCTGTTTCGGGTGCCTTGCGAGGGTCTCAGGATCCTCTCAGGTAACCGCTTGTGAAAACTAGCACAAAGTCCGGAGGCGACGAAAATCGGCGGTCTAGAGGCCGGGAGCGGGGGTCCCGCGCCGATGCAGGCGAGGCACGAAGAAGGTCAGCGCGACGGTGAGCACGACCCACACGACGAGGATCACCGTGGTGACCCGCCCCGAGTAGAGGCTGGCCAGCACCCCGCCGAAGGCGATCAGCGAGGCCCACAGCCACATGATCAGCACCGCGCGACGGTGCGAGTGGCCGATCTCCAGCAGTCGGTGGTGCAGGTGCTGCTTGTCCGGCGCGAACGGCGACCGGCCGGCGCGCGTGCGGCGTACGACGGCCAGCACCAGGTCGACGAACGGGACGATCAGGATGGCGATCGGCAAGATGATCGGGAGCAGCGTGGGCAGCAGGCTGGCCTCTCCTCCCCCGGCCCCCTGGCGCAGGTCGACCGAGGCGAACTGGCCCGTGAGGGTGAGCGCCGAACCCGCGAGCACGAGGCCGATGAGCATCGACCCCGAGTCGCCCATGAAGATCCGGGCCGGGAAGAAGTTGTGCGGCAGGAAGCCGGCGCACGCTCCACCGAGCGCGGCGGTGAGCAGCGCGGCCGAGATCGCGAGGGTCTCGCCGTTGACGTCGGCCAGCTTGTAGGAGAACGCGAAGAACGCCACGGCTCCGATGCCCACGACGCCGGCGGCGAGACCGTCGAGACCGTCGACGAAGTTCACCGCGTTCACGGTCGCGACGACCAGCATCACGCTGGCGAGCGCGGCCTGCGTCGTGTCGAGGGCGAACTGGGTGCCCCCGGGAAGCTGGATCGAGTAGAACTGCACCTCGAAGAAGACCAGGAAGCCCGCGGCGAGGAGCTGGCCGCCGAGCTTGGTGAGCGCGTCGAGCTCGAGCAGGTCGTCGAGGACGCCGACCGCGCAGATCAGCGCGCCACCCACGATCACGACGCCGGCGTCGCGGAAGATCTTCTCGTCGCTGAGCGACAGGAACGGCAGCTGCCGCGCGACGGCGTAGCCGGCGACGAGCCCGCCGAGCATCGCCACCCCGCCGAAGTACGGGATCGGGATCGCGTGGACGTCGCGGTCTCGGACCTTCGCCACCGCACCGGTGCGCAGCGCGATCTCCCGCGCGACCACACCCAGCAGATAGGTGACCACGGCGGCGACGAGGAAGACAGTCAGGTACTCGCGCACGGGCGGACGCTACCCCTCGACCTCGGCGGGCCCGGTGACCCGGACGCCGAGCGGCTCGACGATCTCGTTGAGGCGCTCGAGGCTGATCACCCCGAGGCGCAGGACGCGGGGACGCTCCCCTGTGGCGTCCACGATGGTGGACGGGACAGAGCCCGGGGTGGCCCCGCCGTCGAGGAGCACCTCGACGGACGCGCCGAGCATCTCCTCGGCCTCGTCAGCGGTGGTGGCGGCGTCCTTCCCGGTGAGGTTGGCGCTGCTCACGGCGAGCGGGCCCGTACGCGAGAGGAGCTCGAGCGCCACCTCGTGGTCCGGCATGCGCACGGCGACGGTGCCTCGCGTGTCCCCCAGGTCCCACTGGAGCGAGGGCTGCTGCTTGCAGACCACAGTCAGCGGTCCGGGCCAGAGCTCCGCGATCAACGCGCGGGCGTACGAGGGGACGCCTACCGCCAGCGCGTCGAGCGTGGTGGGCGCCGAGACGAGCACCGGTGGTGGCATGTCGCGCCCGCGTCCCTTGGCCGCGAGCAGACGGCGGACCGAGCCGGGGTCGAAGGCGTCGGCGCCGAGGCCGTAGACGGTGTCGGTGGGGAAGACCACGAGCTGCCCGCGCTGGACGGCCAGGGCGGCGGCGGCGATGCCCGCCTCACGTTCGGTCTCCTCGTGCGTGTCGAACCGGTTGCTCACCCGCTCATCGTGCCAGCCGTGCTGTCACGTAGCGCGGGCGACCTGCCAGGTCGGGGTTGTCGCGTACGTCGGACCAGCGTCCTGTCGCGGCGAAGACCGCCGGGGCCGACTCCGCCTGTACCTCTGCGTGCTCGGCCCCGACCACTCCCCCGGGTCGCAGCAGGCGGGCGGCGACGCGTTCGAGGACCCGCATCGCCTCGAGCCCGTCCTGCCCGGACCACAGGGCCAGCGACGGGTCGTGGTCACGCGCCTCGACCGCCACCGACTCGTAGGCCTCGAGGGGGATGTAGGGCGGGTTGCAGACGACCACGTCCACCGTGCCGTCGAGGTCGGGGAAGGCGTCGGTCATGTCGCCGTGGCGCAGGTCCACCCCGCTGCCCTCGAGGTTGCGGGATGCCCACCCGTGCGCGGCCTCGTCGAGCTCGACGGCGTGCACCTCCGCGTCGGGCACCTCGGTCGCCAGGGAGAGCGCCATGGCGCCCGAGCCGGTGCACAGGTCCACCACGACCGGCGTGCGGCCCGTCGCGGCGACCTCACGGGCACGGTCGACACCCCACCCGGCCAGCATCTCGGTCTCGGGCCGCGGCACGAAGACCCCCGGACCCACCGCGACCTCGACGTAGCGGAAGGCGGCCGTGCCCGTCAGGTGCTGCAGCGGCTCCCGGGCGGCACGACGGGCCACGAGCTGCTCGAACGCCCCCGCCCGGTCCTCGGCGACGTCGTCGACGAGCATCAGCCCGCCGCGGGTGGTGCCGAGGACGTGCGCCAGGAGCTCGCGGGCGTCGTACTCGGGCGAGGCCACCCCCGCCGACCGGAGGCGACGCTCCGCGTCCGCCAGCAGGTCGCGGCTCAGCATCAGGACTCGAGGGCCTCGAGGCGGCCGGCGAGGTCCGCCTGGACGCAGGAGTCGATCACCGGCTCGAGGTCGCCGTCGAGGACCGCGTCGAGGTTGTAGGACTTGTAGCCGGTCCGGTGGTCGGAGATCCGGTTCTCCGGGAAGTTGTAGGTCCGGATCCGCTCGGAGCGGTCCACGGTCCGCACCTGCGACCTGCGTGCGTCGGAGGCCTCGGCGTTCGCGGCCTCCTCCGCCGCGGCCAGGAGGCGCGCGCGAAGGATGCGGAGGGCCTGCTCCTTGTTCTGGAGCTGGCTCTTCTCGTTCTGGCAGGACGCCACGATGCCGGTCGGGACGTGGGTGATGCGCACGGCCGAGTCGGTGGTGTTCACGCTCTGCCCGCCCGGGCCGGAAGAACGGTAGACGTCGATGCGCAGGTCCTTGTCCTCGATGGTCACATCGACCTGCTCGGCCTCCGGCATGACCAGGACACCCGCGGCAGAGGTGTGGACGCGGCCCTGGCTCTCGGTGACCGGGACCCGCTGGACGCGGTGCACCCCGCCCTCGAACTTGAGCAGGGCGTAGGGCGCCTCGCCGGGCTCGGGAGTGCCCTTGGCCTTCACCGCCACGGTCACCGACTTGTAGCCGCCGAGGTCGGACTCGGTGGCGTCGATCGGCTCGACCTTCCACCCACGGCGTTCGGCGTAACGGGTGTACATGCGCAGCAGGTCCCCGGCGAACAGCGCAGACTCCTCGCCGCCCTCTCCGGACTTGATCTCGAGGATCGCGTCCTTGGAGTCGGTGGGGTCCCTCGGGACGAGCAGCCGGCGGAGGCGCTCCTCGGTCGCGTCCCGCCGGGTCACGAGCGACTCGGCCTCCTCGGCGAAGGACGGGTCCTCCGCGGCGAGCTCGCGGGCCGCCTCGATGTCGTCGCCGAGCTGCTGCCACTCCCGGTAGGCGCGCACGATCGCGCTGAGCTCGGCGTACCTCTGGTTCAGCTTCTTGGCCAGCCCCTGGTCCGCATGGATGCTGGGGTCGGCAAGACGGTGCTCGAGCTCGGCGTGCTCCTCGACCAGGCCGTCCACGGCCTCGAACATGCGGACCTCCTTCGTCGTACTCGGTGTGGCCAGGGCCAACAGACACGCGAAGCGCCGGCCCCCGCGTGAGTGCGGCGGACCGGCGCTTCGTGGAAGCTACTTCTTGGCGGCGTCCTTCTTGGCGTAGCGAGCCTCGAAGCGGGCGACGCGGCCGCCGGTGTCGAGGATCTTCTGCTTGCCGGTGTAGAACGGGTGGCACTGCGAGCACACGTCGGCGTGGATCGAGCCGCTCGTCGCGGTGCTGCGGGTGGTGAAAGTGTTGCCGCAGGTACACGTCACCTGGGTGGAGGTGTACTCCGGGTGGATGTCCTTCTTCATGGTGTCCTCTCGAGTTGTCGGCCGCCGGGTCGTGCCACCGCCGGATGGGGGCACGTGAACCGGAACCAGCGCTCAAGTGTGCCAAACAATCGCGCGCGGGTGGTAATTCCCGAGCGGCACCTGTCAGTCGAGACCGACCGAGGCGTCGCGCCGCACCACGCCGAACATCAGCACCGTCGCCAGCAGTGTCACCGTGACCATCACCAGCCCCATCGGAGCCGCCGTCGTGGAGCCGAAGAGACCCACCAGCGGAGCGACCAGGGCTCCGACGCCGAACTGCACGGCACCGAGCATCGCCGCGGCGGTGCCGGCCGCCTCACCGTGCCGGGTGAGCGCGAGCGCAGGCGTGTTCGGCAGCGACAGGCCGACCGAGGCGACGACCAGCGACAGCGGGACCAGCACGCCGGCCAGTCCTCCCACCCCGGTCAGGCCAGCCACGACGAGCGCCGTCGCAGCGGCCAGGCCGACGAGCATCGCTCCCGACAGCACGTTGACGACGCCGAACCTGCGGATCATGAACGGGTTGACCTGGGCGGCGATCGTGAGGCCAGCGGCGTTGAGGCCGAAGACCATGCCGAACGCCAGCTCGTCGAGGCCGTACCCGCCCTGGAGGACGAACGACGAGCCCGCGACATAGGCGAACATCGCCGACATCATCAGTCCGCCGATGAAGACCAGGGACAGGAAGGCCCTGTCCCTGACCAGGCCGCGGTACGTCGAGAGCGTGGCCCTGACGCTGGCCGGACGGCGCCGCTCGACCGGCAGGGTCTCGCGCACACCGAGGACGGCGACGAGACTGAGCACGACCGCCGCACCGGCGAGGACGGCGAAGATGCCGCGCCAGGAGGTCCACTCGAGGACCAGCCCGCCGAGCGACGGCGCGAGGATCGGCGCGAGGCCGATGACCAGCATCAGTCGGGACATGAGGTTCGCCACGGCCACGCCCGAGAAGAGGTCTCGCACGATGGCCATGGCGACGACCGAGATCGCCGCGCCGGCGAACCCCTGGAGCACGCGCACCGTCGCGAGCATGACGATGCTCGGCGCGAGCGCGGCCAGCACCGAGGCGAGCGCGTGCGTCAGCAGGCCCGCCACGAGCGGGCGCTTGCGTCCGAACGCGTCCGAGAGCGGGCCGATCAGCAGCTGTCCGAAGGCAAGGCCGCCGAGCATGCCCGTGAGGGTCAGCTGGACGGCCGACTCGGAGACGCCGAGCTCGGAGGAGATGACCGGGAAGGCCGGCAGGTACATGTCGATGGTCAGCGGCCCGAGTGCGATCAGCGCGCCGAGCACCATCACCAGCTGGACGTACCGCCGCCCGCTGGGCGACTCGACCACCGGGCCCGCCGGCGCGGTCGGTACGGCGGAGGGGGGAGTCGTCTCGGCGGGTCTGCTGGTCACCTTTCCGTAATGTCCCCGACGAGCTGGATATTCCTCCGCTCCTGACGGGGCACGAGCGGGATCGCCAGCCTCGCGATGGTCCCCTGACCCTCGGTGGACTCCAGCTCGAGCCTCCCGCCGTGGTTGTCGGCGATGGTCTGGACGATCCGGAGCCCCAGGCCGGTGCCCGTGATCTCCGCCTCCACGGCGTTGGAGGCCCTGAAGAACCTGGTGCCGAGGGTCGCGAGCTCCTCGGCCGGGATGCCGATGCCGTGGTCGACGACCGAGACCACGGCCTCGCCGTCGAGCACGGTGAGCCGGATGAGCACCTGGCCGCCCCGCTGGCTGAACTTGACCGCGTTGGTGACCAGGTTGAGCACCGCCCGCGACAGCTGTCCGGCGTCCCCCCGGACCAGGACCGGGTGGCCGGGGTTGGACTCGCGGACGGTGACGTCGGTCCGCGCGGCGATCTCCGCCACGTCGTGGGCTACGTCGGACGTCAGGTGGCTGACGTCGAGCACGTCGAAGGAGGTCCGGAACGCGTCCGACTCGACCCGGGAGAGCGTCAGCAGGTCCTCGATGAGGTTGCGTAGCCGGCCAACGTTCCGCTTGACCACGCCGAGCATCCCCCGCTGCTGCGAGGTGAGTCCCTCGACGAAGCCGTCCTCGAAGAGCTCGATGTAGCCGGAGATGCTGGTCAGCGGGGTGCGCAGCTCGTGGGAGACCGTCGAGACGAACTCGTCCTTGGCCTTGTCGAGCTGGCGGAGCTGCATGACCACCCGCTCCTCCATCTCCCGGGCACGCTGGTTCTCCTGCGCCAGCACGTTCAGCGCGGAGGCGACGCCACGGATCTCGCGGGGGCCGTCGGTGGAGACCCGGGCGGTGAGGTCGCCTGCGGCGAGCCGCTCCACGGCGTCCTCCATCTCCTGGAGCGGGCCGCTCATCCGGCGTACGAGGGTGCGGCTGACCATGGCGGTGGCCGCCAGCCCGAGGAGCGCGACGAACGCGACGAAGACGAGCACCCGGCGGGCGCGCTCCCTGGCCTCGTCTCCGCGCCGGTCGATGCCCTCGTTCACCTCGAAGGAGACCATGTCGTTGAGCGCGACGAACCTGTCGAAGGAGGCCTGGCCGTCCATCAGGTAGACCCCGGGGACGGGTCCGGGGTCGCGTGCCACGAGGCCGTCCGCGAAGGAGATCCACTCCTCCGCCGCGGCACGCTGGCTCGCGACCTCGGCGGCGAGCTTCTCGTCGCTCTGCGCCTTGGCGGCGAGGTCGTCCAGCCCCGTGCGGGCCTCGGTGACCGCCCGCCGGTAGTCGCGCAGGAACCGCGGCTCACGGCTCAGCGCCCAGCCTCGGGCGTCGGCCTGGGCACGGTTCATGTCGTTGCGCAGTGCGATGTTGCTGTACGCCGCCGGGCGCAGGTCGTCCACGAGCACGTCTACGTCCTCGGTGAGCGAGGTGACACCGACCGCGCCGGCACCGGCGACGACCGTGACCAGCACGACCATGCTGAGCAGCAGCACGATCACCTGGCCACGGACGCTGTCTGCGGTCCTCATCTCAGGAAGAACGTGGCGTGGAGGGGGTCCCTCACACACCGCTCCGCTGGAGTGCCGCAGCGACCCGGGACGCGAGCTCCCGCGGGCTGAACGGCTTGACGACGTAGTCATCGGCACCGACGTTGAAGCCCTGCTCGATGTCGCTCTCCTGTGCGCGGGCGGTGAGCAGGATCACCGGGATCCCGGCCAGGGCGGGGTCGCCCCGCAGCTCCCGGCAGGCGTCGTAGCCGCTCATCCCCGGCATCATCACGTCGAGGACGGCGAGATCGGGCCGCTCGGCCCGGCAGGCCTCCACCGCGGCTGCGCCGTCCCCGACGGGCACGACGTCGTGTCCGGACTGACGCAGCTTGAAGACCACGAGGTCGCGGATGTCCGCGTCGTCATCGGCGACGACGATCTTGGCCATGGCCACCCCGAGGAGGAGAAGTGTCGGGTTTGTCCCGCTTGCTGCTCCCGACAATAGCCAAGGGCACGTCCGGAATGGGGGAGAACACGAAGGGCGGGACACACGTCCCGCCCTTCGCCTGCTGGTGGCCCAGCCGAGTCAGTCGCCGTCGCGTCCGTTGCCCGCGGTCGGCGTCGTCTTCTGCACCTGCATGAGGAACTCGACGTTGCTCTGGGTCTTCTTCAGGCGCTCCAGCAGCAGCTCGAGAGCCTGCTGGCCGTCGAGGCCGGAGAGCACCCGCCGCAGCTTCCAGACGATCGAGAGCTCCTCCTTGCTCATCAAGAGCTCCTCACGACGCGTTCCGGACTGGTCCACGTCGATCGCCGGGAAGATGCGCTTGTCGGCGAACTCGCGGCGCAGGCGCAGCTCCATGTTGCCGGTGCCCTTGAACTCCTCGAAGATCACCTCGTCCATCTTCGAGCCGGTCTCGATCAGGGCCGTGGCCAGGATCGTGAGCGAGCCGCCGTCCTCGATGTTGCGGGCGGCGCCGAAGAAGCGCTTGGGCGGGTACAGCGCCGAGGAGTCCACCCCACCGGAGAGGATGCGCCCGCTCGCAGGTGCGGCGAGGTTGTACGCACGCCCGAGGCGGGTGATCGAGTCGAGGAGGACGACCACGTCGTGGCCGAGCTCGACGAGGCGCTTCGCACGCTCGATGGCGAGCTCGGCGACCGTGGTGTGGTCGGTGGCAGGGCGGTCGAAGGTCGAGGCGATGACCTCGCCCTTGACCGTGCGCTGCATGTCGGTGACCTCCTCAGGACGCTCGTCCACGAGGACGACCATCAAGTGGGTCTCCGGGTTGTTCGTGGTGATCGCGTTGGCGATCGCCTGGAGCACCATCGTCTTGCCTGCCTTGGGCGGCGAGACGATCAGACCGCGCTGACCCTTGCCGATCGGCGCGACGATGTCGATCACGCGCGTGATCAGCTGGTTCGACTCCGTCTCGAGGCGCAGCCGGTCGGAGGCGTAGAGCGGGGTGAGCTTGGAGAACTCGACGCGCTTCTTCGCCAGCTCGGGGTCGGCACCGTTGATCGTGTCGAGGCGGACGAGCGGGTTGAACTTCTCCTTGCGGTCGCCCTCCTGGGGCTGCCGGACGAGGCCCGTGACCGCGTCGCCCTTGCGGAGACCGTACTTGCGGACCATGGACAGGGAGACGTAGACGTCGTTCGGGCCCGGCAGGTAGCCGCTGGTCCGGACGAAGGCGTAGTTGTCGAGAACGTCGAGGATGCCGGCGGCGGGCACGAGAACGTCGTCCTCGCTGATCTGCGGCTCGACCTCGTCACGGCGCGGGCGCGGGCCGCCGTCGCGGTTGCGGTCCCGGCCCCGGCGGCGACGGTTTCGACGGCCGCCGTCACGGTCGTCCCGGTCCCGGTTGTCACCGCGGTTGTCGCGGTCGCGGTTGTCCCCGCGGTTGTCCCCCCGGTTGTCCCCCCGGTTGTCCCGGTCGCCTCGGTTCTCACCACGGTTGTCGCGGTCCCGGTTGTCGCCGCGGTCCCGGTTGTCGCCGCGGTCGCCGCGGTCGTCGCGGTTGCGGTTGTCCCCGCGGTCCCGGTTGTCCCCACGGTTCTCACCGCGGTCGTCGCGGTCGCGGTTGTCGCCACGGTTCTCGTCGCGGTGGCCCCCCTGCCTCTCGCCGCGCGTGTCGCGGCGGCCCTCGGAGGCGTCGCCACCACGGTCGCCGCTCTGGCTCCCGCGGTCGCCGCCGCCGGCCTGCTCGGCGCGGGCCCGTGCCCGGCGCTCGGGCTGCTGCTCCGACTGCTCGATCGGCAGGGCCTCCTGTCGCGCCTGACGCGGTTGGTCGGCGGAGGTCTTGGCGGTGTCCGACACCGCGGGGGCGCTGCTCTGAGCGGCCTCGGCGGCCTGCTGGGTGCCTGCCCCGTCGTTCGGCTGACCCGACTGGCCACCGGACTGGCCGCCTGACTGCGCAGCCTTGATCGCGTCGATCAGCTGGCTCTTGCGCATGCCGCCGACGCCCTTGATACCGAGACCTGCTGCCACCTGCTTGAGCTCGGGGAGCAGCATGCCGCTCAACCCGCTGCCAGAACGGCGCTTGGGGGCGGCTTCGGTTGTTTCCGTCACGTGAGGTCCTTCCCACGTTTTGCGGCCGACCCGGGAAACCGGTGGCCGATATCTGTTGTGGATGTTCCTGCGCCAAGTCCGAGGGCATGGGTCGTGAAGAACCGGCATGCATCCGGGACAGAGATAACGAGGAAGAGATTGCGCCCCCCAGGACCAACCCAGGTCTCGCCCGGGGCTGGATCAGTGGCGCACTTCGAGAGTAGCACCATCCTCGCCGCTGGACGTCGTATGGGTCACAACGTGGCGCGTCCTGCGGAAATTCCTCCCCGCGCGCTCAGGAGCCGCCGCTGACCGTCGCCCCGACCGAGTCCACCGGCAGGCTGAGGACGTCCCAGCCGACCGGCACCCTCCGCCGTACGTCGGAGGTGGTGGAGGAGTCCACGAACGCCAGCACGGTCGGCCCGGCGCCCGAGACCACCGCCGCGACCCCCGACCGTCGCAGGTCGCGCACGAGCTCGAGACTCTCGGGCATCGCGGACTCGCGGTAGCACTGGTGCAGGTAGTCCTCGGTGGCGGCGTGGAGCAGCTCGGGCCGGCCGCTCAGCGCCACCACGAGCAGGGCGGCACGGGCGGCGTTCGCGGCCGCGTCGGCGTGGGGCACCGTATCCGGCAGGAGCCCTCGGGCAACGGAGGTCTTCACCGGCTTCGGCGGCACGAACACCAGCACCCTGACCCTCGGGTCGACCGCCACCGTGGTCGCCTGGAACCTCTCCCCTTCGGACAGCGCGATCGTGAAGCCGCCGAAGAAGGCGGGCGCCACGTTGTCTGGGTGACCCTCCATCCGGGCAGCGAGCGTGAACACCGCGTCGTCGTCCATCAGCAGCGACCCGCCGGCGACGAGCCCGCGGGCCAGGCAGATACCACCGACGATCGCGGCGGAGGAGGATCCGAGCCCCCGGCTGTGCGGGATCTTGTTCTCGCACTGCAGCCTGATGCCGGGCACCTCGGACCGCATCTCGGCGAACGCCTCGCGCATCGCCTTGTAGACCAGGTGCGACTCGTCGAGAGGCACCTCGTCGGCACCCATGCCGTTGACGGTCACCTCGAGACCCGGCCGTTCCGTGACCTCGCCGACGAGCACGTCGCGCAGCCCGAGCGCGAGCCCGAGTGCGTCGAACCCCGGGCCGAGGTTGGCGCTCGTCGCGGGCACCGACACCTGGACCGGGCCGGTCACGAAGGTCGGCATCTGTCAGTGCAGTCCGGCTGCCTCGGCGGCGGCGTCGACGTCCGGCTCGACGACCGTGTCCACGAGGTCGGTGAACGTGGACAACGCGGTGTCGATGTCCTTCAGGCCGTGGCCGGTCACCGTGACCACCATGGTCTTCCCGGCGAAGCTCTCCCCGGCCGCGAGGTCCTGCAGGATCCCTGCGACGCCGGCCGCGGACGCGGGCTCGACGAAGACCCCGTCCTCTTGGGCGAGCTGCCGCTGCGCGGCGAGGATCTCCTCGTCGGTGACGGCCCGGAAGCGGCCGCCGGACTGGCTCGCGGCGTCGACGGCGAGCTGCCACGAGGCGGGGTTGCCGATACGAATCGCGGACGCCACCGTCTCGGGGTCGCTGACCGGACCGCCGTGCACGAACGGTGCCGCACCGGCCGCCTGCCAGCCGAGCATCTGCGGCTTGCGGGTGCTCATCCCGGCCTTCTCGTACTCGATGTAGCCCTTCCAGTACGCCGAGATGTTGCCGGCGTTCCCGACGGGCAGCACGTGGACGTCTGGGGCGTCGCCGAGGAAGTCGACGATCTCGAAGGACGCGGTCTTCTGGCCCTCGAGCCGCATGGGGTTGACCGAGTTCACCAGGGCGACCGGGTAGGTCTCGGCCAGCTCGCGGGAGATCCGGAGGCAGTCGTCGAAGTTGCCCTTGACCATGATCACCTGTGCGCCGTGCACGATCGCCTGAGCGAGCTTGCCCGCGGCGATCTTGCCCTGCGGGATGAGCACGAGCGGCTTGATCCGCGCCCGGGCGGCGTAGGCCGCCATCGACGCCGAGGTGTTGCCGGTGGACGCGCACACCACCGCCTCGGCGCCCTGCCCCACTGCCACCGAGAGCGCCACGGTCATGCCGCGGTCCTTGAAGGAGCCGGTGGGGTTGTTGCCCTCGACCTTGAGCCAGACGTCGGCCAAGGTCTGCTCCGAGAGCCAGCGGCTGTCGACGAGCGGCGTGCCGCCCTCGCGCAGGGTGATCGTCGGGGTCCCGTCCGGCACGCTGAGCCAGGAGGCGTACTCCTCCATGACCCCACGCCACTGATGGGTGGTCGGCGTGCTCATTCGGCGCCCCCCTCGACTCTCATGATCGACGACACGTCGTGGACGAACTCCTTGGTGCGCAGCGCCTCGACGGTCGCCGCGAGCGCAGCGTCGGTGGCCGTGTGCGAGACGACCACGAGCTGGGCGTCGCGGCCGCGCCCCTCCTGCCGCACGGTCTGGAGCGAGACGTCGTGCTCCGCGAACACCTGCGCGACGGCGGCGAGCACTCCGGTCCGGTCGTCCACGTCGATGGCGACGTGGTAGCGCGTCTTGGTGCTGCCCATCGGCAGCACCTCGCACTGGGCGTACGCCGACTCGCCCACTCCTCGCACGTCGTTGAGGCGGTTGCGGGCCACGGTGACCAGGTCGCCGAGCACGGCGCTGGCGGTGGGCGCGCCCCCGGCCCCCGGACCGTAGAACATGAGCTGCCCCGCGGCGTCGCTCTCCACGAACACGGCGTTGTACGCCTCGCGCACGCTCGCCAGGGGGTGGCTGCGCGGGATCATCGCGGGATGCACCCGGGCGGACACCGCCGGCCCGTCGGAGCTCTCCGTGAGCTCGCAGATCGCGAGCAGCTTCACCACGCTGTCCATGTCGCGGGCGGAGGCGACGTCGGCAGCGGTGACGTCGGAGATCCCCTCGCGGTAGACGTCCGAGGCGGTGACGCGGGTGTGGAAGGCGAGGCTGGCGAGGATCGCGGCCTTTGCTGCGGCGTCGAACCCCTCCACGTCGGCGGTGGGGTCGGCCTCGGCGTACCCGAGCTCCTGCGCCTCCTCGAGCGCCTCGCTGAACCCGGCGCCGGAGGTGTCCATCTTGTCGAGGATGAAGTTCGTCGTGCCGTTCACGATGCCGAGGACGCGGCGGACCTTGTCGCCGGCGAGCGACTCGCGCAGCGGCCGCAGGATCGGGATCGCCCCGGCCACGGCGGCCTCGTAGTAGAGGTCACGCCCGGCCTTCTCGGCTGCCGCGAACAGGGTGCTGCCGTCCTCGGCGAGGAGGGCCTTGTTCGCGGTGACGACCGAGGCCCCGCTCTCGAGGGCGGACAGGATCAGCGACCGGGCCGGCTCGATGCCGCCGATCACCTCGACGACGAGGTCGATGTCACCCCGGGTCACCAGCCCCTGGGCGTCGGTGGTCAGCAGCTCGGCCGGCACCTCGGCGTCGCGCTGCGCCTCCGGCCGTCGTACGGCCACTCCCACCAGCTCGATGGGCGCGCCGACCCTGGCGGCGAGGTCGTCGGCGTGCTCGTGGAGCAGCCGCACCACCTGGCTGCCGACCGATCCGCAGCCGAGGAGGGCGAGCTTCAAGGGCGGGTGCGCGGATTCCTCGTGACTCTTGCCGTCCATGCCGTTCATCTTCGGCCATCCGCCGGGCTCGTCCACACTCCGGTCCGGGCCGTCCGCTGCGTGAGATGCGGCATCACGCGCCCACGTCCGTGCGCAGCAGGTCGTCCTCGGTCTCCCGGCGTACGACGACGGTGGCCGTACTGTCCTTCACCGCCACCACGGGCGGCCGCAGGGCGTGGTTGTAGTTGCTCGCCATGGACCGGCAGTAGGCCCCTGTCCCGGGGACCGCCATCAGGTCGCCCGGCGCGATGTCGCCGGGGACGAACTCGTCCTTCACCACGATGTCGCCGGCCTCGCAGTGCTTGCCGACCACACGTCCGATGACCGGCGTGGCCTCGCTGCGGCGGGAGGCGATCGTGCAGGAGTAGTCGGCGTCGTACAGGGCGGTCCGGATGTTGTCGCTCATCCCGCCGTCGACCGAGACGTAGGTCCGCACCGCGCCGGCGTCGAGCTCCACGGGCTTGACCGTCCCGACCTCGTAGACGGTGCACATGGCCGGACCCACGATGGCACGGCCGGGCTCGATCGAGAGCTCGGGCACCGCGACGCCGAGGCCGCGGCACTCGTGCTCGACGATCTTCGTGATCTCGGTCGCCAGCTGTGCGGGGTCCGACGGGTCGTCCTGCGTCGTGTAGGCGATGCCGAACCCACCGCCGAGGTCCATCTCGGGCATCTCGACACCGAGCTCGGTCGAGACCCGCGCGTGCAGGGCGAGCACCCGTCGTGCGGCCACCTCGAAGCCCGAGCTGTCGAAGATCTGCGAGCCGATGTGGGAGTGCAGGCCCCTGAGCTCGAGGCCGGGTGCCTCCCCGACCCGGCGGACGGCCTCGAACGCGTCGCCGGAGGTGATCGAGAACCCGAACTTCTGGTCCTCGTGCGCGGTGGCGATGTACTCGTGCGTGTGCGCCTCCACGCCGGCGGTCACCCGCACCATGACGGCGGCGGTCCGGCCGAGCTCCGCGGTCACCTCGGCGAGCCGCTCGATCTCCCAGAAGGAGTCGACGATGATCCGGCCGACCCCCTCGGAGACGGCGCGGTGCAGCTCGGCCCGCGTCTTGTTGTTGCCGTGGTAGCCGATCCGCGCGGGCTCGAAGCCGGCCCGCAGGGCGACGGTCAGCTCGCCGTTGGAGGCGACGTCCAGGCTCAGACCCTCCTCGGCCACCCAGCGGGCGACCGCCGTGCAGAGGAACGCCTTGCCGGCGTAGTAGACGTCGTAGCCCTCGAAGGCCTCCTTGAAGGCGCGGGCGCGCGCCCGGAAGTCCGCCTCGTCGAGCACGTACGCCGGGGAGCCGTGCTCGGCCACGAGGTCGCGCAGGTCCACTCCCCCGACCTCGAGCGCGCCGTCGTCGTTCTTGCGTGCCGTGCTCGACCACAGCAGCGGGACGAGGGCGTTTACGTCGACCGGCTCAGGCAACCATGACGGGCCCCGGTGGCTGACCTCGGCGTGAGCCCAGCCTGCCTCGTGTGCACGCATCAGCGGCTCACATCCGCTCCGGGGCGGAGACCCCGAGGAGGTCCAGGCCGTTGGCGATGACCGTCCTCGTCGCCGCGACGAGCAGCAGCCGTGCCCGGTGCAGGTCCGAGGCCTCCTCGTCGCCCTGGGGCAGCACCCGGCAGTTGTCGTAGAACTTGTGGAACGCCGAGGCGGTCTCCTCCAGGTAGCGCGCCACCCGGTGCGGCTCGCGCAGCTGGGCCGCGGTGGCGACCACCCGAGGGAACTCCGCGAGGGCCCGCAGCAGCTCGCCCTCCCGCTCGTGCGAGAGGAGCGACGGGTCGAAGTCGTCGCCCGCGGGCTCGACGTCGAGGTCGGCGGCGTTGCGCAGGATGGACGCGAGCCTCGCGTGGGCGTACTGGACGTAGAAGACCGGGTTCTCGCTGCTCTGCCGCGTGATCTGCTCCACGTCCAGGGTCAGCGGCGAGTCGGACGGGTAGCGCGCGAGGGTGTAGCGCAGTGCGTCCACCCCGATCATCTCCATGAGCTCCTGCAGCGTGACGATCGTGCCCGCTCGCTTGCTGAGCCTGACCTCCTCGCCACCGCGCATGATCTTGACCAGCTGTCCGATGAGCACCTCGATGTTGCGCTCCGGGTCGTCGCCGGCGCAGGCGGCCATGGCCTTCAGCCGTCCGACGTACCCGTGGTGGTCGGCGCCGAGGAGGTAGATGCACACGTCGAACCCGCGCTCGCGCTTGTCGACGTAGTAGGCGGTGTCGGAGGCGAAGTAGGTGGACTCGCCGTTGCTGCGCACCAGCACCCGGTCCTTGTCGTCCCCGAAGTCGGTCGTGCGCATCCACAGGGCGCCGTCCGCCTCGAACAGGTGGCCCTGGCCCTGCAGCTTCTCCAGGCCGTGCTTGACCTTGCCCTCGTCGTGCAGGACGCGCTCGGAGTACCACACGTCGAAGTGGGTCTGGAACGCGTCGAGCTGCTCGCGCTGCTCGGCGAGCTGGATGGCGTAGCCGGCCTCCCTGAAGGCCGCCAGCCGCTCGTCCTCGGGCAGGTCGAGGATGCCGGGGTTCTCGTCCACGACCCTCGCGGCGAGGTCAGCGACGTAGCCGCCGTGGTACCCGTCCTCGGGCACCGGTCTGCCGAGGGCCAGCGCCTCGATGGAGGCGCCGAACTTGTCCATCTGGTTGCCACGGTCGTTGATGTAGAACTCGCGGGTGACCTCGGCGCCCGCCGCGGCCAGGACCCGCCCGATCGCGTCGCCCACGACCGCCCAGCGCGTGTGCCCGAGGTGCAACGGGCCGGTGGGGTTGGCGGAGATGAACTCGACGTTGAACCGGCTGCCGGCCAGCGTGTCGGTCGAGCCGTACGACGACCCCGCGGCCACGATCTGGGTGGCCACCGCCCCCTGCGCGCCCGCGGCGACCCGGATGTTGAGGAACCCGGGCCCGGCCACCTCGACCGAGGCGACCCCCTCGACCGCTCCGAGCCGCTCCGCGAGGAGGCTCGCGAGCTCCCGCGGCGGCATCCCGGCCTTCTTGGCCAGCTGGAGCGCGACGTTCGTGGCGTAGTCCCCGTGCTCACGCACCTTGGGTCGCTCCACGACCACCTTGGCCGGCACGCCGTCGGGCAGGGTCAAGGACCCCTCGTCGGCGAGAGCGGCAAGGACGTGGACGATCCGGTCGGAGAGCTGTTCGGGAGTCACCGGGCAAGGGTATCCGCGCCGTGGGCGGCGACTCACGCCGATATCAACGCGTGGAGCGCCTCTGGCGGGCGAGCCGGGTGACGACCTCGATGAGCTCGGCCGGCTCGAAGGGCTTGGTCAGGTAGGCGTCGACACCTACCTCCTCTCCCCGGGCGAGGTCCGCCGCCTGCGCCCTCCCCGTCACCATGACGATCGGGATCGACGCGGTATCGGGCTCCTGGCGCAGGAGCTCGACCGCCTCGAAACCGGTGATCCGCGGCATCATCACGTCGAGAGTGATCACGTCCGGGTGCAGCTCGCGGGCGAGTCTGAGCGCGCTCTCGCCGTCGCCGGCCGTCGCGACCTCGAAGCCCTCGAGCTCGAGGTTCACCGCGATCAGCTCGCGAATGACGGCCGAGTCGTCCACGACGAGCGCGCGCAGTGGCTGATCGATGAACACCCACGCCCCCAATCACGTTGTCGGCACCGGTCATGTACGCTCTTCGCGCAGCCCATGAGCCCCCGTAGCTCAGGGGATAGAGCACCGCCCTCCGGAGGCGGGTGCGTAGGTTCGAATCCTACCGGGGGCGCCCTTCTTCTCCTCTTTCTCCCCGCCGATGTGGCCTGCGGGAGACCTTCCATCGGTGTGTTCGGCACGCGCCCCCGTCGATGGTCTCTAGCGTCTGCCGGCCGCCGGGTCAACGCCCTCATCTGGTGGTCTAACACGCATTGCACGGATCGTCACGTTTTGGTTTGTTTCTCGTTCTCTGGGGGTACACAGCCGCACCATCTGCGCCGGCGTGACGCCAGACACATGGGGACACCACGTCCGGCTCCTTTCTCGGGGGGAGCTCGCGCTCACACCTGTCCGAAGAACGAGTGAACGGGAAGTTCCTTGACCACACGCACCACGCTGCTCAGGCGAGCAGTCGCATCGGCCACGGCCGCGGGCATCGCGCTCGCGGGCGCGGTCGTCCTCGTCGCCGGGGCTCCCGCCGAGGCAGCCATCAAGAAGATCGAGACGCCCTTCGCCTACCAGGGCTCCGCCTACGGCACTCGCGTCAGCCTGGGCCGCCCGAACGAAGGCGGGGTCTCGTCCGGCCGCACCGCCTGGTCGGTCCTCGGCTGCACGGCCATGGCCCCGATCCGCCACGAGAACGGCAGCGACGTCGCCAAGCTCAACGCCAACTCCATGATCGAGGTCGGCGCCGTCACCAGTGTGACCTCGAGCTACCGCAGGCCGAAGACCAAGACCTTCGGCTCGCGAAGCGTCAACAAGGTGGCGAGCCTGACCATCGGGTCGGAGGACGGTCCGCGCCTGGAGTTCGGCGCCCTGACGACCGTGGCGGACGCCTTCAACAAGGCCGGCAGGTTCGCGGCGAAGGCCGACATCGACCTGCTGGACGTCCACGCGGTCGGCATCACCCCAGGCGGTGACACGCCGGGGCCGCTCTCGGACCTCCTCGACGCCATCGACCAGGGCGACGACCAGCTCGTCGAGGCCGTGATCGAGGGCGCCGGCACCAACGGGATCGACGTGCCCGGGGTCGGCACGATCTACCCGGCGGGCTCGCAGCGGACCCCGTCGAACAACAAGGGCGCCACGGCCAACGCCTACGGCATGCGTGTCGTCCTCGAGAACGGCTCCCGGGTCAACATCGGACGGGCGTGGGCGCACATCTCCGAGTCCGACCCGGCCGGTGTCTTCGCCGGCAACGCCTACGGCTTCGAGGCGGTCGTCGCCGAGGGGGTCGCCGGGCTCGGCCGCACGCCGTACCAGAACCTGCCGTGCATCGGCACCAACGGCGAGTGGCGGCCGAACACCCTGGCCTCCGCACCGCAGAACGCCCAGCTGAACGCCGACACGCTGAAGGCGGAGACCTACGGCAAGCCGTTCGCCGACGGACGGGCGGTCGCGCGGTCCCGTGCTTCGGTGGCAGACATCAGCCTCGGCGGCGGGCAGCTCGAGATCAAGGGCGTCGTCGGTCAGGTCAACGTCTTCCAGAACCGGAGGGGACGAGTCGTCCGCCGCACCACCGAAGGGACGAGGATCGGCGCGATCGTCGCCAACGGGGAGGCGCAGGAGATCCCCGCTCCGGGCGAGAGCCTGGAGATCCCGGGGCTGGCGTTCATCAAGGCAGGCGTCCGCCAGAACCTCGGCAAGCGCGGCCTGCGGGTCTACGCCGTGCGGGTCGAGATGCTCGACGGCACCGGTCTGGTACTGGACATCGGCGTCGCGAAGGCGAAGATCCTGCGCTGAGCCAGACCGCACCACCGCACACATCGACCGCCGCCGGCGCGGCGCCCGGGGCTCCTAGCAGGAGCCTCGGAGCGTCGCGTCGGCGCGTGCCCGCCTCGCGATGCTGCGCGCCTGGCCGACGTCGGCGAAGACGACGCTCGCCGCGCCGACGTAGCCGGTCCGACCGCCCACCACGCACCTGCGGAACTTGTTGGGGTTGACCTGCGTCGCCGCCTGCGCGAGCCGGTAGACCTCGACCGGACCGACGTTGGGGGTCTGGAGGTTGTTGAGGACGCTCATCACGCCTCGCTCCATGAAGCCGGGCTTGTCCTCGTTGCGCCGAACCTGGTTGAGGATGCCCACGAGGGTGCGCTGCTGGTTCGCGGACCGGTCGAAGTCCCCGCGGGGGAACGCCTTGCGGGTGCGCGAGAAGACCAGGGCCTGGATGCCGTTGAGCTTGTTCTTGCCCACGTGGAAGCCGGCGGGCTTGTTGGGGTCGCTGAACGCGTACTGCGAGGTGACCTTGATCCCACCGATCCCGTTGACCATGCGGGCGAAGCCCCAGAAGCTGGCCACGAAGACGTAGTCGGGCCGGATCCCGACCATGTTGCCCACCGACTGCGCCATCAGCTGCGGGCCGCCGAAGTACATCGACGCGTTGATCTTGTTCCGGCCGTGGCCGGGGATGTCGACGTAGGAGTCACGCGGGATGCCGATGGCCGTGGCGGCCCCGGTGCGGGTGTTGAACCCGACGAGCTGGATCGCGTCGGCACGACTGTGGGTCACCGACTGTCCCTCCCGGGCGTCGGAGCCGAGCAGGAGCACCCAGACCACCCGGTCGGAGAAGTCGACGTTGCGCGCTCCCTCGACCCTGACCAGTGCGGTCGGTGCCTCGTGCACGCTCGCCGGCGGTACGACGAGAGCCGTGACCGCGAGTACGACGGCCAGCGGGACGAACCTGCGAAGGCGCGCCAGGCGGCGGGGCATGAGCGTGGTCGGACGGGTCATCGGCCGGCTCCCTTCGACACGGGCTCGGACGAGCGCTCGACGTCGTACCCGAAGATCTGCCAGGGACCGGACTTCCTGCGGTCCATCAGCAACCTCCCCTTCACGGTGACCCGCTGGTCGGCGCCGTCGGCGCGCTCCTGGACGAACACGAGGCGGAACCGAGCGGTCAGGGCCAGCACGTGGCGGTTGGGCACCAGCACGTCGAGGCTGACCTTCTTGGCACGGGCTGCGACGGCCTCGGTCGTCGCACCGATCTCGGCGTTCGTGAGCAGGCCTCGATCGGATCCCGCCCGCTTCTCGGCCCCGCCCGAGAAGGTGGAGAGGGCGGCGGAGAAGTCACGCCGGGGGTACTCCCCCGCGAGGAAGGCGTCGTCGAAGTACTCCGAGACGACGGCCGCCACCTGCTTCACCAGGTGCTGCCGCTGGTCCCGCTCGAGCCTGCCGCCGACCACCTTGGCCACGGTCACCTCCGTGGGGACCGGCTTGGCGGCCAAGGTCGGGGCTGAGCCGACCGACCGGCTCGGCAGCGGCGACGGACCGCTCTCGGGCTCACTGTCGCTCGTGCAGCCGACCGTGGCGCCGAGCAGCATCGCCGTGGCGAGCCCCCCTGCGACGGCCCTGCCGGGGCTCCATCGTTGCTGGTTCACAGGTCTCGTCACTCCCGAGAGGGTCGCTTCGGCGTGAGCCTCGATACACCCGTCGGCCGGAAGCCGGTCCGGGCTGCATCAAGTTGTCACGAAGGTCTAGCCTTGTAGCCGTCCACCCACCCTAAGAGACGCAACAGAAGAGGCGATTCAGGCCGTGGCCGAGTCTTCCCAGAGCAGCCCCTCCGAGGCATCGGCGTTCGGAGCCAACGAGTGGCTCGTCGACGAGATGTTCGAGAAGTACCAGCAGGACCCGAACAGCGTGGACAAGGCCTGGTGGGAGTTCTTCAAGAACTACCACCCTGGTGAGCACGTCACGGACAAGACGGTCCGCCCCAACGGGACCAAGGCGCCCGAGCAGGCAGCACCGAAGGCCCCGGCGAAGAAGGCTCCCGAGAAGGCGGCCGCGAAGCCCGCCCCCAAGCCGGCCGAGAAGCCGACCCCCCAGGCCAAGAGCGCCGCAACGGCCCGTCCGCGAGCGGACGTGACCCCTGCGAAGGCGGCTCCCAAGACGACCGCCCCGGTGCCGAAGGAGCCCGAGCCGGCACAGCAGCCGGAGGCCAAGGACGAGCCCCAGCTGACCGTGCTGCGTGGCGCACCCGCCCGCACCGCGCAGAACATGGACATCTCGCTGAGCGTGCCGACGGCCACCAGCGTGCGCTCGGTGCCGGTGAAGCTGCTCTGGGACAACCGCACCGTCATCAACAACCACCTCGCCCGCGCCCGCGGCGGCAAGGTGTCCTTCACCCACATCATCGGCTACGCGCTGGTCAAGGCGCTCAAGACGATGCCCGAGATGAACGTCGGTTTCGACGTCATCGACGGCAAGCCGAACCTGATCACGCCCGCGCACATCAACCTCGGTCTCGCGATCGACATGCAGAAGCCCGACGGCACCCGCCAGCTGCTCGTGCCGTCGATCAAGGCCGCGGAGACGATGGACTTCGCGGGGTTCTGGACCGCCTACGAGGACATCGTCCGGAAGGCCCGCAACAACAAGCTCACGGTCGCCGACTTCCAGGGCACCACCATCAGCCTGACCAACCCCGGCACGATCGGCACCAACCACTCGGTGCCGCGGCTGATGAAGGGCCAGGGCGCGATCATCGGCGTCGGCGCGATGGAGTACCCGCCCGAGTACCAGGGCGCCTCCGAGGAGACCCTCGTCCGCAACGCGGTCAGCCGGGTCATGACGCTGACCTCGACCTACGACCACCGCGTCATCCAGGGCGCCCAGTCCGGTGACTTCCTCCGCCGCGTGCACCAGCTGCTCCTCGGCGAGGAGGGCTTCTACGACGAGATCTTCCGCGCGCTGCGCATCCCCTACGAGCCGATCCGCTGGGCCAAGGACATCTCGACCAGCCACGACGACGAGATCAGCAAGCAGGCTCGCGTCCTCGAGCTGATCCACGCCTACCGCGTGCGCGGCCACATCATGGCCGACACCGACCCGCTCGAGTACCAGCAGCGCAGCCACCCCGACCTCGAGGTCGAGTCGCACGGGCTGACCCTGTGGGACCTCGACCGTGAGTTCGCGACCGGCTCCTTCGGCGGCACCGGCCGCCGCTTCATGAAGCTGCGCGACATCCTCGGCATACTGCGCGACTCCTACTGCCGCACGGTCGGCATCGAGTACATGCACATCCAGGACCCGGAGCAGCGTCGCTGGATCCAGCAGCGGGTGGAGCAGCCCCACATCAAGCCGCCCCGCGAGGAGCAGCTGCGGATCCTGCTCAAGCTCAACCAGGCCGAGGCCTTCGAGACCTTCCTCCAGACCAAGTTCGTCGGCCAGAAGCGGTTCAGCCTCGAGGGCGGCGAGACCACCATCCCGCTGATCGACGAGATATGCGAGGCCGCCGCCGAGGAGGAGCTCGACGAGGTCACGATCGGTATGGCCCACCGCGGCCGGCTGAACGTGCTCGCCAACATCGTCGGCAAGAGCTACAGCCAGATCTTCCGCGAGTTCGAGGGCAACATCGACCCGCGCACCGTCCAGGGCTCGGGCGACGTGAAGTACCACCTCGGCGCCGAGGGCGAGTTCACCTCCGGCACCGGCGCGACGATCAAGGTGTCCGTCGCCGCGAACCCCTCGCACCTCGAGGCGGTGAACCCGGTGGTCGAGGGCATCGCCCGCGCCAAGCAGGACATGCTCAACCGCGGTGCTGAGTTCCCGGTGCTGCCGCTGCTCATGCACGGCGACGCGGCGTTCGCGGGCCAGGGCGTGGTCGCCGAGACCCTCAACCTGTCCCAGCTGCGGGGCTACCGCACCGGCGGCACGATCCACGTGGTGGTCAACAACCAGGTCGGCTTCACGACCTCGCCGGCCTCGTCGCGCTCGTCGCTGTACTGCACCGACGTCGCCCGCATGGTCCAGGCGCCGATCTTCCACGTCAACGGCGACGACCCCGAGGCCTGCATCCGCGTCGCGCGGCTCGCCTTCGAGTACCGCCAGGCGTTCAAGAAGGACGTCGTGGTCGACCTGGTCTGCTACCGCCGCCGCGGCCACAACGAGGGTGACGACCCGTCGTACACCCAGCCGCTGATGTACGACCTCATCGAGCAGAAGCGCTCGGTACGCAAGCTCTACACCGAGTCGCTGATCGGTCGTGGGGACATCACGCTCGAGGAGGCCGAGCAGGTCCTGCGCGACTACCAGCAGCAGCTCGAGCGGGTGTTCACCGAGGTCCGGGAGGCCACGAGCGTGCCCTCGAGCTGGACCACGGTCCCCGACTACCCCGAGAAGAGCGGTGTCACCGAGGCGACCACGGCGATCAGCACCGAGACGCTCAAGCGGATCGCGGATGCGCACGTCAACGCCCCCGAGGGCTTCGTGGTGCACCCGAAGGTGCTCCCCCAGCTCCAGCGACGGGCGGCGGCGATCACCGAGGGGCCGATCGACTGGGCGACCGGCGAGATCCTCGCCTTCGGCTCACTGCTGATGGACGGCCGCCCGGTCCGCCTGGCCGGCCAGGACTCGCGTCGCGGCACGTTCGCGCAGCGCTTCGCCACGATCATCGACCGGCGCAACGCCGACGAGTGGACGCCCCTCGCGAACCTGTCCGAGGACCAGGCTCAGTTCTACGTCTACGACTCGCTGCTGTCCGAGTACGCCGCGCTCGGCTTCGAGTACGGCTACTCGGTGGCCAGGCCCGACGCTCTCGTGCTGTGGGAGGCGCAGTTCGGCGACTTCGTCAACGGCGCCCAGACGGTGATCGACGAGTTCATCTCCTCGGCCGAGACCAAGTGGCGGCAGCAGTCCGGCGTCGTGCTCCTGCTCCCCCACGGCTACGAGGGCCAGGGTCCCGACCACTCCTCCGCCCGCATCGAGCGCTTCCTCGCGATGGCCGCCGACGACGCGTTCACCGTGGCGCAGCCCTCGAGCGCGGCCAGCCACTTCCACCTGCTGCGCCGTCACTCGCTGGGCGAGGAGCACCGGCCGCTGATCATCTTCACGCCCAAGTCGATGCTGCGCCGCAAGGAGGCCATGTCCTCCCCCGCGGACTTCACCGAGGGCACGTTCCGGCCCGTGATCGGCGACGACACGGTGGACGCGGACAAGGTCGAGCGGGTGCTGCTGTGCAGCGGCAAGATCACCTGGGACCTCCTCGCCGAGCGCAAGAAGCAGCAGGACGAGAGCACCGCGATCGTCCGGGTCGAGCAGCTCTACCCGCGTCCGGTCGAGGAGCTGAAGACCGAGCTCGCGCGGTACGGCAACCTCAAGGAGGTCCGCTGGGTCCAGGACGAGCCCGCCAACATGGGCCCGTGGCCGCACATGGCGCTGAACCTGTCCTCGGAGCTCGACGGCACGCCGTTCCACCGCGTGTCCCGGGCCGAGTCGTCCTCGCCGTCCGTGGGCCAGCAGTCCCGCCACGTGGACGAGCAGAAGTCGCTGCTCAAGCAGGCGTTCTCCTGACCGGCGATGTACTTCACCGACCGCGGTATCGAGGAGCTCGAGAAGCGCCGGGGTGACGAGGAGGTCACCCTGGCGTGGCTCGCCGACCGTCTGCAGGAGTTCACCGACCTCCACCCGGAGTTCGAGACCGCGGTGGAGCGCCTCGCCACGTGGCTGGCTCGTCTCGACGACCCGGACGACTGAGGGACGTCAGCGGGGTCCTGGACGGACGGTGACGTCGGTCATCTCCGCGTCGCGCGGCAGGTCGATCGCGGCCAGAACCGCCGAGGCGACCGACTCGGCAGCGATCCAGTCGGAGGGGTCGTACTCCTTGCCCTCCTGCGCGTGGACCTTCTCCTGCATGGCGGTGGCGGTGCGCCCCGGGTACACCGAGGTCACGCGCACCCCGGACCCCCGCTCCTCACCCCGCAGCGAGTCGGCGAGGGCGCGGAGGCCGTGCTTGCTGGCCGAGTAGGCCGACCAGTTCGGGTGCGCGGTGAGCCCGGAGCCGGAGTTGACGAGTACGACGTGGCCGCGGCTCGCACGAAGCGCCGGGAGGCAGAGCCTCGTGAGCTCCGCGGGCGCCAGGAGGTTCACGTTGAGCGTGCGACGCCAGACCTCCGCGCTCAGCTCCCCCACCGGTCCGAGGTCGACCACCCCGGCCGCGTGGACCAGCGAGTCCAGCCGGTCGGGGAGGTCCCCGACGGACAGCGCCTCGGTGAGCCCCGCCGGGTCGGCGAGGTCGGCGACGACCGTCCGGGCGCCAGGGAACTCGGCTGCGAGGTGATCGGCGCGTTGCCGGGAGCGGGCGAGGAGCACCAGGTCGTCACCGCGCGCGGACAGCGCCTTGGCCACCGCGGCGCCGATGCCAGCGCCGGCGCCGGTCAGGAGATGGGTCGGCATCCGGCGAACCTAGCGGGTGAAGACGATCTTCCCGAACACGTCGCCCTCGGCCATCGCGGCGAACCCGTCCCGGGCGTCGTCCATCGCAAGCACCTTGTCGATGACGGGGCGGACGCCGGTGACGTCGAGCATGTTGACGAGCGAGGCCAGCTCCGTGCGGGTGCCCATCGTGGAGCCGATCACCTCGAGCTGGAGGAAGAAGATCCGGTTCAGCTCCGCCTTCTCGGGGTTCGGGCCGCTGGTCGCGCCCGAGATCACGATGCGTCCGCCGGGACGAAGCGACCGGAGGGAGTGGGACCAGGTGGCCCGGCCGACGGTCTCCATCACCGCGTCGACCTTCTGGGGCAGCCTGGCGTCGCTCTCGAAGACCTCGTCGGCGCCGAGCTCGAGCGCGCGGGCGCGCTTCCTCTCGTCGCGACTGGTCGCGAAGACCTTGAGCCCACCGGCGTGCGCGAGGGCGATGAGCGCGGTGGCGACGCCGCCGCCCGCACCTTGCACGAGCACGGTGTCACCGGGCTTGAGGCGCCCCTGGGTGAACAGCATCCGGTAGGCCGTGAGCCAGGCGGTCGGCAGGCAGGCAGCCTCCTCGAAGGAGAGCGAGGCCGGCTTGGGCACGACGTTGGCGCGGGGGACCACGACCTTGTCGGCGAAGGTGCCCTGGTGACGCTCGCTGAGCAGCGACCGCTTCGGGTCGAGGGTCTCGTCGCCAGACCAGGCGGGGTCGCTGATGACGGCGTGGACGACCACCTCGTTGCCGTCCTCGTCGTAGCCCGCGGCGTCGCAGCCGAGAATCATCGGCAGCGACTCCTCGCGGAGCCCCACCCCGCGCAGCGACCACAGGTCGTGGTGGTTCAGCGAGGAGGCCTTGACCGTGACCGTGGTCCAACCGTCGGGGGCGACCGGGTCGGGGCGCTCCCCGACGACGAGTCCGGACAGGGGGTCCTCGGTGGAGAAGCCTTCGGCGTAGACAGCGAACATGTCGCCGACCCTATCGGCGCGCGACCCGGTCCCGGCGAGCCGCCTCTGCCACGGCGGCCGCCACGGTGGGACCCACGCGTGGGTCGAACGGCGACGGGACTATGTAGGCCTCGCTCAGCTCGGGGCCCACGAGCCCGGCGAGCGCGTCGGCCGCGGCCAGCTTCATGCCCTCGGTGATCGCGGTGGCCCGGACGTCGAAGGCGCCGCGGAAGATGCCCGGGAACGCGAGCACGTTGTTGATCTGGTTCGGGTAGTCCGACCGGCCCGTGGCCACGACCCGCGCGTGGCGGCGGGCGATGTCCGGGTGCACCTCCGGGATCGGGTTGGCCAGCCCGAAGATGATCGCCTCGGGCGCCATCTTGGCGACGGCCTCCTCCGGCACGCTGCCGCCGCTCACCCCGACGAAGACGTCGGCTCCGGCAAGGGCGTCGACCAGACGGCCCTCGCGGCCGGTCGTGTCGGCGGTCTCCTTGGCCAGGGAGAGCTTGACCGGGGTGAGGTCACCGCGGGAGGAGTTCAGCACGCCCTGCCGGTCGACGACGGCGAGGTCGCGAACCCCCGCGGCGAGGAGGATCTTCGCGCACGCCACCCCGGCCGCGCCCGCTCCGGAGATGACCACGCGGGAGTCCTCGATGCTGCGGCCGGTCAGCTCGAGCGCGTTCTCGAGCGCGGCGAGGACGACCACGGCGGTGCCGTGCTGGTCGTCGTGGAATACCGGGATGTCGAGGCGGTCCTTGAGCCGCTGCTCGATCTCGAAGCAGCGTGGGGCGGAGATGTCCTCCAGGTTGATCCCGCCGAAGCTCGGGGCGAGCCGTGCGACCGTCTCGACGATCTCGTCGGGGTCGGTGGTGTCCAGGCAGATCGGCACCGCGTCGACCCCGCCGAACTGCTTGAACAGGACGGCCTTGCCCTCCATCACCGGCATCGCGGCGCGGGGTCCGATGTCGCCCAGCCCGAGGACGGCGGTGCCGTCGGTCACCACGGCGACGGTGTTCGAGACCCAGGTGTAGTCGTCCGCGAGCGAGGCGTCCTCGGCGATCGCCTCGCAGACCCGGGCGACGCCGGGCGTGTAGGCGAGGGAGAGGTCGTCGGGCCCGGAGAGTGCGACCGTCGAGGCGACCTCCATCTTGCCGCCGACGTGGAGGTCGAAGACCGGGTCACCTGCGCGAGGGTTCTCCGACTGGGGCATTGCTGCGGGTGCAACCATTGAGCTGACCTTCGTGTCCGGGGAAACGTGCAGGTAGTTCGAACGCACTGCTGCGGTGAAGCGGCGGAACTACGTGAATCAGCGGGGGTCTCCCTTGGTCACAGTCTCGCACACGGAGCCTCGCGGTCCGGCCTCAATGTGGCGGACGTGACACTCGTCGCATCGGTGGCCAAAGCCGCATCAGCACGCGGGCAATCACGTCCTCGTCGCGGATCGCCCCGACCGACCACGAGTCGACGCCCTCGCGCGAGTTGTCACGCTCGACCCACCAGCCGTCGGCCTCATGCCGGGTGGCTCGCTTGACGGCCACGACACCGTCGGGGAGGCGTACGACGGCCAGTCCCCCCGTGCGAGGCCGCGCGCCGTGCACGACGAGCAGCCGGTCGCCGTCGTACAGCGTGGGCTGCATCGAACGTCCACGCACGACGGCGACGCCCAGCCTCCGCGGGCGCCGGCGCTGCTCAGGCGCCCTGTCCTCCAACGCTCACCGCCCTGCTGTTCACCGTGACTTGACCGGGAGTAGTGTCGCAGGTGGCTGCACGAGAACTCTTCCCAAGATCGTCGACAGAAAGGACACAACAGGATGCTCTCGCGACTGTTCGCACCCACCCTCGAAGTCCAGGCGCACTGTGACCTGCCATGCGGTGTCTACGACCCCGCCCAGGCACGGATCGAGGCCGAGTCCATCAAGATGATCATCGGCAAGGTCGCCGAGAACGACGACCCGGACTTCCGCACTCGCGCGATTCTCATCAAGGAAGAGCGCGCACAGCTCGTCAAGCACCACCTCTGGGTGCTCTGGACCGACTACTTCAAGCCCCCGCACTTCGAGAAGTACCCTCAGCTGCACACGCTCTTCAACGAGGCGACCAAGCTGGCGGGTGCCTCGGGCGCCAAGGGCGCGATGGACGCGCAGGTCGCGGACGACCTGCTCGCCAAGATCGACGAGATCGCGAAGATCTTCTGGGAGACCAAGAACGCATGAGCAGCACCGCCGACTGGCTGGAGGCACGGTGAGTCGGCAAACTGAGACGGGGTCGGGCACATCGGTGCCCGACCCCGTCTACGCTCTGGGGACCAGGGGCCATGGCCGCAGAGCGCCGGCCCGGGCCCCGCGACAGCCGAACATCCGCCCACAGCCACCTGCGAAGAGGTACTCCGTGGCAGACAACCGACCCGACGTCGAGCTGAGGATCCCCGCGGACGGGGCCTTCCTGTCGGTGCTACGCACCGCAACCGCCGGGCTCGCGGCGCGCCTGGACTTCACGTTGGACGACATCGAGGACCTGCGCATCGCGGTCGACGAGGCCTGCGCGGTGGTGCTGCCTCAGGCGCGCCCCGAGTCCGACCTGCGCTGCCTGTTCTTCCTCGAGCCGCAGACCCTGAAGGTCGAGGTCTCGGCGCACTGCGACTCGCCACGCCCGCCGCACAAGGACGGCTTCGCGTGGACGGTCCTCTCGGCACTCACCTCGTCGCTCGACGCGGACGTCGACGGCGACATCCTGACCGTCACGTTGTCTCGGACGAGCGGGGAGACGGGTTGACCATGGTGGACGAGTCCGGCTCCTCGGACATCACCGCGATCCGGGCGAGGAGCGCAGAGCTCTTCGTGATCATGCGTGACGCAGGCTCGAGCGACGTCGAGCAGGCGCAGGCGCGCGAGGACCTGGTGCGGCTGCACCTTCCGCTCGTCGAGCACCTGACGAGGCGGTTCCTCAACCGCGGTGAGCACTACGACGACCTCCTGCAGGTCGGCACGATCGGGCTGATCAAGGCGATCGACCGTTTCGACTCCGACCGCGGCGTGGAGTTCTCGACCTACGCGACCCCCACGATCGTGGGCGAGATCAAGCGGCACTTCCGTGACAAGAGCTGGGCGATCCGGGTCCCGCGCCGGCTCCAGGAGCTGCGCGCGTCCATCTCGAGCGCCACCGCCGAGCTGACCCAGGACCTCGGCCGGTCGCCCACGGTGGCCGAGATCGCCCGCAAGGTCGGGGTCACCGACGAAGAGGTGATCGAGGGGCTCGAGTCCGCGAACGCCTACACCACGCTCTCGCTCGACGCGAGCGACTCGGCCGAGGACAGCGCGCTCAGCATGCTCGACACCATCGGCGAGGACGACGAGGCGCTCGAGCACGTCGAGAACCGCGAGTCGCTCAAGCCGCTGCTCGAGGCGCTCGAGCCGCGGGAGAAGCACATCCTCACCTTGCGCTTCTTCCGCGGGATGACGCAGTCACAGATCGCGGCCGAGATCGGGGTCTCGCAGATGCACGTGTCACGTCTGCTCAACAAGACCCTCGCGCACCTGCGCGAACGGCTCACCGAGGACCCGTCCCTCGACGGGGGCAGCCCCCTCGCGCGCTGAGAGCGGCAGGGCTGCGGGAGGTCAGTGGTCCTCGGCGAGCGCGTCGATGGACTGTGGATGCAGGATGCCCGCCAGGACGATCGCCGCGACGATCGCCAGGCCCACGGCCAGCCAGGTCGTCTCGCCGCCACGGAAGCTCCACGCCACGAGGAGCTGGATGATCTGCGCCACCACGATCGGCGCACGCGCCCACGACCTGAGCCGGTAGACCGCCCAGCTGCAGATCCCCAGGCCGACGCCGTACACGAAGAAGAAGACCGCGGTGGTCGCCCCCATGGTCGCCTTGTCGGATTGGAACGAGGCGATCTCGACCACCCCGAGGCCCAGGAAGACGAGCGCCTCGACGGCTGCGAGGGAGGCCGCCACGGCCAACGGGGCAGGCGGCCCCGACGTCGGAAGGTGGTTGTCGTGGGGCGGGGTCACGGCGTCAGAGCCTACTGGGACTTCGCCGGACCACCTCGGCGGGTCATGGGGTAGATATCCTGAGAAACTGCGTAAATTTGTCTGCTGTGACCAAAGTGACCTCGTCAAGGGGTTGCTTGCACTGGGTTCTCTTGCAACGATCGACGTCGTCACTGGGCGACAGGTGGGAAATTCCCTGCCCGAGACGCGGGGATCCGGTGACCGCCACTTTCGACATCGCCTCACCCCCTGGGTGAGTTCGTGCCGGGAGCTCGTGCCTGCGTTCGCAAACAGTGATACGTGGGTACGACACACGCAAGGACCAGCTCGCACACCCCAGCGAGTGGCTATCCGCACAAGCTAAGGAGTCGTCGCCGTGGATTGGCGCCACCGCTCTGCATGCCTCGACGAGGACCCAGAGCTGTTCTTCCCGATCGGCAACACCGGTCCGGCCATTCTCCAGATCGAGGAGGCCAAGCAGGTCTGCCGACGCTGCGACGTGCGCGAGCAGTGCCTCGCCTGGGCGCTCGAGGCGGGACAGGACCACGGCGTGTGGGGAGGCATGAGCGAGGACGAGCGTCGTGCGCTCAAGCGCCGCAACGCGCGCGCGAAGGTCCGCACCGCCTGAGACAGACTCCGCCTCGAGCCGTGACCACGGTTCAGTGAGCCGGTAGGTCCACGACCACCCGTGTGCCCCCTCCGGGGCGTGGGCCGATCTCGAGGATCCCCTCCAGCTCGGACTCGACCAGCGTTCGCACGATCGAGAGGCCGAGGCTCGTCGAGCTGTCCAGGTCGAAGCCCTCGGGCAGTCCCCGCCCGTTGTCCTCGACCGTGACGTGCAGCCGGCCGACGAGTCGCTGCGCGGTCAAGGTGATCCGCGGCTTCTCGTCGTCCTGCGCGACCAGCCCAGGTCCTCCCCCGTCGCCACCCGCGCCAGGGACGTACTCGGGCGTTCCGGCGAAGGCATGCTCGAGCGCGTTCTGGAGCAGCTCGGTGAGCACCATCGCCAGAGGCGTGGCCGTCTCCGAGGGCAGCGTGCCGAAGCTCCCCTCCCGGGCGGTCTGAACCTCGGGCCCCCGGGTGCTGACCTCGGCGACCATCAGGCGCAGCCGATCGGCCACGTCGTCGAACTCCACGGACTCGTCGAAGGACTGGCTCAGCGTCTCGTGGACGATGGCGATCGACCCGACCCGGCGTACCGCCTCCTCGAGGGCGAGCCGACCCTCTGGCAACGCGATCCGCCGGGCCTGGAGCCTGAGGAGTGCGGCGACCGTCTGCAGGTTGTTCTTCACGCGGTGGTGGATCTCGCGGATCGTCGCCTCCTTCGTCACCAGCTCGCGGTCGCGCCGGCGCAGGTCGGTGACGTCGCGAAGGAGAACGAGCGCGCCGAGATGCTCCCCGGTCGGGCGCAGCGGGATCGCGCGCACGATCAGCGTCGCCTCCTCGTTGCCCACTTCCGTGTCCAGCGGCCGCTTCCCCGAGAGGACGGCGCTCAGAGTCTCCTCGTCGGGCCGGTGACGAGGCGGCACCAGGGCGCGGGTGATCTCGGCGAGGTCGAGGCCGGTGAGGTCGCCGGTGAGCCCGAGCTTGCGGTAGACCGAGAGCGCGTTGGGACTGGCGTAGGTGACCCGGCCGGTCGCGTCGATCCGGACGAACCCGTCCCCCACGCGCGGTGAGTCCACGTGGTCCGACCGCTGTCCGGGGTAGGGGAAGAACCCGTTGCTGATCATCTGGGTCAAGTCCGTCGCCGTCTGCAGGTAGGACAGCTCCAGGCGGCTCGGGGTGCGTACGCCGAGCAGGTTGGTGTTGCGGGCGACCACCGCGATGATCCGGTGGCCGTGCCGCACCGGGATCGCCTCCACCCGGACCGGGATGTCGTCGCGCCACTCGGGGTCTCCCTCGCGCGCCACCCGCTGCTGCTCGTAGGCGGAGTCGAGGAGGGGCCGCCGGCCGCGCGGGACGAACGCGCCGACCAGGTCGTCGACGTACGCCGTCGGACCCGTCGTGGGGCGCATCTGGCCACCGGCCCAGTACCCCCGGCCCTCCCTGTCGGGAAGCCACAGCACCAGGTCTGCGAAGGAGAGGTCGGCGATGATCTGCCAGTCGGCCATGAGCAGGTTGAGCCAGGCGACGTCCTCGTCCGACAGGTCGGTGTGGACCTTCACCAGGTCGTTGAACGAGGGCACTCGCCCAGCCTAGGCGAGGTCTGAGCCAAGTCGTCGTCCGCCCGAGCGCAGTGGCAGTATGGGGCCTATGTCGTCCACGTTCTGGGAACAGGTGAAGGCCAACGGCCTGAAGGTCCCCGGAGACCGGCCCCTCACGGACCTGACGACAGAGCTGACCGCGATGCTGGGCGACCCGGATCCCGCAGTCCGCGACGGCATCGCCCACCCCACACTGACCGCCTGGATCACCAACGGGGTCTACGACAACCTCCTCGACGGCCTCGGGGACGGCATGGCCGCGGGGCTCATCGTCGGTCTCGGGCAGGACGACACGGACACCGTCTTCCGGCGCAGCTTCTCGGTCCTCGTGCTGGCCGAGTGCATCGAGCGCGACAACAGGGCCCACCTGGTGTCGCCGGGGACCATGGTCCGCTGGGGCGACCGGGTCGCGAGCTGGTTCGTCCGGGAGCGTGACCTGCGCGGCTTCGTGCCCGGCAAGGGCTGGGCGCACGCGGTCGCCCACGGCGCCGACGCCATCGCGGCGCTCGCGGCCTCCGAGGCGATGGGCAGGCTGGAGCTCACCGTCCTCCTCGACGTCCTCGCCGACCGGCTGCTGCTCCCGACCGAGTACCATCTCGTCCACGGAGAGCCCGACCGTCTTGCCCGCGCGACGATGCGCGTCCTGCGTCGCGACCTCGTCAGCCTCGAGGTGCTCGAGCCCTGGCTGGCCCGGCTCGCCAACAGCGCCCGCCCCAACGGACTCAGCGAGCACGACCCGTACTTCGTCGCGGGCAACGTGCAGAGCTACCTGCGTGCCCTGCACCTGCAGCTCGCCCTCGCCCCGAACCCTCCGGCGAGCCGGTCCGACCTGCTGCTGTCGCTGCTCGAGCGGCTGCGTGAGTCCAACCCCGAGTATCTCTCCCAGCACGCCCGTCCCTGACCACCTGACGAGCGGGGTTCGCGCGGCGTGTACCCCCGGGTAACATTCCGCGCATGACCGACGTCACAGGCGCCACCGAGACCGAGCGAAGCGAGCACGACGAGATCCCCGACGAGGCCGTGGACGGCCTCACCGACGGGCACGGCGGCGAGCACGCGGTCGCGGTCGCGGCGGCGCACGGCGTCGAGACGATGTTCACGCTCTCCGGCGCGCACGTCTTCCCGATGTACGACGGCGCGGTGCACGCCGACCCGCCGATGCGCCTCCTCGACGTGCGCCACGAGCAGACGGCGGTCTTCGCGGCCGAGGCCCTCGGGAAGCTCACCAGGACCCCCGGCCTGGCCGTCCTGACCGCGGGACCGGGAGTCACCAACGGCGTCAGCGCCATCACGCAGGCCTCGTTCAGCGGCTCCCCGCTCGTCGTCGTAGGAGGCCGCGCCCCCGCCAACCGGTGGGGCATGGGCAGCCTCCAGGAGTTCGACCACCCGGCGGTGCTGGGGCCGATCACGAAGTCCTCCCGGACGGTCCACCAGGTCGGCGACATCGCGTCGGCCGTCGACGAGGCCTTCACGCTGGCCGGCTCCTCGCACCGCGGGCCGACCTTCCTCGACATCCCGATGGACGAGTTCTTCAACCGCGCGGCCGTCGAGCGTCCGACCCCCGCGCCGCCCAAGCGGGTCGAGCCCGACCCGGATGCGGTCGCCGAGATCGGCGCCCTTCTCTCGCAGGCCCAGCGCCCCGTCCTAGTGCTCGGCACGGACGTCTGGGCCGACGGCGCCGAGGAGGCAGCGCTCCGGCTCGTCGAGCAGGCCGGCGTGCCCGCGATCACGAACGGCATGGGCCGAGGTGTCGTGCCCGGCGGCCACCCCCTGCTCATGACGAAGGCCCGCGGCAAGGCGCTCGGCACCTGCGACCTCGCGATCGTGGTCGGGACGCCCCTGGACTTCCGGCTCGGCTACGGCGTCTTCGGCGGCAAGGACGGAGCGCCGCAGGCGAAGGTGGTGCACGTCGCGGACTCCGAGGGGCAGGTCTCTCAGCACGCCGATCTCGCGGCCTCG
The DNA here is from genome assembly GCA_963715375.1 of uncultured Actinomycetota bacterium. Lineage (GTDB taxonomy): Bacteria > Actinomycetota > Actinomycetes > Propionibacteriales > Nocardioidaceae > Nocardioides_C. Next base: position 178,737 of record CAVQSC010000040.1, on the reverse strand, counting down.
GCCGCCGGTGACCTCACCCTTTCGCTCGAGGGCATCCAGAGCGCGCTCGAGCAGCAGCTGCGCAAGCCCGACTGGTCGTCGTGGACCGGCGAGCTCCAGGCGGCGGTCGCCGCGGCCACCGAGCGGGACAACGCGCTGCTCAAGGCCGAGGCCGACCCGATCCACCCGGCGCGCATCTACGGTGAGCTGCTCCCCCGTCTCGCGCAGGACGCGGTGGTGATCGGCGACGGCGGCGACTTCGTGTCGTTCGCGGGCAAGTACGTCGAGCCGAAGCAGCCTGGCGGCTGGCTCGACCCGGGTCCCTACGGCTGCCTCGGCGCCGGGCTCGGTGCCGCGATCGCCGCCCGGATCGCCCGGCCCTCCTCGCAGGTCGTCCTCCTGTTCGGCGACGGCGCGGCGGGCATGTCGCTGATGGACGTCGACACCCTCGTGCGCCACAAGCTGCCGGTCGTGATGGTCGTCGGGAACAACTCGGCCTGGGGCCTGGAGAAGCAGCCGATGCAGATGCTCTACGGCTACGACGTGGTGGCCGACCTCGCCCCGCAGACCCGCTACGACGAGGTGGTCAAGGCCCTCGGCGGGGGCGGTGAGACGGTCACCGACCCCCGGCAGATCGGGGCTGCCCTCGACCGCGCCTTCGCCGCCGACGTGCCCTACCTCGTCAACGTGATCACCGACGTCGACGCCCCCTACCCCCGCAACACCTTCGGCATCTGATGACGCTGGTCATCCGGCCGGCACACGAGGTCGAGCTCCCGGCAGTGGGTGCGCTGACCTTCGACGCCTACGCCGCCGACAGCCTCCTCACCGCCGAGGACGGCTATGCCGACGAGCTGCGTGACGCCGCTGCCCGCGCGCGTGAGGCCGAGCTCTACATCGCGGTGGACGCCGACGAGTCCCTGCTGGGCACGGTGACCTTCTGCCCCGCCGGGTCGAGCTACCAGGAGGTGGCCGGCCCCGGCGAGGGCGAGTTCCGGATGCTTGCGGTGGCCCCGGCGGCCCGCGGCCGCGGCGTCGCGGAGGCCTTGGTCAGGATGTGCGTCGAACGCTCCGAGGAGCTCGGCTACGACGCCCTGGTGCTCAGCAGCCTGCCGGACCAACGACAGGCCCACCGGCTCTATGCACGGGTCGGCTTCCGACGTACCCCCGAGCTCGACTGGAAGCCCCGGCCGGACATCGACCTCCTCGCCTTCCGGCTCGACCTCAGCCCGACCGAGGACCGCTGAGCCGGGAGAGGAACCGCTCGCGGTCCACGACGACGCGGGTCACCTCCCCGGTGCCGACGACCTTGCCGTCGGCGACGTGGCTCGCGGCCACCGTGAAGCGGACCAGACGGCCGTCGACGTACGCGACGCTCGCCTGGACCTCCACGCGCTCCCCCACCGGGCTGGCAGCCAGGTGCTCGAGGGAGACCCGCGTGCCGACGCTGGTGCGGCCTTCGTCCAGGGAGTCCGCGATCGCGGCACAGGTGGCCGCCTCGCACCAGGCGAGCAAACGGGGCGTGCCCAGCACGGCGAGGTCTCCGGAGCCGACGGCAATGGCTGTGTCGGCGTCGGTGACCTCGAACTCCAACGTCGCTGACTGTCCGGTCTCCATGGGCCCATCCTGCCGAGGGGACAGGGGCGATTGGCAGCCGGGGCCCGACTTTTGCGACAATGACGCTGACTGGCAGCCGACCTGGCTGCCGGTCCCGCGTTGAGGAGGACACCATGGGTAAGACCGGCCGCAAGCGCCGCGCCCGCAAGAAGAAGGGCGCCAACCACGGTAAGCGCCCCAACGCCTGATCCCAGGCGTTCTTGCGCGCGAGATGCGCGAACACGAGAAAGACCCCGGCCGGCACGGCGCGGGGTCTTTGTCGTCTCGGGTGGTCGAGCGAGCCTCAGGCGGGGTCGGTGTGGATGTCGACCCGGACCTGCCGGATCCGGAGCAGCACCCGGTCCCTCAGGTTGTCGGGGGCATGCTCCGAGCACGAGCGGGCGACCAGGGCCTTCACGGTGCGCTCGAGGTCGTACTTCTCCAGGCACGGGCCGCACTCGTCGAGGTGCTGCTCGATCTCGCGGCAGTCGGCCTTCTCCATCTCGTTGTCGATGAAGAAGAACATGCGCTCGAGGACCTCGGCACAGTCCTTGTCGTGGTGCTTGCCGCAGCTCATCAGGCACCGCCCTTCGCGTCCGTGCCGCTCGAGGCGGGCGTCAGGCCGCGGTCGCGGACGTAGTCCTCGAGAAGCTCGCGAAGCTGGCGACGCCCCCGGTGCAGGCGGGACATCACGGTGCCGATCGGGGTGCCCATGATCTCGGCGATCTCCTTGTAGGGGAAGCCCTCCACGTCGGCGAGGTACACAGCGAGCCGGAAGTCGTCGGGCAGCTGCTGCAGGGCGTCCTTCACGTCGCTGTCGGGGAGGTGCTCGAGCGCCTCCATCTCGGCCGACTTCAGGCCCGAGGACGTGTGCGACTCCGCGCGGAGGAGCTGCCAGTCCTCGACGTCCTCGCTCATCGACTGGAGCGGCTCACGCTGTTTCTTGCGGTAGGAGTTGATGAACGTGTTCGTCAGGATGCGGTACAGCCAGGCCTTGAGGTTGGTGCCCGGCTTGTACTGGTGGAAGGCGGCGAAGGCCTTCGCGAAGGTCTCCTGGACCAGGTCCTCGGCGTCCTGCGGGTTGCGCGTCATGCGCATCGCCGCCGAGTACAGCTGGTCGAGGTACGGCATTGCGTCGCGCTCGAAACGCGCAGATCGCTGTTCGTCGGTCTCCGGCAGGTCCGAGTCCGGCTGAGTGGTTGAGTCGTTCATCATCTCCCAGCCTACCGGGAGGGGGTGGCACCACCCCGAGACGCGGGATCCACCGACGGGTTCCGTCGCCAGCACTGAGGCTCCCTTCACGAGTCGAGACGGCGAGTGTCCAGCAGGAGGGGAACACCTCAACCGGGGATCCGATTCCCGACCACCTCACGCACCACCCATTCGAGCGTCGCCTCGACGATGATGCCGAGCGCGTCCTCCTGGGTCACCTCGCCACGGCGCGGCACGCGGAACGAGTGGTCGGCCAGGGGTACGACGGTCAGGTCGACGTCCGCGGGGAACTCGTCGGGACCGCCGAACGGGTCCCGCTCACCCTGGATGACCAGGGTCGTGACGCCTGCTCCCTCGAGCTCCTCGACCCGGGACCGCTCGGGCTTGCCGGGCGGGTGCAGCGGGAAGGCCAGCGCGAGGTAGCCGTCGGCGTGGAGCGCCTGCGCGCAGCGGGCGGCAGCCCGGGCCCCCGCGCTGCGACCACCGACCACCCGCGGCGTCCGCGGCCGAAGCGCCGCCGCCACCGCCATCAGGCACTCGTCGAGGACGGCCGGGCGCGGGGCGAGCCGCTTGCCGGCCACGCGCCAGGGCATCTCGAGGAGCTCGACCGTGACCCCCTGACGTGGCAGCTCCGCGGCGATCGCCTGGAGGTCGGGCGCCTCGATGCCGCCCCCGGCGCCGTGGGTGAGCATCACGGTCGCCACCGGCCGGGCCGCGCGATGGACCTCGAGCCGGGCGTCGCCGTGGGGAGTCGCGATGGTGCGCGTCGTGCTCATTGCACGATCATGCCGGGAGTGGAGGCTCGGGGGCGAGCGGCTCGACGAGCTCGGGGCCGTTGTTCTTCACGTTGTTGACCAAGGTGGACACCGGGTACGCCTCGAGCCGCCGCCCCGGCGCGGCCGGCACGAGCAGGCCGTGGAGAAGCTCCGCGTCCGAGACCGTCGGGTCCAGCCAGGCGGCGTACTGCTCCCGCTCCACGAGAAGTGGCGCACGGTCGTGGATCCGCCCGAGGTCGTCCTGGGCGTTGGTGGTCAAGATGGTGCAGGTCCAGCGGAAGCGGCCCGGGTCGTCGTCGGACTTCGTCGGGTCGCGCCAGATCTCGTAGAGCCCCGCCATCGCGAGCACCGAGCCGTCTGGATGGTGGATGAAGAAGGGCTGCTTGCGCGGCTTCCGCTTCTTACCGCCCTCGCCCGGCCCGTCTTCGGTCTCCGGCTCCTCCGGCGTGTACCACTCGTAGAAGCCGTCGGCGGGGACGAGACACCGGCGGGAGGCGAACGCCTTCCGGAAGGCGGGCTTCTCCGCCACGGTCTCCACGCGCGCGTTGATGAGCCGGTTTCCGATAGCGGGATCCTTCGCCCAGAACGGGACGAGGCCCCACGTCACGACCCGCAGCTGGCGTTGGGCAGGGCGCTCCTTCTCCTTCGACGGCGGCCGCGAGAGGACGGCGTACACCTCTTTGGTCGGTGCGACGTTGTAGTCGGCAGCGAGGGTCTCGGGCACCTCGGGCTGCTCGATCTCGAACTCCTCGACGAGGTCCTCGGGGCGCCGGCTGGACGCGTAACGGCCACACATGGTGGCCAGGCTAGACGGTATGAAGTGATCGCTCGAAAGTGAGTGGTTGCGGGCCGGGGCCTCGCTCACACATGTTCGTGGGTTACCGAGCAGGGGCTGCCTGCTCGGCCTATCCGACAGTTGTGGGAGGCCCCGGTGTTTACCGAGCGTACGAGTGTTGGACTCGACGTGCACGCACGATCGGTCGCGGCTGCGGCGATCGACGGCGTCACGGGCGAGCTGATCCAGTCCAAGCTGACCCCGTCACCCGACCACATCCGGTCCTGGCTGCGGGGCCTGCCTGGTCCGGTGGCGGTGACCTACGAGGCGGGCCCGACCGGGTTCGGGCTCTATCGCAGCCTCACGGCCGCCGGGATCCGGTGCGTCGTCGCGGCACCGTCGAAACTGCAGAGGCCTTCAGGGGACCGGGTCAAGACCGATGCCAAGGACGCCATCCACCTGGCCCGGCTGCTAAGGATGGACGAGATCACCTCGGTTGCCATCCCGACCGTTGACCAAGAGGCCGCACGCGACTTGGTCCGCGCTCGGGAGGACTGTCGCGGTGACCTCATGCGATCCCGGCACCGACTCTCAAAGCTGTTGCTCCGCCATGGCATCGTCTACTACGACGGCGATGCTTGGACCGGCAAACACGACGCTTGGCTGCGCCACCAGGCACTGCCTCAACTCACCACGACCGCCACCAGGCTCACGTTCGACTCCGACTACGAGCAAGTCCTCGCCGTCAAAGCCCGCCGGGACCGACTCGATGCCGCGATCGAGGCGATGGCCGCCGACTCCGAGTTCACCCCGCTGGTTCGCCGGCTTGGATGTCTGCGCGGAGTCAGCACCCTGACCGGGTTTGCTCTGGCCGTCGAAGTCGGTGACTGGAACCGGTTCACCGGCAACACCATCGGCTCCTTCGTCGGCCTCGTCCCATCCGAGCACTCCTCCGGCGCCTCGAGGGCGCAGGGCTCGATCACCAAGACCGGCAACACCCACGTCCGCCGGCTGCTCGTCGAGGCCGCCTGGCACCACCGCGCCCGCTACCGGGTCGGCAAGACCATGCGCGACCGCTGGGAGCTAGCGCCGGCCGCTGCTCGCATCCGTGGCGACGAGGGCAACCGACGCCTGCACCAGCGGTGGGTCACGTTCATCGAGCGCCGCAAGCGTCACACCGTCGCCAACGTCGCCGTCGCCCGCGAGCTGGCTGGCTGGTGCTGGTCCCTGGCAGTGATGCACGAGTAGCCCAACCCCAAGATCCGCTTCGTCGGCCAACGTCCCTGGTGGCAGCGCGTGGAGCGACCCGCGACACAGCTATGAGCAGCACCTCACGTTGGGCAGCAATGACCTCGTGGGTGCGACGCTCGACTCTAGACACGCGGTCCCGCTCCAGCCGAACTTCCCGTCCTGCGGTAACCAACCCGCGCATATCAGTCTGACCGCGCGTCGCCAACGACACGCTCACCAGGCACGAGGACGACGAAGCACGAGGCGCCCGCCCCGAGTGATCGGGACGGGCGCCTCACCCTGCCTCTTGACAGGAGGTCACTCCATATCAGTTCGTCGGCCGCCGGCAGAGGGTCAGCGCGAGAGCTCGTCGAGCAGGCTGGTGGCCGACTCGGGAGTCGGAGGAAGCCCCTCGATCCAGACCCGGACGTCGGTCGCGCCGAGGTCGAGGTCGTCGATGAGCTCACGGAGCATCGCGACCGAGGCGCCGAGCTGCGGCAGCCGTCGTACGACGACGACGGCGCGGTCGGGGCTCACCCGGCCGATGGTCTCTCCCCCGGCGAAGACCGCACGGATCATGCGGGTGACCTGGACGAGGTGCAGGGCACGCGTGAACTGGTGCTCCGCTCGCCGGCGGAGGTCCGCGGCGCCCATCTCGACCACCACCAAGGCGTGGGTGGCGCCCACCGACTCACCCGTCTGGTCGGCCTCGCGGAACAGCTCGTCGAGCTTGGTCCGCAGGTGCGCGAAGCTGGCCATGCCCGTCAGCGGGTCTTCACACGAAAGACCGTGGAGGAACTCCAGGGTCGCTTCGCTCCACGCCAGGCTGAGCGCCTCGACCGAGGCGACGTCGGGCTCCAGGCCCAGGACGAGGTCGAAGGTCTGACGTAGCCCGTCCAGTGCCTCACCCAGGGCGGCACCGTCACGGGCTACGTCACGACCAACCACGGCGCAGGCAGGTCGAGTGTCGGCCGCGACCACCAGAGCCTCCCCAACTGCCTCGAAGCGCGGCGGCAGTGCTTGCCGCACGTCTTCGGGCAGCCCCTGCTCCGGAGCCTCACCGACGGTCGACGACCTGCGGCGACCGAACGACAGGAAGATCGTCATCGACCGCCTCCCCTTGCGCGCCGTTCCCACTTCCGGGCGTGTTGCACCTATGAGACGGAGGGGCACGGCGCCCATGACGCGGAAGCCGAGAAGTTTTTTTCGGCCGACCCGAGTCCGGGGCAAAAGGAAGATATCGGACAGCTGGCCCTACCGGGCCTTCGGAGGGCTATCGTGAGACGGACGTGGTGTCGGCCACGTCACACGCACCCGAGTGGGGAGCCTGCTGCTGAGATGACTGAGCTGCTGAGCGGAGTCGAGACTCCCAGCGACGCTGAGTTGATCTCGCGCGTGCGCGGGGGCGACGCCGCTGCCTACGGGGAGCTCTTCTCGCGCCACGTGGACGCAGCGCGGCGCCTCGGCCGGCAGCTGGTCCGCGGCACGGACGCCGACGACCTCGTCTCCGAGGCCTTCGCCAAGACGCTCCAGATCCTCCAGACCGGTGGCGGGCCCGACGTCGCCTTCCGGGCATACCTGCTCACGTCGGTCCGGCGGCTGCACGTGGACAAGATCCGCGCCGCGAAGAAGGTCCAGCCATCTGACGACATGTCGATGTACGACGACGGGATGCCGTTCCAGGACACCGCCGTGGCCGACTTCGAGAACGGTGCGGCGGCGAGGGCGTTCAGCTCCCTCCCCGAGCGCTGGCAGCTCGTGCTGTGGCACCTCGAGGTCGAGGGACAGAAGCCCGCCGACATCGCACCGCTGCTCGGCATGAGCCCCAACTCGGTCTCCGCACTCGCCTACCGCGCCCGTGAGGGTCTCCGGCAGGCGTTCTTGACGATGCACCTGGCCGACTGCGCGACGGAGCAGTGCCGCTGGGTCAACCAGCACCTCGGCGCCTACGTCCGCAAGGGCCTCTCCCGCCGCGACACCGCGAAGGTCCAGGAGCACCTCGACGGGTGCCGCCGCTGCACCGCGATGTACCTCGAGCTCACCGAGGTCAACTCGAACCTGGCCGGCATCATCGCGCCCCTGCTTCTCGGTGCGGCGGCTGCCGGATACCTCTCCTCCAGCGGCGCAGGGCTCACCGGCATCTCCGCGCTCATCGGGCGGGTCCGCGACGCCATCGGCGCAGAGTCCGGCGGTGCCGGCGGAGCCACGGCGACGTCCACCGCCACAGGTGCGGGCGCCGCGGCGACCGGAGCGGCCGTCACGACGGGCGGCGCTGTGGCAGCCGGGGGCGTCGTCGCGGCCGGTGTCGCGGCGGTTGCCACGGCGGCCCTGGTCCTCGGCGGAGGCAACGCCAACGATGTGGTCGTCGACGCGCAGAAGCCGAGGGTCGTCCAGACCCCCGCAACCGGTGCCCGGGACGGCTCGCCCGACGGTCGCGTCGGGTCTGCCCGCGAGGGCAAGGCCGACGGCTCCGCAGCCGACGAGAGCGCAGGACAGGCGGATGGCGACGTGGTCGTCGTCGCCGAGATCGAGCCCGCCGGCACGACGGACACCGCTCCAGGCGATGGCTCGGCGAGCCAGTCCGACGGTTCGACGGCCGATCCCGGGACCACCGGCTCCGATCCGGAGTCAAGCGGCGACAGCGGTTCCGGCGACGCGCCCGACCCCGGTTCCGGCGGTGGTGACCCCGCGCCGGCACCCGACCCCGGTGGACCCGCCCCCGGGCCTGATCCCGGTCCGCTCGTCCCGCCGATCGACCTGCCGGACCCGCTCCCAGACACGCCACCGGTTCCGTCCGACAACCTGCCCGGTTCCCCGGTCGACACTCCCGAGGTTCCCGGTTCGGAGACCGACACGGGCTCCGGGACCCTTCCCGGCGTCCCCGCCGGCCCCACACCTGGTGACGGCACCGGTGCCTCGCCGAGCGACGGCACGGGAACACCCACGGACGGCGGCACGCCCACCGACGGCGGCACGGGCACAGACCCCGGGACAGGCACGGGCACGGGCACCGACCCCGGCTCCGGGACGGGCACGGACCCCGGGACGGGGACCGACCCCGGAACCGACCCGAACTCCGGAACCGACCCGGGCACGGGCGGTGGCACCGGGACCGACCCGGGCACGGGCGGTGGCACCGGGACCGACCCGGGCACGGGCGTTGGCACCGGGACCGACCCGAGTGACGGCGGCTCAGACACCGAGCCCGGGGGTGACACGGGCACCGGTGACACGGGCACCGGTGACGGCAGCGGTGACACGGGCACCGGCGGAGGGTCCATGGTTCCCTCCGTGACGGCCGAGCTCACCGGGCCGAACGGAACCGCGAAGCTGCTCACCGTGACGGTCACGGGAGCGCCCGCAGGTCAGATCGTGTTCGAGCTGGTCTCGAGCGACGACGGTCAGGCGAACCGGTCGGTCAGGTTCACCAGCGCTCCCGCGACGTGCACCTTCACCGGCAGCACCGCCACCTGCGGCGTCACGGCGCCTGGCGATCAGACCACGCTGACGTTGGCATTCGGCGTCGACGTGCCGAACGGCCAGGTGGAGAAGACGCAGCTGAGGACCACCTTCAAGGACGCGAACAACGAGCCGCATCCCGGATGGGACCCCCAGGCTCTGCCGTGGCCTTTGAACGAGGCCGCCCCGCACCAGTGACCCACCTGGGCCGGTGACGGCTGGGCGGCGCCCACGGGGCGATCGCAAAACACCTAGCCGCCCGACGCGCTGCGCCGTACACTCTTCGGCACTGCGTTGACGGAGACGAGTAGCCGCCGACCGGTGGAGCACAGAGAGCCGCCCGAAGTGCTGAGAGGGCGGAGTCCATCCCGGCGTCGAAGACACTCCCGAGCATGCTCGACCAACGAGGCCGTGCCCGACCTGGGCCGGCGAAGGTGTGGTGGCACCGCGAAACCCCCCGTCGCCCACACCTCCTGGGGCTCTCCTAGGAGGTGAAAAGATGCATCGCACGCTTGCAGCACAGCTACCCGGAACCGCGTCGGGGACGACCGTCCGCGTCGAGGGCTGGGTCCATCGAAGGCGCACCCTGGCGTCCGTGACGTTCCTGGTCCTGCGGGACCGCAGCGGACTCGCGCAGGTGGTCGTGAAGGAGCCCGGGACGCTCGCCCAGGTTGCCGGGCTCGGTGAGGAGACAGTCGTCTCGGTCGAGGGCACCTTGGTCGAGAACGCCTCCGCGCCCGGCGGCGTCGAGCTCGTCGAGCCCGCCGTCACCCCGCTCTCCGAGCCTGCGGAGACCCCGCCCGTGGAGCTGTGGCGGCCGAGCCTCACGGCCGGACTGCCGACGCTGCTCGACAACGCCCCCGTGACGCTGCGCCACCCCCGCAGCAGGGCGATGTGGCGGCTCGCGTCGGCCGGCATGCAGGGCTTCCGGCGCGCGCTGACCGCGGAGGGGTTCACCGAGATCGCGACGCCCAAGATCGTCGGCACGAGCACCGAGTCGGGCGCGAACGTGTTCACCGTCGACTACTTCGGGGAGAAGGCGTACCTCGCCCAGTCCCCCCAGCTGTACAAGCAGACCCTGGTCGGGGTGTTCGAGCGGGTCTTCGAGGTGGGCCCGGTGTTCCGCGCCGAGCCGCACGACACCGTGCGCCACATCGCCGAGTACGTCTCGCTCGACGCGGAGCTCGGCTTCATCGAGAGCCACCGGGACGTGCTCGTCGTACTCCGGACCGCTCTGGCCGGGATGGTCGAGGCGACCGCGGAGCTCGCCGGCGAGGCCCTCGCGCTGCTCGACGTCGACCTGCCGACCGTCCCGGAGGAGATACCGGTCCTGCACTTCGCCGATGCCCTCGAGCTGGTCGGCGCGCCCGAGGACGAGCCCGACCTCGCGCCGGCACACGAGCGGGCTCTGAGCGCTTGGGCACGCGAGGAGCACGGGAGCGACTTCCTGGCCGTCGAGGGCTACCCGATGCGGAAGCGTCCCTTCTACACACATCCGCAGTCCGACGATCCCCGATGGTCGAACTCATTCGACCTGCTCTTCCGCGGCCTCGAGCTGACCACGGGCGGCCAGCGGCTGCACCGCTTCTCCGACTACCGCGCGGCGCTCGAGTCGAGCGGCCAGTCGGAGGAGGCCTACGCCGGGTACCTGCAGGCGTTCCGGCACGGGATGCCGCCGCACGGCGGGTTCGCCATCGGGCTCGAGCGGTGGGTCGCCCGGCTGACGAGGGCCGAGAACATCCGCGAGGCGAGACTCTTCCCCCGCGACCTGCACCGGCTCGCCCCCTGAGGCCGCCACCTGGTGCGCCGGGGCGGGTGCGTGATCTGGAGGCGATCGGGTAAGAAGGGACCATGACCGTCACCAGACTGCTTGCCCGCCCCATGCTCGCCTCGATGTTCGTCGTCGGCGGCGTGAACGCTCTCAAGAACACCGAGATAGCCGCTGCTCGGGCCAAGCCGGTCACGGACACCGTGGTTCCCCTCGCTCAGAAGGTGGCGCCCAGCGCGCCGATCCCCACGGACCCCAAGACGCTCGTGCGGATCAACGCCGCGACCCAGATCGCAGCCGGTCTCGCGCTCGCCACCGGGCGCCTGCCGAGGCTCTCGGCGCTCACGCTGGCGGCGACGCTCGTCCCGACCACCGCCGCGGGCCACAGGTTCTGGGAGGAGACCGACCCGGAGACGAGGAACGGCCAGCGGCTGCACTTCTTCAAGAACGTCTCGATGCTCGGCGGCCTGATCATCGCCGGCATGGACACCGAGGGCCGTCCCGGTCTCGCCTGGCGTGCCAAGCACGCCGCCGCCGACGTACGTCGCGAGGCCAAGCACGTCCGCAAGGCAGCCAAGCGGGAGGCCAAGCTCGCCCGCAAGAGCCTCTGACCCACGACGGTCCTCGGTCCCCTCGCGGCCGATACCCTCGTCTGCGATGACCGAGACACCGACGTCTGCCATGACAGACCCCTGGCCCGCCCCACGTGCCAGGGGTCCTGTGCGCGCCACGGTCTCCCTCCCGGGCTCGAAGTCGCTCACGAACCGCGCCCTGGTGCTGGCAGCCCTGTCCGACGGCCCTTCGCTGGTACGACGGGCGCTCCGCTCGCGCGACACCGAGCTCATGGCAGCCGCCCTCACGTCCCTGGGCGCGGCGGTCGACACCTCGGGCGACGACTGGCACGTGACGCCGGGCCCCATCGCCGGCCCTGCCGCGGTCGACTGCGGCCTCGCCGGGACGGTGATGCGCTTCGTCCCCCCGGTGGCCGCTCTGGCCCGCGGGAACGTCGTGTTCGACGGCGACCAGCACGCCCGCACCCGGCCGATGGGCGAGGTGCTCGACGCCCTGCGCGGTCTCGGGGTCGTGGTCGACGACGGGGGACGCGGCGTGCTGCCGTTCACCGTGGTCGGCTCGGGTCGCGTCCCCGGCGGCACGGTGACCATCGACGCCTCGGCGTCGAGCCAGTTCATCTCGGCGCTGCTCCTCGCGGGTGCGCGCTACGACCACGGCGTCGACGTCCGCCACGAGGGGAAGCCGGTCCCGTCGCTCCCCCACATCGAGATGACGGTCCAGCAGCTGCGCCTACACAGCGTCGAGGTCGACGAGCTGCCCCCGAACCACTGGCGGGTGCTGCCCGGGACCATCCGCGCCGTGGACGTCGACATCGAGCCGGACCTCTCCAACGCCGCGCCGTTCCTCGCCGCCGCGCTGGTCACCGGGGGTGAGGTCACCGTCCGCGACTGGCCCCGTGGCACGACCCAGGCGGGGGACGCCCTGCGCGAGATCCTGGGCGCGATGGGCGGCGAGGTGCAGCTCACCGACGAGGGCCTCACCGTGCGTGGCACAGGCGGCATCTCGGGCGTGGACCTCGACCTGCACGACGTCGGCGAGCTGACCCCGGCCGTCGCGGCGCTCTGCCTGCTCGCCGACTCCCCCTCGCACCTGCGCGGGATCGCCCACATCCGCGGGCACGAGACGGACCGGATCAGCGCCCTCGCGCACGAGTTCACCGCGCTCGGCGGCGACGTCACGGAGACCGAGGACGGCCTCGCCATCCGGCCCGCACCCCTGCACGGGGGCGTCTTCGCGACCTACGCGGACCACCGGATGGCTCATGCGGGCGTGATCATCGGCCTCGCCGTCGACGACGTGCTCGTCGAGAACATCGCCACCACGTCGAAGACCTTCCCCGACTTCGCCGGCGCCTGGACGAGGTTGCTGTAGGTGGCGGGTCGCAGGTACGACGACTACGACCACGAGCGCTTCGAGCGACCCCGTCGTCGGACCCGGCCGCGCACCAAGGACCGGCCCACCTACGAGGACGCGACGTCGGCCACGGTCGTCACCGTTGACCGTGGCCGCTACACCCTGCTGGTCGACGACGAGGAGGGTGAGCGCACCGTCACCGCGATGAAGTCACGTCCCCTTGGTCGCAAGGGCGTCGTGGTCGGCGACCGGGTCAGGGTCGTCGGCGACACCAGCGGGGACGAGGGGGCGCTGGCCCGGATCGTGGAGGTCGACCCACGTCGTACCGTCCTCCGGCGTACCGCTGACGACACGGATCCGGTCGAACGCGTCATCGTCGCCAACGCCGACCAGCTCGTCGTCGTCACCGCACTCGCCGACCCGGAGCCGAGGCCGCGGCTGATCGACCGTGCCCTCGTGGCGGCCTACGACGCGGGTCTCGAGCCCCTGTTGTGCCTGACCAAGCCGGACCTCGCGGATCCCGAGACGCTGCTGGCGGTGTACCGGCCGCTGGGCGTCCCCTACGTCGTCACCGAGCGCGGTCGCGAGCTCTCCGACATCCGTGAGCGCCTCGCGGGGCACACCAGCGTGCTCGTGGGGCACAGTGGGGTCGGGAAGTCGACCCTCGTGAACGGGCTCGTCCCGGGCGCCGACCGGGCCATCGGCCGCGTGAACGTCGTGACCGGCCGCGGCAGGCACACGTCGACCTCGGCCGTGATGCTGCGCCTCGCGGACGACTCGGGTTGGATCATCGACACGCCTGGCATCCGGTCCTTCGGCCTGGCCCACGTCGACCCGGCCCAGCTGATCGGGGCCTTCCCCGACCTCGACGCGCTGACGCACGACTGCCCGCGCGGCTGCACACACGGGGAGACCGAGCCCGAGTGCGCCCTCGACGACGCCGTCGGGCGGGGCGAGGTGGAGCAGGCCCGCGTGGACTCGTTCCGCCGGCTGCTGGCGAGTCGTGAGGCCAGCGAGGACTGACCCGTCAGGAGTCTGCCCAGACCGCCCGGGCACCCGAGTCGCCGACCAGCACGACCATGACGAGGACCGCGATCGCGGCGAGCACGAGCAGGACCGGCAGCGCCTTCTCCAGCTGCGGGAGCCGGGACTCCCATGCTCCCCTGCCGTCGGCCAGCGCCGTGCTGCCCGAGAGGGCGTAGGCGCCCACGACGACGACCACGGCGAAGCCGACGAGCAGCCAGGAGAGCAGCTCTCCCCGCTCCGCGTGCTCGTGGACGGCTCTCTCGATCTTCGGCGACGTCTCCTGGAGCGACTCGCCTGACGAGGTGGCGATGAAGCTGATCCCGACGACCGCCACGGAGAGCGCGGCCGTCGGCCAGCGGGTGAGCCATCGCCACCTGGGCTGGACGGCGAACCAGATGGCGAGCACGGCGCTCAGGGGGATCAGCACCACGGCGGCGTGGACAACGAGGGGGTGCAGGGGAAGTCCGGCGATCGTCATGGTCGGCAGGCTAGCCGTCGCGCCGACCGGACAAACGACGCGTCCGGGAAGTCTTGTGCGTGTCACGGCGAGTTCTTGGGCTGTTCTCATAATCGGACCAAATGGTCCAGACCCCTCGGATCGACGCCACGCGTAACCACAGAGGCGCGTGGCAGCCCGATGGGCATAGCCTGACCCCATGTCCCCCGAGTTCACCGACGACCTTCGACTGGCGCACGTCCTGGCCGACGACGCCGACTCCCTGACCATGAACCGGTTCAAGGCGCTCGACCTCCATGTGGTCAACAAGCCGGACCTGACACCGGTCACCGACGCCGACAAGTCCGTCGAAGAGGGCATCCGGCGCACCTTGTCGCGGGCTCGGTCGCGCGACGCCGTGGTCGGCGAGGAGCAGGGCTCGACCGGCCACAGCCAGCGGCGCTGGGTGATCGACCCCATCGACGGCACCAAGAACTTCGTGCGAGGGGTTCCGGTGTGGGCGACGCTGATCGCGCTCATGGTCGACGACGAGGTCGTGGTGGGGTGCGTCTCGGCGCCGCAGCTCAACCGGCGCTGGTGGGCGTCCAGAGGCGGCGGCGCGTGGACCGGGCGGTCGCTGCTGAAGGCCACGCAGTGCCACGTCTCGGACGTCTCCGACCTCGCCGACGCCTCGCTCTCCTACTCGTCGCTCTCGGGCTGGGACGCCCGAGACCGCCTCGACGACTTCCTGGCGCTGTCACGTCGCTGCTGGCGCACCCGCGCGTACGGCGACTTCTGGTCCTACATGCTGGTCGCCGAGGGTGCGGTCGACCTGGCGGCCGAGCCGGAGCTCGAGCTCTACGACATGGCCGCGCTGGACGTGATCGTGCGCGAGGCGGGTGGCACCTTCACCTCCCTCGACGGGACACCCGGCCCCTTCGGCGGCAACGCGCTCGCCACCAACGGCAGGCTCCACGAGCAGGTGCTCGCGTTCCTGGGGTCGGTGTACGACGACGACGACCCGGACCTCGCGCGCCGTGGGCCCGGCTCGGTGCACGACCTCAGTGCACGTCGGCGGCCGCCGGCTGCGTCTCGGTCAGAGGACCCGGGCGCCGACGCCGACTGAGCAGGCCCAGCAGGTACGGCGCGAGCAGCAGCCCTGCGAGGTCGAACCACCCGTAGCCTCCGGCGGCGCCCGAGGGCGGGTTGCCGATGGTCACCCCGAGGATCGGGTCCTCGGGCTGCCACACCCAGGTGCTGAGCTCGGTGCCGACGAGCTCGAGGTAGCTCACGACCGCGAACGCCCCGATGTACACCGGCCGGGACGGCCCCCAGAGCAGGAACCCGACCAGGCAGGCGAACCAGAACGCGCCGAGGCCGTCGGGCCGGTCCGCGAGCATCACGCCGTAGGCCGCCCAGGCACCGCCGACCACGAGGACCGCGGCGACGAAAGCTCGCAGGTGGCGCTGCACGAGCCGGGTGCGGCCGAGGGCGAACGCGGAGAGGTAGACCAGCCCGTGGCCCGGCGGGACGTACATCGGCACGTTCTCGAACCGGTAGACGTACACCTCGAGCGTCGGGCTGAAGACGTACTCGACGACGGTCGCGAAGGCGACGACGACGGCGGTCTGCACCCGGACCGTCGGGCTCACCCGACGCATGGCGGCGAGCAGCACCACCCAGGTGAGGACGCCGAGACCGCGCTGGAGCCAGATGCTGCCTCCCGCCGACGCGCGGTCGAGCCAGAGGACGGCCGTCAGCCAGCCCATCATCGAGACCGCGGCGAGCGTGCCCGACCGCGTGAGCCATGACGGCTCGCGGTCGGCGCCCACCCTGATACTCACGGCGCCCATCAAACCATCTCGGTAAACGCCGCAAATGTCAGGAGCGTGAGACCTACCGCACAACGCCCACCGGGCACTAGCCTTCAAGGGCGGGTCGAATTCCCTACTCGCAGGTGCAAGAGACGCCGAAAACGGAGGTACCCATGCGCATCAACCAGGTGCTCGCCGGCAAGGCGATCCAAGAGGTCGTCACCGTCAGCCCCGACGCCACGGTCCGCGAGCTGCTACAGCTCCTCGCCGAGCACAACGTCGGCGCGCTCGTCGTCAGCAGTGACGGGAAACGGCTCGACGGCATCGTCTCCGAGCGCGACGTGGTCCGGCGTCTGACGGACACGGAGAACCTCCTCGAAACGACGGTCTCCACGATCATGACCACCGACGTGCGCACCTGTGAAGGCGACCACCAGGTCAACGACCTGATGGTCGTGATGACGGAGCACCGGATCCGCCACCTCCCCGTCATGGACGGCGAGGAGATGGTCGGACTCATCAGCATCGGCGACGTGGTCAAGAACCGGTTGAGCGAGCTCGAGTTCGAGCGCGACCAACTAGACTCCTACGTTCACACCGCCCAGACCTGAGGAGAACCTGCCTCGTGAGCTCGCACCAGCCCGAGAAGCCCGAGATCGACTTTCCCGACTCTCCCCCGCCCAGCGAGCTCGAGGTCACCGACCTGAGCGTGGGTGACGGACCGGAGGCCACGGCCGGCAGCACCGTGGTGGTCCACTACGTCGGTGTCGCCCACTCCACCGGCGAGGAGTTCGACGCCTCCTACAACCGCGGCGAGCCGCTCTCGTTCCGACTCGGAGTCGGGCAGGTCATCTCCGGCTGGGACCAGGGGGTCGCCGGCATGAAGATCGGCGGTCGTCGCAAGCTGGTCATCCCACCACACCTCGGCTACGGCGACCGCGGCGCCGGCGGCGTGATCAAGCCCGGTGAGACGCTGATCTTCGTGGTGGACCTGCTCGACGTCCGCTGACAGCGGACAGATCAGGCCGGCGACCGTCGATGGGCTCGGTTCTCGCGATCTACCGGTATCCGGTGAAGTCGCTGCTCGGCGAGGAGCTCGAACAGGTCCTGGTCGAGTCGCGGGGGTGCGTCGGGGACCGGCTGTGGTCGGTGCGCGACCCGGACGGCAGGTTCGGAAGCGGCAAGACCACCAGGCGGTTCCGGCGCATGGACGGGCTGCTCGAGCTCTCCGCCGCCTACGACGGGGACACGCCGGTGATCACCTTCCCCGACGGGCGGGAGGTGCGCGTCGACGCGCCCGAGGTGGACAGGATCCTGAGCGAGCACGTCGGCCGGCCCGTGGCGATTGCTCGCGAGGAGGAGGTCTCGCACTTCGACGAGGGGCCGCTCCACCTCGTGACGACCGCTTCGCTGAGGACGCTCGCCGCTGGGCACGGCATCGACGTCGACCCGCGCAGGACGAGGGCGAACCTGGTCCTGGAGTGGGACGGGGACGGCTTTCCCGAGCACGACTGGGTGGGCCGGCAGCTGGCCCTCGGCCCCGAGGTCGTGGTCCGGATCCGTGGGGTCATGCCGCGTTGCGTGATGGTCAACGCCGCGCACGGCGACCTCCCGGCCGACGGCGGGCTGCTGCGCAGCATCACCGACCTGTCCGAGGGCGCCCTCGGCGTGGTCGTCGACGTCGAGCGGGGCGGCTCGGTGACGGTCGGGGCACGGGCGTCCCTCCTCCGCACTCAGCCCTCGGAGACTCGCACCGACTCCGCACCCAGCCTGACGACGTCGCCCTTGACGAGCTGACGGCCGCGACGCGTCTCCACCTCGCCGTTCACGATGACCACACCTTGCATGAGCAGGGGCTTGGCCTCCGCGCCGTTGTCGATGAGGTCGGCCAGCTTGAGGAACTGGCCGAGCCGGATGGACTCGTCACGGATCGCGACGTCGCGTGGTGTGCTCACGGCCCACATCCTCCCCTACCCGACGAGGACCGTCACGGCGTGGATCACCACACCGACCAGGCCGCCGACGATGGTGCCGTTGATCCGGATGAACTGGAGGTCGCGTCCGACGTACAGCTCGATGCGTCGCGCTGCCTCCTTGCCGTCCCAGCGGTCGATGGTGTGGGTGATGACCGCGGTGAGCTCGTCGCCGTACCGGCCGACCACGAACACCGCGAGGTCGGCCGCGTAGTTGTCGAGCCGCTCGCGCAGCTTCTCCTCGGTCACCAGGCGGGCGCCGAACCGGGTCAGCTCGAGGACGCCGCGGTGGCGCAGCGGCCCCTCGTCGTCCGCGAGCGCGTTGAGGAGCGCGGTGCGGAAGGCGCTCCACAGCGACGTGGCGGTGACGACGACCTGCGGGTGCTCGAGGACGCGCTCCTTGAGCCGCTCCGCCCGCTCCTGGGTCGCCTCGTCATGAAGCAGGTCCTGGGCGAGCTTCTCGAGCACGCTGTCGAGGGCCGTGCGCGCGTGGTGGTAAGGATCACGCCTGATGTCGTCGACCCAGGCGACCGCCTCGACGTAGATCCGGTGCGTGACCCGCTCGTTGAGCGCCTGCGGGGACCACCAGGGGGCACGCTCCCCCACCACGTCGGTGAACGTCTCCTCGTTCTCGAGGAGCCACCGGTGCGCCTCCTCGAGCACGAGGTCCACCAGGCCGTGGTGGGCGCCGTCGCGGACCACCTCCTCGAGGAGGCTTCCCGCGATCGGGCTGATCGGCTCCTCCTTGAAGCGCGGGATGAAGACGTCGGACACGAGCGCGCCCATCTCCTCGTCCCGGATCCGCCTGAGGCCGATCTGCAGGACGCTGGCCACCTCGTCTACCACGCGCTTGCTGTTCTCCGGCTCGACGAGCCAGTGCCCGACCCGCTCGCTGATCCTCGCGAGCGCGATCCGGTCGCGAATCACGGTCTCCTGGAGGAAGTTCGCGCCGACGAACTCCTCGAGGCTGCGTCCGAGCTCGTCCTTGCGGTTGGGCACCAGGGCCGTGTGCGGCACGGGCAGGCCCAGCGGGTGCTTGAACAGCGCCGTGACCGCGAACCAGTCCGCGATGGCGCCCACCATGGACGCCTCGGCACCGGCGTTGACGAAGCCGAGAAGACCGTCCTGGTCGAGGGTCAGCAGGTACACCGTCGCCGCGAACAGCAGCAGGGCGACCGCAAGCGTGCGCATCCGCCGCAGCGCGGTCCGGCGGCTCTCGTCGAGAGCCGGGTCGCCACCGAGGTCGAGGCTGGGACTGGTCGTGGTCGTCACGCGCCCGAACGTACTACGCGTCGCGGGACTTCGAGGGTGGGGAGGTCACCGCCTCGTCCCCGATGAGGAGGGTCGGGGTGATGCCGGGTACGACGCCCACCGCGACCGCCGTGCCGACGGGATGCCGCACCGAGTGGGGCTGCCAGGAGCGGAGGGTCGCCCCCGACGGCAGGCGGACCGTGTGGAGCACGAAGGCGCCGTGGTACTCGACGGAGACGACGTGCGCCGACGACGCCGGGTCGATCGTGAGCGCGACCTCGTGGGGGCGGAGCACGACGTCGACGTCGAGGTCGCAGTTGGCCCAGCCGGGGACCGTCGAGACCACGCCGATCTCGCAGGTGAGCAGGGCGTCCCGGACGTGGGCGGGCAGGAAGTCGGCGTCGCCCATGAACGAGGCGACGAAGCGGGTCGAAGGCTGCTCGAAGACCTTTTCGGGGGTGTCGACCTGCTCGACGCGCCCGCCGCGCATCACGACCACCCGGTCGGCCACCGAGAGCGCTTCTGTCTGGTCGTGGGTGACGAGCATGCCCGTCGTACCCGTCTCGCGGAGCACCGCGACGGTGTCGGCGCGGACCTGCGCCCGAAGGCTCTCGTCGAGGCTGGAGAACGGCTCGTCGAGCAGCACCACCGCGGGGCGGGGCGCGAGGGCGCGCGCGAGCGCGACCCGCTGCTGCTCACCGCCGGAGAGCTCGTGGGGGTAGCGGCCCGCGAGGTGACCGAGCCGGACCAGGTCGAGGACCTCGCCCACCCGGGCCCGGCGCTCGGGGCGAGGAAGCTTGTTGAGGCCGAACGCGACGTTCTGGGCGACCGTCAGGTGCGGGAAGAGCGCGTGGTCCTGGAAGACCAGCCCGACCCGTCGCTCCTCCGGCTGCTGGAAGTGGCGGCCGTCGGCCACGACCTCACCGGCGATCCGGATCGTGCCCGGCGTCGGGGCGCTCGAGGCCCGCGACCAGGCGCAGCGTCGTCGACTTGCCGCAGCCCGACGGCCCGATCAGCGTGACGAGCTCGCCGGGCGCCGCGCTCAGGTCGACCGAGTCGGCGGCGACGGTCGATCCGTAGCGCTTCGTGACACCTTCGAGCACCAGCGCCGGCGTCACCTCGGAGCGACCATGGCTGTGGCGTGCGGTCACGAGGTCAGCCACCACGTCATCCCACCTTCCTGTGCGCGTCGACCAGCCGGACCTGCCGGAACAGGAAGAAGACTGGCACCACCGCGACCGCGACGATCACCAGGGCCGGCAGGGCGGCCTTCTCCCAGAAGTTCTCCGAGGCCAGCTCGTAGACCCAGACGGACACGGTAGTGAACCCGAACGGCCGCAGCATCAGCACGATGGGCAGCTCCTTGACCGCGTCGATCATGACGAGGACCAGCGCGACCGCGACTCCGGAGCGAACCAGCGGGAAGTGGACCCTGGCCAGGATGCGTCGCGGGGTGGCCCCGAGGCTCATCGCGGAGAGCGTCATGCTGGGCGAGATCTTGGTGAAGCTCGCGTCGACGGCCTGGTGGGCCGGGGCGAGGAAGCGTACGACGTAGGCGTACAGGATCCCGATCACCGAACCCGTCACGACCAGCCCGGTGCCGCCCGGGACACCGAGTGCCCTCAGCGCGGAGTCCAGGGCGGCGAAGGCGATGAGCACACCGATACCGATGACCGCCCCGGGGACGGCGTAACCGAACGTGGTCAGCTGCGCGGCGGAGCGCACCACTCGTCCCCCGCCGAGGCGGAGCGCGTGGCCCATCGCCAGCGAGAGGAGGACGCACGACGCGGCGGCGATGGTCGCCACGACCAGGCTGTTGACGAGGTACTCGACGAATCGCGGGTCGAGGAAGCTGGCCGGGTCGGTGAGCGCGTCGCCCACGGCCCAGGCGAGCAGGCGCGCGACGGGCAGCACGAACCCGGTGCCGAGGGCGAGGACGCCGAGCAGCGTGGCTCCCCAGCCACGCCATCCGGTGAGCCTGCGCGGCTGGAGGCCCTGACCGCGGCCGCCCTTCTGGTGGTAGCGGGCACGTCCGCGCATGAGGCGCTCGCCGGCGAGCACGGCGACCGCGAAGAGCAGCACGAGGCCGGAGAGCTGGGTCGCGGAGTGGAAGTCCCAGGTGCCCTTCCAGACCAGGTAAACACCGACCGAGACTGTCTTCACCCCGAAGTACTGCACGGTGGCGAAGTCGGTCAGCACCTCCATCATCACCAGTGCCAGGCCGGCGGCGATCGATGGTCTGGCCAGCGGGAGCAGCACCTTCCAGAACGCCCTGGCCCGGCTCGCGCCGAGGGTCCGGGCGGCGTCGTACGTCCCGGGCGCCTGCTCGACCAGCGCCGCCCTGACGAGCAGGTAGACGTAGGGGTAGAGCGTGAGCGACATGACGATGATCGCCCCGGGCAGCGACCGGACCTCCGGGATCCACACGTCGGCTCCGAACACCGAGCGCAGCGCCTCCTGCACGGGTCCGGAGACGTCGAAGGTCGAGAGGAAGACGAAGCCGAGGATGTAGGCCGGCATCGCCAGAGGCAGCACGAGGAGCCACAAGAGCGCGTCCCGGAACGGGAACCTGAAGGCGGTGACGAGCCAGGCCAGGCCGCCACCCACGACGAGGGTGCCGACGCCGACCCCGAGCATCAGCAGGAGCGTCGTGAGGACCATCGACCCGAGGCCGCGTGGGAGCGCGATCGAGCCCGCTGCCACCGCGTCCACGACGACGGCGACCACCGGCGTCGCCACCAGGGCGGCGATCACCAGGACGAGCAGCGACCACGCCGGACGACCGTTGCCGGTCCTCCGCCGTGGTCGGCGCAGGGCGTGAGGCCTCGGTGGTTCCACGAGGACCGCGGGCTGGGTCACTTGTAGCCGGCCTCCGCGAGGAGATCGGTGGCCTCGGCGTTCAGCTTGCCGTACGCCTCCGGGTCGAGGGGCATCCGCTTGAAGTCGCCGAACTTCGCGATCAGCGGCTCGGGCTCCACGTCCGGGTTGACCGGGTACTCGTGGTTCCCGTCGACGAAGTCGCTCTGTCCCTTCGTGGCGAGCCACTCGATGAGCTGCTGGGCCTGCTTCGGGTTGTCGGAGCTCTTCACCACTCCGGCACCGGAGATGTTGACGTGCGTGCCCGCGCCCTCCTGGCTGGCCCAGTAGAGCTTCACGTTGAGGTCCGGATTGTCGGTGAGCTCACGCGCGTAGTAGTAGTGGTTGACCAGCGCGACGTCGCAGGCCCCTGAGTCGACCGCCTCGAGCAGCAGGATGTCGTTGCTCATGATGTCGACGTCGTTGTCCACCCAGCCCTTGACGATGTCGAGGGTCTTCTCGCGGCCGTAGAGGTCGATCAGGCTGGCGACGAGCGACTGTGTGTAGGCCTCGGTCTCGTCGCGCATGCACAGCCGGCCCTTCCACTTGGGGTCGGTGAGCCCGGCGTAGGTGTCCTTGGGGTCGAACTCCGAGGGGTCCACCTTGTCAGGGTTGTAGGCGACGGTCCGCGCGCGCAACGCCAGACCGAACCAGCGGTCCTGCGGGTCGCGGAGGTCTGCCGGCACGGCCTGGTCGAGCACGGGCGACTTCAAGGGAGCCAGCACGTCCTCGCGGGCGGCGTTCCACAGGTTGCCGGCGTCCACGGTCATGTACACGTCGGCCGGTGAGCCCTTGCCCTCGGCCTCGAGGCGCTGGAGCAGCTCGGCGTCGTCGCCGTAGAGGAAGTCGACCGTGATGCCCGTCTGGTCGGTGAACTCGGTGAAGGCCTCCTCGAGGTCGTAGTGCCGGGCGGAGTAGACCTGGATGTCGGCGTCCTCCTCTCCCATGCCGAGGACCCCACAGCCGGAGACTGCGGCCGCGAGCGCGACGGCGGCTCCGGACAGGGCAAGCAGGGGACGACGGGGCATCGGCTTCTCCTCACGAGCCGGACGGCTCGACCGTGGGCAGTTCTAAGGTAAGCCTAACCTGGCTTTGCGCGGCTCTTCCACGAGGCCTGCGTCACGCGCTTTCGGGTCCAACGACTCTACGTCGCGCCGGTCGCCCGGAGGCAGGGTGAGATGAGGGGTCAGACACCCAGGGAGAGTGCCATGGACGAGAGGGAAGGATTCGAGGCCCAGCAGGAGGCCCAGCGCGAGACCCTCGGCCGGGTCGACCGGTCCACACGTCAGCGCATGTGGGACGGGCTGACCAAGTACCTTGCCGCCGAAGCGCAGCACGCGCGAAAGGCCCCTGTGGCGGAGAAGAAGGCCGCGGCGGAGAAGGACCAGGACCGGCGGAGCCGGTGATGGCCGCGGGCGTCCACGCCCCGACCACGGGCGTGTGGGCTGAGGCTCGGCAGCTCCTCGACGGTCTCCCCGACGGCCGCGGACTCAACATCGCCTACGAGGCCGTGGACAGGCATGTCGCCCATGGCGCCGGTGAGACCACGGCACTGCGGTGCATCGAGACCGACGAGACGGTCACCGAGGTGACTTACAGCGAGCTCGCGAGGCTCACCGCCGCCTTCGCGGGCGTCCTCGACACGCTCGAGGTGGGACCTGGCGAGGCGGTCTTCTCCCTGCTCGGGCGCGGCCTCGACATCTACGTGACCGCCCTCGGCACCCTCAAGCACACCTCGGTCTTCTGCCCCCTTTTCACCGCCTTCGGCCCCGAGCCGATCCGGCAGCGCCTGGCCCTCGGACACTGCCGGGCCCTCGTGACGACGTCGGAGCTCTACCGCCGTCGCGTGGCCGCCATGCGCGACGAGCTGCCCGAGCTCGAGCACGTGCTGCTCGTGGACGCCGAGCCGGGAGACGTCCCGGGGACCTTGTCGCTCCCGCGGCTGCTGAGCCAGCACGCCGGCGCCTACGAGATCCCGCCCACCGACCCCGAGTCGGCCGCGCTGCTCCACTTCACCAGCGGTACGACGGGCACCCCGAAGGGCGCTCTGCACGTGCACGAGGCCGTGGTGGCCCACCACGCCACCGCCGCCTCCGCGCTGGGGCTCCGTTCGAGCGACGTGTTCTGGTGCACCGCCGACCCGGGCTGGGTGACCGGTACGTCGTACGGCATCATCGCGCCGCTCACGCACGGGGCGACCGTGGTCAGCGACGTCGGGGAGTTCGCGGCACGACGGTGGTACCGCATCCTCCAGGACCAGCGGGTCACCGTCTGGTACACCGCGCCCACCGCCCTCCGGATGCTGATGCGCGCCGGAGCAGGGCTCGTCGCCGACTACGACCTGTCTGCCCTACGTCACATCGGCAGCGTCGGTGAGCCGCTCAACCCCGAGGTCGTCGTCTGGGCCCAGGACACCTTCGAGCGGCCGGTCCTCGACAACTGGTGGCAGACCGAGACCGGCGCGATCATGATCGGCAACCGGCCCGACGTCCCGGTCCGCCCGGGCTCGATGGGGCTCGCGCTTCCCGGTGTCGAGGCGACGATCCTCGCCCGTGACGAGAGCGGACGGGTCCTGGTCGACGACTGCGAGGTCGCCGAGCTCGGCCCCGGCGGCACGGGTGAGCTCGCGATCCGGCCGGGCTGGCCCTCGATGTTCCGCGGCTACCTCGGCGAGGAGGTGCGCTACCAGCGCTGCTTCGTCGGGGGCTGGTACCTCACCGGCGATCTCGCCCGGCGGGACGAGGACGGCTACTTCTGGTTCGTCGGGCGCGGGGACGACGTGATCAAGTCCGCCGGTCACCTGATCGGCCCGTTCGAGGTCGAGAGCGCCCTGATGGAGCACCCTGCCGTCGCCGAGGCCGGCGTGATCGGCAAGCCCGACCCGGTGGCCGGCGAGGTGGTCAAGGCGTTCGTGACCCTGCGCGACGGGGTGGAGCCGACCGACGACGTCAGGTTCGACCTCATCGCCTTCGGCCGTCGTCGGCTGGGCTCGGTGGCACCGCGCGAGATCGTCTTCGACCAGCACCTCCCCCACACCCGAAGCGGCAAGGTGATGCGGCGGCTGCTGAAGGCGCGTGAGCTCGGCCTGCCCGAGGGCGACCTCTCGACCCTGGAGCGTGACTCATGAGCAGACGTCAGGTGCAGCCTGTTGCTGCAAGACCCGCCGAAGCCGAGTCAGCGCCACCCACGACACCGCTCCGGACACCGGAAACCCGTGAGCGGTTGTCGCTGTTGCGCGGCATGACGCAGATCCGGGTCTTCGAGGAGCGGTGCGTGGAGCTTTACAGCGCAGGCAGCATCCGGGGCTTCCTGCATGTCGCCATAGGCGAGGAGGCGGTCGCTGTCGGCGTGATGCAGGCGCTCACCCCCGACGACGCGGTCGTCTCGACCTACCGCGAGCACGGCCACGCCATCGCGCGAGGGGTGCCGATGGACTCGGTGATGGCCGAGATGTTCGGCAAAGCCACGGGTTGCAGCCGCGGGCGCGGCGGGTCCATGCACCTGTTCGACGTCTCGAGACGGTTCTACGGCGGCAACGCGATCGTCGGCGGCGGGCTGCCGCTCGCGGTCGGGCTCGCACTCGCCGACAAGATGCGCGGGCGGCCGGCCGTGACGGTCTGCTTCTTCGGTGACGGCGCCTTCGCCGAGGGCGAGTTCCACGAGTGCGTGAACCTCGCTGCCCTGTGGCGGCTGCCGGTGCTCTTCGCCTGCGAGAACAACCTCTACGCGATGGGCACCGCGATCGAGAGGGCACAGGCCCAGACCGACCTGGCGCTGCGTGCGGCGTCGTACGGGATCGCCTCGTGGGCCGTCGACGGCATGGACGTCGTCGCGGTCGAGGACGCCTCCCGCCACGCGGTCGACCGGATCCGCAACGGTGGCGGCCCGTGCTTCCTGGAGCTGCGGACCTACCGCTTCCGGGCTCACTCCATGTACGACCCTGACCGGTACCGCGACAAGGCGGAGATCGCGCGCTGGCGCCAACGCGACCCTGTCGAGCTGCTTGCCCGGTCCCTGACCGAGCAGGGCGAGCTGACCACCGCAGAGCTCGACGCGATGACCGCCGAGGTCCACGCCGAGGTCGACCGGGCGGTCGAGGCCGCGGAGGCAGCGCCGCTCGAGCCCGTCGAGGACCTGACGCGTTTCGTCTACAGCGAGACGACGGAGGCCTGAGATGACCACGACAACGGTCGGGACCGTCGAGACCACCTACCGCGAGGCGATGCGCGAGGCGATCCGGGAGGCGCTCCGCGAGGACGAGCGGGTCTTCCTGATGGGCGAGGACGTCGGCCGGTACGGCGGCTGCTTCGCCGTCAGCCTCGGCCTGCTAGAGGAGTTCGGACCGGAACGCGTTCGCGACACCCCGCTGTCGGAGTCCGCGTTCGTCGGCGCGGGGATCGGCGCCGCGATCGGTGGCATGCGCCCGATCGTCGAGATCATGACCGTGAACTTCAGCCTCCTGGCGCTCGACCAGATCCTCAACAACGCCGCGACCCTGCTGCACATGTCCGGCGGCCAGGTGCAGGTGCCGCTGGTGATCCGGATGACCACGGGCGCCGGACGGCAGCTCGCCGCGCAGCACTCCCACAGCCTCGAGGGGTGGTACACCCACATCCCCGGCATCAAGGTGGTCGCCCCCGCGACGCTCGAGGACGCCCGAGGCATGCTGTGGAGCGCCCTGCAGGACCCCGACCCGGTCCTCCTGTTCGAGCACGGCTCCCTCTACGGCATGAGCGGGACCCTCGCCGAGGACGCCGGTCACGTGGACATCCGGCGGGCCGCCGTACGACGAACGGGTCGTGACCTGACCCTGATCACCTACGGGGGCTCGCTGCCCAAGACCATGGCTGCCGCAGAGACGCTCGCGGGCGAAGGCATCGACGCCGAGGTGATCGACCTGCGCAGCCTGCGCCCCCTCGACGACGAGACGGTCATCGGGTCCGTGGCCCGGACCCATCGCGCGGTGATCGTCGACGAGGGATGGCGCACGGGGAGCCTGTCGGCCGAGATCACCACCCGGATCGTCGAGCAGTGCTTCTACGAGCTCGACAGCCCGGTCGAGCGGGTCTGCTCCGCCGAGGTGCCGATGCCCTACGCCAAGCACCTCGAGGAGGCCGCGCTCCCCCAGCCGGAGGCCATCGTGGCCGCGGCTCGGAGGGCGGTGGGGTGAGTGCCTGAGTTCAAGATGCCCTCGCTCGGCGCCGACATGGACTCGGGAACTCTCGTCGAATGGCTCGTGCACGAAGGGGACACCGTCCATCGTGGCGACCCCATCGCCGTCGTGGACACCGACAAGTCCGCGATCGAGGTCGAGTCCTTCGACGACGGCGTCGTGGAGTCCTTCCTCGTCGAGCCCGGCACCCGCGTCGCTGTCGGCACACCGCTGGCCTCGCTCGCCGCGCTCGAAGGCGCACCGGCGGCGAAGCCCGTCGGCGCACCGGCGGCGCCTGCGGCCAAGGCGCGGATCCCGAAGCCGCGTCTCCCGGGCACCGTCGCCCCGCCGTTGCGTCATCACGCTGCCGAGCTCGGCGTCGACCTGGCCGCGGTCAAGGGATCCGGCCCCGGCGGCGCCCTGACCCGCCGTGACGTCGACCTGGCTGCCGAGGCCAGGACCGCTGAGGCTTCCACCACAGCGGCGACAGTCGCCCCCAGACCCGCCAGGGCAGCGCCCAAGGCCGCACCGAGACCGCTGCCGCCACCGGCGCGAGCCCACGTCTCCCCCTACGCACGCCGGCTCGCCCAAGAGCTCGGTGTCGACCTCGGGGAGGTCCACGGGACCGGACACGACGGCACGATCCGGGCAGGAGACGTCCAGCGGGCAGCCGAGGGGCGCGCACCCGCAGGGGCAGCCCCGCGGGCGCCGGTCCCCGAGCAGCCGGTCGCCCCGCCGCGCGAGCGCACTGCCCGCGCCACGATCGCGGCCCTGATGTCGCGGGCCAAGCGCGAGATCCCGCACTACTACGTGGCCACCACCGTGGACCTCTCGGCGGTGACCGAGTGGCTTCGGCGGACCAACCGCGAGCGACCGGTCGGCGAGCGCATCGTGCCCGCCGCCGCACTCCTGAAGGCGACCGCCCTCGCGGCACGCGAGCACCCCGAGCTCAACGGCTTCTGGGTCGACGACCGGTTCGTCCCGGGCGATGACGTCCACCTCGGGGTCGCGGTGAGCGTTCGCGGCGGGGCGCTCGTGGCCCCGGCGATCCACCACACCGCCGACCTCGAGCTCACCGAGGTCATGAGCAGCCTGCGCGACCTCGTCAAGCGTGCTCGTGCCGGTCGGCTGAAGCGGGCCGAGCTCGCCGACCCGACGCTGACCGTCACCGACCTCGGCGACCAGGGCGTGGAGGAGGTCATCGGCGTGATCTACCCGCCGCAGGTCGCGCTCCTCGGCGTGGGACGGATCGTCGACCGCCCGTGGGCCGCCGGTGGCATGATCGGCGTAAGGCCGACGGTGCGGCTCACCCTGTCCGGCGACCACCGAGCCACGGACGGCGCCACCGGCGCGCGGTTCCTCAACAGCCTCGAGAGTTTTCTTCTGCACCCGGAGGAGCTATGAGCATCAGCAACGAGGAAGCACGTGGCATGGTCGCGCGGGCCGTGCGGCGAATCGTCCCGGACGCGGACGTCGAGGGTCTCCCGGCGGACGCGGACCTGCGCCGAGCCTTCGAGCTCGACTCCCTCGACTTCCTGAGCTTCGTCGAGCTGTTGGTCAAGGACAGCGGAGTGCGCATCGACGAGGACGACTACCCCGAGCTCAGCACCACCGCCGGCTGCGCGGACCTGCTCGTACGCCGAAGCGCCTGAGGTCGTGGTGACGCCGGCGTCCGCTGCGGCGACCCCGCCGGGGCTGCCACGGCCGGCGGTGCTCCTGGTCAGCCTCGCAGCGGGCTTCCTGGTCGTCTCCGGCCTGCGCGGCCTCTCGGAGATCGTCGGGCCGGTCTTCCTCGCCCTCGTGCTCGTCATCGCGACCCAGCCCATGCGCGTGGCCGCTGTGAGGCGCGGTGTGCCCGGGTGGGTGGCCAGCGTCGTGGCCCTCGTCCTCATCTACCTCGGCCTCCTCGGCTTCACTCTGGCCATGTCGCTGTCGGTTGCCAGCTTCGCCACGCTGCTGCCCACCTACGAGGACGAGGCCAACCAGATGCTCGACTCGGTGGCGTCCTGGCTGACCGCACAGGGCTTCGGGGAGGAGCAGCTCCAGCGTGCGGTGAGCGGGCTCGACCTCGGACGCGTGGTCGAGCTCGCCGGGAGCCTGGCCAGCGGACTGCTCGAGGTGCTCACGGGTCTCTTCCTCGTGATCACGCTGGTGCTGTTCATGGTGGCCGACTCGGCGCGGTTCTCGGAGAAGCTGCGACGGCTCCCCCAAGCGCACGCGCCCTTCGTCGAGGCGCTCACGTCGTTCGGCATCGCCACCCGCCGCTACCTCGTCGTGTCGACCGTGTTCGGCCTCGTGGTGGCAGCGCTGGACACCACGGCACTGATGATGCTCGGTGTGCCCGCGGCGCTGTTGTGGGGGCTCCTGGCCTTCATCACGAACTACATCCCGAACATCGGCTTCGTGATCGGGCTGCTCCCTCCCGCGATCATCGGCCTCCTGGAGGGCGGGCCACGGCTGATGCTCTACGTCGTCCTCGTGTACTGCGTGCTGAACGTGCTCATCCAGAGCGTCCTGCAGCCCAAGATCGTCGGGGACGCCGTGGGGCTCTCGAGCACCATCACCATGGTTTCCCTGGTGTTCTGGGCCTTCGCCCTCGGACCGGTCGGCGCGCTTCTGGCGGTGCCTTTGTCCCTGTTCGCCAAGGCGGTTCTCGTCGACGCAGACCCACGCGCCCAATGGCTCATCCCGCTGATCTCCGGGGCCGCTCCTGGGAAGCCGGCGTGGAAGCACTCCCCTGGGCACTCATCGGGCGCGCCGAAGGCACCACCAGAGCCGAAGGAACCAGCAGGACCGCCACGAGAAGGAGCGCGTTGAGGACGCCGACCTCGTCGGCCAGGAAGCCCAGCACAGGTGGCCCTGCGAGGAAGGCCGTGTAGCCGATCGTCGAGACCACGCTCACCCTTGCGGCGGCGTGGGCGGGCTCGTCGGCCGCCGCGCTCATGCCGACCGGGAAGCCGAGCGACGCGCCCAGCCCCCAGAGGACGATGCCGAGCACGACGAGCAGCCCGACCTGCCCCAGGACCACGAGCAGCACACCGCCTCCGGCGACGGCCATGCTCGTCCACAGCACCGGCACCCGCCCGAACCTGTCGAGGAGGCCGGTTCCGCCCACACGACCCGCTGTCATCGCGGCGACGAACAGCGCGAAGCCGCTCGCGCCGACCCACGCGGGCACGTCGTACCCGTCCACCAGTGCCACCGCGAGCCAGTCGTTGGCCACCCCTTCGGTGAGCGCCATCGCGAGGACCATGACCCCGATCGCGACGGTTCGCGGCTCGGCCCACGCATGCCACGCGCCGCGCGTCGAGCCGTCCTCGCCACTGTCCGCCTCCTCGGTCCCGGCAGGAAGGAACCCGCGTACGACGAGGGGCGGGGCAACCCCGACGAGCACCGCGGCGGCGCCGAGGTGCCAGGCGACGGGGAGTCCCAGGCCGGCGGCGGCCGCCCCCACCGCGGCCCCGGCCACCGTGCCGAGGCTGAAGGCGGCGTGAAACCTCGGCATGATCGTCCGACCGATGCGGTGCTCGACCTCGGCGCCCTCGACGTTCATGGCGACGTCCCAGGTCCCCGACCCGTAGCCGAGCAGGAGCAGCCCTGCCGCGGTCACGGCCGGGAGAGCGGCGACACCCGCACCGAGACCCGCGACGGCCAGGCCGACCGCGTCGATGATCGCCGCGATGGCGACGACCCGGGCGGCCCCGAGGCGGTGCACCCAGATGCCTGCTGTCGGCAGCGCGACCACCGAGCCGAGGGAGAGCGCGAGAAGCAGGATGCCGAGCTGTCCCGGGCTCAGTCCCAGTGCGGCGCGGGCCTCGGGGATGCGCGCCACCCAGCTCGCGAACGCGAAGCCGTTGAGGGCGAAGACCACGGCAACTGCGTTGCGGGCACGGAGCAATGGGACGTCGGAGGTGCGCACGACGCCCATTGTGGCGGCAGGGGTCAGCTCACTCCGGCGGTGCCTCGCGGCCAGTCATCAGCCGCTCCTCCGCGGTCGGCTCGTGCCTCGAGTGCTGCGGCGCGATCTCGACCGGACACTTGCCCTCACGGACCAGCATGCGTGCCAGCGAGCCCAGGTAGATGCCCATGGGTGCGCCGTGCCCCCGTCGACCCACGACGATGAGGTCGGCGCCCTCGGTGGCCGCCGCCAGGGCGGGACCGGCGTACTCGTGGCGCAGGTCGATGTCCACGTCCACGTCCGGGTAGACGTCGCGGAAGGGCGCCAGCGTCTTCTCCATCTCCTCACGCGCGGAGCCCATCCACTCGTCCGCCGAGATGCGCGAGTAGCTGATGTCGTCGTACGCCGTGGGCAGCCGCCAGGCGTGCATGACGACCAGCTGTGCGTTGCGCCGATGGGCCTCGCCGAAGGCCAGGCTGACCGCGTCGTGCGAGGCGCTCGACTCGTCGATGCCGACCACGACCCGGCCGTACTCCCGGCCCGGGACCCAGCAGTCCGGCACGCTGACCACGGGGCAGTGCGCCCGCGCGCCCACGCCGGTGGTGGTGGAGCTGGCCAGCACGCGTCCGGCGAGCGAGCGGGCGCGGTGTCCGAGCACCACGAGGGAGGCGTGCTCGCCTGCCTCGACCAGGACCCCGACCCGCCCACCGCTCTGGACCGAGGTGCTCACGTCGACGTCGGGGTCGAGCTCGAGGGCGAGCCGCTCGGCGTCGTCCACG
This sequence comes from uncultured Actinomycetota bacterium, assembly GCA_963715375.1. Classification (GTDB taxonomy): domain Bacteria; phylum Actinomycetota; class Actinomycetes; order Propionibacteriales; family Nocardioidaceae; genus Nocardioides_C. The sequence goes on along the minus strand of CAVQSC010000040.1, from coordinate 146,831 downwards.
AGCCGTTGGCCGACCTCGGTGAAGGACTCCATGCTGTACAACGGCAGCATCGCGGCCATGGGTGCGGTCTCGTGCACCGCGTGCACGAGCGTGATCCCGGCACCACCGCGCCGGGCCTCCGCCACGGCGTAGCGCACTGCCCTGTCGCTCTGCTCGCTCCCGTCGACGCCCACGACGATCGGACGACGTCTCTCGTTCACCATGACGGCCCTCCTGTTCGGCTCACTCTCAGCGTTGCTCAGCGCAGGAGGTTTGGGGAGTGCCTAGCGCCACCCCGCTTAAAGGACGTTCGGCCCTGTATCGGGAGGAACCTCGGGGGTGACGATTACGGCACCAGAGGACCTGAACAGGAGGTGGCGGCGATGCTCGTCCGCGAAGTGATGACCTCACCGGCGGTCACCGTGGCACCGCGAACGTCGGTCAAGGAAGGGCTGCGCATGCTCGACCGCTACCGGGTCACGTCTCTTCCCGTGGTGGGGTCCGACGGACACCTTCTCGGCATCGTCAGCGAGGCCGACCTGCTGCACGAGGTGGTGCGCCACGACGACCGCACGAGCATGATCCCGCACGACCAGACCCACCAGCCCGCGCGCTGCGTCGAGGAGGTGATGTCGACGCTGTCCATGACCGTGGCTCCCGACAGCGACCTCAGCGACGCCGTCGAGCTGATGACCGGGACCGCCGTCAAGAGCCTGCCGGTCGTGGAACGTGGCCGCGTCGTCGGCGTGATCAGCCGCAGCGACATCGTGCACCTGCTCGCACGAAGCGACGACCAGATCTGCGCCGAGATCGACGAGCTGATCCGCAGCGCCGAGCTCGACTACGTCGTCGATGTGGAGGACGGGCAGGTCGTCCTCGAGGGGTCCCAGGACCCCCACAAGCGTCGGGTGGCCGAGGTGATCGCCGGATCCGCCGAGGGCGTCCTCTCCGTGCGTTTCCGGGACTGAGCACCCCGGGACGCAGAGGAGCCCAGGCCACCGAGGGTAGGCCTGGGCTCCTGTGCTTCGTCGGCTACTTCCTCACCACCCTGAAGGTCCACGCCTTGGTCGTCCGTCCACCGTCCGGGTCGGTCGCCACGACCCGGACCGTGTGGAGCCCGCGCTTCAGGAAGCTCGAGGTGCGCCGCAGGCGGTCGGTCGACGTGTTGTAGGTGAAGCTCTTGGACTTCCCGTCGACGAACAGCTTGATGTTGCCCGCGGTCAGGTCGGTCTCCTTGTCACGCACCGTCGCGGCGATCAGGGGCGTCCGGTCTGTGGTCCTTGACCCCGGAGCGGGGCGCACCTTGGTGATCGTCGGCGCCGTGTTCGCCGGAGGCGGAGGCGGCGGGGGCGGCGGAGGCGGAGGCGGTGGGCTGACCGCCTGCCAGTCCGGGAACAGGTCCTGACCGGGCTGGTTCGTCAGCCGGTCGAGCCCTCCGCCGGTGGCGTTGATGCTGTAGATCTCGTAGTTGCCGTCCCGGTCCGACGTGAAGGCGATCCTCGTGCCGTCGGGGGACCAGGTCGCCAGGTCGTTCGCCCTGTTGGGAGCGGTGTTGGTCAGCCGGTCGACGCCGCCACCGCCCGCGTTCATGCTGAAGAGCTCGTACCCACCGTCGCGGTTGGACCCGAACGCGATCCTGGCTCCGTTCGGCGACCAGGCAGGCTCGGTGTCGAAGACGTTGTTGCCATTGTTGGTCAGCCGGTCAACCCCGGTCCCGTTCGGGTTCATGCTGTAGATCTCGAAGCCGCCGTCCCGGTTGGACGAGAAAGCGATCTTCGCGCCGTTGGGCGACCATGCCGGCTCGCGGTCCTGCACGTTGTTGTTGCTGGAGAGCTGGTCCACTCCCGTGCCGTTCGCGTTCATGGTGAAGATGTCGAAGTCGCCTCCGTCACGCGTCGAGGCGAACACGATCTTCGTCCCGTCCGGCGACCAGGCCGGCTCGAAGTCCACCACGTTGTTGGCGTTGTTGGTCAGTCGGTCCACCCCGGTCCCGTTGGCGTTCATGCTGTAGATCTCGAGGCCGCCGTCACGGTTGGACGCGAACGCGATCTTCGTCCCGTCCGGCGACCACGCCGGTTGGGTGTCCTCGACGTTGTTGGCGTTGTTGGTCAGCCGGTCCACCCCGGTGCCGTTCGGGTTCATGCTGTAGATCTCGAAGCCCCCGTCGCGGGTGCTCGAGAACGCGATCTTTCCGTTCTGCCCGGGGAATGCCTGCGCCGGCGCCAGGCGACTGCCTGCCACCACCACCACCGCCAGGGCTGCGATCAAGGCGAGCACGACGGCGACCGCCGCCGGTTCTCTGATCCGGATGCTGCTTGTCATTGCGCACTCCTCTTCGGCGCCTGCTCCATGATTCGGTCGGTGACCTGGCTCGAACGGAAGCGCACACTTGCCCGCAAGGAAGTGCTCCCCCGCCGGTCCGGGCGCGCACGGTCCGCGCGCTCGACACCGAAACTGGCCCCACTGCTCGGAAGCTTGCCTGGTTCACCCAGATCCTGCTCGTGCCTCGGCTCGTGTGTCGGCCCGAGGCCGCCCCTCCCAGAGCTGGACCGTGACTTGCAAGGTTCCCGTTCACTCTCGCCCGGCGGGCCCAAGTGGGACAAGGTGCAAACGACCCATCGGTGCGCACATGCGAGCCAGGAGCCATCTGGCCCAGGGAGACCAGATCGGACAGCACGGCCGTGCAACCAAACGGGTCGCATGGACGTCTTGTCGGATGAGAGCGGATGCGCCGCTCGATTCACGACACACAGGGTGAACCCCGACATGAGCACCACTCCCGCCCGGCGACAGGCGCTCATGCAGGTCGGCCCGATGCCCGAGAACCCCTGAGGGCTCACACCCCCAGTCGCTGCACCACACCTCTGAGGAACGCCGCCTGTCCGACGTGCTGCGCGTCGTCGTCCACCACGCTGACCAGCCGGACGGCACGGGTGACCGGCGGGTCCCACCGTCGGTCGACCACCTCGTCGTACTGCTCGTCACGCAGGCCCTCTACGTAGGAGGCGGTCTGTGCATGAACCGCGTCGTGGTAGTCGAGCAGCAGGTCCGGCTGTACGTCGACCGCGGCGACCTCCTCCGACCGCTGGCCGTAGCCGATCACGTCACGGCCGAACGGCAGGGCGAACCTGGTCCTCCAGTCGTCGCGGTGCCACACCTGCTCGATGTCGGCCAGAGCGGCCACGTGGTCGTCCTGGACCCGGGTGAGATGCCAGACTAGCCACGCGATCGTGTTCGCGTCCGGGTCGACGCGGTAGGTGAGCTGTTCCCGGGTCAGCCCCTCGACCGCCTCGTGCACTGCGTCCTTGACCCGGCCGAAGGCGTCGACCAGGAGTGCATTGGCCACCGACATGAGCGTCCTCTCGTCTGCGAATCCTGTTTCCGAGTATGCCCGCGCAGGTGTAGACCAGAGGGATGCACGGCGGTTTCGGTCGGGACCGATGAGTTCCGGCCGCCGCACAGGTCCAACTGCTCGAACGGCCTCACCTCACCGTCAGGAGCACCGCCCATGAGCCGCATGATCTTCGTGAACCTCCCCGTGAAGGACCTCGAGCGCTCGGTCGAGTTCTGGAAGGGGCTCGGGTTCGAGTTCAACCCGCAGTTCACCGACGACAAGGCCGCGTGCCTTGTGGTCAGCGACCTCGCTTGCGTGATGCTGCTGAGCGAGAGCTACTTCTCGGGTTTCACCCCGAAGGAGGTGGCCGACTCGACCAACCAGACGGAGGCGATCATGGCGATCTCCACCGAGAGTCGTGAGGAGGTCGACCGGCTCGCGGACACGGCTCTGGCCACCGGCGCCTCCCGGTCGAACGAGCCGCAGTCGGATGCGTTCATGTACTCCCGCAGCTTCCAGGACCCGGACGGCCACCTGTGGGAGGTCCTCTACATGGACCCGGCCGCGCTCGAGCAGCAGCCCGTTCCCCAGAAGGCCTGACACCATGACGACACCCACGCAGCCCTCGGAGACCCAGGACCTGTCGAACCTGGACCGGTACCGTCCCGAGCTCCTCGCGCACTGTTACCGGATGCTCGGCTCGGTGCACGACGCGGAGGACCTCGTCCAGGAGACCTATCTCCGGGCGTGGCGGTCCCAGGACACCTTCGAGGGCCGCTCCTCGATGCGCACCTGGCTCTACCGCATCGCCACGAACGCCTGCCTCACAGCGCTCGAGAGCCGGGGCCGGCGACCGCTGCCCACGGGTCTGGGGCAGGAGTCGTCGGACCCCTACGGCACCCTCGTTCAGCAGCCCGAGGTGCCCTGGCTGGAGCCGGTCCCCGACGCACTCGTGTCGGACCTGCCCGACGACCCGGCCTCCGTGGTCACCTCCCGGGAGAGCATCCGGCTGGCGTTCGTGGCGGCGCTCCAGAACCTTCCGCCCCGCCAGCGAGCCGTGCTCGTGCTCCGCGAGGTGCTGGCCTGGCGGGCTGCCGAGGTCGCCGAGGCGCTCGGGACCACCACCGCCGCGGTCAACAGCATGCTCCAACGGGCGCGCGCGCAGCTCGACCAGGCCGCCCTCAGCCGGGACGACGTGGTGGAGCCGACCGAGCCCGAGAGCCGTCAGCTCCTCGACAGGTACGTCGCCGCCTTCGAGAACTACGACGTCGACGCGATCGTCAGCATGTTCACCGAGGACGCGATCTGGGAGATGCCGCCCTTCACCGGTTGGTACCAGGGCGCCCGCACGATCGGGAACCTCATCTCGTCCCAGTGTCCGGCGAGCGGACCCGCCGACATGCGGATGCGGCGCGCGGACGCCAACGGCCAGCCGGCGTTCGCGTTGTACATGCGCGACCAGGACGGCATCCACCGCGCGTTCCAGATCCAGGTGCTCACCGTGACCGACGGCAAGGTCTCGCACGTCGGATGCTTCTTCGACACCCGCCTGTTCGACGCGTTCGGCCTCCCCGAGGTGCTCCCAGGGTGACCGTCCAGCCGTCCTCGGCGTCGTACCCCTGGCGTGGCGTCGAGCTGCTCGAACGTGCCATCGGCTACACCCGGGTCAGCCTCGCGCTCGTCACGCCGGAGCTGATGGCGGCGCCGACACCCTGCGCGCGCTGGGACCTCCGCTCGCTGCTGGTGCACATGGAGGACTCGCTCACCTCGCTGCACGAGGCCGGGACGGTACGCCGGGTGGGGGTGCGCGTCACGCCGAGGAGGCCGCCGGTCGACCTGGTCGGCGCGCTGCGCGCTCGCGCGTGCCAGATCCTCGCCGAGTGGTCGGCCGACCAGGACCGGATGTCTCCCGGCGGCTCCCGGGACGTCGTCGTCGACGGACGCCCGCTCACCTCGCCGGTCCTCACCAGCGCGGGTGCCCTCGAGGTGACGGTGCACGGCTGGGACGTGGCAACGGCCTGTGGCGCCCGCCGGCCGATCCCGGACGATCTCGCGAACGACCTGCTCCGCATCGCCCCCGTGCTCGTCACCGAGGCCGACCGACCGGGGCGATTCCGGCCCGCGCTCGGCCCGTCCGCCGACGCCTCCCCCGGGGAGAAGCTGCTCGCCTATCTGGGCCGCGACGTCGCCTGAGCATGCGACAGGGCCCGGACCGCCGCGATCCGGGCCCTGCTGTCTCGGCTGGTCAGGCGGTGGCCGCTTGGACACCCATACCGAGACGGACCTCCTGCTCAACCGGCACCCGGCGCAGGTGGACCATGCCGAGGATGCTCAGGATGGCCATCAGAGCCGCCCCGACGAAGGCCGCGATCGCGCCGTAGAGAGCGATCTGCCCCATCTGCCAGAACGCGTAGGCGTTGAGAAGGAGGCCGCGCAGGGTCTCGCCCTTGAAGGTGGTGGCCACGAGGCCGGCCAACTCCTCGTCGTCGGGGTTGGCCCGCGACTCGGCGCTCAGCTGCGCGTAGGTCTTGCCACCGGTCATGCCCTCGATGTGAGCGGCGATGTAGTGGTCGGCGTACACGCGAGCCTGCTCACCCGTGGTGACCTTCTGGCCGAGGTAGGGGGCGATGTACTCCTTGACGGCCGGGTCGGCGGCGCTCTCGCTGCCCGCCTCGGGGAAGTAGATCTGCTGTGCCGAGAGCTGCGTGCTGACCTGGTCGTCGATGAAGCTGTTGGCCCACATGAGCAGGCCGCCCGCGGCGACGAGGACGGTCGCCACGATGAGGCCGCCGACGGTCAGAAGTGCGTCGAATGTCCTGCGTCGCATGATGCTTGTGCTCCTTGGTCGGGTGGGCCTGGTTCGGCCCGGTCGATGTCTTGTTGACAGTGCAACCATCGCCCGAGGGCACACTCCGGCCACAGGGGCCAAGGTCCTGACGGATCAGGTCGAAGGGGACGAACTTCGCGGGACGTCCAGATCAGCGCAGGAGGGGCAGGAGCAGCGGCAGCAGGAGCGCCGTGGCCAGGGCGTTCAGTCCCATCGCGAGCCCGGAGAACGCCCCCTCGGTGGGGTGCTCCTCGAGGGCCCGCGAAGTGCCGATGCCGTGCGACGAGGCGCCGATGGCGAGACCGCGGACCCGCAGGTCCCGGAACCGCAGCAGGGAGAGTACGGCGGGGGCGGCGACCGCTCCGATCACCCCGGTGATGATCGTGAACACCGCGGTCAGCGCGGGGATGCCTCCGAACGACTCCGCGAGCGCGATCGACACCGGCGTGGTGGCCGACTTCGGCGCCATGGACAAGGCCAGCTGCTCGTCGCCGCCGAGGGCCCTCGTGATCCAGAACGTCACGGCGATCGACGCGGCGGACCCCACGAGGAGACCCGCCAGGACCGGCCAGACCGCCTGCCGCACCAGGGGTGCCTCGTAGTGGAGCGGGAGGGCTAGGGCGACGGTGGCGGGCCCCAGGAGGAAGGCGATGTACTGCCCGCCGACCATGTAGTCCTCGTAGTCGACCCCGAGGAGCAGGAGGGTGCCGCCCGCGAGCACGATCGCGACCAGGACCGGGTTGAGCGTCGCGTGCCTCCCCGTGCGCTCCCACAGCTCGCGCGCGGCCTTGTAGGCCACGAGCGTGAGCGTCACCCCGAACAGCGGCGAGCCGAGGAGCCAGGAGCAGGCGTCGTCGAGGTGGAGGATCACCGCCGGACCACCCTCCGATCGCCGGTGAGCCGAAGCACGAGTGCGGCGGTCCCCGCCGTCACCAGGAGCGCGACCAGCCAGCCGGCGACGAGTCCCACCGAGATCGGAAGGGCGGACGCGCCGAGGACGCCGAGGTAGCCGACCACGCCCACACCTGCCGGGATGTAGAGCAGCTGCAGGTACCGCAGGAGCGTCTCGGGCGCTTGCACCAGCCCCGACTCGGCGCGCGGGTCACGGAGCTGGAGCAGGAGGAACATCAGCACCATCCCGACGATGGGACCGGGGACCGGGACGTCCAGCGTGCGGACGACGAGCTCGCCGAGCAGCTGGCACGCCAGAAGGGCGATCAGGCCGGTGATCATGCACATCCTCTCTGCGGGGGAGGTAGCAGTCTCTCGCACGACACACCGCAACAACCCACGCGAGTCCCGCAGACCCCCTAGGTTCGGAGGGGTGAACACGGGGAACCACAAGACAACGCTCCCCCGCATCTCGGGCCTGGTCATCGGGGCCCCGGACGCGGACGAGCTCGCCACCTTCTACGAGCGGCTGCTCGGCTGGAGACGCAAGTGGAGCGAGCCGGGCTGGGTGATGCTCGCGCATCCCGGCGACGGACCGGGGCTCTCGTTCCAGACCGAGCCGGACCACGTGCCGCCGACCTGGCCGGCGAAGCCTGGCGAGCAGCAGATCATGATGCACCTCGACATCGAGGTGCAGGACCTCGACGAGGCAGGCGGGCACGCGCTCGCGTGCGGCGCACATCTCGCGGACTACCAGCCGCAGCGCGACGTCCGGGTCTACCTGGACCCGGCCGGGCACCCCTTCTGCCTCTGGGTCAAGGACCAGCCGTAGCCACCGGGTTTGGGGAGCGCGGTCAGATCTCCTCGGGGAACATCTGGATCGCCCCGGACGGGCACTCGGCGACGCAGAGCCCACAGCCCTTGCAGTAGTCGAGGTCGATGAGGTACTTCTCCCCCGGCTGGCCGAGCTTGATCACGGCATTGTCGGGACAGACGCCGTAGCAGTTGTCGCAGCTGAAGCAGTTGCCGCACGACATGCAGCGCCGGGCCTCGTAGAGCGCGTTGGACTCGTCGAGCCCCTGCACCACCTCGTCGAACGTCGACTCCCTCCGTGCGCGCTCGAGCACCGGCCGGTGCGTGCGCGGGGCGTCGGCGTAGTACCAGGTGTTCAGCGTGTCGTACGTCGCAAGCGCGGGGCGTACGGCGGGCTCGGGGGCGGCCCCCGACAGCCAGTCGTCGATGCGACGGGCCGCCCGCTTGCCGTGGCCTACAGCGACGGTCACCGACCGCTCGAACGGCACCATGTCGCCTCCGGCGAACACGCCGGGGCAACCGGTCATCATGTCCGGTCCGACGGAGACGACGCCCTTGTCGACGACCAGGCCCGGCACGTCGTCGAGCAGGGAGAGGTCGGTGTCCTGCCCCAGCGCGAGCACGAGCGAGTCGGCGTCGAGCTCCTCGAACTCACCGGTCGGCTGCGGGAAGCCGGTCTCGTCGAGCTCCATCTTCTCGATCAGGAGCTTGCCCTGGTCGACCTGCTTGATCGTGGTCAGCCACTTGAAGAGGACACCCTCCTCCTCGGCCTCCATGAACTCCGACTCGTGCGCGGGCATGCGGTCCTTGTTGCGCCGGTACACGACGATCGCCTCGGACGCCCCGAGACGCTTGGCGGTGCGGGCCGCGTCGATGGCGGTGTTGCCTCCGCCGTACACCGCGACGCGTCGGCCCAACAGGGGCTGCTCTCCGGTCTCCAGGTCGCGGAGCATGGTCACCGCGTCGAGCATGTGGGAGGCGGACCCGGCGGGGATGTAGGCGCGCTTGCCGAGCTGCGCGCCCACGGCGAGGAAGACCGCGTCGTACTCGTGCTTGACCGCCATCAGGTCGGTGACCTTCGCGTCGAGCTCGAGGGTCACGCCGAGGTCGAGGATCCGCTGCACCTCGGCGTCGAGGACATCGCGCGGGAGGCGGTACTTCGGGATGCCGAAGCGCATCATGCCGCCCGCCATCGGGCCGGCCTCCTTGATCGTGACCTCGTGGCCGCGGCGCGCGAGGTGGTAGGCCGCGGACAGGCCGGAGGGCCCGGCCCCGATCACGAGGACCCGCTTCCCCGTCGCGGGCACGTCGACGGACACCCTCCATCCCTGCCTGATCGCCTCGTCACCGAGGAACCGCTCGACGGAGTTGATGCCTACCGCCTCGTCGAGCTGGGCGCGGTTGCACGCGGTCTCGCACGGGTGGTAGCAGACGCGGCCCATGATCGCGGGGAACGGGTTGTCCTCCATGATCTTGCGCCAGGCGCGCTCGTAGCCGGCGCCGCCCTCCTCGCCCTCGTAGAGCCAGGCCTGGATGTTCTCGCCGGCGGGGCAGGCGTCGTTGCAGGGCGGCATCCGGTTCGTGTAGACCGCGCGCTCGGTTCGCCAGGAGCCGGTCTTGTTCGCCCGGCTCGAGCCGATGTCGAGGGTGATCGCGAACGGCTTGTCCATCACACATCTCCTCCGCTTTGGCTGCCCACAGGGCCGTTGCTCTCCGGTTCGGGCAGCAGTCCGAAGCGCGCGATGTTGTGGTCCGCGCCGGCCTGGATCCGCGCCACGATGTCGGGCCGCGGATGCTCACCGAACAGGTGGGCGTAGCGCTTCTGGAGCTTGAGGTACTCCTCGACAGGCACCTGCCGCCGGATCTTCGACACCTCGGTGACCTGTCCGTGCTCGGCCTCGAACACCGGGAAGATGCCGGTCTCCTTCACGAGCCGCGCGAGCTTGACCGTGTCGGCGGAGGCGGCGCCCCAGCCGAGCGGGCACGGCACGAACACGTGCAGGTAGCGAGCGCCGCGGAAGGTCATCGCCTTCTCGACCTTGTACTCCAGGTCACGCAGCTCGGCGACAGTCGCGGTCGCCACGTAGGGGATCTCGTGCGCCATCGCGATCAGCGGGACGTTCTTCCCCTGCCCGAAGACGTTGCCGGGCTCCGGCCCGATCGCCTTGGTGTTGGCCGTCCGCGCGGCGGGAGGCGTCGCGCCGGAGCGCTGCACACCGGTGTTCATGTAGCCCTCGTTGTCGTAGCAGACGAAGAGCACATCGTCGTTGCGCTCGAACATCCCCGAGAGGCAGCCGAACCCGATGTCGACGGTGCCGCCGTCACCAGCCTGGCCCACGACCCGGATGTCGTCCCGGCCCTTGGCCCGCAGCGCCGCCGCGACACCCGCGGCCACCGCCGGCCCGTTGCCGAACAGGGAGTGCAGCCACGGCAGCTGCCACGACGACTCAGGGTAGGGCGTGGAGAACACCTCGAGGCAGCCGGTGGAGTTCGCCGCCACGACCTTCCCGCCCGTCGCGCGCATCGCGGCGTCGAGCACGTAGCGCGCACCGAGCGCCTCGCCGCAGCCCTGGCAGGCGCGATGGCCCGACGTCAGGCTGTTCGAGCGCCCCATCCGCGCCTGCACGGACCGCTGCTCGGGGTCGAGCAGCCGGTTCCCGGCCACGAACGTCCCGGCCTGGTACAGCTTGATCTCCTGGTATGCCATGGCACGCCTCCTACTCGTAGGCCCCGGATGCGACGGTGCCGACGTCGCGCAGCATGTGCTCCGCGTGCGGTCCCGGTCGCTTCCCGTGGCGGGACCTCTCGAGCTCGCGCTGCACGAGGGCGAAGTCGAGGTCGAGGAAGTGCAGACGCTGCGAGTCGACGCTGCCGGCGAGCACGTCGTCGAGCAGCCCTCGCAGCGAGGCCCGGGTGATGGGCCGCCCTCCGAGTCCGGCCACGACGTCGTACACGTCCATCGGGAGCCCGCGTGTCGCGTCACGGGTGTTCTGGCCGACGATGCCGCCGGCGCCGACCGCGAACGCCCTCTCCACGACGACCACGCGCTTGGCACGGCTCAGCGCCTCGCGCACCTCCGCGACCGGCCAGGGGCGGAAGCAGCTGATGCCCAGGAGTCCGACCGGGACGCCCTCGTCCCGCAGGTCGTCGACGACCTCCTCGATCGTGCCGAGGACGGAGCCGAGTGCGACGACCACGGTCTCCGCGTCCTCCATGCGGTAGGGCTTGAGGAGACCCCCCGAGGCACGCCCGAAGGCGCGCCGGAAGTCGTCCGCGATCACCGGAATCTCGTCGAGGGCCTCCATCTGCTTGGCGTGCATGAGGTACTTGACCTCGGCGAACGCCTCGGGCCCGACCATCGCGCCGATCGTGACCGGGTCCTCGGGGTCGAGCATCTGCTGCGGCACGAACGACGGGAGGAACGCGTCGACCTGCTCCTGGCTCGGCAGGTCGACGCGCTCGAAGGCATGGGTCAGCACGAAGCCGTCCATGCACACCATGACCGGCACGGAGAGCGACTCCGCGAGCCGGTAGGCCTGGAGGTGGAGGTCCACCGCCTCCTGGTTCGACTCGGCGTAGAGCTGGATCCAGCCGGAGTCACGCATCGACATCGCGTCGGAGTGGTCGTTCCAGATGTTGATCGGCGAGCCGATGGCGCGGTTGGCCACCGTCATCACGATCGGCAGGCCGAGGCCGGAGGCGTTGAAGAGTGCCTCGGCCATGAACAGCAGGCCCTGGCTCGAGGTCGCGGTGTAGGTGCGCGCACCTGCTGCCGAGGCGCCGATGCACGCGGACATCGCGCCGAACTCGGACTCGACCATGAGGTACTCGCACCCGCTGAGGTCACTGGTCCGCACCATGTCCGACAGCGCTTCGACGATGTGCGTCTGCGGGGAGATGGGGTAGGCCGCGATGACCTCGGGCCGGCAGAGGCCGACCGCCTTGGCGACGGCCTGTGACCCCTCGATCTGGCTAAGCATCGGCCATCTCCTTCATCACCTTCTGCACATGGTCGTAGGCGGCCTCGGCGGCGCGGACGTTGCCCTCGCCGACCTGCCCCGGGAAGCGCTCCCTGATCGCGTCGGCGACGGCCTTCAAGGAGACCTGCCCGGTGAGCGCGGCGAACCCGCCGAGGAGCGCGGCGTTGGGCAGCGGCCGGCCGAGGTGCTCCCGGGCGAAGTCGGTTGCCGGTACGGCGACGGCGCGGCCGTCGAGCGTGCCGACGAGCGACTCGAGGCCGATGTCGGCGAGCCGGTGGGAGGTGTTGACCAGGAGGTACCCGTCGGGGCGAAGGCCGGCGAACAGGTTCACCTGGTGGAGCAGCGTGGGGTCCTGGACGATCAGGGCGTCGGGCTCGGTGATCGGCTCGTGCAGGCGGATCGGCTTGTCGTCGATCCGGCAGAACGACACCACCGGCGCCCCGGTCCGCTCCGACCCGAAGGTCGGGAACGCCTGGGCGTGCTTGCCCTCGTCGAACGCCGCGACTGACAGCATCTCGGCCGCGGTGACGGCTCCTTGGCCGCCCCTTCCGTGAATCCGTACGGCGAACATCGCGCCTCCTCATTGGGAGGCTAGGTCGGTACCCCCGCCGCAATAAGGGCCCTAGGACCCGAACCACCGGGACTTATCGGGCCCAGAGTTCCTTCGCGCACGCAGGCCACGTGGCAGCATCGAAGGCATGGCCGGACCTCAGCGCATCGCCCTCGCCCTGGGCAGTGGCGGGGCGCGCGGTTATGCCCATATCGGGATCATCGAGGTCCTCGAGGAGCGGGGCTTCGAGATCGTCAGCATCGCCGGCACCTCCATGGGCGCCCTGGTGGGCGGCCTCCACGCCGCGGGGCGGCTGGGTGAGTACGCCGACTGGGTGACCGGCATGAACCAGCGCGACGTCCTGAAGCTCCTCGACGTGTCGATCAGGGCGCCTGGCGCGATCCGCGCGGACAAGATCCTCGCCCGGGTGAGCGAGCTGCTCGGGGGCGCCGTGATCGAGGAGCTGCCGATCCCGTTCACCGCGGTCGCCACCGACCTGCTCGCGCGCAAGGAGGTGTGGTTCCAGCGTGGGCCCGTCGACGCGGCGATCCGCGCGTCCATCGCCCTGCCGAGCGTGATCACGCCGGTGATGCTCAACGGCCGGCTACTCGCCGACGGTGGGTTGATGAACCCGATCCCGATCGCCCCGACGACCTCGGCGAACTCGGACGTCACGGTGGCGGTCTCCCTGTCCGGCGAGCTGGAGGAGCCTCGCGGTCGGGGTCCGGTGCAGGAGACCTCGGAGCCACGGCCGGTCGAGGAGTGGCTCGAGCGCTTCCGGCGTACTGCGGCCCACGTCATGGACGCAGACCTGGTCCGCCTCGTCGCCGGCAAGCTCAGCCGTGGGCGCAACACAACCCCAGGGAGCGCGCCGGAGGAGGTAGCCGAGGAGGTGGCGGAGGAGGAGGTCTTCGGGGTGCTCCCACCCGGTCTCCGCACGCTCGACGTCATGGAGCTGTCGCTGGACGCCGTGCAGAGCGTGGTCAACAGGTACCGGCTCGCCGGCTACCCTCCCGACCTGCTGATCTCGGTCCCGAAGGACGCCTGCCGGACCCTGGACTTCCACAGGGCTTCGGAGATGATCACCCTGGGCCGCCACCTCGCGATCAAGGCACTCGACGAGGGGTTCGCGAAGCTCGACTACTAGCCGGGTGGCAGCGTGCGCGACCTCGCGCAGGCTCAGTCGACCGGTAGCAGGTCGGGTCGCTTGCAGGCGGGCGGCGCCTCGGGTTCGCGGGACGTGACACGGCCCCAGAGCCACGGCACGAGGTGCGTCGCGACCCAGGCCAGCTCTCGGGCGACGACGAGCGGCAGCGGCTCCTGCGAGAACTCGGGGACCGGCTCTCGCCAGTCACCTGCGTCGACCCCCAGGCACTCGGCGAGCGCGAGCGCGATACGACGGTGTCCCTCGCTGTTGCCGTGGAGCCGGTCCTCGTGCCACATGGCCGGGTCGGACGACAGCGGCTCGGCCGCGAGGTCCGCCACGGCCGTGCCGTAGCGCTCGGCGGCCTCCAGCGTGATCTCGTTGAGCGCCCTCAGGCGCCCCCTGAGTACGACGGCCAGCGGAGCGACCTTGGCCATGTCCGGCATCGTGAACGACGCGACCCGCGCCCCCGCGTCGCGCAGCGCGGCGTGCATCGCCAGCAGGTCCTCGCGCAGCACCTCCCGGTCGAACCGCGGGCGCAGCACGTCGTTGACTCCCGCCACGACGACCGCGATGTCGGGGCGCAGCGCGAGCGCCCGGTCGAGCTGGGTCGTGCGGACCTCGTGGGCCGTCATGCCCCTCACCGCGAGGTTGGCGTAGGTCAGGTCGGGATGGACCGTCCTCAGGTGGCGGGCGAGACGGTCCGCCCATCCGACGTACACCCCTTCGGGGCCGGGGTCCCAGAGCCCCTCCACCGTGCTGTCCCCGATCGCGACGTATCTGGTCATGCTCGCTCCACTCGCATACCGCGAGCCTAGTGACCCCGTTCAGTCCAGCCGGACGCGTTCGAGGTAGCGCGGGACGATCGCGTTCCACCCGAGCTCGCCCGTCAGCCGGGCCGCGAGGGCCCGCGCGGCCTCCTCCTCGCCGTGGACGACGTAGGCGATCTCCGGCGGTTTCATGCCCGAGAGCCACTGCACCATCTGGGTGGCGTCGGCGTGGGCGGAGTAGGCGTTGGTGACGAACACCTGCGCCCGCACCGGCACGTAGCGGCCGTGGATCTTCAGCTGCTTCTCCCCGTCGGCGAGCGCGCGACCGCGTGTGCCCGGCACCTGGAAGCCGGTGAGCACGACGCTGTTGCGATGGTTCGGCAGCTGGTGGGCCAGGTGGTGCAGCACGCGGCCTCCCGTGGCCATGCCCGAGGCGGAGATGATGATGCACGGCTTGCCGGGGCGGTTGAGCTTGACCGACTCCTCACGGCCGGGCATCAGCTTCAGGTGGCTCGGCCGGTACGACGTGCTTGCCATCGTGACCTCGGGACGCAGCTGCCCGTCGTGCTCGCGGATGACCTCCTTGTAGACGTCGAGGGCACGCAGCGCCATCGGGCTGTCGACGTACACCGGCACCGCGGGGATGCGTCCCTCGGTCTCGAGCCGGGCGAGGGTCATCAGGAGCACGAACGTCCGGTCCACGGCGAACGCGGGCATCAGCACGACACCGCCCCGCCCGATCGTGGTCCGGATGGCCTCGGCGAGGACCTCGTCACCCATGGCCGCCTCCTCGTGCTGCCGGTCCCCGTACGTCGACTCGACGACCACGACGTCGGCGTCCCGAGGCGTCTCCGGTGGGAGCAGCAGCGGGTGCCCGGGACGGCCCAGGTCGCCGCTGACGAGCAGCCGTGCGCCGGCGACGTCGAGCTCCGCGAAGGCCGACCCGAGGATGTGTCCCGCCGACCGGAGCTCCACGCCGATGTCGCCCGGGAGGGTGGTCGGGCGTGTCGTGGTCGACCGGGCTGAGCAGCGAGATCGCCTTCTCCGCGTCGCCGGTGTCGAACAGCGGCAGCGCCGGGGTGTGCTTGGAGTAGCCGTAGAGGTTGGCGTGCTCCGCGTCCTCCTCGGCGAGGTGGGCGGCGTCGCGGAGCACGATCGCGGCGAGCTTGGCCGTCTCGGGGGTGCAGACCGCCGGACCGTTGAAACCGTTGCGGACCAGGACGGGCAGGTAGCCGCAATGGTCGAGGTGCGCGTGGGTCAGCACGACGGCGTCGACCTTCGAGGGGTCGACCGCGAGCTGCTCCCAGTTGCGCCGCCGCCACACGCGCTCGCCCTGGAAGAGGCCGCAGTCGACCATGACGCGGGCCCCCTCGCTCTCGACGAGGAACTTGCTGCCGGTGACCGTCCGGGTGGCTCCGAGGAAGGTCAAGGACGCGGGTACGGGGGCCTTCGGGTTCATGGCGCAACCTCCTGGCCCCCATGACACTCTCGTGCCGCCGCAACGGGCCAGGGCCCAAGGTCACCCGGTCGGGGACGTCAGAGCCAGTTCATCGGGTCGACGGTGTGCCCGTTGACGAAGACCATGAAGTGCAGGTGGCACCCGGTCGAGTAGCCCGTCGTTCCCACGAAGCCGATGACGTCGCCCCGTCGTACTCGCTGGCCGACGTAGGTCGAGTAACCGCTGAGGTGGTTGTACGTGGTCGTGACCGAGACCCCGCGCAGGTAGCCGTGCGCGATGATCACCCGGTTGCCGTAGCCGACGTTGTAGTAGCGGCCGATCACCCGGCCCGAGGCGGCGGCCCGGATCGGCGTGCCGCAGCCGGCGCCGAAGTCGGTGCCGTCGTGCAGGGTCCACCGGTGGTAGACGGGGTGCAGCCGCATGCCGTAGGGCGAGGTGATGTAGGAGTCGATCGGCTTCATCAGCGGAGCGGTGCGCGACTGGGACGCCTTCTTGGCCCTCTCGATCGCGGCCTTGGAGAGCTTCCTGCGCAGCCGGGCCTCGCGCTGGCGGATCAGCTCGGAGATCCGGTCGCGCTCGCTCTGGAGCTGCTCGAGCCTCTGCTGGTCGTCCCGCTTGGCGCGGGCTGCCTCTCGGCGTGCTTCCGTGCGCTCGCGGAGGAGCACCGTGACGCGGTCCGACGCTGCGGCGGCCTGGCTCTCCAGGACGCGCGTGCGCGCGAGGGTCTTCGCGGCCTCCTCGCGGCGGACCGCCACCTCCTTGCGCGCCTCCGCGACCCGACGCTCCTGGAGCTGGAGCAGGACTCTCGATGCGTCCAGCCTCTGGAGGGTCGCCTCCTCCCGGTCCATGACGTTCCGCACGACGTTGAGCTGGGTGCTCAGCTCGGCCGGGTCGCGCGAGGTGAGCACGAGGGTCACCCCCAACAGCTCCGGGGAACCCGTCTGGTAGGTCTCCGCCGCGATACTGCGCAGCCTCTGCTCCTGGACCCGGTGACTCCTGCGTCCGCGTGCCAGGGCGGCCTGCGCGCGCTCGAGTCGCGCGGTCGCGGCGTCGAGCTCGGACTGCATCTGCGCGTCGAGGACCTCCGCCGCCGCGAGCTCCGCGCGACGGGCGTCCAGCTCTCGCTCGGCCGCGTCGAGCCGGCGCTCTGCATCCTCGACGCGGACCGTGGCCCGAACCAGCGCCTTGGAGGAGTGCCGGAGCTCCTGCTGGGCCTGCTCGATCTCGCGGTGGACTCGTCGCTGCTTGTCGCCCAGCTCCTCCGCGGGAGCCGATGCGACAGTCGCCAGGCTCAGGGCGACGCTCATCGCCACGAGAGCGGCCATGAGACTGCCCCGTCGATCCCGGATCTTCACACGGAAGGCGGCGAGCACCGGTCTGCCTCCGCTCAAGTCGTTCGGTGGGGTCGCGACGACCGTAGGGCAGGAAACGGGCAAATCGTGGGAGCCGCGCGGGAGCGGGGGCGCACGGATGGGTCATTGACCGGCCCTCGCGCCCGGAGCAGAGTCGAAGAACCGGGGGGATGACGACTCTGGAGGAGTCATGACGGAGCAGGTTTTCGAGCACTTCTCCTTCGACAAGCCGCACGAGGTCCGTGAGGGCGAGCACTTCCGGATGGAGCTCGTGAACCTCGCCGGCGGTGCGCAGATCGGAAGGATCACGCTCCAGCCGGGATGGAGGTGGTCCGAGCACGTGAAGCCGGTGGCCGGCACCGATCTGTGCATGGCGCCGCACCAGCAGTACCAGCTCGCCGGGCGGATGCACACGGTCCTCCACGACGGGACCGAGGCCGAGTCCGTAGCCGGC
Organism: uncultured Actinomycetota bacterium; assembly: GCA_963715375.1. GTDB lineage: Bacteria > Actinomycetota > Actinomycetes > Propionibacteriales > Nocardioidaceae > Nocardioides_C. Next base: position 129,278 of record CAVQSC010000040.1, on the reverse strand, counting down.
GACGTCATGTCCTTGCCGCCCGGGCACGACGCCTGGGTCGTGGGCGACGAGCCGGTGGTCGCCATCGACTGGCAGGGCGCCTCGATCTGGGCGAAGCGCACCTAGCTACGACGGAAACGGCTCGGACGGCACCATCTCCGCGCGCACGCCGAGCAGCCGCACCGGCCGCGAGGGCTCGAACCTGTGGAGCAGGTCGACCGCGGCTCGTTCGAGGTCGGCGGCGTCCAAGGTCGGCCCGTCGAGGGTGAGGCTGCGGGTGTGGGTGTCGAAGGGGGCGAACCGCACCTTCACGACGACCCGGACCGCGGGTCTCTGCTCGCGCTGGATGTCCGCGGTGACCTGACGGGAGAGCCGCCGGACCTCGTCCTCGACGCGCGCCCAGTCCGTGAGGTCCTGCTGGAAGGTCGCCTCGCGGCTGTGCGAGCGGGCGACCCAGGGCGTCCCCTCGACCGGTGAGGAGTCGACGCCGCGGCCGAGCCGGCGGTACCACGGGCCCATCGTCGGCCCGATCTCCGAGGCGAGCCTTCGGGCGTCGGCCCTCGCCAGCTCGCCCACCGTGGTGATGCCGAGCCCGGCAAGACGTTTGGCCGTCTTCTTGCCTATCCCCCACAGCGCGTCGGTCGGCCGGTCCGCCATCACGTCGTACCAGTTCTCCGCGGTCAGGCGGAACATCCCCTGCGGCTTCCCGAACTCCGTGGCGATCTTCGCGCGGAGCTTGTTGTCCCCGATGCCGACCGAGCAGTGGAGCTGCGTGGCCTCGAGCACGGCCTCCTGGACCCTTCTTGCGAAGGCCTCGGGGTCGTCGGTCTCGACGCCGAGGAACGCCTCGTCCCAGCCGAGCACCTCGACCACGACGCCGAGAGAGCGGAGGGTGTCCATCACCTTCGCGGAGGCCGCTTCGTACACCGGCGCGTCGACCGGGAGGAAGACCGCGTCCGGGCACTTGCGGGCGGCGGTACGAAGCGGCATCGCCGAACCCACCCCGCACTTCCGTGCCTCGTAGGAGGCCGTCGAGACGACGCCGCGCTCGGTCGGGTCCCCTCGCCCGCCCACGATCACCGGCTTCCCCTCGAGCTCGGGGCGACGCAGGATCTCGACCGCCGCGATGAACTGGTCGAGGTCCACGTGGAGTACCCAGGGGCGCACCATGCGCCCATTGTGTCCGGCGGCCAGGATCATCCGCAGCAGACGAGGCTGCCCGATCGTGCGCGCCCCCAGACTGGAGACACGGGGGACTCAGTTCTAGAAGAAAGGGACTGCGATGACATTCTGGGAAGTTGTTTGGTTCATCGTCATCAGCTTCGCCTTCGTCGCCTACCTGATGGTGCTCTTCGCGATCATCGGCGACCTGTTCCGTGACCATCAGCTCTCCGGCTGGTGGAAGGCGCTGTGGATCCTCGGCCTGATCTTCCTGCCGTTCCTCACCGCTTTCGTCTACGTGATCGCGCGGGGCAAGGGCATGACGGAGCGTCAGGCCTCCACCTACGCGGACGCCCGCAAGCAGCAGGAGGCGTACATCAAGCAGGTCGCCGGCGAGGGTGGCGGCCCCGCCGACCAGATCGCCAAGGCCAAGGCCATGTACGACGACGGCACGATCACCGAGGACGAGTACAACGCCCTCAAGGCGAAGGCTCTCGTGTGACGTTCGACCGGGTGGGCCGGTGATGCCGCCCGGGCGAAAGGTGGTTCATGCCTTCGGCCACGACGTACTCGGTGACGCCGACGGCACGGAGCTCGCCCGGCTGATCCGGAAGAAGGAGATCAGCGCAAGGGAGGCCTGCGAGGCCGCGGTCCGCCGCGCGCAGCTCATGCAGCCGCTGCTCAACGCGGTCCAGTGCGAGGACTTCGAGCGCGCTCTGGCATCGGCCGACCGGCTCGACGAAGGCCCGTTCGCCGGGGTGCCGACCTTCGTCAAGGACAACGTCGACGTAGCCGGCCTGCCGACCGGCCACGGCACCGAGGCGTTCGTCGCCGGGCCGGCCACCGAGGACGGGCCCTTCGTCAGGCAGTTCAAGGCGCAGGGCCTGACGGTGCTGGGCAAGAGCCGGTTGCCGGAGTTCGGGCTGAGCGCCTCGACCGAGTACGTCCGCCAGGAGCCCGTCCGCAACCCCTGGGACCGCGAGTACTCGGCCGGAGCGTCTTCGGGCGGCTCTGCCGCTCTCGTGGCCTCGGGCGTGGTCCCGATCGCCCATGCCAACGACGGCGGCGGGTCCACCCGCATCCCGGCGGCGGCATGCGGCCTCGTGGGGCTCAAGCCGACCCGCGGCCGCCTGGTGCCCGACGTGGCCGACAACCAGTTGCCGGTGCGCATCGTGACGCAGGGCGTTCTCACCCGGTCGGTGCGTGACACGGCCCGCTTCTACGCTGGTGCGGAGGCGTACTGGCGCAACCCGAAGCTCCCACCCGTCCGTTCCGTGGAGGGGCCGAGTCGGACTCGGCTGAGGATCGGGGTCGTGCTCGACTCGCCCAACGGCGTGGCCACCGACGAGGAGACCCGTGCGTGCGTGCTCTCGACGGCCGAGCTTCTCAGCGAGCTCGGACACCACGTGGAGGAGACGACCATCCCCATGAGCACGAGGTTCGCCGAGGACTTCAGTCTCTACTGGGGCCTGCTCGGCCTGCTGATCTCCACCACCGGAAGGCGCGTCCTGGCTCCGGACTTCGACGTCGCCAGGACCGACAACCTCACCCGCGGCCTGGCGGCCATGTGCAGGCGGGAGCTCCCCCGTACGCCGGGGATGCTGTACCGCCTTCGCCGGAGCGCGCGTGAGTACCGGAAGGCTTTCGTCGGCCTCGACGTGGTCCTGTCGCCGGTGCTCACGCGCACCACTCCCCCGCTCGGCCACCTGGCAGCGACGCTGCCCTTCGAGGTGCTCTTCCCGCGGCTCCAGGCCTACGTCGGGTTCACCCCGCTCAACAACGCCTCCGGCGGACCGGCGATCTCGCTGCCGCTCGGTCTGACCAGGAGCGGCTTGCCGATCGGATGCCACTTCTCCGCCGACCACGGCGACGAACGCACCCTCCTGGAGCTGGCCTTCGAGCTGGAGGCCGCCCGGCCCTGGCCCCGGATCCGGGACGCCGGGGTCCGGTGAGTCAGCGAGCCGTCTCCCGACGACTCGTCGTACTCGACTTCGCCGTCGCCGACGGCTTCCGCTGTGCCGGGGGCTTGGGCTGTGCCGCGGACTTCCGACGCGCCTTCGGCTCCTGCTCAGCGGTCTCGGCCGTGGACTCCGCGGGCGTGGCGAGCGCGGTCACCTCGTCGAACCCCGCGACGAGGCAGTCGTAGAAGACGTCGTAGTCGGGGATGGCGCCGATGTCGACGTTGATGCCCAGGGCACACGTGTCGACGTAGGTCATCAGCGTGACGTTCACCCCGGCGCCGATCGTCGGCCCGAACGGGTACTGCATGCGCACGGCCGCGCCACCGAGATAGACAGGGATCGGGATCCCGGGCACGTCGCTCGCCAGGAAGTCCACGTGGCGCAGGACGGCCGAGATGTACCAGCGGGGCAAGAGGTTCAGGCCGCCGGCGATCAGCTGCGTGTAGGGCAACGACCGCTCGTCACGGATGGCCGCGGTCCGTCCGTGGATCTGCCTGATCCGCTCGGCCGGGTCGACCACGCCTACGGGGAGGTCGAATCGCATCAGCGTGATGCGGTTGCCGCCGATCTGGTCCTCCTGGGCGCGGATGCTCACCGGCATCGTCACGTGGAGGTCCTCGACGGAGACGCCGTGGTGGCTGTGGTAGCGGCGAAGCGCACCCGTGACCCCGGCGAGGAAGGCGTCGTTGAGCGTGCCGCCGGCGAGGTGGGCGGCCTCCCTCAGCGCAGGCATGGGGACCTCGTGGACGCCGAGCTTCCGCACCAGTCGCCTGCTCTTCATGATCGGGGAGCCTGTGTGGTTGATCGGGCGAACGGTGCGGTACACCGACGCGGCGGTCTCGGCCGCGGCCCGCACGCTCCCGAGCGGACGTCTTACGCCTCCTACGATCGCGGCCGGCGCCCCGCGCACCGCAGTCCGAGTGAGCCTGCCCATCAGCTCCGCGTACCGAAGGGAGTACCTGACGCCGTCGAGCGGCGACGGCCGCTCCATCTCGGGTTCGGGTGGCAGCGGACCGCGATCCTCCGGCTCCTCGGTCGGGTCGAAGAGGATCATCGCGATCTGGACTCCGCCGATCCCGTCGGTGAGCGAGTGGTGGAGCTTGCAGACGAGCGCGGAGCCGCCGTCGGCGAGCTCGTCGACGAGCGTCACCTCCCACAACGGCCGGGCGTGGTCGAACTCCGCCATCTCGGCCCGGCGGGCCATCTCGAGCACGGTGTCGAACGTCCCAGGATGGGGCGCGATGACACGGCGCACGTGGTAGTCGATGTCGAAGTCCGGGTCGAACTCCCAGCGAGGAGGGGCAGGCGGCATCGAGCTCACCACCCGCTGACGGAACATCGGGATCTCTCGTCCGATCCGCTCGAACCTGTCGACCACCACGTCCCAGTCCGGTGACCGGTCGAGCATGATGATGGTGACGACGGTCGAGCGCAGCCCCGGATCGTGCTCCATCGCCCAGGCGAACCAGTCGCTGTTGCGCATGAACTCGGCCATCACGACACCCCTCGCTCCCCGCCCTGTGCTCACGGTAGAGCGGCCCGGCCCGGCCCGACACGAGGCGAAGGTCCTCTCCGGAGGCGCCGGGCACCAGACCAGCCGCCGGGAGGTGCACTCCCGGCGGCTGGTCGTGCCGTGTTCAGCTGGCGGGCAGGAAGTAGGTCAGGTCGTCGATCCCGAAGTACTGGGTGCCGGCCGACATCTCCAGCCTGTCGACGCTGTCGAAGTCGAGCGGCACGGTCTGCGATGCTCCGTTGGCGAGGTCCACCGACTTGGCGCCCGCAAGGGATCCGTCGTCGTACGCCTTGATCGTCACCGTGATCTGCTGTCCGTTGTCGCCACCGGCATTCGTCGGGTTGGTGAGGAAGACGCTGGTGAAGTCCACGTCTCCGACGTTGCTCACCGCGCATGAGCGCGGGTCGCTGCTCTGCGGGAAACCGATGAACCCGATGTTCGGGGCGGAACTGGTGCCGTAGCCAAGCGGATCCGGGGCGTTCGGCGCGGAACACGTAGGCCTTCGTCCACGTGAAGTCCTTCGTACGTGGTCAGCGGTCCGATCTCACTGTCCGAACTGTGTTCACGTCGTCGAAGTTGATTGTGTCCACCGTGCACGATCGCGCAGGTGCTTGTCGAACGTGTACCGCGGCTGTTCGGAACTGCCCCACCGGGATAGCCGTCCGGGTGGTTCTTGAGGTGATAGTCCACCGCCGTGCCGGGTGCCACCTTGATCAGCTTGTAGACGGCCAGATCAGCGTCGTAGTGGCAGATCTCGACTCTGGTGACAGGGGCTGCGCTGGCAGCGAGCGGCGCCGCGACCAGTCCCAGGCCCGCGGCGGCGAGAGCAAGCAGCCTCGCCCATCTCGATGTCCGGCTTCGCAACATGGTGTCACTCCTTCGGTCTCAGCAGGAAAGGGACGCACTCGACGCCCTCCTCTGCTTCCACCGTCACCGCTCCATGCGCATGCACGCATCACCCGTGAGGGGTGATTAGGCATGCCTTGCTAGTACCGGTCCTGGTCCGCCCTTGGGCCGCGGCTGCCGCGGTTGACTTGGGTCACTGCCGGCAGCTCTCGATCAGCGCGCTGAACTCTCGTTCCATGATCGATGCGAACTCACCCTCGACATCGAGCACCTGAACGCTCACCTCTGCGGGTTCGCTCGCCTCTGCGGGTTCGTTCGCCTCTTCCGGCGGCGGGGCGTCGTCAACGGGCCAGACGGCGACGGGATACTCGGGCGCCGGAGTCCGGAAGACGCTGCCGAACCGGCTCGTCCAGGTGTACGAACCGTCTGCCTCCAGCACGACCTTGAACCCCTCCGAGTGCTTCACCAGGTGGTGCTTGCGGCACAGCGGCTGCAGGTTCAGCGTCGAGGTCTTCCCGAGCGGGAAGGGGATCCGGTGGTCGAGGTCGATCACCGAGGCCGGCCGGCAACACCCGGGCCAGATGCACTTCATGTGCTGGGCCACCACCCAACGCCAGATCGCCTCGGTCGGGGGATAACTCTCCGTGGACAGCTCGAGGAACCCTCCCGCCGGGTCCGTCAGCATCCGGTACCACGTCGCATCCGGGCGCATCGCGAGCTCACAGATCAGCTCGGCCGGGATGGTGACGCCACCCGCCATGAGTCCCGGCTCGTCGCTCAGACCGAGCAGCGTGGTGATCGGGACGGTGACGTTGATGATCGGCCGCGCGAAGGCGCCCACGGACTCGTTCCTGGTGATCGACTCCGACGGGTCGCGGCCGTCCGCATCGAGTCCTCCTCGAGCTCACCGTCGGTCGCGCCGACCGTCAGCCGGCCGTGGATCAGGTCGATCAGGGCGTCGACGCGGAGCTGCTCGAGGGTGCGCGTCTCGCCGTCAGCCTGGCGGAGCTTCTTCGCGATCAACGTCAGCCGATAGTCGGCCACGATCGCATCCGGACTGGACGTCACCACCGTCAAGGTGGCCATGCCGTTCTCGTCGGTCCGCAGGTTCACCCTGCGCTTCTTGTACGCCTCGGCGTAGCTCTGCTGCTCGTCCTTCTGCGGGAACTTGAGGCATCGACGACGCACGGCCTGCTGGAAGCTGGAGTACCTCACCGGACAGATCGGCGCGCGAGGGTCGTCGACCTTGTCGAGGTACTCCGCGACCAGCTCGGCGAAGGCCCGCTTGTCCGCCTCGTTGGTGAGGTTCGCGAGCTGGTCGTAGGCGAGCCGAGCGCGCCCCACGTCCAGGCGACCCTCGAGGCAGCGGCCCCAGAGGGTCGGGAACCACTCCTTCAGACCGTTCACGACGTCCAGGTCGATCTGGATGGCGAGCTCACTCACGGCGAGCAGCGGCGCGAACTCCGCCTTCGTCGCCTGCAGCGGGGTCAGCGCGAAGAAGCCGGAGGAACGGTCCCCCGCCTCGACCTCCGCCACCCGGTTCGCGTGGAAGCGGCTCATCGCATCCAGCCGCGCGGCGTGCGCGCGGTTCTGAGCGAGCGCCGACTCCACGGCAAGGTCGATCAGCGCGCGGTCGTCGCGCAGCCACTCCTCCTCCGGATCGAAGCCCGTGCTCGCGCCCGGAGGCCCGCCGCGGGTCATCGTGTCGGTCGGATCCATGCCGCCTCTCCCAACGTTGACTTCGAACACCTGTTCGAACAAACGTAGCGGCTCCCACCGACAGACAGAAGCCCCGATTTCGCCTCTGTGGAAGGGGCAACACACCCACGGGACGCCGCACGTGGACCGGCGTCCTCCCGCAGGTCTTCGTTGACCGTCATCGCGTCGTGCGGGCTCCACCGCCGCCGCTCCTGGTACGCGAGCGGCTCAGGAGGCTCCTACGGCACGAGGATCCCGCGTCCCCTGAGCCGGCCCGCGTCGAGGTCGTCCATGGCGTCGTTGACAGCGTCGAGCGGGTAGGTCTGGGTCAGCATCGAGACCTTCCCGCCGGCCGCGAGAGCCATGAGCTCGACGAGGTCGTTGTAGCTGCCCACGAGGTTGCCGATGACGTTGCGCTCGGTTGAGATCACGTCGATCGCGGGGATGTCGACCGTGCCGCCGTACCCGATCACGAAGTCGCTGCCGGCACGCCGCGTCATGTTCCAGCTGTCGCGCTCCGCACCCTGCTCGCCGACGAAGTCGAGGACGACCTCCGCGCCATTGCCGTCGGTCATCTCCAGCACCCGGTCGACGTGCGAGCCGTCGACCAGGACCGTCTCGTCGGCGCCCCAGTCACGGGTGAGTGCTAGCGCCTCCTCGCTGCGGTCCAGCACGACGATCCGGGTGGGGCTCATCGCTCGCAGGCACTGGATGCCGATGTGACCGAGTCCGCCTGCCCCCACGACGACGCACGTGCTGCCCGGGTAGAGGAGCGGCGCGGCCTTCTTGACCGCGTGGTACGCCGTGAGGCCGGCATCCGCGAGGGCCGCGACCGAGGCAGGCTCCACTCCGGGGGCGAGCTTCACCACCGAGCGGGCCGACGTCTTGATGAGCTCTGCCATCCCGCCGTCGGTGTCGATCCCCGGGAACTGGTTGTCCTCGCAGTGCACGTCGTCACCGGCACGGCAGGCCCTGCAGAAACCGCAGGTCACCAAGGGATGCAGGATGACGGCGTCCCCGGGCTGGATGTGCTCCACCGCGGACCCGACGGAGTGCACCCACCCCGCGTTCTCGTGGCCGAGCGTGTAGGGCAGGGCCACGTTGCTCTTCGCGGCCCACTGGCCCTCCACGATGTGGAGGTCCGTGCGGCACAGGCCCGCGCCGCCGACGCGCACGATCACGTCGAAGGGATGCGTGGCCTCCGGCTCGGGGACGTCCTCGACTACCGGGCGCTTGTCATACTCGTGCAGCCGGACTGCCTTCATCTGGCATCCCCCTCCGCCTGTTCGTCAGGCCTGCTGGACGGTGTAATCCACAGTCTGCACGCGGATCATGCCGTCCTGGAAGATGAAGGTGTCGATGGCGCGCACGATCTTCCGACCACCGCCGGTCGCGTTCCACTCCAGGTAGAGCACGTCCTCCTCGAACGTGGTGTCCAGCTGCCACTCCGCCTGCGGGACGTCGCTGAGCAGCTGCGTGAACACCTGCCGGGCGCCGTCCTTGCCGCGGTACACCTGCTTCTGCACGATCAGGATCGCGTCGTCGGTGTAGTCGGACACGATGTCCTCGAGGTCCTCCGCGCCGAGTGCCTGGCCGTGATGGGCGAAGACTTCCTCCGGGGTCCGTGCTGCCATGACCTCCCCTTTCCTCGAGGGATGCTGGATCCAGCGGCCGGCGTACCCGGCCTGGACTCAGTCTCAGCGGCCCTCCGGGGCTTGTCCACGGAAGTCACCCAGAGTGGGGAGGGTCGGGCTCAGGCACCCGGTGGTTCCACGTGGTGGCGCGTGACGAGGAAGTACTCCCCGATCATGTCGCCGAGGAGTGCGCCGCCGGTGATGTCGCTCGGCACGTGCCCGGCCATGTAGACACGCGAGTAGGCGATCTCGTCCTCGGTCCACCGGTAGTCGCCCTCGCGATGTGGGGCGAGGAAGGACAGGTAGGTTCGGGCCGCGGCTCCTGCCGCAGCGTGCCGTGACGGGTAGGAGCACGGGCAGACCTGGCCCTTCGTCACCGTGTGGTCGGGACGGAGCGAGGGGTCGATGACGTACGGCGCCGACTGCTGGTACTTCGCACCGAGTGTGTCGGCGACGTCCTTGGCCATCTTCAGCGCCTCGTCGAGCTCCTGCTTGCGACGGTCGCCCGCGGGCCGGCTGAGCAGCTCCGCCTGGTCGTGCACGGCGAGCTTCCACACGTCCTTCTTGCCATAGGCCTCGAGCCACGTCGCAGCAGTGGTTCCCGCCGCGGTCCGCTTCGGCGCCAGCGCCTGGACCTGCCTGATCTCGGCTTCCCGCTTTACGGCGGCCGGCGGACCGGGCAGCGTCCTCTCGACCCAGGCGACGAACTGCGCGTCGTGCGGCGCCCGGTCGTGCAGCGCCCACCACCTCGACATAAGGCTCCGGGCCTGTTCGCCCTGGGCGTCGATCTGCCGGCCGATCGGTGCGACGACAGCGTCCGGGAACAGCGGAGGCGGCGGGTCGGCCTCGATCCGGTCCTTGGCGGAGGTGTCGACGAAGGTCGCGTAGGCCCAGGGGCCGGCGGCTCCGACGAGGATCGCCACGAGGGCGAGAACCGCCACGACGAGGTACCTGCCTCGCAGGGCGCGGGGGGACCGGATCATGCCGAGAGCTCCTTGGTGTCGTCGATCATGGCGTGCAGCTGACGACCGTGCAGCCGCCGTACGTCGTTGTCGGCGATGTGCGGCGACAGCAGCGAGGCCGCCGCGACGTACTTGCTGAAGGCGCGCGGCCTCGCCCCGAGCGCGGCCAACACGCGGTCAGCCTCCGACGGACGCAGGTCGCCCTTCGTCTCGACCAGCACCCAGTTCTCGTCGACCCACACGCGGCCGCCGTCGAGGCGACACTGCACGCTCCGGTCGAGAGTCACGCGGAGTGCCTGGTCGGTCTCGGCCAGCGTCACCCGCTCGTACCCGACCTCCGCCGTGGGTCGCAGCGAGCCGACATCCAGGCCGATGCCGCGCTCGTGGAGGGTGGCTGCCACGAACCCGACCTCTGCGCCCTCCAGCCGACCGTGGCGGTCGGGGTGGCTCACCGCGACCGCCTTCGTGGTGACCCCTCGTCTGTCCTTGGTCTTGACCTCCATGCGGCAGAGGCCGTCCTCGACGTACAGCCTGCTGCGCACCTTCCAGCGTCGCCGGCGTCGCTGCACGTGGTCGCGGCAGGCGTCGAGCCGCGCTGTGTCGAAGTAGACGCTGGAGTACGACGTGGAGCGGCGGCCGTCGATGGCGAGGACCCGGAAGCCGCCGGGGAGCGCCCGGAGGAAGGCGTTCGCGACGTCCCGGTCGACGAGGTACTTCCGGTCGACGCGGGTGAGCTGTGCAGCGTGGTCGACCACCTCCGCAAGGCCCACGCTCGCACGTCCGGAGAGGTCGAAGGGGGCGGCGTCACCTGACATCGGCACGCTCGCTCTCCAGGACGTCCGCCCGCTGGACAGCGGCGTTCGCGTCGGCCCACTGCCACCACGAGTCCTCGACGGTGTACCGCACGGACACCCGCGTGGTCTCCCGGACGAAGTCGACCTCGTCGATCGTCACGCTCAGCGGCTCCAGCGCCAGGCGGCGCCGAAGCTCGACCGTGGCGGACTCCACGTCGGTGAACGCGTCGTCCAGCGTGAGCCGCATGACCCTGGTGGGTGCCGAAGACCGCGACTCGTCCGTCACCCACATGGCGACGAGCAGCACCACGTCGAGAGCCACGACCACGAACAGGTTGCGATCCGGCAGTCCGTTGACCAGGGCGAGCACGAGGGCCACGAACGTGTAGGCGACGTCCTTCAGCGTGAACGCGGCGCTGCGCAGCCGCACCAGGCTCAGGAGACCGAACAGACCGAAGCCGATGCCGGTCGGGAAGTCGCCCGAACCGATCGAGCTGACCGCGGCGAACAGGCCGATGTTGAGCGCGGTGAAGACCAGCGTCATCTCCGGCGCAGCAACCCTGCGCCGGTAGAGCCAGCCGACGAGCACGAGCATCGACACGACGTCGAGGCCGAGACGTCCGATGCCTCCCAGACCCCCTCCGGGGTTCGAGAGTACGTCCTGGATCATGCGCTTTGTCCTTCCGGTCGGCGGCAAGGAACAAAGTAGGAACAGAACATGAAGAGCGGATGAAGGCCGCGTGTTGCCGCTTTCATCCGGCCTTCATCTCGCGGACCTAGCGTGGTCTCGTGCTCGACGAAGGCCCCCGCCTCGTGTGGCGCCGGAGGCGCCGCGTGCTGTGGCGACCGACCGCCCTCGCCGTGCTGCTCGCTGTGGCTGCGCGTTCACTCACGCTCGGCAACCTGGCCTACCCGGACGAGGGCGGGCTGCTCCTCGTCGCACGGCACTGGCACCACAGCGCTCCCGGGTTGTACGGCCACCTCTGGGTCGACCGTCCACCGCTCCTCCTCGTGTTCTGGAAGGTCAGCGATCTGCTCGGCGGTGTGGTGGCCGCGCGTGTCCTCGCTCTCGTCGCGGTCGCCGCACTCGTCGTCGTCGCGGCCAGGGCAGGCCGGCTCCTCGGAGGGGAGCGTGGCAGCTCCTGGAGCGCGTTCGTGGCGGCCGGGCTGGCCTGCTCCCCGCTCCTCGGTGCCGAGGAGGTCAACGCCGAGCTGCTCGCCGCGCCGCTGGTGCTGCTCGCCTGTGTCGCGGCGCTCGAGGCAGCACATCGGCGGACGGGCCCGCGTGCGCAGGCGTGGTGGGCCCTCCTGAGCGGCCTGGCCGGAGCGTCGGCGGCGCTGATGAAGCAGAACCTCATGGACGGGCTGGTCTTCGCGGCCGTGCTCGCTGCCGCTTCCGGGCTCACCGGCTCGTGGTCCCGCGCGAGGACGGCGCGGGTGCTCGGGTTCGGCACGCTGGGCGTCGCGGTCCCGGCAGCGGCGACGCTCGTGTGGGCCGCTGCCTTCGGGCCGGGGATCGGCACGCTCGCCTACACCCTCTACGGCTTCCGCCTGGACGCTGCAGAGGTCCTCGCCACCAGCGACACAGCCGCTCCCGAGAGCCGTCTGCTGCTGCTCGTGGGCGGGTCGCTCCTCAGCGGGTTGGCACTGCTGTTCGTGGTGTACCTCTGGACGTCGCGACGGCGTCTGCTTGCCCGGGACCCCGTGACCGTGGCGCTCACGGCGATGCTGGCCTTCGGCGTACTCGGGGTCGTGGCCGGGGCGAGCTTCTGGACGCACTACCTGATCGAGCTGCTGCCCGCCGCGGTCCTCGCCGCCGGAGTGCTCGCCGGGGGGCCACGGCCGTCGAGAGCCGTACTCGCGGTCGCGGTGCTCTCGGGAGCTCTCGCGGCAGTCGTGGTCGCGACGCCGTTCGTGTCCTCTCGGCACGACGAGGCCGGACTGGTGAGCTGGCTCGCCGCCGCGGCCCGTCCGGGTGACACGGCCCTGGTGACCTACGGCCACGCCAACATCGTCGAGGCAGCGGGCCTGGCGCCGTCCACGTACCCCTATCTGTGGAGCCTCCCGCTGCGCGTGCGCGACCCTCACGTGAGACTCCTCGTCCACGACCTCTCCGGAGCATCGCGTCCGACCTGGCTCGTGGAGTGGAACTCGCTCGACTCCTGGGGGCTGGACCGCCACGGTCGGGTCGCGAGGGCGGTCTCGAAGCACTACCGCGACCTGGGGCCGGTCTGCGGCGTGGAGGTGTACGTGCGCAACGACGTCCGCCGCCCTGCCTCCCCCCGCAGTGCTTCCTGCTAGGAGAGGATCCGCACCTCCTCGGGTGTCCTCACCAGGGGAAGCAGGACTGTGACGGTCATCGACGAGTCGTGGGTGCAGGGAACGTCCTGCACAGTGCCGGAGGACTCGTGCTTCCCGGCATGACACAACCGCAGCTCCCCTCCCGCGCGCATGACGATGCTCTCCACGAGCGACAGGCCGAGGCCGAAGCCCTCTCGAGAGCGCGACTCGGCAGACCGGGAGAAGCGGTGGGTCGCCGTGGCAAGCATCTCGGCGTCCATGCCCGCGCCGTGGTCCACCACGACCAGCCGGCCGCTGTCTCGGGCCCTGTCGACGGTGACGGTCACCGGCGGAGCGCCATGACGGGTGGCGTTGTCCAACAGGTTCCCGAGCACCTGCGCCACCTGCACGGCGCCGAGGGCCACTTCCACCGGTGGTGCTGCCACCAGCCGGACCGGCACGTGGCCGTCCCCGTCACGGGCGGCCCGCGCCAAGGCGTTGCGCCGCGAGACCTCGCGCTCCACCACCGCGGCGAGGTCCGCGCCCACCGCCTCGGACTCGTCCGGCCCCTGCGCACCCACGTGGAGCAGCTGGTCCGCCAGCCGGGTGAGGCGTACGACGTCGGTCTCGATCTCCGCGAGGACCGCCTCGTGCTCGGCGACCGATCGGCTACGCCGACGTGCGAGCTGCACCCGGGTGTTGAGCAGCGTGAGCGGCGTGCGCAGCTCATGGCTGGCGTCGTTGACGAAGCGGCGCTCCCGCTCGAGGGCGTCCTCCAGCGCCTCCAGCATGGCGTTGAGGGTGTGCCCGAGCCGGGTCACCTCGTCGTCGCGGTCCTCCGGCACGTCGAGCCGTACGCCGGAGGCTCCGGCCGCGATGTCCTCGGCCTGCGACCGGTACCTCTCCACGGGCCGCAATGCGAACTTCGCCAGGCGGTCCCCCACGAAGGCAGTGACCACCAGCGCGCCGAACCCGGCTGCGGCCAGCTGCCCGAGCAGCTCCAGGAGGGCCTCGTCGCGATGGTCACGTCGCACCGCGACGACGAGGACGGCAGCCTGTCCCTGTTCGTCAGGGAGCGCCGTCGCGTAGGCCCGCAGCCTGCGGTCCTTGATGGGGAGCAGCGTGCCGATGTCGCGTCGGACCGGCTCGGACCGGGCCTGCTCCACCGTCGCGGGGGTGACGATCGGCTCCGGTCCGAGGGCGGGGCTGTAGGACAGGACCTGGCCGTCTCGGCTCATCACCTGGAAGAGCTGGTCGCCGACCACCTTGTCGGCCCCGCCGGCCAGTCGGCCCGAAGGTGTGACCAGCGGCGCGACCACGCCCGCGACGTCCTCCAGCTCGGTGTTGATCTGCCTGTCCAGGGCGTAGTCCACCCGCCAGTAGACGAAGGCGCCGGCGGCCGTGAGGACCACGAACATCGTCGCGGAGAAGCCGGCCACCAGACGGGCACGCAGTGGCAGCCGACGCAGCCGGGCGCGCACCGTCATCGGGCGTCGATGCGGTAGCCGGAGCCGCGCAGGGTCGTGATCGTGTTCGTCCCGAACGGCCTGTCGATCTTGGACCGCAGGCTCGCGACGTGGACGTCGATCACGTTGCTGCGGATGTCGGTCTCGCCGTCCCAGACCTCGTCGAGGATGGTGAACCGCGTGACCAGCCGCCCCGCGCGCCTCATCAGCAGCTCCAGGATGTCGAACTCCCTGGCGGACAGCTCGATCTCGTCGCCACCGCGCGCGGCCCGGCGGGATGACGGGTCGAGCACCAGGTCCCCGACCTGCAGCGACTCCTCGCCGTCGGCGGTGGCCCGCCGGTGAAGCGCCCGGAGCCTGGCGAGCAGCTCGTCGAGGTCGAACGGCTTGACCAGGTAGTCGTCCGCGCCGGCGTCGAGCCCGGTGATCCGGTCGGGAACGGTGGTCCGCGCGGTCAGCATCAGCACCGGTGTGCGAACACCCAGCTCACGCAGCCGACGGCACACCGAGACCCCGTCCATCTGCGGCAGCATCCAGTCCAGCAGGAGGATGTCGTAGTCCGTCCCGCCGGACAGCACCGCGTCGTACGCCGAGCGCCCGTCGGCGTACACGTCGACCTCCCACCCGGCCTCGGCGAGCGACTGCTCGAGCAGGGCGGCGAGCCGCGGCTCGTCCTCGGCTACGAGGACGTGCATGTCACTGACCTCCACCACACACCTGAACGGTAGCCGCCTCGAGGAAGCCCGGGCGTCAGCCGCGCACGTCATGGCGACTTCACGACCGACCTTCATGCGGCCTTCATGTCCGCGCCGTACGTTCGAGGTGGCTTCGGCAACCTGCCGACGTCACCACAGGAGGAACTGATGACCGGGCTCATCGCACACGTCCTGAGCGTGCCGAGCCCGTTCACGTACGCGATCATCGCGGCGCTCGTCTTCGTCGAGGCGGCGCTCTTCGTCGGCTTCGTCGTGCCGGGCGAGACCGCGGTGCTGCTCGGCGGCGTGCTGGCGGCGGCCGGCCACCTGTCGCTCCCTGTCCTGCTCGCCCTGGTCGTGGCCGCCGGCGTGGTCGGCGACAGCGTGGGCTTCGAGGTCGGACGACGACTCGGTCCACGCATCCTCGAGCTTCGGGTGCTCCGCAGGCACCGAGACCGGCTCGAACGCGCAAGGACCTACCTCCGTGAGCGCGGCGGACGAGCCGTGGTCCTGGGGCGCTTCACCGCCTTCCTGAGGGCGGTCACCCCCGCCCTGGCCGGTGCGAGCGCCATGCCCTACAAGCGTTTCCTCGCCTTCAACGTCCTGGGCGGGCTGGCCTGGGGCAGCGCAGTCACGCTGCTCGGCTACTTCGCGGGCAGCTCCTACCACCGGGTCGCGCAGTCGCTCGGACAGACGAGTGCGGGACTGCTCGTCGTGGTCGCCGTCGGGCTTCTCATCGCCTGGCACCGTCGCCGTTCCCACGTCAAGCCGTCGGTGGGATGAGGCGACCTCAGCCGCACACGCGGTTGACCAGCTCAGCCGCTCGGCGCCGGACCCCACGCGGCGGGGTGATGGGGAGCACCGCCTCCTGCCGGCCGACGCGCAGCGTGAGCCGGAAGTTGAACGGCGCGGTCACGTCGCTTCGGGAGTGCTGGTCGCAGCGGTTCCCGGTCGTCACGCGCAGCGGGACTCTCCCCTCCGCTGCCTCCGGCGGCAGCGTGGAGGCGCCTGGGAGGTCGAGCTCGTAGAGCGGGCTCCCGGCGACGTCGACCAGCTCGACGGGGTCCTCGCCCTCGCCGCGGGTCAGCTGCAGGTCGCCGAGCAGGTAAGTGTCCCGGCCGGCGCCGACGTACCGCCACGAGTCGCCGTACTCGACCTGCACGTGGTCTCTGACGTACGCCCTCTGGCAGGCCAGCCGTCTCAACCGTCGCAGGAGGTGGTCGCCCGACTCCGACATCCGCTGCCGCACGGTCACGTCCCCTGTGTCCACGAGCCCGGTGATCTCGCCCGAGTCGTCGTCGCAGTCCGGGGCCGGCAGCGCGACGGGGAAGTCGATGGTGTGTCCCGACGGCACGAGGCTGTCCTTGTCGCGCATGAACCTGCCGCCGTAGCCCGCCCAGTCCACCCCCACGCCTTTGACGGGCAGATCGCTGCGGCCGGTGTTGGTGAGCCTGACCAGCCCCTCGTCCGAGCCCACCTGGATCGGCAGCTGGGTGAACGAGATCGCGACCCGCGGCTCGGTCCGCTCACCCTCGGTGGCGGTGCCGGTCGAGCACCCTGCGGTCACAGCGAGTACGACGACGGGCAGCACCGCCCGAGCCGGGCGCGGACGCATCACACCAACGCGGTCAGCGGCACAGCGGCATCGGCCAGCCTCTCGGCCTCGACCCGCCGGCCGACCAGCTTCCTGATGGGCTCGATCGCGTCCCAGTCGTTCGCGTGCATGCCCGCGAGCACCCGGTCCTCGCGCAGCCAGAACGCAGTGAAGGTGCGCGTCACCTCCGTGTTGCCGCGGATCACGACGCGGTCGTACTCGCCGGGGGCGACGTACCCGACGTACTCCATGCCGAGGTCGTACTGGTCGGTGTAGAAGTAGGGCAGCCGGTCGTAGGCGACAGCCTCCCCCGCGAGGTTGCGTCCGGCGACGGTGCCCTGGCCGATCGCGTTGTCCCAGTGCTCGACACGGATTCGCCTGCCGAGTGTGGGGTGCTCCACCGACGCGACGTCGCCGGCGGCGAACACGTGCGGGTCCGAGGAGCGGAGGTGCTCGTCGACGAGGATGCCGTCGCCGGTCAGCAGCCCCGCCTGCTCGGCCAGGGCCGTGTTCGGGGTGACCCCGACCCCCACGACGACCAGGTCCGCCCGCAGCTCCGAGCCGTCCCCGAGGTGGACGACGCCCCGCCCCTCCCACTCGTCGACGGCAGCCACCGTGGCCGAGAGCCTCAGGTCGACGCCGTAGGCGCGGTGCAGGGACGCGAAGGCCTCCGCCACCTCAGGGCCGAGCACCCTGAGCAGGGGCAGCTCCGCAGTCTCCACGAGGACCACCTCGGCTTCGGCGGACCGGGCCGCGGCGGCCACCTCGAGGCCGATCCAGCCGCCGCCGATGACGACGACCCGGGCTCCCGGCGTCAGCTCGGTCTTGATGCGGTTGCTGTCCTCGATCGTGCGGAGGTAGGCCACGGGTGCCCCGCTTCGGTCAGCCACGGCCAGGTGCCTGGGCGACGACCCGGTTGCCAGGAGCAGCTTGTCGTAGGGCTGCTCCTCCGTCCCTGCCATGACTTGACGACGCGCGGTGTCCAGGCCCGTGACGGGCGTGCCGAGACGGAGGTCCACGTCGTGCGTGGCGTACCAGTCGGCGTCGTGCACGAACACCTTGTCGAGGGGGCTGGAGCCCATCAAGTAGTCCTTGGACAGGGGCGGTCGCTCGTAGGGCAGGTGGTGCTCCTCCCCGAAGACGACCAGAGCCCCGTCGTACCCGGTCTCGCGGAGCGCCTCGACGGCCTTGGCTGCCGCCAGTCCGGCGCCGACGACGACGATGGGTTCGGTCATCGTGACCTCCTGCGTCCACAGGTGAGGGAGAGGAACTCGGCCCTGCTCGCAGGGTCGTCGCGCAGCGAGCCGAAGAGCGCGGAGGTCACCGTCTGCGTCCCGATGGCGCGCACACCGCGCAGCGTCATGCAGGTGTGCTCGGCTTCGACGACCACTCCGACTCCCCGTGGTGTGAGCTGCTGCTGCAGGTGCTCGGCGACCTGTTTGGTCAGTCTCTCCTGAGTCTGGGGGCGGTGTGCGAAGAAGTCGACGACTCGGGCGAACTTCGACAGCCCGAGGATCCTGTCGCCGGGGAGGTAGCCGATGTGCGCGACGCCGACGAAGGGCAGCATGTGGTGCTCGCAGATGGAGCGGACCGGGATGTCCTCGACGAGGACCACCTCGTCGTACCCCTCGGTGTTGGGGAAGGTGGCCAGCTCGAAGGGGTGCACGGTGAGCATCTCCGCGTAGGCGCCGGCCATCCTGCGCGGGGTCTCGAGCATCCCCGCCCCCTCGAGCGGCAGGCCGAGGGCAGCCAGCATGTCGGCCGCCGCCCGCTCTGCCGCGTCGAGGTCGATCGGCGTCTGGTGGTGCTCGACCCGGGCGCGCCAGGACTCCAGTGAGGCCACGTCGTGGGTCATGGCCAGCCTCCGTTCTAAAAGAGATGTCAGTAGACTTTAGACCTGCGGAAGCCTCTTTCGTCAATAGACTTCTCCGATAGAGTTCAACCGAGGAGGTGGACGTGACCGACAGGTTCGAGGCCGGCGTCTCCGGCGTCAGCGCACTGGCCGAGCCCGCCCGGCGTGCGCTCTACCTCTACGTCGCGGCACAACCTGGTCCGGTGAGCCGCGAGCAGGCCGCGGAGGGCTGCTCCCTCCCCTCACACTCCGCCAAGTTCCACCTCGACCGCCTCGTGGACGCGGGCCTGCTCGAGGTCGAGTTCCGGCGCCTGTCAGGGCGCACGGGGCCGGGCGCCGGAAGGCCGGCGAAGCTCTACCGTCGGTCTGGCCGTCAGATCAACGTCTCCCTCCCCGAACGGCGCTACGACCTCGCAGGTCATGTCCTGGCAGCGGCGATCGACCGCTCTCTGGCCGAGGGACTCCCGCTGACGGCCGCCGTCACGGAGGCGGCAGAGGCGGAGGGAAGACGCATCGCGGAGGAGACGGCGCCGACGTCCGGGGAGTCGACCCGGCGAGCCGAGCTCGTGCTACGGGCCAACGGCTACGAACCGGACACCAGCGACTCCGGCATCTGCCTGCTCAACTGCCCTTTCGACGCGCTGGCACGCGAGCACACCGACCTGGTCTGCGGCATGAACGTCGCACTCGTCACCGGCGTGCTGGACGCCGTGGACTGCGACAGCCTCGAGGCCGTCCTGGCGCCCGAACCCGGTCTGTGCTGCGTGAAGGCGGTGCGGCGACCGACGGGTGGCTAGATCCAGTTCCGGCGCTTGAAGAGCATGTACAACATGAGCGCGAGCGTGCTGATCACGCCCGTGCTGGCGACGAAGCCCGCGACCGTCCCGATGCCGGGGTAGCGCACGTTCATGCCGAACCATCCGGTGACCGCCGTCGGCACAGCGATGATCGCCGCCCAGCCGGTGAGCTTCTTCATGACGGCGTTCAACCGGGCGTCCTGCAGCGCGAGGTTGGTCTCGAACACCGTGGTCACCATGTCGCGCAGCGACTCCGTCCACTCGGATGCTCGCAGCACGTGGTCGTACAGGTCGGTGTACCACCCGTCGAGCTCCGTGCTGTGGCCGTTGCTGTCCGCCCGATGCCGCATCACCGTGTTGACGACCTCTCGCATGGGCAGCACCACCCGCCGCAGCTCGACGAGCTCCTTGCGCAGCCGGTAGGTCCGCCGCTGGAGGTCGCGCACGTCGGCGCGCTCGTCGAACAGCTCGTCCTCGAGCGCCTCGATCGCGTCGTCCATCAGCTGGATGGTGTCGAAGTGGCCGTCCACGATGACGTCGAGGAGCCCGTGGAGGAGCGCCCCCGAGCCGTACTCGAGCAGGTTGGCGTTGTCCTGCCAGCGCTGCACCACCTGGTCCATGTCGAACCGGTCGTCGGGGCGGACGGTCACCACCCCGCGGGGCAGCACGAACGTGGAGACCCGGCTGGTCTCGAGGCGGGAGCTGAGCAGGCCGAGCTCGGCCTGGCCGTTGCTCAGGAGCCGCGTGGCGTACACCGTCACGAACGTGTGCGTGGCGTGCCGCGTGGCCTTCGGCCGCTCGGCCGAGGCGATGGAGTCCTCGACCGCGTGCGGGTCGAGCGAGAGCTCCCCGGCGATCGCGTCCAGCATGTCCGGGCTCGGGTCGCAGAGGTCCACCCAGACGAGTGAACCCACCTCCTCCAGGTGCTCGGAGACCTCGCTCAGGGGGAAGCCCTCGACGACCTCACCGCCCTTGAGCCACAGCGTCGTGCGAACCCCGCGAGCGCTCTTGTCGGCCACACTTGGAGTGTGCCCCACATCAGGGCACGAGAGAGGTGATTGTCAGGAGTGCCCGACCGCGAGGGCGTCCACGCTGCGGACGTCGCGCAGCGGGTACTCGAGGCAGCCACCGATGCCGTAGATGCTGTCGCCCACAGGCAGGTAGCCCATCCCGTGCCGGGAGACGGTCAGCGGGTTCGCGGGAGACCAGGTGCCTTCGTCGAGGTCGAGCACGGCTGAGAACTGGTGGAACGACACCCAGATCCGCCCGTCGAGCACGGCCGCGCCGCCCCGGGACATCGGCTCCGGCAACGGCTCGGCGTCCCCCCAACGGTCGGTCGTCGGGTCGTAGGTCTGCACCAGGTCGGTCGCCGCGCCGTCACGCCAGCCACCGATGACGTAGATCAGGTCTCCGGCGGAGACCGTGTCGTGAGACCCGCGGGCCTTGGGCATCGGCGCGCCGGTGGACCAGGTCTCGCTCTTCGGGTCGAAGATGTCGACCTCCTCGACCGCGCCCTTCACGCTCTCACCTCCGATGACGTAGACACGTCCGTCGTGGAGGGTGACCGTGTGCGCGTAGCGGGCCGTCGGCAGCGGCGGCAGCTTGCGCCATTTGCCCGTGGAGGTGTCGAGCACCGCCGGAGAAGTCGCTCGCCTTGCTCTGCGCGTTGAGGCCGCCGAATACGTAGATCTTCTCGCCGATGGCGGCGCCCTCGAACGAGGCGAGCCCCTCGGGCATCGTCACGTCCGACATCCGCCACCTGTCCGCGCTGGTGTCGTAGACCTCCACCGAGTCCAGGCGGGTGCCACGGCTCCCGGACATGCCCCCCATGACCCAGATCTCGTCCCCCACCACCGCGGAGACGAAGTCGTCCCGGGGGACGTGGAGGCTCGTGCGCATCTCCCACCTCGGAAGACCCGCGACGGTTCCGGGCTCCGACGAGGAGGCGCGGATGACGGCTCGGCCGCCCGGTCGACGTCGCCGGTCGTCGTACCGGCAGAGCAAGCGCCGGCGAGGATCGCGATGGACGCGACGCCGACGCTCGCTCTGACCAGTGCCTCGGGCAGGAGCACCCTTACGATTCCACCGCGCGGATGACGTCCCGCTCCTCGGCGAAGTGGCAGGCCGACGGGTGAGCGGACCCGTCGCGAGTCACCAGCCGTGGCTCCTCGGTGGCGCAGATGTCCTGCGCCTTCCAGCACCGCGTCCGGAAGCGGCAGCCCGACGGCGGGTTCGCGGGGCTCGGCACGTCGCCCTCGAGCACGATCTGGTCACGGTGGCCGCGCAGACGCGGGTCGGGCACCGGCACCGCCGAGAGCAGCGCCTGGGTGTACGGGTGCGTCGGGTGCTCGTAGATCTCCGTCTCGTTGCCGACCTCGACCGCCTTGCCGAGGTACATCACCATCACACGGTCGGAGATGTGGCGTACGACGGAGAGGTCGTGGGCGATGAAGACGTAGGACAGGCCGAACTCGGCCTGCAGCCGCTCGAAGAGGTTGACCACCTGGGCCTGCACCGACACGTCGAGCGCCGACACCGGCTCGTCACACACGATGATCTTCGGCTTCAGCGCAAGCGCGCGGGCGATGCCGATGCGCTGACGCTGACCGCCGGAGAACTGGTGGGGGTAGCGGTTGATGTGGTCGGGGTTGAGGCCCACCACGTCGAGCAGGTCCTGCACCGCCTGCCGACGGTCCTGCTTCCCCAGGACGTCGGTGTGGATGTCGTACGGCTCGGAGACGATGTCACCGACCGTCATGCGCGGGTCCAGCGAGCTGTACGGGTCCTGCAGCACGATCTGGATGTTGCGTCGCATGCGGCGCAGACTGCGGGCGTTGAGACCCGCCGTCTCCTCGCCCAGGACCTTGATCGAGCCCTCCGTGGGCTTTTCGAGCCCCATCAGGAGGCGGCCCAGCGTGGACTTGCCACAGCCGGACTCGCCCACCACGCCCAGCGTCTCGCCCTTCTTCAGGTCGAACGAGACGCCGTCGACAGCCTTCACATGACCGACCGTCCGCCTGAACACGATGCCCTGGGTCAGCGGGAAGTGCTTCTTGACGTCGCGGACCTCGAGCACCACGTCGTCGCCGGCGCCGCCGCCGTGGGTCTGCTCCTTCTCGGTGACCTCGACACTCATGACTTCACGACCTCTTCCCAGTAGTGGCAGGCGCTGCGGCGCTTGCCGGGCAGCTGGTACAGCGGGGGTTCATCGCTGGTGCACCGCTCGGTGGCGAACGCACAGCGCGGGTGGAAGGAGCATCCCGACGGCGGGTCGGTCAGCGCGGGCGGAAGGCCCTTGATGACCGTCAGCTCCTCGCCCTTCTGGTCGACACGCGGGATCGACTCCAGCAGGGCCTTGGTGTACGGGTGTGCGGGCTGCTCGTAGATCTCGTAGACGTCCGCCTGCTCGACGGCGTGTCCGGCGTACATCACGCAGATCTTGTCGGCGACGTCCGCCACCACGCCCATGTCGTGGGTGATCAGGATCAGGCCGAGCTGCATCTCCCGCTGGAGCTCCGACAGCAGGTTCATCACCTGCGCCTGCACCGTCACGTCGAGAGCCGTGGTCGGCTCGTCGGCGATGATGACATCGGGCTGCAGGGCGAGCGCCATCGCGATCATCACGCGCTGGCGCATGCCGCCCGAGAACTGGTGCGGGAAGTCATTGACCCGCGCCTTGGCCCCCGGGATGCCGACCAGCTCGAGCAGCTCCACCGCCTTGGCCTTGGCCTCCTTGCGGCTCGCGCCGGCGTGCTGGCGGTAGAGCTCCCCGAGCTGCCAGCCGACCGTGAAGACCGGGTTCAGGGATGACAGCGCGTCCTGGAAGATCATCGCGATCTTGTTCGCGCGGATGTGGCGACGGGTCTTCTCGTCGAGCTGGAGCAGGTCGACGCCGCGGTAGCGCACCTGTCCCCCGGTCACCTTGGCCGGCGGGGTGTCGAGGATCCCCATGATCGCCTGCGCGGTCACGGACTTGCCGCAGCCGGACTCACCAAGGATGCCCAGCGTCTCTCCCTCGCCCAGCGAGAAGCTCACGTCGTTGACTGCGTGTGCGATCCCGTCGCGGGTGTGGAACTCGACCCGCAGCTTCTCGACCTCGAGCAGCGGGGCGGAGCTGTCGAAGCCGATTCCGCTCAGGGGCGACTTCTTGGGCCGGGCGGAGGCCTCTGCGGACCCCTTCGGTGTTTCGGTCACGGAACTGCTCATGTCATGAGCTCCTCATCGGGTACGTGGGTCGAGCGCGTCACGGAGTGCGTCCCCCAGGAGGATGAAGGCGAGGACCGTGACGACGATGAACGAGGCGGGGATGACCAGCAGGTGCGGGAAGCCGGCGAGAGCGAGGTTCTGTCCCTCGTCCACCAGGAGTCCCCAGGACACGGTCGGCCTCTGGTAGCCGACCCCGAGGAAGGTCAGTGTCGCCTCGGCGCCGATGAACGACCCCAGGCCGATGGTCGCGAGCACGATCACCGGAGCGATGCTGTTGGCGAGGATGTGCTTGCGGATGATGAAGTAGTCACTAGCACCGAGCGCCCGTGCGGCGTCGACGTAGTCCTTCTGCTTCGTCGAGATGACGCTACCTCGCATGACACGGGTCATAGACGTCCAGCCGAGCAGCGTCAGCACCGCGGTCAGGGTCCAGATGTTGCGGTCCGGGAAGATCGCGAGGAAGACCAGGGCGCCGAGGATGAACGGCAGACCGAAGAAGATGTCGGTGACGCGGCTGATGATGGTGTCGCCGAAGCCACCGAAGTAGCCGGAGGTGGTGCCGAGGACCAGGCCCATGATGAGCGTCCCGATCGTCACCAGGATGGCCACGATGACGGACTTGCCGGTGCCCCACACGATCGACGCCCACATGTCGCAGCCGGCGTTGGTGAACCCGAACGGGTGTGCCGCGCTCGGCTTGACGCGGGCATTCTCGAGCTGGCAGGCGCCACTGGTGTTGGGGGACGTGTGCGCCCACAGCTGGGGAACGAACGCCATCGTCAAGATGATGAGCACCATCACCAGGGAGACCCAGAAGACCGGGTTGCGCGCCAGCTGGTAGCCGACGTCGCCCCACAGGCTGCGGGCCTTTCCACTGCTGGTCGTCGGCAGCTCTTGGTCTGGCTGGGTGCCGGCGCTCTGGCCGGCCATCACGTCACTCATAGCGGATCCTCGGGTCGAGTGCGGCGTACAGGATGTCGACGAGCAGGTTGGCCACCAGGAAGACGATCACGAGGATCGTGACGACCCCCAGGATGACCGGGGTGTCGTTGGCCTGGATCGCGAGGAACACGAGCTGGCCGACACCGGGGATGTTGAAGATGCCCTCGGTCACGAGCGCGCCGCCGAGCAGGATGCCGATGTCGATACCGATGTAGGTGACGACCGGGATCAGCGAGTTGCGCAGCGTGTGGACGCCCACGACCCGCGACTGCGGGAGTCCCTTCGCACGGGCGGTGCGCACGTAGTCCGACCGCAGGTTCTCGATGAGGCTCGTCCGGGTGAGTCGTGCGATCGCGGCGAGCGAGAAGGAGCCGAGCACGACCCCCGGGAGCACCAGGCTCAGCCATGGGTACTCGTCGGTGTAGCCGACGTTCACCATCTGGCCGAGCCACTCCGGCGCCCAGGAGCTGTTCCTGATCTGCAGGCCGAGCTGGAGGCCGATGAACAGCTGCGCCAGGGTGCCGAACACGAACACCGGGAACGCGATCAGCAGCACCGTGGAGAACCGGACGAAGTTGTCGGCGAACTTGTCCTTCCGCAGACCGGCCAGCACACCGAGGAAGATGCCCACGACGGTCTCGAAGACAAGCGCGATGATCGTCAGCCTGACCGTCACCGGGAACCGCTCCATGAAGAGCTCGGTCACCTCGCGGCCACGGAAGTTGATGCCGAAGTTGAAGGTGGCGTACTGGCTGAGGCGGTCGACGAACATGCCGAGGCAGGGGTTGCCCGGCTGGTTGAGGCACGGGTCGTCGAGGTTGTAGTCCGCCCGCATCTGCTGGATGACGGACGCCGGCGGGGCGTTCTCGCCGAACAGGGCACGGACCGGGTCACCGACAAGCTGAATGGTCAGCACGCTCATGATATGGAGCAGGAAGAGGGTGCCCAAGATGACGGGGATGAACTGAATCAGCCGTCGCGCTACATAACGTCCCATTCACGGGATCCTCTCTAAGTCACTCCCCCGATGGCAGTGCCGGGCTCACTTGTGGTGTCCCATGGCACCGGTGCGGGGGCCGAGCCTCGTGGCCCGACCCCCGCAGCGCACCCTAAGGTGCGTTCAGTGTCGGTGATCGATCACTGGTTGACGCTGATCTCGCCCAGGGCGATCTCGCCCTCGCCGACGTCGTACCGAACGTCGCCGACCTGGTCGGAGAACACGATCGACGTGACACCGCTCCACATCGGCATGATCGGCATGTCCTCGAGAGCAATGTCACCAGCCTGCTGGTAGTACTTGAAGCTCTCGTCGGCGTCCTTGCCCTGGTCACCCTTGACGAGCAGGTCGTCGACCTCCGGGTTGGAGTAGCCCGTGTAGTTGGAGTCACCACCGGTGCCGACGATCGGACGGAGGTAGTTCTCCGGCGACGGGTAGTCGAGCGACCAACCGAGGCGGAACGGGCCGGTGAACTTCTGAGCGTCGAGGAGCTCGAGGTACTGCGCCCACTCGGTGGACTTCAGCTTGTAGTCGATGCCGAGGTTCTCCTGGATCTGGCGGGCAGCCGCCTCGACCCAGGCGTCGTGCCCGGCGTCAGAGTTGAAGTACATCTCGAGCGTGATGCTCTTCGGGTCGACACCCGACTCCTTGAACAGCTCCTTGGCCTTCTCGGGGTCGTAGGTGCAGTAGTCACAGGCGTCGTCACGCGAGCCGGGGATCGGCGGGGTGACGATGTCGGTCGACGGCTTGGCGAGCCCGTTGAGGACCTGCTGGACGATCAGGTCGCGGTCGATCGACATCGAGATCGCCTGACGGACCTTGACGTCGTCGAACGGCTTCTGCTTGGTCGGGAAGCCGAGGTAGGTCAGCGAGGCGGTCGGCTCCTCGATGATCTTGTCGCCCATCTGGCCCTTGGCCTCGAGGTAGACGTCCGGGGTGAGGGTGAAGACGTCGAGACCGCCGTTCTGGAAGTCGCGCCAAGCCGCGGTGGGCGAGGTGAACTCCTTGAACTCGATCTTGTCGGCCTGCGCCGGCTTGTCACCCTTGTAGTCAGCCCACTTGGTGACGGTGATGCCCTGGTCGTGCCCCCACTTGCCGTCCATCTGGTACGGACCGGTGCCGATCGGCGTCTCGTTGCAGGCCTTGATGTCGTCGAGGCACGCCTGCGCGATCGGCGCGAACGCCGGTGCGTAGCTCATCATGGCGCCGAACTGCGAGAACGGGCCGGTGAGGGTCACCTCGAACGTCGTGTCGTCGACCTTCTTCAGGCCGGCCATCTCGGCACCCTTGCCGGCGCCCTCGATGTGCGACATGAACCCGGCGGTCGCCTGGGCGTTCTTCGGGTTCTGGGAGTAGTTCCACGCCCGGAGGAACGAGTCGGAGTTCACCGGCTCACCGTTGTGGAAGGTACGGCCGTCCTTCAGCTTCACGGTCCAGACCGTCTGGTCTTCGTTGGCCTCGATGCTCTCGGCGAGGCCGTCGAAGACGAGCTCACCGGTCTTGAAGTCCACGCTGACCAGCGGGTCGTTGACCATCTTGAGCACTGCGCTGCACTCGGACTCGTAGCAGTTCGACGCAGGCGCGAGGAACGACGGTTCGGTCAGGTCGACCGAGTAGGTGCCGCCGGGCTTGCCGGTCGGCTCGCCCGCCTGGGGCTCCTCGGTGTTGCTGTCGGCGCCACCGCCACACGCCGCGAGCCCAAGTGCAAGCACCGCTGATGCAGCGGCAACCCGCAAGGGGGTTTTGACTCGCATCGATCCTCCTTTAGGGGATTCTCACGAAAAAAAGTTGCCTTCGGCGACACATCTTGTTGATGGTGGATAGTCAACGCAACAACCAAGCATGCATCGTTATCTGAACGTGTCGGAGGGCGAAGACTCTCATCCGGGCCTAAAACGGCGTCGCGCGACCCCCTGGAGAGGGAGTCGCGCCCGCTGAGCGCACCGCTCCGAAGAGCCGCGGCGCGCCTCTGGGAGGCCTCAGGGCAGCTCGTGGATGTCCGAGATCTCGAGTCCGCTGGACTCGAGCAGGAGCACGAGGTCGACGAGGTCCCGGCCCTCGGGGACCTCGGTGCGGACGACGGTCTGGAGCTCCGGGATCGCCGACGCGTACGGCGCCAGCGCCCCACGGAGGACCGGCCCGATCGTGCCCACGACGGTGAGCTCGTAGACCGCCGGCTCCGTTCCGGGAGAGGGCGTCATCGGTCCTCACCTTGGCCGGCCGACGTCTGCGCGGACGCTGGCACCCGCCTGACCTCGACGACCTCGAGGCCGAAGGCCCGGAGGCGGTGGAGGAACTCGTACAGTGCGGCCTGGTCGGTGAACCGGCCGCTGAGCACGGTCCGGACCTCGTGCTCGGCTATCTCGACGTCTCCCAGCTCGTCGAGCAGCTCCTGCGTCGGTACGAGTCCGGTGACGCGTACCTCATAGGTCCGGTCAGGCATCACAGTCGCAGTCCCCAAGGCGGATTAGAGGGTGTCTCCAGCACACCGCATCATCGGCTCCTCGTCCTCATCCGAGGCGGATGATCGGCGGCCGACCTACCGGACGAGGTGGGTCAGCCGGCGAAGAGCCCCAGCTCCCGGGCCTTGCGGACCGCCGCGTTGCGCCGGCTCACTCCCAGCTTCCGCAGGATGCTGCGGACGTGGGTCCGAACGGTGTTGACCGACACGAACATCTTCTCGGCGATCTCCTCGGTGGTGAGGAGCTCCTCGAGGTGGCCGAGCACCTCGAGCTCCTTCGCGGTGAGGGTCTCCACGACCCCCGGGCCGGCTCCAACGTGCGCCGGCGCGGCTCCTCCGCCGTGGACCGAGAGATGACCGGCCGGAGACGGCTCCGCCGAGCTGTTCAACCAGGGGTGGTCGACGAGCAGCCGCCGGTCGGATGCCAGCAGGCGCTGCACCGCGGGCCCGGCTTCGCGGAAGGGCCGACGGAGCCCCTCCGGCGCCGCCAGCCGCAGCGAGCGGTCGAGGACCACGCGAGCCCGCGCGGGCGACCGGTGCCGCGACTCCTGCACGTACTCGACCAGCAGGCCCGCCACCTGGGTGGTCAGCCGGGGCTGTCCCTTTCGAGCCCGGGCCAGCGAGTCCGTGGCGGCCGCCTCCTGCCCTCTCTCGGCGTACGCGGCTGCCGAGACCACCGAGACCTCCGGGTCGTCCCGCTCCTCGACCTTCTCGAGCTCGTCCAGGGCGAGCTCGGCGCGTCCGCTCGCCACGCTGAGCTTCGCGGCCTCGATGCGCAGGCACTCGGCCAGCCAGGGGTCGGTCGCGGCCGCAGCCGCGGCGGCTGCCTCGAGCCTCGCCATCGCCTGCTGCAGGTGACCGCTCGCCCGTTCGAGGCCGGCGACGACCCCCTCTACGAGGACGCGGCAGACGGGGTCGCCCTGGAGCGACCTGCGCGGCGGCCGCCGAGCTCACGTGCTCCCGAGCGGCCCTGAGGTCGTACTGCTCGAGCGCCACGTAGGCGAGGGCGACCTGAGCGGCCGGAGAGCGACGTGCGGGCGGGAGGCCGGCTTCGTCCGCGGTCGTCGTCGACTCGACCGCACTGCGCCTGGCTCGCGCGAGGTAGCCCTCCTGTGCGTCGATCAGCGCCAGATACCCGAGGCACTCGGCCCGGAAGGACGGGTACCTGTGGCTCGGCTCGAGCCCGACGGCGATCGTCAGGGCCTTCCTCGCCCGCCTCAGGTCGCCCCGCCGGAGCATGACGACACCCGTGCTGAGCTGGACGAGCGCGTACAGCTCGGACTCGGGCGCGGTGCGCGGGCGTGACTGCGTGCGACTCAGCACACGGCGCGCCTCGTCCACGAGCGCAGCGGCCGCACCGGCCTCGTCCATGGAGCTCGCGCGGACCGCTTCGAGCACCGAGATCGAGCGAAGCAACGCGCCGTCGGGAGCAGCGTCGCCGGGGTCGGTACGACGGGCGCGGGAGATCTCCTCGGCACAGGCGGCCCGGTCACCGTCGGCGAGAGCCACCGCTGCTCGAACCACGCACGCAGCGCTCTCGTCGAGCTCGCCGGGCAGCACACGTCCGAGCCGGGCCAGGGACTTGTCAGGACCTTCGAGGAGCAGCCGGCCGACCAGGAGTCCCTCGACGATCTGCCTGGAGAGCTCGTCCCAGGCCGAGACCGCGGCCAGGTGGCCGATCGAGGCGTCAGTCAGGCCCTCGTGCTGGAACCACCTCGCGGCCCGTCTGTGGAGGGTTTCCAGCCTCTCCGGCGCCTCGTAGGCCAGCTGGGCGCGAAGCAGGTCCCTGAAGAAGGGGTAGTAGCGGAAGGAGCCGGCGTGGTCGGGCACGGGCTCGATGAACGCGTTGGCCCGTGCGAGCTCCTCGAGGGTGTGCAGGGCCTTCGCGCCACCGAGCTCCTCGACCAGCCCCGGGCAGAGCAGGTCGGGGACGGAGGTGTCGAGCAGGAAGTCCCGCACCTCGGGTGACTGGACGTCGAGCACCTCGCCGAGCAGGTACTCGTTGATGTCACCCGCCTGGGCCACGACCGTCGCCACCGAGGCCTCCGGGTCCTCGCGGCCCGCAAGGGCTCGTGCCGCGAACCGGAGGCCGGCGACCCAGCCCTTCACGCGCGCGGTCAGGTCATGCACGGACTCCTCGGCGAGCCGGACACCCAGACGCTCGAGCAGCTCGCCGGCCTCGTCGTCGGTGAAGGCGAGGTCGGCCGCCCTGACCTCGAGCAGGCTGTCGGCGAGCCGGTAGCGATAGAGAGGCAGCACCGGGTCCACACGGCCGACGAAGACGAGTCGCAGGTGGCCGTAGGTGTGGCGAACCAGGAGGTCGACCTCACGCGCAATCTCCAAGGAGACCATCTCGTAGCCGTCCAGGACGACGGTCCAGCGTTCGGGACGATCCGCGATGACCTGCGACAGTGCCGTCAGGCGCTGTCTGCCCAGAACCGTGTCCGCTGCCACGTCGCGGGGTCCGGTCGGGACGTCGAGCCCCAGTCGGCCGAGACACTCGAGCAGGTAGGCCCAGAAGGCCTTGTCCCCGTCCTCGAACGTGACCCAGCCCGTCGTACTGGTGTCCCCGCCGTCCCGCGCCCACTCGGCGGCCAGCGAGGTCTTGCCCGTTCCCGCCGGTCCGCTCACCAGCACAAGGGGCAGGGCCTCGGCTCCCGCCATGTCCGCCAGCAGCCGGCGCCGATGGACATGTGACGCCCGGAGCTCGGGAATTCCGAACCTGGCCGCTGCCAGCAGCTCTTCTGCCGTGGATCCACTGACGGAGTCGGGGTGCGCTTTCTCCGTTTTCACCCGATCGACTGACCCTTCTCCCCCGAGGAGGTGCTTCACTGCCCGAGCAGCCGGTCCCTGTTCCACGCTAGGTGCCGCACCCCTCCGGGAACATGGCGAGTGTGGGTGATCGCGCACGGGACCTTGGGCAGGAACCGGAGAACTCATCCGTAAGGGGTGAAGTCGCGGCACGGCGAGCGCGCTCCCGGCGGGCCATGTCATCCGGCGGGGACGAGACGGAAGACGGGCAAAGCGACAACGCAGCGCGTACGGCTGCCAACCGGGGCCAGTTCATCCTCCGCGCATGATGCGTGCCGTCCGGCCCCGTCCGACTGTTGAGGTGCCATCTGTGGTCTCTACGAGGAGGACTGTCATGAGCGAGACCCCACAGTCCGGGACGCGCGCGTCGGAGGTGCCACAGCAGACCCGCGGCCAGGAGCGGACGACCGCTCCGCAGGCCCCGCCACAGCACCGCGCGGAGGCACCGCCCGAGCCCACCGGCTGGGTCGGGTGGATCATCTTCGCCTCGATCATGATGATCATGGCCGGGTCGTTCCAGGTCATCATCGGCCTGGCCGCGTTGTTCGACAGCGGCTACTACGTGGCCGTCGAGGACCAGCTCGTGGTCAACGTGGACTACTCGGTCTGGGGCTGGGTGCACATGGGCATCGGAGTCGTCGCCATCGCAGCCGCGTTCGGGCTCCTGACCGGCCGGATGTGGGCCCGAGTCCTCGGCATCACCATCGCGGTGCTCAGCGCCATCGTGAACCTCGCCTTCACCGCGGCCTACCCGGTCTGGGCCGTCACCATGATCACTCTCGACGTCATCGTGATCTACGCCATCGCCGTGCACGGCAAGGAGCTCGAGACCACCTAGACGGGGTGAGCCACATGAACGACACCAACGAGGTCGATCGCCTAAGGGCCCGGGTTGCCGAGCTCGAGGGCAAGCTCGCGACCGCTGAGGCTGCACCGACACCGGCGCGCCGCGAGCCCCCTCGGCACTCAGTCTGGTGGGCGGTCTCTTCCGCCATTCTCGTCACGCTGGCCTGCGTGCTCGCGCCGCTCTCGGTCGCGTCGGTCTGGGCGAGCACGCAGCTCTCCGACACCGACGCGTACGTCGAGACGGTCGCGCCGCTGGCCGACGACCCGGCCGTCCAGGCCGCCATCGCCACCGAGGTGACGACGGTCATCTTCGACAACATCGACGTCGAGGGCATCACCACCGACGCGCTCGACACCCTCGCGGCGCAGCCCGACGTCCCGCCAAGGGTGGCGGACGCGCTTCCTTCGCTTGCGGTGCCCATCACGAACGGGGTGCAGAGCTTCACGCGCACGCAGGTCGAGAACTTCGTGCAGAGCCCGCAGTTCGCCCAGCTGTGGGACCAGGTGAACCGGGTCGCCCACGACCAGGTCGAGAAACTGCTCTCGGGCGAGCAGGGCGGAGCGGTGAGCGCACAGGGGGACACGATCACGATCAACCTCGGCCCGATCATCGACCAGGTCAAGAACCGCCTGGTCGACCGGGGGTTCGGCCTGGCGAGCAACATCCCGTCCGTCGACAAGTCGTTCGTCCTGGTGCAGTCCGACGCCATCACCTCGGCCCAGGGCTTCTACAGCACGCTCAACACCCTCGGTGTGTGGCTGCCGATCGTCACCCTGGCTCTCTTCGTGGCCGGAGTGGTGCTCGCCCGGGACCGTCGCCGCGCGCTGCTGAAGGGTGCGCTCGGCTTCACGGCTGGCATGGTCGTCCTCGGCGTCGTCCTCGCGGTCGCCCGGACCTGGTACGCCGGAAGCACGCCGGCCGACATCCTCACGGAGGAGGCGGCCGGGAACGTCTTCGACACGCTCGTGCGCTTCCTCAGGACAGGTCTCCGGGCAGTCGCAGTTCTCGGACTCGTCGTCGCGCTCGCGGCCTTCCTGACCGGCCCCTCCACCGCCGCCGTGAAGACCCGCGCCACCCTCGAGGGCGGCATCGGGTCGATGCGTGAGGGCGCGGAGACCGCCGGATGGAACACCGGCCGCCTCGGCACCTGGACCTTCGCCCACAGGCGGGCCCTGCAGGTCACCACGGTCATCCTCGGCGGTCTCGTGCTGATGTTCTGGGCCCAGCCCAGCGGCTGGGTCGTGGTGGGCATCGCCCTGGCCGTCGTACTCCTGCTGGCCATCATCGAGTTCCTGGCGACCCCGCCGGCGGCCCCAGCGGCGCCGGTGGCTGCGGCTGAGGCGCCGACCGGGCCCGGGACCGAAGAGGCCGCTGGCCCGACGCTGCCGCGGCAGGTGCCGCGCACGCCGACGGAGCAGGAGAAGGAGCCCGCACCCACGTCATCCGGCAGGGGTGATGCCCCGGAGTGACCCGGGGCCGACAGTGAGGTTCGCCGGACATACCCGTCCGACCCGAGAGCCGAGGAGTGAAAGTGTCCCGAACACCCAAAGACGTCGCAGGACCGATCGACTTCGTCCTGCTCGAGTTCCCGCGCGACCGGCTCACCGGTGAGGCCGGGCAGGCGCTGATGGACCTCGTCCAGCGAGGGGTCATCCGGCTGTACGACCTCATGGTGATCAGCAAGGACCAGGACGGAGCCGTCGAGGTCCTCGAGCTGACCGACCCGGGGTCGGCCGGAGGCGGCTTCGCCTACTTCGCCGGGGCCCGCTCCGGACTGCTCGGGGACGACGACGTCGGCGAGGCCGCTTCGGCGATGCAGCCGAACACCGTGGCCGCCCTCATCGTCTACGAGAACAGCTGGGCGATCCCCTTCGTGGCGGCCGCCCGTGACAGCGGCGGTGAGCTCATCGCGAGCCAGCGGATCCCGGCTGCGGACGTGATGGCTGCCCTCGAAGCCCTCGAGCCCACGACCACCTGAGGAGGAGAGATGCCCGGACTACTGCGAGGAGTCGCCCGAACGGCCGTTGTCGCCGGGACGGCCACGGCGGTGAGCGGACGCGTCCAGCGTCGCCAGGCCGAGAAGTACGCCGACCGCGACGCCCAGATCGCCGCCGACCGGGAGCAGGCCTACGAGTCCAAGACGATGCCTGAGCAGCGCGCCCCGGCAGAGGCGTCGAACGGTAACGGTGACGTCGTCGAGCAGCTGAAGGGGCTCGCCGAGCTCAAGGAGCAGGGCATCCTCACGGAGGATGAGTTCGCCGCGCAGAAGGCGAAGATCCTGGGTGCCTGAGGCTGCCGGCTGGGAGTCGGTGCTCAGTCGCCTTCCTTCTTCCTGGCCTCCTCCTCGCGCAGCCGCTCCTTGGCTCGCTGCTCCGCGACCCAGGTGCCTGCCGCGATGGCCACGGCCACCGGCCAGTCGATCGCACCGAGCGCCGCGAAGGCACCGAGCCCGCCGAGCCACATGACCCTGCCGGGGACGCTGTTCCAGCTGGGCAGGGCGATGCTCACCGGTGGCCGCACCGTCGTGTGAAGGACGGGGATGGTCACTCCCCCACGTTCTTGCGCCTGCTCCTGCGCTTCCTCCTGCACCTCCTCGACGGCGGCCTCTGCCTCCTGCTTGGCCGGACGACGTGGACGGGGCACGGTCGCGGTCTCCTGCCGCTTCTGGGTTCGTGGACTCATACCAGCTCCTTTCCTAGCCGGCCCTCGCTGGGCCGGATCTCGACCTCAGGCTCGGCCTCCGCCTCGGCCGACTCCGTCGACGGCCGCTCTGCCTCCACCGGCGTCGGCGCTGCGACACGAGGCATGGGAAGCAGGCGGGAGAGCGCCGCCGCGCCTGCTGTGCCTGCTCCGGCAGCCGAGAGCGCGGTCGACCATCCCAGCGGGCCCAGCGGGCGGCAGCCGAAGAAGTGGCTGATCCCCGGTGTCTGTACGGCGGCGGCCAGGACCCCCGCCGACGCGGCGCTGCCGGCCAGGACCAGCGGGTTGCGCCAACCCGCGAGGGCCGTCTGGCCGAGCTGGGTCCCCACGAGGGCGACCAGTCCGACCGTGCTGGCATGCGCGCGGGTCCCCGTGCCACGGGCGAACGTCCAGGCCCCACCCGCCGCGGCGCTCGTGGCGAGCGCACGCACCACCACGTCGCGGGTGAGCGCCCCGCCCAGCGACCGGTCAGGTCCCTCCGCCAGCAGCGCCTCGGGGTCGTGGTGCTCCGGGGGGCGGACGGACAAGGCCAGCGACGGGAGCAGGTCGGTCAGCAGGTTGACCAGCAGCAGCTGACGGGCGTTGAGGGCCGAGCCGTGGCGGGAAGCCAGGCCGGTCCCCAGCGAGTAGGCGATCTCGCCGAGGTTCCCCCCGACGAGGACGGACACCGCGTCACGCACCGAGATCCACATCGAACGGCCCTCGACGATCGCGTCGATGATCGTCTCGATCCGGTCGTCGGTCACGACGAGGTCCGCCGCCTGTCGTGCCGCGTCGGTGGCGCGCTCCCCCATGGCGACGCCGACGTCGGCAAGCCTTATCGCGGCGGCGTCGTTGGCGCCGTCCCCGGTCATCGCCACCGTGCGCCCCGCCTTCTGGAGGGCGGCGACGATGCGGACCTTGTGAGCCGGCGTCACCCGCGCGAACACCGAGACCTCGCCCAGCTTCTCGCGGAGTGCCTCGTCGGTCAGGTCGTCGACCTCGGGCCCGGTCATGACGCCGCGCCCGTCGAGGATCTCGAGCTCCGCCGCGATGGACTCAGCGGTGGTCGGGTGGTCGCCGGTGACCATGACGACGTCGATCCCGGCTTGTCGAAGGCCGGTCACGGCCTCCTTGGCCTCCGGGCGTACGGGGTCGGCGAGGGCCAGCAGGCCGAGGAACGTCAGCCTCGCGACACGGTCCTCGTCGAGGTCGACCCTGCTCGAGGCGTCCCGCTCCGCGACCGCGAGCACCCGGTAACCGCGCCGGGCCAGGCTGTCCACCTTCCTCGCCAGCGTGTCGCGTGTCCGCCTGTCGAGGCGCAGGTTGCCGTCCTCGCGCTTCCAGGACGTGCAGAGCGGGAGGACGACCTCGGGCGCCCCCTTGACCGACAACAGGTGGCCCTCGGGTGTGGCCGCCAGGGCGGCGTGGTAGCCGCGGGCCGGTTCGAAGGGGACGTCGTCGACGACCTGCCAGCCGGACAGGCCCTCGGCAGCGGCCACAGACGCCTTCCTGGCCGCCAGCACCACCGCCTTGTCGGTCGGGTGGGCCATCCTCGCGCCGGTCGTGGGCGCCGGGCTGGCCCGCAACGCGGCCGCGAGCACCCGACGCCCGCGGGCGCCGAGGTCGGGGAGAGCGCCCTCCGCCTCGCCGTCCGTGACGAGGCCGACCCGCACGTGGCCCTCGGTCAGGGTGCCGGTCTTGTCGAAGCACAGGACGTCGACCCGCCCGAGGGTCTCGACGGTGGCGGGGTTGCGAACGAGGGCCTGCCGGCCGGAGAGGCGGCGGGCGGCGGCAAGCTGTGCGACGGTGCCCACGATGGGGAGGCCTTCCGGCACCGCCGCCACCGCGAGGCTCACCCCGGTTCCGAGCGTGTCGCGGAGCCGGCGGCCCCGGAACAGGTCGACCCCGGCCATGGCGACCCCAGCGCCGAGGGAGGCGGGAACGGCGGCGCGGGTCAGCCGCTGGAGGCGTGCCGAGACGCCACCGCGCGGTGGCTTCCGCACGCCCTCGAACGCGGCTCGGGACGCCTCGGTCTCGGCCCCTGCCGCCACCACCACGACTCGGGCGCGTCCGGCCGCGACGACCGTGCCCTCGTAGAGCATGCTGCTCCGGTCGGCGATCGTCCCGGCGGCGGTGGGCTCTGCCTCCTTGCGGACCAGCTGCGACTCGCCGGTGAGGCTCGACTGGTCGACCTCCAACGCGTCCGCCTCGAGGATGCGGCAGTCAGCCGGGACGGTGTCGCCCGCCTGCAGCTCGACGACGTCGCCCAAGACCAGGAGGTCCGCGGCCGTCTCGAGCCCGGTGCCGTCGCGGATGACGCGGGCTCGCACCGCGGCCACGTCCTGGAGGCGCCGCAGCGCTCGGGAGGCGCCGACCCGCTGTGCGCCGCCGAGCAGTGCGTTCACCCCCATCACGGACCCGACGAGGAGCGCGTCGGTCACCGCTCCGCTGGCCGCCGACATGGCCGCACCTGTGGCAAGGGCGGGGGTCAACGGGTTGGCCAGCTCCTCCACGGCGGCGCGGGCCAGGCCGAAGTCCTCCGGCTCCTCCTCCTGGCGGACCGCCGCATGCCGACGACGTGCCTCGTCCTCGCTGATCCCCTCGGACGTGGAGCCGATGCGGTCGAGTGCCGTACCGGGCTCCATCGCGTGCCACGCGGTGCCGCTGGCCGGCAGTGGCTCGGGGCGTCGGTCGAGCGACCGCGCCGACGCCGCGCCCAGCGCCATGCCCGCCGCGGCCGCCCCGTTGACGCCGATGAGAGCGCGGGTCGTGGCGCCGCGCCGAGGACCGGCGAGGGCGAGGAGCGCGGCGGCCACCGAGCCGTAAAGCGCGACGAGGCTGCCCCGATGAGCGACGATCCGTGCGGCCGCGGCCGCGTCCAGCAGACGACACGCCTGAGCCAGGTCCGGGCCGCAAAGCAGGTCCGCCCCCCAGGGCGGGTCGTGCTCCTCGCGCAGCACGCCGATCCCGCAGTCGGCGGCGCGGAGGGCCGCATCGCCCTGGTGGGCGACGAGGGCGACCGTGTGACCCGCCACCTGCTCCTCGCGGATCGCACGAGCCAGGTGCGTCCCGCCGGACAGCGCACCCTCGGCCCCGACCCGCTCCGCGAGACCGCTCCGCTCACCGGCCACGAGCAGCCGTCCGGCTCCCACGGCTGCACCCGCCAACGACAGGGCGAGCCCGTCGAGCTCCGGCTCCGCGCAGAGTACGGCGACGAGCCGACGGCCGTGGAGGAGACCCAGGACGACACCGCCGTGCCGGCGCACCCGGCGCGAGGCTGCCCGGGTCGCACCGGTCGCGGTGGAGACCTGCCCGATCGGGCCGAGAGTCCAGCCGCCGTCGCGGCGTACCGCCCTCGGGTGGCCGGGGTCGAGCAGCTCGGCGGCTCTCAGCCGCAGCTCGCTTTCCGACTCGACCGCGTCCTCGGTGGGCTCGAGTCCACCCAGCACGTGCGCTCCGGTGAGCAGGACACCGGCGTCCAGCACCACGGTCTCGACACGGTCGAGCCGCCGGAGCGCCGTCGCGTCGAGCGGGACGATGCCACGCTTCCACAGGGTCCGGCCGAGTACCGAGGTGAAGACCTCGCGGGTGAAACGGGCTCCCTTGGGGGTGCCGCAGATCAGCGCCGTCACGGCTCTTGACTGGTCGTGGGTCACGCCGAAGGTCGAGAGGGCCCCCACCATCGAGGCGAGCGCCGCCTGGTCGGAGTAGCGCTCTACCGGGCCGGGTGGAAGGGGTACCGGCCGCGGCTGGTGCTCGACCGGGACAGTGCTGGTGCGGCTGCGGCTCCCGTGCAGCTCGGGCTCCCGGGTGTGCCACACCTCCCGCCGGGCGGAGATGTCCCCGATCAGCGCAAGGCGGTGCGCACCGTCGACGAGGAGGCCGAGCGGCCCCTGCGCGAGTCCCTGCCCCAGGGCGTTCGCGGCGGCCAGCAGGAGGTCCGCGCTCGCTTCGCCCACTCGTTTCTCGAGCATGCCCCGGAGCCGGGGGGTGGAGTCGACGAGGGAGAGGATCGACGCGATCTCGGCCGGAAGGGGGCGCCGTCGCACCGTCTGGCCGACCGCCGTGAGCCCCAGTCCTGCCACGTCCGCGCCGAGGGAGAACAGCTGCCGGTGCAGGGGCTCCACGTCGCCGGGGTGCTCGGGCTGCTCCTCGGGGAACGCCTCCAGATGCATGTCGTGGGCTTCCTCGACTCCCTCGACCAGCTCGATGAGGTCGTCAGGCCCCACCTGGTCCCCGTCGAAGGCGACCACGACCCGGCCCACGACCGCGTTGACCTCGGCCCAGTGCACACCTTCGAGCTCGTGCAGCGCGTCCTCGAGGTGTCGGGCGTACGCCTCGGTCTCGGTCCTGTCCGCTCCCCTGACCTCGATGTGGGCGCGCCCGTGCCCGACCCAGGTGCGCCGTTCACTTCGGGCACGCCCGGGCACGAGACGGGACACGGCCTTCATCGGCGGCTCCTCCCAAGCGGCATCGCGCGACCTCGTGTCCCTACCACCGTCGCTCGCACCCCCCTCGCAGGCATCACCCGGGACGGATGACCCCGGGCCTTCGGTTCATCCGCCGCGGGCGATGGAGGCGGGCTCCCGGAGCGAGACAGTGAACGGGTCACCCCCTCGGGCCGGTCGGCTCCGAGGGCAAACAGGAAGGGGAGACTCGTGGCGATCGGACCTGTACAGCTCCTGGTGCTGGGCTTCCAGAACCCGGACTTCCACGGCGAGATCATCGCCGAGCTCGAACGCCTCCGTGAGAACGACACCGTCCGGGTGATCGACGCGTTGGCTGTCTACAAGGACGCCGAGGGCGGGATCGAGGTCGAGCACCTCAGCAACCTCACGCAGGACGAGGCCGTCGAGCTCGGCAGCAAGGTCGGTGCCCTCATCGGTCTGGGAATCGAGGGCGAGGAAGGCATGGTCGCCGGATTCGAGGCAGGGGCGGAGGCGGCCGCGGAGGGAGCCGAGTTCTTCTCCGACGAAGAGGCGTGGGACGTGGTCGAGGAGATCCCCAACGACTCGGCTGCCGCGCTGGTCCTGCTCGAGCACCACTGGGCGGTGCCGCTTCGCGACGCCATCGCCCGGGCGGGGGGCTTCCGGATCACGGAAGGCTTCATCAGCCCGCTCGACCTCGTCGGGATCGGGCTGCTCACCGCGGAGGAGGCTCGCGAGATGCACGCCCGCGAGACGGAGATGGCGGTTGCCTCGGGCACTGCGCCGAAGGTGCCGTCGCAGAGGAAGGAAGAACCCACGATGCCGCAGAGGACGGAGGCCTGACATGTTGGGACCATCACGCAGGGTTGCCCGCAGTACGTCCCGGCGGACCGCGCGCCGCGTCACCAGGCGGCGTCGCTGACGGCGGCGAGTAAGGACACGACCTAGCCGGCGGGGCCGACCGCGAGGCCATCAGCGGTCGGCAGCCGGATGGCGGGTGAGCGACCTTGAGCGCGGACCAGATCCTCGTCGGCGTCGGCCTCACGATCGCGCTCGCGGTGGGGTCGCAGGTTCTCGCGGGTCGGCTCCGGATCCCGCCGATCATCGTGCTCCTGCCGGTCGGATTCATCGCGGGCGCGGCCACGGAAGTGGTCGACCCCGAGAAGATCTTCGGCGACGCGTTTCCCTCCTTGGTGTCCCTCGCCGTCGCCGTCATCTTGTACGACGCGGGGCTGGAGCTCGACCTCCGGCACCTGCAGGGGTCGATCCGCCGGGTCGTGCTCCGGCTGATCGGCTTCGGCGTCCCGATCACCATGGCCTTCGCCGCGTTCACGGCGTCCTGGCTGCTGGACCTCTCGCGTGGAGCGGCGCTGATGCTCGGGGCCATCCTGGTGGTGTCGGGGCCCACCGTCGTCGGCCCGCTGCTCGAGTTCGTGCGACCACAGGAGCGCCTCCGGCGGATCCTCGCGTGGGAGGGCTCCCTCATCGACCCCGTCGGGGGCATCCTCGGCGCCCTGCTCCTCCAGGCGGTCGTCTCCTCGAGCGACAGGGCCCCCGACAACGAGATCCTTCAGTTCCTCCTCAGCGTCGCCGTGGGTGTCACCGGCGGCCTGACCGGTGTCGCGGTGCTCTGGCTGGTCCTGGTCCGGCTTCGCCCCGGAGAGGTACTCGACGCCTCCGCGCAGCTGGCGACCGTCGTCGCGGTCGCAGCGGTCACAGACGCCCTCCGCGACGACTCGGGCCTCCTGGCCGCGATCCTCATGGGGCTAGTCGTCGCCAACCGCCGTGAGTTCGAGCTGCCGGCTCGCCGCCCTTTCCTGGAGACACTCGTCCAGCTCATCCTCGGACTGCTGTTCGTGTCGATCTCCGCTACTGTGACGCCGCAGTCGCTCCAAGGCCTCGTCCTCCCGACCCTGGGCCTCGTGGCGGTCCTCGTCGTGGTGGCCCGGCCTCTGCTCGCGGCGCTCGCGACCATGGGCAGCGACCTCGAGCGTCGCGAACGCATGTTCGTCGCCTGGATGGACCCACGTGGCATCGTCGCTGCGGCCACGGCCACGTCGTTCTCGGCCACGCTGGTCGCCGCGGGTGTCGGTGGAGCGGACAAGATCCTCCCGGTCACCTTCCTGGTCATCGTGTCCACCGTCGGCCTGTACGGGCTCACCGCCCTGCCAGTGGCGCGGCGCCTCGGCGTCGTCCGCTCCACGCGAAGCCGCCCTCTGCTCGTGGGAGGAGACCCATGGGTGGTCGACCTCGCTCAGGTGGTCTGGGCTGCGGGGATCGAACCGGTCCTGTGGGCACCGCTGGAGCGGCAGCGCGAGCAGATCCGCGCCGCCGGCCTCGAGCTTGCCCCAGGACGGCTGCTCGCCGCTGCCACCGGCCGAGGCGCAGAGCTCGAGGGGATCACGATGGTGCTACTGCTCAGCGACGAGGACGACTTCAACGCACTTGCCTCGACCATCCTCGAGGGAAGCGTCGGCGGGCAGGTCTACCGGCTCGCGCCGCCCTCGCCGAGCCATGGGGCGGTCGCGCCGTACATCGGCACCCCTCGGCTGTTCCGACAGGAGCTGACGGGAGCCGTCCTGTCACGGCGCCACGAGTCCGGCGAGCGCGTCCTCGCCCAGCCGGCCGACCGCGCCCTCCCGACCGGGTCGGAGCTCCTCTTCCTGGTCAGGAAGACGGGGCAGCTCGTCCCGGTGCTCGTGGACGAGGAGCCGCCCGCACGGGAGCCGGAGGATGTCGCAGTGCTTCTCGGCCAGTCCTCGAAGACGCACGAGGAGTCCCAGGGCGGGCAGCGTCAGGTGGTCCCGCGCGTCGACGAGCCCTGAGACGCCTCGCTCGGAGGGCGGGGGCCGAGCCAGGCGCGGCCGACGTATGCGACGACGACCGCCACGATGACCAGAGGCATCACGTCGAGTCCGTCGGAGGTCAGCAGCACCGTCGCCAGGAGCACCGAGACCAGCGGGAAGCCCAGCATGACGACGCACATGGCTCCGATGCCCATGGCAGCGCCGGACACGGTCTCGAGTCCGGGCAGGTGTGCCATGGCGATGCCACCGACCGCCCCCAGGAACATCGCCGGGAAGATGGGTCCGCCGCGGAAGCTGCCCAGGCAGAGCCCGTACGCGAGTCCCTTGCAGAGCAGGAGGAGGAGCAGCGTTCCGGCGGAGTACTCCGCGCTGTGGGTGATCAGGGACGGCAGCGCCGCCTGGCCCGAGAAGAGCACGTCCGAGGAGCTCTTCCCGGTCGTCTCGCTGTAGAGGATCGCGAGCAGCGCGACCACGAGGCCGACCACCGGGGTGGCCACCAGCAGCCGTCGCTCCACCTGCGGTTGCAGTCCCTGCCCGAGCCGGCGGATCCCCGTCCCGAGGACCGCGGCCGCGACACCGATCATCAGCGCCCAGCCGAACTCCGCGAGGGTCGGGCTGCCGACCTGCGGCACGCCGGAGACGGCCAGCGACGTCGTGCCGAGACCGGTCAGACTGTCCAGACCGATGAAGACCAGCGAGCCGATCCCCGCCGCCAGGAGCCCCGGGACCAGCATGAGCGAGGTCATCGCGCCGCCGATGCCGGCGATCTCCATGAGGAGGAAGGCAGCGAGCAGCGGTGACCCGAGGAGCGTGCTGATCGCGGCGAAGCTCCCCGCAGCACCGATCAGGGCTACGGCCTGCGCGGGAGCGTCGTGCCTGAGCAGCCGTACCGCCCATGCCGCGAGCCCGCCGCCGATCGCGATCAAGGGGGCCTCGGGTCCCAGCA
The DNA here is from genome assembly GCA_963715375.1 of uncultured Actinomycetota bacterium. Classification (GTDB taxonomy): domain Bacteria; phylum Actinomycetota; class Actinomycetes; order Propionibacteriales; family Nocardioidaceae; genus Nocardioides_C. The sequence continues at coordinate 86,920 of CAVQSC010000040.1, read as the reverse complement.
CCGCACCGAAACCCAGCGTGAACAGTGCCGCGAGCGTGACCCCCGCCAGCTCGACGGGCCTCGGAACTCCTCTACCGGCCCGGAACCCCTCGGCCGGGGACTCGCCTCCCCGGCCCGGCAGGTAGCGGATCGTGAGTGCGACGAGCAGCCCCCCCGCGACGAGCACCGGGACCGGCCACCACGTCGGCGTGCCGAGGCCCAGCGCTTCGGGGAGGTCGACGAAGGTCCAGCCCTGGAGATGTGTCGCGAGCTGCAGGAACCAGTAGGACACCAGGGCCACGGGAGCGCCGACCAGGGCGGCGACCACCAGGATCGTGACGTAGCCACGTGACCGAAGCAGGGTCATCGGGTCCGGGGGCGCGGGTGCCACCTGCGAGGTGGTCTCGGACGCGGTCATGGCGACCTCCTCACTGTTGGCGACCTCTGTCCCGGCGGTTGATCCCCTCCTGGACGGCGCCGACGATGACGCGTGCGATCAGGCCGACAAGGACCAGGCCTCCCACCATCTGCACGGTCACCACACCCCGAGCGGTCTGGGAAACCGCGGTGATGTCTCCGAAACCGACGGTGGCGAAGACGGTGACGGTGAAGTAGAGCGCGTCCAGCTTGGTCAGCGGCTCCGAGAAGGTGTCCACTGCCGCGTCGCCCATCAGGTAGTAGGTGGTCGCGAACAGGATCAGGAAGAGCGGCGCGGAGACCATGAGGGCCCCGATCGCCTGGATGGCGGGGTACGGCGAGTGGACGATCGCTCGGACCTGCCACGCGAGGAGAGCGCCGAGCAGCAGGAGGCCCAGGAGGAGCTCGACGGCCGTGTCCGACGCGAGGTGTGAGGAGAGAGGGAGGACGAAGTACCCGACGACGATGGCGGTCGTGACCAGCGTCGAGCGCCCCAGCGACGCGAGGGCGAGCCGACGCCGCGTGCGGGAGGTCAGCTCGTCCCAGTTGTCTCTCTGACGGGTGCGCATCTCGAGGCCCCGGCCCTCCAGTGACTTGGCGTTCTGTCCCACTGTCCAATGTCGTCAGCGACGTGCCGAACGTCCTCGTCCGCAACGGATGAGGCTCTTCGCCGTCCACCGCAAAAGCGGCGCCTCACCCCTGAGGGGTGATGCGGCCCGGGGCGAATCGCCGCACGCTGAAGGTGCAGAGTCTCGTTCTAGGAGGAGCGATATGAGTGACATGCGTCAGCAAGCGCCTGCGGGTGGAACCACGCGCGTTCCGCAGCAGCGCGGCCGTGAAGCACCTCCTGAGCCCACAGGCTGGGCCGGCTGGGTGCTCTTCGGGGCCATGATGATGATCCTGCTCGGGTCCTTCCAGGCGATCGCCGGCCTGGTGGCCCTGTTCGACGAGGGCTACTACATCACGGGCCCGAACGGCCTCGTGGTGAACGTCGACTACACGACCTGGGGATGGGTCCACCTGATCGTTGGTGTCGTGGCGCTGGCAGCTGGCTTCGGCCTGTTCACCGGTGCCATGTGGGCAAGGGTTCTCGGCATCACCGTGGCAGTCATCAGCGCGATCGTGAACTTCGCCTTCATGGCGGCCTTCCCGGTCTGGGCAATCACGATGATCACCATCGACGTGCTGGTCATCTACGCCATCGCGGCTCACGGCAGAGAAGTCGCCGCGTACGAGTGACAACCGGACCTTCTCGGGTCCAGAACGGTCGGGGCATCTGGAGACAGATGCCCCGATCCTTGTCTCTGCCGGCAGCCGCCCTCAGCCCTTGGCTCCCTCTGGCAGGAGGAGCAGCGCGCCGAGGAGGAACCCGAGCGCCCCGACGCAGGTCGCCGCGTTGGCGACGGAGACGCTCATCGGGGCGCCGGTGGACGGCACGACGAACCCCGCCACCGCGGAGACCCCGAACGCCAGGCAGCCGATGAGGTTCACCCCCACCACCGCGCCCTCCAGGGTTCGCGGCGCCCGGGAGACGACCCCGCCTGCCACCTCGACGTACGCCAGGTAGCCGGAGACCAGGAAGCAGATCGAGCCGAAGGCGTCCGGCTTCCAGACCACCTGGTCGTACGACGGCTGGTCGACCGCCGTGGTCAACGCGCGCAAGGTGGTCACGTTGAAGAACAGCGTGCCGAGGAGCTGGACGCCGCTGACCCACCAGTCGATCCGACGCGGCTCCCACGCGACCCACCGGGTTCGCGCCTGCGTCGACGAGCCGGGCCCACGGTCGGCGTTGATCGTCTCCAGCCACTGAAGCGTCGCCGCCGACGTGAAGAAGATCGACCCCACGAAGAACACCGTGCTGTCCGTCTGCGCGCCCACCTGCTCGAGGAACACTGGAAGCGGCGCGACCAGGAAGCACGTCGAGCCGATGACGAACAGGACGGAGATCCACCACGAGGCGCGGTGTGGCGCCCACCAGACGGGCTCGTGCCTCACCCGCACGCGAGAGAGCCGGGACGCATGCTTTCGGTGCCGTCGCGACGACCACTCCAACGTGCGGCCGTCGGGGTGCGCATACGTCACGCCCGTGGTGAACGGCCCGGTACGTCGGCGCCCGACGACAGCCCACCCCTCGGGAGTCGAGGGGTACCGGCTCACCCCGCGGACCGAGCCATGGCGGGCTCGAAGGGGACCAGGTCCTGCTCGCCGTCGTGGATGACCACGCAGGTCGACTCGGGCACCTCGCGCCAGGCCCCCCGCAGGCCGCCGAGGGGCTCCGAGACGACGACCCGTGTGTCGTCGGACAGCATGTGCAGGACGGGGTTGTCCGGGTACTGGTGGCGCAACGTGCTGATGTCGGTGCTGTGGAACAGCGAGCGCGACCTTCCCTCGCTCGAGTAGCGGAACGCCCACGTCGTGCTGCCGTCCGTGGTGGCGACGGTCATCTGGACGGGGAAGCCGATCCCGTGGCGCTTCGCGGTCTCCTCCACCACGCCGACCGCGCGGGCAACGGCCGCAGGCGGGTCCTCCTCCAGCCCGAAGGTCAGCGCGAGGAACAACAGCATCTCGGTGTCCGTCGTACCTTCGATGTCGGAGAAGCGGTCGGGGTCAACGGCCAGCGCGAGGTCACGCTTCATCTCGTGGAACCCGTCGATGTACCCGTTGTGCATCCACAGCCACCTGCCGTGGCGGAACGGATGGCAGTTCGTCTGCTGCACAGGTGAGCCGATCGCCGCGCGGATGTGCGCGAAGACCCTCGGCGAGGTTATGTGCCGGGCGAGCTCCCGGAGGTTGCGGTCGTTCCAGGCGGGTTCGGTGCTCCGGAACACGCCCGGTGTTTCCCGGTCGCCGTACCACCCGACTCCGAAACCGTCTCCGTTGGTGGTCTCCGCACCCATTGACGAGTGCATGCTCTGCACGATCAAGGAGTGCTCGGGTCCGTAGAGCAGCTCCTCGATGAGCACCGGGGAGCCTGAGTAAGCGAGCCAACGACACATTTGGAACCTCCTATCGGTGCCTCCATTCCATACCGGCCCTCGGCCCGGCCGAATCATCCGCTGCGGGATGAGGAAGTCGGCCGCCCACTCGGTTTGCCTGTGAGGAAGTCTCGAGCACGGACGGGGAGCAGCCATGGCCATCCACAAGAGGACAGGCACCGAGACGGAGGATCTGAGCCTCCCCCGGTTCACCCGGGCCGGAATGATGCGCGTGCCCAAGAACCGCATCCCCGACCGCGCGACACTCCCTCAGACGGCGTACCAGGTGGTCATGGACGAGGTCATGCTCGACGGCAACGCCCGGTTCAACCTCGCCACGTTCGTCACGACGTGGATGGACGAGGAGGCCGACCGTCTGTACGCGGCCACCTTCGACAAGAACATGGTCGACAAGGACGAGTACCCGCAGACCGCCGAGATCGAGGCGCGCTGCGTGAGGATGCTTGCCGACCTCTGGCATGCGCCGCACGCCGCCGAGAGCGTCGGCACGTCGACGACGGGCAGCTCCGAGGGCTGCATGCTCGCCGGGCTCGCCCTCAAGCGTCGCTGGCAGCACGCGCGGCGTGACGCCGGCAAGCCCAGCGACCGGCCGAACATCGTCATGGGTGGGAACGTCCAGGTGGTGTGGGAGAAGTTCGCGAACTACTGGGACGTCGAGCCGCGCTACGTCCCCCTCGAGGGGAACGTCTTCCACCTGACCGCGGAACGGCTGCTCGAGCACGTCGACGAGAACACCATCGGCGTGGTCGCGGTCCTCGGGTCGACGATGGACGGCAGCTACGAGCCGATACAGGAGATCTGCAACAAGCTGGACGAGTACCAGGCAAGCAGCGGTGTCTCCGTGCCCGTGCACGTCGACGCGGCGTCGGGTGGCTTCATTGCGCCGTTCGTGCAGCCCGATGTCGCATGGGACTTCCTGCTTCCCCGTGTCGTGTCGATCCAGGCGTCCGGCCACAAGTTCGGGCTGGTCTACCCCGGGGTCGGGTGGGTGCTGTGGCGGGACACGGAGCACCTGCCCGAGGACCTGGTCTTCCACGTGAACTACCTGGGCGGCGACATGCCGACCTTCGCCCTGAACTTCTCGCGGCCAGGGGCACAGGTGGTCCTGCAGTACTTCCAGTTCATCCGGCTGGGCAGGGACGGGTTCCGGTTGGTCCAGCAAGCCTGCCAGGACGTCGCCGTCCACATCGCCGAGGTGCTTGACGCCATGCCGGAGTTCGACGTGATCACGCGCGGGACGGACCTCCCGGTCGTCTGCTTCTCCATGAGCAAGGACGTCACGAAGTACAACGTGTACGACGTCTCCCGCAAGCTCCGAGAACGCGGGTGGCTCGTCCCGGCGTACACGATGCCACCCAAGCGGGACGACCTTGCCGTCCTGCGAGTCGTCGTGCGCAACGGCTTCAGCCACGACATGGCCGAGCTCTTCCTGCGCGACCTGCGCGAGGCCATCAAGTGGCTCGACGGTCTCGACACCCCCATGCCGCACGAGGAGCAGCCCAGCGGCTTCCACCACTGACGGCCCACTCGGCCACGTGCCGCGCAGCGGTGCCGATCCCCGCTCCGATGACCGCCCCGGCGACGACGTCACCCGGGTAGTGGACGCCCGTGTGCACGCGTGAGTAGGCGACCGTCGTCGCCAGGATCCGGAGGGCTGTGTCGAGCTCGGGAACGCCGCCTCCGGCCGCGGCCGAGAAGGCGAACGCGGAAGCGGCATGGCCGGAGGGGTACGACGCCGACAGCGGCATGTCCACGACGTGGGTGCGCACGGTCTCGAGACGATCCGGCCGTTCCCGCCGGACGACCGGCTTGACGGCGAGGTTCACCAGGGCCGACGTGACACCGACCGCGGCCAGTCCGACCAGCGCCTCACGGCGGGGTCGCCGGCCGAGCACGCTCATGCCCGCGGCGACCGAGAGCCAGATGCGGGAGCCGTCGGCAGCACGTGACACCCGGGCGAGCGCGTGGTCGACAGCCGGGGTGGGAGTCGAGTGCACGGCGGCGTACACAGCGCGGTCCAGCTCGGCGAGCTCCCGCCCGGCCTGGGCCAGCTCCTGCCCGAGCACGCTCACGCCCCCCGTCGTACGCCGGAGGTGGCCAGGTGCCAGAGCCTGGGCCAGCTCCAGGCCGGCCGCGGGGTCGGCACGCCGGGTCGGTCACGAGGGACGCGGACTCGTAACGCCGCGGGTCGGATCGTGCAGTGGACCGGGGTGCGAAGCATGACCGCCTCACCGTCGATGCCCACAGGGATCTCCGGCGCATCCGCCGTGACGACTACCTCAGGGACCGCCAGGGTGGTCATCCCCTTCTCACTGGCGCGCCTCAGGAGGCCGACTGCCTGCCGCGCGCTGTCGACGTTCACCGCCACCATTCCGAGCTTCCCGGAGTCGAGCCGCGCCCGGCGCCCCATTCCCGCCACGTCGCCCATGCCGTAGGGGTTGTCGCTCACCAGCACCGCCTGCGGACGCTCGACGTCCGTGCCGTCGGCCCGGGCGGTGAGGCGGGGCCCCGTTTGGCCGGTCAGCAGGTCGGGCAGGAGCTCGAGGGTCGTGCGCGTCTTGTCGTCGCGGTAGGCCGGGCTCTGGACCACGGCCGCGTAGGCGCCGAAGGAGGCGTTGTTGACGAAGGGTCTCCCCTCGATCTCCCCCAGGTCGACGTGGAGCTCCACGGCGTCGTCGGTGAGCGCAGCCAGGCACCGGGACGGGTCGTCGCGGTCCAGCCCCAGGTCGAGGGCGAAGTGGTTGCGGGTCCCCGCGCTGATCACCATGAACGGCACGCCGTGCTCGGCGGCCACGCCGGCCACCAGGGCCTGGGTCCCGTCACCCCCGGCGGCGCCGAGTAGGTCGGCGCCCCGTGCCACGGCGTCCCGCGCGAGCTCGACGACGTCGAGCTGCTCCGGCCCCTCGAGCAGGACCACCTCTGCGCCCAGTGCCTCCGCCTTCTCCTTCAGCCCGAAACGGCCGACCTTGCCGCCCCCGGAGCGCGGGTTCATCACGACGAAGGGACGGCGCGGAGGCGGTACGTCGTACTCGGGCATGCCGCTCTTCTCACCCTCTGCCGCGAGCGCCTCCCTGCCGGCCCACGCGGCGAGGGCCGCCAGCGCCACGATCACGAGAAGCGGGACGAGTAGGCCCGCCTGGACGAACAGGGCAGCTACCACGACCGGGGTCGCGACCATGAGCGCGAGTGCCAGCCAGCGCACCACCCCTCGGCGAGCGAGGAACCAGTACGTCGAGGCGACCAGCACGACGACGCCGAGCGCGGTCACGAGCAACGCGCCGGGGCTCTGCCAGAAGCCCGCGCCGAGCGCGACCACGACCGCGAGGGCGACGACGAGGAGTGCCAGGCGCGCGAGCCAGCGCTCCCGCGTCTGCCCACGCTCCTCCGCCGCCGTCTTGGTCACGACTCCGGTGTCGACGACGGCTGCTCCGGGATCTCGCTGCGCGCCGTCGACCACTTGAACTCGACCTCGATCTCGACCTCGTCGCCGTCGACCTCGACCTCGAACTCAGCCTGCACCTGCTCCGGGAGCTGCAGGCTGAGGGTCCCCCCGCCCACCGGCAGCTCCACGTCGCCGCCGTGCGCGAACGCCCTGGACAACGCGTGCAGCCAGACGGCCGCCTCGTCGCGGGACAACGACTCCTTGCGCTCCAGCTTCACGTCGGCCATGTCGCGTTCCTCTCCGGTCCGAGGGCAGCTGGGGACCTCACTGTGAGGCCCGGCCACCACCTGCCCGCCTCCAATGCCACCCTGCACCGGGCTGCCCACCGTCTGCCTCACCTGCTCCGGGTGAGGTTCTGCCCTCATCCGCGGCGGGTGATGGCACGCCACGGCTCACCACCGCAGGATCGAGAGGTGGACCTGCACGTGATGTCGAAGCCGACGGGGGCGATCTGCAACCTCGACTGCGAGTACTGCTTCTTCCTGTCCAAGGACCAGCTGTACCCGGGCAGCGGCTTCCGGATGGAGCCCTCGGTCCACGAGGCCTACATCAGCCAGCTGTTCGAGGCGCACGAAGGATCCGCCGAGGTGGTCGTCGCTTTCCAGGGTGGCGAACCCACGATGATGGGCCTCGACTTCTTCCGGCGGTCGGTCGAGCTCGAGGAGAAGCTCCGCCGCCCCGGGCAGAGGGTGCTCAACACGCTCCAGACCAACGGCACGCTGCTCGACGACGAGTGGGGCGCCTTCCTGCGGGAGCACGACTTCCTCGTAGGACTGTCCGTGGACGGCCCCCGCGCGATGCATGACGCCTTCCGCGTGGACAAGGGCGGCAAGCCCACGTTCGACCGGGTCATGCGCGGCCTCGACGTACTCCGCACGCGCACGAGGTGGACTGGAACGCTCTCACGACGGTGAACTCGGCCAACGGCGACCACGGTCGCGAGGTCTACACGTTCCTCCGGGACGACCTCGGCGCCCGGTTCGTCCAGCTCATCCCTGTCGTGGAGCGCGTGACCCCCGAGCTGCTGCCGCTCGCCGAGGCCGGTTGGGGGCGGCGTCACGGAGAGCGTCCCCTGTACCGCCAGCAGGGCGACCAGGTGACCCATCGCACCGTCGGCGCCGAGCAGTACGGCCGGTTCCTGGTCGACGTGTTCGAGGAGTGGGTGCGCCACGACGTCGGCGACGTGTTCGTCCAGGTCTTCGACACCGCCCTCGGCCACTGGCTGGGCCTGGACCACGTCGGCATGTGCGTGCACGCCAGCACCTGCGGATCGGCACTCGCGCTCGAGCACAACGGCGACCTCTACTCCTGCGACCACTACGTCGAGGACGACTACCTGCTCGGCAACATCGCCGATGGTCGCACCCTGCTGGAGCTGGCCACGTCACCGCAGCAGAGCGGCCTTCGGACAGGCGAAGCTCGACGACCCTGCCGGAGTACTGCCTCGGTGCGACGTCCGGTTCGCCTGCAACGGGGGCTGCCCGAAGGACCGCTTCATCACCACCCCCGACGGGGAGCCCGGCCTCCACTACCTGTGTGCCGGGTACCAGCGCGTTCTTCCGGCACGTCGACGAGCCGATGCGGGTGATGGCCGACCTCGCTGCGCCGGGGCGAGGACGCCGCCGGCGATCCGCGACTGGTACGCCGGCAAGAACACGTGACCGCTGAGGAGAAGGAATCATGGCCGAGAAGCTCACCGACGTCCTCGTTGCGGGCTACCAGGACATCGAGACCGCGACCGACGGACTTCGAGTCGCTGGTCGCGCTGGTCGAAGCAGAAGAGGGTCGCGATCGAGGGCGTCATCCTCGTCGCGCACGCCGAGGACGGCAGCGTCTCGGTCGAGATGACCGGTGACCAGCTCGGCCGCACGGGCGCGCGCTGGGGCGGCGGGGTCGGCCTCGCCGTCGGGCTGTTCGCGCCGCTGCTGCTCGCCTCGACGGTCACCACCGGCGCGGTGGTCGGCTGGCTGGCCGGCAAGTTCAGCGGCGAGCCGGCTCCAGCAGCAGATCCAGCGAGACGGATCGGGGAGAACCTGCCGCCGGGTTCCGCGGGGATCATCGCCGTGTTCGACGACGAGCGAGCGGCTCGGCGTCGAGCAGGCGCTCGGCGGCGCGCTCCTGCGGTCGGTCGTGCAGGGCGACAAGGAGGGCATCGGGCGCGCTCAAGGAGTCCCTCGCCGAGGCGATGGGCAAGTTCAGCCCGGACCGCACGGTGCTGCCGATCCCGGACCGGAACTTCGGCGGGGCGGTGGGACGCACGCTCGGCGGAGTCCGTCGCCGGACTGGACGATGATCGCCTGGTCCGAGTGCGCCGGAGGGCGCGCCGAACGTCCTCATCGTGCTCGATCGACGACGCCGGCTTCGGCGGCCCGAGCACGTTCGGCGGCGCCATCGAGACCCCGAACCTGACGCGCGTGCAGCAGATGGGCGCTCACCTACAACCGCTTCCACGTCACGGCGGTCTGCTCGCCGACGCGCGCGGCGCTGCTGACCGGGCGCAACAACCACCGGGTCGGCTTCGGCTCGATCGCGGAGTACCCCGGGCCGTTCCCCGGCTACACCGCCGCGGTGCCCCGCAGCGTGCGCACCGCTGCCGCGGATCCTGCGCGAGAACGGCTACGTCACCGGCGGCTTCGGCAAGTGGCACCTGACGCCGGACAACGTCCAGGGCGCCGCCGGGCCGTTCGACCGGTGGCCGCTGTCCTGGGGCTTCGACCACTTCTGGGGCTTCCTGAGCGGCGCCGCCGGCCAGTACGACCCGATCATCACCCAGGACAACTCGGTGCTCGGCGTACCGGAGGGCAAGGACGGCGAGCAGTACTACTTCCCCGACGACCTCACCGACAAGGCCGTCGAGTGGCTGCACGCGGTCCGCGCCCAGGACGCGCAGAAGCCGTGGTTCATGTACTACTCGACCGGCTGCAGCCACGCCCCGCACCACGTCGCGAAGGAGTGGGCCGACAGGTACAAGGGCAAGTTCGACGAGGGCTGGGACGCCTACCGCGAGCAGACGTTCGCGCGCCAGAAGAAGCTCGGGCATCGTCCCGCAGGACGCCGAGCTGACCGAGCGGCCCGACCTGTTCCCCGCCTGGGACTCCCTCACCGACGCCGCAGAAGAAGCTCTACGCGCGCCAGATGGAGGTCTTCGCCGGCTACTCCGAGAACGCCGACTGGAACGTCGGCCGGCTGCTCGACGCCGATCGAGGAGATGGGCGACCTCGACAACACCCTGATCTTCTACATCTGGGGCGACAACGGCGCCAGCATGGAGGGCACGACCACCGGCTCGTTCAACGAGATGACGTTCCTCAACGGCGTCGTCCTCGACGCCGAGCAGCAGCTCGAGCTGATCGAGCGAGTACGGCGGCATCGAGGCGCTCGGCGGCGACCACACCGCGCCGCACTTCGCGGCGGCGTGGGCGCACGCCAACAACACGCCGTTCCAGTGGGGCAAGCAGACCGGCAGCCACCTCGGCGGCACCCGCGACCCGATGGTGGTCGCGTGGCCGCAGCGGATCGAGGGCGGTGGCGAGGTCCGGTCGCAGTTCACGCACTGCATCGACATCGCCCCGACGGTCCTGGAGGCCGTCGGCATCCCGGAGCCCACGAGCCGTCGACGGCATCGAGCAGGAGCCGATGGACGGCACGAGCTTCCTCTACACGTTCGACGACGCCGGCCGCCGAGGAGCGGCACACGGTGCAGTACTTCGAGTCGTTCGGCAGCCGGGCGATCTACAAGGACGGCTGGTGGGCCTGCGCCCGGCTCGACCGGATCCCGTGGGACTTCTCGCCGGAGACGATCAAGCGGTTCGCCCCCGGCGTCTACGACCCCGACAAGGACGACGTGTGGGAGCTGTACTACCTGCCCGACGACTTCTCGCAGGCGCACGACCTGGCCGAGCGAGCAGCCCGAGAAGCTCGCCGAGCTCAAGGAGCTGTTCTGGGAGGAGGCCGAGCGCAACCGGGTCCTGCCGCTGCTCGGCGGGATGTCGCATCTTCTTCGGGATGCTGCCGCCGCTGCCGACGGTCACCCGGTTCACGTTCGCCGGCGACGTGCAGAACGTCCAGCGCGGCATGGTCCCGCGCATCTTCGGGCGGTCCTACGCCATCGAGGCCGACGCTGCACGTGCCCGAGGGCGGCGCCGAGGGCGTGATCGTGGCCAACGCCGACTTCATCGGCGGGTTCGCGCTCTGGGTCGACGCCGACCGGCCTGCTGCACCACACCTACTCGTTCCTCGGGCGTGGAGACCTATCAAGCAGGTGTCGACCGAGACGATCCCGACCGGCGACGTCACCGTCAAGATGCTGTTCGAGGCCGACGAGAACAAGCCCGGCACCGGCGGCGAGGTGACGCTGTGGGCGAACGACGAGCAGGTCGGCGAGGGGCGGATGCCGCGGACCGTGCCGGTCGCGTTCTCCTCCTACGCCGGCATGGACATCGGCCGCGACAACGGTCTGGTGGTCGACCGCGACTACGAGGACGAGGCGCCGTACGCCTTCACGGGCACCGTCAAGCAGGTCGTCTTCGACCTCAAGCCGCGCTGAGCCCGAGGAAGAGCGCGCCCTGCACGAGCACGCGAGCATCCACGCGGTCGCCCACGGGATCGGGTCCTGAGCCGATCTCGTCCCCGGCGGACGATGCCCGGCGGAGCCGACGCGACGAGACTGGCCGTTTCGCTGCCCTCTACGACGCATGGAGGATTCCCATGGCCAAGCAGGAGAAGGACGTCCTGTACGTGCTCGCTGCGGCGTACGACGACGTCGACTCAGCAGTTGCCGACTACGAGGCGGTCAAGGCGCTGTACCGCGAGGTGAAGACTTCGCACGACTTCGACGCCTCTGTCATCGCCAAGGACGAGGAGGGCAAGGTCCGCATCGTCAAGAAGCACGAGCAGCCGACCCGCCACGGCGCGGCGGTAGGACTCGGCTGGGGCCTCGCCGTCGGCGTCGCCGCGGTGCTGTTCCCGCCGGTCGGCATCGGCCTCGTGGGCGCCGGCGCAGGCGGCGCCGCCATCGGTGGGGTGGCCGGCCACGCTGCCGGCGGGATGTCACGAGACGCGCTCAAGGAGCTCGGCGAGACCCTCGACGCCGGTCAGGCGGGCCTCATCGCGGTCTACGAGACCAACCTCGCCGACCAGGTCGCGGCCAACATCAAGGCGGCGACCCGGGTCATCTCGAGGGCCACGGAAATGGTCGGCGACCAGCTCGCCGAGGACATGAGGAAGGCCGAGCAGGAGAGCGCGAAGATCCCGGAACAGGCCACCGCTTCGTCGCAGGAGTCCGCCGCGAAGGCTGCCACCGGGGACTGACCGCGACGAGGTCACGGCTCCTTGGCCGGTTGGCGCGTGGGGAGCCGGTTCGAGAAGAACAGCGCCACGAGCGACAACAGGGCCAGCACGGACAGCGCCGAGTCCAGTCCCTCGAGGCGTGCCTTCTCGTTCTCCTCCACGACCGCGTCGGCCGTCGAACCCGTCACCCCGGCGTCCGCGAGCGCGCGGCTGAGCTCGTCGTCAGGGACGAAGGGGATGCCGCCGGCGAGCTCCACCTGCGTCTGGGAGGAGAGCTCCTGCGGGATCGCCGGATTCTCCTCGATGCCGGCGAAGAACGACGTGGTCAGCGCCGAGATCAACACCGCTCCCGCCAGGGCGGTGCCGATGGATGCGCCCAGGAACGTGATGGTGTTCTGGAGCCCGCCGACCTCGCCGGTCTGCTCGTCCGGCACCGCGGAGACCGTGACGCTCCCCAGCTGTGACGCCAGGGCCCCGATGCCCAGTCCGGCGAGCAGCATGGGCCAGGTGACGACCTCGGGTCCGACCCCGACCTCGAGTGCCCCGATGAGCGTCACGATCCCGACGAACAGGGACAGGAAGCCCAGGCGCACCACCCGGCGGGGAGACACGTCGGGGAAGAACTTCGGCACCCCGACCGCGGCGAGGAGCAGGGTCGCCGAGAGAGGAAGGATGCGCAGACCGGTCTCGATCGCGGACAGCCCCAACGCCACCGAGAGGAACAGCGGCACGGCGAAGAAGATGCCGGCCTGCAGCAGGTACTGGAAGAAGAACGACGTGAGACCGCCGCGGAGAAGCCGATTGCCCAGCATCGCGGGGTCGATCAGCGCCGCCTCCCCCGCCTCGAGGCGATGCCCTTCCCACCAGAAGAACCCGAGCAGCACGAGAACACCGGCGATCTCCAGCCAGACTGCCGGCGAGAGGCCCAACCAGACCGGCGCCTCGGGCTTGGGGATGATGAAGCCCCAGGTGCCTGCACGGAGGACCCCGAAGACGACCAGGCCCAGACCGAGGGCGGACAGGACGGTGCCGACCAGATCCATGTGGACGTCGGGCTCCGGTGGGGCGTCCTCGATGCGTCTGGCCGCGAGAAGGATGCCGAGGACGATGACCACCTCACCGGCGAACACCCACCTCCAGGACGCGTACGTGGTGAGCAGGCCGCCGACCAACGGCCCGGCTGCCACCGCGATGGCTGCGGCCGCGGCGACGATGCCGTAGGCACGTGGCCGTTCGGCCCGGCCGAAGTTCGAGGCGACCAGCGCGACGATCGCGGGCATGATGAGAGCGGCGCCGATGCCCTCGAGCAGTGACCACCCGATGAGCAGGACGGTCAGGTTCGGGGCGATCGAGGTGGTGAACGACCCCGCGCCGTAGATCACGCATCCGATGGAGAACGCGCGCTTGCGTCCGACGATCTGCCCGATCTTCCCGCCGGTGATCATCAAGGACGCCATGACCAGCGTGTACAGCGTGATCGCGGACTGGATACCTGTGACCGTCGTGCCCAGGTCCTTGGCGACCGTCGCGATCGACACGTTCATGACGGAGCTGTCGAGCGCCATCAGGAACTGGCCTGAAGCCAAGGTGAGGAGTACCGTCCCGGAGCCGGCGGCGGCGCGCGTGGTGGCGGAGGACGTGCTGGAGTCCACGGCCGGCACCTCCTCTCGACAGGCGCTGGGACGAGCATGCCCCGGCAATGCGACCCGTGAGGCTGGTTTCCGGATTTTGGGTCGGCGCGGTGCATCGAGGGCATCTCGGAAAGGCCGCGGTCGAACTTCAGGGCGCGACCTACGCTGGAGGGCATGATGCGTCCGAGCACCGTCGGTCTTCTCCGAGCCTCCGGCTACCGGCCGAGGTCGGTGAAGGACGAGATCCGCGGCAACCTCCTCCGCGTGCTCCGCCGAGGGGAGCAGGCCTTCCCCGGCATCGTCGGCTTCGACGACACCGTTCTCCCCCAGCTCGAGAGTGCCCTGCTCGCAGGTCACGACCTGGTGCTGCTCGGCGAACGGGGTCAGGGCAAGACCCGTCTCATGCGGACGATCGGGACACTCCTCGACGAGTGGAGCCCGGTGGTCGAGGGCTGCGAGATCAACGACGAACCCCTGCGGCCCAGCTGCCTGCGGTGCCGCTCCCTCGCCGACGAGCTCGGTGACGAGGTGCCCGTCGCCTGGCGGCACCGCGACCAGAGGTACGCCGAGAAGCTGGCCACTCCGGACACCAGCGTGGGTGACCTGGTGGGCGACGTGGACCCGGTCAAGGTCGCGGAGGGCCGGACCCTCGGGGACCCCGAGACGGTGCACTACGGCCTGCTGCCGCGCACGAACCGCGGCGTCTTCGGCCTCAACGAGCTGCCGGACCTCGCGGAACGGATCCAGGTGGCGATGTTCAACGTCCTCGAGGAGCGGGACATCCAGGTTCGCGGGTACTCCCTGAGGCTCCCGCTCGACCTGCTCCTCGTGGCCACCGCGAACCCCGAGGACTACACCAACCGCGGGCGCATCATCACCCCGCTCAAGGACCGTTTCGGCGCGGAGATCCGCACCCACTACCCACGCGAGGTGGACGAGGAGACCGACCTGGTCGCCCAGGAGGCACACCTCGTCGCGGACGTGCCCGGCTACCTGCTCGAGGTGGTCGCCCGGCTCACCAGAGCGCTGCGCCACTCCCCCTCGATCGACCAGCGCTCGGGGGTCAGCGCCCGGTTCGCGATCGCGGCGGCCGAGGGAGTAGCCGCGTCGGCACTTCGCCGCAGCGCCCGGACAGGTGAGGAGGAGGCGGTGGCGAGGATCTGCGACGTGCCGACCGTCCTGCCGACCCTGCTGGGGAAGCTCGAGTTCGAGATGGGTGAGGAGGGTCGCGAGACCGAGGTGGTCCAGCACCTGCTCCGGGTGGCGACCGCTGAGACCTTCCGCGAGCGCCTCGCCGGGCTCGACCTCTCCGGCTTCACCGACCTGTTCGCCAACGGTTCGGTCGTCGAGACCGGGGAGCTCGTGACAGCGGAGGAGCTCCTAGGCCAGGTGGGCACGGCCCCCGGTCTGTCGAAGGTGCTCGACCGGTTCGGCCACGGGGACGACGCGAGCCGGGGACAGGTCGCGGCGGCGGTCGAGATGGTCCTCGAGGGTCTGCACCTGACCCGCAGGATCGCCAAGGAGTCGCTCGACGGCCGGGTCGTGTACGGAGGCTGAGAGCCGCCATGAGCAGTCACCGCTACCGGTACGGGCCCTGGCACGGCGGGCCGGACCCGCTGGCGCCGCCGTACGACGTACGGGCCGCTCTCGACGAGGTCGGCCGGGACGTCCTCGCCGGGGGGTCGCTGCGCGACTCGCTGCACGACCTCCTGCGCCGCGGGCTCGGCGACAGAGGCGGCCTGGACGACCTCATGGAGAAGGTCCGCCGGGCCAGGACCGCGGCCCGGCGTCGCGGCGACCTGGGCGGGACCCTGGACCGGGTGCGGGCAGCGCTCGACCAGGCGCTCGCGGAGGAGCGCGAGGCGCTGGCCGGCGAGGAGAGCGACGCCGCCCGGATGGCGGAGATGGAGCTCGCCACGCTGCCGGACGACGTGGCGGGTGCCGTACGTGCGCTCGAGCCCTACGACTGGACGTCGGACGAGGCCGCCCGGACCTACCGGCAGATCCTGGAGATGCTGCGTCAGGAGGTGCTGGAGGCCCAGTTCAAGGGCATGAAGCAGGCCTTGTCCGGCGAGGACCCCGGGGCGCTCGAGCGGGTCAAGGAGATGCTCGCGGACCTCAACGCCCTCCTGGCAGCACACGCGCGCGGGGAGGACACCACGGACCGCTTCGCGCAGTTCATGGAGCGGCACGGCGAGCTCTTCCCGGAGCAGCCGCAGGACGTGGAGGAGCTCATCGACGCGCTCGCCCGCAGACAGGCTGCCGCCGAGCGGCTCATGGCGTCGCTGTCGCCGGAACAGCGGGAGCAGCTGGCGTTGCTGATGAGCCAGGCGATGTCGGACCCGGACCTCGCCTCCGAGATGGCCCAGCTCTCGGACAACCTTCGCACCCTGCGCCCCGGGCAGTTCGACGGTCAGCCGCTCGGCGCCCGCCCCGGCGGGGAGCCGATGGGTTACAGCGATGCGGTGGAGACCGTCGCGGAGCTCGCCGACCTCGAGGCGCTCGAACGACAGCTCGGCCAGAGCTACCCGGGTGCGACGCTCGACGACGTCGACGTGGAGGCCGTCGAACGGCACCTCGGCCCTGACGCCGCTGCCGACCTGCGCGCGCTGCGTGACCTGGAGCGGGAGCTGGAGCGACAGGGCTACGTCTCGCGCTCCGAGGAGGGACTGCGTCTGACACCCCGGGCGCTGCGTCGCCTCGGTGAGACGGCGCTCCGCCGGATCTTCACTGACCGATCCATCTCCTCCGGAGACCACCTCGACCACCGCACCGGGTCAGCCGACGAGCCGGTTGGATCCAGCCGCCAGTGGGCGTTCGGGGACGAGCTGCCGATCGACGCGGCGCGAACGGTGGGCAACGCCCTACGGCGAGGTGGCCTGTCCACCGCTGGGCCACGGCTGCTCGTCGAGGACTTCGAGGTGGTCGAGACGGAGCGGCGTACCTCCGCGGCCGTCGCCCTCTGCGTCGACCTCTCCTTCTCCATGGTGATGGAGGGGCGCTGGGGACCCATGAAGCAGACGGCCCTGGCCCTGTCGCACCTGATGGAGACGCGGTTCCGCCACGACGCGCTGCAGATCATCGGCTTCGACATCGGCGCGCGACGGCTCTCGCCGGTCCAGCTCGCGGCGGCGGAACCAGAGTGGGTGCAGGGCACCAACCTGCAGCACGCACTCATGATCGCGGGCCGCCACCTGCGCCGGCACCCCGATGCCGAGCCGGTGGTGCTCGTGGTGACCGACGGCGAGCCGACCGCCCACCTGCTCGAGGACGGCACGCCCTACTTCCACTGGCCCTCGACCCGCGAGACGGTGATGGCGACCGTCCGGCAGGTCGACGAGCTGACCCGGTACGGCGCCGCCCTCAACTTCTTCATGCTCGGCGAGGACCCGGGGCTGGCTCGCTTCGTCGACGCGATGGCTCGCCGAGCCGCCGGCCGGGTCTTCACTCCCGACGTAGGGCGGCTCGGCGAGTACGTCGTCGCCGACTACCTCCGGGCGCGGCGAGGCCGCTGAGGGCTCACCTCCGGACGAAGACCGCGGTCGTGCGGCCGGGGACCGTGACGGCTCCCCCGCTCGCCGCGGACTTCTTGACCACCGGGTCCGCCCCGTCGGCCTGGACCTCGTGGAGCGTCCACCCGTCGCCGACCTCGTCGACCGTCCTCGGGTCCGGCGAGGCGTTGAAGACGACGAGCACACCGTCGAGCCCGGGGTCGGCGTCCGAGCCGACCGTGTCGTCGATCTTCATCGCGATGACACCGGGGGCGGCGGACGGGAAGGACACCTTGTCCTGGATCGCGGCTGCCGTCCCGAGCCGGAACAGCGGCGTCGACATCCGGATCCTCAGCAGGTCCTCCGCCGCGGCGTGTGCGGCGTCCATGTCCGCCGGTCCCGGACGCAGGGCCGGGTCGGCCAGCAGCGGCTTCATGTATTGCCACTTCGACTCGTTGTCGGCCCTGCGCGGCAGCCCGGAGCCGAACGTGCTCTCCCGCCGGGTCCAGTCGACGCGGTTGAACCAGTCGCCGGAGTCGTAGGAGTTCCGGTCCAGGGACTTCGAACGGAGGATGTCCGCGCCCGCGTGCCAGAAGACCACGCCCTGGGAGAACGCCGTCGCCGAGAGCGCCACGGTGTTCATGCGGACCCGGTCGGCCATGGGCGTGTCCGCTGGGAGCTTCAGCGTCAGGACGTCGAAGAGCGTCTCGTTGTCGTGCGCGTCGACGTAGGTGACGGTCTCGCTCGGGTCCTCGGCATAGCCCGCGGGCGACCCGTTGTAGTCGACCTCCCGGCCGGTCACCTGCTTGCCCGACGAGTCGGTGAAGGTGAAGTCGGCGAGGTTGCCGGCCAGGCCGAGCTTGATCAGGTCCTCGAGGTGCATCAGCCGCTTGCGCTGCTCCTCCTCCGTGCCGTTGACGGGTGCCTTGTTCGAGTCGGTGAACAGGCCCGAGGCGAAGCCCTGGATCCTCGGGTCCTCGTCGAACGGCCCGCCGCCGCGTACGGCGTCGCGCAGCCGGTCGCTGAACGAGCCGATCCCGGTGCCGCCGAGGTTGAGCTGGCTGGCCTGCTCGAAGCGGGCGTTGTCCGCCACCTCGCCGAAGTTCCAGCCCTCGCCGTACAGGTAGATCTTCTTGCCGTCGACGCCGTCGCGCTTGACGGTCAGCTCGTCGAGGGCGGCACGCAGGTTCAGCATGTTCTGCTTCGAGTGGTGCCCCATGAGGTCGAACCGGAAGCCGTTGACCTTGTACTCGCGCGCCCAGGTGAGCACGGAGTCGATCATCAGCTTCTCCATCATCGCGTGCTCGGTGGCGGTGTTCGCGCAGCACGTCGACGTCTCCTGGGTGCCCGTGGCCGAGAGCCGGTGGTAGTAGCCGGGCACCACCCGGTCGAGGACCGACTTGTCGGCCTGGCCCGACGCTGCAGTGTGGTTGTAGACGACGTCCATCACGACCTGGAGCCCGGCCCGGTTGAGCCCGTCCACCATCTGCCGGAACTCGAGCGTGCGGTCGGGTCCCTCCGGGTTGGTCGCGTAGGAGCCCTCGGGCGCGGTGTAGTGCAGCGGGTCGTAGCCCCAGTTGAAGCCGTCCTCGCTGCGGACGCCCTCGACGCACTCCTGCTGCTGGGTCGAGTCCGGAGCGTAGGACTCGAGGTCGCAGTCCGGCGTCTTCTGCGCGTCGCGCCGCTCCTCGATCGTGGCGATGTCGAACGCCGGGAGCAGGTGCACCGTGTTCAGCCCCGCGTCGGCGAGCTCTCGCAGGTGCTTCATCCCAGCCGTGTCGGCATGGGTGAAGGCGCGGTAGGTGCCGCGCTCCTCCGCAGGGACGGAGGTGTCGCCGATCGAGAAGTCGCGGATGTGTAGCTCGTAGATGTTGCGGTCCTCGTCCTGCGCGAGCGCCGGCGCCCGCAGCGTCGACCAGCCCGGCGGCTTCAGCGCCGGGTCCTCGAGGTCCGCCACCACGGAGCGCTCGGAGTTGGTGGTCAGCGCCACCGAGTACGGGTCGCGTCACCCGGTTCCGCTCGACCTTCCCGGTCGACGGCGCGAAGACGGTGACGTCGTAGAGGTACGACGCACCTCGCCACGTCGGCTGCCCCTTGACGGTCCACGACCCGTCGGACTGACGGCTCATCCGGGTGCGCACCGGCTCTGCCGTCCCGACGGGCCACACGAGCAGGTCGACGTGCTGGGCGGTCGGTGCCCACAGGGCGAAGGACGGGGTGCCCTTGGCCCAGGTGACCCCCAGGTCGCGGTCACGCGCTCCGGCGTACACGTCGTCGAGCACACCCGGGATCTGCACGCCGGTGGCGTCCACGAGCTTGCCGAGGTCGTCGTACGCCGCGACGGCGAGCTCTCCACGCAGGATCGCGGGCACCCGGCTGAGGTCCTTCTTCTCCAGGCGGAACGCCTCGTAGTCCTTCAGCTGCGGGAAGTCCGCGAGTACGTCGGCGGGCAGGCCCTGCGGGTCGTAGGTCAGCGGCACCGAGTCGCCGCCGGTGACCGCCTCGTCGTCCACGGCGAGGTCGGCGTCCTCCGACCAGTGCAGCCGGTACTTCTTCGACCCCGGGTCCTGCACGTTCCAGGCCACCAGGCCCTCGCGGACCCACTGCGCCTTCTGCTTGGACAGGTCCGGCGTGGCACCCGCCGCCCGGGACGACACGGTCAGCACGTGGCTGGCGATGTCGTAGCTGAACAGCACCTGGACGCCGTCCGCGGGGACGTCGAAGTCGATGTTGGCTCCATCCTTCGCACCTCCTGCCCCGTAGTTCTCCGCCCACGACAGACCATGCGTCGCCTTGCCCTGGTAGGAGCCGGCCGGGAGCGCCGTCGTGCTGAAGGTGTAGGTCCCGTCGCCGTCGATGTCCTTCAGCCACGATGCCATGCAGTCGGGAGCCCAGTCACCGGGGCAGCCGAGCTCGCTCTGGAAGCTGCCCGCCGCGGTGACGATCGGGCCCTGCGCGTCCGTGGTGATGTAGTGCGTGGCGTGGTCGTAGTAGAACGAGACCTGGCCGCCGGTGCGCCTTCAGCGGGATGTTCGCGCCGCCCGCGACCCCTCCCTTGCCGTAGTTCTCGTCCCAGCTCTTGTCGATCGCGGCCTTGTACTCGTAGTCGCCCGCGTCGGGGGTGACGGTGCCCTTCCAGACCTGGTCCTTGGGGTCGAGCGAGAGCTGCGCCTTGTCGCAGTCCGGCATCCAGTCCCCGGGGCAGCCGATCTCGCTGTTGTGGTTGCCGGGCATGGAGACGGCGTCCGGCTGGGTGACAGGGCCACCACCGCCGGTGTCACCGCCGCCGCCCTGCGACGGCTTCCCGACCGTGGCGTACGTCGAGGCGACGGAGAGGTTGCCCGACGAGTCGCGGAGCACCGCGCGGTACTCCACCATCGTCCCCTTCGGGAGGGCGTCGAGCTCACCGGGCGCGTGGAAGACGCGGTAGGGCGCGTTGTCGTCGGTGCCGAGCTTGGTCCACTCCTCCGCACCTGCCAGTCGCCAGGCGATGCTCACCTGGTTGAAGCCGCCCTCGGGCACGGAGACCCCGATCTCCTGGCGACCGCCGACGGTGCCGCCGGCGCTCGGGGTGCGGAAGTACGTCGCGGGCGCGGCGTCGCGCTCCGGGACCGTGCCGGCCGCTCGCAGCACGACCGCAGACAGCGGCGGCACGGTGACCTTCAGGCGGCTCTCACGGTCGGACTTCGCCGACGTCCCGGTGGCCGGCCACACCTGCTTGAACGTGCCCTGCTTCATCAGTGTCTCGAGGGTGGCCGACTGCTGCGTGGTCGAGTTGTTGACGGCGACGACGTACTCGCGGTTCTCGTCCGGTGAGATCCGGCTGAAGGCGTAGATGCCGGGCTTGCTGCTGGCGTAGCGGTGCAGCTGTGCGCCGTCGGCAAGAGCCGGGTAGCGCTCACGCAGCGCGGCGATCCTGCCGATCTCCCGGTAGAGCGGGTGGCTGGTGTCGTAGCTGTCGGTCGCGGTGGTCTTGTCGGTGCCGATCAGGTCGTCGTCGTTGTAGGAGGCGACCTGGCTCGCGAACATGTCCTGGCGGGCGTCCTTGTCGCCGCCGTCCCCGGTGAAGCCCTGCTCGTCGCCGTAGTAGACGACCGGCTGCCCCCGGGTCAGGTACATCAGCGTGTGCGCGAGCTCGTCGCGCTTCAGCAGCTCGTCGCCGGATGCGCCCTTGGCCAGCATCATGCCGACCCGGCCCATGTCGTGGTTGCCGAGGAACGTCGGGAGGGAGTAGGCGTTCGAGTCGGTGTCGGTGTAGTAGTCGTCGCCCGCGAAGAAGTCACGGAGCCCCGCCGTGGCCTTGCCCTGCGCGAAGCCGACCGCGGCCGACTGGTAGCCGAAGTCCAAGGTGGCGTCGAGCCGCCCGTCGGTCGTGTAGGTCGACATCACCCTCGGGTCGGCGTCGTAGACCTCGCCGAAGCTGAAGAAGTCGTCGTTCCCGACCCGGCGCGCCTCGGCGGAGATGGCGGGGGCGAACTCCTGCCAGAACTCCATGTTCACGTGCTTGACGGTGTCGATGCGGAAGCCGTCGATGCCGAAGTCCACCCACGTCTTGTAGACGTCGGTCATGCCGTCGACGACCTCGGGCTTCTCGGTGAACAGGTCGTCGAGGCCGACGAAGTCGCCGTACGTCGAGGACTCGCCGGCGAAGGTCGAGTCACCGCGGTTGTGGTAGTTCGTCACGTCGTTGAGCCAGGACGGCGCCTTGGCCTCGCGGTCGGCGTCGTCGCGGAAGGTCGGCGTGTAGGGGAACGACCTCTTCGGGTCGAGCTCCGGGAACGTCTCCTTGCCGGCGTAGTCGGCGTCGTCGAACTCGTTGCCCTCGGCGTCCTTGTACGGGTACTCCTCCTTGCTGCGGTAGGAGTACTGCTGCTCCTCGTAGTCGATGACGTCCGCGGTGTGGTTGGTGATGATGTCGAAGAAGACCTTGATGCCGCGGGCATGGGCCTGGTCGATGAAGGCCTCGAGCTCCGCGTTGGTGCCGAAGTGCGGGTCGATCCGCGTGAAGTCGGTGATCCAGTAGCCGTGGTAGCCGGCCGAGGCGTTCTCGCCGGTCCCCTGCACGGGCCGGTTCTTGAACGACGGCGTCAGCCAGATCGCCGATGTGCCGAGCCCCTCGATGTAGTCGAGCTTCTTCGTGAGACCTGCGATGTCACCGCCGTGGTAGAAGCCCTTGTCGGCAGGGTCGAACCCGTTCTCCATCCGACCGCCGGTCACGCCACCTGCGTCGTTCGAGGTGTCCCCGTTGGCGAACCGGTCCGCCATCACGAAGTAGAAGTTCTCGCGCGTGGTGGGCTGACGCAGGCTGTCCGTCGCCATCGCGCGGTCGGCCGCGGTCGGCTTCGCCGAGGGCAGCTGCGCCGGGGCGACCGCGACCCCATGGCTCTCGTGGTCGTAGCTGAAGCGGAGCTCCGCAGTGTGCTCGAGGTGCAGCGGGATGTTCGCCGTACCGTCGCCTCCCCCGCCGTAGCTCTCGCCCCAGCTGTCGTTGAGCGCCACCTTGAACTCGTAGCTGCCGGGAGGGACCGAGAAGACGGCGTCGTACGACGAGGTGCCCGCCACCGGCTCGAGGCGGGTGTCCTCGCAGGCAGGTGCCCAGTCGTCGTCGCAACCGAGCTGCTTCTGGAGCGACCCGACGAGGGTCACGTGGTCGGGCTGCGGGGTGTGGTCGGCGACCGCGGGCGCCGCGACCGTCGTGAGGATGAGCGGGGCGGCGAGCACAGCGCTGAGGGCGGCTGCTAGCCCGCGAGGCAGGCGACGTTGCACGGAGTCTCCAGATGGGTGCGAAAGGGAGAAGTCGGGCCTATGGCACACGCCACACTAAGCACCGCGCAAGATCTTGGCAAGATCCGCAAGAGTTTGCGGAAATCCTGCAGGCCCGCGCGGCCACCGCCGTGCACATGCACGTTCTGGGCCCCGTGGCTCCGCGGTGAAAGACGCCCGAGGGAAGTGAAACGGCCCCAAGCCCGTGCGTCAGCAGGGCGCCATCAGGGTCGGCGGGGTCAGTCTTGCCCGCGTCGACCTACGGCAGCGAGGTGCCAGCGCCCTCAGCCACGGCAGTCGACCATGACGATCGGTCGAGAACCCATGCCGTCGACCTCGACCTTCACAGTTGCGAACCTGACGACTCGCTCCTTTCCGAAGTCGGGGCTGTTCAGCGGCACGGGCGCGAGGCATTCCGGCCAGCTATCGCCGCTGTGGAACGTGCCGTGCTCATCGATCCATTCGACGTCGCCGGAGGTGGCGTAGTCCCAGCCGTCGGCATGCACCACGAGGTCTGGATCCTTGGGATGCCCCATCACACGCCCACTTCCGGTGTGCCAGTCCGCCTCCTCCGCTGCGGAAAATGCGACATCAGCAGACAGCGAAGCCGCGCTGCCCGAAGCCGATGAGCGCCGACTGTGAGCGTTCAGGCGAGCGGACGGTTCCTGAACGGAAGAGTCCCCGGCGGCACTGAGGGATCGACGTGGCGACGCAGGCCGGCATCGCAGATCGTGTAGCCCCAGTTGACGAGGAGCTCCTGCCGCTCGTCGTCCAGCCCGTCGAGGCGAGTCGGCGTCTCGGCGAGCACAGCCGTCAGTCGGCGATCGGCCGGCATGGCGTCGGGCAGGCCGTAGTCGGCCACGTCGCTGCGGATTCCGACGTACATGCCTTGTCGTCGACCGGCGCGGAATGCCTCGATCAGCTGACGCTTGCGCAAGGAGCGGACCTGGTTGTCGATCACCTCGAGCACCCGGACACTCTGACGCCCCCAGTCGGCAGGCGGGTCGCAGTCGGGCTTGATACGACCGCCGGCGTCGCTGACGAGGATGGTCCGGCAGCTCTTCCACGCGGTCTCGAGGCCGAGGTTGTCGTACACGCCGCCGTCACTGAGGCGGATCCGGCCCCGGTAGCAGCGTTCGGTGAGGTCGTTCCCGCGATCGGTCTGCCAGTTCGCGTTCTCCAGGTCCACGGTGCAGGGCGAGAGGAACGGCGGGAACGCCGACGACGCGGTCACCACAAGCGCCAGGGACAGGTCCGGGTTCGCCACCCGCCCGACCCGGTAGTCGGCCAGGTAGGGCCGGCTGAACCGCATCAGCGCACCGGACTCGAGGTTCGTGGCGTTGAAGACGAACCGTGGGTGTTCTGGCAGGTCCTGCAGCGAGGTGCTGCCGAACAGGTGCTTGCGATAAGCATTCGTGACCCGCTCGGAGACCGACGTGAACGGCAGTCCGGTCCCGGCGAGTACGGCGGTGACGTCGATGCCCTGGTGCGCCATCCGGCGCAGCGGCTCCACGATCTCCGACCGGAAGTTCGTCGCGACTCCGGAGCCGTCGAACCTCAGGCTGGCCCAGTGCTTCGCGAGCACCCCTGCGGTGATCGACCCACCCGAGACGCTGGAGACCCGGGCCAGGCTCCCCAGGCGGCCGGCGTCGTTGAGGCGCCACATCACGCCGAGGTGGAACAGCATGGCCCTGTAACCGCCGCCGGACAGGCACAGCGCCGTGCCCTCCACGGGAACCTGAAGAGCCATGATCCCCCCTCTCGTTCGAGGCCGACCTGGCTGCTCGAACCGATCCCAGCGTGAGACCACGACGTCGGGGTTGGCGCCGGAACGGGCCGCAGGAAGTTGCAGCTGCACTTTCCTGCACTGGAGAAAGTCGTCGAATCGGGGTGTTTCCACCTGGCTCGCGGCAACCGCCAGGGCCGTGACCCCCACGCTGGGGACATCTTCCTAAACTGGTATCGTTCAAGATAAGCGATTTGCCCGAGAAGACGACCAATGTGGAGGTTCCCGCCTGATGGCACTCATCAACACGGAAGTGAAGCCGTTCAACGCGACGGCATACCACGACGGCTCCTTCGTCGACGTCAGCGACGAGGACCTGCGTGGCAAGTGGTCGGTCGTGTTCTTCTACCCCGCTGACTTCACGTTCGTGTGCCCGACCGAGCTCGGCGACCTCGCGGAGCTGTACGAGGACTTCAAGAGCCTGGGCGTGGAGATCTACTCGGTGTCGACCGACACGCACTTCACGCACAAGGCGTGGCACGAGACCTCCGACACGATCGCGAAGGTGCAGTACCCGATGGTCGGCGACCCGACCGGCACCATCACCAACAACTTCGAGGTTATGCGCGAGGGCCAGGGTCTGGCCGACCGCGCCACCTTCCTCATCGACCCGGACGGGGTCATCCAGTTCATGGAGATCTCCTCCGAGGGCGTGGGCCGCAACGCAGGCGAGCTGCTGCGCAAGGTTCGCGCCGCTCAGTACGTCCGCAAGCACCCGAACGAGGTCTGCCCCGCCAAGTGGGAGGAGGGCGACGACACACTCGCCCCGTCCCTCGACCTCGTGGGCAAGATCTGACCCACCTCCGCACGTCGCGGCAACGGCGCGGGACGGGTTCGCCCGCTCCGCGCCGTTCTCGACCTTCCCCTCCGCCTACTGCTCGTCCGTCTGACTCCCCTGGAGGTCTCGTGCTCGACCCCGCCCTGTCCAAGCAGCTCGCCCAGCACCTCGAGCTCGTGCAGCACTCGGTGGAGCTGGTCGCCTCCCTCGACGACAGCGCCAGGTCGGCCGAGCTGATGGAGCTCCTGGACGACGTAGCGGCGCTGTCGGACCGCGTCACGGCCGTACGCCGGGACGACGACGAGCGCCGGCCGTCCTTCGCCGTCGTGCGTGCCGGCACCGACGTGTCCGTGCGCTTCGCGGGCATCCCGCTCGGCCACGAGCTCACCTCGTTCGTGCTCGCCCTGCTCCAGGCGGGCGGCCACCCCCCGGCCATCTCCGACGAGGCCGCTCAGAAGATCCACGCCCTCGACGGCGAGTACCACTTCGAGACCTTCCTGTCGCTCTCCTGCCAGAACTGCCCCGATGTCGTTCAGGCGCTCAACGCGATGAGCGTGCTCAACCCCAAGGTCAGCCACGTCGCCATCGACGGAGCGCTCTTCCAGGACGAGGTCGAGGCCCGCGGCGTCATGGCCGTGCCGACGGTCTTCCTCAACGGTGAGCCGTTCGACCAGGGCCGCATGACGCTCGAGCAGATCATCGCCAAGCTCGACTCGAGCAGCACCGAGAAGGCGGCGGAGGAGATCCGCGGCAAGGAGCCCTTCGACGTACTCGTCGTCGGCGCCGGTCCGGCCGGGGTCTCCTCGGCGATCTACGCCGCCCGCAAGGGGATCCGCACCGGCGTGGTCGCCGAGCGCATCGGCGGCCAGGTGCTCGACACGATGGCGATCGAGAACTTCATCTCGGTGCCCTACACGGAAGGCCCCAAGTTCGCCGCCGCCCTCGACTCGCACCTCTCCGACCACGAGGTCGACGTGATGGACCTGCAGCGAGCCGCCGGTCTCGTGCCGGGGCGGCGCGGCGGGCTGCACACCGTCGAGCTCGAGGGCGGGGCCACGGTCCAGAGCAGGACCGTCGTCCTCGCCAGTGGTGCGCGCTGGCGCCACGTGGGCGTCCCCGGCGAGCAGGAGTACCGGAACAAGGGCGTCACCTACTGCCCCCACTGCGACGGCCCCCTGTTCAAGGGCAAGCGGGTCGCGGTGATCGGAGGCGGAAACTCCGGTGTGGAGGCTGCCATCGACCTCGCCGGTGTCGTCGAGCACGTGACGCTCCTCGAGTACGACGAGAGTCTCCACGCCGACGACGTCCTCCAGAGGAAGCTGCGCAGCCTGCCCAACGTCGATGTCCTCATCAGCGCGAACACCACGGAGGTGCTCGGGAACGGCACCAAGGTGACCGGGCTCGACTACGAGGACCGCACGTCGGGCGACAAGCGTCACCTCGACGTCGAGGGCGTGTTCGTCCAGATCGGTCTCCTGCCCAACACCGAGTGGCTCGAGGGCACGGTCGCCCTGACCGACCGCAAGGAGATCGTCGTCGACGACCGCGGTGCCACCTCCGTGCCCGGCGTCTTCGCGGCCGGGGACTGCACGACCGTGCCTTACAAGCAGATCGTGACCGCGATGGGCACCGGGTCGACCGCGGCGCTCAGCGCGTTCGACCACCTGATCCGCACCTCCGCCCCCTCCGAGGCCGGCTCCACGGACGCCTGAGGTCAGCCGACCAGGACCACGTGCAGTGTTCGGGGGCCGTGCACGCCCTCCACTCGGCTCAGCTCGATGTCGCTCGTGGCCGACGGGCCGCTGATCCACGTCGTCGGCCTCGCCGGGTCGAGGACCGCGACGGCCTCCGGGACGCTCGCCACGACCTGGTCGGCCCGCACGATGCAGACGTGCAGGTCCGGGACGAGTGTCAGCGCCCGCCGTCCCTCTCCCGGACCGTGTGTGAGCACGATGGTCCCGGTCTCGGCGATGCCGACCGTCGCCTCGGTGACGACCGCGTCGAACCCGTCGAGCTCGACCGCGCTCTGCCCGGTGTCGAGAGTCGCGGACGGCACCTCGAGACGCATGCCCTCCGGGACGATCACGCGGCGTCCCGCACCGAGGGCCTCGCCGACGCAGCCTGCGAGGTCAGCCTCGCCGCATCGCACCACGGTCGCCTTGTAGTCGGCGACCCGCTCGGCGAAGCGAGATACGAGGTCGGTGGGCACGGTGGGGGACCGGTAGCCCCGGGGCACGGCCACCGTGTCCCGGGCAACGCCCTCGAGTGCGCCTCGGACCCTCGCGAGGATCTCATCGCGCGCAGTCATCGCCGACCTCCCGCGGTCCGCTTCCACCACGCCCGGAACGACTCGACCGGCGGGGCAGGAAGGTCGCGCGCGTCGCTCCACGACGACCCCGGCCAGGGCAGCCGGCTCAACGCCCGCCGACCGCCCGGAAGGGTACGACGACCGAACCGCCCGGCCAGGCGGCCGACGAGGCCGGACGCGCGCTCGGCGGCAGCGAGCCGCCCCGCCGACGAGAACGTCCAGGAGGCCGTCTTCATCGAGGCCATCTCACCGGCGTGGGAGGCAGAGCCGCGGCGGGCGTCGACCACCTGGGCACGAAGGTCCACCAGCACCGAGGGGATGTCGATCCGCACCGGGCACACCTCGTAGCAGGCGCCGCACAGCGACGAGGCATAGGGAAGCGAGTCGGTCTGCTCGTCGACACCGGCACCCTTGAGCAGCGGGTTGAGGATCGCGCCGATCGGCCCCGGGTAGACCGAGCCGTAGGCGTGGCCTCCCGTGCGCTCGTAGACCGGGCACACGTTGAGGCAGGCCGAGCAGCGGATGCACCGCAGCGCCTGGCGGCCGACCTCGTCCGCCAGCGCCCGGGTGCGGCCGTTGTCGAGCAGCACCACGTGCACCTCCTGCGGCCCGTCGCCCGGGGTGACGCCGGACCAGGTGGAGGTGTAGGGGTTCATCCGCTCCCCCGTCGACGAACGCGGCAGCAGCTGCAGGAACACGTCCAGGTCGGCCCAGGTCGGCACGACCTTCTCGATGCCGACCACCGACACGAGCACCTCCGGCAGCGTCAGGCACATCCGGCCGTTGCCCTCGGACTCCACGACCACCAGCGTCCCGGTCTCGGCGACCGCGAAGTTCGCACCCGAGACAGCCATCCTCGCCCGGAGGAACTTCTCCCGCAGGTGGAGCCTCGCGGCGTTGGCCAGCTCGGCCGGGTCGTCGGTGAGCTCGTCCGGCGCCGGCCGCCCGACCGCGCCCATCGACGTACGGAAGATCTCCCGGATCTCGGCGCGGTTGCGATGGATCGCCGGCACCAGGATGTGGCTGGGCAAGTCGTCGCCGAGCTGGACGATGAGCTCGGCCAGATCGGTCTCCCACGCCGCGATCCCGACGGCAGCAAGGGCCTCGTTGAGGTTGATCTCCTGGGTCGCCATCGACTTCACCTTCACCACCTCCTCGACCGCGTGCCGCTGGGCGATCTCGCGCGACCACCGCGCACGCCTCCTCGGCATCGCGCGCCCAGTGCACGGTGGCGCCACGCTCGGTCAGGGCGGCCTCGAGCGCGACGAGATGCTCGTCGAGGTGGAGCAGGGTGTTGTCCTTGATCGCGGCGCCCGCCAGACGCAGCTCCTCCCAGTCCGCCACCTCCGCGACCACCCCGGCGCGCTTGGCCCGGATCGTGCCGGTGGCATGGGCGAGGTTGTTCCGCAGCTGCGCGTCGGCGAGGGCTGCCCGTGCCGCCGAGGGGAACGCGGGCATCCCCACGAACGTGCCGGTCACGACGCCGCCTCCGTCGCAGCCAGGACCTCGGCCAGGTGCATCACGCGGACCCCCGCTCGTTGCCGCGACAGCACGCCGCCTACGTGCATCAGGCAGGAGCTGTCACCGGCCACCAGTACCTCGGCGCCGGTCTCCCGCACGTGCCGTGCCTTGTCCGACCCCATCGCGACCGACGTCTCGGCGTTCTTCACGGCGAACGTTCCCCCGAAGCCACAGCACTCCTCCGCCTTCGGCAGGTCGACCAGCCGCAGGCCACGCACGGCCTCGAGCAAACGGCGTGGCCGGTCCCCGACCCCCAGCATCCGCAGCGAGTGACAGGTGGGGTGGTAGGTCACGGTGTGCGGGAAGTACGCCCCCACGTCGGTCACCCCCAGCAGGTCGACGAGGAACTCGCTGAGCTCGTACACCCGTGGCGAGACCTCCTCGACGGCCACCGAGAGGACACGGTCGTCGGCGCGCCTCGCGACGATCCCGTGCTGATGGCGGGCGGACCCGGCGCACGACCCGGACGGAGTGACCACGGCGTCGTACCCGCGAAACGCCGCGACGAAGTTGCGGACCACCGGCACGGCCTCGTCGAGGTACCCGGTGTTCACCATCGGCTGCCCGCAGCAGGTCTGCGTCGCGGGGAACTCGACGTCGACACCGAGACGGCGGAGCAGCGAGACGACCGCGCGGCCGGTCTCGGGGAACATCACGTCGTTCACGCACGTGACCATCAGGGCGACCCTCATGGCGCTCACTGTGCCAGGAACGACATCCGTGAGGCGCGCTGAGGCCTACCGTGAACAGGGTGCTGCACTACATCTCCGGACCCACCTCCGAAGGACCGGCTGCCTACGCCGCGCCCCTGCCGCGACGCGGGGTGGTCGACGAACAGGTCTGGGAGTCGCTCTGCTACTCGACGCCGACCGGCTACCGGCCGCTCTTCCTGGACCTCCACGTGCCAGGTGCCGCATCCGGTGTGCTCCAGGAGGCGTGCCCGCTCGTCGTCTGGATCCACGGCGGTGGGTGGGAGTCCGGGTCGCGGCGCCGGTTCCCGGTCGCCTTCGAGGAGCACTGGCTGCTCGAGCGGGTCCTGCTCGCCGGCTTCGCGGTCGCGCGCATCGACTACCGCCTCAGCGCCGAGGCGGACTTCCCGGCACCCGTGGACGACGTGCGCTCCTCTCTGGCCTGGCTGGCCGAGCACGCGGACGACTTCGGGTACGACGTCGAGCGCGTCGTGCTCTGGGGTGAGTCGGCGGGCGCCCATCTCGCACTGCTCGGCGCGGCGGCGGTCGAGGGAGGTACGCCGCGCGTGGCGGCTGTCGTGGACTGGTACGGCCCGACCGACCTGCCGGCGCTGCTGGGCTCCAGGACCTCGGTCGAGGAGGAGGGCGGCGAGCCTGCGCTGAGCCCGGGGACCGAGCAGGTCATGCTGGCGGGCGGGTGGGGCGTGGACGCCGCTTCGCCCGTGCGCGTGCTGGGGGCCGACACTCCGCCGGTCCTCATCGCGCACGGGCGCGACGACGCGACGGTCCCGCTCGCCCAGAGCGAGCTCTTGCGGGACCATCTCACAAGGCTCGGTGTCCCCGTGGAGTACCACGAGACCGACGGCGGTCACGTGTTCGAGGGCTCCGACGTGATCCCGTGGGTCATCTCGAAGAGCCTGGACTTCCTCGGCCGGACCCTCGACCTCGAGCTCGGTCCACCTGAGGACTCGGAGCAGGCCGGCCCCGTCGACCACATGCTCGGTCCTGCGCCCGCGGTCGAGGACACCTCTGTCCCGGGAACGGACGGCCGGACGATCCCGGTGCGGGTGCACCGACCTGCCGCGGGCTCCGACACCGTCGTGGTGCACCTCGGCGGAGACCTGCGACAGGCCGCCCGCCTGTCCGCCGCAGTCCCCGCCACCGTCGTACAGGTCCGCTGTCGAGTGGAACCTGGCCACCCGTCCCCCGCGGCCGTCGGCGAGTTCATCGACGCGGTCACGTGGGCCCACAAGCACCTCGAGCAGCTCGGCGGGCGCTTCCTCGTGCTGGCAGGTGACGGCGCAGCCGGGGACGCGGCGGTCGCCACGGTCGCTGCACTGCCGTGACCACGGGATCCCCGTGGCAGCGCTGCTCGTCAGCCAACCGGCCGTCTCCCTCGCGCCGGCGGACCTGCGGGGGCTCTTTCCCACCGTCGTCGGCGTCGGAGCGCACAGCTCCCGCTTCGAGGACACGTTGCGGTTCGTCTACAGGCTCGGGCAGGCAGGCGTGCCGACACGGTTCCGGATCTTCCCCACCCTTGGCGACACGTGGCTCAGCGACCTCGGGCAGCTGCTCCGGGACGGCACGGGTTCGCAGGTGCTCAGACGACCTGCATCGGGTGCGACGGCTCCTGCCGGGCCTGGCGCGCCTTAGCCCGTTCGAGGTTCCTCTTCGCGTGCGTCGGGTCGGGCACGATCACGACCGGGCACGGAGCGTGGTGCGTGACCCGCTCGCTGGTGGACCCGATGAGCTTGTCGTGCACCGCTCCGTGGCCGTGGCTGCCGACCACGAGGAGGTCCGCCTCCGCTGCGGCGATGCACAGCGCATCACTCGGAACACCCCTGGCACAGACGCGCTCCACGGTCGGAGCCTCCTCCAGGTCCTGCAGGGTCTCGTCGACCGCCTCATCCAGCGCATGCTGGGCACGTTCCTGAGCCTCAGCGGGCGTGGTCGGGGCACCGAGCTCCTCGAGTCCGTCCCAGGCCCATGCGATCACGGCACGGACCCGGGCCGAGTCGGTCCTCGCCTCGTCGACCGCCCAGCGCAGCGCCCGCCGGCTCGCGGCTGACCCGTCCACGCCACACACGATGACGCGCTCGCCTGCCTTCATCACGGTTCCTCCGTCTCCCCCACGACCTCATCGTGCGCCGATGCGTCGCCGTGGGTCATGAGTCGAAGGACCCCTGGACGTGCGTGGACCTGCGAGGCGATTTCCCTTCGCCGGTATTGTCCGGATCAGGTATGGGGGTCGTCAGTCAGTCTTGCAGCCTTCTGACCTCTCAGCCTTTCGGCTCCCTCGCCCGTCTCGCAGGCCTCTTCCAGAGTGCGCGCGGCCCGCGACCCTCGCCAGGGACGAAGGTCCCGGTCTAGCAGTGCCCAGACTGACTACGGCCCCTCACCGAACATGGCTTCGGCGCTGTACCGCCGGCCGACCGAGAGGTCGTACTGCACCAGCCGGTAGTCATGCAGCAGCCGGGCGGCCCGCCGGGACAGGTCGCCACGCCGCAGCGGTCGGCTCGAAGGGTCGAACATCATGCCGTTGTCCATGGCCGGGACCTCCTGCCGGAGCTCGTGCAGCAGGGCGAAGTACGGCGGCACCGCGGCGCCCGCCCGCTCGAAGACGAGGTCCATGAAGTGGGTCGGGCTCGTGACGGGCTGCTCACCGCCGGGTCCCCGGAAGTTCGCCCACACGAAGAAGGGCGTCTCCAGAAGGGCGCGCTCGTCGTTGGCCGCGAAGACCGAGCCGGGATAGATCCCCGGTAGGTGGTCGCCGTAGAAGACCACCACCGTCTTCTCGTCGAAGCCGTCCAGCCGGCTGATCAGGTCCTCGAGCGCCTGGTCGCTGTGCGTGAGGCCACGGACGTACTGGTCGACCTCGTCGATCGGCTCACCGTCGGGATCGGTGACGTGTACCGGGTCGTCGTACTTGTCTGTGTATGGCGCGTGGTTCTGCATCGTCACCAGGTTCACGAAAAGGGGCTCAGCCTCCTCGAGCAGCCGCTGATGCAGCTCGTCGAAGGCAGCCGCGTCGGAGATGTAGGCGTCGTGCCCGATCCGCTCGTGATGGCGCATCGTCTCGTCGTACACGAACTCGTCGAAGCCGAAGCTCCGGTACACCTCGCGCCGTCGGTACATTTCCGTGGTGAACGGGTGGATCGCCATGGACCGGTGACCGTGCTGCTCGAACCACTGCACGGCCGAGGGGAACGTCTCGTAGTCAGGAACCAGCATCTGGTAGGGCACACCGATCTGAGGCGGGAAGAGCGACATCGACATGCCGGTCAGGGCCTCGAACTCCATGTTGGCGGTACCGCCACCGATGTGCTGAGACAGCGTCTTCCCCGACATCGTGGAGCCCATGAGCCGGCGGGTGAAGGGAATCGGGTCCCCCGGCAGACCGACACCGTGGAGCGCCATGGGGTCGCTGAAGGACTCGCTGAGGACCACCACGACGTTGACGTCGTCGAGCCCATCGGGGTCACGTGTCCGGTTGATCCGGTCTGCCGCCACGCCGTACCTCGCGGCGATCCGGTCCATCTCGGCGGCGCTGTAGCCCGGGGGCGCCGACATGGGGGGGACGTCCAGGTTGTAGAGGAACCCACCGACGAAGCCGTTGCCGAGGTAGTTCCGCTGCTGGCTCCACGGCTTCCACGACGCACCGAGCGCGTCGTAGGCACCACGCACCGCGTTGCCGGGATTGTTGAAGTCCGAGGCGTAGCCCACCAGGAGCAGGCAGACAACGCCCGTGGCCAGGCGCACGAGGACCAGCTTGCGTCGCGATGGCGGGTCCTGCTCCTGCCTGGCGCCCTCCGGCCAGCGTCGAAGGACGGCCCGGACCCCGGCGAACGCGAGGACCGCCATGAAGAGGATCCCCAACGCCAGAAGGAAGACCACCCTCGCGCCGACCACGTCCGCGAGGAAACCGGCATTGCTCAAGAACTCCCAGTCGCTCGGGTAGAGCGGCTCTCGCCGGAAACGCACCTTCTCGTGGTCCGCGACCGCGATGACAGCCGTCGCCAGCGCCGCGATGCCGGCCGTCACCGAGATCCTTCCGACCACCGCGTGGATGAGCCCGATCACCAGCCACAGGACCATCGAGTTCAGCAGGAAGAGCACGGGATAGAACGGGGTCTTGTGCTCCCACAGGTGACCCTGGACACCGGCCAGCTGGGTCAGCTCGAGCCCGAGGTTGCACAGCACTGCGAGCAGGGCTGTCGCACCGACACCCTTCAGCCGAGGAGCGGCAGAGCGCACCCACCGCGTCAGCCTCGGCTCAGTCACGTGGCCTCCTGGTGGGCGGATGGATGGGTGTTCGTTCACAGAATTGCAGCGGTACGGCCAGGGCACCGCCGGATTCCCTGAATCGCGCCCGGCGTCCGGGCTGCGCGTGCTCTGCTGGCGGTACCGGATCGGAGCCGACCATGAACGAGAACGGAGCGGGGCATAGGGCCGTCCCCCACACGGCCGACCTGAGGGTCGAGGGATGGGCGACACGGACGGCGAGGCAACCGTCGACGTCGAGCTCGAGCTGGCGGTGCTCGGTGACGCTCGACGTGTGAGTCGCGCGCGTCACGGGTGGCAGGTCTCCCCAGGGACCTTGGCCCCTGGCAAGAGTCGCCAGTCCAGAAGACCGTTGTGGTGAAACCGAATGGAGCGGTGAGACCCGATGACGCAGGCGACACGATGGATGGCGCGGGGCGAGCACGAGCTCCCGCCGGAGCGTGTCTGGCTGACCGAGGCAGAGGTACGCCGCGCCGGGGACCTGCGCTTCACGAAGCGCCGCACCGAGTACCTCCTGCGCAGGTGGGTCTGCAAGCACGCCGTGGCCGGCGCCGCCGGGCTCCCGGGCGACCTCCCCTCGCTGGCGCGCATCGAGGTGGCCAACCGCCCCAGCGGGGCGCCGTACGTACGCCTCGACGATCAACCGTTGGGGCTGGACGTCTCGATCACGGATCGCGCCGGCTGGGCGGTCTGCGTGGTCGGACAGGACCTGAGCCGGGTGGGTTGCGACCTCGAGATCGTGGAGCCCCGCTCGGCAGGATTCGTCACCGACTTCCTCACCCCGTCGGAGCAGGCCTACGTGGCTGCCCGTCACGCTTCCGAGCGGGATGCGGTTGCCAACCTGATCTGGTCGGCGAAGGAGAGCGCGTTGAAGGTCCTGCACACCGGCCTGCGAAGGGACACCCGCAGCGTCGAGGTCCTCCTGGCGGACGACGTCACGACCGGGTGGAGCGGGCTGGAGGTGCGGACCACGGAGGGCAGAAGGCTTCCCGGCTGGTGGCGCAGGGACGGCAGCTTCCTGGTCACGTTCGCCTCCGAGGAGCCGCTTCCGCCGCCCACGCTCCTGACCGGCTCCGTAGATCTCACCAGCGCACGACCGGTCCACTCCTGGCTCGGCACACCTCTCTCGTCCTGAGCGCGACCGCAGGGCTCCCGCCTCAGCGCCCCGACGCCGCTGCCCTTGCCATACCCCGTTCGAGAGCGTCGACGACGTAGGGGCGGAGCTCGGACGCGGGGATGATCTCGTCGACCGAGCCGACGCGGCGTGCCCGCTGGATCGTATGGATCGCGTCGAACTCCTCGGCGACCTGGCCCAGCTTCTCCGAGCGCACCTCCTCCGTCAGCCGCACCAGCTGCGCGCGCAGGGAGCCGGCCTCCGGCCCCTCCGTGGCGTCGATCGCCTCGCGCAGCTCGGTCACACGGGGGTCCTTCTCGGTGCGAGCCTTCACCTCGCGGGCGAAGACCGTCGCGGCAGCCGGCGCTCCTCCGATGACCGACGCATACGAGCCCTCGACCGCGGCGATCTCCATGAACGGGTTGAGCTTCTTGGAGAACACCACGAAGGCGCCGCCGTGGTAGCGGGAGACAACGACGAACACGATCGGCCCGGCGAAGTTCGTGACCGCACGACCGATCTCCGCGCCGTACTCGAGCTGCCAGTGCCGCATGGACTCCGGTGCACCGTCGAAGCCGGAGAGGTTCGCGAGGACGACCAGGGGCCGGTTGCCGCTGGCCGAGTTGATCGCCCGGGCGATCTTGCGCGCCGACTGCGGGAAGAGCGTGCCGGACGTCCACGACGGCGGCCCGTCGGCGGGGACGTACCCGCGCCGGGCGAGGTTCCGGGACTCGAGTCCGAGCATGCAGACCGAGATCCCGCCGACGTGCGCGTCCCAGACCACGGCGGTCTCGCCGCCACGCCAACCGCCCCAGCGCTCGAGGGGCGCGGAGTCGGCGTCGGCGACCGCTCTCAGCACCGACCGGATGTCGAAGGGCTTCTTGCGCTCCGCGTTGTGCTCGGCGGAGAAGATGTCGCCGACCGCGTGCAGGTCGGTCCCGGCCACCGCGACGTGTGGGGCGCTCCGCACGTCCCGGTCCACCGGGTCCTTCGTCGTCGCCCTTCGGGGGTAGCGCTCACCAGGTACGACGTACGTGTGGTCGTAGTGGCGCAGCAGCACCCGGCAGGCGTCCTCGATATCGACGGCCCAGTACTGCGCCTGGCCGTTCGGGCCCATGACCCGGTCGTAACCGCCGATGCCGAGGTTGTCCTCGGCCGACACGCCACCGGAGAAGTCGAGGGCCTGCTTGCCGGTGAGCACCATGGCGCTCGTCGGCATCATCACGAGGATCCCTCGCGTGTGCATCAGCATCGTCGCCTCGGCGTTCCAGTACGGCTGGCCGCCGACGTTGATGCCCGTCACCACGATGTTGATCTCGCCGCCGCGCTGCGTGAACTCGATCAGCCCACGGAGGACGTCGGCGATCCAGTCCATGTTCTCGGTGCCACTGTCCATGGCGATGAGAGCGCCGGAGGACACCGTGAACCACTCGACGGGGAGCTGCATGCGCTCCGCGAGCTCGAGCCCGGCGAGGATCCGCCGGCACTCCGGCTCCGCCAGGTTGCCGAGTCCCCTCGTCGGGTCGCTCAGCAGCGCGACGCGGCTCATCCCTTCCGGCACCTTCTCCGTGCGGTTGGTGAGGACACCGACCACGACGTTCGCGGTGTTGAGCCCGGGCTCCCGGTCGACCGGGCCGAGAGTGCCGTCGGGCCCCAGGTCGTACTCGGCGAAGCTGCCCGGCGGGAAGTCAACGGACGCGCCGGGGTCGGAGGTCAGCATCCGCACGATCTCGTACGGGTACGGCACCCCGAACCGCTGGGCCACCAGCACCTTCTGCCGGTACGGCGTGAGCGGACGCACCGGCTCGTTGCCGGGCCTCCTCTCCTGAACGGTGACCCCGTGGCCGCCGAAGCCCTGCACCTCGAGGACCGCTTCACGGACGGAGCCGTCCGGCTCGGGCAGCCGCACCCGCAGCAGCACTTTCTCGAGGTCGGCGCCCTCGGCCAACGGCGCGAACGAGCTGGCCAGCGTCGGCCAGGTCTCGCGCGGCACGCTGAAGAGCGGCCGGACGTAGAGCACGATCCGGTTCGCCTTCGGTCGCTCCCTCGGCGAGAAGCCGGCCAGCGCCCCGCGCATCGCGGCCAGCGCCTGCAGCCCCATCCGTTCCAGCCACGGGTACGCCGTCTCGCCGGTCTTGTCTCGCACCGCCGTCAGGTCGCGGACCTCGGCCAGCGCGAACAACCGGTGGTCCTTCGAGTTCTCGTGGGCCACACCATGGAAGAGGTAGACGTCCTCGGCCGACGCCAGCCGCTCGAGCCGGAAGTTCGCGAGCCTCCACAGGTCCAGCCTCTTCGCGAGCATCGGGTGGAGGTTTCGGTAGAGCTTGTCCTCCCTCAGCCTGCCGTCGGCCTTGGGACGGAAGCTCAGGTGCACGGTCCGGAAGTGCTCGGCCTCGTCGCCGCCGGTGCTCGTCACGGTGACGTCCGTCCGCCACGGCGTGCGGCCGAAGTCGCAGGTCCCGAGCAGCTCCTCCACCTCAGGAGCCGTCTCCTCCATCGGGACAGGGCTCCCCTCGCGCCAGGTCGCGACATCCACGACGACCTGCCGGTCCCTGGGGATGTCCGCGAGATGCGCGGCCACCGCACGCGCAAGCGCGGGAAGCTCGCTCAGCCTGCTGTACGCCACGACGAGATGGATGTGCTTGTTCTCCCAGTCGTAGTCCGAGGCGCACAACATGTGCCCGTCGTGCTCGTCGAAGTCCAGGTCCCGCAGCTCGCGGATGCGGTAGTACCGCCGCGCGTAGACCTCGAGAAGCACCCTTTGCACGCGCGGGTCGGACGTGCCGAGCCAACGTCGCAGGAGCGCGCCCCGCTGGGCATGGGGCGAAGCGACCAGACGGGCAATGGCGGCTTCGCGGCGTGGACCGTCCGGGTCGGCCTCGACCGCGTCGAGCACTCGCTCGGTCTCGTCGTACTCCCTGGTGACCAGTGCCTCGAGCACGGGTTCGTCGAAGTAGTGGAACCGCACGTCGCGGGCGAGCTCCGCGATGCCCTGGTACCTGCCCTGCGTCGAGGTGGCCAGGCGGTCGAGCCGCACCCGCATGTCGGCGTCCGCTGAGGCGGCGAGGACCGCACCGGCGCGCAGCCGACGTTCGAGGATCGACAGCACGACCGGCACGAGCTCACCCACCCGGCTGAACGACCGGAACATCCACACGACGGCGGCGTCCAGCTCCGGTGTGCGTTCCAAACCCGTAACGCCGTAGTTGGCCAGGACCGCCACGAGCCGCTCCCGGTAGACGTCCGGCAGGCCTGCCCGGTCGGCGTCCATCCACTGCAGGAAGGCGAGCAGGTACTCCTGCGTGCTCGTCGCCGTCAGGGTGTCATCGGGCTGGGTCTCGGTCCTCGGCCGGTACATGACCCCGACCTCGCCGAACAGGTCGAGCAGCCTGTCCTCACAGCGGATCAGGCCGGGGTCGGCAGGCGGGCTCACCTCGCCGAGCCGGCGCTGCTCCACGAGGAGCCGCCTGAGCGCTGCGGGGTCGAGGTCGTAGCCCAGCAGGTAGCTTCGCAGCGAACCGAAGACCCGGTCGCACGGCGGGGTTCCAGGAGTCGGCTTTGCCTCCATGCCCGTCAGGTCGACGGCACCCGCCCCTCGGGCGACACCGTTCTCGTTCCCGGTCGCCCGAATCCTCAGGATGGGGGCACCGGTGCCCACCTGTGCCTTCGCGACGACCTCGACGGCCGAGATCTCCCCGGCGTACGGCGCGGTGATGGACGACTCCATCTTCATGCTCTCGAGAACGGCCACCGGCTGGCCCTCCTCGACCTGGTCCCCCGGCTGGACAAGGACGGAGACCACGAACGCCGGCCATCCGGCCCGGACAACTCCTCCGTCGTCACGGGTGACTCGGTGCGTGGTGCCGTCGACGACGATCCGGAACATCGCGCCCTGCGTCACCGCCACGACGCGGTGGTAGCGGCCCGCGCACCGGACCCGCCGCTCGTACTCGTTGACGAAGTCCACGGCGAGGTCCGCGTTGACGTTGCCCAAGCGCACCCGGTAGGAGCCGGGCGCGGTTCGGTAGACCCACAGGTCGTAGGTGACACCGGCGTACCGCAGCTGGACCTTCGTCCCGATGCTCTCGGGGACCTCCGGACGGCCGCGCCGCGCGCCCGCGTGGAAGGCCGCCTGCGCGACGGCGTGGTCCGCGGCGTACGCCTCGACAGCTGCAGCCAGAAGGGCCACCGCCTGGGGCGCGGGCACGTGCTCGCCGGCGGCGGTGAGCTTGTCCAGCCAGCGGTTGTCGAAGTCGCCCGACCGCAGCTCCGGTCGGTCGAGAAGCCCGAGCAGGAAGGAGCGGTTCGTCGTGCCACCCTCGACCACGACGGCGCTCTGCGCCAGGGCACGTCGCAGCCGCGCGAACGCCTCGTTGCGGTCCCGGCCCCAGGCGATGATCTTCGCGATCATGGAGTCGAAGTCGGCGGCGATGGTGTCGCACTCTCGGACGCCGGAGTCGACGCGCACGCCGCTGCCGGTCGGCAACCGGAGCATCGCGATCCGGCCAGGCGCCGGGACGAACCCCTGTTCGGGGTCCTCCGCGCACAGCCGGGCCTCGACTGCGTGCCCCTTGGCCGTTGGCGGCTCACCCTCCAGCTTTCCTCCCGCGGCCACGAGGAGCTGGAGCTTCACCAGGTCCAGGCCCGTGGTCACCTCGGTCACCGGGTGCTCCACCTGGAGCCGCGTGTTGGCCTCCATGAACAGGAACTCCCTGCTCAGGGGATCGACGAGGAACTCGATGGTCCCCGCGTTGCGGTAGCCCGCGGCAACCGCCAGACGAACCGCGGCCGCCTTGATCGCGGCCTCGCCCGCCTCGTCGAGGGTCGTCGACGCGGACTCCTCGATCACCTTCTGGTTGCGCCGTTGCACACTGCAGTCACGGACCCCGACCGCCCAGGTGTTCCCGTGGCAGTCGGCGATGACCTGAACCTCGACGTGGCGGGGGCCCTCGACGAACTTCTCGAGGAAGACCGCCGGGTCGCCGAAGGCGAGCTCGGCCTCCCCGCGCGCCGAGGCGAGGGCGGACGCGAGGTCATCGGCCCTGCGGACCACCCGGATGCCGCGGCCGCCTCCGCCGGCCGATGCCTTCAGGACGACCGGGTAGCCCAGCCGCTCGGCCTGCTCTGCGGCCTCTTCCGGGTCGTCGACCGGACCGCCTCCCCACGGCAGGACCGGCACGTCCGCCTTCTCGGCCAGCCGCTTGGCGGTCACCTTGTCGCCGAGGGCGCGGATGGTCGCGCTGTCCGGGCCGACGAAGAGGATGTCGGCCTCCTCGCACCGCTGGGCGAAGGAGGCCCGCTCCGAGACGAAGCCCCAGCCCACCCAGACGGCGTCGCACGACGCCTCGAGGAGGGCGTCGACCACCGCAGCCTCGTTGAGGTAGCTGGACTTGCGATGGCCGTCGCTCGGGTCGAGGTACGTCGCCGGCCCGATGCACACGGCTTCGTCGGCCTCCTGGACGAACCACGCCTCCGCGTCCGGCTCTGTGTAGAACGCGACCGTCGTGATGCGCTGTCCCGTCCCGTCGGCGGTGCTGTCGGCTCGGTTCAGCTCGGCGACCGCTGTGAGCAGGCGCATGGCGGGCTCGCCGCGGTTCACGACTCCGAGCCTGCGGATCTCGTTCACGGTTCTCTCCCCGATCCCGTCAGGCCATCACGTGGCGCAGTGGCTCACGGACGTCGTCGGCCAGTGGGCCCGGCATGGGCACGGTGTGGTACCCCTCGAGCCGCAAGAGCACCTTCCCGCCCCGGTCCACCACCTCGCAGTCGAAGACACCGGGCTCTCCGGCGACCGGGTGAGCGACCGCCACGACCTCTCCGGTCTCTCCGGTCGCGACCTCGCCCAGGACCTTCAGCCGGTCGACGTGGGCGGGCAGCGCGAGCCGGCCCTCGTGGCCCGCCTCCCACAGCCCGGCCACCTGGAAGCACAGCTCCTCCAGCCGTGGCCCGAGCAACGTCGGCGTGCTCGAGGGCTCGTGGTCGGCGGGCAGGTGCCCGGCGAGCCGACCGGCCGCGCCGCCGTCATCCCGCCAGGCCTCCGAGACGACCTGGAACGCGGGCCCGTGGAAGTACAGCCGGTACACGTCGGCCGGTGCGATCACCGAGGCGTCGGCGGACCTCCCGACCGGGGTCATCTCGTCCGGCGGCAGCGGCTCCGGCGCGAGCCGGACCGAGCCGGTGAAGTGGACCGTCCGCTGCGGCACGTCGCTTCCGGGCAGCACGCGCTCCGCCTCGAGGCGGCACTCGGCGACGAGCTGCCCGGCCTCGGGCCGGATGCGCGCCGTGACCGTCATCGCCCGGGGCTCGTCCCGGTAGAACTTCACCGGCGTTCGGAAGTCGACGTCCTCCACGCCCACGACGAACCACCCGGGCACCAGCAGGCGCGCGGCCTCGGCGAAGGCCTCCATGCCCATCACACCGGGCAGCACCGGTGTGCCCTCGATCCGGTGGTCGTTCAGGAACGGCTGCGCCTTCGGGTCCAGCGTGGTGCGCACCACCAGGCCCTCGAGCACGTCGGCACGCACGACCTCGCCACCCAGGGCAGAGCTCCGGACGTCGACGGTCGCCGGGTCGAGGCCACCTGTCGGGTGGAAGCCTCCGCCCATCAGGCCCAGCTCACCCGCCACCACGACCTCACCACGGAACCCGTGCGAGGTGAGCTCCCGCCGGATCCAGGCGGTGCCCGCTTCCGGTGGCAGCATCTCGACGCCGGCCATCTCCATGACCTTGGGCGTGGAGCCTCGCGTCGCCATGCCGATGCCGCCCCAGGCCGTCCAGTCGAAGGCGAGGGCCCTGGTTTCCGGCCGGCTGCGGCGCAGGCTGCTCGTGACCTTGCACAGCAGGTCGTTGGCGGCGCTGTAGTCCGTCTGACCGGCGTTGCCGAAGCGCCCGGCCACCGACGAGAACACCACCGTCGCGCCGACCGGCAGGTCACCCGCGGCGTGCGTCACGTTGAACCAGCCGTCCGCCTTCACGTCGTGAACGAGGTCGTACTCGCGCGCCTCCTTGTCCGGGAGCGCCCGGCTGATATCCACCCCGGCGGCATGCAGCAGCAGGTCGATGCGCTCGGTGGTCCCGCGGACCTCGGCCAGCACCTGACCCACCGCATCCGCGTCGGTGAGGTCCACCGAGCGGTAGTGAACCGTCCCGCCGGCGTCGCGCACGGCGTCGATGGCGGTGAGCGCCGCTGCCAACCGCTCGAACCGGGACAGCTCCTTCTCGATCACGACCGGTGTGGGCCGCTCACCCCGCTCCCTCATCCTCGTGACGAGGGTGGACTTGAAGCCCTCCCGGTCCTCGACGTACTCCCGCAGGTCCGGGTCCGCCGGATCCGGCTCAGGGGTCAGGTCGAGCAGGTGGAACGTCGCCCCCGAGGCTCGTGCCAGGTCGGCCGTGATGGCGGCGACGATACTGCCGGCGGCGCCTGTCACGAGGACGGTGCTGTCCGCTCCGAGCGACATCGCACCCTCCTCCGGGGCGTCCTGCGGCGGGAAGGGACGCTGGGCCAGGCCCACTCCCCAACGCCGGCCTTCGGCGTGGCCCACCTCGACGCAGCCTGGGTCCCGCAAGGTCTCTGCGACCAGCAGATCCGCGACCGCCTCGGCCTCACCGTCCAGGGGTACGTCGACGGCCTTCACCAGCGCCTCGGGGCGCTCCCGCTTGTAGGACTTGGCGAACCCGGTCACGGCCCCGCCCATGGGAGCCGTCGCGCCGGCGTCGTCGTACCCGTGGAATCCGCCGAGGCGGGTCCCGGTG
Organism: uncultured Actinomycetota bacterium; assembly: GCA_963715375.1. GTDB lineage: Bacteria > Actinomycetota > Actinomycetes > Propionibacteriales > Nocardioidaceae > Nocardioides_C. Next base: position 43,680 of record CAVQSC010000040.1, on the reverse strand, counting down.
ACGAGGAACGCACTGTCGTCGTAGAGCACCCGCATCGCGGCGTACAGCGTCTTGACCCGTCGGCGCAGAGCCTCCCGCCAGCCGGCGAGGTCGAGCGACGCGTGCGGGCCCTCGTCGTCGAGCGCGGCGAGCCAGTAGACGCCCGAGATCTCCCCCTCGGACCGCCACGCACGCAAGGTCTCGAGGAGCTTCTCGGTCGGTGTCCCCGGGGCGATCGGCAGAGCGGTCACCCCCAGGTCGGCCAGCTTCGTCAGCAACGCGTCGGCCGCGCCACCCTCGTCCCGCATGACGACCACGCGTACGCCGTTGCCGAGCTCGACACCTGTGGCGACACACTGGTCGAGCGCGGGGCGGAGGACAGGCACCGGTACACGCCGGGGCATCCGATCGACCGCGTCGAGGTCGCCGACGACGGTCATGGGGTGTACGGCGGGCGTGGCGGGCGCAGTGGGCGTGGCGGTGGTGGTCGTCACGGGCGCAGTGGGCGTGGCGACGCCGGCTGACTGGATCGCTGTCTTCTCCTCGATCCAGCCGACCACGTGCCGCAGCGTCGGGAACTCCCGCAACGACAACGAGTCGTCACGCTCCACACCGAACCGACCACGAACCGCAGCGAACACCTCCGCCTGCTTCACCGTGTCCACACCCAGATCCGCCTCGAGATCAAGGTCCAGATCCAGCAGGTCCGACGGGTACCCGGTCAACTCCGCCACGATCGACACCACCGCGTCGATCACCTCATCAGCCGTCGGCCCAGCCGCGGACGGCACGACCGCCGGAGCCGCAGCCTCGCCGGCCTCGACCGGCGCCACCGTCGGCGCCACCGTTGACGCCACCGTCAACGCAGCACCAGGCTTCGCCGCTGTCTTGTCCTCGATCCAGCCGACCACGTGCCGCAGCGTCGGGAACTCCCGCAACGACAACGAGTCGTCACGCTCCACACCGAACCGACCACGAACCGCAGCGAACACCTCCGCCTGCTTCACCGTGTCCACACCCAGATCCGCCTCGAGATCGAGGTCCAGATCCAGCAGGTCCGACGGGTACCCGGTCAACTCCGCCACGATCGACACCACCGCCTCGGTCACCTCATCAGCCGTCGGCCCAGCGGCAGACGGCACGACCGCCGGAGCCGCAGCCTCGCCGGCCTCGACCGGCGCCACCGTCTTTGCCACCGTTGACGCCACCGTCGGCGTCACCGTCGGCGTCACCGATGACGCGGCACCAGGCTTCGCCGCTGTCTTGTCCTCGATCCAGCCGACCACGTGCCGCAGCGTCGGGAACTCCCGCAACGACAACGAGTCGTCACGCTCCACACCGAACCGACCACGAACCGCAGCGAACACCTCCGCCTGCTTCACCGTGTCCACACCCAGATCCGCCTCGAGATCAAGGTCCAGATCCAGCAGGTCCGACGGGTACCCGGTCAACTCCGCCACGATCGACACCACCGCGTCGATCACCTCGTCAGCCGTCGGCCCAGCCGCGGACGGCACGGCCTCCGCCGCTGGAGGCGTCCCCGGCGTGGCTGCCGTCTTGGCCTCGATCCAGCCGATCACGTGCTGCACTGTCGGGAAGTCCCGCAACGAAAGCGAGTCGTCACGCTCCACACCGAACCGCTCACGGACCGCAGCGAACACCTCCGCCTGCTTCACCGTGTCCACACCCAGGTCAGCTTCCATGTCCAGGTCCAGATCCAGCAGGTCCGGCGGGTACCCGGTCATCTCCGACACGATCGACACCACCGCGTCGGTGACCTCAGCGGTATTCGGCCCGGCTGCCGACGGCACGGCCTCCGGAGTCGTCACAGCCACAGGCGCCGGCGCTGAGGGCTCAGCTACTTGCGCCGCCGTGGGTGCTGCCGGTCCTTCAGACGTGGTGGAGGGGGCGGGCGTCGCGGCTTTAGCAGCGGTCATGACCGGGGCGACCGTCTGCTGAGCGGTCTTGTCGCGGACCCAGCCGATGACGTGAGTCAGCGTCGGGAAGTCACGCAACGACAACGACTCTTCACGTTCAACCCCGAAGCGCTCCCGCACGGCCGCGAACACCTCGGCCTGCTTCACCGTGTCCACGCCGAGGTCGGCCTCGAGATCAAGGTCCAGATCGAGAAGGTCGGGCGGGTAACCGGTCATCTCCGACACGATCGACACGACCGCATCGGTCAGCTCCGCAGACCCCACTTCCTGGGGAGCACCGCCGGCGGAGGCCACTGGTTCGACTGCGGTCGCCGCAGCCGGGGCAGGTGCGGTCGCCGCAGCCGGGGCAGGTGCGCTCGCCGCAGCCGGGGCTGCCGTGACGCTCTCGGCCGGCGCCTCGGCGACCGCCGCGGGAGCCGCGGTCTTCCGTGCCGGCGGACCGTCGTCGACCACGCGTAGTCGCCGCGTGACGACCTCCAGCCGAGCGTTCGGGAGACCGGTGATCTCGTCGAGCCAGCGTTGCCAGGCTGCCGGGTCGACGATCCGGTAGGCGTACCCCAGCTCGCTCGCCGACCGGTGAAGCCCGTCCGGCACAGGGGTCCAGCGCAGCAGCGACATGGCGACCTGCGAGCCGAATCCGGCCGCCAGCCGCAGGGCGTGACGGACCGGGTAGGCGCCACCCTGCGAGAGGTTGAGCTGTCCGAGCTCGGGATCGGGCTCCTTGTAGTTGGGCACCGGCGGCACGATCCCGGTCTCCAGGGCCTTGATCGCCACGACGTCCTCGATGCCGGCACCCATGGCGTGGCCGGTGAAGCCCTTCGTGTTCGTGATGACGATCGACTCCGCCTGGGGGCCGAACGTCGAGCGCAGGGCGTTGATCTCGGCGGACGCGCTCCCGCCGCGTGCCGGCGTGTACGTCTCGTGGGAGACGAAGACGGTCGAGGCGGCGATGTCCTTGCGGTCGACCCCGCGGCTCTCCGCCTGGGTGACGACCCGCTCCATGATCCCGGCGATGTGGTTGACGTCGAGACGGGTGCCATGGAACGCACTGTTCGCGGTGACCGCGCCAAGAACCTCGCAGATCGGCTGGAGCCCGCGCTCCCGCGCGGCTTCGGCGGTCTCCACGACGATCGCGGCAGCACCCATCCCGACGATCATGCCGTGCCGTCGCCTGTCGAACGGCGTCGCTGCCTCCTCGACCGAGTCGTCGGTGGCGGCGGCGCCTGAGGCGAGGAAGCCGGAGGTGACCCACGGCAGGAGGGTGTCGGTCGTGACGTCGTCGGCGGAGACCACGACCACGCGACGGCAGCGGCCGGCCCGGATCCAGTCCTCGGCCAGCGACACCGCCTGGGTCGTGCTCGCGCACGCCGCGTTGATCTGCGTGTTGGGTCCCCGGGCGCCGATGATCTCTGCGAACTGGGAGTGGCCCATGGACAGGCACCTGAAGAGGAAGCGCCGGTCGAAGGTGAAGGGCTCCACCTCGAGCTGGTGGCGGAGCTCGGCGATGCGGCGGTCCACCTCCTGCACGGCGGACTCGTCGTCGCGCATCCGCGCGCGCACGGCTTCAAGCGCGAGGAGCTGTTCCCGACGGCCACGGTTGACGAAGTACTTGCCGAGGTCCTCGGCGAACGAGTCGTAGCCCGGGAAGGCCGATGCGAAGATCACGCCCGTGTCGTCGCGGAGGGCGTCCGGCAGACCCCACCTCTCCGGCAGGCTCGAGCCCAGCGTCGTGGTCTTGTACCGCATGACGAGAGGCAGTCCCGCGTCTCGCAACGCGTCGAAGCCGGCTCCGATCGCGAGGCGGGTCACGGAGTCGAGAGCCGCGTCGCGAGACGCGTCGACACCGAACTCCTCTACGACATCCAGCGGAGCATGCCTGCCGGCAAGCTTCACCACATCGGCCTCGTCGTCGATGGTCTCGAACGTCGGGTCCCCGGACTCACGCTTCACCAGGCGCGTGATGTGGAGATCCACCATCTGCTGCCTGAAGCGGTGCGGGATCGTGTCGATGAACTGCTGGCCGTCGAGGATGCGCTGGAGGTTCTCGTCGTCGAAGACCCGTTCGACCCCTGGCAGGCCGAGTGCGGCTCCCGTGATCACGACGGGCTCGAAGACGGCCGCGGGCGGTCCGCCGTCCGGAGTCGGTGCCGGCCTGCCGTACACACGCAGTCCCTGTTCGAGCGCGTCGGCGAAGACTCGGCCCAGCTCGACGTACTGGTCGGTGCTCATGGCTGCTCCGGCGGGGGGCGTGGGCGAGGACGAGACGGACTCGGTCTGGGAAGCGGGGACGGGCGACGGGACAGCCGACTCCGCAGGAGGCGTACTCACCAGGGCCTCGACCTCCGGGGCCTCGGCTCCAGGGGCTTGGGCGTACCCGAGGCCCGCGGCCCACAGCCCGCAGAGCGCGGCGTTGAACGAAGCCACGTCGCCGTTCTTCGGGTGGTTGGTGAAGAGCGCGAGCACGTCGTCGTGCTCGCCGAGGACGTCCTCGACGAACCCGTGCAGCGCCTTCTTGGGTCCGACCTCGACGAAGACACGGGCGCCGGCGTCGTACAAGGTCTCGAGACCGCGCACGAACTGCACGGGCGAGGCGACCTGCTGGCCGAGCAGGTCGAGCATCGTCTCGGTGTCGGCACCGGCCGGGTAGAAGTCGCCGGTCACGTTCGACACGATCGGCAAGGCAGGAGCGTGTACGTCGAGGCGACGCAGCGCTGTCTTCAGCGGCTCGCTCGCCGGCGCGACGATCGAGGTGTGGAACGCGTGGCTCACCGGGATCCGGGCTGCGGTGATCCCCTCGGCCTGGAACACCGCGAGGGCCCGCTCGACGGCATCGGTGGCGCCGCCGATCACTGCCTGGCTGAAGCTGTTGATGTTCGCGATTACGACGTTGCCGTCGACGGAGTCGACCACCCGCTCGATCTCCGTCAGCGGGCCGAACGCCGCCGCCATGGCGCCGTTGTCCCCCACCGACAGCGATGCCATCTCGTGGCCTCGCGCGCTCACGGCTTCGAGCGCCGCATCGAAGGACATGGCTCCGGCCGCGACGAGCGCGCCGTACTCCCCCAGGCTGTGCCCCATGACCATGTCGGGGCGCACGCCGTAGGTCTCGAGCAGCTTCGTCAGCGCGAGGTCGGTGGTGAGCACTGCGGGCTGGGTGATCTCGGTCCGCATCAGCTGCTTCTGCAGCTCGCTCACCGCGTCCGGGTCGGACTGGTCGACGAAGATGTACGACGACAGCGACCGTCCGAGCAGCGGCGTCATGATCCGGTCCGCCTCGTCGAAGCTCTCGGCAACGACCGGGACCAGGGCCCGCAGGTCCTCGAGCATGTTGACGTACTGCGAGCCCTGCCCTGTGTAGAGGAAAGCCACCTTGGGGGCCGGGCCGCGCCCGACGAAGACTCCCTGGGCGCGCAGCATCTTCCACATCGCGGGTGCACCGGCCCGGAACGCCTTGACCGTCTTGCCGGCCTTCGCCGCGAGGTCCGGGGCGTCCGCGAAGTCGATGGCCACGCGTACGGCGGAGCGGGCGATAGCCGGGTCCGGAGCGACGCGAGGCGGGACCTTGCCCGCAGCGGCATCGGCCCCGAGTCGCTCCAGCTGGTCGACGACATCCGCGTCGTCGCGCCCCCCGAGCACCACTGCCCCGCGCAGCGGCGCCTTGGGCACCGCGGCACCCGCTGACTCACCGTCCAGGTTGCTCGAGACCTCGCGGGGCACGTCCGCCGACGCGAACGACCGCGGCGCGCTCTCGGGACGGTGCCGACCGGGGACGTACTCCTCCAGCACCGCGTGGAAGTTGGTGCCGCCGAAGCCGAACGCGCTCACGCCACCGCGGCGTGCGCCCTCGGGGTCGGCCGGCCACTCGCGGAGCTCGGTGGTCACCCGGAACGGGGTGCGTTCCCAGTCGACGTTGGGGTTGGGGTCCTTGAAGTGCAGGCTCGGAGCGAGCTGCTTCTCGTGCAGCTGCATCACCATCTTGAACAGGCCGGCGGTGCCCGCTGCTGCCTTGAGATGGCCGATGTTGGACTTCACCGACCCCAGCGCGATGGAGGCCGGCTCGGCACCGGAGAAGACGTCACCGAGGCTGCTCAGCTCGGACGCGTCCCCGACCCGCGTCGACGTGCCGTGCGCCTCGACGGCGGAGGCGGCCGTCGGCTTGAGTCCTGCGTTGACCCAGGCTCGTTCGACCGCGAGCCGCTGGCCGACCGGGTTGGGTGCGGTGATTCCCTTCCCCTTGCCGTCACTGGATCCAGCGAGCCCGAGCAGCACCGCGTAGACACGGTCCCCGTCGCGCTCGGCGTCGGCGAGCCGCTTGAGGACGAAGAGGGCGGCGCCCTCCCCCATGACGAAGCCGTCGGCACCGGCGTCGAAGGGCCGGGTTCCCGTCGCCGAGAGCGCCCCGATCTTGCAGAACTTCACGAAGCCGTAGACGCCCATGTTGCGGTCGACACCGCCGGTCACCACGGCGTCGTACTCGCCGCTGACCAGCCCTTGTACCGCGGCCGAGGTCGCGGCCAGACCGGAGGCGCAGGCGGCGTCGGTGGTGAAGTTCGGCCCACGGAAGTCGAAGAGGTTCGCGATGCGACCGGCGAGGACGTTCGACAGCTCACCGGGCATCGTGTCCTCGGTGATGGGGAGCTCGTGGGAGAGGAAGCCCTCGTGCCACTCGCTGAGGATCGCCGTGCGCACCTCTGCCGGCAACGCGGCGAAGGTGGGTGCTTTCGCGAGGTCACGGCTGAACTCCGGGAACTGGATGCGCAGGGACGTCCGGTAGTGCTTGTCACCACCGATCGCGTTGCCGATGATCACCGCGACCCGCTCGGAGTCGACGTGCCAGTCCGGCCACCCCGCGTCGACCAGGGCGGAGCGAGCAGCGGAGACGGCCCACTGCTGCCCGATCTCCAGCTGCTCGGCGACCTTCGGCGGCACCGGGAGCCGCCACTTCAGGGGATCCCACGGATGCTCACGGACCCAACCGCCGATGCGGCTGTAGGTCTTGTCCAACGCGGCCGGGTCCGGGTCGTAGTAGAGCTCGGGGTCCCACCGGCTGGGCGGCACGTCGCTGATGGAGTACCGGCCGTCGCGGATGTTCTGCCAGAACGTCGCGGCATCCGGGGCGTCGGGCATGATCGCGGAGACTCCGACGACCGCGACCGGGGAGTTGAGGTGATGCTCGTTCATGGTGGGTCCTTGGTCCGTCACGGGACGGGTACGTCGGGGGTGGTGCGGCCGTAGAGGACGTCGGCGACGGCGTCCATGTCGCGGAGAAGCCCTGCCTGGGCCGCGCGTACCTGCTCCAGGGGCAGGGTGGCGGCGAGCTGGGCGGAGGAACCTGGGTCGGCCGCGCCCGACACCCAGCGCACTCCCTCCTCTGCGACCTTCGAGGAAGCCTCACGGGCGAAGACCCGGCTGACCGCGGCGAGGCCGTCCGCGCCGAACCTGCGGTCTGCCTTGTCGGGCAGGGTCCCCTCGGCCGCGGCCACGGCACGACGCACCAGGGCTGCCGCCGACTCGGCGTAGGCGATCAGCTCGCCGAGCCTCAGCAGGACGTGCTGGTTGCGGGTCAGCCGGCCGACCCTGCACGCCTCCAGGACCGCCGCGAGGCACTCCATGGCGAGCGCCGCGGCGTCCGCGCCGACGGTCGGGTGCGTGCTGTGCTGGGCGCGGAGCCGCCCGGCAAGGTCGAGGTAGTGCGCGCCGCGCGTCTTGAGGTGCTGCTGCCAGCGGTCGCGCGCGACGGTCATCTCCATGATCTCGGAGGTGCCTTCGTAGATCGTGGTGATCCTGACGTCGCGGCGGATCTTCTCCACGATGTAGGGGCGGGTGTAGCCGTAGCCGCCGTGGGCCTGGATCGCGGCGTCCGCCGCTGCGGCCCCGGCCTCCGTGGCGAGGTACTTCGCGATCGCGCCCTCGGTGTTCAAGGCGCCGCCCTCGCCCTCACCCGCGTCGATCCGGCTCGCGGTCTCCTCGACGATCGCGCGGGCGGCCTCGAGCCGTGCGACGTGCGGCACGATCAGCTTGTGCGTGTAGCCCTGCTTCTCGCTCAGCGGCGCGCCCGCTTGGACGCGGTCGGTCGAGTAGCGGAGGGCCCGGTCCATCGCCTCCCAGCCGCCACCCAGGCCGAAGGCGGCGACCATCAGCCGGGTGTACCCGAAGACCTGCTGCGCCTGGACCAGCCCCCTGCCCTCGACGCCGCCCACGAGGTTCTCCCGGGGCACGAACACGTCGTCGAGGAAGAGCGCAGCCGTGTTCGAGAGCCGGATGCCGTGCTTGTCCTCGGGCGGCGCGGAGGAGAAGCCCTCCGTGCCCCGTTCGACGACGAACCACGACGGGCCTCCCGGCGCCATGGCCAGCACCGTGCACGCGTCGGCGATGCTGCCGTTGCTGATCCACTGCTTCCGGCCGGTGATGCGGTAGCCCGCCCCGTCCGCGCCGTCGACCGGGACCGCGACCGTGCTCATCGCGGCGAGGTCGCTTCCGGCCTCCGGCTCCGTCGCACCGTAGGCGAAGACGATGCCGTCCTCCGCGATGCGGCCCAGCCACTTCTTGCGCTGCTCCTCCGTGCCGCCCATCAGGATCGGGTCGCTGCCCAGGAACGTCGCGAAGACCGACGTACCGAGGCCGATGTCGACGTGCGCCATCCGCTCACAGACCCGGTAGGAGTCGAAGGCGTTCCCGCCCATGCCGCCGTACGCCTCGGGGATGAAGACGAGCTGTACGCCGAGGGCGTCGCTGCACATCGCGCGAACGGTGTCCTCGGGGCAGACGTCCTCATGGTCGAGCTCGAGCATGCGGCTCTCGGGGAGCTCCGCGGCCACGAAGTCGCCGAGCGCCTCGAGCATCAGGTTCAACGTCCCGAGGTCCAGGCCCTCGGTCCGTGTGTGAGGGTCGGCGAGCGTGGTCATTGCGGGATCCCTTCGGGTTGGCTGGTGGAGTGTCTGCCTGCTAGCCCTTGCGCCGCTTGACCTCGGCAACAAGGGCGGGGAGCACCGTGTGCGCGTCCCCCACGACACCGAGGTCCGCGAGGCCGAAGATCGGGGCCTTGGCGTCCTTGTTGATCGCCACGATCGTGCGCGACGCCTGCATGCCCGCCCGGTGCTGGATCGCACCGGAGATCCCGCTGGCGAGATAGAGCTGAGGGGCCACGGTCTTGCCGGTCTGCCCGATCTGGAAGTCGTGGCCGTACCACCCGAGGTCGGTGGCGGCCCTCGAGGCGCCGACGGCACCGCCGAGCGCGTCGGCGAGCTCCTCGAGCACGCCGAACGCCTCCTGCGAGCCCATGCCCCGTCCGCCTGCGACGACGATCGAGGCGTCGGTGAGGTCGGGCCGGCCGGTGCCGGTCTTCGGGGTGCGATTGGTGACACGGGCGCCTCGGGCGGCGTCGCTGATCTCGACGTCGACCGTCTCGACCACGGGGTCGACCGGAGCTGCCTCGGGCGCCACCGCGTTGGGGCTGACCGTGATGATCGGCGTGCCCCGCACCACCTGGCTCTGCGTGGTCCAGGTGCCCGAGAACGCGGACTGCTCGACGAGCGGACCGCCTTCCCCGGGCAGCACGTCCACGGCGTTGGTGACGATGCCGGAGTCCAGGCGTACGGCGGCGCGCCCGGCCACCTCGTTGCCCTCGCGGCCTGCGGTGACCAGCACGGCCGCCGGTGAGATCCGCCGTACGACCTCCACCAGCGCCTCCGCCTTGGGAGCGACCAGGAAGTCGTCGAGGGCCGGGTCGTCGACGACGTATGCCTTCTTGGCGCCGTACTCGCCGATGTTCTTCATCGTCGCGTCGTCCGCGGCGCCGCACACGAGCGCTGCCGGCTCGCCGAGCCTGCGTGCGAGGGTGAGCAGCTCGAGGGTGGCCTTGCGCACCACTCCGTCACTGCGATCTACGAGGACCAGGACTTCGGCCACGGGAGTCTCCTAGGGTTCGTTCACGTCGTTGGGGTCAGAGCAGCTTGTGGGCGACGAGGAAGTCGGCCACGCGGACGGCTGCGTCTCCGTCGTCGACCACGACCTCGCCTGCCTGCCGCGGGGGCTTGGGTGCCACGGACCGCACGGCGGTGGCGGCCGCCGCCGCGCCAACCCGTGCGGGTTCGATGCCGAGGTCCGCGAGCGTGTAGGTCGTGACGGACTTCTTCTTGGCCGCCAGGATCGCCTTGAAGGACGGGTAGCGGACCTCGCCCGTCTGGTCGGTGACCGACACGAGGGCCGGAAGGTCCGCGACGACCTCCTCGACCGCGCCCTCTCCCTCGCGGCGGATCGTGACCGACCCGTCCGTGACAGACACCGCACTGGCGAAGGTGACCTGGGGAACGCCCAGCCGGTCGGCGACCATCGCGGGCACGACGGACATCTCGCCGTCGGTGGAGGACATGCCGCACACAACGAGGTCGAAGCCGATCCGCTCGAGCGCGCGGGCCAGCACCAGTGAGGTCGACAGCGAGTCGGACGCGTGCAGGGCCTCGTCACTGACGTGGACGCCCTCGTCACCGCCGATGGACAGCGCCTTGCGAAGCGCGTCGGCAGCCTGGGCGGGTCCCATCGTCAGGAACGTGACCGTCGCAGGCAGCCCCTGCTCCACCAGGGAGACGGCCTGTTCGATGGCGTACTCGTCCAGCTCGGACAGCCTGCCCTCTACTCCGTCGCGATCGACGGTCCGGTCGTCGTTGTAGCGCAGGGTGGCGGTGGGCTCGGGGACGTGCTTGACCAGGACCACGATCTTCATCGGCCGGCTCCATTCGGGGATCGGACTGGCTCCTCCCGATCGACGCTAGGCCGGGATAGGCGGTGAGCGACACAGGTCGAAAGACCCTCTGTCCCCTTCCTTCGGTTCTTACCTGCTGGTAACCGGGATCAGCCCACGATGCGCCGGCCGGTGAGGGAGGTCCACCGCAGCTTCATGTGGAAGTTGCGGTGGTCACCGCTCCAGGGAGTGGGGTTGCGCCAGCCGCGCATGTCCCACACCTCGTCGGCATCGGAGGGCCGCTCGATGCGCCCGAAGGCGACCACGCTCCACCCGAGCTCGGCTTCGTGGTCGATCTGGTCGATCTCGAACACAGCCTCGGCGCCCTCGCCGTAGGTGCCCAGCTCGGAGTCCGGCACGGTACGGAAGACGATGGCGTTGCCGTTGGTCGTGAAGTTCAGCGGCACGATCCGCAGCCCCTTGGGCGTGAGGAACGCCAGCCGTCCGACCCCACCCTGATCGAGATGCTCTTGGCACTCACCCGGGCTCAGCTCGATCAGGTCGCTCATGGCACAGCCTCCTCTGCGTACCAGCATGCGCAGGGTGTGCGGGTTCGTCATGGGCCCAAGGTCCCCGGTGACAAGTTCTGCGCATCCGTGCAGCGCACGAACCTGCAAGTCCTGCGCCCTTCCCCGTCGAACAGCCCGGATGTGAGGGTGCGATGGCGCAAATGCGCACGCACCTCTCGGAAAGGGCATTCATGCGCAAGACAGCAGGACTTGCAGCGGCGACTCTCGTCATGGGCGGGCTGGCCGCGGGTACCACAGGAGCGAGTGCCACCACCGCGTCCGCCGCCGACGGCGACCTCGTCGGCTCGGCCATCGCGGCGGTCAAGGCCCACCCCGGCGCCACGAAGGCCGGCCAGGGACAGGCCTTCACGGTGACCGACGTTCTCGTCGACAGCGACGGCACGAGCCACGTCAGGGTGTACCGCAGCTACCGCGACCTCCCGGTGCTCGGCGGGGACCTCGTCGTGCACCAGGGACCCGGCGGCGAATGGATGGGCACTTCCCAGACCCTCCGGTCGACCCTCTCGATGTCGGTGACCCCGGCGATCAGCCAGGCCGCTGCGAAGCGGAACGCCCTGGCGCCCAGCACCACCAACCGCGGAATCGAGGGCCAGAGCGTCCAGAGCGCACCGGACCTCGTGGTCGACGCCCGGGGCGCGCAGCCCCGGCTGGCCTGGGAGGTCGTCAGCGGCGGCACGCAGGCCGACGGGACGCCCAGCCGGCTCGCCACGTACGTCGACGCGCGATCGGGCAAGGTGCTCGGCGCGGAGCAGCAGATCCAGACGGTCGACGGTCAGGGCCAGTCGCTGTACGGCGGCACGGTGCCCCTGCAGCTCACCCTGTCCTCGGGCACGTACTCCCTCAAGGACCCGACCCGCGGCAACACCTACACCACAGACATGGGAAACAAGTCGGACTCGATGGTGTGCCAGCTGTTCGGCAGCGGCTGCAGCACGGGCACGCTGTTCACGAGCCCGGACAACCTGTTCGGCAACGGCTCCACGAGCAGCCGTGAGTCCGCCGCCGTGGACGCGCAGTACGGCACCAACGTGACCTGGGACTACTACAAGAACGTGCACGGCCGGAACGGCATCTTCGGCAACGGCACGGGGTCGTTCAACCGCGTCCACTACGGCAACGGCTACGTGAACGCCTTCTGGGACGGCACCAAGATGACCTACGGAGACGGTGACGGCACCAGCTACGGGCCGCTCACCTCGCTCGATGTCGCCGGCCACGAGATGTCTCACGGCGTCACCGAGAACACCGCGGGTCTGGACTACTCGGGTGAGTCCGGTGGCCTCAACGAGTCCACCTCGGACATCTTCGGCACGATGGTGGAGTTCTACGCGGCCAACGCCAACGACGCCGGTGACTACCTCATCGGCGAGGAGTTCGACCTCGCCCAGCACAGCGGTTTCCGCCGCATGGACAACCCCTCCTCCGACGGGGACTCCGTCAACTGCTGGTCCTCCACGGTCGGGACCCTCGACGTGCACTACTCCTCCGGCGTCGGCAACCACTTCTTCTACCTGCTCTCGGAGGGCTCGGGCGCCAAGACGCTCAACGGCGTCCCCTACAGCTCGCCCACCTGCGACGGGTCGACGGTGGCCGGCATCGGTCGCGACGCGGCGGCCAAGATCTGGTACCGCGCGCTCACCGTCTACATGACCTCGAGCACCGACTACCACGGCGCGCGCACGGCCACCTTGAACGCGGCGAAGGACCTGTACGGCGCCGGCAGCGCCCAGTACAACGGGGTCGCCGCCGCCTGGAGCGCGGTGGCCGTCTCCTGACCTGAGGCACGCAACACCGGAGACACCCAGCGCCGACCCGCCACCCGATGATGTGGCGGGTCGGCGTCGTTCCACTCAACGTTCGGCGAGCAGCAGCATCGTGTCGCCGAGCTCGTGCCACAGGTACTCAGCTGCGCTCGCCTCGACGTACGCCTCGTCGACAAGCCGCCGCCCGACGACTGCGACGAGCAGGTCGAGGTGGCTCGCGTGCGGGTCGTGCAGCCCGGTGAGGATCCCGTCCACGACCCGGGCCGGCCGGGCGGGCCCCAGGACCAGGTCGGTCCAGCCCGTGACCGCGTGCACCCGTCCGGACGGGGACGCCGCCGACTCGAGCGCCCGTACGACGGTGGTGCCGACTGCCACGACCCGCCGACCCACCCGGCGAGTCTCGTTCACCAGGCGCGCTGTGACGTCCGAGACGGTGTACTGCTCAGGCTGCGGCGGCTCGTGCCGCTCCTGCGACGACACACCCGTGTGGAGCACGATGGGCGCGACGACGACACCACGCCCGACGAGCTGGGCCAGCAGCGACTCGGTGAGGGGCCGACCGGCGCTGGGCATCTCCGCCGAACCGGGCACGGTCGCGTAGACGGTCTGCAGGTCGTCGAGCGCGACCGCCCCCTCGACGTAGGGGTATCGGATCGGACCTCCGTGCTCGGCGAGGTAGGCGACGCGGTCGCGCCACGGCACGGGCGCCGCCCGCCACAGCCGGCCCTGGTCACCGGGGTGGGGACCCAGGACGCGCAGGCGCACGCCACCCGGCAGGTGAAGCACCTCTCCGGAGGCCACGTCGTCGGCCGGACCGTCGTTGCCAGGCCGCCTGACCTCGACCACCCAGGTTCCGTCGTCGAGCTGGGTCGAGACGTGGACCAGCAGGCCGGCCCTGCCCTTGTTGAGGGGCACGGCGGCGGGCACGGTGGCGGAGGCGTTGACCACGAGCAGGTCGCCCGGACCGAGCTCGTCCACGAGGTCGCGCACCAGGCGATGCTCCAGGCCTGCCGAGCCGGCCACGAGCATGCGCACCTCGTCGCGGGCCAGTCCGCGGGACTCGGGCGTCCGCGCCGCCGCACGGCCGGCCGGGACGTCGGACCGTGGCGCCGTGGTCATCGGGTGGCTCCGGCCTCGGTGAGCTCGGAAGCCAGGTAGCGATCGCTCGGCAGGTCCTCGTCCACCAGCCTGAGCAGGGCCGGCACGACGGTCTCCGGCTCAGGCCGGTCGGAGATGTCCTCGCCGGGGAAGGCGTCCTGGTGCATCTGCGTACGCATGTCGCCCGGGTCGACGGCGTACACCCTCAGGTCGGCTGCTCCACCGCGAGCACCCGGCTCGCGAGGTCGAGTGCGGCCTTGGAGGCGCCGTAGCCGCCCCAGCCCGGGTAGCGCCTCCACCGCCGCATCGCTGCTGACGTCGATCACCCGTCCCGGCCTGCGCAGCAGCTGTGGCAGCAGCAGCCGCGTGAGCGCGAGCGGAGCGACGACGTTGGTCTCGAGCGACGAGCTCCAGCGTCTCCTCGCCGAGGTCTCGGCCAGCGCCGGGCAGCGGGCTGGCGCCCAGGGTGCTGGCGTTGTTCACCAGCAGGTCGGCGCCACCGAGGGCGGCGCGGCCGCCTCGGCGAGTGCGCGGCGGTGAGTGGGATCGGTGACGTCGCCGGGGACGACGACGTGCGCCCTCGGGCGCCGCAGCGGCGAGCGCTTCACCGTCGCGGGCATCGAGCACCAGCCGCCAACCGCGACCGGCGAGGGCATGGGACAGGGCGTGGCCGAGCCCCTTGGACGCTCCGGTGATGACTGCGACGGGCATGCAGGGCTCCTTCTCGAACATCGCTCGAGAAGGAGCCTGCAACTTCAAGCCGACTTGAAGTCAAGGAAGAGCCATCAGGCGGCGACCCGCTGCTCCGCCTCGCGGCCGGCTCGGTTGTCGGGAGCACGAGGGCGCGGGATACGCCCGGCCGACAAGGCGATGCGCCAACCGCCGTCCTTCCCGCCCATGAAGCCAACCAACTCTCGCTCCGAGGCGGTGTCAATGACGAGCAATAACGGTTGCCTCCTGCCGGGCCGGGGGCGTCGTCCGCCATGCTGTTCGGATGCACGTACTCATCGTGGACGCGGCTAACGTCATGGGCAGTCGTCCGGACGGCTGGTGGCGCGACCGCGCGGGCGCGGCTCGTCGGCTCCAGGAGCAGCTGCTGGCTGCGGACCTGCCCTTCGACGAGGTCGTGCTGGTCCTCGAGGGCGCTGCCCGACGCGGCAACGAGCCCGACCGCGTCGGACGCCTGACCACCGTCCACGCCGAACGTTCCGGGGACGACGCGATCGTCGACGCCGCGACCGCGCAGGCCTCGGTCGGAGACGGACGGAGGGTCGTCGTGGTCACGGCGGACCGGGCGCTCCGGGCGCGCGTGGAGGAGGTCGGCGCGGAGACGACAGGCCCCTCGTGGCTGCTGGAAAGGCTGCCGACATCGTGAGCGGCGTGCCGTATGGACCGCCTTCACCCGCCCCCGGGTTCGGCGTAGCGTCGATTCACCCGGAGGGAGTGGTAGCCATGTTGGCCGGGATCGTCTTCATCGTCGTCGCCCTCTCGTTCGCCGTGCTGGCGATAATGCTGGAAGCAGGCGTCCGCCTGCCTCGTCTCCACCGCTCGGACAGGCCGTCGAGCCCACCCATCGTCGGGTGGGGCAGCGACTCGCAGCTCCCGAGGCTCTGACCTGGTCACGTCGGCTGTGGGGGCCGACGGGTGGTAGTCGTGACGTGGGTTGTTACTGGATCCGCGGCACCAGCGCACCGAGCACGCCGGAGATGAGCGGAGCGAGGATGAAGAGGCTCGCCTGGAGCTGCTGAGCCGTCGTGACGTTCACCTGGGTGAGCATGTCCAGCCGTGCCCGGGCGTCCATCCACGAGCCGAACTCGCTGCTGGTCGGGGCGGGCATGTCCGCGACCGGGAAGTAGGACTCGCGGATGTCCAGGCACAGCCGCCGCAGCGAGAGGTGCGCCGGGACGTACACGAGCAACAGCAGCGCCGTGAAGAACGCGCCGTACAGCAAGACGCCTGCGGCTGGGAAGTCCGCCTCTTTCATGAACTCGGTGACGGTTGCGAGCCGGAGCGCGCCGGACGCGAGCACGGCCAGGCCGATGACGGCCCCGGCAACGCCGAGGAAGCGGCGGGTCTGCGCCCGGGCCGACACGGCCAGGTCGACGTCGCTGGTGGTGAGGTTCTCCGGTTGATGGCGACGCACCTGGTCCTGCACGAGGCAGATGCCGAAGATCGCGGGCAGGCCGACACCGAGGGCCGCCGCCGTGGTCAGGATCCACACCTTGACCTGGTGGCCGGCCAGGGGCCAGTCCGCCCCCACGGATGGCGAGTATCTCGCCAGCAACCCCAGGGCCACCACGATGAGCACAGGGATCACCCAGATCGAGGGTGACGGGGCCGTCGCCCGGTAGCTCGAGATCACCTCACGCCACAGGGGCACCGTGACCACGGCCCAGACCGCGGACTGTGCGGCGATGACGGCAGCCCACGGTCCGAAACCCGCCGAGTCCACGAACTCTCTGCTCCGCTGCGTGCTGTCGGCGTCGACCAGGAGGAGCAGGACGCCTCCCACGGCCCCGGCCACGGCGAGGACGACGACGGTGATCGGGTTCCAGCTCTCCAACGTCTTGTCCAACGGGACGGATGCCATGTGAACACGACGGAGCAGTCCTGCGCCTGCGACGTCTCTCTGTCTCGCCATGCCGCCCCCGTGACCGAGCCTTGCCTTCGATCAGGGTGCCATGGCCGGACGCTCAGCAGGGCCGAGTCGGAGCGGTGGGTCTGCTCAACGCACCCTGACGGTGACCGGATCGGAGACGCGGCCGCTGTTGACAGCGACCACGCGGAACCGGTTCACGCCCCGACGGCCGGAGGCGACCCAGGTCCGGAACCTTCCGCCACGGACCGTGGCGGTGACGGGGAACCGTGCCCAGTGCCCTCGCTCGAACCGCTGCACCACGAGTCGGGCTCCGCCGTGTCCGGGGTAGCGGCCGGAGAGGTTGATCCGGCCCATCCGGCGTACTTGGTGCGGCGACGCGACCAGAGTCACCTGTGCGCGCCGCCCCGCACGGGCGTGCCGCTTCCGGTGGTGGCGTGACTTGTCGTGCCGTCTCTTGTCGACGCGGTGCTTGTGCTCGGCTCGAGGCTTGCCGGACTTGTGCTTCGTGTCCCCGGCCTTGGGTGCGGCTTCCTGCTCGGCGTCCTCTCCCGTGTCGGCCGCCGGCTCGGCCGAAGGTGAGGACGACGCCTCGGCCGCCACCGGCGTGCCGACCGAGCCCTCCTCGGCGTCGATCGCCGCCGAAGCGTCAGCTCCTGCGAGCCCCGTGGCCCGTGCCGTGCTGTAGGCGACGGCACCGAGCACGCCGCCGAGCACCAGCCCGACCACCACCACCGCGCCGAGAGCTCCGAACACCCGCTGGCGCCAATCCGGTTCCGGCCCTGTCATCGAAGTCCAACTCCCGAGAGATGAGGCACGCGCCCACCTGGGCGCGATGGGCAATCCTGCCCGATACGCACGGGTTACCCCGCTTCGGGTATCTCACACGACGGTCACGGACCGCTCGACAATCTCAGGAGTCGAGGACCGCTCGCGCCGCCCTCATGTCGTCGGTGGCGAAGACGAGTCGCACACCCCCGAACGTCGTGTAGGCGAGGTCGACGTTGACGCCCGCATCCGCCAGCCTGCGCGCCACCTCGCCCATCGCCCCGGGCTCGTTCGCCACGTTGACGACGAGAACCTCGCGCTCGTCGGCCACCGGCATACCCGCCGCGTCGAAGGCAGCCCGCAGTGCCTCGACGCTGTCATCGGAGACGAGCACGTGTACGACGCCCTTGCCGTCCCCGGTGAACGCGGCGAAGCCGTCCACGTTGACCCCGGCCGCGCCCGCAACCTCGCCGAGCCTCGCCAGCTCGCCGGGGCTGTCATCGAGGATCACCATCACGTCGTACGGCATCGGTTCGATGGTGGCACCGCCGGTCCACCGTGTCACCACTCGATCGTCCTGCGCGCTGTCGCCGCAGCGCGCACGGTGGTTAGATTCTCTCGTCGTCGTCCTGGGGGTGGAGATGCGCGTCCACATCCGTCTTCTCGGCGGATTCGACGTGACTGTAGACGACCGGGACATACCGACGCAGAACTGGCATCGCCGGACAGCCGCCGGGCTGGTGAAGCTGCTGGCGCTGCAGCCCGCTCACCGTCTCCGGCGCGAACAGGTGATCGACGCCCTGTGGCCGGACCTGCTGCTCGACGAGGCCGCCCCACGGCTCCACACGGCCGCTCACTACGCCCGTGCAGCCGCGGGGTGCAAGGAGACAGTGGTCCTCACGGGCGGCGCCGTGTCGCTCTTCCCCGACTCGGAGGTAAGCGTCGACGTCGCCGAGTTCGACCGCGCCGCCGAGGCTGCTCGAGACGCGGAGCCCGAGACGGCCTCGAGTGCCGCGGCCCTCTACGGCGGAGACCTGCTGCCCGACGACCTCTACGAGCCGTGGACCGAGGAGCCCCGTTCCCGCCTGAGGCTGCGGTACCTGGAGCTGCTGCGATCCGCAGGCCGTTACGAGGAGCTCGTCGCCGCGGACCCGCTGGACGAGGAGGCCCAGCTGGCCCTGGTGCGGGACCATGTCGAGCACGGACGGCGGCAGTCGGCGCTGCGCTCGCTCGACGGCATGGCGAAGCTCTTCCGGGAGGAGCTCGGCGTCGAGCCAGGACCGGGGGCGGTGGCCCTTCGCAAGGCCGCCGAGTCGCTGCCGGCCGAGGTAGCGCTGCCGCGGCAGCGGCCCGGACCCGGCTCGCCCCCCGCCGTACGCGGGCGCGTCGCTCTCCCCGCCCCGAGGAACCGGCTGATCGGCCGCGACTCCGACCTCGACGCGGTCGACGCCATGCTCCGGCAGCACCGGGTCGTGACGATCACCGGCCCGGGCGGCGCCGGCAAGTCGACGCTCGCTCTGGCCCTTGCCCGTCGTCTCCAGTCCGATGGCGGTCCGTCGACCGACCCGGAGGTGATCCTGGCCGAGCTCGCGCCGGTACGAGAGCCGCGAGACGTGACCCGGGCGGTCGCCGAGGCGGCAGGCGTGCAGGGTGAGGGCGCCGTACAGACCGTCACCCTGGCGGCCAACCTCGGACCTCGGGCAGTGCTGCTCCTGCTGGACAACTGCGAGCACCTGCTCGACGCGAGCGCGGACCTCGTCGACGCGGTCCTCGACGCCGGCGCCGAGGCACGCGTCCTCGTCACGAGCCGCGAGCCGTTGCGGGTGGACGGGGAGGCGGTCCACCAGATCGCGTCGCTGGGCGCCGAGTCGGCGGAGCTCTTCGTCGAGCGGGCCGTGGCCGCAGCAGGTCCGGGCGCGGCGTCCGCGGACGACCCTCGGGTGGTCGATCTCTGCGAGCGGCTCGACGGCCTCCCCCTCGCGATCGAGCTGGCCGCGGCCCAGCTTCGCCATCTGAGCCTCCAGGACCTCGTCGACCGGCTCGACGACAGGCTCACGCTGCTCGTCGGCGGCAGGCCCAGGGCAGGAGAGCGGCACTCTGCGCTCACCGCCACCATCGAGTGGAGCTACCGCCTCCTCTCCCCCGACGCCCGCGTCGTGTTCGACCGTCTCGGGGTCTTTCCGGCGAGCTTCGCGCTGGACGCGGCGCAGGCCGTGTGCGAGGGAGTCCATCCCGGGCGGGCGACCAACCTCCTCGGCGACCTCGTCGCCAAGAACCTGGTCGTGTACGACGCCTCGACGCACCGCTACCGCCTTCTCGAGACCCTCCGGCTCTTCGCCGCCCGTCGTCTGGACGAGACCGGAATGGGCGATGACGTCACCGAGCTGCTGCGCCGACACGTGGCCACGAGAGCCGCTGCGACCCCCCGTGTCCGCACCTGGCTGTCCGCCTCCATCGCCGCCCGCGGCCGCGACGACCTGGAGAACGTGCGCCTTGCCTTCGAGGCCAGCCTCGAGCGCGGCGACCTCAACGCGGCCGTCGACATCGCTCTCACCATCAGCACCCTGTGGCGCAACGCTGTCTCGTACGCCGAGGGTCGTCGGTGGGTCGCAGCACTTCGGGCCCGGGACCTCTCCCCTCGCGACCGGTTGTGGACGCTCATCCTCGCCGCGGACGTCGGGCTCGGCTCCGGCGACCCGCGCCTGATGCGAGACGCCACCGAGGAGGCGACGACCCTGGTCACGCAGATCGACGACCCCGGGGCAGCGGTGATCGTCCTCATCAATGCCGCGTTGGCGTACTTCGGGAGGACGGAAAGGGCGGCCGAGCGCCTGGATGAGGCGTGCAACCGTGCGCATGCGACGGGAGAGCCAGGCCTCGAGCGCCTTGCCCGGGCGTACCGCGTCGTGGCGATGCGACTCCTCGGCCGCACCCGAGGACTCGACGCCGAGGTCCGCGCCCTGACCGAGGCTTACGCCGGAGACGAGTACGACCGCTACATCTGCATCTGGACGGCCAGCATGGTCGCGTTGGTCGACCGTGACGGGGCGCGCCTGCGCCGGCTGATGGACGCCCAGCTGGTCGACCTGATGGACACCGGGCTCCAGGAGAACTGGCTCACCATGTACTGGGGTGCGCTGACGCTCATCGCCGAAGGCCGGACCTTCCTGCCACAGCTCAGCCGCGCCCGCCTCCGGGCCGAGGCCGAGGGCCGGCGGGCGGACGCGGACTGCGTGCTCGCGCTCGGGTACGCCGCCGCCTGCCGCGACGACTGGGAGCGGGCCGCCGAGCTGCTGGGCGCCGCCGCCCGGGAGCTGCAACGCGACACGGCAGGATTCCTCCACCACGCGCTGCTGCGCGAGCAGCTGGTGCGGCCACGGCTCGACCCGGAGGTGTTCGAAGCCGCCACAGCGCGCGGACGCGAGCTCGCCCTCGAGGTGGTCCTCGACGAGAACGGGCTGTGACGCCACAGCCCGTCACTCGGAGACGGACTACTCCGCCTGGGCCGTCAGCGCCTCCGTCAGCAGCGTCACGAGCGCCTCGAGCTGTACGTCGGCCGACGAGATCTCCTCGTCGGAGGCGTCGAGTGCCCGGGCGGCGAGGCCCGCCTTGCTGTCGATGAGCTCAGCGATCCTCGTGTCGATGGTCTGCGCGGCGATGATGCGCCAGGCGGTGACGGGCTCGGTCTGCCCGATGCGGTGCACGCGGTCGATCGCCTGCGTCTGCTCCGCGTCGGTCCAAGACAGCTCGGCCAGCACCACGTTGGAGGCGACCTGGAGGTTCACACCCACGCCGGCCGCGGTCAGGGAGCAGACCGCGACGTGGACGTCGGGGTCGTTGACGAACGCGTCGATGTTCTTCTGACGCGCCTTCGAGGTCTGCTCGCCTCGGATCGACGAGTAGCGGATCCCGCGCTTTTCGAGCGTCTCCTGGGCGGCGTCCATCACGTCGATGTGCTTGGCGAAGAAGACCACCTTGCCGACGCTGCGGGCGAGCTGTGCCGCGTAGTCGGCGGCAAGACCCGCCTTCGCGAAGCCGATGCGCCGCATCATGCTGAAGACGTTCTCGCCGGAGGACGTGGTCGTGTCCTCGCGCTCCCACGTCGCGACCCGGCGCACCAGCTCGTGGTCGATCCCCTCGACGACGCGACCCGACGTACGCGCCTCCAGGGCGCTCTCGTACCGGGCGACCAGGCGGCGGGCGAGCTCGCGCTCGGCGGCCTTGATGGAGCGGCCGGCCTCGTCGTCGAGCTCGACCGGGAGGTCCGCGATGCGGCGGGCAGGGATGTCTGCCGCGACGTCGACCTTGCGGCGGCGGACGATGCCGAGGTCGACCACGCACCTGCGGGCCGCGGGGTAGAAGCCGGGCTCCCCGGGCGCCAGGCTGGTCTCCTCGAGCGCGTTCATGAGCTCGGCCAGCGGCTTCTTGTCGTCGATCCAGCCCAGGAACTGCCAGATCGCCCTGAAGTCCTCGATGTCGTTGATCAGGGGCGTACCCGTGAGCGCCATGAGGAGCGGACGAGGGATCCACGACCGGATGCGCTCGGAGATCTGGAGGACGTTCTGCGAGCGCAGGGACGACTTGTTCTTGATGAAGTGCGCCTCGTCGACGACCATCCCGCGGAAGCCGTGGTCGCCGATCCACCCGACATGGCGGTCGAGCACCTCGTAGTTGACGATCACGATGTCGGCGAAGCCGTCGATCGTCTCACCGTCGCCGTGGATCACGGTGGACGTCCGGTCCGGGGTCCAGAGACCTGCCTCGCGTGCCCAGTTCACCTTGACGACGTTGGGCACGACCACGAGCAGCGGGTAGGCGTTCGCAGCCCGCGCGGCGAGGAGCGCCTGCGCCGTCTTGCCGAGCCCGGGCTCGTCGGCGAGCAGGAAGGTCCGGTGCCCGGACGAGGCAGCGGCGACCACCTGTGCCTGGTGGAGCATCAGCTCCCGCCCGGCCGGCAGTCGAACGGGATGCGGTTCGGGCAGGGGCATGCAGGAGGACGCCCCCTTGCCGGGCTGCTCGAACGACCTGAAGAGCGGGCCGAGCAGCTCCCAGCCGGCCAGCCGGCCCGTGCCTACCCTGCTCTGCTCCGCGGCCGCGAAGTCGGGGGCGAGGAAGGGGTTGGCGAGCTGCCGCGCGATGACCGACTGCGGCACGACCCGGCGCTCGGAGGCGCCGGAAGCAGCCGGAGGCTCCGACGGCCTCAGCTCCTCGGGCGACGCCTCGACCCCGGCGGTCAGCAGCATGTCGCGCTTGAGCAACCTGGCCGCATCCGTGACCGGGGCGTCCTCGGCGAGCAGTGCGAAGAGCGAAGGATCGCGAGCGGCGGTCGTCGCGAGGATCGTGGCAAGACCGTCGAGCCGCTTGAGCTGCGCGGCACGGTGGGCGTCGGTGCTCGCCTCGTCCGCCTTGACCCGCGCACGCTCCTCACGGACCAGCAGGGCGATCACCTGGAACTTCGTGCGCGCGGAAGGCCCCACCGGCCCGCGCTGGGCTGCCGCCTCGACCTCGCGCACGGCACGGGCGAGCACCGGGATGATGCCCTCGTTGTCGCGGGCCCGGACGCGCTGGTTCCTCGGCGCGGTACGGCGAGCGCCCGGTTGCCGTTGGCCTCGTGGAGCCAAGAATCCTCCTCTGGACCGCCCGGCAACGCTTGCCGCGGCGGAGTCGAGTCCCCGTACGCACTCCCCCCGGCAGAGCGATGGGCCGTCGAACCGAAGTGGCCTGGTCAGCCACTCCGATGCGCGATCGGGTCCCACTGATCTGCGCCAGATCGACGTGCCGGGTCCGATGGCCCGCACCACAGCGGAGAGATCTACGGCCACCAGCCGGTGGGCCGGATCATGAACCGGATTTCGAAAGCCGTGGCTGGACGAGCGACGTTGCCGGGGTCGGTGCTAGGCCAATACTACCGCTCGACCGGGCTTGCTGAAACTTCGGTGAGCAGATCCGGGCGCGCCGCGTTCGGGCGTCCGCGTGACCGCGTCCCCGTGGCCTCCGCTTCAGGACCCGCCTCAGGTCCGCGGGAGAGGCCGGTCGGTGACGCAGTACCCCCGCCCGGAGGGGTCGCGAAGCGTGGTCCATCCGTCGGTCCGCCGTACGACGGACGCGCCGAGGTCGACGTGACGGCCCACTTCGGCGTCCCGGTCGTCGCAGGCGAGATCGAGGTGAGCGGTGACGACCGGCTGCTCGTCGTCGAGCCGCTGGAGCAGGAGCTGCAGCGGCATACCCTCACCGCGGGCGAGCCGGGCGAACTCGCTGCTGTCGGCCTTCTGGGTCTGCTCCCACCCGGTGAGCTCACGCCAGAAGGCCACCTCGGCGTCGAAGCGCGACGGCGGGATGTCGAGACACACCTGGTCGACGAGGCTGCGGCCACCGGGCCACGGCACCGAGGCGGGTCGGCGACCACCGGGGTGGCCGACGATGCAGAACGTCAGACCACCCGGTGACCCGAGCACCACGTAGCCGAGCTCGTGATAGCTCGCGCTCGCGCCCAGCTGCTCGGCGCGCGCGGCCAGTCCGTCGGTGTCGTCGGTGTGCAGGTCGAGGTGCATGCCCCCTGGGGGCGACTGACCGACGGTCTGTGCCTTCAGGAACCCGTCACCGTCCGGCGGGAGCAAGGTCACGAACTCTTCGCGGGATCCGCGGCGTGGTGACAGCAAAGACCCGGTGACGGCGCACCAGAAGCGCTCCACCTGCGGCGCTCGGTCCTGGTCGGTGTCGAGGAAGGCGGTGACCCAGCTGATGCCGCTCACGTCGCGGATACCGGCAGGCAGTCGTTGCCGCAGGAGCTGTCCGACGTCGGCTGGGTGGCATGGTCGGCCGGCCGGTGGAGCACCGCACGGACCGGTGCGACGCTCGCGGCCGTGCCGTCGGTGGACGCCCGACCGTCCACGATCAGGGAGTACCCGCCCTCCTCGCGAGGCGGGAAAAGCAGCGTCACCTCGGGCCGCGCAGCGAGGTTCGCGAGCGTGCGGTTTCCGATGCCCTCGACGGCGAGTGCCTGGTCGCGCAGGACGGGCTGCACCGCCACCGCGTGCGGCCGCTGGTCCTCGGACACCGTCAGCAGGTAGGCGAAGCCGTACTCGGTCATCGTGTCCGCGAGCTTCGCGAGGTCGACCTTCACGCTCATGACAGCAGGCTACGCGCCGAGGACGGTTCAGACCGACATGTACGACGGGGGCGACCTGCGAGATGCGCGATGTGCCGTGGGCGATCGCGGGGGAGATAATTTCGCCGTGGGTGCAACGTCCGCCCTCGAACGGGGTCGGGAGTCCTACGCAGGGCAGGCCTGGGCCGCTGCGTACGAGTCCCTGACGGTTGCCGACCGGTCGCAGGCGCTGGGGCCGCAGGACCTCGAGCTGCTGGCCGGGGCGGCGTACATGCTCGGTCGGGACGACGACTACGTGGCCGGCCTGGAGCGCGCTCACCAGGCTCACCTCCGGGCCGGGGAGGTGCGGCGTGCTGTCCGCTGCGCGTTCTGGATCGGTCACAACTGGCTGTTTCGCGGGGAGACAGGTCGCTCGGCCGGGTGGTTCAACCGTGGACAGCGGCTGCTCGACCAGTCGGGAGAGGACTCCGTCGAGGCCGGCTACCTGTTGATCCCGGTGTGGCTGCGGCAGATGGCCCGCGGCGACTACGAGGCGGGCTACGCCACTGCTGGCCGGGGCGCCGAGATCGGCGAACGGTTCGGGGACGTAGACCTGGTGTGTCTTGCCCGGGACGAGCAGGGACGCGCCCTGGTCCACCAGGGGAGAGCCGAGGAGGGCCTCCGGCTTGTGGACGAGGTCTTGGTGGCGGCCACCGCAGGTGAGCTGTCGCCCATCGTGACCGGCATCGTCTACTGCAACACGATCGCGTTCTGCCAGGACGCCTTTGAGCTGCGCCACGCGCGCGAGTGGACCCAGGCCCTGACGCAGTGGTGCGAACGGCAGCCGGAGATGGTGGCCCACAACGGCCTGTGCCTGGTCCACCGCGCCGAGATCATGCAGCTTCGCGGCACCTGGACCGAGGCCATGAAGGAGGCACGGCGAGCGGCGGAGCGCTTCACCAGCGGAGCATTGAACCAGATCGCCTGCGGTAAGGCGTTCTACCGCCAGGGGGAGATCCATCGCCTCCGCGGTGAGCTCGACCTGGCCGAGGACGCCTACCGGGAGGCGAGCAGCAACGGCTTCGACCCTCAACCCGGGCGGGCGCTGCTGAGGCTGAGCCAGGGAGACGTCGAGGCCGCCGTCGCCGCCATCCAGCGCGCGATCGCGGAGAGCCCTCAGCCGCTCCAGCGCGCGACGCTCCTGCCCGCCTACGTGGAGATCATGCTCACCGCCGGCGACGACGCACGGGCGGTGAGCGCCTGCCGCGAGCTGGAGGAGATCGCCGAGAGCAGCGCAAGCGACGTGCTGGCGGCCCTGTCGGCACATGCTCGGGGCCAGGTGACCCTGGCATGGGGCGACCCGGCGACCGCCCTAGGCTTCCTGCGCCAGGCGTGGCACTCGTGGCAGGAGCTCGAGGCTCCTCACGAGGCGGCGCGCGTGCGGGTGCTCGTCGCTCTGGCCTGCCGCGCCCTGGGCGACGAGGACACCGCCCTGCTCGAGCTGTCAGCGGCCCGCAGCGAGCTCGAGCGGCTCACGGCCACGCCGGACGTCGCTCGCGTCGACTCGCTGATGCGAGGGCCCGGTCCCACCGATCTTCGCGGCCTCACCGAGCGGGAAGTGGAAGTGCTTCGCCTGGTCGCCGCGGGCCACACCAACCGTGAGATCGCGTCGACGCTCAGCCTCAGCGAGCACACCGTCGCCCGGCACCTGCAGAACATCTTCGCGAAGCTCGACGTCCCGTCGCGTACGGCCGCAAGCGCCTTCGCCTTCCAGCACGATCTCGTTCCGAGGACGCGACGTGGTGAGCATTGACCACGCCTCTGCCACCGTGGATTGGTTCGTATCGGCGACGCGACCCAGACGGCTCCGGCCCTAGCGTCGAACCCGTCCTGCAGAGCGCAGGAGCGAGCAGAGCAAGGAGATTCCGCAATGTATGTCGTCGTCCAGCACCACTTCAAGAATCCGCAGGTGGCTCTCTCTCGCGGCGAGAGGCTCATCAAGAACGAGGGCGCTCCCGACGGAGTGCGTGGGCTCCAGTTCTACCCGAGCCGGGACTGGTCCAGCGCAACGTGCCTGTGGGAGTCCCCCTCGCTCACGGCGGTCCAGGGGTACGTCGACTCGACGCTGGGGGACTCGAGCGAGAACATCTGCTACGAGGTCGCCGCCGAGCAGGCCTTCGCGAAGCAGCCCCTGGGGATCCCCGAGACCTCGCCGCTCCAGGCGGCGACGCGATAGGAGCGGGCGACAGACCAGGTCGCACCCACGGGGGACGTGATCAGACCGTGCGCAGGCTGGAGAGTGACGCGTAGTCGCCGCTGCCCTCGACCGCCAGCCGGGTGAGCAGCTTGCGAGTGTCCGGCACGAACGGCCAGCCTGGTGAGGCCAGCAGAGCGTCGAGGCGCGGCAGGCTCATCCACTCCCCCCACACCACCTCGGCGTCGGCGTAGGTGACCGGACCGTCCCACACGGCCTCGAAACAGTGCTCCATGCATCGAGTCAGGTCGTCCTCGTACCAGGACGTCCCGAGGGGCTGGAGCGTCACCCCGCCGATGCCGAGCTCCTCCTCGAGCTCGCGGGCTGCGGACTCAGCAGGCTGTTCGCCGTACCTCATCACGCCACCTGCGGCCGCGTCGTGAAACGAGGGTGCCCAGTCCTTCTCCGGGGAGCGGCGGTGCACGAAGATCTCGCCGGACGAGTTGCGCACCAGCACCGCGGTTGCCGCGTGCGGCAGGTTGTCCCGGCGTACGACGGTCCGTGGCGCCGAGCCGGTGACGTGGCCGTCGAGGTCGACGAGGGCGACAGTCTCTGACACACCGCCATCGTGTCATCCGGCGCCGCTGACGCCATCAGTGCGAAGGGTTCTCGCCGAGGGTCATGGCCAACACGGGTCATTGACGCGGTAAGTGCTGGCGCTGACGATATGCCTACGGAGCGCCGGGGGACGAAACATGGCTCGAGTCGTCGTGAGGTCGGTTGACCTACTCTGCACGCGCAGAGGCGGCCGGCTGAGAACGTCGAACCCGCCGAAACCTGCGTCCGGGGCAGCCCCGACAGGAGTCGCAGCTCTTGACGGCTCACTCAATGATCCAAGCGATCACATCACCACTTCATTCCGGGAATCAGGCGTACGGACCGGGCCTTGATCTGCGCGCTTTGAGCCCGTGGCCGCTTGGCAAGGGCGAAGGAGGAGACATGCCAGTTGGGCTCGGCGACCTGTTGTTCGGAATACCGCTTTGTGGATTCGCCATCCAGAACCGGATCAACCAGCACCGTGCAGCACTCGGGTTGCTTCCCGTGTTCATCGATGCGGAGCTCTCGGTAGCGGCAGCACGCCACACATCGGACATGACGAACAACCCATGGATCTACAAGACGTCCGGCCGGGACGCCCACGTCGGCTCGGACAACAGCACGCCCGGTCAGCGCATCACGGCAGCGGCCTCCGCAGGAGGTTGGGCACCCGAGAACGGCAAGACCGGCGAGATCCTCTACTGGGGTGGCTCGAACCTCAACGGTGACGCGCCTGTGAACTGGTGGCTGAACGTGAGTCCCCCTCACCGCGAGCGGATCGAGGACGGTGGATACACCCACATGGGCTTCTCCGCGAGCTTCAACAGCAGCGCGGACGAATGGGTGTACGGCGTGACCTTTGCGAGGTCGCCGGTTCGATCGCTGTTCGTGAAGCACAGCGGAAAGGTGGCTGACGTCGCCAACATCTCGAGTGCGAGCGGCGCGCAGGTCCAGCAGTGGGACCCATGGGGTGGCCCGAACCAGAGGTGGAGGATGGAGCCTGTGGGCGGCGGCTACGTCCGGCTCATCGCACAGCACAGCGGCAAGGTTCTCGACGTCTCCGGAATCTCGACGGCGAACGGAGCACGCCTCATCCAGTGGGACTGGTGGGGTGGTGACAATCAGCGTTTCCGGCCAGAAGTGTACGGAATCGGCGAGATCAAGCTGACCGCGAAGCACAGCGGCAAGGTCGTCGAGGTCATGAACTTCTCGGAGGACAGCGGTGCCGCGATCCAGCAGTGGGACTGGTGGGGAGGCGCGAACCAGAGGTGGAAGTTCTGATCAGGCAAGACGAGCGATGAGTGCGAACTACCGGCGTGGAACGGGGCGATGATGGAACGAGCGAAGATCAACCGACCGCAAGACCTTTTCGGTGATTTCCTTTCCTCGACCTACGACGAGGAGGATGGCGACCGGGCGTCGGAGCAGATGCGCGCAGACGCGGATGAGCTGACTGACCGAATGGTCCGGATGGCCGAACTGATGGCAGCCGACACCCCGGCCGACGATCCTGCCGTCTTGAACGAGATCGACTGGTACTACCGATCCGCCCGGCGCTATGGCGTCTCGGAGGCTGCCCTGTTCACCTGCCTGGGGCAGATGTGTGTCGAGGACAGAGACCTCAATGCCCTGTTCGAGAGCGTCGCCGATGGCTTGGCCGCCTATCACAACAACGCCATAGCGGCGTACGCACGAGCACGGCTGGGTTGACCGTCCCGACCTCGGCACGAGCTCCACACGTAGGTCGACACAGGAGGACTGCACCCCCCGGGCCGGCGCTCACCGGACAAGCTTGTCCACCACGACCTCGCCATTGCGGATGATCAGGTGCAAGGCGTGCTCTCGGGTCAGCACCTCGAGGTCGGCCACTGGATTTCCGTCGACCAGCAACATGTCTGCGTAGGCCCCGGGCGCGATGACACCGAGCTCTCCGGCAAGGCCGAGCAGCTCGGCGTTGACCACCGTCGCCGAACGCAGCACCTCCAGGGGCGTCTGCACCTTCGCGCGCAGCACCAGCTCCCGGCTCTGCGCAGGGTGGATCTCACCGATCAGATCGGTGCCGAACCCGACCCGGACGCCTGCGTCCAGAGCCAGCTCGATCGCGTGCGCACCCGCGCTCGCGACATCTTCCAGCTTCGCGAGGCTCTCGCCCGGAAAGCCCCACTGTCGGCCCAGCTCGCCGAGCTGGTCGTAGACGACGAGGGTGGGGACGAGGAAGCAGTCATGGGCCGCCATCGCAGCCGCCGCATCCCGGTCGAGCAGGTTCCCGTGCTCGATGGAGCGAACGCCTGCTTCCACAGCCTGGACGATGGCGTCAGGCACGTAGGCGTGCGCAAAGGCATAGGTACGACGAGCGCTCGCCTCCTGTACGGCGGCTCGCATCTCCTCGAACGAGTACTGCAGCATGTCGATCGGGTCGCTCGCCGTTGCGACCCCACCGCCGGCCATGACCTTGATCTGGTGAGCTCCCGCCTTGAGCTCCTCCCGGGCGGCACGCCGTACCGCGTCGACACCGTCGGCGATGTGCGCGAAGGCGGTCGACTCGATGCGACAGGAGGACAGGTGCGGCTCGTTCTCTGCCGGGAGGGTGTCTCCGTGCCCACCCGTCTGGCTGAGGACGCGCCCTGAGCGGAACACGCGGGGACCCTGCACCAGCCCGGCGTCGAGGGCCTCCTGCAGTCCGCGGTCCAGGCCGCCCGCGTCCCTCACGGTCGTGAAACCGCGACGGAGCATGCCTTCGAGCACAATCTTCGCCTCGATGGCGACACGGGTCAGCGGCCGGCGGGCGAGTGCGGCGAGGTCCAGCGCGGTGAGCAGTGCGTGCACATGAGCGTCGATGAGACCCGGAAGCAGGGTCAGTCCGTCGCAGTCGATGCCCGCGACGTCCTCGCCGGCGGTGAGCTCGCCTTCGACGGCCACCTCGACGATGCGGTCTCCTTCCACCCGCACGGAGGAGCCACCGCGAAGGTCGCCGGTGCCGAGGTCGAGCAGGGCGGCGTTGGTCAGAAGGAGATCTGCCATGGTGTCACCGGGTCATCCGGTCACCTCGAAGCTGAACATCATGCCGGTCTCGTGGTGCTCGGCGATGTGGCAGTGCGCCATCCAGATGCCGGGCTCGCTGACGTCCAGCAGGATGTCGACCGTCTCGCCGGTCCGAAGGAGCACGGTGTCCTTCCAGACGAGGTTGGGTTCCACGGCTCCGTCTCGGCTGAGCACCAGGAACCGCCCCGCGCCGTGGATGTGGAACGGGTGGTGCATGGGGTGGTCGCCGGCCATCTCGTTGACCAGCCGGATCTTGACCTGGTCACCGACCCTGAACCGCCAGTCGATGTCGGTGTTCTCGGCGTGGGTCTCCCCGTCGACGAGCATCCACCGGAAGTTTGCCGGGGTGGTGATGCGGTTGACCTCGACCATGTCGTCCTCCCACTCGATGCCACCGGACACCGTGTGGGAATGGCCCTCCGCGGCATGGGCGGGGTCACCATGTCCGGCGTACTCCTCACCGTGGCCCGCGTGCTCACCGTGCCCGCCGTGCTCGTGGCCGCCGCCGGCCTGGTCGACAACCTCCTTCGGCAACAGCTTCATCGCACACTTCGGGCAGTGACCGGGCACCTCGCTGACCACTTCGGGGTGCATCGGGCAGACGTACGTCGCCGCGACCGCCGTCGCGACGAGCTTCATCGCGCACTTCGGGCAACGAGCAGGCGTCTCACTGACCACCTCCGGGTGCATGGGGCAGACATAGACGACCGGTCCCTCACCTTCGGGTGCCGGGAAGTTCATCTCGGCGATGAAGGAGAGGGTCTTGTCGGGCGGGGCCTCCAGGTACTGCTGGATGCGGCTGCGCTCGGCCGCCATGTCGGGGTTGGTCCGCAGGGTCTCGTAGCTGTCCGCGAGTGACGGCTCGGCCCGCTCCGGACCCACCGTGATGGAGGCGAGCGGGTACACACGTTCTGGCGTCCGGTGCTCCAAGGTCAGGTCGCCCGGCTCGTCGAACATCACGTCCAGCACGACCCGCTCCGACGGTGCCAGCACCACCTCGTCGACCCACTCCTCGTGCTCGACGTGGCCGCTGTCGCCACCGACCAGCTTCAACCGCGGCCCCGGAAGCGCCACGTTGAACACCCGGGTGTTGGCGGTGTTCACCAGGTAGAAGCGGAGGACCTCACCCAGCCGCACGGCCAGGGACAGGTCCGTCTCGCCGTTCACGAGGATCTCGTTGCCGAAGCGGCCCATGGCGGCGTGGGTGGTCTCCTCCCGGCTGAACGGGGCGACCTTGCCCTCCTCGATGAGCAGGTCGTCGAGGGTGAACAGCACCTCGCCGTGAACAGGGGGCCAGTAGTCGGGCGCGGCGGGTTCGACCACGACGCCGCCGTACAACCCCATCTCGATGCCGTAATCCGACCTGATGTGCGGGTGGTACCAGTAGACCCCCGGGTCGGGGAACGCGATCACGGCGGAGAACCGGTCCCCCACCTGGATCGGGGGCTGGGTCTGGTACGTCCCGTCGTAGCGGTTCTCGAGGCGGAGGCCGTGCCAGTGGACGGTCGTCTCCATGTCGCCGTGGTTCTCCGTTTCCACGACGACCTCCGACCCTTCCCGCACCTTGAGGACGGGCCCGGGGATCGAGCGGTTGTAGGCCAGCATCCTCACGGTGGCATCACCGACTCGCTTGGCGACCGGCGCGACCCGCAGCTCGAAGTGGTCTCCGTCGGACAGCTCCACCAGCTCGGTGGGAACGGCCGCAGGAAGACCGGCCACCTCTGTCGCGAACTGTTCTTCCGTAGTGCCCATGTCTGTCACTCCCGATGGTCTGCGCGTTGGGTGTGGCGGGTTCTTCGTCGGTGTCAGTCCCCTAGGAGTCCTGATGCGTGGCGGCCCGGTCGGCGACACGGAACCCGCTGATCTGCTCGGCGAGATACTCCGCGTCTTCCTTGACCCAGCCGAGCAGAGCCGAGCCCCTGGTGTGCTGCCAGGTCAACCCGAGGAAGTACAGGCCAGGCGACTCGGTCAGCCCACGTGTGTGAACGAGGTTCCCCATGTCGTCGAAGACGGGTACGTCGACCCACGACAGGTCCGCGCCGAAGCCGGTCGCCCAGATGACCGTGCCCACGTCGAGTGCTGACCCGTCGGCGAAGCGGACCGTCGAACCATCGGCGTCGACGGCTCTTCCGTGGAGGGTCACAGCGTGGTGGCGACGCAGGCGTCTCGGGGACGAGCCGATGAGGGTGTCCCGACCCGCCATGCGGCGGCCGATACGTGAGTCCCTGCTCTTGTGCATCAACCCCGTCGCCTCGAGATACCAGAACAGGTCGCGACCGAGGACCCGCTGCGGGAGCGGAGTCTGCCTCGACCCGATCGCCAGGTGGACCTCGTGCGAGCCCGACAGCTCCTCGCCGATCTGGAAACCGGTGTTTCCACCGCCGACCACGAGCACCCGGCCTGAGGGGATCGAAGCCGGCGACCGGTAGGCGACGCTGTGGAGCTGGGTCACCCCTGGGCCCAGACGCTCAGCGATCGGCGGCACCCGGGGCGCCTGGAACGGGCCGGTGGCGACCACGACCTGATCGGCCTGGTAGGTCCGGTCCGCCAGCTCCACCACATAAGCGTGGTCGTGTCGGCGCACCGCGTTCACCCGGCTGTCCAGCTCGACCGGGAGCTCGAAGTGAGCGGCGTAGTCGGTGAGGTAGCCGGCGACCTCGTCACGCGTCGGATAGCGGTCGGGGTTGCCGGGGAAGGCGAGGCTCGGGAGGGCGCTGTAGCGAGCCGACGTGAACAGCCTGAGCGAGTCCCAGCGCTGACGCCAGGCGGCCGCCGGCTCCGCGGCCGCGTCGAGGATCGTGAAGTCGTGCCCGTGCCGTGCGAGGAAGTAGCCCATGGCCAGACCTGCCTGACCGCCGCCGACTACGACCACGTCCTTTGTCGCCGCCATTCGCCGCACCTCCGTCGATCGCCGGTTCCCCACAAGCACACGCGCCTTGCCTGCCGGACTGCAATAGCCAACGGTGACCAGGGCGCGAGTGCCGACCCCGCCTGCCGATCGAGCGTCGGGAGCCCCCACATCGCATCGAACCGGGGCGAGTCGTCAGGTCCCGGTCGGAGTCTGAGCCGACTCGGCCACAGCTGCTCGGTCGGCGTCGGTGATCGGGTAGATCGAGGAGAGGTGGGTCTCGGTGTGCTTGGTGATCACCAGCAGGTCGTCCATGTGCGGCTCGAGCCCGGTCACCTTGTCCAGCGGCACACCGATCACCAGCTGGAAGCCCAGCCCCTTCCATGCCTGCACGGCGCGCCCGGCGAACTCCGAGTCCGCCTTCACGAACCCCTCGTCGAGGAAGACCGGCGCGAACCGCGGACGCGACCGCATCTCGTCACCGAGCCGGAACCGCAGGGCCGAGCCGACGATGAACGCGACGAGCTCCTGGCTCTCGCCGCCGCTCTTCTCCCCCAAGCGTCCGGTACGTCGACTTCAGCTCGCCCGTGAGACGGTCGTACCGCTCGGCGCTGATCTCGACGTGGCGGCGTACGTCGAGCAGCCGGTCGCGTTCGGAGCCCCGGTCGCCGTCGTAGCCGTGCTCGGGGCGACGCAGCTGGACCATGAACCGGCGCAGCTGAGCGAACCGCGCCTCCATCTGCTCCTCGCTCAGCTCACGGGTCGCGCCCTTGGAGAGCTCCCGGAGGTCGCGCACGAAGACCTGGACGTGTGCTGGCGCGAGACGCCGCAGCCGGATCCGGAGCCGGTCCTTCTCGGCCCCGAACTCCAGCCGCCGCAAGATCGCGTTGATGGGCTCGAGCCGGTCCTCGATCTCCTCCACGGACGCCGACATCGCACCGGCGAGCGGCACCAGGTCCTGGCCGCTCCACTCGGTGAGCCGTCGCCGCCACTCCGAGCGGCGCTGAGCCAGGCCGGTGGCCTCGATGTCGGCCAGGATCCGGGCGAAGTCGGGATAGGACTCGGCGCTGGTCCCGAGGTTGGGGTCCTCCCACTGGAGCTGGTAGGTCCGGAAGATGCCGGCGAGCTCGCGGTCGACGTGCTCGACCTCGACCTGGGCGGTGGAGACCGCGGCGTTCAGCCGGGCCTGGAGCCGCCCGGAGTTCTCGTGGAACCGGGCCGAGGTCCTCCGGGTCGTCCGGCGCGGCGGCGGCGGCGAACTCCTCGTCGAGCCGTCCCATCTGCTCCTCCGACAGTACGACGCGCCCTGACCGCTCGATCCGCTCGAGCTCGTCGTTGACCTGGTCCTCGGACTCGACCAGCTCGCCGTGCTCGGTGTCGAGGCGGACCTTCTGCTCGTCGAGCTGGTAACGGTGCCGTCTGGCTTCCTCCAGCTGCTGCCCCAGCGCCGTGATCTGCTGCTCGAGGGTGTTGAGTCCGTCGTCGGAGCCGAGGATCTCCTCGCGGCGCCGCTCGAGGTCGACGATCCGCTCGTCGCAGGACGCCACGTCGAGGTCGTCGAAACCGTGGCTGCGGACCGCGTCGTAGGCGCTCCGGCGCCGGTCGAGCAGCCGGGTGACGTCCTCCACCTGCTGCAGGCGTTCGTCGAGTGCGTCGAGCGACTCCTCGACCGAGACGAGCTCGTCGTCGATCTCGGCGAGCGAGTCGGCGTTGCTGAAGCCGATGATGTTGCGCTGGTCGCCCTTGCCGTGGGACCCCCGTCGCCCTGAGCGGGTCTGACCGGCCAGGGTCACGCGGTATCCACCGCCGACGAGGTCGGCCGCCGACTCCACGCAGAGCGCATTGCGCGAAGGCTCCGCCACGTGCCGCTGGACCCAGCCACGGAACGGCGAGTCCTGGAACAGGAGCTTGCCTGCCACGTGGTCGCGGCCGGACGGTGCTGGACCGTCGAGGGCGAGCTCGGCACCCTCGAAGGTCAGCCGGCCGCGCAACCGCAGCGAGTCGATCGCTGTCGAGAACGTCTCCAGCTTCTCCAGCGGCACCAGCATGACCCGAGCGGTGCCGGCCAGGACCGTCTCGATCGCCAGTCGCCAGCGCGACTCCTCGGGGGCCACGTCGATGAGCTCCGCGACGAAGGGGAGCTCCTCCAGCGACAGTCCGCTTGCGTGCGCCACCTCGCTGCGCAGGGCGTGGAGGTGCTCGGGAACCCGACCGGGCCGCCCCTCCAGCGAGGCCCGCTCGGACTGAAGCTCTTTGCGGCGTGCCAGGAGGGGGTAACGAGAGCCCATGATCTCGTCCCGCTCGGTGACCAGCGCAGCAGCTTCCCGTGGCTGCTCGGCCAGCCAGCGCTCTGCTCTGGCCACCAGCCCGGTGTAGGCCTCCCGGCAGCCCAGCGCCTCCTCGGCGCCGACGCCGTCGTCCGAGGAGGAACCCAGGTCCAGCAGCGGGGCCATCCGGTCCAGGAGCACGCTCCGTCTGCTGCGCCGTTCCTCGCGGAGCACCTGCTCCCGTTCGATGTCGCCGGCGAGGCGCTCCAGGGTTGCCCCTCCGGCCTCCCGGTGCTCCTCCTTGGCGGCCTCGAGGTCTGTGTCGAGCGCGGTCACGGCCCGGTTGCTCGCCTTGAGCTCGTCGGCCACCCGCTTCCGGTCCCGCCGGTTGGCCTCCACCGCGCTGCCCAGCAACCGGGCATGGGTCCGCAGCAGCCACAGCCTGATCGGGGTGTCCCCGGCGGCGGTCACCCCGAACGCGTCCAGCTCCTCGGCCTGCGCCAGCGCGGCCACCTTCCGGTCGTGCAGCTCGGTGATGGGCGCGAGCAGCTCCTGCTTCTGCTCCTCGGTGCGCATCGCCGCATAGGCCGACTCGAGGTCGTCGAAGTGTTCGATCGCGCGGTCGGCGGCGGCGAAGGTGGCCGGGCGCTCCAGCACCATCTCCTTGTAGAGCTCGTCGACGCTGCGCACCTGGTTGCCCGCCTGGATCCGGGACAGCAGCCGCAGCGCCTTCGCCCCGTCGCCGTTCGCCCCGATCCCGAGCCGGGCGTGGAGCACCGCAGCGAACTCGGCGTACGTCCGATGGATCCGGACACCGGGGTAGAGCTTCTTCAGCGTGTTGGCGTGGAACCGGTCCGGGACGGCGGCCTCGAGGTTCGCCAGGTCCACGGTGGCGTCGATCGTGGCCAGCTGCATCTGGATCTCGCTCGAGCGTGTTGCCCGGCGGGGGACGTAGTAGGTCCGCAGCGCGGTGAAGCGGCGCTGCTGGTCGTTGACGAACGTCATCGCCACTGCTCCCCAGGTGTCGCTGCTCCGGCCTCGCAGCAGTCGCTCGACCGGCCGTCCCGTGCGCGGGTCGTCGACGATGTCGACCGCGCCGCGCAGGTAGGAGAGCAGGTTCCGCTGCCCGACACCCCGAGCCCGGCCCGCCGCGGCGTCGTTGGATGCGCCGTTGAACTTCGTGTCCGAAGACATCATCAGCGCCGTGTAGGCGTCCAGCACGGTGCTCTTCCCGACGCCGGACGCACCCGAGATCATCGTCGCGTCTCCGCGCAGGTCCACCTTGACGCGGCCCGAGAAGCCGCCCCAGTTGACCAGCTGTAACAGCTCGGCGCGCCACTGCAGCGTGTCGTCGGACGGGGTGGCGACGATGCGCTGCGCGAACAGACCCTCGCCGGGAACGACTTCGGGTACGTCGGGAGCATCCTCCAGCGCGGCGTCGAGCACGACCTCGGCTTCGAACGACATGCTCACTCCTCCTCCTCCTCGCGGTGCTCAGGACCGGGCGGGCCCGGCTCTGTCGCCGCCGCTGTCGAACAGCGCCTCCCCCTCCGGCTCGGTCGCGGGCTCGTTGGTCTGCTGCAGGCTCACCAGCAGCTCCTTGAGCAGCTCGAGCGGGAGCAGCGACTCGATCGCCTCGCTGATCTCGAACCGATGGTCGGTCGGTGAGCCGATGAGCAGGCCGGCCTTGTTGACGCTGCTCACGGCGTTGCGGGCCCGCTTGTCGTCACCCGACACGTCCGTGGCGTGGGCGGGGCGGAATCCGGCGACGTACTCGACGACGTCCTCACGGTCGACGAAGACCCGCTCCTCTCCGGCCGCCGTGGCAGCCCGGAACCGGTCGCGCAGGTGGACGAGGACCACGGTCTCCTCGCGGCTCCACGCTGCGTCGTAGAGGAGAGTCGGGAACTTCTGACCGGTCTCGGAGACGGCCTGGCGCTTCCACGCCACCTCGCGAACCGGGTCGATCTGAAGCTCCAGGAAGAGGTCGTTGAGTCGCGACCGGATGACCCGCTCGTTCTCGGTGAGCGCGCGCCAGTCCTTGGGGTGGGTGCGGGCGCTGATGAACCGCTGCTTGAGCAACGTGACGAGAGCGCGCCGCTCGGCGTACTCCAGACCCGCCCTCGTCACCCTCGAACAGCGACACGGAGGTGGTCGTCTCCCGCTCGGGGTCGTCAGGGTCGAGCGCGGCGAACTCCTCGAGCTCGTCCGGGGTGGCCACGTCGTCGTACTCGTCCGAATGGTGGTCATCGGGGCTCCTCCGTCTGGCTCGGGGCAGGATCGGGGTCTGGCAAGGGCACTCGGGGCACCGCGAACGTCCGCTCGGAGCCATCGGGGCGCACCGCTCGGTAGTGCTCGAGGACCGGCTCGGCGACCAGCTCGCGGTCGGCCGCCAGGTGGAGCAGCCCGAGGATCTCGACGGGCCGCCGCAGCGACGGGTCGAGCGAGTCGAACACCTCGCCCAGCGACGCGGCGGGGTCGAGCGAGCGCAGCGCCTCGTCGAGCCGTTGGCGCAGAACGGTGATGGAGGGCCCGCCCTGCGCCCTCAGCGCGGCGTACGACGGGGGCGCGGCCTCGGCGCCGGGGATGTCGGCGAGCCGGGCCGGCGCGATGTCGTCGGCCGGGTCGTAGAACCGCTCGCGGAAGTGCTCCACGTCGACCCGGGCCGGCAGCAGCGGCATGTCGACGGTCGCCCGCGGCCCGGAGGTGGCCAGCCAGGTCATGAGCTCGGACTCGATCTGCCGCAGGGTCTGCTCCAGCTCGCGGTCGCGGGCCCCGTCGTGCGAGACGATGTACTCCTTGAGCGTCGAGGTGACCCGGGAGCGTTGGGAGAGCACCCGGTCCAGGCCGTCCCGGATCAGCCGCACGGTGCCGCGCAGCTCCGCTCGGTCGGCGTCGGCCAGCAGGCCACCGGAGAGCGGATGGTCGAGCAGCGCGCCGAGGTCCTCCCGCAGCTGGGCGACCATCGCGTCGTCGCGCAGCAGCGCGAACGCACCCTCGAAGGCCCGGCCCTCGGCCGTCGCGGTCATCAACGAGTCGGCTCGGGCGAGGTAGTCGTCGATCACCTCGCCCGCCGGGCGGTCCTCAGCGCGGAATGACGCCAGGATCTCGGCCCTGATCTCGGCGAAGCGCTCCTCCACCCGGGCGAAGTCGCTGGGCAGTGCGGAGATCAGCGACTGGAGCTCGGTGAACCCCTCCAGCATGTAGTCCTCCGACGGAGGCTCCATCTCCTCACCGTCGACGAGCCGGTCCCGCTCGGCGCTCAGGCGCGCAATCTCCGCGCCGAGGATGGTGACACGCGCGCCACGGTCCGGGTTCGCCTCGCTGTTGAACCGGCGCACGGTGTTGAGGAGGGTGGCGATCCGGTGCTCGCTCAACGTGGCCCGGTCCCGCGAGAGTGCCTTGACCAGCTCCAGAGCCTGCTGGGCGTGCGAGGTCAGGGAGTAGACCTCCTGGCCGGTGTCGTCGAGAGCCCGGACCAACCACTGCCCACGCATCCACCGCAGACACAGGTCCCGGGCGCTGCCGGTCGGCACGTCGGACTCCCCGGTGAGACGCAGCTCGGCGAGGTGGTCCTCGACCTGTGTGTGCAGCCGGGCGGTCGGGATCGGCTTGTTGTCGCGGCCGAACGCGGACCGGAATACCGCGATGACCACCGGGGCCTGTCGCTGGTGCAGCAAGGTCAGCGTCGGTTGCTCGAACGCGCTGCGCACGCGGGCGAGCTCCCCGGCCACGTCACTCATCAAGCCCTCCACTTCGCGTCTGCTGCCTCGGTCCACCAGGCCGTCGCCGGGCACGGCGAGGAGAAAGCATCCCATCGGACACCGACGCTCGCGCGGTAGGGCCTCCCCCGTGTCGCCGCGTGCACTTGCGGCCGGTGAGCACGGCACAGGAACGGACGACTGCCCGGCCTCGATAATGGGCCCATGGAAGGACGCTGGGAGTTCTGGATCGACCGTGGCGGAACCTTCACCGATGTGGTCGCCCGTCGTGGTGATGGGACGCTGGTCACCCACAAGCTGCTCTCGGAGAACCCGAAGTGGTACGACGACGCCGCGATCGCCGGGATCCGGGAGGTGCTCGGGCTCCGTGACGGTGAACGGATCCCGGTCGAGGACATCTCCGCCGTGAAGATGGGTACGACGGTCGCCACGAACGCTCTCTTGGAACGCAAGGGCGAGCCGACCGTCCTGGTGACCACCCGAGGATTCGCGGATGCGCCGCGCATCGCCTACCAGAACCGGCCCAAGATCTTCGCCCGGCACATCGAGCTGCCCGACCTGCTGCACTCCGTGGTCATCGAGGCAACCGAGCGCCTCGACGCCGGGGGCGAGGTGGTGACCCCGCTCGAGCCGGGGTCGCTGCGGCGTGAGCTCCAGGAGGCCTTCGACCGGGGCTTCCGCAGCGTGGCGATAGTCCTCATGCATGCCTTCCGCATCCCGTCACACGAGCTCCGGATCGGCGAGCTGGCCCACGACGTCGGCTTCACCCAGGTCTCCATGTCCCACGAGGTCAGCCCGCTGATGAAGCTGGTCTCGCGAGGAGACACCACGATCGTCGACGCCTACCTATCACCGATCCTGCGGCGCTACGTGGACCAGGTGAGCAGCGCGCTGCCGGGAGTGAAGTGCCAGTTCATGCGCTCCTCGGGAGGCCTCACCGAGGCGCACCACTTTCGCGGCAAGGACGCGATCCTCTCGGGGCCCGCCGGAGGCATCGTCGGGATGGCAAGGACCGCGCAGGCGGCAGGCCTGACCCGGGTGATCGGGTTCGACATGGGCGGGACCTCGACTGACGTGTCGCACTACGCCGGGGAGTTCGAGCGGGAGTACGACACCCAGATCGCCGGCGTGAGGGTGCGCGCCCCGATTGGGATGGGCGGAAATCAGCGGATTGTTGGCGCCGTGCTGGACCCCGACGCCGTCGGCGCCATTGGCGGTTCATCGCCTTGCCGTTGAAGCCGAGCATCGCCAGTTACCGCGTATGGGGGCGGTGTACGTGCGGATCGTGGTAAGGGTTGTAGATCAGCGCGCTGCCGCGGGACGTGTGGCACTTGCCAAATCTTGTTACGGTTCCGACAACCAGCCGCCACCCAACCGGGTGGTCGTGTCGGTGCCCAGCAACTGCCGTCGATGCGAATCCGAGTGCCGGGGATGTGGCGGTGAGCTGCCGACGAAGAAGTAATCGGGATCTCGCTAACGACGATCGTGTTGGACGTGCCGTCGATGCAGGCCGCCATGTTGTAGGCCTCATTGAAGGTCAACAGGCCGCCGCCGGGCGACCCTGGCCACGGCGGTCGCGGCTTGCACCCGGCCTTTCGGTGAAGGCAGTTCGTTCGGCAACCTGAGTTCTGCGGGTCCGAGGCCGCCGCGCCCATGATGCCGACGTACGACGGCACGGTACAGATCGTCGCATTCGCCACGGGCGCCTCGGTCTGCGGCAACGGGCTCGACGGGCAGAGCATCCACGGAATCTTCTGGTTGTGAAGCGGTCAATGCCACCATCACCTTGGTGTTCTCGTTGGCGGGCAATCGCTGTTGTAGTTGGCGCCGGCCGTAGTGACTCGCCTTGCTCGATCAGGTCCGACAGGTTTTCTGCTCGCAGAACGGCAGGATGCCCACGTACCAGCTCGGCCCGCTGGCCAGCGACGGTCGGCGCCAAGTCGCCGTTATGGGTCTGCGCCCGCACGCCAAACGGCAGGCTCTGAAGACGTCGTGATAGTTGTGCAGCGCGAGGCCGATCTGCTTGAGATGGTTGCCGCACTGCATGCGGCGGGCGGCCTCGCGAGCGGCTTGCACCGCCGGGCAAGAGCAGCGCAACGAGCACACCGATGATGGCGATCACCACCAGCAGCTCGACGAGCGTGAAAGCTCTCTTCTTCATGACAGAACCCCTTCGAGAAAACAAAAACGGATGATGAAACTCTGCGACAAGAATAATTGTCGCAGCAATAACGCAATGGTGCGCACTGTTGATTGCACCAATACCGAGCGAACTGCGCAATCTGACGTACTAGCACTCGGTAGATTGGCAGAGTTGGGGCGAAAAGTCAACAATTCGGTCCTGATTGCCAAGAACTGTTTCGCGCAGCTGACCTTTGCCGGGCTACGATTGCTGCACCTGTGACGCGGTGCCCACTGTTCTCCGAGACTCTAACGATACACCCCCAAAGTAGGACTCCCCGCAGCCATGCCCAGCCTCCCGCTCTCCCGCCGACTGCCGACAACCGCCCTGGCGTTTCGCGGGTACAACGTCACGAACCTCGGCCGCACGGGGGAGCTGCTGGCACATCCGGCTACGGGCCCGACGTCGAGCGGCATTTGCGAACGTCTCGGATGCGGCGCCGACCTGCTCCGGCCGCCGTCGATCTGGTGGCCGGGTCAGGGCCGAGGAGGAGACGTCGCTGGCGACGTATGGCGAGGCGGTCGCCCTGCTCGATCGGCGTGCAGGCGCGCAGCTCGACCTGCTCGGCGACTGCTTTGGCATCGACTATCGCGGAGCGCAGTTCTCGTTCGGCTACAGCCTGGGCGAGATCGCGCCGGCTGGTGGCCGGCGGGCCTGCTCGATGCGGCGGCCGCTCTGGAGTTCCGCTGTCGCTGGCCGACGACTGCGTCGCGCTCGCGGCCGACGTGACGCTCGGCGTGCTCTTCACCCGCAGCCTGGCGATCGACTTCGAAGTGGTCCGACCGGCTCTGCCTGGAAGTCAACCAGGAAGGCCGCGGCGTGATCGGCATTTCGTCCTATCCTGGCCCCCAACACTGTGCTGCTGATCGGCCAGGGCGACACGCTCGACCGCTTTCGGCGCGGGCCAAAGAGCCCTCCGTCCGCGTCCACCTGCGGCGGAACGATCAAAAGTGGCCGCCGCTGCACACGCCGATCGTCTGGCAACGGCAGATTTCCAACCGGGCCGCCGAGCGGATGCACACGCTGCCGCTGCAAGCTCGTCGAGCCGCAAGCCGCGAATCTTCTCGCTGGTCACCGGCGACTACGGCTACACGGCCACCAACGCCCGCGAGCTGCTCTATCGCTGGATCGATCATCCGCAGCGCCTGTGGGACGCGGTCTATGAGACGCTGGCCAGCGGCGTCACGACCGTGATTCACCTCGGCCCCGATCCGAACATCATTCCCGCCACGTTCCGCCGGCTGAGCGAAGACGTCGCCAGCCAGATGCACGACAGCCGCAGCCTGCGGGCGCTCTCGGCGGCCGTGCGGCGGCAATGGCTGCGGCGGCTGTTGCCGCAGCGGGCGGCCTGCTGCGAGCGCCCTACGTCGAGCACATCATTCTGGAGGACTGGCTGCTGGCGCATGCGCCCGCCGCGGTAGGCACAGTATTGGGAGGGCGAATCCATACTGGGAGGGCGAGCTAACTGATGAAAACCCCGCATCTGCGCCAGATCTTTGGACGTCGACCCGCCAGAATCTGTTGGGCTTGTAGTTTTCACTCCCGCCGCATCCATTGCAAATTGCGAAATGACAATTGCAAATTTGCAATTGCTACTTTGCAATTCGCAATTCCTCGGGTGCATCAAAACCCGGATGAACGCCGCCTTGTCATTTTCATCAGGCCAGCCTCGCCCTCCCGAGCCACTCTACCACACGCGACGCGCCAGCCGCTGGCGATTAGTCCGCCCAGGAGAATCAGCACGAGGCCGACGCCGCCGAGCGTCCAGCGGGCGGCGATTCTTCCCATGGATTCCACGAACAGTTGAGCGCGGTGGTGCCTCGATCAGCCACGGAGCATCGATGCCTGTGCGCTCGAGGAGCAGCACGCAGCCCAGAGCGGCGGAGCAGAAGCCGACAAAGTAGTCCTGCATAAGTGGGGCAGACATTTGTCTGCCTTGTAATCTCATTCGGCAGACGAGGCAGCACACGTAATGTCCGCCCGACGCGGAGCGGCTCATCGTCGCCGGCGGGCAGGTCGAACAGGAACACATTGACCGGGTGCGCCGATCTCCAGCCCGGGATGATTCAGTCCGATCAGCCGAGCGGTGCGAGGCTGGCCATGTCGATGGCCGTCTTCAAATCGACGCCCGCGAACCGCATGACGTTGGCCACGACAGGCGCAGTGGCTGCGAGGCCCCGGCAAGAATGCCGGGCTGTCCGGCGGGTACGAGCTTGCCGCTCGGGGAGGACTTCCAACTCTCCCAGGCCCGACTGATACTTGCCCGGCGCATCCGCCTGATTGAGGTAATGTCGCTGACCAGCACGACCCGCTGCGGCGTCTTGGCCCGG